>NZ_CP015521.1:1695000-3408545 GCF_001638925.1 Sphingomonas sp. NIC1
GACCTTATCGGATTGGTCAGGCTTCGAAACTGTCCCAGGAAATAGCCCCACCGTATAGACCGTACCCGAAACCGACACAGGTGGTCTGGTAGAGTATACCAAGGCGCTTGAGAGAAGTGTCCTGAAGGAACTCGGCAAATTGCCTCCGTACCTTCGGAAGAAGGAGGCCCCACGTAAGCGCAAGCTCTCGTGGGGGGCACAGGCCAGGGGGTAGCGACTGTTTAGCAAAAACACAGGGCTCTGCTAAGTCGGCTTCAAGACGACGTATAGGGCCTGACGCCTGCCCGGTGCCTGAAGGTTAAGTGGAGGGGTGCAAGCTCTGAAATGAAGCCCAGGTAAACGGCGGCCGTAACTATAACGGTCCTAAGGTAGCGAAATTCCTTGTCGGGTAAGTTCCGACCTGCACGAATGGCGTAACGACTTCCCCACTGTCTCCAGGACATGCTCAGCGAAATTGAATTCTCCGTGAAGATGCGGAGTACCCGCGGTTAGACGGAAAGACCCCGTGCACCTTTACTGCAGCTTCAGAGTGGCATTAGGAAAGAACTGTGTAGCATAGGTGGGAGGCTTTGAAGCATTGGCGCCAGCCGGTGTGGAGCCATAGGTGAAATACCACCCTGTTGTTTTCTGATGTCTAACCTCGCACCGTTAGCCGGTGCAGGGACCCTCTGTGGCGGGTAGTTTGACTGGGGCGGTCGCCTCCTAAAGAGTAACGGAGGCGCGCAATGGTGGGCTCAGGCCGGTTGGAAACCGGCTGTTAGAGTGCAATGGCATAAGCCCGCCTGACTGCGAGACTGACAAGTCGAGCAGAGACGAAAGTCGGTCATAGTGATCCGGTGGTCCCTCGTGGAAGGGCCATCGCTCAACGGATAAAAGGTACGCCGGGGATAACAGGCTGATAACCCCCAAGAGCTCATATCGACGGGGTTGTTTGGCACCTCGATGTCGGCTCATCACATCCTGGGGCTGGAGCAGGTCCCAAGGGTTTGGCTGTTCGCCAATTAAAGTGGTACGTGAGCTGGGTTCAGAACGTCGCGAGACAGTTTGGTCCCTATCTGCCGTGGGCGTCGAAATTTGAGAGGAGTTGACCCTAGTACGAGAGGACCGGGTTGAACGTACCTCTGGTGTACCTGTCGTCGTGCCAACGGCGCAGCAGGGTAGCTATGTACGGACGGGATAACCGCTGAAAGCATCTAAGCGGGAAGCCTCCCTCGAGATAAGATTTCATAGGACGGTCGGAGACCACGACCTTGATAGATCGGATGTGGAAGTGCGGTAACGCATGGAGCTAACCGATACTAATTGTCCTATTCGCGCTTGAGAGGACACACCATCAATGACAACCCTGGGTTGTCGACGATAGGCGTGGATGTCAGCGTCGAACGCCAGATAACGAATACGCATACAGTAACAGTGCACGCATCGATTTGAACCACAGCTCAGCCGCACGGCCAGCACGCATGAAGCGTGCCGACCGAGCGGCTCAGCTCCCGCACACGCTTCATTGCCTGGTGGCTATAGCGTCGGTGTCCCACCCGATCCCATCCCGAACTCGGCCGTGAAACCCGACTGCGCCAATGGTACTACTGCCTAAGCAGTGGAAGAGTAGGTCGTCGCCAGGCATTGAAGCCTGTGCGGGAAACAAGAACCCATTCATGATTTCGTCCCAACGGGACACGCAACCCTCGCCACAAGCGAGGGTTCTCGCGTCTCCAACGGACACTCCATCAAAGCCCACTTTGATGGTCCTTGGCGCGGGGTGGAGCAGCCCGGTAGCTCGTCAGGCTCATAACCTGAAGGTCACAGGTTCAAATCCTGTCCCCGCAACCAACCCTCACAAAAGCCCCAGACCACCCAGTCCGGGGCTTTCGTGCGTTTGGGCCCACATCCAATCCACAGCGCAACCTCACAACAGAACCGCTCCGATATGCGCCGCAATGTCCGCGGCGCGCGCCTGACTTCACAGAGGAACTGATCACCCACTCGAGGTGCCCAAAAGCACCACGCCACCGAATGACGGCCACGAGCACCGCCTAACGTCACGGCCGCCGCACCGCCGGTTCGCGTCGCCCGAAAACGCCACGCCGCCAGACGACAGCCACCACCATCACCTAACGTCCCGGCCGACACCCAACGGCCGGTTGAAAACTAAAGATCTGCTGCTTTTCGACTGCATATGGCTGGGCTGCGACGGCCTCCTCCAAGCGTCTCAACCCGTTGGCCGCGACCGAGCCATGCGCCTACCAACTGGCGCAAATCGCGTCGAACGAGGTCTCGGCCCTCATTCGTGCCATCCGGGGCTACGAGGGCGAAAAAGGCCATCACCCGCGCCGTTCTGATCGTTGCGTGCGCTGACCTAGACGAACGCACCGGGGCCGCCGCTGACGGGCGCAGGAGATCAATAGAGTAGGGTCGCTATGGCGCGGGCATGCTGTCCAGATCAGAATGGAGCTCAAGCGTGTCGTGCCGGTGGTCCCTCCGAGCGCCTTGAGGCCGCAGAGGGCGCGAGTGGTAGGCGACGGTGCCCCGCCGATCGAGCCGGGCGATGGGACCGTTGCCACTAGCATCGACGCCGTAGGATGCGCTGAGAGGCGGTATGGCGTCGAAATATCCACATCGAGATCAACGCTCTCTGCGCGCTGGCGGCCGCCTTAGGAGCCGTTAAAGGCGGTATGTCCTTGTGTCCGAAGGTCGATCCCCGAAGCCTAAAGTAACATCCCCGCAGGGCCTTCAAACATGTCCCGGTCAGCCGGCCTCGGCACTGCCATCATCTGGCTCCGCCATCGGCGCATCGCTCGCTCGCCAGGCGAAGTACGTGTTTGCGTGGGTTTGATGGCGGAAAGGTTAGGCCGGCGCGCGCATCGCGATAGACAGGTCTCGCCGAGACTGGTGGGCTGTCATCCGAACCTGAGCCCGTCGTGGTCAATCAAGCACCGTGGTTTGGGAAAGACGACCTCGGACCGTCCGCAGCCGATCGACTGCGGATCGCCGCCGGGTAACACCCGAGTCGGCGTGATAATTCTGTTGCAGCTCCGGCAGGCCGATACGCTGGCCGTCGCCTGAGACCTCAAAGAATTATAAAGAAAGCAGCTCTGCCTGCCAATATTCGAGATCGGGTCGGCGCCGCGTGTGAAAACAAAACCAGAGCAGCCCAACAGCATGCTCCTCGTTTCCATCTCGGTCTCAACTGCATATCGCAGGAGAAAGTGGTGCCCAGAAGAGGACTCGAACCTCCACGACCTTGCGATCGCCAGCACCTGAAGCTGGTGCGTCTACCAATTCCGCCATCTGGGCACGGGGTAGGTGGCGGCCTTTAGGGGGCGGCCATGTGCCTTGTCAACACGCCTTTTGAGGGGCAAGGGGGCGATTGTCAGGACAGCGACGAAAAAAAGGCCCGAGGCGCATGCAGGACAAGCTGGTTACGATCTTCGGCGGCGGCGGTTTCGTCGGTCGCTATGTGGTGCAGGCGCTGCTGCGCGGCGGCGCCCGGGTGCGCATCGCCGAGCGGGATCCGCGTCATGCCTGGTTCCTGCGCCCGCTCGGTGGCCTCGGCCAGACGCAGTTCGTCGCGGCGGACGTGACCAAGCCGGACACGGTCGCCCGCGCCGTCGCAGGCGCGGATGCGGTGATCAACATGGTCGGCATCCTGTCCGGCAATTTCGAAGCGCTGCACGTAGCTGGCGCGCGCAACGTCGCCGAGGCGGCGGCTGCGGCGGGCGTCGAGACGCTGGTTCACATGTCCGCGATCGGCGCCGACCCCGATGCGCCATCGGGCTATGGCAGCAGTAAGGGCCGCGGCGAGGCAGCGGTGCGCGCGGCCTTCCCGGGGGCGGCGATCATCCGCCCCTCGATCGTCTTCGGGCGCGAGGACCAGTTCATCAACCGCTTCGCCGGCATGGTCGCCAAGTCCCCGGTGGTGCCGGTGCTGCGCGCGCCGGTGAAGTTCCAGCCGGTCTTCGCCGCCGACGTCGGCGATGCGATGGCGAACGCGACCGGCGCGGCCTATGCGGGCCGCACGTTCGAGCTCGGCGGGCCGGACGTGATGACGATGGGCGAGATCATCCGCTGGATCGCCGCGACGCTCGGCCGCAGCCCCTCGATCGTCGAACTGCCCGATGCTGCGGGCGCATTGCTCGCCGCGCTGCCGCTGGCGCCGATTACCAAGGATCAGTGGCTCATGCTCCAGCACGACAATGTCGTCGCAGCGGGGGCGGAGGGGCTGGCCGCACTGAGCGTCGACCCGACGCCGCTGCAGGCGGTCGCGCCCGACTGGCTCGTCCGCTTCCGTCGCACCGGTCGCTTCGGTCGCCGCGCGGCCACGCTCGCCGCATAACGCGGACGGCCCGACCGCATTCCCGTTCGCCCCGAGCCGGTCGCCACCCCGCCCACGGGCGCGGGTGGCATCGACCGGCCCGGGCGACCGGACATCCCATTACCGCCCCCCCGCCTTAAGGACCGTGCATGGACCTCCTCACCGTCATCCTCCTCGGCATCGTCGAGGGGGTCACCGAATTCCTGCCCGTCTCCTCCACCGGGCATCTGATCCTCGCCGGCACGCTGCTCGGCGTCCAGGACAAGGCGACCGCGACCTTTGACATCGTCATCCAGCTCGGCGCGATCCTGGCGGTCGTCGTCCTCTACTGGCGGCGGTTCTGGGATGTCGCGGTCGGCCTGTTCGCGAAGAAGCCCGGCGCCTTCGCCTTCGTGCGCAACATCGTGCTCGGCTTCCTGCCGGCGATGGTCATCGGCCTCGTCGTGTACAAGGCGGTGAAGGCGCTGCTGGAAAGCCCGACGGTCGTCGCGGTCGCGCTGATCGTCGGTGGCATCGCGATCCTCGTCATCGAGCGGTTGGTGAAGCAGGCGCGGATCGAATCGGTCGAGGCGATGCCCTGGTCGACCGCACTGGGAGTCGGTGTCGTCCAGTGTCTGGCGATGATCCCGGGCGTCAGCCGCTCGGGCGCTACGATCATGGGCGCGCTGAGCATGGGGGTCGATCGACGCGCGGCGGCGGAATTTTCCTTCTTCCTCGCCATCCCGACGATGCTCGCCGCCTCCGCCTACGATCTGCTGAAGTCAGGCGCGACGCTGGGGCAGGGCGAGTGGCTGAGCATCGCGATCGGCTTCGTCGTGTCGTTCGTCGTCGCGATTGTGGTGATCCGCTGGTTCGTCGGCATCGTCAGCCGGCACGGCTTCGCCCCCTTCGCCTGGTATCGCATCATCGTCGGCGCGGTGGCGCTCGTCGCGCTCCAGTTGCGTTAGGGCTTAACACGGACCTAATTTGGCGCGCGGTGACATTGATGAGAGTCGATCGCAAAGATAATCGCCGAAACTAGGTCAGCAAATAAGCCATATCGGTCATTTTGCGCATGACAGGGGCCTCTCCGCTTCCTATTGCGGTCGTGAGGAGGCCTTATGGCGCACGATTCCATGCTGAAGTTCGTAGGCAGGCCGCAGGCCTATCCCGCCAAACGCGACGCTGCCGCGCGGGCGGAGGATTTCGCCGAAATCGCCGCGCGCTATGCGCCTCCGGCGGCGGAGGATCAGGCCGGGCGCTGCTCGCAATGCGGCGTGCCCTATTGCTCGGTCCATTGTCCGCTGCACAACCATATCCCCGACTGGCTGCGCCTGACCGCCGAGGGGCGGCTGCGCGAAGCTTATGAGCTCAGCAATTCCACCTCGACCATGCCCGAAATCTGCGGTCGCATCTGCCCGCAGGACCGATTGTGCGAGGGCAATTGCGTCGTCGAATTCACCGGCCATGGCGCGGTGACGATCGGATCCGTCGAGAAGTTCATCACCGACACCGCCTGGGAAGAAGGCTGGGTCGAGCCGCTGGTGCCGGGGCCTGCGCGCGGCCAGTCGGTCGCGGTCATCGGCGCGGGGCCGGCGGGCCTGACGGCCGCCGAATATCTGCGTGGCCATGGCTATGAGGTCCACGTCTACGACCGGCACGACCGCGCTGGCGGGCTGCTGACCTATGGCATCCCCGGCTTCAAGCTCGAAAAGCCCGTCGTCATGCGCCGCGTCGAGCGGTTGAAGGCGGGCGGCATCGTCTTCCACGAAGGCTTCCGTGTCGGCGAGGATGCGAGCCTGGACGCATTGCGCCAGCGTCATGACGCGGTGCTGATCGCGACCGGCGTCTACAAGGCGCGCGCGCTCGACGTCGCGGGCGGCGACGACAGCCGCGTCGTCGCGGCGCTCGACTATCTCATCGCGTCGAACCGCAAGGGCTTCGGCGATGCGGTGCCGGCGTTCGATGGTGGCGCGCTGAATGCCGAGGGCAAGCATGTCGTCGTGATCGGCGGCGGCGACACCGCGATGGACTGCGTGCGCACCGCGATCCGCCAGGGCGCGGCCAGCGTGAAGTGCCTCTATCGCCGCGATCGCACCAATATGCCCGGCAGCCAGCGCGAGGTCGCCAATGCCGAGGAGGAGGGCGCCGAATTCGTCTGGCTCTCCGCCCCTGCCGCGTTCGACGCCGACGGCACGGTGCGCGCGCGGAAAATGCGGCTGGGCGCCGCCGACGCCAGCGGCCGCCGCGCCCCCGAACCCGATCCCAGCGGCGATTTCACGCTTCAGGCCGATCTGGTCGTGAAGGCGCTGGGCTTCGATGCCGAGGATCTGCCGACGCTGTTCGGCGCGCCCGAACTGGGCGTCAGCCGCTGGGGCACGGTGCTGGTCGACGGCAAGACGCTGATGACGAGCCTCGACGGCGTGTTCGCCGCCGGCGACATCGTCCGCGGCGCGAGTCTGGTCGTCTGGGCCATCCGCGACGGCCGCGACGTCGCCGCGACGATGCACAAGTGGCTGAAGGCCAAGGCAAAGGCCGGGAGGGTCGCGGCGTGAAGACCATGAGGATCGCGGCGGCGCTGTGCGCCCTTATGCCGGGCGTGGCATCGGCACAGACCGCGCCATCGGCGCCGGTCGTCGCCACCGAGACGGCCCCGCCTTCGCAAGACGCGCTTGTCGAGGCGCGCAAGGTTGCCGCGCGATTGTTGCCACCGGGCGTCTACAAAACCGTCATGTCGGGGTCGATGCAGGCGATCACGGGCAGCATGGGCGACGCGCTGAAAGCGATGCCGCTCCGCCAGATCGCGGAACTGGGTGGCCTGACACCGGCAGAGGCCAAGGCGCTCGACAAGGTCAACATCGAAGAGGTGATGGCGATCTACGATCCGTATTGGCAGCGGCGTCAGGAATTGACGATGCAGGCCATGTTCGGCGCAATGGGCGACTTCTTCACGACGATGGAACCGACGCTGCGGGAGGCGATGGCACACGCCTACGCCGATCACTTCACCGTTGCCGAACTGACCGACCTCGACCGGTACTTCTCGACCCCGACCGGCGCCAAATATGCCGCCCGCGCGACGACGATCATGACCGATCCAGCGGTGATGGCGTCGATGAAGGATCTCATGCCCAAGATGATGCAGCAGATGCCGCATTTCATCGAAGCGGCGCAGAAAGCCACCGCCGGCCTGCCGCCGGTTCGTAAACTCGACACCATGACCCCCGCCGAACGCGCCAAGCTTGCCAAGGCGCTGGGTGTCGATCCGAGCAAACTCCACGATCCCAAGGTGACGTCATGATGACCGACCCCATGAAGACCGACCCCATGAAGGCCGACCAGCGCGCCTATCTCGCCGAACACGGCATGTACCGCCCCGATAGCGAAGGCGATGCCTGCGGCGTCGGCCTCGTCGCCGCCACCGATGGCCGCGCATCGCGGCGCGTCGTGCAGTCGGCGGTCGATGCGCTGAAGGCGGTGTGGCACCGCGGTGCGGTGGACGCCGACGGCAAGACCGGCGACGGCGCGGGCATCCATATCGACCTGCCGCATCGCTTCTTCGACGATGCGGTCGTCGCCAGTGGCCACAAGGTGCTGCCCAACCGCTTGGCGGTCGGCATGATCTTCCTGCCGCGTACCGATCTCGGCGCGCAGGAAACGTGCCGTACGATCGTGGAGAGCGCGATCATCGAGGCGGGCTATACGATCTACGGCTGGCGCCAGGTGCCGGTCGACGTGTCGGTCATCGGCATGAAGGCGCAGGCGACGCGGCCCGAGATCGAACAGATCATGATCGCCGGTCCGATGCCGGACGACGTCGATGCCGGCGAGTTCGAGAAGAACCTGTATCTGGTCCGTCGCCGGATCGAAAAGCGCGTCATCGCCGCGCAGATCCAGGGCTTCTACATCTGTTCGCTGTCGTGCCGCTCGATCGTCTACAAGGGGCTGTTCCTCGCCGAATCGCTGTCGGTCTTCTATCCCGATTTGCAGGACCAGCGCTTCGAATCGCGCGTCGCGATCTTCCACCAGCGCTATTCCACCAACACCTTCCCGCAATGGTGGCTGGCGCAGCCGTTCCGCTGCCTCGCGCACAACGGCGAGATCAACACGGTTCGCGGCAACAAGAACTGGATGCTCAGCCACGAAATCCGCATGGCGAGCCTCGCGTTCGGCGAGCATTCGGAAGACATCAAGCCGGTGATCCCGGCGGGCGCGTCCGACACCGCGGCGCTCGACGCGGTGTTCGAAACGATCTGCCGCTCCGGCCGTGATGCCCCGACCGCGAAGATCATGCTGGTGCCCGAAGCGTGGCAGAAGGACACCGATGTCCCCGGCGATCACGCCGCCATGTATCAGTATCTCGCCAGCGTCATGGAGCCGTGGGACGGCCCCGCTGCGCTCGCGATGACCGACGGTCGCTGGGCGGTGGCGGGCGTCGACCGCAACGCGCTGCGCCCACTGCGGTATACGCGCACCTCGGATGGTCTGCTGATCGTCGGATCGGAAACCGGCATGGTCGTCGTCCCCGAATCGACGATCGTCGCCAAGGGCCGGCTGGGGCCGGGCCAGATGATTGCGGTCGACCTGGACGAAGGCCGGGTGATGAACGACCGCGAGGTGAAGGACCGGATCGCCGGCGAGCATGACTATGCCGCGATGATCGGCGAATTCCACACGCTCGACGATCTGCCCGACGTGCCCGACGCTTTGGTCCGCTACGATCGCGCGGGCCTCACCCGCCGCCAGGTCGCGGCAGGGCAGACGCTGGAGGATATGGAGCTGATCCTGGCGCCGATGGTCGAGACGGGCAAGGAAGCCGTCGGCTCGATGGGCGACGACACGCCGCTCGCCGTCATCAGCGACAAGCCGCGGCTGATCAGCCAGTTCTTCCGCCAGAACTTCAGCCAGGTGACGAACCCGCCGATCGATTCCTTGCGCGAACGCTATGTCATGTCGCTCAAGACGCGCTTCGGCAACCTCGCCAACATCCTCGATACCGAGGATCAGCGCGACCGCGTGCTCGTGCTCGATTCGCCGGTGCTCACCGGCCAGCATTGGGCACGGCTGCGTGCGCACTTCGCGCGCACCGCGACCGAAATCGACTGCACCTTCGACGCCGAGGGCGGCCCCGAAAAGCTCCGCGCCGCGATCCAGCGCATCCGCAACGAGGCCGAACAGGCGGTACGCCAGGGCAAGAGCGAGCTGTTCCTGACCGACGAGCACGTCTCCGAAGACCGGATCGCGATCGCCGGCGTGCTGGCGGCGGCGGCGGTGCACACGCACCTCGTTCGCCGGGGCCTGCGCTCCTACGCCTCGATCAACGTGCGTTCGGCCGAATGCCTCGACACGCATTATTACGCCGTGCTGATCGGCGTCGGCGCGACGACGGTGAACGCCTATCTCGCCGAAGCCGCGATCGTCGACCGCCACACCCGCGGCCTGTTCGGCGACCTGTCCTTGGACGAATGCCTCAAGCGCCATCGCACCGCGATCGAGGAAGGGCTGCTCAAGATCATGAGCAAGATGGGGATCGCGGTGATCTCCTCGTACCGCGGCGGCTATAATTTTGAGGCGGTCGGCCTCAGCCGCAGCCTGGTCAACGACCTGTTCCCCGGCATGCCCGCGAAGATTTCGGGCGAGGGCTATAACTCGCTCCACTACAGCGCGATCGTCCGCCACGAACAGGCGTGGGACGAAGGCGTCGCGAAGCTGCCGATCGGCGGCTTTTACCGCCAGCGCCATACGGGCGAGACGCACGCCTATTCGGCGCAGCTGATGCACCTGTTGCAGACCGCGGTGTCGACCGACAGCTATACGCAATATCTGCAGTTCAGCCGCGGCGTCGCCGATCTGCCGCCGGTGTATCTACGCGACCTGCTTCAGTTCAACTTCCCCGCCGAAGGCGTGCCGGTCGATCAGGTCGAGGCGATCACCGAAATCCGCAAGCGCTTCGTCACGCCGGGCATGTCGCTAGGTGCGCTCTCTCCCGAAGCGCACGAGACGCTGGCGATCGCCATGAACCGCATCGGCGCCAAGGCGGTGTCGGGCGAGGGCGGCGAGGACGTCAAGCGCTTCAGCCCGTACGAAAACGGCGACAACGCCAATTCGACGATCAAGCAGATCGCGTCGGGCCGTTTCGGCGTGACCGCCGAATATCTCAACGCCTGCGAAGAGATCGAGATCAAGGTCGCGCAGGGCGCCAAGCCCGGCGAGGGCGGGCAGCTGCCCGGCTTCAAGGTGACCGAATTCATCGCCAAGCTGCGCCATGCGACGCCGGGCGTGACACTGATCAGCCCGCCGCCGCACCACGACATCTATTCGATCGAAGACCTCGCGCAGCTGATCTACGACCTGAAGCAGATCAACCCGCGTGCGCGCGTCTGCGTCAAGCTGGTCAGCTCGTCGGGCATCGGCACCGTCGCGGCGGGCGTCGCCAAGGCGCATGCCGACGTCATCCTCGTCGCCGGCCACGTCGGCGGCACCGGCGCTTCGCCTCAGACCAGCGTCAAATACGCCGGTACGCCGTGGGAAATGGGTCTCAGCGAGGTCAACCAGGTCCTTACCCTCAACGGCCTGCGCGGCCGCGTGCGCCTGCGCACCGATGGTGGCCTGAAGACCGGCCGCGACATCGTCATCGCCGCGATCCTCGGCGCGGAGGAGTTCGGCATCGGCACGCTGTCGCTGGTCGCGATGGGCTGCATCATGGTGCGCCAGTGCCATTCGAACACCTGCCCGGTCGGCGTCTGCACGCAGGACGAAGCGCTGCGCAGCAAGTTCGTCGGCACGCCCGAAAAGGTCATCAACCTGATGACCTTCATCGCCGAAGAGGTGCGCGACATCCTCGCCCGCCTCGGCGTGCGCAGCCTCGACGAGGTGATCGGCCGCACCGAATTGCTCCGCCAGGTCAGCCGCGGCGCCGAGCATCTCGACGACCTCGATCTCAACCCGATCCTCGCCAAGGTCGACGCGACCGACGCCGAGCGTCGCTTCAGCCTGTCGACCTTCCGCAACGACGTGCCCGACAGCCTCGATGCGCAGATCATCAAGGATGCCGCCGCCGTCTTCAGCCGCGGCGAGAAGATGCAGCTGACCTATTCGGTGCGCAACACGCACCGTGCGGTCGGTACGCGCCTGTCGAGCGAGATCACGCGCCGCTTCGGCATGAGCAAGCTCGCCGACGGCCACGTCACGATCCGGCTGCGCGGCTCCGCCGGCCAGTCGCTCGGCGCCTTCATGTGTAAGGGCATCACGCTGGAGGTGTTCGGCGACGCCAACGATTATGTCGGCAAGGGCCTGTCGGGCGGCACGATCATCCTGCGGCCGGCGGTGTCGTCCCCGCTCGCCAGCCAGGACAATACCATCGCGGGCAATACCTGCCTCTACGGCGCGACCAGCGGTACGTTGCTTGCGGCGGGGCAGGCGGGCGAGCGCTTCGCGGTGCGCAATTCGGGCGCGACCGTGGTGGTCGAGGGCTGCGGCGCCAATGGCTGCGAATATATGACCGGCGGCGTCGCGGTGCTGCTGGGCACGGTCGGCCAGAATTTCGGCGCCGGCATGACCGGCGGCATGGCCTTCGTCTACGATCCGCACGCGACCTTCGAACGCCGCGCCAACCCTGATAGCATCGTCTGGCAGCGATTGGCGTCGGCGCATTGGGAAGGCGTGCTCAAGGACCTCGTCGAACGCCACGCAAGCGCCACAGACAGCAAATGGTCGAAGAGCCTGCTCGCCGACTGGGACCGGATCGCCGGCGATTTCTGGCAGGTGATCCCGAAGGAAATGCTCTCCCGCCAGACGCACCCGCTCGACGACACGGTCGAGGCGGTAGCGGCGGAATAGGGATCGACAACATTTCGTCATCCCGGCGCACGCCGGGATCCATGGAAGGCGGTGAGACCGCGGTAGCGCGCATCATCAGCCGCACGCATCCATGGATTCCGGCGTGCGCCGGAATGACGAATAGGCGGGGAGCGTCCTTATCTCACCACCGTCAGCTGGCCCTGCATCTCGCGTCCCTGCTCGGCCAAGGCGTTGCGCAGCACGATCCCCAACGCCTCCTCAACGGTGACCTGCCAACGCGCGGCCAGTGTGCTTAGCCCGGCTTCGATCTCCGCATGATCGATGTGGATTACGCCATCGATGATGCGAACACCGTCATCTGAGGCCATCACTGCTTCCCTCCATCCGCCCATGCTTCTAACACCGCAGGCATGTGGCAGCTCTACCAATTCCCCCTGTGCCCGTTCAGCCGCAAGGTGCGGCTGCTGCTCGGTGAAAAGGGCATCGGCTATCAGCTGGTGCGCGAATCGCCGTGGGAGCGGCGCGACGAGTTCATGGACATGAACCCCGCGGGCGAAACGCCGGTGATGGTCGACGCCAGCCGTCCGGGCGCGCCGCTGATCGATTCGATGGCGATCTGCGAATATTTCGAGGAAACGGTCGACAAGGCGGCGACGATCAATGGCACTGCCGCCAATCGTGCCGAAATCCGCCGGCTGGTGACGTGGTTCGACACGCATTTCTATCGCGACGTCACCGGGCCGCTGCTGCACGAGCGCGTCGTCAAGCGCCTCGCCCACCGCGCCTCGCCCGATGCCAAGGGCCTGCGCGAGGCAATGAAGGCGGCGGTCAGCCATCTCGATTACACCGATTACCTGCTCGATCACCGAAACTGGCTGGGCGGCGCGACGATGAGCCTCGCCGATCTCGCCGCCGCCGCGCAGATTTCGGTCGCGGACTATTTGGGCGGTATCGACTGGAAGGGGCATGACCAGACCGCGCGCTGGTATCGCGGCTTCAAGAGCCGCCCGAGCTTCCGCCCGTTGCTGTCCGAACGGATGGAGCTGATCGGCCCTCCGGCGCATTACGACAATGTCGACTTCTGATCCGCTCGGCCCCGACCCGCTCACGTTCGCCGAGTTCGAGCGCGTTGACATCCGCGTCGGCACGATCGTCGCCGCCGAGCCCTTTCCCGAAGCGCGCAAGCCGGCGATCAAGCTGCGCATCGATTTCGGCGAGGGCATCGGCGTCAAACGATCGTCGGCGCAGATCACGACGCACTATACGCCCGAAGAGCTGGTCGGGCGTCAGGTCGCCGCAGCGGTCAACTTCCCGCCGCGCCAGATTGGGCCGGTCATGTCTGAGGTGCTGACGCTCGGCTTCCCCGATGCGGACGGCAAGGTGGTACTGATCGCCCCCGATCAGCCGGTGCCGAACGGCGGCCGCCTCTTCTAACATCGCGCCACCTCAAATCATCCCCCGCCAGGGGGAGGTGGCATGCCGAAGGCATGACGGAGGGGGAGGTCAGCGAAGGGCTTCGTTGCTGGGGGGCGTGCATGCCCGCCCCGTCGCCGCGTTAGGCAGCACCGCCGTACCGCGTCGCTTCGGCCAAGCCCTCATGCATCCGCCCAAAACCAGCCGTCACCCAGTGAAGGCCGGGGTCTCCCGGTGAAGGCGTCCGCCAGACGCCGCCAAGACCCAAGCCAGCGCTGGGGCGACGCGTACGGGCAGGCCGCGTCGCCCGCCCGTGCCGCCAAAGGTGCCGCGGATCAGCTCCGCAGCACCGCACCCTGTTTCGCCGCCGCCGCGACGATCTTGTCGGCGATGGCCTTCAGCGCTTCGTCGGTGAAGCTCTTGTCGGCGGGCTGGAGCACCGCCTCCACTGCGACCGACTTGAACCCCTCGTCGACGCCCGCGCCGGTGAACACGTCGAACACGCGCGCACCAGTGATCGCCGCCTTGTCCGCCGATCGCACCGCGCGCACCAGCGCGTCGGCGCTGACGCCCTGCGGCACCAGGAAGGCGAAGTCGCGGCGCACCGATTGCAGCGCCGGCGGCGCGAAGGCCGGGCGCATGAAGCCGCTGCTGCGCTTGGCGGGCAGCGCATCGAGATACACTTCTACCGCGGCGACCGCGCCGTCGAGGTCGAACGCCTTGAGTAGGCTGGGGTGCAGCATGCCGAAGCGCGCCAGCACCGTCTTCGGCCCCAGCCGCAGCGTGCCCGACTGGCCGGGGTGCCACGCATCCCCTGCCTCGCCCATCACCTGCAGATTGTCGACCGGCGCCCCCGCCGCGGCGAGCAGCGCCAGCGCCTCCGCCTTGGCGTCATAGGCGTCGAAGCCCGCCGCCTTTCCGCCACGCCAGCCGCGCTCGCGCGCATGGCCGGCCAGCACGACACCGACGGTCGGATGCTCGCCATCGGCCAGATAGCGGCGCCCGATCTCGAACAGCCGCACGGTCGCGATGCCGCGCTTCAGGTTGCGCGCGCTCGCCGACAGCAGTCCGGGCAGCAGCGACGGCCGCATGACCTTCAGGTCTTCGCTGATCGGATTGGCGAGGCTCCAAGCACCGCCACCGAAGGGCGCGGCCTGCGCGTCGGACAGGAAGCTCCACGTCACCGCCTCGTCCAGCCCGCGCGCGGCGGCGGCGCGGCGGACGCGGCGTTCCAGCTTCTGTTCGGGCGTGGCGGTCGGGCGCGCGACGCCGGGCGTGCGCGGCAGCGCGACGGGCGCGACCTTATCGATCCCCTCGATGCGGATGACTTCCTCGACCAGATCGGCGGGGCCGTCGATATCCCGGCGCCACGTCGGCACGGTGACGGTCCAGTCGCCGTCGACCGTGAAGCCGAGCCGTTCGAGGATCGCGCGCTGCCGTTCCGGCGCCACGGCAAGGCCGCCCAGTGTTTCGGCGCGGGCCGGATCGTAGCGAATCGTCCGCGGCGCCAGCGGCGGTTCGCCCGCGCGGGTGACGGCACTCGCCGTGCCGCCACAGTAGTGCTGGACGAGGAAGGTCGCGATGGCGAGGCCGTCGTCGAGGAATGCCGGGTCGACACCGCGTTCGAACCGCTGGCGCGCATCGCTGGTGAGCGTGAGCGCCTGGCCCGTCCGCGCGATCGCATCGGGCGCGAAATAGGCGCATTCGATGACGACGTCGGTCGTCTCATGCGTGACGCTGGAATGCTCGCCGCCCATGATGCCGCCGATGTCGTGAACGCCCGCATCGTCGGCGATGACGGTCATGCCCTCACGCAGCGTGTAGGTCTTGCCGTTCAGCGCCTCGATCGTTTCCCCGTCGCGGGCGGATCGCGCGACGAGGCCGCCGGTCAGCTTCGCGCGGTCGTAGACGTGCAGCGGCCGCCCCAGGTCGACGGTCATGTAATTGGTGATGTCGACCAGGGTCGAAATCGGCTTCTGACCGATCGCGGTCAGCCGCTGGCGCATCCACTCCGGCGCTTCGCCATTGGTCAGGCCAGTGACCGCCTGTGCATAGAAGGCCGGGCAGCCGGCGGCGTCCTCGATCCTTACGTCAGGGCCGGGGCCCTGCGCGTCGATCGCGGGCACGGTCGGCGGCACCAGCGTGCCGAGGCCGGCGGCGGCGAGGTCGCGCGCGATGCCGTGAACGCCCATGCAATCCTGCCGGTTGGGCGTGATCGACACGTCGATGACCGGATCGTTCAGCCCGGCATAATCGGGATAGGGGGTGCCGACCGGCGCGTCCTCGGGCAGTTCGATGATGCCGTCATGGCCCTCGCCGATCTCCAGCTCGCGCGCCGAACACATCATGCCGTTCGATTCGACACCGCGGATCGCCGCGACCTTCAGCGTCACGTCGAGACCGGGAACATAGGCACCCGGCGCGCCGAACACGCCGACGAGGCCGGCGCGTGCGTTGGGCGCGCCGCAGACGACCTGCATCGGGCCGTCACCGGCATCGACGCTCAGCACCTGCAGCTTGTCCGCCTGCGGGTGACGCTCGGCGCTGAGGATGCGCGCGACGCGGAACGCCCGCAGCGCCTCCCCGGGATTGTGGACGCCCTCCACCTCCAGCCCGATGCGCGTCAGCCCGTCGACGATATCGTCGAGGCTCGCGTCGGTGGTCAGGTGGTCCTTGAGCCAGGAGAGGGTGAATTTCATCGGTCGTTCCGTTCTGATCGTCATCCCGGCGAAAGCCGGGATCCATGGACGCGGTCGGCCTTGGGGCGGGCAGGCCGTATCCTTATGTCCTGCGCCGTATCCATGGATCCCGGCGTTGGGGCCCATCGAAGTATTACTTCGATGGGAACCCGTTCGCCGGGATGACGGATACGAGCGCGGAGCTTTACGCCGCCCCGACGCCGCCCGACAGCGTCGGCACGTCGAGGCTGGAAAAGCCGTAATGCTTCAGCCAGCGGATATCGCCGTCGAAGAAGGGCCGAAGGTCGTCCATGCCGTATTTCAGCATGGCGAGTCGGTCGATCCCGCAGCCGAAGGCGAAACCCTGCCACTCGTTCGGGTCCAGCCCGCACGCTTCGATCACTTTGGGGTGGACCATGCCGCTGCCGAGCACCTCCATCCAGCCGCCACCGGACCCGCCGATCACACGCTTGCCCTTCTCGATCGTATAGCCGACGTCGACCTCCGCACTCGGTTCGGTGAACGGGAAATAGCTCGGGCGCAGGCGCAGCACGATGTCGTCGCGCTCGAAGAACGCCTTCAGGAACGTCTCCAGCGTCCACTTCAGGTGGCCGAGCGTGATGCCCTTGTCGATCACCAAGCCCTCGACCTGATGGAACATCGGCGTGTGCGTCGCATCCGAATCGGAGCGATAGGTACGGCCCGGCGCGATGATGCGGATCGGCGGCTGCTGGTTCAGCATCGTGCGGATCTGCACCGGCGACGTATGCGTGCGCAGCAGCGAGAAGGTCGCGCGCTCGTCGAAGCTGCCGTCCGCCTTCGCGTCGATCCCCTGTTGCAGGTAAAAGGTGTCGTGCATCGCGCGCGCCGGATGCGTCTCCGGAATGTTGAGCGCGCTGAAATTGTGCCAGTCGGTCTCGATCTCCGGCCCCGTCGCCACCGCGAAGCCCAGATCGGCGAAGATCTCGGCCAGTTCGTCCATCACCTGGCTGACCGGGTGGACCGTGCCGGCGAGCGGCGCGTCGGCGGGCAGCGTCATGTCGAGCGTTTCGCTCGCCAGCCGCGCATCCAGCGCCGCGCGCTCCAGCGCCTCTTTGCGCGTGGCGATGCCGGTCGCGACCGCCTCGCGCAGGCCGTTGATCCGCGGCCCTTCGACCTGACGCTCGTCGGGGCTCATCTTGCCCAAGGTCTTCAGCAGCGTGGTGACGCTGCCCTGCTTGCCGAGCGCCTCGACCCGCACCGCCTCGAGCGCATCGAGGCTGGCGGCGGATTCGATCGCGGCGATCAGTTGGCCGCGCAGGGTGTCGAGGTCTTGCGTCACGTCATGCTCTCTTTCGTCGGGACCGGCGGCAGGGGGGCAAGCCCCAATCCGACGCCGAGATCGCCCCAGTCTTCGTTCTGCGCTTCGATCAACTCGATCTTCCACGCGCGCCGCCATTCTTTCAGCCGCTTCTCGCGCACGATGGCGGCTTCCATCGTGGCGTGTACCTCATACCAGACGAGGGCGTGGACGCCGTATGCCTTGGTGAAGCCGGGGATCAAGCCCTCGCGATGCTGGACGAGGCGTGCGAGCAGGTTTGAGGTGACGCCGATATAGAGCGTGCCATGTCGACGGCTGGCGAGAATGTAGACGCAAGGCTGGAAGACGTCGCGCATGAATGGGTTGCCCCTTCCCGCCCCCACCTTCGTCATCCCGACGAAAGTCGGGATCCATGGAGGGGGGTGTGGCCGATGGTAGCACGCAAACGCCAGTGGCCCCAATCCATGGATCCCGGCGTGCGCCGGGATGACGAAGGGAGAGCCAGAACCGAAAAGGGCGCCGGTGTTGCCACCGACGCCCCTTCGCATTCCGTCCGTCAGGCGCGTTACGCGGCCTGGGGCAGAGCCGCCTTCGCCTGCGCGACGATCGCGGCAAAGGCCGCCGTCTCGTGCATCGCGATGTCGGCCAGGACCTTCCGGTCCAGGGCGATGTTGGCGAGCTTCAGGCCGTGCATGAACTGCGAATAGGTCAGGCCTTCCGCGCGGACGCCGGCGTTGATGCGCTGGATCCACAGACCACGGAAGGTCCGCTTCTTCACCTTGCGGTCGCGATACGCATACTGCCCGGCCTTTTCGACGGCCTGGCGAGCGATACGGATCGTGTTCTTGCGACGGCCGTAATAGCCCTTCGCCTGGGACAGGATGTTCTTGTGCTTGGCGCGAGTGGTTACGCCCCGCTTGACGCGTGCCATGTCCTGATCTCCTTACTTGAGGCCGTACGGCGCCCAGGCCTTCACCGTCGCGGTGTCGGCCTTCGACAGCACCTTGGTGCCGCGGTTCTGGCGGATGTACTTGCTGTTGTGCGAAATCAGGCGGTGGCGCTTGCCGGCGACGCCGTGCTTCAGCAGGCCGCTGGCGGTCAGCTTGAAGCGCTTCTTGACGCCGCTCTTGGTCTTGAGCTTGGGCATTTTGGTCCTTTCGCTATGAGCAGGCATGGACAGCCGCGGCAGCCCTTGATGGCCGGGCAGTCCTGTAGCGCCTCGCTCGGGAAGCGGGCCCCTTACCGCCGCCGCACGCAAAACGCAAGGACGGGCGACCGATGCGGAACCGGAACGAGGGCGCACGCGCTTGGCCACTCGATGGAGACGTCCGCATCCGCCCCGTCCCAGACGATCCCGCCCGCGCGCCGCCGCCGGGCGTGGCGAATCGCGCGCAACATCGTGCTCGCGGTCATCGCGCTGATCGTCGCGATCTGGCTGGTGCTCTATATCACCAAGGGCCGCTTCCTGCGCGCGCCCTTCGAACGATTCGTCGGCGGCCAGACGCATCGCGCGGTGCGGATCGACGGCGACTTCCAGCTCTATTTCGCGCCGTTCAAGATCAAGTTCGTCGCCGAACGGATGACGATCGCCAATCCCGCCTGGGCCAGCCGCCCCTATCTGTTCGACGCGGCGCGGATCGACACGCGGATCGCGCCACTGTCGCTCCTGTGGGGCAAGCGCCGGCTCTATTGGCTCGATCTCGTCGACGGCAAGGTCGACCTCGAATGGAAGCCCGACCACAGCACCAACACCTGGACGTTCAGTGAGAAAAAGGGCGGCAAGCCGCTCGACTTCCCGCGCATCGACGTCGCCAACGTACGCGGCACGACCGTGCGCTACGTCGATCCGCGCATGCAGGTCCTGGCCGACCTCGCCATCGCCGACATCCGGTCGACCGATGCGCGTATCGGCAAGTCGGTCGGCGTCACCGGCACCGGCCGTATCCGCACCGCGCCCTTCACGCTGACCGCGCGGCTGCTCACGCCCGATGCGACGGTGAACCGCGGCCAGAACCAGCTCGTCGCACGGATGCGTGCGGCGGGGAACGTCATCGACGTCGCGGGCACCTTGCCCTCGCTCGCTGAGATCGAGCGCGTGCCGCTGTCGGTCGCCGCGCGGGGGCGCAACATGGCGGACCTGCTCGGCATCATCGGCGTCGCCATCCCCAATACGCGCACCTACCGCGTCCGCGGCCAAATGGTGAAGGACGGCGTGGACTATCGCTTCACCCGCCTCACCGGCGTGGCGGGGGCGACCGACCTTGCCGGCACGCTCACCGTGACGACGGGCGAGCGACTCCACCTCGACTCCACGCTCGCGACCAAGCGCCTCGACATCATCGATGCCGCGCCCTTCATCGGCTACAATCCCGATATCGTCGCGACCAAGGGCGCGGAGGCCGCGGCGGCGGCGGCCGGGGCGGCGAGCGGCCGGCTGCTGCCCGACGCGGCGCTGCCGATCGCGACGATGCAGCGCTTCGATGCCGACCTGAAGTGGACGGTCGGCGTCGTGCGATCGCGCAACGTGCCGATCAGCAACGTCGACCTCACGCTGGCGCTGAAGGACGGTCGGCTGGCGCTGTCGCCGCTCACCTTCGCGATGGCGCGCGGCAATGTGGCGAGCGATGTGGTGTTCGACACGCGCGCCCGGCCGTCGGCGGTCCGCTACGATATCCGGCTGACGCCGACGCCGCTCGGCCGGCTGCTCAAGGGCTATGGCGTTGCCGAGGCGGGGACGACCGGCACGATCCACGGCCGCATCCGGCTGGACGGGCGCGGCGATACGATCCACGATTCGCTTAGCACCGCGCGCGGGCGCATCGCCTTCGTCATTCCGCAGGGCGATCTGACGACCGGCAATGCGCAATTGTCCGAACTCGATATCGGCACCTTCGTGCAGAAGATGTTCGAGGACAAATTGAAGGAGCCCGTGCGCATCAACTGCGGGCTGGTCGGCTTCACCGTACGCGGCGGCGTCGCGGCGGCGGACCCGATCCTGATCGATACGTCGAAGAACGTGGTCCTCGGCCGCGGCGGCTTCAGCTTCCGGACCGAGGGCGTCGACCTCGCCATCCGCGCGGACGGCAAGAAGTTCAGCCTGTTCTCAGGGCAGTCGCCCGTTGGCATCGGCGGCACCTTCGCGCATCCCAAGCTCGACGTGATCAGCAACCAGCTGCTCGGTCGCGCCGGCGCCGGCCTGGGGCTGGCGGTGGTCGCGACGCCGGTGGCGGGCATCCTCGCCTTCGTCGATGTCGGCGACGCCAAGGCCGCCGCCTGCGGCCCGGTCCTCGCGGGCGACACCGCCGCGGCGCAACGCACCACCAAGGGCGCCCTCCGCGACGACGTCGGCCACGGCACGACCGCCAAGGAGGAAAACGGCAAGGCCTCCGGCGGCGAACGCAAGACCCAGCGCAAGAAGTTCCTGGGGATCTTCTGAGGGGTGAGGGGGGCCCTCTAACAATCCGTCATTCCCGCGTAGGCGGAAATCCAGACACGCTACCGTCACGCATCCAGCCGCAACGTCAGAGGGTATGGATTCCCGCCTCCGCGGGAATGACGGGCCGTGTGAGGCGGGCGTCCCGCACACCGACGGCCAAGACGTGCCGTAACCTCACCCCGTCATCCCGGCGAACGCCGGGATCCATGGACAGCGCGCCATAAGCGTCGGCGCGCAAACGCTGCCGTCACCGCCACCATGGATCCCGGCCCCCGCCGGGATGACGGGTGGAGAGGGCGCCCCTCCACCACGCCGTCATTCCCGCGAAGGCGGGACTCCAGACGCGCTACCCTCGCGCATCCAGCCGCAACGTCAAAGGTTAAGGCCCGCCCCGCCGCCGGAATGACGGACCCATCAAACCTCAGTGATCATGCCCATGCGCCGCGCGCAGCGCCTCGAGCACGTCGTCCGTCCGCGCCGGGTCGCCGATCGCCAGCACGTGGCCCGCGCTCGCCGCGGTCAGCGGGTCGCCGTTCCAGTCGCACATCCGCCCGCCCGCGCCCTCGACCACCGGCACCAGCGCGGCAAAGTCATACAGCTGCAGCCCGGATTCCGCGACCACGTCGAGATGCCCGCTCGCCAGCAGCCCGTAATTGTAGCAATCGCCGCCATAGACCGGCCCCTGCCGCGCATGCCCGCCCGAGGCTGCGGCGACGAGCGCCATGTAATGCGGCACGTCGCCATCCGCGAACAGGTGCGGGCTGGTGGTGGCGACGATCGCCCCCTCCAGCTGCGCGCAGGATCGCGTGCGGGCGGGCTTGCCGTTGAACGTCGTCGGCCGGCCGGCGACGCCCAGCCAGCGTTCGCGCTGCACCGGCTGGTCGATGATGCCGAGCAGCGGCCAGCCATCCTCGACCAGCGCGATCAGCGTCCCGAAGATCGCGCGCCCCACCGTGAAGCTGCGCGTGCCGTCGATGGGGTCGAGCACCCATTGCCGCCCGGTCACGCCGTCCTTGGTGCCATATTCCTCGCCGACCACGCCGTCGCCCGGCGCCTCGGCATCCAGCAGCCGCCGCATCGCCGCCTCCGCCTCGCGATCGGCGCGGGTGACGGGGGAGCGGTCGTCCTTCAGCTCGACGCCGTGGTCGGCGCGGAAATAGGGGCGGATCGCCGCCCCGGCGGCGTCGGCGAGGCGCTGGGCGAGCTGGATATCGGCGGCGGTAATCGGCATGATCGCAGCCCTATCGCGGGGCAGGGCCAGGCGCTAGGGTCCGGTCACGTCTTTGCGAGAGGATCCCTTCCATGCGTCTGTTTTCCGCCGCTATTGCCACGATCGCGCTTGTTGCCACCCCCGCCATCGCCGGCCTGCCGGTGGGTGCGAAGGCGCCGACCTTCGCCACGCGCGGCGCGGTCGCCGGCCAGGTCGTCGGCATCGATCTCGCCCAGCAGCTCAAGAAGGGCCCGGTCGTCCTCTATTTCTTCCCCGCGGCCTTCACCGGTGGCTGCAACGCCGAAGCGCATGCCTTTGCCGAGGCGATTCCCGAATTTCAGAAGGCCGGCGCGACCGTGATCGGCATGTCGGCCGACGACGTGCCGACGCTGCAGCGCTTCTCGGCGGAAAAGTGCGCGGGCAAGTTCGCGGTGGCGAGCGCGGGGCCCGCGGTGATCAAGAATTACGACGTCGCGCTCAACGCCGGCGGCCGCGCGCTGACCAAGCGGACCAGCTATGTCATCGGCCGCGACGGCAAAATCGCGTTCGTCCACGACGATATGAACCCTGCGCAGCATGTGGCGTTGACGCTCGCCGCGGTTCGTCGCCTCGCAGCGAAGTGAAGCCACGGAAACTTCCTGATAACATTTCGCGGGTACACATCGCGGAACACCGGAAAGGGCGTAGATGAACGGGCCGTTGGCAGCGCGAAAGGACGGCAAGGGTGATCTATTCACCCGAATCGGCGACTTTCTCGCGTCTCAGGGCCTCAGCCCCGAGCCGGCCCATTACACCTTCGCCTATGATGTCATCACCAATCCGGACGGCGCGATCGCCCAGGCGGTGATGCGGCTGACCGATGGTGGCTTTCGCCTCAGCCGATCCGACATCGAAAAGCTCGGCGGGCGCGTGATGCTGGGGGCCGCGGTTCAGCCCGAAGCGGAGCCGCCGCGCCCCAGCTATCGCGACCACCAGTCGGAGGTCGAGGACGAGGCGGTTCGCCTGGTCGAAGCGACCCAGGCGCAGGTCGACGATTTCGCGACGATGATGCGCGCGATGCAGGACCAGACGCGCGATTTCGGTGCGGACCTCGCCGAAAGCGCGGCGGCGATCGATACGGCGGGGCCGGCGGGTCTCGACGCGATCGCGCGCATCGCCGGCACGATGCTGGCCCGCGTGCGCGATGCCGAGGTGCGGCTCGACCAGGCGACGCGCGAGGCGGAAACGCTCCGCGCCAAGCTTGCCGAAGCGAACGACACCGCGCGCCGCGACGCGCTCACCGGCCTGCCCAACCGCCGCGCGTTCGGCGAGGCGTTCGATCATCGCCGCGAACTCGAAGGGCCATTCTGCCTCGCAGTCTGCGACATCGACCGGTTCAAGCGGATCAACGATGCGCACGGCCACCAGATCGGTGACCGCGTCCTGTCCGCCGTCGCGCGCACGCTCAGCGAGGAATGTCAGAAATATCTCGTCGTCCGCCACGGCGGCGAGGAATTCGCGATTCTGATCCACGGCCTGACCCTCGCCGATGCCGCCGCGCACCTCGACGGGGCGCGCAGTGTCATCGCCGGCAAACGCTTCCGCCTGCGCGAAACCGACAAGCCGCTGGGCCAGGTGACGCTGTCGATCGGCGTCACCGCCGTACAGACCGGCGAGACGATCGATGCCGCGTTCGAGCGCGCCGACCGCCTGCTGTACACCGCAAAGAGCGATGGCCGCGACCGGGTGTGCGCCGCCTGATATTGGCGTAAACCGCGCCATCGCCGTGGCGTAAATTCCCAAATTGATCTGAGCTGTCGAAGAAAACCGCGCAAATCCGCGGTTTTTTGCATTTGGCACGATGGCTGCAAAGTCCCTGGCATGCGGCGACGAACGGTTCGCCCGCCGCAGCAAAAGGGAAAAAGACCATGTCCATCCGCTTCGATATCGCTCAGCGCGCCGCCGTCTCGGTCATTGCCGCGCTCGCCTTCGCCGGCCTCGCGATCAGCGCCGCCGTCCCCGTCCTGCCGATCGCCTGATCCCCGCAAGCCCTGGGGAGACGCATCATGTATCGCAGCTTCGCACTCGCGCTGTCGGCCTTCTGCACCACCGTTCTCGTCCTCGCCAGCCAGAGCACCGGCACCATCGGCTGACCGGCTGACGACCTACCCGGCGGTTGCGACCGCCCCGATCGGCCCGACCGGCGCATCCTCGCCCCGGCTATAGGTGCCGATCAACACCCCGGCGGCGAGCACATGCCCCGCCATCGCCTCCAGCATCGCGGTACGGCCGGGCGTTTCGCCCGGATCGCCGACGCCTGCATCAAGCGCGAACAGCTGGAAGGCATAGCGATGGCTGCCATGACCGGTCGGCGGGTCAGGCGGCAGCCAGCCTTCGCGAAGATAGGAATTCCGGCCGACGTCGCGCTCGGGCGTTCCCGCGCCATCGCTGCGGATCGCGCCTTCGTCCAGCCGACCCGTGTCGGCGGGCATGCCCCAGACGACCGCATGGACCAGCGGTTGCGGTGCCGGTGCGTCGGCATCCTCGACCAGTAAGGCGAGATGCGCCGTGCCCTCGGGCAGCGGCCCCCAGACCAGCGGCGGCGACACGCCATCGCCGTCCGCGGTGAAGCGTTCGGGCAGCCGCGTGCCATCGGCGAAGGCCGGGCTCATCAGCTCGATCCGCGGGATCGCAATGCCCAGCGTGCCGCGCGCGATCGCCAGCTTTTCCGCGCCCGCGCGCACGTCGGACAGTGCCTTGCCCAGCCAGGCGGGGATATGTTCCAGCATCAGCCTTGCTCCTGCGGGCAATCGCCGGCGCGCATCGCCGGCGCTTTGTTTGCGGCGAACCAGCGGCTGCGGTCGCCCATCGTGTCGGCATCGTGGTAACACGCTTCCGCGCGCGATCCGTCGGCGCCCAGCACCAGCGTCCAGTCGTTATCGCCGCAATCGTGCGGCATGCAGCCGTGCGCGGCGATGCGGCCATCGGCGGTGCGGAAGATCGGCACGGTCACCGCATCGCGGTTGACGAATCGCCGGCGGATGCGTTCGTCGCCCACCGCATCGTTCAGCGCGCGCGCCACTTCGGTACGATCATAGAAGCCGACGCCATCGACGGCATCGGTCGGATATTTGCCGACATAGGCGGTCAGCGCATCGGCATGCGCCTGGCCGGGCAGCGGCTTGGGCATCTGCGTCGGCGGCGGGACGAAGCCTGCGGCGGCGGCATTGTCGGGGGCCTCCGCCTTGCGCGCGCCGCCACAGGCCGCGAGGCAGAGGATCGGGGCGAGGCCCATGGCGAGAAGGATCGGACGCATCGTCATGGAACGCAAGACAGGCCCCGGCGGTTGCCTGTCGCATGACCGAGCCCGACGCCACCGATCTCGATCGCTTCGTCCGCGCACAGGAAGGCGTTTGGAATCAAGCGCTTGCCGAGTTGCATGCCGGCCGCAAGACCAGCCATTGGATGTGGTTCGTCTTCCCGCAGATCGCCGGTTTAGGCAGCAGCGCGATGGCGCGAACCTATGCGATCCGTGATGCCGACGAAGCGCGCGCGTATCTGGCGCACCAGTTGCTCGGCGGGCGGCTGATCGCGATGACGCAGGCGGCGATCGCAGCGCCGGGCGGCGCAGAAGAGATATTCGGCAGCATCGACGCGATGAAGCTGCGTTCGTCGATGACGCTGTTCGCCGCGATCGCCGACGATCCGGCCCCGTTCGAAGCGGCGCTGGAGCGCTTCTACGACGGCCAGCGCGATCCCAAGACGCTGGCGCTGCTCAGCGAACGCTGACCGGCGTTATACCTTCGCCGAAAAGATCATCCGGCCCTGGCCCAATTGCGCGAACACCTGCGACAGGTCGCTTTCGCCGACCGCGAAACAGCCCTGGCTGCGGCCGAGCATGCCGTGCGTGCGCAGCATGTCCTTGTTCGCATACCAGGCCGAATGCACCACGATCGCGCGCGCCAGCGCATTGTCGTTGGTGGCGTCGAGCCCGATCAGCCGCTGCGAGCGGCCATGCTTGCCGACATAATAATCGTCGGTCACGAACGCGCCCTGCGAAGTAGCGTTGGAATTGGGCTCGTTCGAAAAGCGCTTCAGATAGCCGGTGTGCGCCGGGTCCGATCCGCTGCCGTGCGCGACCAGGAACGACTGGCTCTTGCCCGACACCAGGTCGACGAGGTGGAAGCGCGGCTCCGACGAGGACGCCGCCATGTCGGCGATCGCGATCCGGTCGCGGCGCGGGATGCGGCGGCCATGCTGGTTCAGCGCGGCCATCGCCTGGCGCATCAGATCGGGGCGCACGACGCGCGGCGAGGTGATGGCTTGCGCGAACATGCGCGGGCGCGGGGCCGGCAACGGCGGTTCGCTGACCGGCCGCAAATCGGCCTGGCTCAGGCGGCGGGTCGCGGCGGAGACCGTTCCCGGCATCGCCAGCGTCGTTGCCAGCACCAATCCGTTCTTCAGCAGCGCACGACGATCGCGCGCGCCATCATTCTGATTTTGCATCGAATTTCCGTAATGCCCCGGTTCTTGCCCGCGAAACATCATATAGCAGCTTCGGACTTAATATTCTGCGGGTCCCAGCCCCAAGTCGGCGTTGCGGTTGCACGCTTCGGCGCGGGTTGGGCTCGATTGATCCGATTTGGCCATGGCACCAGCCGCGATATCGCGCGTTGAGACCCGCGAAAGGCAAACGAAAGTCAAGGGCGAATCGATATGGCACAGCGATCGACACGATGGTTTTCGGCAATGACCGCGGCGGCGCTGGTAATGGCGCTTCCAACCCCCGCATTTGCGGCGGCGGCCAGCGATGCCCTGGCCCCGGAAGTCACGTCGCTCGCCCCCAATCGCTTCCTGTGGAACGACAGCGGCAGCAGCGAACCGGTCAGCATCGTCGTCTCGATTCCGGATCAGAAGGCCTATGTCTATCGCGGCACGATGCTGATCGGCGCATCCACCGTCTCGACGGGCAAGGATGGCAAGGAGACGCCGGTCGGCGTCTTCCCGATCCTGCAGAAGTCGGAAAAGCATAAGAGCAACCTGTACGACAGCGCGCCGATGCCGTTCATGCAGCGCCTGACCTGGGACGGCGTCGCGATCCACGCCGGTATGAACCCGGGCTTCCCCGCCTCGCACGGCTGCATCCGCGTGCCGACCGATTTCGCCAAGAAGCTGTTCGCGATCACCAGCCGCGGCACGCCAGTGCTGGTGACGGACGCGTCGGCCGCAGAGGGCTGGACGCTGCCCACCAACGCCGACGCCGCCGCGATGCAAAGCGAAACGGCGACCGCCAACGAGGCGTGGTTGCAAACCGCGTCACGGTGAGCAGAGGCTGCCAACCTGGAATCCGTCATTGCGAGCGCAGCGAAGCAATCCAGAGCCGGACCAGGGCGCCCTGGATTGCGTCGCTGCGCTCGCAATGACGCACTACCAGGAATGTCCACGACCCTTGCCGCCGCCCCACACCTGACGCACAGCTGGAGCCCATGACCGACCTCGTCACCATCCGCTCCGGCGCATTGACCGCCGCGATCAACCCGTTCGGCGCCGAGCTGACGCACCTGCGCGACGCCGAGGGCCGCGAGCTGATGACCAACGCGGACCCGGCCTTCTGGACCGGCCACGCGCCGATCCTGTTCCCGGTGATCGGCATGACGTACGAAAAGGCGATCCGGCTCGACGGCACATCCTATCCGATGGCCAAGCATGGCTTCGCCCGCCACGCCCTCTTCGACACGGTCGCGCAGTCCGACGCCAGCGTCACCTTCGCGCTGACCGACAGTGCCGAGACGCGTGCCTCTTATCCCTTCGCCTTCCGGCTCGAAATCACCTTCACGCTTCGGGATGCGACGCTCCACGTCGAGGCACGCATCCACAACCCCGCAACCGAGCCCATGCCGGCAAGCTTCGGCTTCCACCCCGCCTTCGCCTGGCCGCTACCCTATGGGCAGGACCGCGCCGCCCATCGCATCGTCTTCGACGCCGACGAGCCCGACGTCCTGCGCGTCATCGCCGCCGACGGCACGATCGCCGCGGGCACGCGCCCGTCACCGCTCGACGGCCGTACGCTGACGTTGCGCGACGACCTGTTCACCGACGACGCGCTCGTGTGGGATAATGTCCGCTCCGACGCGGTGACCTATGGCGCTCCGCAAGGCCCGCAATTGCGCATCGCCTTCCCCGACACGCCGATGCTCGGCATCTGGACCAAGCCCGGCGCCGCCTATGTCTGCGTCGAGCCCTGGCACGGCATCGCCGATCCCGAAGGCTTCACCGGCGACTTCCGTGACAAGCCCGGCGTGTTCGACGTGCCGGCCGGCGGCGACAAACGCATCGCGATGCAGGTGACGCTGCTCGCCTGAGGCGAGTGACGTCGCAGGTCATCTTCGCTCGCACTGACGGACGACGATGGTGTCGTAACGTCCCGCGCCCCTACACCGTCACCTGTTCGCCCAGCTCCAGCACCTTGCCCGGCGGAATCTTCAGGAAGTCGGTCGGATCGCTCGCATTGCGCTGCATGAACATGAAGATGCGATCCTGCCACAGCGGCATGCCGACGTCCGCTTCGGGCTTTAGCGTGTTGCGGCCGATGAAGAAGCTGGTCTTCATCGCATCCAGGCTGCGCATCTCGGTCTTGCCGCCGACGCCCAGGTCGGCGGGCACGTTCGGCGATTCCATGAAGCCGTAATTGAGCACGACGATCTCGAAATTGTCGTCCAGCCGCTCGACGGTCGCGCGCATCTCCGGCTCCACGACCGGGCGGTCCGTCGTACGGATGCTGACCACCAGGTTGCGCTCGTGCAGCACCTTGTTGTGCTTGAGATTGTGAAGCAGCGCGCCCGGCGCCGATCGCGGATTGGCGGTGAGGAACACCGCCGTGCCCGGCACGCGTTCGGGCGGCCGCTTGGCGAGCGCGGCGGCCAGGTCGGCGAGCGGGATGCTCTGCCGCGCCTCGAACGCGCGCACGATGCCCTTGCCGCGCACCCAGGTGTAGATCAGCAGGCCGATCGATGCCGCGATGACCAGCGGCACCCAGCCGCCCTCGATCACGCGCAGGATGTTCGCGCCGAAGAAGATGAGGTCCAGGCACAGGAACGGCAGCACCGCCGCCAGCGCCCACACCCGGTTCCAGTGCCACACGTGCCGCGCGACGAGGTAGCCGAGCAGCGTCGTCACCACCATCGTCCCCGTCACCGCAATGCCGTATGCTGCCGCCATCGCCGAGGATGTCTTGAACTGGATGATCAGCACCAGCACGCCGATCATCAGCAGCCAGTTGATCGCGGGGACGTAGATCTGCCCGACGAACGACGCCGACGTCTGCCGCAGCTTCATCCGCGGCAACAGCCCCAGCTGCACCGCCTGCTGCGTCAGCGAAAAGGCGCCGGTGATCACCGCCTGGCTCGCGATCACCGTGGCGAAGCCCGCCAGCACGATCAGCGGCCCGCGCATCGATTCGGGCGCCATCAGGAAGAACCAGTCCTGATTGGTGAACGGCTTGCCCGCAGCGGCGGCGGCCTCGAGGCGCGAGAGGGCAAAGGCACCCTGGCCCAGATAGTTGAGCGTCAGCGCCGGGAAGACGAGCAGCAGCCACGCGATGCGGATCGGCTTCTTGCCGAAATGCCCCATGTCCGCGGTCAGCGCTTCGGCGCCCGTCACCGTCAGGAACACCGCGCCCAGCACGAACAACCCCACCGTGCCGTGGGTGCTGAGGAACTGGATGCCATAGGTCGGCAGCAGCACGCGAAAGATCGACAGCTCGTCGGCGATATGCCACGCGCCCAGCCCGCCGATCGTCAGGAACCAGACGATGCACACCGGCCCGAACAGCGACGCGACCCGCGCCGTGCCCTTCGATTGCAGGAAGAACAGCGCGATCAGGATCACGATCGTCAGCGCGCGGATCGTGCCTTCGTCGAAGAATGTGGCCGCGCTGGGGATGGTGCGCAGCCCCTCCATCGCCGACAGCACCGACAGCGACGGCGTGATGATCGCATCGCCGTAGAACAGCGACGCGCCCGCCGCGCCCAGCACCAGCGCGATGCGGCTGCGCACGCCGATCGACTTGCGCGCCAGCGCCGCCAGCGCCAGCACGCCGCCTTCGCCGTGATTGTCGGCACGCATCAGGAACAAGACGTATTTGACCGTGACGATCAGCGTCAGCGTCCACAGCGCCAGGCTGAGCACGCCGAGGATTTCGGACGGATCGATCCCGTCGCCCGCCGATTGCTGCAGCGCCTCGCGAAAGGCGTAGAGCGGACTGGTGCCGATATCGCCGAACACGACGCCCAGCGCACCGACGGTCAGGCCGATCAGCGCGGGATGGGCCGACGCGGAATGCGCGCCCGTGGATTCGGAAGCGGGTGCTTCGACGGCAGCCGACATGGCGCGCTTTTACCCCTGTTCAATCCCCCGGCGCGGGAGGACGGCGCGCTTTACGCCGATTTGTCTGCCGCGCAAGAGGCTTTGGGTAAGGGCAGGGTAACGGCTTGATCGGGTAGGGGTTTGCAGGCATGGGCGGGCCATGGTTCCCTTTTCGTTCGGCGGTCAGACCCTGTGCGCGTTGCCGGATGGCGCCTTGTGGTGGCCGGCACGTTCCGCGCTGCTCGTTGCGGACCTGCATTTCGAAAAGGCGAGCTGGTTCGCCGCCCGCGGCCAGATGCTGCCGCCCTATGATTCGCTCGCGACGCTGGCCGATCTCGCGCGGATCGTGACGGCGACGGGGGCGAAGGAACTCTGGTGCCTGGGTGACAGCTTCCACGACAGCGATGGCTGCGACCGGCTCCCCGCCGAGGCGCAGTTACGCCTGCGCGCGCTGACCGAGGGGCTGCGCTGGACGTGGATCACCGGCAATCACGATTCCGGGCTGAAGGATCGCTGCGGCGGCACGGTGCTGGACGAATCGACGGTCGACGGCCTGGTCCTGCGCCACGAAGCCGATCCGCACGACACTCGCCCGGAACTGTCGGGCCATTTTCACCCCAAGCTGCGCCTCCACGTCCGCGGCAAGCAGGTCGCGCGCCGCTGCTTCGTCGCGACGCCGCGCAAGATCGTGCTCCCCGCCTTCGGCGCGCTGACCGGCGGCCTCGACGTCGATCACCCCGCGCTGGTCAAGGCCGTGGGGCAGGGCGCCGAGGCACTGGTGCCCGTCGAACAACGCCTCCTCCGCTTCCCCATCGCGGCTTGACGCACACGCCCCGTCATCCCGGCGAACGCCGGGATCCACGGACACGATGCGGGCAACGTGGCGCACATCACCAGCCACGCCAAAACCATGGATCCCGGCCTCCGCGGGAATGACGGGAGGGGGAGGCGGAAACGTCGCGCTACCCCCTATCGCGCCAGCGCCGGAAACCCCGCCTTGAACGCCGCGACCTTCGGCTTGTCCCAGCGCACGATATAAGGATGCATCGGGTTCCGGTCGTAGAAGCGCTGGTGATAGTCCTCCGCCGGGAAGAACGCGCCCTGTTCGATCCGTGTCACGATCGGCTTGGGGAAGCTCTTCGCCGCCCCCAGCTGCGCGATATAGGCGCGCGCCACCGCGGCCTGCCGCGCGTCCTGCGGGAAGATGGCAGAGCGATAGCTCGGCCCCGTATCCGGACCCTGCCGGTTCAACTCGGTCGGATCATGCGCGATGGAGAAATAGACGCGCAGCAAAGTCGCATAGCTGACGACACGCGGATCATAGGTCACGCGAATCGCCTCGGCATGGCCGGTGCGCTCGGTCGAGACCTGATCGTAGGTGGCGGTCGCGCGGCTGCCGCCCGCATAGCCGGCGGTGACGCTCTTGACGCCCTTCACCCGCTCGAACACCGCCTCCATGCCCCAGAAACAGCCGCCCGCGAACACAGCGGTCTGCGTGGCCGTGGTGGCGGGGACATCGATCTTGGCGGCGGGCAGCGGCACCGCGCGTTCAGCGGCGGCAAAGCCGGTGGAGGCGAACAGGGCGCCCGCCAGAGCGGCGCCGGGCAGCAGAACTTTCAGCATGACGCTGATATGGTGAGGAAACCGCGTCCGTCCAGAGCCAGGGGCTTGAGCGGTCCGGCGCATTCGTATCGCCCGGTGAGGCTTACTGCGCCTGCACGATCGGCGACGCGGCCGGGATCGGCTGCGCATGCTGCGCGCTCGCCGGCTGCAGCGTCACGACGCCGATCGCGCCGATCGCGAACCCGCCGAGGAACTTCCAGAAGAAGCGGCTGTTGAACATGTTGCGCATAACGCACCTTTGTCTTGTCGTTCGTTGGGGCGACGACGTGCGTCGTCTTGCCCGGTTTCAGCGGCCCAGATGGTCGTCCGGACCGCCACTCTCAAGCGCGTTTATAGAAACGCTGGATTAACGCGGCGTGGCCGCTCCGTTCATCACCCGTCAGGATTTGCGGCCGATACGGATGGAGTTATCCGCCAAAAGCCACCCGTCACCCCGGACTTGATCCGGGGTCCCGCTTCTTACTTGCCACAGCCAATGAAGCGGGACCCCGGCTCAAGGCCGGGGTGACGGTGAATGTTGGAACGAGCCGCCCCTCAGCGCAGATCCGCGCACGCCTGCTGGATGCGGGTGCACGCCTCACGCAGCAGATCGTCCGACGTCGCGTAGCTGATCCGCATCGCCGGCGACAGACCGAACGCCGCGCCCTGCACCGCCGCGACCTTTGCATCGTCGAGCAGATAGCCGACGAAATCCTCGTCCGTCTCGATCTTGCGGCCGTTCGGCGTGGTCTTGCCGATCAGCGGCGCGAACGACGGATAGACGTAGAATGCGCCTTCCGGCGTCGGGCAGGTCATGCCCTCGATCTGGTTGAGCATGCCGACCACCAGGTCGCGCCGCGTCTGGAACGCCGCAGCGCGCTCCTTGAGGAAATCCTGCGGGCCGGTCAGTGCCGCCACCGCCGCCGCCTGCGCGATCGAACAGGGGTTGCTGGTCGATTGCGATTGCAGCTTCGCCATCGCCTTGATCAGCCACGGCGCGCCCGCCGCAAAGCCGATCCGCCAGCCGGTCATCGCATAGGCCTTCGAACAGCCGTTAACGGTCAGCGTGCGCTCGTACAGCTCCGGGCACACTTCGGCGATCGTCGCGAAGCGGAAGCCGTCATAGACGATATGCTCGTACATATCGTCGGCGAAGATCCACACATGCGGGTGCCGGGCCAGCACCGCGCCCAGCGCCTTCAGTTCGTCGACGGTGTACGCCGCGCCCGTCGGGTTGGACGGCGAATTGAGGATGACCCACTTGGTCCGGGGCGTGATCGCCGCTTCCAGCGCCTCCGGCGACAGCTTGTAATCCTGTTCCGGCCCGGCGACCGCGAACACCGGCGTACCGCCAGCGAACTGGACGACGTCGGGATAGCTCACCCAGTATGGCGCGGGGATCACCACCTCGTCGCCCGGATCGACGCTGGCGACGATCGCGTTGAACAGCGTGTGCTTGCCGCCGACGTTCACCGTCACCTGATCGGGCGTGTAGGTGAGGTTATTGTCGCGTGCGAACTTGGCGACGATCGCCTGCTTCAGCTCGATCGTGCCGTCGACGTTGGTGTATTTCGTCTTGCCGTCGCGGATCGCCTGGATCGCCGCGTCCTTGACGAACTCCGGCGTGTCGAAATCCGGTTCGCCCGCGCCCAGGCCGATCACGTCGACGCCCGCGCGCTTCAGCTCGAGCACGCGGCTGGTGATGGCGAGCGTGGGCGAGGGGCTGATGCGGCCGAGTGCGGCGGAGGGCTTCATGGGACGGGCCTTGGATGGCGGAAGGACTGCGCGCGCCTATAGACGCAAGGCCTCGCTTTTCGCAATCGCAACAACCGCCGGCATCAGCCCGCGCAGCGCGTTTCCGACGAAAAATTGCCCGCTGAGGTCTTCTGGCGACACATTCGCCTCCACCGCCCGCCCCGAATCGATCAATCCTGACCGCAGCACGCCCGGCAGCAGGCCGAGCGCCAAGGGCGGCGTGCGCAGCGGTCCGTCGCCGTCGCCGATGAACAGCGAGGTGAAGCTGCCTTCGGTCAGCAGCCCGTCGGGGCGCACGAACACCACCTCGTCCGTGCCCGCCGCGGCCCGCGCCGCGTCGTAGAAGCCGCGATCGCTCGTCTTGTGCCGCAAGCGGAAATCGCTCGGATTGACCGGCAGCAGCACCACCGCCACCCGCAGCGGCGCCGCGAAGGGCGCAGGCATCGCCGCCACCTCGATCGCGGTCGCCCCGCTCTGCGCCAGCAGCAGCCGCACCCGCGCAGGGGTCCGCAACCGAAAGGTCGCCGCCTGCAGATCGTTGCGCGTCCCATGCCGGTCGAAGCGGAAGCCCAGCGCCCTGGCGCTCGCGGTCAGCCGGGCAAGATGCGCCTCCAGCAGCGGCAAACCCTCATCGGGATCGAACGCCATGGTCTCGATCAGGTCGAGCGGCGCCTGCCCGCGCGTCACGAACGCGCCCTTGGCGAGGCATTCCGCATATTCCTCGTCCACCCGGCTGTCGGCGACCACGCCCGATCCCAGACCCAGCGTCGCCATCTCGGCCCCCGCCGGCACCGCCAACGTGCGGATCGCCACGTTGAACGCCGCATCGCCGTGCGGATCGATCCGCCCGATCGCACCGGTATAGATGCCGCGCGCCTCGGGCTCGACCGCGGCGATCACCTCCATACTGCGCTGCTTGGGCGCGCCGGTGATCGACCCGCACGGGAACAGCGCCGTCAGCACGTCCACCGCATCCGCCCCGTCCGCCAGCGTCGCGGTGACGGTCGACGTCATCTGATGCACCGTCGGATAATGCTCCACCCGGAACAGTTCCGGCACCGCGACGCTGCCCGCCTGCGCCACGCGCGAAAGGTCGTTGCGCATCAGGTCGACGATCATCAGATTTTCAGCGCGCTGCTTGGGATCGCCGGCAAGCGCATCCGCCAGCGCCGCATCCTCGCCCGGCGTCTCCCCCCGCACCGCCGTCCCCTTCATCGGCCGGCACGTGAGCGCATCGCCCTCCAGCGTGAAGAACAATTCGGGCGACAGCGACAGCAGGTGGCGCTCGCCGGTCGCCACCAGCGCACCATGACCCGCCGCCGCCTCGCGCCGCAGCCGCGCATACAGCGCCGCCGGATCGCCCGCGATCGCCACGTCGGTACGGATCGTCAGGTTCGCCTGATAGATATCGCCCGCCCGGATCAACGCCGTCACCGCGGCAAAGGCGGCATCATAGGCCTCGCGGTCACCCCGCGGCTGCGGCGCGCTCGCCCAGGCGCCGGCCGGATCGGGCAACAGTTCCGCGACCGCATCCGCGTCGAGCGCACGATACCCCTCGAACAGCCCGAACCACAGCAACGGCCCGTCGCCCTCGCGTACCGGCACCGCGCGCGACGCCAGCGCCGCCCCCGCCTCATAGGTCAGATAGCCCGCCGCATGCAGCCCCCGCCGTCGCGCGCCACGCAGCCGCGCCAGCGCCGGCAGCACCTCCGCCTGCGTCGCCGCGGCGACGATCTCGACCGGATCGGTATAGAGCCGCGCACCTGCCCCCCCGTCCCGGGCATCATCCAGCAATACGAAGGGCGCAGCGATCATCCCGGTCCAAATGCACAGGCGATGCCGCCGGGTGCAAGCGACGATTGCCGCCCCAGCCCCACGCGCCTATCTCTTTGGGCATGACCGATACGCCCCCCCTACGCGCCGCGATCATTCAGGTGACGCCCTTCCAGCAGAATTGCACGCTGATCTGGTGTACCCAGACGATGAAGGCGGCGATCGTCGATCCGGGTGGCGACCTGCCCCGCATCAAGGCCGCGGTCGCGCAGGCGGGCGTCACGGTCGAAAAGATCCTGCTCACCCACGGCCATATCGACCACGCAGGCGAGGCCAAGCCGCTCGCCGACGAGCTGAACGTGCCGATCGAAGGCCCGCACGAGGCCGATCGCTTCTGGCTCGCCCGCCTCGACGACGACGGCAAGAATTACGGCATGGCCGGCGTCACCTTCGAACCCGACCGCTGGCTGGTCGAAGGCGACACGGTGAGCGTCGGCAACTTGCAGCTGGACGTCTACGAAACCCCCGGCCACACCCAGGGCCATGTGATCTTCCACCACGCGCCCTCGAAATTCGCGCAGGTCGGCGACGTGCTGTTCCAAGGCTCGGTCGGCCGCAGCGACATGCCCGGCGGCAACCACAAGCAATTGATCGAAACGATCGTCACCAAGCTCTGGCCCCTGGGCGACGACACCACCTTCATCCCCGGCCACGGCAACCCGAGTACGTTCGCCCATGAGCGGGCGAACAACATGTTCGTCAGCGATCGGGCACTGGCGGCGTAGGGGAGCGGCGAGGCTGTCGGCACTGAGGGCATCGTTCGCTTCCGCACGTGCGTGACCTCTGCGAAAGTCCCTTCGTCATGCTGGACGTGTTCCGGCATCCACCGTGCCACAAGGGCGTAAGACGTTGATTTCGCTGAGGTCCCTCACTTGGGGTCATTCGCGAATGACGAAAGAGGGAGGCAATGGGAAAGCGATCAGCCGTTCCTCACCGCGACGACGAACTGGAGCGCCTCAGTCTCGGGGGGCTTCAGGCGGAGCTTGAGCGGTCGCGCGTCCGTGGGAGCATCGCCCCGTCCGCTAAAATGAAAAAGCTGTGGGAAAAACGAGTCCATTGGCTGGAAGCCGAGATCGCTCGGCGCGACTGAACGTCGGCTTCTCGCCACTTTTCGCCCTGGAGGGAGCCTTCCTACATATCGGTCGTTCCCGAAGCGTGATCGTCCCCGTTTTTCCGTCTCCGATCAGACGTTTCGGGAAAGCGCAATCGGGTACGGATTTCGGGAATGCAGACCCTGCAGGTCTCCGTCAGCGCGATGGGCGTAGTCTGCTTCCCGTTGGAGGTTCGTTTTCGGGAACGCGGCAAGAGTGTCGATTAGTCTCTAAATCAGGCTGATGGCATAGGCTTGGAATTCCGTATCGCGGGTCCAGCCTGCTTCTTCATACACTGATTGTGCAACAACATTAGCCACAGCAGTCGAAAGCGACATCCGCGACGCCCCGACCGCTCGGCCATATTCGCAAGCTGCATTCAGCAGCGCTCGACCTGCCCCGGTGCGGCGAGCAGCGGGGGACACAAATAGGTCATTAAGAATGAACGTCCGCGCCATTCTCGTCGACGAGAATGATGGGAATAGCTGAGTGAAGCCGACTGCTTGATCTACATCGCAAGCAACGAAGACTACCGATTGTTGGTGCTCAAAACGATCTTTCAGAAATGCTCGTGCGCCATCAGGATCGGAAGCTTGTTTATAGAACTGTCGGTAGGCGTCGAACAACGGAACCAATGCGTCTAGATCATTGATAGTAGCCTGACGAACGATCAACGACGCTGCCTCCTTCAACAACCTCATCGTCACCCTATGTCCCGAGCGCGTGGGCCATGGCAATCTTTAATCTGAGATACCTCAAGCACCAGCATTCTCAGAACACCATCGTTTTCAGGAAAGCAGGCGCCGCGCCTTGCGCGCTCAGGCCCAATCATCCCGTCATGAGGCGAACTGCACCCTCCTGACCGCCAACGCTCTTGCGAACGGCGCCGCACCGCAAGCGTCATGCCGCCGCTGTCCTACACGCCCCGGCTCGTGTATACCCACGCCATGCGCAATCCCCGCCCGCTCGCCACCCGCCCCTCCGGGCGGTTCGCGGGGGTGCGTTTCCGACGATTACGTACCGTCCACTTCGTCCACTTCCGCGGCCCCGAATCGCCCCGGCGCCCTTGCGAATCAGACGGTCGGCGCACCGTCGACCGGCACGACCTCCATCACCGGCGCGGCCTCGTAGGTGTAGGCGATCGTCATGCCCCACAGCGCGAGGCCGACCAGGATCACCCAGGTCAGCAATGCGCCGCCCGCCCGCCAGGGGTTGGGGGCGGGGCGGTCCATGCCGAGGGCGTGGGCGATGCGGCCCGCGACGAACAGGCCGCCGGTGATCGCCAGCCAGCGCGGCGATCCGCCTGCCGCCTCGATCAACGCCATCAGGATCAGCACGAACGGCGTATATTCGACGAAATTGGCCTGGGCGCGGGTGCGGGCGAGCAGCCGCTCGTTGCCGCCATCGCCGATCAGCACTTTGCCCTTCAGCCGCAGCTGCACGATTCGCATCGCCAGCACGACATTGCCGATTCCGGCGGCGGCGGCGACGGTGAGCGTGACGGGCAGCAGCATCGGCGTAAGTCTCCTCGGGCGGGCCGCGCCGTGATGCCTTGCGCCCGCCAAGCTTGCAACAGCGCGGAAATTCGCTATAGGCCCGCGCTTCGCGATGCGTCCGGTTCTCGGTGGCGTCCGGCGGTCGGCGCCTTGCCGATGGCTGGATCGTGCCGTACGGGGCATCTGATTTCGTACGTCGATTTTAGAACAAGGTGCCGAAATGGCCGTCCCCAAGCGAAAGACCTCTCCCTCGAAGCGCGGCATGCGCCGTGGCCACGACTCGCTCAGCGTCGCGGCGTTCCAGGAGTGCCCGAACTGCGGCGAACTGAAGCGTCCGCACAACCTGTGCACCGCCTGCGGCCATTATAACGGTCGCGAGATCGTCTCGGTCGAGGGCTAACGCCCTCTTTACCCACTGGATACACGCGCAACCATGCCCGACACTTCCTGGATCGCCGTCGATGCGATGGGCGGCGACGAGGGGCTGGCGGTCATGCTGGCTGGCGTCGCCGCGGCACGCCGCCGGTTCGAGGGCATGCGCTTCTTCCTGGTGGGTGACGAGGCGAAGGTGGCGGAGGGGCTGAAGGCCCATCCCAACCTCGCCCATGCCAGCGAGATCGTCCACGCCCCCGAAACCGTGGGGTCGAGCGACAAGCCGAGCCAGGCGATCCGCCGGTCCAAGACCACGTCGATGGGCATCGCCATCGATCTGGTGAAACAGGGTCGCGCCGGCGCCGCCGTGTCGTCGGGCAACACCGGCGCGCTGATGGCGATGGCGAAGCTTGCGCTGCGCACGCTGCCGGGCATCGATCGCCCCGCGCTCGCCGCGCCGCTGCCGACGCTGGGCGACAATGACGTCGTGATGCTCGATCTCGGTGCGAATACCGAGGTGGATGCGCGCAATCTCGTCCAGTTCGCGGTGATGGGTGCCGCCTATGCGCGCACCATCCTCGATCTCGACAGCCCCCGCGTCGCGCTGCTCAACATCGGCAGCGAAGACCAGAAGGGCACCGACGAGATTCGCGACGCCGCCGCCGTGCTGCGCGGCCAGACGCATTTGCCGCTGACCTTCACCGGCTTCGTCGAAGGCAACCAGCTCGCCCGCGGCAACCACGACGTCATCGTCTGCGACGGTTTCGCCGGCAATATTGCGCTCAAGACCGCCGAAGGGACGGCGCGCTTCGTCGCCGATCTGCTCAAGCGCGCGTTCCGTAGCTCGGTCCGCTCGAAGGTCGGCTTCCTGATCTCGCGTCCGGCGACCGAGCTGCTGCGCGACCACCTCGATCCCAACAATCACAATGGCGCGGTCTTCCTCGGGCTCAACGGCATCGTCGTGAAGAGCCACGGCAGCGCCAACGAACGCGGCGTCGCCACCGCGATCGGTAATGCCGCCAAGATGGTGCGCGCCGACCTCACGCGCCGCATCGCCGACGACCTCGGCAATTTCGAGAAAAAGGCAGTCCACGCATGATCCGCTCGGTCGTTCTCGGTACGGGTTCGGCCCTTCCGGAACAGCGTGTGTCGAACGCCGATCTGGCGGAGCGACTCGACACCAGCGACGAATGGATCGTCGAGCGGACCGGCATCCGCTTCCGCCACATCGCCGGCCCGCACGAAACGACCTCGACACTCGCCGCAGCGGCCTGCCGCGCCGCGCTCGAATCGGCGGGGATCACCGCGCAGGATATCGACCTGATCGTCCTCGCTACCGCGACCCCCGACCAGACCTTCCCGGCGACCGCGACCAAGGTGCAGGCGATGCTCGGCATCGACGATTGCGTCGCCTTCGACGTTGCGGCGGTGTGTTCGGGCTTCCTCTATGCGGTGCAGGTCGCCGATTCGATGCTGCGCACCGGCGTCCATCGCCGCGCGCTGGTGATCGGGGCCGAAACGTTCAGCCGCATCCTCGACTGGGAAGATCGCACCACCGCCGTGCTGTTCGGCGACGGCGCCGGCGCGATCGTGCTCGAGGGGCAGGAGAGCGAGGCCGAGGGCGGTCGCGGCATCCTCGCCACGCGTCTGCACGCCGATGGGCGCCACAACGAATTGCTCTATGTCGATGGCGGTCCGTCGACCACGGGCACCGTCGGCAAGCTGCGCATGAAGGGCCGCGAGGTGTTCCGCCATGCCGTCGTCAATCTGGCGTCGGTGCTGCAGGAGTCGCTGGACATCGCCGGCCTGACGCCGTCGGCGGTCGATTGGGTCGTGCCGCATCAGGCCAATGCCCGCATTCTGGAGGCGACCAGCCGCAAGCTCGGCCTCCCGGCGGAGAAGGTCGTCGTGACCGTCGATCGCCACGCCAACACCTCCGCCGCGTCGGTGCCGCTGGCGCTCGACACGGCGACGCGCGATGGGCGCATCCAACCGGGCCAGATTGTGGTATTGGAGGCCATGGGCGGCGGCTTCACGTGGGGGGCCGCGGTCCTGCGGATGTAATCCGCCATTTTGAGTAGTTTTTCGTGCAAGCGTTTCCACGCCGTGTAACAAAGTCACTTTCGGACATGTCTGTGCTGGTGTAGCTCCCTCCAAGGGGCTGTTTTGACAGAGTGGAGTGGGAAACGTGTTGATGACACCGGTGGGCACGTTGACGCGAGCGGATCTGGCCGAAGCCCTGCATCGTCAGGTGGGACTGGCGCGATCGGACTCGGCGCGCTTGGTGGAACAGGTTCTCGGCGAGATGTGCGAGGCGCTGTCGCGCGGCGAGAACGTCAAGATTTCGGGGTTCGGCACCTTCGTGCTGCGTGACAAGGGCGAACGGATCGGCCGCAACCCCAAGACGGGGGTCGAGGTGCCGATCGCACCGCGGCGGGTTCTCACCTTCCGCGCCAGCCAGATGATGCGCGACCGCATCGTCGCGGCCAGCTGACCCGGATGGTCTCCCGCACCGACAAGGCGCGTGGAGCGTTTCGAACGATCGGCGAGGTATCGGCGGAAACCGGCCTCGCCCACCATATCCTGCGCTATTGGGAAACGCGCTTTCCCCAGCTCAGGCCCGTCACGCGCGCGGGCAACCGGCGCTATTACCGGCCAGAGGACGTCGCGCTGGTCCGCCGCATCGATACGCTGCTCAACCGGCAGGGCTATACGATCCGCGGCGTCCAGCAACTCCTCGCCGATGCGGATCGCGCGCCGCCGCCAGCGCCCGCCGACGAACAGGCGGACCTGACCGCCATGCTGCTCGCGATCCGCAACCGCATCGCCGATGCGTTGCGGCAGGACGATGTGCTCAAACCTCGGTGATGGCTGGGCGTTTGGGGAACAGGCCATCGCGCAGCAGCGATGCGGCCTGGTCCGCCACCGCGGCAATGTCGCGATCCTCGCTCCACACGCCGTACCGCAAGCCTAAAAAGACGTTCATTCCCATGATCGCCCAGGCGTGAACATCATCCACATCCCCCCGCACCTCCCCCCGCGCCGCCGCGGCGCGTAACCGCGCTTCGATTCGTTCCGCCGTGGAGGCGTAGTGGGCGCGGAAACTATCCGAGTCGACGAATTCGGCTTCGTCGATGATGCGATAGATTTCCTTGTGGTCGCGGACGAAGCCGATGAATTCGGCAAGCCCTGCTCGTTCCGCCGCCAGTCCGTCCGGCGCGGCGCGAACCGCAGGAGCGACATGATCGCGGACCTGCGCCGACATGTCGGTGACGAGCGCACGGAACACCGCGTCCTTCGAATCGAAATAGGTGTAGAAGCTGCCGAGTGCGATGCCGGCGCGACGCGTGATGCCGCTGATCGACGCATCGTGAAACCCGCGCTCGCCAAACTCCACCGCCGCCGCATCGAGCAGCGCGCGCAGCGTCCGTCGTCCACGCGCCGTCCGCGGCGTCTTGGCCGTGGTGGGTGAGTCGGCGCTGTCGGCCGCTGCTGCCGCTGCTTCGGTCATAATCGTTCCTCCCCCAAAGACCGAAGTTGAAACCCGGTTCAGGTTTCAGTATAGCGGGTGCAAGAGGGCGTACAAGCCGGGTCTACCGGGCAGGCGCCGATCAGGAGGGGAAAGCTATGAACCGGCGTGCATCCACGATCCTCAAGCTCGGCGCGAGTGCCGCGGCGCTGCTGGCGACGCCCGCGATGGCGCAAACGGCCCCGGCCGACGCCCCGCAGAGCGCCGCCGCCGAAACCTCGCCCGATACCAGTGCGACGCCTCCGCAAGACAATGGGGACATCGTCGTCACCGCGCGCCGCCGGTCCGAAACGCTGCAAAGCGTACCGATCGCTGTCACCGCGTTCAGCGCGGACAAGCTCGACAAGATCGGTGCGGTCGACCTGACCGACATCCAGAATGTCACCCCCAACACCACGCTGAAGACGGCACGCGGCTCCAACTCGACGCTTGCGGCCTTCATCCGCGGTGTCGGCCAGCAGGATCCGGTGCCGGGGTTCGAGGCGGGCATCGGCATCTATCTGGACGACGTCTATCTCAACCGGCCGCAGGCGGCGGTGCTCGATATCTACGACGTCGACCGGATCGAGGTGCTACGCGGCCCCCAGGGGACGCTTTATGGCCGCAACACAATTGGTGGCGCAGTGAAATATGTCACCAAGCGGCTGCCGAACGAGACTGAGCTGCGCGTGAAGGCGAATTACGGGTCGTTCGATCAGGCGGATGGCATCGTCGCGCTGTCGACGCCGATTGGCGACATGTTCAAGGTCGGCGTGGCCGGTGCACGGCTGAGCCGGGGTGGCTTCGGACGCAACACCAACCTGAATATCGACAATTACAATAAGGACATCTGGGCGGGTCGCGGTACGATCGAGTTCGAAAGCCCGGATACGCGGCTGTTCGTGCGGATCACCGGCGACTACACCCACGACCTGAGCAATCCGCGCAACGGCCACCGGTTGATCCCGGGCCTTCTGTCGGGTGCGCCGGTGCTGGCCAACGTGTTCGACACGCGCGCCGGGCTGAACTTTCCCAAGCAGGACATTCAGGCGGGCGGCCTGTCGATGACCGCGAATGCGCAGCTGACCGATCACCTGACGCTGCGGAGCATCAGCGCGTGGCGCAAGGACACGAGCTTCACGCCGATCGACTTCGATTCGTTGCCCGCGACTGACGTCGACGTGCCCGCGGTCTATCGCAACGAGCAGACCAGCCAGGAATTCCAGCTGCTCTATGCGTCCGAAAAGCTGAACGGTCTGGTCGGCTATTATTACCTCGGCGCGAAAGCGGCGACCGGGTTCGGGGTGCTGCTGTCGACGACGCTGCCGGGGTTCGACGCCTATACCGCGGGCGACGTGCGGACCGAGACGTCGTCGATTTATGGCGACTTCACCTATGATTTCACGCCGCAGTTCAGCCTGTCGGTCGGCGGCCGCTACACGTGGGACCAGCGCAACGCCTTTGTCTTCAAGGCCAATTACATCGGCCTGACCAGCGAGTTCGGCGGCACGCCAACCCCATTCGGCGCTCCGGCGACGAATTTTCGCGGCATCGCCAATTTCAAACGCTTCACGCCGCGCGTGTCGCTGAGCTTCAAGCCGGCGCCCGATCACCTGCTCTATGCCTCCTATTCGGAAGGCTTCAAGGGCGGCGGTTTTGATCCACGCGGGTCGGGCACGTCGGCGCCGATCAGCAATCCGGCGGCGGGGCGGACGTATCAGGACATCTACAACTACCTGTTGTTCAAGCCGGAAAGCGTCACGAGTTACGAGGCGGGATACAAGGGCGCGGCGTTCGACCGACGGCTGACCTGGGCGCTGGCGGGCTTCTATGCCGATTACACCGATGTGCAGGTGCCCGGTTCGGTCGGCTGTTTGCAGAACGGGGTGCAGAGCTTCTGCGGCATCACCACCAACGCGGCCAAGGCGCGGATCAAGGGCATCGAGCTGGAAAGCACTGCGGTGCTGGCGCGCGACTTCGCCGGGATCGGGTCGTCCGTGGCGCTCAACGGGGCGGTGGGGTATATCCACGCCCGCTACCGCACCTTCATCGGCCCGACCGGAGTCGATGTCGCCAATGTCCGCGTGTTCCAGAACACGCCCGACTGGACGGCGAGCGGCACGCTGACCGGCAATGTGCCGCTTGGCGATGGCCTCCTCACCGCCAATTCGACCGTGTCGTATCGCAGCCTGACGCACCAGTTCGAGACGGCGAGCCCGTTCCTCGACCAGCCGGGCTATACGTTGCTGGATGCGGGGCTGACCTATGCGTTCGGCGAGGGGCGGCGGTACACGATCGGCGTGTACGGCAAGAACCTGACCGACGTGCGCTATAAGACCAGCGGGTATCAGTATATCCGGTCGGACATTGCGGGGACGCCGATCCCGGATGCGGCCGGCAAGCCCTTCCCGACGCTGGGCAAGGAGGGCGTCGCGACGGCCTTCTACGGCAATCCGCGGCAGGTGTTCGTGAGCGTCGGGGCGAAGTTCTAAGGTTTGCCCTGTCCCTCCGTCACCCCGGACTTGTTCCGGGGTCCACCGGGCCGCATGGGGACGGCAAGAGGCTCCGGCCTCCCCCCTCGCCGCAGAGTGGACCCCGGAACGAGTCCGGGGTGACGGCTGGGCGGGGCTAGCGCGCGGGAATACCTATGTATGCCATGACACCCACCCCCCGCTACCGTGCGCTCGTGCTGGCGATGCTGCTGGTCGTCTACACGTTCAACTTCCTCGACCGGCAGATCCTCGGCATCCTGGCGGCGCCGATCAAGGCGGACCTGAAGCTGACCGACACGCAGCTGGGGCTGCTGGGTGGGGCGGCGTTCGCGTTGCTCTATTCGACGCTCGCCATCCCGCTGGCGCTGGTCGCCGACCGGACGAGCCGCAGCTGGGTGATCACGATCAGCCTGGCGGTGTGGAGCGGCTTTACCGCGCTGTGCGGGTTCGCGACCGGTTTCTGGCAGTTCTTCGCGTTCCGCCTCGGCGTCGGCGTGGGGGAGGCGGGGGGCGTCGCGCCGTCCTACGCGATGATTTCGGATTATTTCCCGCCGCATCAGCGCGGGCGGGCGCTGTCGATCTATTCGTTGGGCATCCCGATCGGGCTGGCCGCGGGGGCGCTGCTGGGCGGGATATTGGCGGCGCATGTCGATTGGCGCTGGGCGTTCATCGTCGTCGGGCTGGCGGGCGTCGTCATCGCGCCGATCTTCCGCCTGGTGGTGCGCGAGCCTGCGCGCGGGGCGTTCGATCCCGTCGCGGCGACCGAGCGTACGTCGGTGTGGACGGTGTTCGGCATCCTGGCCGCCAAGCCGAGTTTCTGGCTGCTGAGCTTTGCCGCGGCGTTCAGTTCGCTGTGCGGCTATGGCCTCGCCTTCTGGGTGCCGTCCGTCCTGATCCGGTCATTCGGGTTCAGCCTGCTGACCGCGTCGCAATATATCGGGTCGCTGCTGCTGATCGGCGGCACGATCGGAGTGTTCGCAGGCGGGTGGCTGGCCGATCGGATGGGCGGGCGCGATCGCGGCGTCTATGCCAAGCTGCCCGCGGTGGCTTGGGCGATCACCGTGCCGCTCTATGCCGCAGGGCTGATGAGCGGATCGCCGGCGCTGTCCTGGTTCCTGTTCCTGATCCCCAACGGGCTCAACATCCTGTGGCTGGGGCCGGTGACGACCGCGGTCCAGCATCTGGTGCCGCCGCCGATGCGCGCGACCGCCTCGGCCAGCTTCCTGCTGATCAACAATCTGATCGGGCTGGGGCTGGGATCGACGATCATGGGGCGCGTGTCGGACGCGATGACCGCGGCGTACGGAGCGGACGCGCTACGCTATGCGACGGTCTATGCGCTGGGGTTTTATGTCGTCGCGGCGGGGTTGATGCTGTGTGCGGTGAAGCCGCTGCGGCGTGACTGGGTGGGGTGAGAAAGAGCCATGTCCGTCATTCCCGCGAAGGCGGGAAGCCATAACCTCTGACGTCGCGGCTCCATCGCCGCCGTCAGCGCGTCTGGATTCCTGCCTTCGCGGGAATGACGGGGAGGGGTGTGGCGCATGTGCGCCTTGTAGGACAGGCACAGCCGAATCGTCCTGCTGTGCCAGTGGTTTAGCGCGGCGCCGGTCCAACACCCCTTTCGTCATCCCGGCGTTCGCCGGGATGACGGAGAGGGAGGTTAGCGTTCGCGCGTTGCCGCGAATCTTACCTTGGAATAGCGGTCGGCGATGTAGCCGACTTCCCAGGCGCTTTTGGCGAGGAAGACGGGGTTGCCGTCGCGGTCCTTGGCCATCGCCGATCGGTTGAGGTCGGTGAACGCCTTGAGGTCGGCGGGGTCCTGCGCCGATACCCAGCGCGCGGTTTCGAAGGGGGCGGGTTCCAGGCCCGCGGCGACCTTGTATTCCACCTCCAGGCGGCTGAGCAGCACTTCCAGCTGGAGCTGGCCGACGACGCCGATGATCCAGTTGCTGCCGATTTCGGGGTAGAAGACCTGCGTCACGCCCTCTTCGGCCATGTCGTCCAATGCCTTGCGGAGCTGCTTGGTCTTGGTCGGGTCCTTCAGCTGGACGCGGCGCAGGATTTCGGGCGCGAAATTGGGCAGGCCGGTGAAGCGGACGTCGGCGCGTTCGGACAAGGTATCGCCCACGCGCAGCGTGCCGTGGTTGGGGATGCCGATGATGTCGCCGGGGAAGGCCTCGTCGGCGACTTCGCGATTCTGTGCGAAGAACAGGATCGGCGAATGGACCGCGATCGGCTTGCCGTGGCCGGTGGGGGTCAGCTTCATGCCGCGTTTGAAGGTGCCCGAACACAGCCGCATGAAGGCGATGCGGTCGCGGTGGTTGGGGTCCATGTTCGCCTGCACCTTGAAGACGAAGCCGGTGACTTCGTCGTTGTCCGGTGCGACGGGCGCAGGTTCGGCAGGCTGTGCGCGCGGCGGGGGCGCGTGTTCGGCGAGCGCGCCGATCAGTTCGGCGACGCCGAAGTCCTTGAGCGCGGAGCCGAAATAAACCGGCGTCAGGTCGCCGTTGCGATACGCCTCGCCGTCGAATTCGGCATAGCCGGCCTGGGCGAGTTCGATCTCTTCCGCCCAGCGGTCGGACAGCGTGGGGTCGGCTTCGGTCTTGCCGAGGAAGGCGCGGCTGTCGCCTTCGGGGCGGCTGATCGTGTTGGTGGTGAGGTCGAGCACGCCCTCGAACTCGCCGCCCATGCCGACCGGCCAGCTCATCGGGCACACGTCCAATGCCAGCATGTCGGCGATCTCGTCGAGCAGTTCGAAGACCGGGCGGCCTTCGCGATCGACCTTGTTGACGAAGGTGATGATCGGCACCGAGCGCAGGCGGCACACCTCGAACAATTTGCGCGTCTGCGGCTCGATGCCCTTGGCGGCGTCGATGACCATGACGGCGGAATCGACCGCGGTCAGCGTGCGATAGGTGTCTTCGCTGAAGTCTTCGTGGCCCGGCGTGTCGAGCAGGTTGAAGGTGATGCCGTCGCGTTCGAAGGTCATCACGGATGACGTTACCGAGATGCCACGCTGCTGCTCGATCTTCATCCAGTCCGACCGCGCGCGGCGGTTCTGGCCACGAGCCTTCACTTCGCCGGCCAAGTGGATGGCGCCGCCGAAATAGAGCAGTTTTTCGGTGAGCGTCGTCTTGCCCGCGTCGGGGTGGGAGATGATCGCGAAGGTGCGGCGGGGGGAGGTCACAGGCAGTCTCGGGCAGCTGCGCGGGCCGATTCGGCACCGCGGAAGTGGACGAAGTGGACGGTACGTAAGTGTCGAAAACGCCCTCCGCGACGGGCCCGCCGGGTGAGGGGCGGGGTGCGGCGGGCATGGGTCATGCGGGCCCTTTGCCAGATTTGTGGCGTGTAGGACAGAGGGGGCTATGCACCCTCGTCATTCCCGCGAAGGCGGGAATCCATAACCTCTGACGTATCGATGGAACCGATGGGCTTGCCAGTCTGGATTCCCGCCTTCGCGGGAATGACGGAAGGTTTTGCGGCTGCTCGGCAAGACGTGAGCGGCAGTGGAATGTCCGAGATTGGGGGGAAGCGGACATTATCAGAAAAACGGCGAACTGCCCGTCATCACCTTCTCGGCAGCGTTTCCGACGATCAGCAAGCTAATTACCGCTGTAAGCAGCCACCATCCTGCGTTTCGCCTGCGCACATTCAGCCAAAAAGTCGCGAGCGGCAGCCCAAAAATTACTGCCGCACCGACGATCAAAGTGCCCCACGTCAGAGCCATTCGCCCCCCTTTTTAGCGTGATGCCATGCCGACACGCTGTCTGCTATGGGGCGAAGAAGACATTCCCGTGTCCCCGCCCCCTCAATCGATCCGCATCGCTTCCGCCGCCAGGGCTTCCGCCTCGATCAGCAGCGCGTCGTCGGCGGCGCCGGTCGAGATCTTTTCGCGGCCGATTAGGGTGAGGACCGGCACGGCGAGCGGGGTGATGCGGTCGAGGTCGACGTGGAGCATCGTGTCGGCGGCGCGGTCGAGCAGGTGCGCCAGGCGGCCGACGTCGGTCATGCGGGCGCGGGCGTCGTCCCAGGCGGCTTGCAGGAGCAGGTGCGTGGGTTCGTATTTACGCAGCACGTCGTAGATGAGGTCCGTCGAGAACGTCACCTGGCGGCCGGTCTTGCGCTTGCCGGGGTGCTGGCGCTCGACGAGGCCGCCGATGACCGCGACCTCGCGGAAGGCGCGTTTGAGCAGGTGGCTCTGCTGCACCCAGTCGACGAATTCGTGTTCGAGGATGTCGGGGCTGAACAGCGCGGCGGGGTCGGTGATCTTCTCGAGGCCGTAGCAGGCCAGCGCATAGTCGTTGGCGACGAAGCCCAAGGGTTTCAGCCCCTCCGCCTCCATGCGGCGGGTGACGAGCATGCCCAAGGACTGGTGTGCGTTCCACCCTTCGAAGCTGTAGGCGACCATGTAATGCCGGCCTTCACGCGGGAAGGTTTCGACGAGCAGCTGGCCGGGGCGGGGGAGGGCGGAGCGTTTCGCCTGGAATTCCAGCCAGTCGCGTACGTCGGGCGGGAAGCGATGCCATTGCTCCGGTTCGGCGAGGAAGTGGCGGACGCGGGTGGCGAGGTTGGTCGACAGCGGCATGCGGCTGCCGCCGTAGGTGGGGATACGCGCTGGCTTGCTGGAGGCGCGGACGATGAGGTCTTCGGTGTCGATGCTCTGCACTTCGCAGCTGAGGCCGGCGAAGAAGAAGGTGTCGCCGGGGCTGAGCTGCGCGGCGAAGCCTTCCTCGACCTTGCCGAGGTGGCGGCCGTTCTTGAAGCGGACGTTGAGCATCGTCGCCTCGACGATGATGCCGGCGTTGAGGCGGTGTTGGGTCACGAACCTGGGGTGGCTTACGCGCCACAGGCCGTCGGGGTCCTGCGTCAGCCGCTTGAAGCGATCGTAGGCTTTCAGGCTGTAGCCGCCGTCGCTGATGAAGTGGAGCACGCGGTCGAACGTTGCGTCGTCGAGCGCCGAATAGGGGAGGGCGGAGCGGATTTCGTCGAGCAGCGCGGCCTGGTCGAATGGCGCGGCGCAGGCGAGCGCCATGACATGCTGGGCGAGGACGTCGAGCGCGCCGGGGCGGAAGATGTCGGGGTCGAGTTCGCCCGCCTCCACCGCGTCGAGCGCGGCGCGGGCTTCGAGATATTCGAAGCGGTTGCCGGGGACGAGGATGCCTTGCGAGGCTTCGTCGAGGCGGTGGTTGGAGCGGCCGAGGCGCTGGAGCAGGCGGCTGGAGCCCTTCGGCGCGCCCATCTGGATGACGCAATCGACATTGCCCCAGTCGACGCCGAGGTCGAGGCTGGCGGTGGCGACCAATGCGCGGAGGCGGCCCGATGCCATCGCACCTTCGACCTTGCGGCGCGCTTCGAGTGCGAGGCTGCCGTGGTGGACGCCGATCGGCAGGCTGTCGGTGTTCACCTTCCACAGATCCTGGAAGATCAGTTCGGCGAGGCTGCGCGTGTTGCAGAAGATGATCGAGGTGTCGTGCGTCTCGATCTCCGCCATCACCTGTTGCGCGGCATAGCGGCCCGAGTGGCCGGACCAGGGGACGCGGTCTTCGGGGAGCAGGATGGTGATGTCGGGATCGGCGCCGGCCTCGCCTTGGACTAGCGCTACCTCACCGATGTCGCCGTCGGGGGCGAGCCAGGCGCGATAGCCGTCGGGGTCGGCGATCGTGGCAGAGAGGGCGACGCGGCGTAAGGCAGGGCTGATCCGTTGGAGGCGCGCCATGCAGAGCGCGAGGAGGTCGCCGCGCTTGCCCGTCGCGAAGGCGTGGACTTCGTCGACCACGATCGTCTTCAGGCCGGCGAACATCGTCATGCTGTCCGGGTAGCTGAGCAGCAGCGACAGCGATTCGGGCGTGGTGAGCAGGATCTGCGGCGGCTTCACCCGCTGGCGCGCCTTGCGGTCGCTGGGGGTGTCGCCGGTGCGGGTTTCGACGCGGATATCGACGCCCATTTCGTCGAGCGGCGTGACGAGGTTGCGCTGGATGTCGACCGCGAGCGCTTTCAGCGGCGAGACGTAGAGGGTGTGGAGGCCTTCCGTCGGCTGCTCGATCAGCTCGGCGAGCGTGGGGAGGAAGCCGGCAAGCGTCTTGCCGGCGCCGGTGGTGGCGACGAGCAGCGCGTGGCGGCCGGCGCGGGCCTCGCGCAGCATGTCGAGCTGGTGGCGGCGGGGGTGCCAGCCGCGGGAGGCGAACCAGTCGGTCAGCGGCTGGGGGAGGTCCATCATGGTGTATGTAGGGTGGCGGGGGCGTGACGCCATATCCCTCCGTCACCCCGGAACCAGTCCGGGGTGACGGTGTGGGTGGGGCGGCCGGGCACTCCACGCCATCTGGCGCGTAGTAGCGCGATGGCACGATTGGGCGACTGGCTGGAACCGCACCCGCACGGAATCTACGTGAGGCCCGCGGATGCGTGGATCGATCCGTCGGAGCCCGTGGCCAAGGCGCTGGTGACGCATGGCCATGCCGATCACGCGCGCGGCGGGCATCAGGCGGTGTGGGCGACGCCGGAGACGCTGGCGATCATGGACGCGCGCTATGGGCCGCAGGCGGGGCATGCGGTTGCCTATGGCGAGAGTATCCGAATGGGGGAGGTCGAGATCGGCTATGTCCCCGCCGGCCATGTGCTGGGGTCGGCGCAGATCGTGCTCGATTATCGCGGTGAGCGGGTGGTGGTGTCGGGCGACTATAAGCGGCGGCCCGACCCGACCTGCGCGGCGTTCGAGCCGGTGCAGTGCGACGTGTTCGTCACCGAGGCGACCTTCGCGCTGCCGGTGTTCCGCCATCCCGATACCGGCGACGAGATCGACAAGCTGATCGCGCGGCTGCACGCGAACCCCGATCGCTGCGTGCTGGTGGGGGCCTATGCGTTGGGCAAGGCGCAGCGGGTGATCGCCGAATTGCGCGAGCGCGGGCATGGCGCGCCGATCTACATCCATGGCGCGCTGCAGCGGTTGTGCGACCTGTATGCCGAACACGGCGTGCGGCTGGGCGAACTGTTGCCGGTCGCCGACGCGAAGAAGGCGGACATGGCGGGGCATGTCGTGATGTGCCCGCCCGGCGCGCTCAACGACCGCTGGTCGCGGCGGCTGCCCGATCCGATCACCGCGATGGCGAGTGGCTGGATGCGGGTGCGCCAGCGCGCGCGGCAGAAGAATGTCGAGCTGCCGCTGATCCTGTCCGACCATGCCGATTGGGACGAACTGACGGAGACGCTGACCGAGATCGCGCCGCGCGAGGTATGGGTAACGCATGGCCGGGAGGAGGCGCTGGTCCATTGGTGCGAACAACGCCAGATGAAGGCGCGCGCGCTGGCGCTGGTGGGGTTCGAGGATGAGGACGATTGAGGGTGTCAGGCCTGAGGCTTCGCCCGCCGGGCGGCGGCCAGGATGCGCGCTGCGTCGGGAATGCGCTTGAGATCGAAGCGCGTCCACCATGGATGACGGACCACCGCCGAGCATAATTCCGTCCAGAACGCCTGCTCGTCCTGGGGGCTGGTCGACCAGGCGTGATGGAGCAGTTGCCGGGCTTCCCCCGCCCGGCCACTCAAGAGGAGTGGGGTCAGCACGTTCACCGCGTCTAGGCCGTAGGGTCGGGCCGAGTGTCCCTCGCGGACCCAGTGACGCAGGTCGCGTCGCATCGCTGCACGATCAGCGGTGCTGACCGTTGGGCGTTTCCGCAGCCAAGCAAAGTCGACCGCGAAATTGCCGTGCGACCAAATGACCGGCAGGGGGGAGATGGAAACGCCGGCATGCGGCGCGCCGTGGAAAAATTCGATGTTGAAGGGAAGGGTGAGGTGCAGGTCCCTGGCTCCCTTGCGCGCGGTAGCCCAGTCCATTCGCTCGCCTTGCAGGCGGCTGACGGCGATCGGATTGCCAAAGGTGACGGCGAATATGTCACCAAATCCTCCCGACCCACCGCTATCGCCGAGGACGACAGCGTCGGGAGCCGTCGCGCCGTCACGCCCCGCCCAGAGGAGCTTTTCGCTCATATAACCGCTTCCGATCGGCGTCAGCCGGCCGTCATGCCGTGCGGCGAGCGCGCGGCAGTGTTCGTCCGTGTAACCGCCCGGCGGGCACGGCACCACGACGATCGCATCCCCGCTACGCTGCCAGATCGCCCCCATCGAATGCCGGTCGGCAGCGGTCGCCTGTGAGGGCAGGCAGGCGGCGAGTGCCGCCAGATGGACGAATGCGACGCGCATTGCCAACGGCTCCTGATGGAAGGGGGCTAATCGTATCACGGGGATCGTGGCCGGGAAACGGACTGCGGGGTGCCGACCAACGCGCGCCGGCGCGGCGTCGTCGCGTCTTCGTGCGATTTCATTCCAAGCGGAGTTTCGCCACTACCGGCAAGTGATCGGACGCGTAGTGCCCCCGATACTACGTCACCGCTTGCACGGCGAGCGGGTGCATTCTCCAGGTCGTCATGCCGGACGTGATCCGGCATCCCGCTTTTCTCTTGGCGGCGTAAGAAGCGGGACCCCGGGTCAAGCCCGGGGTGACGACGAGGGGCAGCGGTTCGCTTCGCGCAGGGCGTACGCATCCACCTCCGTCACCCCGGCCTTGAGCCGGGGTCCCGCTTCTTTTTGACCAAGCCTAGCAGCGCGAGGGGCCGAAGGTCAGGTGCGGGACAACGGGAGGCAGATCATCCCCCCAACGCCCGCGCGCGGCGGCGTTGTACTGAGCTGCCGATGCCCATCGCTTCGCGGTATTTGGCGACGGTGCGGCGGGCGATGTCGAAGCCTTTGGCCTGGAGCAGTTCGACGAGCGTGTCGTCGGACAGGATCTTGGCGCCCTCAGCGGCAATGAGCGCGCGGATCGCGCTTTTGACCGCTTCGGCCGATACCGCGTCACCGCCGTCGGCGGCCTGGATCGCGCTGGTGAAGAAGTATTTCAGCTCGAAGACGCCGCGCGCGCAGCTCAGATATTTGTTGCTCGTCACGCGGCTGACGGTCGATTCGTGCATTTCGATCGCTTCGGCGACCTTGGCGAGCGTCATCGGCTTGAGGTGCGCGACGCCTTGCAGGAAGAAGGCTTCCTGTTGCTTCACGATCTCCGTCGCGACCTTGATGATCGTGCGCTGGCGCTGGTCCAGCGCCTTGATGAGCCAGTTGGCGGAGGCGAGCGCGTCGGACAGCCAGGCCTTGGCGCTCTTGTCCTGCGGGCCGTGGCTGAGTTCGTGATAATAGCGGCGGTTGACGAGGACGCGCGGCAGCGTCGCGGCGTTGAGTTCGATGCCCCAGCCCGCCTTGGTCTTCATCACGAACAGGTCGGGGGTGACGGCGGGCGCGGGTTCGCCGCCGTAGCGGCAGCCGGGCTTGGGATCGTAGCTGCGCAGCTCGCGGATCATGTCCGCCATGTCCTCGTCGTCGACGCCGCACATGCGCTTGAGGCGGGTGAGCTCGCCTCGCGCGAGCAGATCGAGATTGTCGATCAGCCGCGCCATGCAGGGATCGTAGCGGTCCGCCTCCTTCGCCTGGAGCGCGATGCACTCGGCGAGGTCGCGCGCGCCGACGCCGGTGGGGTCGAGCGTCTGGATTTGCGCAAGGACGCGTTCGACGCGAGCGAGCGCGGTGCCGAGGCGATTGGCGATGTCGAGCAGGGGGACGGTGAGGTAGCCCGCTTCGTCGATCTGATCGATCAGATGCTGGGCGATGAACCAGTCGGGGCCGTCGATGACCGCACCGGCCTGGGCGAGCAAATGGTCGGCGAGGCTCTTGTCGCCTTCCGCGAACGAATCGAAGTCGATGCCGTCTTCGCCGCCGATGCCGCCGCCGCCCGATCCGCCGTTGAGGCCCAATGCCCCGTCGAAGCCGCCGCCGCCGTCGGCGACGCTGTCCTGCTGGTGGCTTTCGGTGGCGTAATCGACGTCGAGCGGATCGGCCTTGGCGGCACCGGTGACGAGATCGTCGGCGCCGGCGGGTTCGTCCCGCTCGATGCGTTCGGGGCGGACGACCTCTTCGGTCTGTGCGGCTTCGAGCAGCGGGTTCTTCTCGATCTCTTCGGCGATGAAGCCTTCGATTTCGAGGTTGGACAGCGCGAGCAGCTTGATCGCCTGCTGCAGCTGCGGCGTCATCACCAGCGATTGCGACTGGCGGATGTCGAGGCGCGGGGCGAGACTCATGACACGCCCATATTCCTCCCCCGCCAGGGGGAGGTGGCAGCCGTCAGGCTGACGGAGGGGGAGGTGAGCAATGCACTTCGTTGGAGGGGGCGTCGTGTACCTCCCCCTCCGTCACGCCTTCGGCGCGCCACCTCCCCCTGGCGGGGGAGGACTGAAGCAGATGCTCCCCCCATATCCCTACAGCGAGAAGCCCTCGCCCAGGTACAGGCGGCGGACGTTGGCGTCGGCGACCAGTTCTTCCGGGCTGCCGGCGAACAGCACGCGGCCGTCGTAGATGATATAGGCGCGGTCGACGATGTCGAGCGTTTCGCGGACGTTGTGGTCGGTGATGAGCACGCCGATGTCGCGGCGCTTCAGGTCCTTCACCAGATCGCGGATGTCGGCGATCGAAATGGGGTCGATGCCGGCGAAGGGTTCGTCGAGCAGCATGATCGACGGATCGGCGGCAAGCGCGCGGGCGATTTCGGCGCGGCGGCGCTCGCCACCCGACAGCGCCATGGCGGGGCTGGTGCGCAGGCGGGTGAGGCCGAATTCGTCGAGCAGTTTGTCGAGCTTGGCGGGGCGCTTGGATTTGTCGGGTTCGGAAAGTTCGAGGACCGCGCCGATGTTCTTTTCGATCGACAGGCCGCGGAAGATGCTGGTTTCCTGCGGCAGATAGCCCAGGCCCAGGATCGCGCGGCGGTACATCGGCAGGCGGGTGATATCCTCGCCATCGAGCATGATGCGGCCCGAATCGGGCTTCACCAGCCCCATCACCGAATAGAAGCAGGTCGTCTTGCCCGCGCCATTGGGGCCGAGCAGGCCGACCACCTCGCCGCGGTCGACCGAGACGGAGACGTCGGTGAGGACGACGCGCTTGTCGTAGGACTTGGCGATCGAGATCGCTTGCAGGCCGCGGTTGGCGGGCGCTTCGTGGATCGCTTCGGCAGTCTGAAGGTCGGTCACGGCGTCCATCGGCTGATGCCTCGCATCAAAGGGTTAGTAGAGCGTTGCGCGTTGGCAAGGTTCGTGCATGCGGGGCACGTCATGGCGCGGGGAGCGCGCGGAGGGAAGCCCCCTTGCGATGGGTGGGGGCGGGTCGGTGCCAAGTCCTCCCTCGCGTAGCGGGGAGGGGGACCGCTCGGCGCGAGCCGAGTGGTGGAGGGGGCGTTGCCGCATACGGGACGTTCGCCGTTGACCTCCCCCTCCGTCACCGCCTTCGGCGGTGCCCCCTCCCCCTGGCGGGGGAGGACTTTTGGGGGGTCAGTTCCGCTTCGGGACCGAGAAGGTGCCCGTCACCCGGCCGTTGGGGGCGGCGCTGGTCGTCGCGCCAGGGGCGCCGGCGGAGCCGCGGACCGAGGAGCCGTCGATCACGGCGCGGCCGGTGTCGAGGTTGATCGTCAGGCGGCCGCCGTTCACGGTGTTGCCGCCCTGCGTCAGCGTGACCGCGCCGAGCATCGTGATGACGCGGCGGTTGAGATCGTAGATGGCATATTGCGCCTTGGCGGTCTGGTCCGGGCGCTTGACCGTGACGCCGCCACTCGCGTCGAGGCGCGACACCTGCGGGTTCCCGCCGATCACCTGGCCCGTGTAGAAGACCGTCATGCGCGCCGCGGTAAGCGTCATTTCCGCCTGGCGGACGTTGACGTTGCCCGACAGGACCGCGCGATTCGCCTTGTCCTGCAATTCGATCGTGTCCGCGCCGAAATCGATCGGCGCGTTCGAATTGTGCGCGGTCTGCGCGGCCAGAGGGGCGGCCACAGCGAGGACGGCAGGGATGAGGAAAGGGAGCGCGCGCATGGGCGGCTATTTCGTCCTTCCCGGCACGATCCGCAAGCGGGCATTGCCGGTGAGCCGCACGGTGCGATCGTCGAGGTTCGCGTTCAGGCGATCGGCGCTGAAATTCCCCTGCGTGACGGTGCCGGTGACCTTGCCGTCGCTCTGCATTGTCTTGGATTTCAGATCGATCGTCGCGTCGCTGGTATCGAGGCGATAGTTGTTGGGGCCGCGCACCGCGATCGGCCCGTCGACCTTCATCTGTTCGGTCTTGAGGTCGTAGCGCCCCTGATCGGCGCGCAGCGTCGCCGGGCCGTCCTGCAATTGCAGGTCCGCGGCCATGCGGTTGATCTCGACGATCGGCACGCTGCTGCTCTGCTGCACCGCCGAGCCGGCGTTGAGCGTGAACGCCTGCCCCTTGTCGTCCTGCCCGCGATAGGTCGCGGCCTGCAGCTTCATGCGTTCCTTGGCGACCTCGACCTTGTTCTTGTCGAGCACGAAGGAGACTTCGTTGCTGGCGGTAAGCGGCGCCATGACGAGGAAGGCGGCGAGCACGCCGATCGCGATCGGCAGCCCGCTGTTGAGCAGCGTGATCAGCCGGTCGTGGCGGCTGCCGGGCGCGGCCCAGCGCTGGCGTGCCGACCGCACGCGCGCGAAGCCGTCGCCGGTCGCCGCCATCGACTCAGGCATGCGCGAAGATGTCGATTTCGGGCCAGCCGGCAAGATCGAGCGCGGCGCGAGTCGGCAGGAAGTCGAAACATTGCTGCGCCAGCTCCATGCGGCCTTCGCGGATCAGGCGGCGGTCCAGCTCGGTCTTCAGGCGGTGGAGGAAGCGGACGTCGCTGGCCGCATAATCCTTTTGCGCGTCGCTGAGCTCGGGCGATCCCCAGTCGGACGATTGCTGCTGCTTGCTGAGTTCCTGCCCCAACAGTTCGCGGACCAGTTCCTTCAGGCCATGGCGATCGGTGTAGGTGCGGATCAGGCGCGAGGCGATCTTGGTATCGTACGCTGGCGCCGCGACGACGCCGAGATAATGCTGGACCGCGGCGATATCGAAGCGGCCGAAGTGATAGAGCTTGAGGCGTGCCGGATCGGCGAGCACCGCCTTCAGGTTCGGCGCGGCATAATCACTGTCGGGGCCGAAGCGCACGAGATGTTCGTCGGGGCCGCCATCGGACAGCTGCACGACGCACAGGCGATCGCGGGGCGTGATGAGGCCCATGGTTTCGGTGTCGACGGCGATCGAGGCGCCGGGAGCGAAGACGTCGGCGGGGAGGTCTTCCTCGTGGAAGTGAACGGTCATGCCGCAGCCCTACGCGGCTCCGCGGCGCGGCTCAACGATTAACATTGTGTCACCGAAACATCGCGATACGCGCGCATGGCAGCGATAAACGTGCTGTGGCGGCCACAATGGGCAAGTATCGGCACGACTTGCACCCAAGATACGACGAATTTGTTCGCGGGGACTTGTAATGTGCGCTATGGCAGGTCCCAAGGCGCAATAGGTTTGGCGCCCGGAGGCTCGCGTTCGTCGTCCGGCGCACGGGTTCTTCGACGGATTGGATGCGGGCGAACCGGGAAGACGAATAGGGTTATGAGTTACGACAAAGGTGGCCGCGGCAATCGTGGCGGACGTGGTCGCGACAAGCGCGACGGTTTCGGCGGCGACGATTTCGGTGGCGGCAGCAGCTACGGCGGCGGCGGCTTCGGTGGCGGCGGCTTTGGCGGCGGTGATCGTGGCGGCTTCGGCGGTGGTGGCTTCGGTGGCGGCGGCTTCGGCGGCGGCGACCGTGGCGGCTTCGGCGGCGGCGGTGGTTTCCGTGGCGGCGGCGGTGGTGGCGGCTTCAGCGGCGGTGGCCGCGGCATGCCCCCGCAGGTCGTCGGCGAAGGCACCGGCGTGGTCAAGTTCTTCAACGCGCAGAAGGGCTTCGGCTTCGTCGTCCGTGATGACGGCGGCGAAGACGTGTTCGTCCACATCTCGGCGGTCGAGCAGGCGGGCCTCAGCGCGCTTGCCGAAGGCCAGCCGCTCGGCTTCACGCTGGTCGACCGCGGTGGCCGCATCTCGGCGACCGAGCTGAAGATCGACGGCGAGCCGATGGCGGTGACCGAGCGCGCGCCCCGCGAGCCGCGTGAAGGCGGCTTCGGCGATCGTGGTCCTCGCGCCGGCGGCGCCGGTGGCCCGCAGCGCCAGCTGACCGGTGAGAAGGCGACCGGCACGGTCAAGTTCTTCAACGCGATGAAGGGCTTCGGCTTCATTCAGCGCGACGACGGCCAGCCCGACGCGTTCGTCCACATTTCGGCCGTCGAGCGCGCCGGCATGGGCACGCTGAACGAAGGCGACAAGCTGCAGTTCGAACTCGAGGTCGACCGTCGTGGCAAGTATGCCGCGGTGAACCTGTCGCCGGCTTCGTAATCGTCCCGATTCGCTAATGTGAAAGGCCCGGCCCTGCGATCCGCAGGTGCCGGGCTTTTTGCGTTTCGGGGGGTGGAGCGTGTGGGCGGTGTGGAGGCCGATCTGGTGTTCGGCGCGACTGCCGTCACGGCCAGGACCTACGGCTGCTTCCATTCGGCCCGTTGGCGTGGTTCTCCCGCGTCGCGGGGAAGTTCGCATACCGCAGGCGTGACGAAGGAGGTGGGCTAGCGCTCTTATCCGAAACGCTCCTGTCCTCCCCCTCCGTCACCGTGTTTGGCGGCGCCACCGCCTCGGGTCGATCATGCCCCCGGCATGATCTTGAACGGCCGGGGGCCGTTCATCCCGATGCGACCTGGCGGGGGAGGACTGCCGGTCTGCACGCAATGTCGATCGACTGGCGTTCAGCGCATCAGAAGGCTTGCCCGGTAGAGCAAGTCCTTTGCCTGCGCCTCGTCTTTCCATGAGCGAGGGCCTGCATGCGGTAACCGGCGCGATCCTCGCCGAAGCGTAGTGGCGAGCACCGCCTGCTTTTTGCGTTTTTCGGGCGGGCGTGCGACGGCATGTGCCGATGATGGCACGATCTTCTCTGGCGGCGATTGCCGCGGCGGTGGCGGTTCTGGGCGCGGCGGGGGCGGCCGTGTCGCGCCAGGCAGCGACGGCTCCGCAGGCCACGCGCACCAAGGCGCCGCGCACGCCTGCCGCACCTCCGGCGACGCAGGCGGCGCCCGCGAGTGCGGTGACCGACGCCGAATCGGGCGTGCCGGTCTATGCCGCCGATGTGGTGGCGCGCTTCCCGCATGATTCGGGGGCGTTTACCGAGGGGCTGCTGTTCTGCGGCGGCACGCTGTACGAAAGCACGGGCAAGGAAGGCGCGTCGGATATCCGGCGCGTGACGCTGGACGACGGCAAGGTCGTGGCGCGCGCGCGGCTGTCGCCCGACCTGTTCGGCGAAGGAATCGCCTGCTGGCAGAAGAGCCTAGCCAGCGTGACGTGGAAGACGGGGATCGGATTCCGCTGGGCGCTGCCGGCACTGACGCAGACGGGCAAGCCGTTCCGCTACACGGGCGAGGGCTGGGGCATGACCAGCGACGGGACGTCGATCCTTCTGTCCGACGGCACGCCGGTGCTGCGGCGGATGGACCCGGCGCGCTTTGCCGAGCGGGGGCGGATCGCCGTGACGCTGAACGGGCGGCCGATGAAGAATCTGAATGAGCTGGAATATGTCGGCGGCAAGATCCTGGCCAATGTCTGGATGAGCGGCTTCATCGCACGCATCGATCCGGCGAGCGGCAAGGTGGAGGCGCTGATCGACCTCAGGCCGCTGATCGCGGAAATCAACAATCCCGATCCCGACGCGGTGGCGAACGGCATCGCCTATGACGCGGCGCACGACCGGTTGTTCGTGACGGGGAAATATTGGCCGACGCTGTTCGAGATCAAGCTCGGCGACGAGGTCGGCCGGGCGCGGTAGAGGTCTTTTCCAACCGTCATCCCGGCCTTGAGCCGGGATCCCGCTTCTTCTTCTGCGGCGGCGGTGGAAAGCGGGGCCCCGGATCAAGTCCGGGGTGACGAGGGGGTGCTAATCACCGGCCGGCGAGATAGCGGGCGAGCGGGTCGATCATGTCTTCGGGAAGGCGGCGGGCGATGACGGGCATGGTCGCGTGGCTCTTGCGCGCGTCGACCACGGTGTCGTCGCCGCGCCAGTGGCGCAGACGCTGGGCGATGTAGCTCGCACGCTGACCGGCGAGGACGGGATAGGGTTTGCCAGGGGCGTGGCAGCTGGCGCAGGCGGGCAATTGTTTGGCGGGAAGGCCCTGTTCGACGATGCGCGCCGCGGCGGCATCCGCGTTAGTCGTGGAGGCGGGCGCGGCGCCGAGGCCGGGCATGGCGACATAGGCGTCGGCGGCGGCGCGCATCTGGTCGGGCGTCATGCGCATCGCGACCTGCTGCATCACCGCGCTGGAGCGGGTGCCCGACGCGTAGCCTTGCAGTGCGGCGAGCAGCGCGGCCTGCGACTGGCCGCCGAGGATCGGCATGTCGGGCGCGTTGCGACCGCGTCCGTCGCTGCCATGGCAGCCGGCGCATTGGGACAGCGGCGCGGCGGGGTCCGATTCGCCGACCAGCGCCGCGTACTGTGCGGGCGTCATGCCGGGCAGGCGGCGGACGAAGGCGACCATGCGGCGTACCTCGTCGGGGCGGTCCTGCACCGCCCAGGCGGGCATGCCGGTGTATTTGACGCCGTGCTGGAGGATCCAGAACAGTTGTTTGTCGGTCCATTCCTTCGCGTTGATCGCGAGGTCCGGCGCGGGCGGGGTGGCGGCCTGCATGACGGGCGACGGCTTCACGCCGGGCGCGCCATGGCAGACCGCGCAGGAATTGGCGAAATGGCCCGCCGCGCTGACGAGGCTGCGCGCGTCGGCCGGGTCGTCGGGCGAGGTAAAGGCGGCATGGGTGCGCACCGAGCTGCGCATCGCCCAGTGGAGGAACCAATCGGTGATCTTCCAATGGCCCGACGAGGCGGCGAGGTTCATCACGCCCGACCAGGCGAACAGCATGCCCGCCGCGCCGAGCAGGATCGCGGCAAGTATGGCGCGGACCCAAGTGATGCGGATCGTCATGCGGGCGCTCCCTCGCGCGACTGGAGCAGGCGGCCGAGCATCGCCAGCCCGCCGACGAGATAGGCGATGCCGCCGACGAGCAGCATGACGACGCCAGCGAGTTGCTGGTCGGCGAGCGCGTCCGCGCCATGGTGCATGTAGAGCGGGCGAGGCGCGAGGCCGATCAGCGCGCCGAGCAGCGTCATGTGCATCGAGGTGACGAGCAACGCGGCGACGCCGGCCGCGCGGTGGCGGGGGGCGAGCACGGCGGACCAGAGCAGCAGGCCGGCGGCGAGGAACATCGCCTGTTCGATTCCAAGCCACGCCGGCGCGTGCGCGACGAGTCGGCGCAGCGCGGGGACGTGCCAGCCCCACACCACCACCGCCTCGACCAATGCGGCGGCGAGCGGGGTGGCGAGGCGGGGGAGCAGATGGGCGGGGTCGTAGCGGCTGCCCTGTACTCCCAGCGCGATCAGCGGCGCGGCGATGGCGACGGCGATCATATGCGCCGCCATATGGCCGGTCATGCCGAACGGGCTGAGCGCCCAGCCGACCGGCACGAGGGCAAGGCCTGCGAACAGGGGCAGGCGGCTCATCGGCAATCGCTCAGCACGATGACGGGGGCGGCGGTGAAGAGCACCGCGACGAAGCTCAGGCCTGCGAGCAGCATCGTCGCGTATGCGAGGAAGCGCAAGCGGTCGATGTCGGTGCCTTCATTGTGCGGCGGCGGATCGCCGGGCGTGCGCGACTGCTGCCAGGCGATCAGGCCCGACGCGACGATGACCATGAGCGCCGCCACCGTGCCGATCGCGAAGGCGGTGGGGAAGCGGGCCCATTGCCCGAGTTTTGCGCAGGAGACGGCGGCCCAGAGGTAGGAGAAGAGGAAGTGGACCGCCCAGGTGGTCGGGGGCACGATCAGCGTCCATAGCGTGACGCGCAGGCTGCGGGCGCGGGTGAGGAGGCGCTTCACAGCCCCGCCTCCGGGAACAGGCCGACCGTCAAATAGGTGACGAGTGCGGTGAGCGCGAAGAAATGCTGGTAGACGGTGATGTTGCGCAGGTCGGCGTCATGCGTGGGGGTCATGCGGCCGGCGATGCTGCGCGCGAGCGTGTAGAGCTGCATCACGATACCGACGCCGGCGTGGACGGCGGTCCAGATGATCAACACCCAGACAATCGCGGGAGAGACGTTCGCCTTGGGATCGAGGCCGTCGAGCGACCACAGCGCCGCGACGATGCTGGCGAGCGCGGCGGCGGCGCCAGCGACGAGTGCCACGCGGGCAAGCGTCACGGCGCTGCGGTGGTTGAGCTCACGGGCGGCGACGGTCGCGGCCCAGCTGGCGAGGCTGAGGCCCAGCGCCAACAGCGGCCCACTGGCGCCCGGTCCAGCGAAACCCGCGCCGAAATCGGGGTGGATCGTCCAGTAGAAATAATAGCCGAAGACGAGGCCCGAAAAGGCGGTGGCATCGGCCATCATCGTGATGAACATCGCCCACCAGCCGGGCGCGGCCGGGCCGGATATGTAAAGCGGCATCGTCATGCCATGGCCGATCGGCTTTTTGGGCTTTTCGGGGATTTCGGCGGTGTCCCACAGCCACCACAGCACGCAGGCGAGCGTGACGACGCCGCTGGCCGCTGCCGCCAGATAGAGGTGGTAGGTGGTCAGGATGAACACCGCGCCCAGCGCGACCGCGGTGATCATCGGCTTCGCGCTGGGCGTGCCGAGGCGGATGACCGAGACGGGCTTGGCATCAAGGACGGAGGTGATGATCGTCTCGCGCCGGCCCTCTTCGGCATCGGGCAGGAAGAAGCGGCCTTCGTCGACCTTCTGCACGAAGTTCTTCTGGTCCCAGATCGGATAGCGGCTTTCGATCAGCGGCACCGAGCGGATACCCCAATCCTCGTCGTCGGGGTGCGCCAGCCATTCGAGCGTGCCGGCGTTCCACGGGTTGCGGGGCGCTTTACGCCGCGTAGGCGACAGCGCGAGGTCGAGTACGAGTACGAGGACGCCGGTTGCGAACAGGTACGAGCCGGCTGTCGAGGCGAGATTGAGCCAGCCGATATTGAGGTCGGCGGGGTAGGTGAAGACGCGGCGCGGCATGCCTTCCAGGCCCGAGAGGTGCATGGGCATGAAGGTAAGGTTCACGCCGACGAACATGATCCAGAAGGCGATGCGACCGAGCCGGTCGCTCAGTTTCTTTCCCGTGATGAGCGGCCAATAATAATAGAGGCCCCCGAACAGCGGCAGCAACGTCCCGCCGATCAGCACGTAATGGAGGTGTGCGACGACGAAATAGGTGTCGTGCGCCTGCCAGTCGAACGGTGCGATCGCGACCATCACGCCGGTAAGCCCGCCGATGACGAAGATCGCGAGGCTGCCGCTGGCGTAGAGCAACGGCGTCGACCATTTGACCTTGCCCGCCCACAAGGTCGCGATGAAGGCGAAGATCTGCACGCCGGTGGGGATCGCGACGGCTTCGGACGCGGCGGAGAAGAAGGCGAGGCTGATCTTGGGCAGGCCGGTCGCGAACATGTGGTGGACCCACAGGCCGAACGACAGGAATGCCGTGCCGACCGCGGCGAGCACGATCCACGGATAGCCGAGCAGGTGCCTTTGGGCGAACGTTGGGATCAGCATCGCGAACAGGGCGATGCTGGGCAGGAAGACGATATAGACTTCGGGGTGGCCGAAGATCCAGAACAGGTGCTGCCACAGCAGCGGATCGCCGCCCTTGGCCGCGTCGAAGAACGGCCAGCCGAGCAGGCGCTCCATCTCGAACAAGAGGTCGCCTGCGATCAGCGGCGGGAAGGCGAACAGGATCATCACCGCGACGACCAGGATGTACCAGGCGTAGAGCGGCATCAGGTTGAGGCGCATGCCCGGCGGGCGGCACTTCAACACGCCGACGATCAGCTCGACCGCAGCGGCGACCGACGACACTTCGATGAAGCTGAGGCCGAGCATCCAGATGTCGGCACCGAGGCCGCTCAGGTCGGTGCGGGTGGTCAGCGGCGGATACATGAACCAGCCGCCGTCGGGCGCGGCGTTGAAGAAGATCGACCCGCCGACGAAGACGCCGCCGAGCAGGAAGCTCCAGTAGCCGAAGGCGGAGAGGCGCGGGAACGGCAGGTCGCGCGCGCCGAGTAGCTGCGGCAGCAGGATGATCGACACCGCCTCGAACATCGGGACGGCGAACAGGAACATCATCATCGAGCCGTGCAATGTGAACAGCTGGTTGAAGGTGTTCGCCGAGACGAGATCGTTGTCGGGCACCGCCAGCTGCGTGCGCATGATGAGCGCGAGCACGCCGGCGAACAGCATGAAGCCGAAGGCGGTCAGCGTGTACCAGACGCCGATGCGGTTGTTGTTGACGTCGGTCCAGCGGAAGAACCAGCCCGTGGGCGCCTTCCACACCGCGCGCAGGCGCTCTTCCTGTGCGGCGCGGAGCTGCGGGTCGTCTTGCGCGTGGAGGCTCATTTCAGGCCCTCGAGATAGCGGGCGATGGCGGTGGCCTCAGGCTGCGAGAGTTGCGGGAAGGCCGGCATGCGGACGCCGGGTTTGGTCTTTTCCGGATGGCGGATGAAGGCGGCGACGTTGGCGGTCGTCATCGGCACGATGCCGGCGGCGAGCGTCGGGCGGCTCCCGAAATGGGTGAGGTCCGGCCCGATGCGGCCTGCGGGGCCGGCGCCGCGGACGGTGTGGCAGGCGTTGCAGCCGTTCTGCGCGAACAGGCGGGCGCCATCGCCCTGGGACGTGGCCGGGCGGCGTTGGTCGGCGAGCCAGGCGTCGAACGCCGCGGGCTCCATCGCGATCACGTCCAGCGCCATCAGCGCGTGGCTGAGGCCGCAGAATTCGGCGCACTGGCCGCGGTAGCGCCCCGCCTTGTCGGCGCGCACGACCAATGTGTTGGTACGGCCGGGGATCATGTCCATCTTGCCGGCGAGGCCGGGGATCCAGAAGCTGTGGACAACATCCGCCGCGGTCAGGCGGAAGGCGACGGTGCGACCGACGGGAATGCGGATTTCGTTGGCGGTCTCGATTGGCGGGCGGTCGGCAGGACGATAGGTGACGCGCCACCAGAATTGTTCACCGTCGACCGCGACCTGCAGATCGGCGGGCGCGATGGGGCGGGGGCGCATGAAGGGGAGCGAATAGACGAGCAGGCCGAGCAGCAGAATTGTGGGGATGATGCCGCCGAGCCATAGGACGAGGCGCATGCCGCCGCGGAGACCCAACTCGCCTTCGGGTGCGCGCACCGCATGACGCATCAGCAGCGCGAGCGCGACCGCGATGACGACTGCGCCGGCGAGCATCAGCAGGAACAGGTGGCGGATGTCGGCGGCGTCGGCACCGAAGGGCGCGAGCGTCGACTGGTGCGTGTTGCAGCCTGTCAGCAGGATGCAGCCGCCGGTGATGATGAAGCCCCTGATCCCCCGCATCGACGCCGAACGCTTCGGGGCCGAAACGGTTCGAGTTCAATCGTGTAAGGAAAGATTGCTGGGGGTGGGGGGCTATTCTTCGTCATGCCCGCGCAGGCGGGAATCCAGACGAGCAGGTCTTCGATGGAGCCGCACCGTCAGAGGTTCTGGATTCCCGCCTGCGCGGGAATGACGGTGTGGGGGTGGCGAGGTTTCGCATATCGTGCGGGCTGAATCGGCAGACGACGTCGTCGGAGCAGAGCCGCAACGGCTTGACCCCTGCCGCCGCGCGGACGATGCGCCCGCGGCATGACTGCACATACGCTCGGCCTCGATTTCGGCACCACCAATTCCGTCGCCGCGGTGGCGCGCGGGGGGCAGGCGGAGCTGGTGACGCTCGACGCGCCCGACGGTGCCGATGCGGTGTTCCGGTCGGCGCTGTGCTTCTGGGAGGACGAGCGCGGGCGCGGCGGCGTGCTGTCGGAGGCGGGGCCGTGGGCGATCCGCGAATATCTCGACTTTCCGCAAGGCAGCCGCTTCCTCCAGTCGTTCAAATCGGTCGCGGCGAATGCGAGCTTCGATACCGCGCCGGTGTTCGATCGGCGGATGCGCTTCGAGGAACTGGGCCAGCTGTTCGTCGCCAAGATGGCGGCTCGCGCGAAGGGGGCGATGGCACGCGCGGATCGCGTCGTCATCGGCCGGCCGGTGACGTTCGCGGGTGCCAAGCCCGATGAGGCGCTGGCGAAGGCGCGCTACGATGCGGTGTTCGCGCAATTGGGCGCCGAGGTGCATTACGTCTACGAGCCGATGGGCGCGGCGTTCAGCTATGCCGAGCGATTGAGCGACCCGGCGACGATCCTGGTCGCCGACTTCGGCGGCGGCACCAGCGACTTTTCGGTGGTGCGGATCGCCGCGCCGGGCGCGGGGCGGCGGTGCGAGCCGCTGGGCCATGCCGGCGTCGGCATCGCGGGCGACCGCTTCGACCGGCGGATCGTCGAGCATCTGGTGATGCCGATGCTGGGCAAGGGCGGCACCTATCGCTCGTTCGACAAGGTGCTGGAGATTCCGGGCGGCTATTTCGCCGACTTCGCGGACTGGTCGCGCCTCGCGCTGATGCGCAACCGCAAGACGCTCGCCGAGCTGGAGAAGCTGCGCCGCAACGCAACCGATCCGGAGGCAATCGGGCGGATGATCGCGGTGATCGAGGAGGAAGAGGGATACCACCTCTACGACGCGGTCGGGCGGCTGAAGCGCGCGCTGTCGGCGGCGGAGGTGGCGGAGTTCCGCTTCCAAGGCGCGGGGCTGAACATCGCGGCGGAGGTGCGGCGCGCCGATTTCGAGGCGTGGATCGCGCCCGATGTCGCGCGGATCGATGCGGCGGTGGATCAGGCGCTGGTGGCGGCGGGCGTTGCGGCGGAGGGGATCGACCGGGTGTTCCTGACCGGCGGTACGTCGCTGACGCCGCGCATCCGGCGGTTGTTCGCCGAGCGGTTCGGCGAGACGCGGCTGGCGACGGGCGGCGAGCTGACGTCGATCGCGCATGGCCTGGCGCTGATCGGGCAGCAGGCGGACGTAGGGGTGTGGGCGGTGTGAGGAACCGCCCTAAGTCCTCCCCCGCCAGGGGGAGGTGGCGCCGGCGAAGCCGGTGACGGAGGGGGAGGTCAGCGGCGTATCTGGTAAAAGCGTCCACCGCCGTCCTCCCCCTCCACCATTCGGCTGGCGCCGAACGGTCCCCTTCCCCCTGGCGGGGGAGGAATTGGGGTGGCCGGGGTTGCCGCCCGCCTTATCCACGTTAGCATGCGGCAACATCCCTGCCGGAGATACCCGATGCGTCGTTCCGTTCTGCTGCTGTCCTCGATCGCGCTTCTGTCGGTGGGGGTGCAGGCCCAGACGCAGACGAACCCGAATTTGGCGCCGCCGGGGGGCGATATCCCGGCGAAGTTTGTGCTGCCGAGCGCGGACCATGATTACATCAAGCGCGACGTGATGATCCCGATGCGCGACGGGGTGAAGCTGCACACCGTCATCGTGATCCCGAAGAATGCGACCAATGCGCCGATCGTGCTGACGCGCACGCCGTACAACGCCTCTGGCCGTGCCAACCGCAGCGATTCGCCATCGATGATCAATGCGCTGCCGCTGTCGGACGAGATCTTTTCGAAGAACGGCTATATCCGCGTCTATCAGGACATCCGCGGCAAATACGGGTCGGAGGGCGACTATGTCGTGACGCGCCCCGTCATCGGCCCGCTGAACCCGACCAAGGTGGATCACACCACCGACGCCTATGACACGATCGACTGGCTGGTGAACAAGGCGAACCTGCCGCAGTCCAACGGGCGCGTCGGCATGATCGGGTCGAGCTACGAGGGCTTTACCGTCGTCATGGCGCTGCTCCATCCGCACCCGGCGCTGAAGGTCGCGGCGCCGGAAAGCCCGATGATCGACGGCTGGATGGGCGACGACTGGTTCCATTACGGCGCGTTCCGCCTCGCCAACATCGCCTGGATCGGCGGACAGACTGGCTACAAGAGCGGCGGGCCGCTGCCGCCGACCGGCGGGTGGGACGATTACGACAATTTCCGCACCGGTTCGGCGGGGGATTGGGCGAAGAAATCGGGCTACGACCAGCTGCCCTATTGGAAGCGGATGTCGGACCATCCCGCCTATGACGCCTTCTGGCAGGGGCAGGCGCTCGACAAATTGCTCGCCGCCAATCCCTCCAACGTGCCGACGATCTGGGAACAGGGCCTGTGGGACCAGGAGGATATGTATGGCGCGATCACCAGTTGGGAGGCTCTGAAGGCCAAGGGCAAGACGGGCAACAACTTTCTCGTCATGGGGCCGTGGCGGCATAGCCAGATCAACCGCGAAGGGCGCAGCCTGGGGCCGTTCCAGTGGGATGGCGACACCGCGGCGCAGTTCCGCGAGCAGATGGTGCTGCCGCTGTTCGACCAGTACCTGAAGGACGGGCCGGCGGCGAACCTGCCGACCGCGGCGATCTACAACACCGGGGAGAATCACTGGGATCGGTTCGCGAACTGGCCGCTCGCCTGCGACAGCGGCTGCGCGTCGCCGCTGAAGCCGATGTACCTGCAGGCGAATGGCGGGCTGGGCTTCGACACCGCGGCGGCGGGGGGTGACAGCTATGTCTCCGATCCGTCCAAGCCGGTGCCGCACCTGCCGCGGCCGGTGAATTTCGACGACGGCCGCTGGGGCGACTGGCTGGTCAGCGACCAGCGCCATGCCGATGGGCGGCCCGACGTGATGACGTACATGACGCCGGTGCTGACCGAACCGATGCGCGTCTCGGGCGCGCCGATCGCCGACCTGTACGCGACGACGACGGGGACGGACGGCGATTTCGTCGTGAAGGTGATCGACGTCTTGCCCGCGCAGAATGCGACCGATCCGAAGATGGGCGGATACGAGTTGCCGATCAGCCTCGACATCTTCCGCGGGCGCTATCGCGACAGCTTTGCCAAGCCCTCGGCGATCCCGGCGGGCAAGGTGCAGCATTACAGGTTCCGCCTGCCGACGGTGAACCATGTGTTCCAGCCGGGGCACCGCGTGATGGTGCAGGTGCAGTCGAGCCTGTTCCCGCTCTACGACCGCAATCCGCAGACGTACGTGCCGAACATCTTCTTCGCCAAACCGGGGGATTACCGGAAGGCGACGGTGACGATCGAGCGCGGTGGCAAAACGCCGAGCGCGGTGCTGTTGCCGGTGGTGCCGGTGGAGCAGGCGCAGGCGAAGTAAGCCTTCGTCACCCCGGACGTGATCCGGGGTCCCGCTTTCTGCCGCCGGTGAAAGACGAAGCGGGACCCCGGCTGTTCGGCCGGGGTGACGGTGTGGGTTAGGTGAGGGGTAGCGTCACGCGGAATGTCGTGGGATGCGCCTCGACCAGCGTGATCGTGCCACCGCTGGCTTCGAGCAGCGAGCGGGCGATGGGGAGGCCCAGGCCGGTGCCGCCCTGTCCGCGGCGGGTGGTGAAGAAGGGTTCGAACAGGCGCGCGGCGTCGGCAGGCGCGATGCCGGGGCCGTCGTCGTGGATGGTGAGGACGACCTGCGTCGCGCCCACGGAGGCCTCGATGCGGACCGCGTGGGCGCCCGCTTGCCGCGCATTGTCGAACAGCGTCGCCAGCGCCGTTTCGATCGTCGTGGCGGGTAGCGCAACCGGCGGGATCGGGCCGGGTGCGACCTCGACCGCGAAGCTCGCCCCGCGCACCGCATCCGCCGCGCGGGCGATTACCGCCGCCGGATCGGCGCAGGGCTCGCCCGGTGCGGTCATGTCGGCACGCGCGAGGTCGAGCAGGCGCGTCGTCAGCAGTGTGAGCCGCTGCGCATCGGCGTCGACATTGGCTAGGAAGCGGGTGCGGTCGCCGGGCGCCATGTCGGGATGGTCGTGGAGCAGTTCGATCGCGCCGCGGATGCCGGCGAGCGGTGTCTTGAATTCGTGGCTGACCGCATAGGCGAAGTCGCGCAGGTAGCGCGAGCGATGCTCGATCGCGGCGGTCATCGCGGCAAAATCGGCGTAGAGGCCCTGAATCTCGATCGCGGCGGTGGGCGGCACCTCCGGCACGCTGCCGCGGCCGCTGGCGACGGCGCGGGTCGCCTGGCCCAGGCGTTCGATCGGGCGGGTGACGCCGCGCGAAATGACGCCGCTGATGACGATCAGCAGGCCCAGAATCGCAGCGATGCCGATCGCGATCTTGCCGCGATCCTCGTACAGGCCGCGGAATAGTGCGCGCGCCGTTCGCGACAGCAGCAGCACGCCGACGACGCGGCCGTTCACGACGATGGGGCGGGCATGGTGGATGCGGATCGCGGCGGCGCGGCTGAGCCATTCGAAGCGATAGACCGCGCGATAGGCGCCGTTGCGGCGCAATGTGGTGGCGGGGCGGCCGTGCAGCGCAGCGGCGACTTCGGGTAGCGCGGCCAGGCTGCCGCCGCCATTGACGAGGCGGCCATTGCGATCGAGCAGCAGGATCGAGGCGAGCGTCGTCATCTGCGTCGCGCGCAGTACGGGGGCAAGGGTACGGGCGGCGGCGACCGTATCCGGGGCGGGTGCGGGCGCGGGCGTCGGATCGGGACGTTCGGGCAGGATCGGGGTGAGGCTGAGGTCGACACCATATCCGGGCACGACGATGCGGGTCGGATAGAGCGGCGCGCCCGGCGTCGCGCCCGGCCAGTCGGCCGCGGCGGCGGCAGCGAGCGCGGCGCCCTGTGCGACCAGCTCCGCCTCGGTCTGGCGGACGAGCGTGTTTTCGTAGACGCGCAGGAACACCGCGCCGAAGCCGGGCAGCGCCGCGACGACGAACAACGTCGCGAACAGGATCGTGCGCAACCGCAGGCGCGGCCAGTGGCGCTTCGCCCAGTCCTTCAGCGCGGTGATCACGCGCCCGTGCAGGGGCCGAGGCGATAGCCGATGCCGGCGCGCGTTTCGATCAGGTCGGCGGCGCCTGCCGTCGCGAACTTGTGGCGCAGGTTGCGGATGTGGCTGTCGATCGTACGGTCGGTGATTGCGAAGCCGGGGCCGTGCAGCCGATCGATGATCGCGTCGCGGCTGAAGACCTTGGCAGGCATCGAGGCGAGCAGGCGCAGGATCGAAAATTCGGTGACGGTCAGCGCGACCTCCGCGCCGTCCCAGGCGGCGCACCAGCCGTCGAGGTCGAGGGTCAGGCGGCCGTGGCCGAGCATGCGCCCCTCCTCGACCTGCGGCGGGCGGGCGGCGGTGCGGCGCAGGATCGCCATGACGCGCGCCACCACCTCGCGCGGTGAAAAGGGCTTCACGACATAATCGTCGGCGCCGAGTTCGATGCCGAGCACGCGGTCGATCTCGTCGTCGCGACTGGACAAGAACAGGATCGGCGTGTCGCCATCGGTTCGAAGCCGGCGGCAGACCTCTAGCCCGTCCATCCGCGGCATGTTGATGTCGAGGATGACGAGGTCGGGCTTATGCGCCTGCGCCATCGCGAGGCCCGCCTCGCCGTCCGCCGCCTCGACCGGCGACAGGCCGGCCTTGTCGAGCGCGAAGGCGAGCAGCTGGCGGATATGGGGATCGTCGTCGACGATCAGCACGGTGCGGGGCATCGGGCACAGGATCATCGTTGCGGGGCCTTCGTCAATGGGGCGGGTGCCGGCGCTGGCTCGGGCGGTGGCGCGATGATGCCGCACCGGCGGCCGTTCGGCGCGGGGCGAAGGCGCGGCGGCGTGGCGCCCATCATCGCCTCGACGCTGGCGAGGCGGCGGGCGCCGCGCCATGTCCAGCCGCGTGAACTGCTCTGTTGCGCGGTGAGCGTCTGCTGCGCCTCCGAGCGGAGCGAGGCGATCGCGTCGCGCGCGGCGGGGTCGCGGGCCGCCTGCTCCAGCCGGGCAAGCGGCAGGATCGCGGAGGGGCCGAGCGTGTCGAGGTAGCATAGATCGAGGTCGGCGAGCGGCGTATAGCGCCGGATCGCCATGTCGACATTCCAGGCGGCGGCGGTTGCGCGCAGGTCGACGAGGGTGCAGCCGGTCAGCACGACCGCGGCGGCGAGCGCGTTGGCGTTGACCAGCCATGCGCTGGATCGGCCAGCGAGCAGCCGCCACAGGATCAGCATGAGGCCGGTTGCGACCAGCGCCATCCAGATCAGCGCGGACAGGCGCAGTACCGTCATCGAATAGGCATCGACATAATCGAGCGTGCGCAATGCGCTGGACGCGACCAGCAGCACATTCTGGACGATCCACAATGTCACCAGCCGGCGTACCGCAGGGCTCGCCGCACCGGGGCTGCCCGGGCGGAGCGTCACCAGCACGAACAGCCCGGCGAGCAGCGCGGTGACGATCAGCGCATAGGCGCCGCGATGGGCATAGTCCGCCATCGTCACGCCGGCGGGCAGGCGTGCGCCGCTCCACAGGAAGGCGAGGTCCAGCGCGTTCTGGAGCGCGAAGATCGTGTTGAAGGTGGCGAGCGACAGGATCAGAGTCGCGCTGCCCACTTGCGGCAGTGCGACCGCGGGCAGCGCTCCGTCCCAGCCGGTGCCGCGCGGATCGGGGCGCAGCGTCGCCCACACCGGCAGCAACACGACGATCGCGATCACGCCGCGGAACAGGACGACGCCGATATCGGGCAGGACCATGCCGGCGAAGGCCGATTCGATCAGCGGATTGGCCTGGGCGAACAGCGTCAGGAACAGCGCGCCGCCGGTGATCGGCAGGGCCAGCATCGCCACCATGGTGCCAAGGCGAAGGCCGGGGCCGGCACGCCGTCCCCGCGCGCGGGCGGTCAGGCCGAGGTCGCGGATCGGCAGCAGCAGCGCGGTCAGCCCGGCCCAGGCAAGGCGCAGGCCCCAGGCGATCGCGGTGTCGAACCGTCGCCGGGGCAATAATGCGGCGAGCACGATCGCGACGAGGAACAGCAGCACGGCGAGCTCGCTGGGATCGTCGAACAATGCGGCGACGAACAGCGTGGCGGCGGCGAGCGCGACCTGCGCCGCGCGGTTGCGGCGGACGGGCGGCCGGGTCGCGGCCAGTGCGAATATCCAGCCCAGCGCGGCGGTCCACAAGAAGGCGGGCGCCTGGTCGATCAGCACTTCGACGAGGCAGATCACGGCGGCGGTCGCCGCGATCTTGGCGGACAGGGTGGAGAGGCGGTGCGGCATGCGGGCATCCTGTGCGAGGGGCGCGGCCGGGATGGCGGGCAGGCGTTGAGGCGCGATGGCGCGGGGGGTGCTGAGGCGGTGTGCGTGTGGTGCAGATCCGGTGCAGTCGTCGATTGACCGCCCTACGGCCGTTCGCGCTGAGCGTGTCGAAGCGCTGCTGTCCGTAAGCGCGCCGCTCGTCGCGTCCCGCCCTTCGACAGGCTCAGGGCGAACGGGGCGAAACGGATTGCGTCAGGCCTGATCCCTGGCCCGCTTCGCCGAGCCGTCGCGCAAGGCCCAGCGCAGGACGGAGCCGACGCCCGCCATGCCGGCGCGGACCATCGGGCGGCGGCCGGGTGGCGGCGTGAGGTCGTGGAGCGTCACGCCCCAGCGCGGCAGCAGGTCGATACCTGCGGCCATCAACAGCTTTTGCGCGGAGGCGAGCGCGGGCACCGCGACGGGCTGGTCGAGCAGGGCGCGGGCAACCTCGCGCGTGCGATGGTCGGCGCGCAGGCACGGGCGGATCGCGGAAAAATACGCGTCCACCTCGGCGCGGCTGCGCGGCACGTCGCGCGCGCCGAGCGCTTCGGCGACGCGGGCATATTCGGCGAGATAGCGGTCCTGCTCCGCCGCGGGATAGTCCGGGTCGCGGTAGCGGCGGTGCGCGGCGAGGAAGCTCGCGACCTCGGCGACATGGACGAAGGTGAGCAGTTCGGGATCGTTCGCGCTATACGGCGTGCCGTCGGGCAACGTGCCCGCGACGGAATCGTGGATGCGGCGGACGCGGGCGATCATCCGCTCCGCCGTCTCGGTCGAGCCATAGGTCGTCGCGGAGATGAATTGCGCGGTGCGCCGCAGCCGGCCGAGCATGTCGGCGCGGAAGTTGGAATGGTCCCACACGCCCGCCAGCGCGCCGGGGTGCAGCATCTGGAGCAGCAGCGCGGCGACGCCGCCCGCCATCATCGCGGTGAAGTCGCCATGCACCACCCAAGCGGCCGAGCCGGGCCCGAACAGGCCATCGTCGCCGGGCGGACGGGTGAGATCGACGGTGCCGTCGTCGAAGCCGACGAGCCGATGCACTTCGCGCTGGATCGCGCCGCGCAGATCGCTCATGCTGCTGTCCGTCAATCTCATGCATGTCCAACCGGTTGAGGGGTACAAAAGATGCGGCTGATCGTATCGATGATCGCAGGCCTTGCGATGACCACCGCCGTCGTGGCGCAGGAAAAGGCTGCGCCCGCCGGCAGCGCGATCGGCCGGGCGCTCGCCGATCCGGCGCGCGCCGACCAGTCGGGCGACGATGCGCGACGCCAGGCGGCGGCGGTCCTCGCCTTTTCGGGTGTGAAGCCGGGCGACGTCGTCATCGATTATCTGCCGGGTGCCGGATATTGGACGCGCATCTTTTCCGGCATCGTCGGGCCGAAGGGCAAGGTCTATGCGCTGTGGCCGGCGGCGGGGGCGAAATATGCCGCGAAGACGCTGCCGGCCTTGCAGGCGCGCGGCCTGTCCAACGTGACCGCCGAGGTGCAGCCGACCAACCTGCCGACCGTGCCGCAGCCCGTCGACCTGTTCTGGACGGTGCAGAATTATCACGACATTCCCAACAATGGCGCCGGCGAACCCGCGCTGCGCGCGTTCGACGCGGCGGTGTTCAAGCTGCTGAAGAAGGGCGGCACCTATGTCGTCATCGACCATGCCGATGCGCCCGGCACTGGCCTGTCGGGCACCGCGACGCGGCACCGCATCGATCCCGCGGTGGTGCGCCAGCAGATCGAATCGACGGGCTTCCGCTATGTCGGGTCGAGCAACGTGCTCGCCAACCCAGCCGACGATCACACGAAGAACGTCTTCGACCCGGCGATCCGGGGCAAGACCGACCAGTTCGTGATGAAGTTCCGCAAGCCCTGAGGGGCGACGCGTCTATCGATCCTTTCGTGCTGAGCCTGTCGAAGCACGGCCATCCACGTGCGGTGCGGGTGTGGTGACGCGCCCTGCGACAGGCTCAGGGCGAACGGTGGGCGGATAGGCGGCGATATGTCGTCGTGCCCACGAACCTCTCGGTCGCATGCGGCGTTGGGCGCTGCATCTGACCGGGAGAATGCGTGTGTCGTCACTTGCCAACAGCCTGCCCAAGACCCTGCTCGCCGGCGTTGCCGGGGGGATCGTCGCCAGCCTGGCGATGGACCTGTTCCAGAAGGGCGTCGCCGCGGTGGTCGACATGGGCGGCAGCAACGACGATCCCGCGACGGTGAAGGCGGCGGACAGCGTTAGCGAGGTGGTGACGGGCGAGCCAGTGACGCAGAAGCGGCGCGAGAGCGCGGGGGTGCTGGTGCATTACGTGACCGGCGCGGCGCTGGGCGCGGGCTATGCGCTGGCGGCGCGGGTGTGGCCGGAAACGACGGCGGGATTCGGCACGGCGTTCGGTGTCGGCGTCGCGACGCTGCTGGACGATGTGGCGGTGCCCGCGTTCGGCTGGGGACCGTCGGCCACCGATACGCCGCCGGCGATCCATGCGTACGGGCTGGCGAGCCACGTCGTGTTCGGCGCGGCGCTGGAGGGAACGCGGCGGTTCGTCGAGGCGGTGGATTGAGGTGGGACTATCGCCTCTGACTCAGCGTCACCCCGGACGGGGTCCGGGGTGACGTGGTGGATGGGGCAGGCGCCGCGCTTATGCCATCGCCGCGCGTAGCGTTGCCCTGACGCCCGGTGTGCGGGGTTCGTATTCCACCGCGGAATGCAGGCTTTGCGCCATGGCGCGGATCAGCTTGGTGCCGAGGCCGGTGCCCTTGGGCGTCGCCTCGGCGGGCATGCCGCAGCCGTCGTCTTCGACCGCGAGCAGGAAGATGTCGTCGCCGTCGCGGCGCAGCAGCACGCGAATCTCGCCGCCGACGCCGTCCGGATAGGCGTATTTGCACGCGTTGGTGACGAGTTCGGTGACGATCACGCCGAGCGACACCGCCTTGTCGGTCGGCAGGCGGATCGATTCGGCGACGAGGTGCAGCGTATTCGCGCCATCGTCGCACGACAGCGTTTCGTTGAGTTCGTCGATCAGCGACTTCAGATAATCGTGCATGTCGACGCTTTCGACGTCGTTCGCCGAATACAGCCGGCGGTGGACCTGCGCGATCGCGCCGATGCGGCGCTGCGTATCGTCCAGCGCGGCGCGCGCGGCGGGGTCGCTGAGCGCACCTGCTTGCAACCGCACCATCGCCGACACGAGCTGCAGCGAATTGGCGACGCGGTGGTTCACCTCGGACAGCAAGGTTTCGAGCCGCGCGTTGCTGGCGCGCAGATCCTCTTCGGCGCGCGCCTTTTCGCGCGTCAGGCGGCTGCGCTCCAGGACCTGTTCGAAGCTGGCGGTGAGGAGGTCGAAGAAGTCCTCGCCCACCGTCTTGACGACATAGTCTGCGGCACCCGCCTTCAACGCGGCGATCGCGATCCGGCCCTCGTCCGATCCGGTGACATAGACCACCGGTGGCGGCTCGGGCAGCGCCTTCAGCTGCTCGAGCGTCTCCAGCCCGTCCATTTCCGGCATATAATGGTCGACCGCGACGAGATCGAACGGCTGACCCGCCGCCAGCATCACGCCCTCCGCGCCGCTGTCGGCGACCGTCACGCTATAGCCGCGCCGTTCGAGCGTGCGCGCCGCGAGCCGGCGCAGACCGGCGTCGTCGTCGATATACAGGACGCTGGCGGGCGCGCTGGGCGGAACCTGGGTCAGGATCAGTGTTCCTCGACCTCGGGGACCTGGATCACCGACAGGAACAGGCCGAGCTGGCGGATCGCCTGCGCGAAGCTTTCGTAATTCACCGGCTTGGTGATGTAGACGTTGCAGCCCAGATCGTAGCAGCGCTGGATCTCGACCTTGTCGTCGGTCGTGGTCAGCACGACGACGGGGGTGCGCTTCAGGGGGCTGTCCTCTGCCTTGATACGGGCGAGGATGTCGGTGCCACTCATATCGGGCAGGTTGAGGTCGAGCAGCACCAGCGCCGGGCCGTTCCTGGCGGGGCCGTCGGGCGCTTCGAACAGGAAGTGCAGCGCCTGGTTGCCGTCGGTGAAATGCTTGATGTCGTTGTTGATGCCGGCGCGGCGAATGTTCTTTTCGATCAGGCGCGCGTGGCCTTCGTCATCCTCGATCATGACGATGCCGACGGATTGATGGGCGTTCATGACGCAATGTCCTGACTGGAAAAGGTGGCGGGAAGGTTGAGGCGGAAGGTCGATCCTTCGCCCAGCGCGCTGTCGACGTCGATCGTGCCGCCGAGGCGATAGGCCAGCGCGCGCACATGCGCCAGCCCGATCCCCTCGCCTGGCTGGTCCTGCTGGCCCGATCGGCGGAACAGATCGAAGATGCGCTGGTGATCGCGGGCATCGATGCCGCGGCCATTGTCGGCGACCGACACGATCACGCGATCGCGGCGCTGCTCCGCCGATACGCTGATCGCACCGGGGCGACCGGGCTGAAGGTATTTGCTCGCATTCTCGATCAGGTTCGACAGGATCTGTTCGATCGCGACGCGGTCGGTCACCACGCGCGGCATCGGGCGGATGACGGTGAGCGTGACGCCGCGATCGTCGAGGACGTGGCGGATCGACCCTTCGATCGTGTCGACCACGGCGGCGAGGTCGATCGCTTCGGGGGTGATGACGCGGCGGCCTTCGCGCGACAGCTTCAGGATGGCATTGATCAGCCGGTCCATCTTCTGCGTCGAGGTGCGGATGAAGCCGATCGCTTCGGGCAGGTCCTCGCGCACTGCCAGCCGCGCATCCTCAGTAACGATGTCGGGGCATTGCGCCTCCGCCCGCTCGACCAATGTGGTGAGCGGCGGAATGACCGCGGCGAGTTCGGCGGTGAAGCCCATCACGTTGACCAGCGGCGAACGCAGGTCGTGGCTGACGATATAGGCGAAGCGCTGGATTTCCTCGTTCGCACGGCTGAGGTCGGCGGTGCGCTCGGTCACCGTCTCTTCGAGCCGCTCGTTGAACGAGCGCAGCGAATCGCGCGAGGCGGCAAGGTCGCGCGTGTAGCGCAGTACGGTGAGCAGCGAGGCGAGTACGACGAACGCGAGGATCACCGCAGCGGTGGCAAGGATGCCGTAGAACAGGCGGACGCTGGCGCGCTGCGCGGCGTTGCGCAGCTCGAGCAACCGGCGTTCTTCGCCGCTCATCCGTTCGAACAGCGTGCGGATCATCGTCAGCCGCCGGATGCTGGTTTCCTGTTCGAATGCGGTCACCGCGTCCGCGCGGCGACCGGCATCGACCAGCGCGATCGTGCGACTGCGCTGGTCGAGCAGGGCAGCGACCTCGCGTTGCAGCAGCGTGAAGCTCGTGACCTGACGCGGATTGTCGTGGGTCAGCGATTCCAGCCGGGCGAGCGCAGGCGCCAGCGCCGCGCCCCATTCCCGGTAGGCGTCGCGATAGCGCACGTCGCTGGTCAGCAGATAGCCGCGACGCGAGGCTTCGCTCTGTTCGATCAGGCGCCGTGCGGTGCCGATCGCCAGTTCCACCTCATAGGTATGGCCGACCGTTTCGGTGTGCTGTTCGCCGCGCGCGGTGGCGAGGCCGGCGGCGATGCCCGCCACGATCAGCGCGGCGAAACCCATCACCATGAAGGCGATCAGCACGCGGCCGAAGCGGCCTTCCCTGACGACGAAACGGTTGCGGATGGTGGTGATCACGGGCGCTGCCTTACGCCAGCGTTACGAACCATTCCAGAGGGGTGAGATTATACTATAGCAAGAGGTCCTGCGCGCTGGCGCGTCCCACGGCGCCGCCACCGCTGCGGCGATCCATTTCGGCATTGGCGGTGAAGCGGATGTCGGGATCGCGATCGGTCAGGAAGGCCATCAGGCTTTCGTGGTCGAGCTCGCTCCACGCCTTGCCGCGATAGGGGCCGTAGCGGACGCGCGGGATCAACCCCGGCGTGCGCGACCAGTCGAGGCATTGCGCGAGGCCCGCCTCGTTCAACTGGTCGCGCAGGTGGTGCGCGGTGACATAGGCGTCGGGGAAGGCGCGATGAACGGGCAGGCCGCGCTGCTGATCGAGCCCCTCGGGGCGGCGATAATAGCGCAGCACCTGATTAGAAAAACTGGGACTGTCCGGCCACAGGCGCAGCGCGCATTTCCAGGTGCAGATCCACTCCTGCCCATGGGTCAGGCTGGGCGTGCAGAATTGCTGTTCGAAGTCCGCCCGATGCGCGGCGAGCGCGACGCGGCGCGGATAGGGGTCGAGCACGCGGCGTGCGACGTCGTGCCACCAGGGCGCATCGGCGACATCCTCGTCGAGGATGTGGTGAATCGCCTGCGTGATCGGCGGGATGGCGCGGCCGGGATTGACTAAAATCGACCCTCCCTCGCCCTGCAGCTCCCAGCGGCCATCGGCGCCGAGTGCGACGTCCTGCCAGCCGATTTCGCACACGCCATGCGCAGGCGGCGCGCTGCCGGTGGTTTCGAGGTCGATGACGCGGACGATCTGGGGCTGGGGACGCATTGCTGGGTAGATGGGGGAAGTGGACGGATTCCGCCAGCATTTGGTGATTGGGCGGTCAGCGGGGCTTAATTTGCAGAAGCCATTCCTGTCCGCCCCCTCCGTCACGCCTTCGGCGCGCCACCTCCCCCTGGCGGGGGAGGACTTTCGTTGTTGGCGTTGACGAGGGTGTGAGGTGGGTGGGGAGCACGCGACGGTTCGTCTCTCCACCCGTCACCCTGGACTTGGTCCGGGGTCCACCGGGCCGCAAGGGGATGGCAAGAGGCTCAAGCCACCCCCCCCTCGCCGCTGAGTGGACCCCTGACCAAGTCCGGGGTGACGGTGTGGGTGGGGCGGCCGGTGGCAACCCACTCCGTTGCAGATCAGCGATAGTCGTCTTCGTCGATGTCCAACTCGCGCACACCGCGCTGCCGCCGGGCGCGGTCGACGAGTTTGCGGATGCCCTCGCGGCGTTCGCGGGCGGCGGGGATGTCGCGCAGGACGAACTGCATATTCTGCGTCGTACGGTCCGACGAGGTGATGGTGATCGTGCCGATATCCGCGATCTGGTTGATGACAGAGAAATCGACGCGCACGTCCTTGATGCGGTAGAGTTCGATCTCGTCGATCGATTTCATGATCAGGCCGCGCTTCACGATCAGCCGCTGGTCGGTGATTTCATAGGCGGCGGACATGTTCTGCAACCAGCGGACCGCGATGATGACGAGGCCCACGCCGATCGCGCAGCTGAGGATCGTCAGCCAGCCGGTGAAGCTGCCGAGCAGCCAGCGATTGGTGCTCGAGCGGAAGCTGTCGACGGCGCGTTCGGCACTGTAGGACCCAGACATGACACCGACCCTATCGGGCACGGCATGTCTGTCAATCGCGGGCGATGCCGCAGGCCGTCAGGTGCGCATCGACCTCGGCGAGCAGGGCGTCGAGGTCCGCCTGGCAGCGGGCTTCGGCGCGCAGCGTCAGCATGTCCTGCGTGTTCGAGGCGCGCAGCAGCCACCAGCCTACGGGCGTCGTGACGCGGACGCCGTCGATCGCCACGACGGGCGTGCCGGTCGCCTCGACCCGCGCACGCACCGCATCGATCACCCCGGTCTTGCGCGCCGGATCGATCGCGAAGCGCAGGTCTGGCGTGCTGACGAATGGCGGCATCGCGTCGCGCAAGGCGGTGAGCGACTGCCCCGAGCGATGGACCGCGCCGATCAGCTGCACCGCGGCGTACAGCGCGTCGTCGAAACCGTACCAGTCGTGCCCGAAGAAGATGTGGCCCGACAATTCGCCCGCGATCGGCGCGGTGTGGGCGAGCATCGCTTCCTTCATCGGGCTGTGGCCGGTCGCGCCCATCACCGCGGTGCCGCCCAGGTCCGCAATACGATCGAAGACGTAAGCCGAGGATTTGACGTCGGCGACCACGGTAGCGCCGGGACAGGCGGCAAGGACGGGCTCGATCAGCAGGCCGAGCAGCTGGTCGCCCCACAGCACGCGGCCCTTGCCATCGACCGCGCCGATCCGGTCGCCGTCGCCGTCGAAGGCGATGCCGAAGTCAAGGCCCTTCTCCCGCACCAGCACCTTGAGGTCGGCGAGATTGGCTTCCTCGGTCGGGTCGGGGTGATGGTTGGGGAAGCGGCCGTCGACGATGGTGTGGAGCAGGTGATGCTCGCCGGGCAGCTGCGCGACGAGCCGCTCCACCGCGGGACCGGCGGCGCCGTTGCCGCAATCCCAGCCGATGCGGAACGCACCGCCGACATAGCCCGCGAGCAGTCGTGCGACATAAGCGGGCAGGACGTCGTGGTGGGTGACGCTGCCGGTGCCCTCGCTCCATGCGCCGGTGGCGGCAAGGCGGGCGAGATCGACCACATCGGCGCCGTAGAAGGAGCGGTGGCCGAGCACCATCTTGAAGCCGTTGTCGTCGCGCGGATTGTGGCTGCCCGTCACATGGATGCCGGCGTCGACGCCCAGCGTCGCCTCGGCGAAATACAGCATCGGCGTGGGGCCGAGGCCGATGCGGACGACGTCGACGCCCCCTGCCACGAGGCCGGCGACCAACGCGGTTTCGAGGTCGGGCGAGGAGAGGCGCCCGTCGCGCCCTACGGCGACGCGCGTGCCGCCCGCGGCGCGGATGCGCGTGGCGAAGCTGCGGCCGATCGCGGTCGCGTCGGCGGGGGCGAGATTGCGCCCCACGGTGCCGCGAATGTCATATTCCCGCAGGATCGCGGGCGAGAGGACATGGCTCATGCGGGGCGGCGCAGGCCCTCGATCAGCAAATCACGCGCCGCATTGATCTCACGCGTCGCCGATTCCGATCCGCCGCGATCGGGGTGGAATTCGGCGAGCAGGCGGCGATGCGCGGCGCGGATCTCCGCCTCGTCCGCCTCTGCCGCGACGCCCAGGATGCGGCGCGCGCGCTGCTGCGGGCCGACCGCGGTGCGCTTCGGCTTTCGGCCCAGATAGTGCCATGCGAGCCAGATCAGCCCGATGACGATCAGCCATTTCATGCGGCGATATCGGGGGTCGGCTCGGCGGCCTGCGATTCGGCCGGCTGCGACCCGGACGGCTGGGAGTCGGAGGGCTGGGCGGGTTCGGGCAATTGCAGCGCCGCCATCATCTCGCGCAATTCCTGCCGCGACGCGACATGGCCCAGGCCCATCGCGCCGAATTCCTTGGCATCGATCATGGTGAGCCCGGTCGGGAACAGCTCGCGATAGATCACGCGTTCGCCGAGGCCCGGAATGATGCGGAAGCCGACGCGCTTCGACAGCTGGGTCAGCGCATCCGACACGCGGCGCATATTGCGCGCCTCGATATGCTGCAGGCGGTTGCGCAGCACGACCCAGTCGATCTGCGTCCCATCGGCGCGGGCACGCTGCTTGCGCGCGTCCCAGATCAGCTCCGAATAGAAGCTGGGCTTGGTGACGTTGAACGTCTCGGGATCGACCTGGCCGATCAGGTCGAAGTCGACGAAGCTGTCGTTCATCGGCGTGACGAGCGTGTTGGACAGCGCCGCCGCGGTGCGCGCGAAATAATCGTCGCGACCGGGTGTGTCGACGATCAGGAAGTCAGCGCCTTCGGACAGGCGATGCCACTTTTCCTCGAATACGTCCTCGTTCGTGCCGTCATGCGTGTCGTGGACGGGCATGGGCAGCGCGCTGCCCTTGCGCTGCATCGTGGCGGCGCGGTTGTCGAGGTAGCGGCCGACGGTGCGCTGGCGGTGATCGAGGTCGAAACAGGCGACCTTCGCGCCCTTCGCGGCGAGCGCGATGGCGACGTGAACCGCCGTCGTCGACTTGCCGGTGCCGCCCTTTTCATTGGCGAAGACGATGACGTGGGGGGAGGGGACATGTGGCCCTGCGGGCACGGCTCGTTCCTTAATGCGTTCTTCCGGGTTGCCCGGTTGCTGCCCTCTTCATAGAAGCCGCGCGCTCATTGTTCGAGGGGGTAAACGGTGCAGACAGTTCGAGACCTGGCCGGCTTGCGCGACGCGGTCGCCGCATTCCGCGCCGAAGGGGCGACCATCGCGCTGGTGCCGACGATGGGCGCGCTGCACGCGGGTCATATGGCGCTGATCGAGGCGGCGCGGCGCCCGGGCACGAAGGTGATCGCATCGATCTTCGTCAACCCCAAGCAATTCGGCCCGAACGAAGACCTCGCCCGCTATCCCCGGCGCGAGGCGGCGGACGCGCGCCTGCTCGCCGACCATGGCTGCGACCTGCTGTGGGCGCCACCGGTCGAGGTGATGTACCCCAAAGGCTTTGCGACCAACGTCAGCGTTTCCGGCGTCAGCGACGGGCTGGATGGCGCGGCGCGGCCGGGGCATTTCGATGGCGTTGCGACCGTCGTCACCAAGCTGTTCAACCAGACGCGCGCCGACATCGCCTATTTCGGCGAGAAGGATTTCCAGCAGCTCGCCGTGATCCGCCGCTTCGTCGCGGACCTCGACATGGCCATCGAGATCGTCGGCGTGCCGACGCAGCGCGACGATGACGGCCTCGCGCTGTCGTCGCGCAACATCTACCTCGACGAGGAACAGCGGGCGAAGGCCATCGCTCTGCCGCGCGCGCTGGGCGTCGCGGCGCGCAGCATCGCGCGCGGCGACGATCCCGAAGGCGCGCTGGCGGAGGCGCGCGGCGCACTGGTCGCGGCGGGGTTCGAGGTGGATTATGTCGCGCTGGCCGATGCCGAAACGCTGGCCGAATCGCCGGCGGCGGACCGGCCGCGGCGGCTGCTTGCGGCTGCGCGGATGGGAACGACGCGGCTGATCGACAACGTGGCGGTCGAGGCAACGCCCTGACGGACATGGTGTTTTTCGCGTTAACCATTTCGTAGCGGTCGGCGCGCCATGGTGGCCCCATGAAAAATAGGGGCGATCCATGGCAAACAGTCTCAAGAGTGCGCAGTTTCTTTTAGAAAGCCGCATCGCCGACGCGATGCGCGGCCGGCCCGAGGCGCTGTTCGACCTCGGCGTGTGCTATCAGACCGGGACCGCGGGGGCGGGGATCGATCTGATCGAGGCGCACAAATGGTTCAATCTCGCCGCCGTCGCGGGCCTTGAGGACGCGGTGGATGCCCGCGCCGACGTGGCCGAGGACATGACCGCGCGCGAGATCGCCGAAGCGCAGCGCCAGGCGCGCGCCTGGCTGATGATGACGCAGCGCCGGGCGGCGTAGGCGGTTCGACACGGCTTCGTGTTCGTCATCCCGGCGCAGGCCGGAATCCATGGACACGCCGCCGCCGATGGTTCGCGAACCACAGCCGCCCCGCCACCGTGGATCCCGGCGTTCGCCGGGATGACGATGGGAGGAGCGGCGCCCTATCCCCACTGCCGTCATTCCCGCGCAGGCGGGAATCCAGACCCTCTGACCTTGCGGCAAGAAGCGCGACGGTAGCGCGTCTAGATTCCCGCCTGCGCGGGAATGACGAACGTGTGGATCAGTCCGCCTTCTTCTTCGCCGGCGCCTTTTTCGCGGCCGGTTTCTTGGCGGCTGCATCCTTCGCCGCCGGCTTCTTCGCCGCGGCCTTTTTGGCCGGCGCCTTCTTCTTTTTCGCCGGTGCCGCCGCCGCGCGGGCATCGATCAGCGACGCCGCCTCCTCCAGCGTCAGCGCCTCGGGCGTGATCGACTTGGGCAGCGTCGCGTTCGTCTCGCCGTCGGTGACATAGGGGCCGTAGCGCCCTTCCATCAGCTTGATCTCCGCCTCTGTGCGCGGATGCTTGCCGAGCTCCTTGAGTGGCGCCCGCGCGGCGCCGCGCGCGGGACGGCCACCGCCGGCGGCCGCCTCGGCGAGCTTCACCACCGCGGCGTTCATCCCCGTTTCGAACACGTCGGCGGTCGATTGCAGGCGTGCGTATTTGCCGCTGTGCGCCAGATAGGGGCCGTAGCGGCCGATCGAGGCGGTGATCGGCTCGCCCGTCTCCGGGTGGTTGCCGATCGTACGCGGCAGGCTCAAGAGCTTCAGCGCCCATTCCAGGTCGAGCTCGCCAGGCAGATCCTTGGGGATCGAGGCGCGCTTGGCGTCCTTGCCTTCGCCGAGCTGGATGTACGGCCCGAACCGCCCCGATTTGCGCTCGACCTCCAGCCCCGTGACCGGGTCCTTGCCCAGGCCCTCAGGCCCGCTGTCCTCGCCCGCCTCGGCGCCGGCCTGCGCGAAGCGGCGGGTGTATTTGCACTCCGGGTAATTGGAGCAGGCGATGAACGCGCCGAACCGGCCGCCACGCAGCGCGAGCTTGCCCGCCTCGCACTTCGGGCACAGGCGAGGGTCGCTGCCGTCCGCCTTGTCGGGGAACAGATAGGGCGCGAGGAACTGGTCGAGCTCCGCGGTGATGGCGGAGGGCTGCTGTTCCATCACCTCGCTGGTGCGCGGCTTGAAGTCGCGCCAGAACGCCTCCAGCACCGCCTGCCATTGTGCGCGGCCGCCGGACACGTCGTCCAGCTCTTCCTCCAGCTCGGCGGTGTAATCGAAGCCGACGTACTTTTCGAAGAAGCGCTCGAGGAACGCGGTGACGAGTCGGCCGCTCTCTTCAGCGAAGAAGCGGTTCTTCTCGACGCGGACGTAATTGCGGTCTTTCAGCGTCTTGATGATCGAGGCGTAGGTCGACGGGCGGCCGATGCCGAGCTCTTCCATCCGCTTGACCAGTGAGGCTTCGGAGAAGCGCGGCGGCGGTTGGGTGAAATGCTGTTCGGCGAGCACGTCTTTCTTCGCCGGCGCATCGCCGTCGCGCAGGCGCGGCAGGCGGCGCGCTTCCTCGTCCTGGCTGTCGTCCTGCCCTTCCTCGTACAGCGCGAGGAAGCCGGGGAAGAGCACGACCTGGCCGGTCGCGCGCAGCACGTTGCGCCCCGTGCCGTCCGCCATCTCGACCGTGGTGCGCTCCATGCGCGCCGAGGCCATCTGGCTGGCGAGCGCGCGCTTCCAAATGAGGTCGTACAGGCGCGCATGGTCGCCGCCGCCGACGCGGTCCTTGCCGAAATCGGTCGGGCGGATAGCCTCGTGCGCTTCCTGCGCGTTCTTCGCCTTGGTCTGGTACTGGCGCGGCGAATCGGGGACGTAGCCACCGTCGTACCGCTCGGCGATCGCCTTGCGCGCGGCCGAAATCGCACTGCCGTCCATCTGCACGCCGTCGGTCCGCATGTAGGTGATCGCGCCATCCTCATACAGGCCCTGCGCGATCCGCATCGTATGGTCTGCCGAGAAGCCGAGCTTGCGCGCCGCCTCCTGCTGCAACGTCGAGGTGGTGAAGGGCGGCGGCGGGTTGCGCGTCGCCGGCTTGGTCTCGACCGACTGAACCGAGAAGCGGCCCGCCTCGACCGCGGCCTTGGCCTTTTGCGCGTCGCCCTCATTGCCGATCGACAGGCGGTCGAGCTTCTTGCCGTCCCACTGCACGAGGCGCGCGGTGAAGGGCGTGCCGTCCTGCTCCATGCTCGCGGTGACCGACCAATATTCCTGCGCGCGGAACGCCTCGATCTCGCGCTCGCGATCGACGATCAGGCGCAGCGCGACCGACTGGACGCGGCCCGCCGATTTGGCGCCGGGCAGCTTGCGCCACAGCACCGGCGACAAAGTGAAGCCGACCAGATAGTCGAGCGCGCGGCGGGCGCGATAGGCGTCGATCAAATCGGTATCGAGCTCGCGCGGGTTCGCCATTGCGGTCGTCACCGCCGCCTTGGTGATCGCGTTGAAGGTGACGCGCTGGACGTCCTTGGGCAGCGCCTTGCGACCCCTCAGTACCTCCTGCACGTGCCAGCTGATCGCCTCGCCCTCGCGATCGGGGTCGGTCGCCAGGATCAGGCGGTCGGCGGTCTTCGACAGATCGGCGATGGCTTTGAGCTGCTTCGTCTTGTCCGCGTAATTCTCCCACTCCATCGCGAAGCCCTCGTCGGGATTCACCGACCCGTCCTTCGCCGGCAGGTCGCGGACGTGGCCGTAGGAGGCGAGTACCCGGTAATCCGAGCCGAGGTATTTTTCGATGGTCTTCGCTTTGGCGGGCGATTCGACGATGACGAGCTGCATGGCGGCGATTACGGTCCTTACGTGTACGCGCGAGGGTGGAAAGCCGCCGGGGCGACTGTCAACAGGGGGATGACACCGATGTGGGGATCGACGGGCGTCGAGGACAAGGCGTGGGCATGAGCAGCGCAGGCGTCGACCATCGCCGCGCGCACCGGGCGCGCGTGCAGCTCGAACGGATGACCTTCTTTTCGGACGCGATCTTCGCGATCGCGATGACGCTGCTGGTGGTCGAGGTGAAGCTGCCCGCGCTGCATCATGCGACCGGACCGGAACTGGGACAGGCGCTGTGGGCGCTGCTGCCCAATTATGTGGGCTTCCTCGTCAGCTTTCTGGTGCTTGGCCGCTTCTGGATCATCCATCACGACGTGATGGGGTTGCTCCGTGTCGCGACGCCGCGACTGGTAATAGCGAACCTAATGCTGCTGCTCGGCGTCGCCTTCATGCCGTTCCCGACCGCAATTATCAGCGAATATGTCAATCTGCGCGTCGGCATCGGGTTCTACACCGGCTGGCTGATCCTGCTGGGGCTGCTCAACCGCCATCTGATCCAGGTCATCGCGCGTTCGCCGGAACTGCTCGACGACGACATCGGGGCGCATGAGATCACGCCGCTGCTGCACCGCAGCTGGATCCCCGTGATGATCGGCGTCTGCGCCTTCGCCGCTGGCATGGTGACCTGGGTCGCGGCACTGGTGGTGCTGGTGGTGGTGAGCCCGATCATCAGCATCGTCGTCGGCCGCTGGGCGGCACGGGCGGCCGGCTAGAGCGACAGGCTGACGCGGCCGCCGGCATGGCGTTCCAGCCGGCCGGCGAGTTCCAGTTCGAGCAATACGGTCTGGAGGATCGCGGGGGCGATGCCGCTTTGGCGGATCAGCTCGTCGACCGTCACTGGGACCGGGCCTAACAACGCCGTTACGCGGCGGCGGTCGGTGTCGTCGGCGTCTGCGGGGGGTGGGCCGCCATAGCTGGAGGAGGGCGCGCGGACGCTGCGCGGGTCGATCGGGCGCAATTGTTCGAGGACGTCGGCGGCGGTCTGGATCAGCGTGGCGCCGTCGCGAATCAGCAGGTTGCAGCCTTGCGCGCGCGGATCGAGCGGGCTGCCGGGGACGGCCATGACCTCGCGTCCCGCCTCGCCCGCCAGCCGCGCGGTGATGAGCGAGCCCGAGCGGGGCGCGGCCTCCACCACCACGGTGCCGAGCGACAGGCCGGCGATGATGCGGTTGCGCGAGGGGAAGTTGCGCGCGAGCGGCTGCGTGCCGGGCGGCTGTTCGGCGACCAGCAGCGCCCGGGCCGCGACCTCTTCCTGTAAGTCCCGGTTTTCGGGAGGGAAGGTGACGTCGATACCGCTGGCGATGACGCCGATCGTGTTCGGCAGCGCGCCGACGTGTGCGGCGGTGTCGATGCCGCGCGCCAAGCCTGAGACGACCGTCGCCCCTTCGGCGGCAAGATCGTGCGCGAGGCTGCGGGCGAAGCGGCAGGCGGCGGCCGAGGCGTTGCGCGCGCCCACGATCGCGACGCACAGGCGGCTGGCCAAGGTTAGGTCGCCGCGGACGATCAGCGCGGGCGGCGCGGTGTCGATCTCGGCGAGCAGCGGCGGATAGTCGGCATCGTCGAGGAAGACGTAGCGCGCGCCGAGTCTGGCCGTCGTCGCCAGCTCCCGCTCGACCAGTCCCGCGTCGGCGACCCGCGGCGCGTTGCCGCCGCCGCGCCGGGCGAGTGTCGGCAGCATGTCGAGCGCGGCTTCGGGCGTGCCGAAGCGGGCGATCAACTGGCGATAGGTGACGGGGCCGACCCCCGCGGTCCGGATCAGGCGAAGGCGCGCGAGATCGCGCTCGGCCACGCTCAGTCGTCCTGCGGGCCGTCCGCCGCGGCGCGCTTGCCGCCGCCGATGCGCGGTTCGGTGCCGTTGGCGATCCGCTCGATATTCTCGCGATGCTTCCACAGCACGATCGCGGCGAGCGCGAGCAGCAGCATGACGAGATCGAACCGGCCGAAGATCGCGCCGCTGACCGGCGCGCTGACCGCCGCGGCCATGCCCGCGACCGACGAGATGCGCACTGTGGCGAGTAGCCCCAGCCAGACGACGGCATAGACCAGCCCCATCGGCCAGTGCAGCGCCAGTACGATCCCCATCAGCGTCGCGACGCCCTTGCCACCACGGAAGCGCAGCCAGACCGGATAGCAATGGCCGACGAACGCGGCGGCCGCGGCGACCATCTGTTCGCCCGGGAACAGCCAGCTGACGAGCCAGACGGCGGCGGCGCCCTTCAGCAGGTCGAGCAGCAGCGTCGCCGCGGCGAGGCCCTTGCGCCCCGTGCGCAGCACGTTGGTCGCGCCGATATTGCCCGATCCGATCGTGCGCAGGTCGCCCGCGCCGCCGAGCCGCGTCAGGATCACCCCGAACGGGATCGAGCCCAGCAGATAGCCGAGCACCAGCGCCGCGGTCGGTGCCATCCAGAGGATTTCTGTATGCAAGTGTGCCCCTTCGTGCCTGGCCCCACCATAGCGGCATCGGACCGGCTTGGCCAAGGGGGGCGGACTTGCGGCGGACGGCGCGGCGGCTATGCACGCGGTCGATGGATATGCGTTCGATCCTGTTCTTCGACTCCGGTGTCGGCGGCCTGTCGGTGGTCGCACCGACGCAAGCGCTGCTGCCGTTCGCGCCGATCGTCTATGCGGCCGATTCGGCTGGGTTTCCTTATGGTACGAAAAGCGAGGCCGAGATTGCGGCGCGGGTGCCGGCGCTGCTCGGGCGGCTGGTCGAACGCTATCGCCCGCGGCTGGTGGTGATCGCGTGCAACACCGCCTCGACGATCGCGCTGCCGGTGGTGCGCGCGGCGCTCGACGTGCCCGTGGTCGGAACGGTGCCGGCGATCAAGCCAGCGGCCGCCATGAGCGTCACGCGTGTCATCGGCGTGCTCGGGACGCAGGCGACGGTGCGGCAGGCCTATGTCGACGACCTCGCGGCGCGCTTTGCCGGCGATTGCACGGTGTTGCGCCATGGATCGGCGGCGCTGGTCGAGCTGGCGGAGGAAAAACTGGCCGGGCGGGTGCCGGCGCCTGAGCGGTTCGCGGCGGCGCTCGCCGGGCTGATCGAGCAGCCGGGGGGCGAGCGGATCGATGTGATCGTCAACGCCTGCACGCACTTCCCGCTGGTCGAGCCGGAGCTGGCGGAGGTGGCGCCGGCGGGGGTGCGCTTCATCGATGGCGGGCCGGGAATCGCGCGGCGGATCGCGGCGCTGACCGACGGGCAGGACTGGCCGGCGGAGGCGCCAGTGCATCGCGCGGTGTTCACGCGGCTGGGCGCGGCGGAGCGGGCGCTGGAACCGGCGCTGGCGCGGTACGGGATTGGGGTGGTGGAGGCGCTCTAGCCCCATTCACTCCGTCACCCCGGACTCGTTCCGGGGTCCACTCTGCGGCGAGGGGGGCGGCTGGAGGCGCGGAGCATCCCCCCGTGGCCCGGTGGACCCTGGAACTAGTCCGGGTGACGGGGGATTTTTGGGCGGGGCCGCCGCCCACCCCTTGGACAAAATGCCCAACCCTTCGATCACCCTGACCTGTTTTATCCGCTGGCAACACCGCCGCCCGCGCGATACACGAGCATCCCATGAACAGCGACGGCACGGACACGCGCGTGGACTATTCGCGCGTTTTCACCCAGGCGATCGACCGCCTTCATGCCGAGGGACGCTATCGCGTCTTCATCGACATCCTCCGCAACAAGGGGATGTTCCCCAATGCGCGCTGTTTCGCGGGGCATAACGGCCCCAAGCCGATCACGGTCTGGTGTTCGAACGACTATCTGGCGATGGGGCAGCATCCCGACGTGATCGCCGCGATGGAAGAGGCGCTGCACGACGTCGGCGCCGGATCGGGCGGCACGCGCAACATCGGCGGCAACACGCACTATCACGTCGATCTGGAGCATGAACTCGCCGACCTGCACGGCAAGGAAGGCGCATTGCTGTTCACCAGCGGCTATGTGTCGAACGAGGCGACGCTGTCGACGCTCGCCAAGATCCTGCCCGGCTGCGTGATCTTTTCTGACGAACTCAACCACGCCTCCATGATCGCTGGCATTCGCAACGCCGGCTGTGAGAAGCGGATCTTCCGCCACAACGACCTCGCGCATCTCGAGGAGCTGCTGGCGGCCGAAGACCCGGCGGTGCCCAAGCTGATCGCGTTCGAGAGCGTCTATTCGATGGAAGCCGACATCGCGCCGATCGCCGCGATCTGCGACCTCGCCGACAAATATAACGCGCTGACCTATCTCGACGAAGTGCATGCGGTCGGCATGTACGGCGCGCGCGGCGGCGGCATTTCCGAGGCTGAAGGCGTCGCGCACCGGCTGACGATCATCGAGGGCACGCTGGGCAAGGCGTTCGGCGTGATGGGCGGCTATATCGCCGCGGACCAGACGATCATCGACGTGATCCGCTCTTACGCACCGGGCTTCATCTTCACCACCAGCCTGTCGCCGGTGCTGGTCGCTGGCGTGCTGGCGAGCGTGCGGCACCTGAAAGCGTCCAGCGTCGAGCGCGAAGGCCAGCAGGCGTCGGCGTCGTTGCTGAAGACGATGCTGAGCGAGGCGGGGTTGCCGGTGATGCTGGGCGACACGCATATCGTGCCGGTGCTGGTCGGCGACCCGGTGAAGGCCAAGCGGATCAGCGACATCCTGCTCGCGGAATATGGCGTCTACGTCCAACCGATCAATTATCCGACCGTGCCGCGCGGCACCGAGCGCCTGCGCTTCACGCCGGGTCCGAGCCATACGCCGGAGATGATGCGCGAACTCACGGAAGCACTGGTCGAGATCTGGGGCCGGCTGGAACTGCGCAAGGCGGCCTGACCGCCGCCTGAATATCGCTCCACGTGGCGTCGCGCCTGGTGAAGCCCGTGCTTCGACAGGCTCAGCACGAACGGTGGTTGCGTGGGTATTCGTTGAGCCGCCTCCTCCTGGGGCGGGCAGGCAGCGAGCGAGCCATGCCAGCGACTGCCGCCGCACGACCGTTCGCCCTGAGCCTGTCGAAGGGCGCTACCCCGAGCGACGCCGCGCTTGGTGGCGCTGTGTGCTTCGACACGCTCAGTACCAACGGTGGTCGTGGAGGGAGCGATCGTAAGGCGCTGTCCTGTGGTGTCAGGCCGCCAATACCCCGCACAGGGCGCCGATGATGATCGAGAGGCTGCCCAGGCCCAGCGACAACGGCACGCGCAACGCCATCCAGCCGCTGGGCGTGATCCCCTGTGCGGTGAGCCGGCGGTCGACCAGCAGCGTCAGTAGCACCGCTACGCCCAACAGGACGAGCGCCAGCGCCAGCGAGATGACGCCACCAACCGACAGCAGGATCAGGCCGGCCGCGACGATCGAGGGTGCGACCGCCAGACAGGCGATCTCGCCCTGCCGCACGCCGGCGCACATCGCGAAACCCCACCAGATGCCGCCGAGGAAACTGAGGATCAGCGCGGCATAGCCAAAGGCGAACATGCCACCCGTTTGCGTCGTCTGGTCGAAGGCGCAGGTGGCGGCGGCGGCGATCTGTGGCAGCAGGCCGGCATAGCCGAGGATCATCGCCGATTCGCCGACGGTGCCGGTCATGCCCGGGCTGCCGGCATCGCCGCCGATCGCCTCGGCGCTGGCGGGGTAGCGCTCAGGCATCGGATCGCCAGCGGGATCGCAGGCGGACGCAGCGGCTGCTCGGGGTGCGATCTTGATGCATGTTGTCCAAGCGCGCGACCGGCGCGGGCGTTCCCGCACTCCCATGCGTCCCGGCGCCTTTCCCCGCATCGGCTGTGGCATTTGCGTGACGGTGGCGCTAAGGCGCCGCGCATCGCTTCCTCATCACAGCCGGGACGCCGCTTCGCCTTGCGCATCGCCTTCGCCTCCGATCACGCCGCCGTCGCGCTGAAGGCGCTGCTGGTGGAGCACGCCGCCACGCTGGGTCACGAGGTGGTCGACCTGGGTCCGGAGACAGACGCGCGCGTCGATTATCCCGATTACGGCTACAAGCTGGCCGACGTGGTCGCACGCGGCGAGGCCGCGTTCGGCGTGGCGTTGTGCGGATCGGGGATTGGCATCTCGATCGCGGTCAACCGCAACCCGGCGTGCCGCTGCGCGCTGGTCACCGAACCGCTCGCCGCCGCCCTCGCGCGCAACCATAACGACGCCAACGTCATCGCGATGGGCGCCCGGCTGATCGGGCCGGACCTTGCGAAGGCGTGCCTCGAAGCCTTTCTCGCCGCTCCGTTCGAGGGCGGCCGTCACCAGGCCCGTGTCGACAAACTGTCGCAGAAGGATTGATCCCATGAGCACCCAGCCGAACGATCTCAGTGACATCCGCTCCAGCGGCTTCTTCACGCAAGGGTTGGCGGATGCCGATCCCGCCGTGTTCGGCGGCGTGGCCCACGAACTCACCCGCGAACAGACGCAGATCGAGCTGATCGCGTCGGAAAACATCGTGTCGAAGGCGGTGCTCGAGGCGCAGGGCTCGGTCTTCACCAACAAGTACGCCGAGGGCTATCCGGGCAAGCGCTACTACCAGGGCTGCGCGCCGTCGGACATGGTCGAGAGCCTCGCGATCGAGCGTGCCAAGCAGATCTTCGGCTGCGGCTTCGTCAACGTGCAGCCGCATTCGGGCGCGCAGGCGAACGGTGCGGTGATGCTGGCGCTGGTCAAGCCGGGCGAGACGATCCTGGGCATGAGCCTGGACGCCGGCGGCCACCTGACGCACGGCGCCAAGGCGGCGATGAGCGGCAAGTGGTTCAACGCGGTGCAATATGGCGTCGATCCCGACACGCACCTAATCGACTATGACGCGGTCGAGGCCCTGGCGGTCGAGCATCAGCCGAAACTCATCATCGCGGGCGGCTCGGCCTATCCGCGCGTCATCGACTTCGCCCGCTTCCGCGCCATTGCGGACAAGGTCGGCGCGTATTTCATGGTCGACATGGCGCACTTCGCCGGCATCGTCGCCGCCGGCCTGCACCCGACGCCGTTCGGCCATGCGCATGTCGTCACCACCACGACGCACAAGACGCTGCGCGGCCCCCGCGGCGGCATGATCATGACCGACGATGAGGCCATTGCGAAGAAGATCAATTCGGCGGTCTTCCCCGGCCTGCAGGGCGGCCCGCTGATGCACGTCATCGCCGCCAAGGCGGTCGCGTTCGGCGAGGCGCTGCGCCCCGAATACAAGAGCTACATCGCCGCGGTGGTCGAGAACGCCAAGGTGCTGGCCGCCACGCTGAAGGAGCGCGGCGCCGACGTGATTGCGGGCGGCACCGATACGCACCTCGCGCTCATTGACCTGCGCCCGCTCGGCATCACGGGCAAGGACGCGGACGAGGCGCTGGAGCGTGCAGGCATCACCTGCAACAAGAACGGCATCCCCAACGATCCGCTGCCGCCGATGAAGACCAGCGGCATCCGCGTCGGCTCGCCCGCCGGCACCACGCGCGGCTTCGGCCCGGCGGAGTTCCGCGAGATCGGCAACATGGTCGCCGACGTGCTCGACGGTCTTGCAAAGAAGGGCGAACACGGGGACCCCGACGTCGAGGCGAACGTTCGGGACCGTGTGCGCAACCTCTGCGCGCGCTTCCCCATCTACGAAGGATAACAGATGTCGAAGATCGACGAGGTGCAGAGCACCGTGAAGAACACGCCCGGCCTGGGCAAGAAGATGGCCAAATACGGTGCGATCGGCGCCGTGGTGGCGATCCCCGTGCCGTTCGTCGGCCCGGTGCTGGGTGCGCTGGTCGGCGCGGGCGTCGCCTATGCCCGCCGCAACAAGATCTGAGGACGCGTACGACCATTTATGCGTTGCCCGTTCTGCGGTCATGAAGACAGCCAGGTAAAGGACAGCCGCCCCACGGAAGACGGGGCGGCGATCCGGCGCCGGCGCCAGTGCGAAGGGTGCGCCGCGCGTTTCACGACGTTCGAGCGCATCCAGCTGCGCGACCTGTGGGTCGTGAAGAGCGCGGGCGACGGCGGGTCGCGCCGCGAGCCGTTCGAGCGCGAGAAGCTGCAACGCTCGATCGCGATCGCGACGCGCAAGCGCCCGATCGAACCCGTGCGCATCGAAAAGCTGATCAGCGGCATCCAGCGCCAGCTGGAAACGCTGGGCGAGAGCGAAGTGTCGTCGAAGCGGATCGGCGAATTGGTGATGGAGGGGCTGAAGGGCCTCGATTCGGTCGCCTATATCCGCTTCGCCAGCGTCTATCGCGACTTCAGCGAGGCGCGCGATTTCGAGGAGTTCGCCGGGTCGGTCGAACAGGCAGGACGCGGCGCATGAGCGACACCAATCTCCCCGCGATCGTCCTGGTCCGCCCGCAGCTTGGCGAGAACATCGGCAAGGCCGCGCGCGCGATGCTCAATTTCGGGCTAACCGACATGCGCCTCGTCGCCCCGCGCGACGGCTGGCCCAACCCCAAGGCGGGCCCGGCGGCGAGCGGCGCCGACCTCGTGCTGGAACGCGCGCGCGTCTACGACACCGTCCAGGACGCGATCGCGGATTGCGCGCACGTCTATGCGACCACGGTGAGGAAGCGCGGCATCACCAAGCCGGTGGTGACGCCCGAAGTCGCCGCGAAAGCCATCCATGGCGCGGGCGAACGCTCCGCCATCCTTTTCGGGCCGGAGCGGTCGGGGCTGGAGACGGACGACGTGGCGCTCGCCCGCACGATCATCACTGTGCCGATCAACCCCGAATTCGGCAGCCTCAATCTTGCGCAGGCGGTCATCCTAGTCGCCTACGAATGGTCGAAGGGCGTGAGCCTCGCCCAGCCGTCGCTGACCGAGATCGACGCCCCGGCACCGCAGACCGAGCTGGACGGGATGATCGCACAGCTCGACGACATGCTGGAGCGGGCGAACTTCTTCTTCCCGCCCGACCGCGTGCCCGCGACGCGGCGGACGCTACGGACGCTGCTCACCAAGCCCGGCTGGTCGTCGCAGGAAGTGCGCACGCTGCGCGGCGTGCTGTCGGCGCTGGATGGAGCGAAGGAACGACGCAGCGAGCGGTAGGGCGGCGGGCCTATCGCCCTTCGGTTCGTCATCCCCGGGAAGGCGGGAATCCAGACACGCTAACGTTGCGGATGGAGCCGGAAGGGCAGCCCATCTGGGTTTCAGCGTTCGCGGGAACGACGGCCGATGGTCGGGATGGGGCGTGGCCCCAATCTCCCCGTCACCCCGGACTCGTTCCGGGGTCCACTCCGCGGCGAGGGGGGAGTCTGGAGGCTCGAATGTTGCCCCAGCGGCCCAGTGGACCCCGGACCAAGTCCGGGGTGACGGGGAGATTGGGGCGCCGTCCTTCCTCCCGCTGCGCCGCGCGTGTTGGATCGAAAGCCGCGCCCTGCCATCAAAGCCACAGGTCAAGTCACTGTAATAAAATGACGATCTTAGGCCGCGCTGTTACCGCTGTCCTACACGCCAGGCCATAGTCTAGGGGCCGCACCGTGCCATATGCCGACAACGGCCATGACCCGCTCTTTGTCAGTGATGCAAAAAACCGAAACGATGGGACCGGAACGTTTCCGTTCAGGTGTTCATCTTGTCCATGTTCGCCGCCCGCGCGTCGAACTGCGTCAGCTCATAGGCGATCGAGGCTTCGACCAGCTGCTCCCACAGATCCGCGATCACGTCGCCGGGCAGCCCCGCTGCCTCCGCCGCCGCACGGGCATTGGCGATCACCTGCGCCTTGCGGCCTTCGTCACGCACCGCGCCGCGCGCGGGCTTAATGCGGGCGGCGGCGTCCATATAGGCGAAACGGCGGGCGAGCAGCGTGACCAGCTCGCGATCGACCTGGTCGACGCCCGCGCGGACCTCGGTCATGGTGGTGCAATCGGGGCCGGGCAGGGTCGTCGTCATGCGCGCTTCTGTAGCGGGGCTGCGGGACTTGTCGAGCATCGGCGCTTCCCTGAGCGGCGGAATTGCGTCATGACTGCTGCCTCTTTTGGCCCGGAGGCTTTGCCCATGTCCCTGATCGCCCTCGCCTTGATCGCCACGGCGACGCAAACGCCAGACCCGGCGCAGACGCCCGCGGCGGACAAGCCGATCTGCCGCCGCGAGCTGCCGATCGGGTCGTACCTGCCCGTGCGCACCTGCCACACCAAGGCGCAATGGGCGCAGATCGACGAAGCGAACGGTCGTGCCGCCAGCGACGCACGTCGCGCCAACGATGCGCGCAGCGGCACGATCCCCAATCGCTGATCGACGCCTGCGGCTCCACCCCCGCGATTGACACGCTCGCCCCCCTCGGCTAGGCGCTCGCCTTCGCAACAGCCCCCGCACCCCGGTGAAGCGGTGGGCCTGCCTTCCTTCGGGATCAGCAGCGCGAAACCGGGATCAGCCCCGATCGTGATTCGTCGCGGTTGGGATCACGTCGTTACAGTTGCCAAGGAAGTATCATGTCGAAGCGCCATAGCGCCAAGCACAAGCTCGACCGTCGTCTCGGCGAGAACATCTGGGGCCGTCCGAAGTCGCCGGTCAACAAGCGCGAATACGGCCCGGGCCAGCACGGCCAGCGCCGCAAGGGCAAGGTGTCGGACTACGGCATCCAGCTGCGCGCCAAGCAGAAGCTGAAGGGCTATTACGGCGACGTCACGGAAAAGCAGTTCCGTGCGTGCTACCACGAAGCCGCCCGCATGAAGGGCGACACCAGCCAGAACCTGATCGGCCTGCTCGAGCAGCGTCTCGACATGATCGTCTATCGCGCCAAGTATGCGCCGACGATCTTCGCGGCGCGCCAGCTGGTCAGCCACGGTCACGTCCGCGTCAACGGCGTGAAGTGCAACGTCGCGTCGCGTCGCTGCTTCGTCGGCGACGAGATCACGCTGGGCACCAAGGCCAAGGAAATGGCGCTGGTGCTCGAGGCGCAGAACCTCGCCGAGCGTGAAATCCCCGATTACGTCGCGCCGGACGGCAACGCCAAGGTGACCTTCGTCCGCGTGCCGACGCTGGATGAGGTGCCCTATCCGGTGAAGATGGAGCCGAACTTGGTCGTCGAGTTCTACTCGCGTTAAGTCGAGCGTCAGCGAGATCGGCCGGTGGGGCCAACAGCCCCGTCCGACGACGCGGGATTAATTCCCGCGTCGGTCGAGAGGCACGAAAAGGGCGGTCCCGCGGGGCCGCCCTTTTTCGTTTGGGGCAGGCTTCCCAATTCCTCCCCCGCCAGGGGGAGGTGGCGCCGCGAAGCGGTGACGGAGGGGGAGGGCGGCGGCATCCTCGGTCACGGCGTGCGCCGCCTACCTCCCCCTCCACCATTCGGCTGACGCCGAACGGTCCCCCTCCCCCTAGCGGGGGAGGAATGCGCCGTCCGCCCCCGTGGACAAGCCGCGCCCCCCACGCCACAAGGCGCAGCAACGCTGACCTTGCCGGAGCTTCCCTTGCGCCGCTTTTTCCTGCCCGCCCTGCTCGCTGCCGTCGCGACCCAGGCCATCGCCCAGACCGCGCCCGACATCTCCGTCGACACGATGAAGGCGGTCACCAAGACGCTCTCCTCCGATGCGTTCGAAGGCCGCGCGCCCGGCAGTGCGGGCGAGACCAAGACGCTCGCCTATCTGCAACAGCAATTCGCCAAGGCGGGGCTGAAGCCGGGCAACAAGGGCCAATGGCTGCAGGACGTGCCGCTGGTCGAAATCACCGCGAAGAACGTCACGCCGCTGACGATCACCGGCGGCAAGACGCCGCTCAGCTTCGCCTACGGCCCGGACATGGTCGTCGGCACCTATCGCGTCACGCCGCATATCGATGTGACGAACAGCGACGTCGTCTTCGCCGGCTATGGCATCGTCGCGCCGGAGAAGGGCTGGAACGATTATGCCGGGCTGGACGTGAAGGGGAAAACCGTCGTCGTCCTCATCAACGATCCCGACTGGCAGACGCCGGAGGCCAAGGGCCTCTTCAATGGCCGGGCGATGACCTATTACGGGCGCTGGACGTACAAATATGAAGAGGCTGCGCGGCAGGGCGCCGCTGCGGTCCTGATCGTCCACCAGACCGAGCCTGCCGCATACGGCTGGAACGTCGTGCGCTCCAGCAACACCGGCGCCGAACATGTCGCCGATGCGGCCGACGGGCATATGGGCGATAGCGCCGCGCATGGCTGGATCCAGCTCGACGCTGCGCGCAAGCTGTTCGCCAGCGCGGGCAAGGACTTCGACGCGCTCGCCGCCGCGGCGAAGGTGAAGGGCTTCAAGCCCGTTGACCTGGGTGTGAAGGCGTCGGTCAGCTTCGACAACACGATCGCCAAGCAAGTGTCGCACAATGTCGTCGGCATCCTGCCCGGCCGCGAGGCGCCCGACGAATATGTGCTGCTGTCGGCGCATTGGGATCACTTGGGCCGCTGCACGCCGGTGAATGGCGACGACATCTGCAACGGCGCGGTCGACAATGCCGATGGTGTCGCGGCGCTGGTCGCGCTGGCGCAGGCCAATGCCAAGGCGGGGCCGGCGCGCCGATCGATGGTGTTCGTCGCGCTCACCGCCGAGGAATCGGGGCTGCTCGGCTCGGCCTATTATGGCGAGAACCCGGTCTATCCGCTGGCGAAGACGGTGGGCGGCGCGAACATGGATGCGCTCGCCATGTACGGGCCGGCCAAGGACGTGATCGTGATCGGGCCGGGCAAGTCGGAGCTCGACACTTATCTGAACGCCGCGCTGAAGCGGCAGGGCCGGCATGCGACGCCCGAGCCGACGCCGGAAAAGGGCTTTTACTACCGCTCCGACCATTTCAGCCTCGCGAAGCATGGCGTGCCGATGGTCTATTTCGAAACGGGGCAAGACCTCGTGAAGGGCGGACTTGCCGCCGGCCGTGCCGCCGCCAAGGATTATGAGGAGCATCGCTACCACGCGCCGTCCGACGAATATGATCCGAACTGGGACTGGAGCGGGGTGCAGCAGGACGTCGCGCTCTATTATATGCTGAGCCGCGATCTCGCGGAGAGCCGCGCCTGGCCGAACTGGCTGCCCGGCGATGAATTCCGCAGCATCCGCGACAAGAGCCGTGCCATCGTAACCGGAGTAGCCAAGTGACGACTATCGCCCCGCCGCCCGCCGAATGGGCGCCGCATTCGGCCGTGTGGATCGGCTTCCCGAGCCACGCCGACCTGTGGGTCGAGGATCTGGAGCCGGCGCGCGAGGAGGTCGTCGCCTTCGCCCGTGCCGTCCACGCCGAGGGGCGGGGCGAGAAGGTGATCCTGGTCGCCGCCGACGCCGAAGCGGGCGACACCGCCATGACCATGGCGCCCTTTGCGGAGGTAGTGGTCGAACCGTTCGGCGACATCTGGCTGCGCGACACCGCGCCGATCCTGCTGAACAGCGAAGAGGCGCGCGACTTCGACTTCAACGGCTGGGGCGGCAAATACGATCTGGAGGGCGACGACACGATCGGGCTGCGGCTCGGCAAGTCGATCGGCGCGAAGGTCGGCTATTGCAACTGGGTGCTGGAAGGCGGTGCGATCGACGGTGACGGTGCCGGCACGGTGGTGACAACCGAGCAATGCCTGCTCAACCCCAATCGCAACCCGACGATGACCAAGGCCGATATCGAGCGCCGGCTGCGCGAGGACCTGGGCTATACGCGTGTCGTCTGGCTGGGTGACGGCCTGCTGAACGACCATACCGATGGCCATGTCGACAACCTTGCCCGTTTCGTTGGCGAAGGGCGTGTCGCTTTGCCCAAGGCGGCGGAGAACGACCCGAATTGGCAGGTCTTCCAGCATGCCGAACGCGATGCACGCGCCGCGGGGCTGGAGGTGGTGCTGATCCCGTCGCCCGGCCGCGTGCTGCGCGACGAAGAGGTCGTGCCGGCGAGCTACATGAACTTCTATATCGGCAATGCCGCGGTGGTCGTGCCGCTGTACGGCAGCGAGAACGACGCTGCGGCGGTGGCGGCGATCCAGGCGATCTTCCCCGACCGCGAAGTGGTGGGCTTGCACGCGGACCATATCCTGACCGGCGGCGGCAGCTTCCACTGCATCAGCCAGCAGATCCCGGCCTGATCGCATGGCGGCTCTGCTGGTCCGGGCCGGCGTGTCGGGTATCATCGTCGCACTCGTGGCGCTGATCGCGCGGCGCAGCCCGGCGGCGGGCGCTTTGGTGGCGTCGCTGCCGCTCGTCTCCGTGCTCGGCATGATCTGGCTGTGGCACGACACGGGTGACCCCGTCCGGCTGGCGGACCATGCGCAGGCGACGCTGTGGTATGTGTTGCCCTCGCTGCCGATGTTCCTCGTGATCCCGGCGTTGCTGCGGCACGGTGTCGGCTTCTGGCCGGCGCTCGCCAGCGGTTGCGCTGTCACAGTTGCGCTCTATCTCGCCACCGTTGCGGTCGCCGCGCGATTCGGCGTCACCCTGTAGGAACCGTCATGACCGAGATCACCGTCGCTGCGCTGCAGCTTGCCTTTTCGAACGACATCGACGCGAACATCGCAAATGTGTCGCGCCTGGTGCGCGAGGCGGCGGGGCAGGGCGCGAGCGTGATCCTGCCGCCGGAGTTGTTCGAGGGCGAATATTTCTGCCGCGTCGAGGACGAGGGCCTGTTTGCCAATGCCGCCCCCGTCGGCGAGCATAAGGCGGTGCTTGCGATGCAGGCGCTGGCCGAGGCGCTGAAGGTGACGATCCCGACTAGCTTCTTCGAGGCGGACGGGCCGCATTATTACAACAGCCTCGCGATGATCGGCCCCGATGGCGAAATCCAGGGCGTCTATCGCAAGAGCCATATTCCCGACGGTCCGGGTTACGAGGAGAAGTTCTACTTCCGCCCCGGCAATACCGGGTTCAAGGTGTGGCCGGCGCCGCAGACCGCGCCCGGCTGGACGCTGGGCGTCGGCGTGTGCTGGGACCAATGGTATCCCGAAACCGCGCGCGCGATGATGCTGATGGGGGCCGAACTGCTGTTCTACCCGACCGCGATCGGCAGCGAGCCGCATGACACCAGCCTGGACACCGCGCGGCTGTGGCGGCGCGCGATGGTGGGCCATGCGGTCAGCAACGTCGTGCCGATCGTCGCCGCCAACCGCGTCGGCGTGGAACATGACCAGACCTTCTACGGCACCAGCTTCATCGCCGACGAGCGCGGCGACATCCTTGCCGAACTCGATCGCGAGGAAGAGGGCGTGATCGTCGCAACGCTCGACCTCGCCCGTATCCGCCGCCACCGCGCCGCCTTCGGCTTCTTCCGCGATCGCCGGCCGGAGCTGTACGGTCGCCTCGTTCAGGATATCTGAGCGAGCGCGACCGCGCGGGCGAAGACGGCCTCGAACATCTCTTCGTCGACGCGGCCGGTGTTCTGGTTGTAGCGCGACGGGTGGTAGCTATCGACCAGCATCCGCCCGTCCGGCATGCGATGTTCGGCGCCATGGCCGAACGTCGCCTTGGGCAACCGGCCGCCCAACACCTTCACCGCCGACTGATGCGCGATCTGACCGAGCGCGACGACGACGCGGACATTCGGCAGCGCTGCGATCTCGGCGTCGAGATACTGGCGGCAGGTGCGGATTTCCTCCGGCGTCGGTTTGTTGGCGGGCGGCAGGCACTTCACCGCGTTGAGAATGATCGCGCCGGTGAGCGCGATATCGTCGGTCGGGCGGTTGGCGAAGGTGCCGGTGGCAAGGCCAACCTTCACCAGCGTCGCGAACAGCAGCGTCCCCGAATGGTCGCCGGTGAAGGCGCGGCCGGTGCGGTTGGCGCCGTGGAGGCCGGGGGCGAGCCCGACGATCGCGATCGTCGCGTCCGGATCGCCGAAGGCGGGCACCGGGGCGTTCCACCACGTCGGGTTCTGTTCGCGCAACGCCTCTCGCGCTGCGACCAGGCGAGGGCAGAGCGGGCAATCCCGCGGCGGTTCCACGGGAAAGAGGGCCACGGGTGGGGCGGCGTCTAGGCTCTCGGGGAGGCTATCGGATGCGATCGTCATCGGCATCGCCTAAGGCGTGGGAATGGCAACGGCAATCTATGCGATCGGGATCGGATCGAATCGGCGGGGGCGACATGGCGGTCCGGCGGACGAGGTGCGCGCCGCAATCGCAGCGATCGGCGGTGTCGTCGCCTTGTCCCCGATCATCGCGACAGCGCCGCTCGGCCCCTCGATCCGCCGCTTCGCCAATGCGGCGATCCTGATCGAAAGCGACGAGGCCCCGCCGGGGCTGCTCGCGCGGCTGAAGCGAATCGAGGCGGCGTTCGGGCGTCGGCGCGGACGGCGCTGGGGGGCGCGGGTGATCGACCTCGATATCCTGTTGTGGTCTGAAGGCGTCTGGCGGAGCGACGGGCTGACGGTGCCGCATGTCGCGCTGGCCGAGCGGGCGTTCGTGCTCGCCCCGCTGCGGCGGATCGCGCCCGGCTGGCGGGTGCCGGGCGCGATGCGTACGATCCGCCAATTGGCGCACACGGTTGACCGGCCGCGTCGCCGCCCCTAGGTGCCCCCAATCGATGGCGGGGGTCCGTAGCTCAGTCGGTAGAGCAAGCGACTTTTAATCGAGAGGTCCCGGGTTCGAGCCCCGGCGGACCCACCATCGACGCTTTCCGGGGGCCTCTACCCGGTACCCGATCAGTTCATACGCCGCAGCATCCGCCGATTGCGCACTGCGCGTTAGCCCTGTGATCTCGCCGAAGCACGCGTGCGCTGCCAGCCGTCCACGCTTGATATGTCGGTATTGCTGTCGCATGATCCGGCGCGAACAAGAGGGGTGGGGACAATGAAGCGCATTGGGACGGTAGCAATTGTGGCGATCATGGCCTGTGCGGCGCCCGCCGTCGCGCAGTCCGCGGATAGCCAGGCCAAGCCGGCCGAGAAGAAGACCTGCCGCAGGCTGACGCCGACGGGTTCGTTCATGGCGACCCGCGTCTGCAATACCGAGGCAGGATGGCGTCAGTTCGACGGGATCACGCAGCAGGGCGTGAGCGACTTCCGCCGCTCGTTGAACATGAGCGGCACCAACGAGCGCGCTGGCGAAAAGTAAGTCGGTTACGCGGCTGCCCGCCACGCCGGTGGGCGCCGTGATCCGCTCGTCGTCCGCCTAGTCACGGCATTCACGCCGACCTCGATCGCGACGGGATACCCGCCCACGCCATAGTCGACTCGCTCGATCAGCCGAACAGGCGGCTCCAGAACGACGGCTGCGCCGACCGGGACGCCTGCCATTGCGCGCGCGCGTCTGCTGCCCGCTGGTGGAGAGCGCGGATGCACTCGTCGCGGGGGAGGTCGGAAAGCCGCTGCGGAGGGATGGACTGGCCCATAACGCATTGATGAATCGCACGATGAAGCGTGCTTTGGCAACGACGATGCGACGAATTGCAGTCGATCGTCGCAAAAGTCTGGAAATAGCTGCCCGGCTCTTCGGGGGCATCGATCGTGCCCATCATGCGCCGCCCCTGAGCCGAATGCGCGGTCGTGCGTTGATCACCACCAGACCCACGCAGGAGAGCGACATGGCCGATGTGACCGATCCGACCCACGAACCCGAGAGCTACACCGATCTGCCGATGCAGCCGACCGGGTCCGGCCCCGCCGACCTCGAGGTCGCGTACGAGCAGATGCGCCTTGCCGAGGAGGCCGAAGGCACCACTGGTGGCGTGCCCGCTGCGGCAGTGGCGGATGCGGCCGTGCCTGTCAGCGACGCAGGCGCCATCGCCGAAAGCGAAGCGCATCCGAGCTGAGGCGGGCGAGGGGGGCGCCGAGCGCCTCCCCCTTCCCACTCATGTCTTGAGGACGTGTCAGCGGTGGGTGGACCGCCGGTTGACCGGCACCAGAGACAGCTGGCCCGCGCGCGATGGACCCCGGCGCATTTCGAACCCGATCAGCGCGAGGTTCGCGGCGATGAAGGCGGACATGGTGACGTAGAAGGCCATGGATCGTCTCTCTGCGGCATCGGCCTTGCGGCCTGTAAGGAGCAGATCGTTGGCGTTGCAAAGGTTTACCACAGGTGAGCGAGGCCGCGATCCTGGCCGATCGCGCGACAGTCCGAGCCGGCGTTACGGCGAGCGCCTGCTGGCAGGGTCGGGACGGTGCCTATAACTTGGCACCGCCCCGGCCGTGCATCAACGGCAGACGCGGACGCGGCGGTGATGACGGTAGACGATACGGCAGTGATCGCGGCGATCGCGGCCCCAATGGTGGCCGCGGTCGCGGCGGTTGCGGTCATACCCACGATGGTCGCGGTGATCGCGCTGGTCGTAATGGGGACGGCCGCGATCATGGCGCTGGGCGTCGGCCGTACCGGCGAGACCAGCGGTGCCTGCCATCATGGCCACGGCAGCTAATAGCATCTTGAGCGTCATATACCCTCCTTCGTCAGCGCCATTGCGGCACGTGAGGGGGATTACGCAGGCGACACGGCATCGTTCCTGACCTTTTGCGGAAGCATATGATCGGTGATTTGATGCTAACGGGAGCGTGTCGGGAATCGGAAGAAGACGGGATCGGCAGACGGCAGGCCTGCCGAATGTCGCGAGCCCGCACCGCGCTGCCACGGGATGATCGCCCGCCCGGCTTTGGTCTCAACCGGTCGCGTGCATCATCATCGGTCGAGCTTTGCCATCCCGATCGATGGGAGCCGGCCGTCCGAGCAGGAACCCCTGCGCTTCGTCGCAGCCTTGCTGGCGTAGGAACTCGAGTTGCTCTGCGGTTTCGACGCCTTCCGCCAGCACGGGGATCGAGAGGCTTTCGCCGAGGGCCAGCACCGCACGGATAATGGCCGCGGACTGCGGCCCGCAATCCAGGTCGAGCATGAAGGACTTGTCGAGCTTGATCTTGTCGAACGGGAAGGAGCGCAGCGTGGAAAGCGACGAATAGCCGGTTCCGAAATCATCCATCGCGACCGATACGCCGAGCGCCTTCAACTGGCGGAGGACGTGGGTCGTGCGTGCGTGATCCTCGATCATCGCGGTTTCGGTGATCTCGAGTTCGAGGCGCGACGCCGGCAGGCCCGTTTCCAGCAGGATCTGATGAACGAGACTGGGAAGATCGACGTGGCTGAGTTGCACCGGTGACAGGTTGACCGCGATCTTGTGCGGCTCTGCCCACACCGCCGCTTCGGCGCATGCCGTCCGTAACACCCATTCGCCGATCGGCAGGATCAGCCCCGACTGTTCGGCAAGCGGGATGAAGTCCGACGGCGACACGCAGGTGCCGTCCGCCTTCGTCCATCGCAGCAAAGCTTCATAGCCGGTGGTTCTGCCGGTGCGAACGTCGCCCTGTACCTGCCAGTGGAGGGCGAGTTCGTCGTGGTCGAGCGCGTGGCGGAGTTCCTGCACCATCCGCCGACGATCGCGAACGGCGCGATCCATCTCCTCTTCGTAAAAGCAGACGTGCGACGCGATCGACCCCTTGGCCCGGTACATCGCAAGATCGGCATTGTTGATGAGCGTCGAGACATCGTCGGCGTCTTGCGGCCATAGCGCGATGCCGACGCTGGCGCCGCAACTCGTCTCGCTGTGATCCAGTGCGACCGGTTCCATGATCGCGGCACGCAGCCGTTCCGCAAGGCCGAGCGCATCCGCCGCTTCGCTGACCGGCTGGACGGCCACGAATTCGTCGCCGCCAAGGCGTGCGACGAATTCGCCCGGCATCATCGCCGCCTTCATGCGCTCACCAATGGTGATCAGCAGATGGTCGCCCGCGGCATGGCCGTGGATATCGTTGACCTCTTTGAAGCGATCGAGATCGATCGATAGCAAAGCGACGGCAGCATGCCCGCTGGCGGGCGATGCCTGTTTCGTCAGCCATTCCAGGAACGACGTCCGGTTCGGCAGGCCGGTCAGACTATCGTTGCGCGCCAGATGCGTGATCCGGCGTTCCTGCGCGAGCCGAGCCCTGAGATCGCGAATGGAGTAGATCGTATGGGGTTCGACGCCCCGCGCATCGATGCGGACCGCGATTTCGATCGGGATGGTGTTGCCGTCCATGCCGGTCATCGTCGATTGCGTCAGCCGGTCGGCGTCGATTGTCGTGGCGCCGGCGATCCAGCGCTCGATCGGCTGGCCCATGATGTCGGCGGGCGAGAGGCCTGCTAGCGTCGCGAAGGCCGCGTTGGCGGCCACGACGCGGCCGGCGCTGGTGACGACCATGCCATCCACATTGCCCTCCAGCACCTCATCCAGCCGCCGCTTCGATTCCGCGCTGGCCTGGGCGTCGAGCACATAGGTCGACAGACCCGTGCCGAGCACCAGCATACCGACGCCGGCGACGGCGAACGCCATGATGATCGCGGCATCGTCCGATCCCGCCTGACCCGCTTCGGCTGCGAAGGGGACGATCGCCATCGCGGCCATGCCGGTGAAGTGCAGCACCACGATGGAACCGACCATCAGCCCTGTCGCGAACCAGCCCCCGGCAAACCGCCCGTGCGCGAGGGCTCGATCGAAGGCTGCGGCGCCGAGCAGAACGACGCCCGCGATCGAAACCGTGACATAGTCAGGCGACCAGCTGATGAAGCCCTGCGCCGCGAATGCACGCATTCCGGTGTAATGCATGATCGTGACCGCCAGCCCGAACAGCGCGCCGCCGCAGGCCGGCATCCAACGCCCCTTCATCGTCGCCGCCTTGAGCGCGATGGCGCTGCCCGCGATCGCGAAGAGCAGGGACACACCGGTCAAGCGGGGTTCGTAGCTGACGCGGACGCCAGGCTGATAGGCGATCATCGCAATGAAGTGCGTGCACCAGATCGTCGCGCCGGTCGAAACGCCGCCCATGAAGATCCAAGCCAGCCGGGTCCGTGGCTCAGCCTGACGGATGCGCCCCAGAAGCTGAATCGTGATCGCCGATCCGACCAGGCAGAACAGCGCCGCCAGGCCGACCAGCCAGAGGTTGTGATCCTGCGTCAGACAGGTGAGGAAGCGCATCCAGCGTGGTCCTTTTTTCGGACCATTCTCATTCAAATATCAAATTTGTTTTAATTTCAGTTGGTTTGGGCGACCTTGCTGGCAGCCCATCCCTATTGCGTCGCTAGATCGAGGTCAGTTCGGCGCCACCTGTTGCCCTGCAATTATAACCCAAATTGCGTTCGATCGTCGTTTATCATGCGCGTGATGCTGTCTGAGCGGCCCTGCGGTCGAAGGCCGGTGCTATGGATTACGCCGCCAGGTCGAGGCCCAGCATCGCAACCGTCGCCATGAGCGTGTCACCAGCGACAAGGCATGCCAGCTGCGATCGGTACAGGCTGGCGAGATCGCCGTGCATGGCGCGGACCGCATCGTCGGTCGCCAGCGCGGCCAAGGCCATCTGATCCTCGATGCGGCGATGCAGTATCTCGCTGGTGAGGCCTGTGTCCATCCATCGCCTCTCGGCCCCGAAGCGTTACGCGGCGATGCATCAGATTGGTTAATCGCCCAGGTTCGTGCATCGAAGCGGGTGACCATCAGCGGCCCCATGCGCGATGAGCGTGGACGTCGAGCCCATGTGGCGACGCGGCGCATCATGTCATGGTGGCTGCCGTGATCCTGTCCTATGGTGCGCGCCGTTTCGGTGGCTGTGGGGGAAGGGCATGAGGACGGATCTGAGGATCACGACGGCGATCGCCGCGGCGCTGCTGGCGTCGGGGTGTGGCCGGTCGGAACCCGAGCCGGATGGCTGGACCGCGCAGACCGATACCGCGATCTGTACCGATCGCGAGGGGCGGCGCGTTGCCGATGACCAATGCCCGCGGCAGGCGCTGGCGAGCGGTTATCATGGCGGGGGCGGCAGCAACGCGTTCCTGTGGTATTTCCTGGGGCGCAACAGCGTGATCCCGCCCTATGGCGAGACGGCGCGCGGGGGATCGTTCAGCCGCGCGGGCGGCGTCAGTTATGCGCGGGCGCCGGCCAATACCTTCGTCAGCCGATCGGGCGCGATCAGCCGCGGCGGGTTCGGCGCGTCGGCGCACAGCTTCGGCAGCGGCCGGGCATGATCCGCGTCGCGACCGATCCACGCCCCGACTGGCAGGCGAAGGTCGAGGCGGAGGGGCTGGTCTGGCACAGCGTCGATGGCCGGCCCTATTGGGACGAGAGCGTCCATTACCGCTTTTCGGCCGCGCAGATCGCCGAGATCGAGGGGGCGACGGCGGAGCTGTACCGACTGTTCCTCGCCGCCGGGCAGGCGATCGTCGACGATCCCGCGCTGCTCGACCGGTTCGGCATCCCGGCGCCGTTCCATCAGGCGATTCGCGATGCGTGGGAGGCGGAGCCGCCGGCGCTGAATTACGGGCGATTCGATCTGGGGTATGACGGTGCCGGCCCGCCCAAGCTGTTCGAATTCAACTGCGATACGCCGACGTCGCTGCTGGAAGCCGCGGTGATCCAATGGAGCTGGAAAGAGGAGAGTTTCCCGCACCTCGACCAATATACCAGCCTGCACGAGCGCCTGGTCGCCAAGTGGCGCGACATCGCGCCGCTGCTGCCCCCGGTCGTCCATTTCGCGCATGTCTCGGACGAGGCGGGCGAGGATATCGTCACGACATCCTATCTGCGCGACACGGCGGAGGCGGCGGGGATCACGACCGTGCCGATCCTGGTCGACGATCTGGGCTGGGACCATGACCGGCGCTGTTTCGTCGATCTGGCCGAGCAGCGGATCGAGGCGCTGTTCAAGCTGTATCCGTGGGAATGGCTGACCGCGGAGGCGTTTGCGGCGCCACTGCTCGAGAGCCTCGACGATACGCTGTGGATCGAACCGATCTGGAAGATGATCTGGTCGAACAAGGCGATCCTCGCGATCCTGTGGCAGCTGTTTCCGGATCATCCCAATCTGCTGCCCGCGAGCTTCGACATCCCGGAGGGCGACGCCGTCGCCAAGCCGCTGCTGGCGCGCGAGGGCGCGAACGTGTCGATCCGGCAGAACGGGCGCGTCGTTGCCGAAGCGGCGGGGGATTATGGCGACGAGGGTTATGTTTATCAGGCGTTGTACCGGCTGCCCGAGACGGCCCCTGGATGTTTCCCCGTGATCGGCAGCTGGCTGGTCGATGGCGAGCCCGCCGGGATCGGCATCCGTGAGGACGGGCTGATCACCGGCAACACCGCGCGCTTCGTGCCGCATGTGATCGAAGGGTAGGCCGGAACCGCTGGGTGCAGTGCGGCATTGATGCGGGCAGCGCGCGGGAATGATCCTGCTGCCCTGTCCGAGGAATCTATGAGCCGTACCACGCTGGGCCTGTTCGGTGCCGCCCGTCCCCGTCCCGTCGCACAGGATCGCCTGATCGCGACGAGCGATACCGCTGCGGATGCGTATCGGGCGGAACGGATGGCGGGCCTGACGCCGGTGGAGCGTGCGCTGGCCGAGCCCAAGGGTTCGGCCGCAGCGCTGATCGCCTGATACGCCTCAGCGCGCTGCCAGTTCGGGGCGGCCGGCGTGGTGGATGAAGACCTTTTCGTCGGCCCAGCGCTCGCGGCTTTGGCACGTGATGGCAGTGCGTCCGGGATGCGCATCGGCGGCGAGGGCATCCGAGAAGAAGCGGATGCAATAGACATCGCGGTTGGCATCGTACCGGACCGTATAGGCACGCGGCGCGGGCTTAGGCTGTTCGACCGCCGCGTCGGGCGTCGCAGCCATAGCGGCGAGGGCGAGCAAAGACGGTATCATAGACATGGCGTTTCTCCCGATCGTCCGTTCGACACGATGTCGTGCGGGTCGGCGAGCCCCATGCGATAAGTGTGCCATTTGAGTAATACACCGGATTTGCTTTGGTTTCCTATAGACCCGGTGTCGTACACCGGGTGTGACGCGCCAGAAGTTGGCGGATCGGGCGGTGCGCCGTCGCGATCCGGGTGTGGCGCGCGTCCTTTTCGTCCCGAAGGCGTTGGCGCGGGATGATATGGATGTCTGATCGAGCCGGCGGGCGTCGGCTGCCGCCCCTATTGGTAGGACTTGCGCTGATCGCGGCGGGGCTGGCGGTGCTGCTGATCGGCGCGGTGGCGACCAGTCGCTATCCATTCGCCTTCGACCGGGCGATCATCGTCGGTCTGCGCCATTGGAGCGGCCCCTCGTGGCTGCCGAAGGTGGCGGCGGACATCACCGACCTGGGCGGCGGCGTGGTGCTGACGCTGATCGTAACGCTCGTCGTCGGGTTCCTACTGGTGCAGCGTTTGTGGCTGACCGCGCTCGCCACCGTGCTGGCGACGCTGACCGGTGGATGGGTGATCGAGCTGGTGAAGGGCATGGTGCTGCGTGCGCGGCCGGAACTGGTGCCGCACCTCGTCTCCGCCAACGGCTACAGCTTTCCGAGTGGGCACGCGACGGCGAGCGCCGTCTGCTATCTGACGCTGGCTGCGCTTGCCGGGCAGGTGACGCCCGACCGTGCGGCCCGATTGTACCTGTTGGTGGCCGCGGTGCTGCTGGTCGGCGCGATCGGGTGCAGCCGCGTGTATCTGGGCGTGCATTGGCCGAGCGACGTGCTGGCCGGATGGAGCTTCGGGACGCTCTGGGCGCTGGGTTGGTGGACCGCCACGGCGCGGGCGCGTGTGGCGATCGGCGGGGAACGCTAGGCTTAGCCAAGGTTCGGAGTGGTCGTCAGTCCTCCCCCGCCAGGGGGAGGAGTGAATCGGTTTGGTCGAATGTCGAACGGCCCATGGTTGCTTGGCGAACATAGACAACATGAACACCTTGGCGAAAACGATCGAAGTCTATCGTTTCCGTTTCTTCACCACTTCAAGGAGCGCAATCCACTGGCCCGGAGAATGGCAGGCCGCGGGCGTATAGGACAGAGCTGGCACGATTTCGCCCCGATCACAGTATCTTGCCGGCGCTGCGATCCTATTGGCGTTCGCTGAGCTTGCGTTCCCAGGCGAGCGCATCCTTGACAATCGTGTCGAGGTCGTCGCGCTGCGGGCGCCAGGGGAGCGCGGCGAGGATCGCGCGATTGTCGGCGACGAGCGCGGCGGGGTCGCCGGCGCGGCGCCCTTCGTAGCGGCGCTCGATCGTCATGTTGGTGACGCGATCGACCGCGTCGAGCACTTCGTTGACCGAGAAGCCGCGGTTGTAACCGGCGTTGAGCGTGTGGCTCTGCGTTGGTTCGGCGACCAGCAGTTCGAGCGCGGCGACGTGCGCGGCGGCCAAATCGCTGACGTGGATATAATCGCGCACGCCCGTGCCGTCGGGCGTGTCGAAGTCGGTGCCGAAGACCGAGACGGCGGCGCGCTTGCCGGTCGCCGCCTCGACCGCGATCTTGATGAGGTGCGTCGCGCCCACCGTCGACTGGCCCGAGCGGCCCTGCGGATCGGCGCCGGCGACGTTGAAATAGCGTAAGCAGCAATAGTTCATCGGATGCGCCGCGGCGACGTCGCGCAGCATCGCCTCGGTCATCAGCTTCGACATGCCATAAGGGTTAATCGGCACGGTCGGGTCGGTTTCCTCGACCGGCACCTTGACGGGCGTACCATAGGTCGCGGCGGTGGACGAGAAGATGAAGTGCGGCACGCCTTCGGTGACGGCGCTTTCGATCAGCGATCGCGTCGCGGCGGTGTTGTTACGGTAATATTTGAGCGGGTCGCTGACCGATTCCGGCACGACCACCGATCCGGCGAAGTGCATGATCGCGCGGACATTGTGGTCGCGGATCGCGGCGCGCACGGCGATATCGTCGGCGACGTTCGCCTCGACCAGCGTTGCGCGGGGATCAACCGCCCAAGCGAAGCCGGTGACGAGATTGTCGACGACGACGACGTCATAGCCTGCGTCGCACAGGGCGAGCACCGCATGGCTGCCGATATAGCCGGCCCCGCCCGTCACCATCACCTTGCCGTTCAATGCCATGCGTCGCGTCCTTCGTCTTTTGCGCGGCCTAGCGCCTTCCTACATGGGCTGCAAAGGAGACTTCAGCATGACGGATTATGTAACGCTGGCGGGCGGCTGCTTCTGGTGTACCGAGGCGGTGTTCAAGGATGTGATCGGTGTGGAGAGCGTCGAGAGCGGCTATATCGGCGGCAACGTGCCCAACCCGACGTACAAGCAGGTGTGCGGTGGCGACACCGGCCATGCGGAGGCGATCCGCATCGGCTACGACCCCGAACAGCTGGCGCTGGGCGACCTGCTCGACATTTTCTTCGCGACACATGACCCGACGCAGCTGAACCGGCAGGGCAATGACGTCGGCACGCAATATCGTTCGGCGGTGTTCCCGGCGGACGAGGCCCAGGAGGCGGAGATGCGCGCGGCGATCGAGCGGGCGCAGGCGGGGCTGGACAAGCCGATCGTGACGACGGTGGAGCCGATGGCGGATTGGTATCCGGCGGAGGATTACCATCAGGATTATTGGGAAACCTCAGGCCGGTCGAACCCCTATTGCATGGCGGTGATCCCGCCGAAGCTGCAGAAGCTGCGCAAGAGCTTCGCCGCGCGGTCGAAGGCGGTGGCGTAATTTAAGTGCTCATTCCTCCCCTGCGCACGCAGGGGAGGGGACCGCGCCTCGCAGAGGCGTGGTGGAGGGGCAGCCCCACGCAACACCGCCTGCGGCGGCCCCTCCACCACTCGCCTTCGGCGAGCGGTCCCCCTCCCCGCAGAGCGGGGAGGAATTTGTTAGATCTTCCTTGCCAGCGCCTTCTTCAGCTTCGCATGCGCGGCGGCTTTGATCTGGCACACTCTTGCCGAGCCGACGCCGAGCACCTGGCCGATTTCCTCCAGGTTCAATTCCTCGACGTAATAGAGCTGGATCACCAGCGCCTCGCGTTCGGGCAAAGCGCCGATCGCGGCGATCAGCGTGTCGCGCAGGTCGCTTTCGGCGAGCTGTTCGAAGGCGTCGGGCGTGTCGTCGGCGAACCAGGGCAGGTCGTCGGCATAGACTTCGTCCATCGATTCGAACCGCACCGTGTCGGCGGTCTCATACTCTGCGCGCAGCCGTTCGATCGTGACGCCGAGTTCGGCGGCGAGCGTCGCTTCGTCGGGCGCGCGGCCGGTTCGTGCCGTGACGGCGGCAATGGCGGCCTGATATTGCCGGCGCCGCCGCATCGCGCCGCGCGTCGTCGTCGCCTGTCGCCGGAGTTCGTCGATCATCGCGCCGCGCAGCCGGGTTTGCAGATAGGCCTTGAACTGCGCGCCCTGTTCCGCCGCCTGACCCACCGCCTCGACCAAAGCGACGAGGCCGATCTGCACGAGGTCCTCGACATCGACGATCGTGCTCATCGATCCGTGGACGTGCCAGGCGATGCGGCGGACCATGGGCAGATGCTGGCGGATCAGCGCCTCGCTGTCGCCGCCGGGACGCTGGCGAGGCGAATAGGTGAGGGGGCCCTGCGGCACCATGGCTTGCGGCGCGGGCTGGGCGCCGACGAAGGCGTTGCTCATCGGTTCGGCGCTCATGCCGCCAGCGCCTGCTGCTGCGGTGCGCCGATGACTGCGACGACCTCGACCGCCTTTTCCTCGGGCACTTCAAAGAAGGAGAGGACGGGCGTGTCGGGCAGCACGGTCTTCACCAGTTTGCGGATCGCGATGCGGATCGCGGGCTGGACGACGAGCGCGAAGGGCTTGGCCTCTGCGATCAGCGGCTGGGCGGCCTGTTGCAGCGCCTCGACGATGCGGCGGCCGAGATCGGGCTCGATGACGTGGCGGCGCGAAGCGTCGGCGCGCGCGGCCTGGCCGAGCAGCCCTTCCAGCTGGCCCTCCAGCGTCATCACACGCAGCGGCTCGCGCACGCCGCACAGCTTCTGGATGATCAGCGGGCCGAGCTCCGGACGGATCAGTTCGATGATCTCCTCGGCATCGGCGCTGCGCGTGGCGGCGACCGCAATCGCCTGCGCGATACGACGGAACTCCTTCAAGGGGATGTTCTCCGCGAGCAGGCCCTTCAGGACCTGGGTGAGGGTGGTGAGCGGCAACGGATTGGGCGTGAGGCTGGCGACGAGCTGTGCGGCGCGTTCCTTCAGCCCGTCGAGCAGCGACTGGACCTCGTCGGGGCCGAGCAGGTCGGTCGCATTGGCGCCGAGCAGATGGTTGAGGTGCGTCGCCATGACGGTGCCGGCGTCGACGACGAGGAAGCCCGCGCCGGTGGCGGCATCGGCATCGCCCGCGGGGATCCAGGTGGCGTCGAGCCCAAAGGTCGGGTCCTTCGCCTTCTTGCCGTGCAGCTCGCCGAACGCCTGGCCGGTGTCGAGCGCCAGCATCTCGTCGGGGCTGACCTGATCTTCGCCGACGCAGACGCCGTTGATCATGATGCGATAGGTGTAGGGCGCGAGGTTGATGTCGTCGCGCACGCGGCATTGCGGCACGACGAAGCCGAGGTCGCGCGAAAGCTGGCGGCGGACGCCGGTGATGCGGCCCATCAGCGGCGCGCCGCGGCGCTGGTCGACCAGCGGCACCAGGCCATAGCCGATGTCGAGGTTGACCTGCATGCCTTCGGTCACTTCGTCCCAGCCGATCTTCGACGGGTCGACGGGTTCCTCGACGGCCTTGGGCGCTTCGACGACCGGGCGCTTCTCGATCTGGCGCAGCTTCCACGCGGTGAAGCCGGCGATGCCGGCGGCCGGCAGCATGATGAGGTGCGGCATGCCCGGGAAGGCGCCGAGCAGGCCGAGGATGACCGCGACCGGGGTCCAGGTGCGCGGGCTACCGAACTGGCTGCCGATCTGGCCGGCGAGGTCCTTGTCCGAATTGACGCGGGTGACGATCGCGGCGGCGGCGATCGAGAGCATCAGCGCCGGCAGCTGCGCGACGAGCGCGTCGCCGATCGCGAGCAGGATGTAGCTCTTGGCGGCGGCGGCGATCGTCATGCCGTGGCTGACGGGGCCGAGGATCAGGCCGCCGATGACGTTGGCGGCGAGGATCAGCATCGCGGCGACCGCGTCGCCCTTCACGAACTTCGACGAACCGTCCATCGAACCGTAGAAATCGGCTTCGGTGGCGACTTCGACGCGGCGCTTCTTGGCGTCGTCGGGCGTGATGAGGCCGGCGTTCAGGTCGGCGTCGATCGCCATCTGCTTGCCGGGCAATGCGTCCAGGGTGAAGCGCGCCGAGACTTCCGACACGCGGCCTGCGCCCTTGGTGACGACGATCAGGTTGATGATCATCAGAATCGCGAAGACGAAGATGCCGACGACATAGTCGCCGCCGATCAGAAAGCTGCCGAACGCCTCAATGACATGGCCCGCCGCGCTTTCGCCCTCGTGACCGTGGACGAGCACGATGCGGGTGGACGCGACGTTGAGGCCCAGGCGGAAGAGGGTCGCGAACAGGAGGACGGTCGGGAAGGACGAGAAGTCCAGCGGCTTCTGCGCGTTCAGCGACACCATCAGCACGGCAAGGCTGATCGCGATATTGGCGACGAAGAAGACGTCGAGCAGGAAGGCCGGGATCGGCACGACCATCACGACGACGAGCAGCAGGATGGCGAGCGGCAGCGCGGCGCCACGGCCCTGGCTCAGCAGCTTGTTCACGTCAGCGGCCCCCCATGCTGGCGAGCATCATATAGGCGAGCTGCGCATTCTGCGGCGACGGGCGCAGCAGGCTGTTCGCGGCATCGGCGGTGCGGCTGCCGAAGCGGCTGCCGGCCTGGGTCAGCGCCTGCGTCGCCCAGGTGAGCGCATCTTCGGGCGTCTGGTTGTTACCGGTGACGACGGTGGAATCGCCCATCGCCAACGCCTGCGCGGCAAAGGCGAGATTGGCGCTGCGGGTTTCGCTGACGCTGTCCGACGCGGCGTTCAGCTTGTCGCTGAAGCGCTGATAGATCGCCGAGAGCGACCGCGGCTGGCCGTTCGAGGCGTAGAAGATCGAGCGGTTGGCGCCGGCGGCCTGCGGGAACAGCGAGGCGGCGGAGGCGCCGGGGTTGTTCGCCATCGCCGACAGGAATTTCTTGGCGCCGCCGATGCCGAGGAAGTGCGCCATATAGAGGTCGGTGCCGTTGGCGTCGCGGCCCAGCGAACCCTCGAGCGCGCTCTTATTGTCGGAGGCGTGTTCGGCGGCCATCAGCGAGGCGACGTCGGGGTCGTTGCGCAGCGCGAGGATGGCGGAGCGGGTCGCGCCGTCGCTGACCGAGAAACGGCCGCCGGCGGTCTGCCCGATGCTGTCGGCGGCCCAGCCGAGGCCGTGTTCGGCGCCGTGCTTCTTGACGACCGCGAGCCAGCTCTGCTCGACGAACTGGTACAGGCCCGTCGCCGACGACGTGCCCGAGCGCGCGCGTGCGTTCAGCCCGCTTTCGATCTTCGCCTGGCCGAGCAGATAGTCGAAATCCACACCCGTCTTGCTGCTCGCAAGCTGGATGGCGGATTGGACGCGCCCGGCAGAAATCGGATTTACGGTCATTGCGACGAAAACACACCCCTGTTGCCGGGTGGCTTTCAGCAAGAGCCGTGCCAGTTGTGGTTAAGGGAGGGTGTCAGCGGCGATTTCCGTCACCCCGGACGTATTCCGGGGTCCACTCTGCGGCGAGGGGATGGCTCCAGCTTCTTGCCGTCCCCGTGCGGCCTAGTGGACCCGGACCAAGTCCGGGGTGACGATCTACATGGGGAAAGGGCGTCAGCCCCAAGCCTCAGGCGTAGGCCTGGATCAGCGAGGGGCGGTAGCCGTGGCCGGCATCGCCGGTCAGAATTTGCAGGCGGCGGCGGACATTTGCCGCCATCAGGTTGACGTAGATGCGGCAGGTTTCGTTGAGGCGGTTCGCCTCGTCGGCCAGTTCGCGGATCTCGTCGCCGGCGGGGCCGGTGCCCATCGCCGCAATCTCTTCGATGCCGGCAAGCTTGTCCTGCGTCGCACGTTCCAGCGCGGCGCAGTCGTTGGTCTTCAGCGCTTCGATTTCGGCGTGGAGCGCGTCGATGACGCGGATGAGGGCATCACGCCGATTCATGGCCATCCCAGTTCAGCTTGAGGGCGAGCAGTCGGTCGGCGATGGTCGCCGGCAGAATGGGGAAGGTGCCGGTGGCGATCGCCTTCTTGATCTCGCCGACACGGTCGCTGTCGACCGGGGCCGACGCGGCCATCGATTTGGCAAGGCCGCTCAGCTGCGTCGCCGGCGCTGCCGCGACGGGCTGGCGCGTCGTCGCCTGCTGTACCACTGGCTGCACCGTCGGCGGGGCCGCGGGTGCGGCGACGCGCGATACGCTTCCACTTGCCTGCTGCGGCTTTGCGCCGATTGAGTCCACCATGTCCGCACCTGTGTATGTTGCCTGACAGGCGACTAAACGGCCGTCTGCGAGCGCGCTTTAGCAAAAAAGATTCGCCCGCGAAAAAAGATGCCGCCTCAGTCGGTCCATCCGGGCAGCGTGGCGCGGCCCGCTTCCACCGCGACCGCCTGTACGGGCGTGTTGCTGCCGTCGACCTTGATCATCACGCGGCCGCCCGGCGGTGCGTCACCGACGGCCACGCCTTCGCGACTGATCGAGAAGCCGGGCGAGCCCGCCTCGATCAGCACGGGATCGCCGCGGCGGATCACCGGCTCTGCCTTGGTGGGCGCGAGCATGGCGGGCACCGCGCGGGCTGCGGGCGCGTCGGCGGGGCGGATCACGGGGACGAAGATGCGCCAGTCCGGCCCGGTGCAGGATACGACGACCGCGTCATGCGCGTCGCTGCGCCACGCTAGCGAGACGGTGGGGCATTGCGCGAGACGCAGCCGCGCATCGATCGCGGTGCGCGCGCCGCCCTCCGCCCCGATCGGGCGGCTGGTGAAGGCGGCGACCGCGCGGTCGAGCCCGCCAGTGTCATGGAACACAGGCAGCGTGCCCATCGGCGCGGCGGCAAGGAGCAGGGGCAGGAGGATCATGGCTGATGTCCGTGTTGAGGGTCGGTGCGGGGGGCGCTCGTGGTCGGAGCGTCTCCGGCAAAGGCGAGCGTGACGATCGCGGCGCGGCGTCCGGGCCGCGGCGCGGTGGTAAGTGTGATGCGGCGGCTGACCGGCGCCAGCAGCGCCGCGAGCGCGCGGGCACGATCGGCGGCGAGGATCGCGGCGCTCCCCGTCGGGGCATCGACGTCAGCGGTGCTGCCGTCGGTCGATCCGGTGACGGTGAGCGCGACGCGCGGGTCGCGCACGGCTTCTCTGGCCCAGGCGACGGCCGCCGCGGAACCGCCGGGCAGCGCCGCCGATCCGGGGGCGAAATCGAACAGACCCGCGGCCATGACCGGCATCGGCGGGGGCGGGGGGGCGTGTAGCGCCGCCTCACCCCCGAAACTGCGCCGGAGCGCATCGGTGACGGCGCGTGGGCGTTCGCTCGCCTGCAACAGGACAAAGAAGCCGACGAGCAGCAGCGCGAGATCGGCGAGCGTCACCAGCCACACGGGCCGGGCGGGCGCCGGTTCCGGCCAGCTGGGAAGCGCGGGGGCGGTCATGCGACGCTGTGCAATTGGTGGCGCGGCGTTTCGCGCAGCGCGAGCGCGACGAGCGGCGCCTCGATCCGCGCGCGTTCGAACGCCTCGATCTTGCCCGCGGCGCGCAGGCGGTGACAGACCGGCATGAAGACGAGGTTGGCGAACAGTGCGCCGTACAGCGTCGCGAGCAGCGCCACCGCCATCGCGCCGCCGATCGCCTGCGGGTCGGTCATCTGCGCGAACATGCCGGCGAGGCCGATCAGCGTGCCGACCATGCCCATCGCGGGTGCGGCCTCCGCGGCGCCGGACCAGACGTCGGCGGCGGCGGCCTGGCGGTCGATGCGCTTCTGCCGGTGGAAGCGCAGCAGCGCCTCGACCTCGCGGGCAACCGCTCCGTCGACGATCGCGGCGATCGCGGCGGCGACATCGGGGTCGGCGATCACCGACTTGTCGAGTGCGACGACGCCGTGGCGCTTGGCGATCCGGTCCTGCGCGGCGATCTGTTCGAGCAGCGGATCGGCGGAGAAGGCGCGGCGCGGCAGGACGCGAAGCGCCACCACCGCGCGGCCGACGTCGCGGAGCGGCGCACGCAGCACCGTGGCGACGAGCGTGCCGCCGCCGACGATGGCGAATGCGATCGGATCGAAGAGCTGGGCGATCATGCGCGGATATAATGCAAGGGGTGGGCCAGTTGCGGTGGGCGTCCGACGTTCGTCCTCACTCCCCCGTCACCCCGGACGTGTTCCGGGGTCCACTCTGCGGCGAGGGGAATGGGTGGAGCCTCTTGCCGTCCCCATGCGGCCCGGTGGACCCCGGACCAAGTCCGGGGTGACGAAGAAGGGCGGCAAGGCTTGCCGTCCGTCCGGCAAATACCGGCAAGCGGTTGCCGGCCGGCTTGCCGCCCGCCCGGCAACGGGGTGAAATCACGAAAAAACCGGACCCCCGCCCTCCTGCCGCAAAAAACTGGCACGGCGGTTGCTTAGCGTCTCGGCAGCGCAATGGTGCGCCGGAGATTTGGCCCGATGGCCGCTGACAGTCTGTTCGGAATTCACGGATCCGCCCTGGAAGTGCGTTCGCAGCGCATGGGCGTGCTCGCGTCGAATATCGCCAACGCCTCGACCCCCGGGTTCAAGGCGAAGGATATCGATTTCAAGTCGGCGCTTGCGTCGATGGAGAGCGATATCGGCGAAAAGGGCATCGCCGCCGCGACCAAATATCGCGTGCCGGTGCAGACCTCGATGGATGGCAACACCGTCGAGCTGAACCAGGAACAGACTGCCTTCGCCGAAAATGCCGTCCAGTATCAGACGACGCTGTCGTTCCTGAACGGACGCATCGGCCAGATCACCCGCGCGCTGAAGGGGGAGTAAGGCCATGGCCGATCCGATGAGCGTCTTTCAGGTGGCAGGCCGCGCGATGAGCGCGCAGCTCGTCCGCCTGAACACGACCGCATCCAACCTTGCCAATGCCGGCGGTACGACCGGGTCGGCGGACACTGCCTACAAGACGATGAAGCCGGTGTTCCGCACCAGCTTCGACGCCGCGAGCGGCCTTGCCACCGTCGACGTCGAAAAGATCGTCACCGCGGGCGAAGCGCCGACCAAGATCTACGACCCCAACAACCCGGTCGCGGACAAGGACGGCAATATCTACCAGGCCGCCGTCGATGAAAGCCGCGAGTTCGTCGACATGATGGAGACGGCGCGCTCGTACCAGAACAACGTCGAGGTGCTGAACACTGCCAAGCAGCTCACCATCGATACCCTCAAGCTGGGCCGCTAACCCATGACCACCACGACCTCCACATCGGGTTCGTCGTTTGATACGACGCTCGCCAACCTCGGCATCAAGCGCGCCGCGAGCAACACCGGCACGACGACCGCCAGCGGTGCATCGACCGTTACCGGCGTCACCAAGACGACGCTGGACCAGTCCGACTTCCTGACGCTGCTGACCACGCAGCTGAAGAACCAGGACCCGTTCGCGCCGATGGACAACACGCAGATGGTCGCCCAGATGGCGCAATTCTCGTCCGTCGCCGGCATCAGCGAGATGAACAAGTCGCTGACCGGCATTTCGAACAAGCTCGGCTCGACCAGCGCGAGCGATGCGATGAGCTACGTCGGCAAGACCGTGCTGACCGAAGGATCGACCGCCTATCCGCGCTCGTCCGGCGGGATCGACGGTGCGGTCGAGCTGGACGACGATGCGACGCAGGTCACCGTGTCGATCAGCGACGCCAATGGCGGCATGCTGCGCCAGCTCGACCTCGGCGCGCAGAAGAAGGGTTCGATCGCCTTCGACTGGGACGGCAAGGACGGCTCGGGTCAGGACGCGGGCAAAGGCCCCTTCACGATCAGTGCCTTCGCCACCGGTGGCGACAAGACGATCACCAGCCGCACGCTCGTCTGGGCGCCGGTCGAATCCGTGTCCCTGCCATCCAGCGGCAAACCCGTTCTGAAGGTCGTCGGCGTCGGTGACGTCGATCCGTCCAACGTCCGTTCCGCCGCCTGATCTTCCCCCCGTTTTCCGAATTCCAGGAGAAACCCAATGTCCTTCTTCACCTCGCTATCCGGTCTTCAGGCTTCGCAGACCGACATGGACACCATCTCGCACAACCTCGCCAACGTCTCGACCACGGGCTTCAAGAAGAGCCGCGTCGAATTTTCGGACGTCATCGCATCGAGCGTGTCGACCGATCCGCGCAAGATGGTGGGGTCGGGCGTCATCGTGAAGGCGACGCAGCAGCAGTTCAAGAACGGCAATTTGCAGGGCACGACCAACGCGCTCGACCTGGCGGTCATGGGCGAAGGCTTCTTCACGGTGAAGACGACCGGCGCCAGCGACGCGATCGCCTATACCCGCAACGGTTCGTTCTCGGTCGACGCCAGCCGCAACGTCGTCGACAGCCAGGGCAGCTTCCTGATGGTCTATCCGGTCGACGGCGACGGCAACGTCACCGCCACCGGTGAAGATGGCCTGACCAACCTGCAGCTGCAGCAGACCAGCGGTACGCCGAAGGCGACGCAGTCCGTGTCGACCGCGATCAACCTGTCGGGCACGACGACCGTCAACAAGAAGACGTTCGATCGCACCGACACGACGACCTACAACAACTCGGTCGCGACGCGCGTCTACGACGCGAACGGCAATCCGATGACGATGACCAGCTATTACGTGCGCACCGCGGTGCCCGATGCCACCAAGGGCACGGACAGCACGTGGGCGGTCTATACGTTCGTCGGCGACAAGCAGCTGGAAGTCGGCGGCAAGAAGGATCCCGTCCAAATCACCTTTGCCAACACCGGCGCGATCAAGACGCCGGCGACGCCGATCCAGTACGATACGTTCATCCCGCTGTCGGGCGCCGCAGCGCAGAACCTGACGCTGAACCTCGGCAACTCGACGCAGCTGGCGTCGGCCTTCGCGGTCAACAGCAAGAGCCAGGACGGCGTGCCCGTCGGTCAGCTGGCCGGCGTGACGGTGACGTCGGAAGGCCTGATCCAGGCGAGCTTCTCGAACGGCGACATCGTGCCGCTGGGCAAGGTCGCGCTGGCGAAGTTCTCGACGCCGACCGGCCTGCGCCAGATCGGCAACAGCTATTGGTCGGCGACGGGTCTGTCGGGCACCGCGACGATGGGGTCGGCGGCCGCCGACGGCTTCGGCTCGCTGATGTCGGGTCAGATCGAAGGATCGAACGTCGACATTACCGAAGAACTGGTCAACCTGATCGCCGCGCAGCGCAACTTCCAGGCGAACTCGAAGGCGCTCGATACCGCGAACCAGGTCTCGCAGACCATCATTCAGATCCGCGGCTAAACGAGTCGGTGGGGACGCGGGAGCGCTAGATGGACAAATTGGTCTACACGGCGGCGACGGGTCTGCGCGCGCACATGCAGGCGCAGGCCGCGATCGCCAACAATATGGCGAACGCGTCCACCACGGGCTTTCGCGCCGATCGCGTCATCTTCGATCGTATCGAGCTGAAGGGCGGCGGCGCGCAGTTGGAGGCGCGTGCGCCGACCAGCGAGGAAGTCACCGACGCCGACCGCGCGCCGGGTGCCATCCAGCATACCGGCCGCGCGCTCGACGTCGCCGTCACCGGCGTCAACGACTGGCTGGCGGTGCAGGCGAGCGACGGCAGCGAGGCCTATACCCGCCGCGGCGACCTGGAGGTCGCGCCGTCGGGCGTGTTACAGACCGGCGACGGCTTCATCGTGCAGGGTCAGAACGGCCCGATCACGCTGCCGCCGTACACCAGCCTGACGATCGCCGGCGACGGGACGATCAGCATCATTCCGCAAGGGGGCGATGCCGCCAACCCACAGGTGGTCGACCGGCTGAAGATCGTCGACACCAAGGGGTCGCAGACGGTCAAAGGCCTCGACAACCTGCTGCGCGTGAAGGGCGGCGGCACGCTGCCCGCGAACCTCGACGCCAAGGTGCAGGGCGGCGCGCTGGAGGGCTCCAACGTCAATATGACGCAGGTGCTCGTCGATATGCTGGAAAACCAGCGCAGCTACGAAATTCAGGCCAATCTGATGAAATCGGCCAAGGAACTGGACGAAGGCGGCTCATCCGTGATGCGCCTGCCGAGCTAAGGGACGAAGAGCATGTCATCCTCCGCCATGCATATCGCGCGCACCGGGCTCGACGCCCAGGATACGCGCATGCGAGTCATTTCGAACAACCTCGCGAACGTCAACACGACGGCGTTCAAGAAGGATCGCGCCGCGTTCGAGACGCTGGCCTATCAGACGGTCACGGCGCCGGGGTCCCAGTCGACCGCGGAAACGAAGTATGCGACCGGCCTCAACCTCGGCACCGGTGTGCGCGTACAGGGCACGGCGCGGATCGACACGCAGGGGTCGCTGACGCAGACCGGCAACAGCTTCGACCTGGCGCTGGATGGCGACGGCTATTTCCAGATCCAGATGCCGGGCGGCCAGCTGGGCTATACGCGCGCGGGCAACTTCAACCGCAGCCCGGAAGGCCTGCTGGTGACGTCGGAGGGCTATCAGGTCCAGCCGGGCATCACCGTGCCGGCGAACGCGACCTCGGTGTCGATCGGCACCGACGGCACCGTCACCGCGCAGATCCCCGGGCAGACGACGGGCAGCACGCTGGGCCAGATCCAGATCGCGAGCTTCCCCAATCCCACCGGCCTGCAATCGACCGGCGACAATTACCTGCGCGAAACCGCCTCGTCGGGTGCCGCCAACCTCGGCATCGCTGGGCAGGACGGCCGCGGCAACGTGCGCCAGGGCAGCCTGGAAGCGTCGAACGTCAACGTCGTCGAGGAACTCGTCGACATGATCGAGACGCAGCGCGCCTATGAGGTCAATTCCAAGATGATCTCGTCCTCCGATGAAATGCTCAAATACGTGAACCAGAACCTGTAACATGGCCTCCGCACCCAACCCCTTCCGCCCCGGCGCCTTCGTCGTCAGCCACTGGGCCGAGATCGCCCTCGCCGCGGCGTCCAGCCTGCTCGTGCTTGCCGCGCTCACGCCCGGCGAGGCGAACGCCAGCATCTTCGGCAAGAAGAAGCCGGCGGAGGACTTCACCGTCGTGCGCGCGCCTATGACGCCGCCGCCGGCCCCGGCCAATGGCGCGATCTTCCAGGCGAGCGACGGCTATGCGCCGCTGTACGAAGGCTGGCGCGCGCGCCGCGTCGGCGATCCGCTGACCATCGTGCTGGTCGAGAACACGGCCGCCTCCAAATCGTCGAGCTCGAAGCTCGATTCGAGCGGGCAGGGCGGCATCACGCCGCCGACCACCGGACCGCTGAGCCTGTTCGGCGCGACCGATGCGTCGATGAGCGGCACGCGCGGCTTCAACGGACAGGGGCAGGCGAACCAGGCCAATTCGCTGTCGGGCGAAGTCTCCGTCACGGTTGCGGCGGTCTATCCCAACGGCACGATGCTGGTGCAGGGGCAGAAGCGCGTGACGCTGAACCGCGGCGATGAGTTCGTGCGTATCAAGGGGCTGGTGCGCAGCGCCGACATCAGCGCCGACAATCGCGTGCTGTCCACCCGCGTCGCCGATGCGCAGATCTCCTACACCGGCAAGGGCGACGTCGCGCGCGCCGGGCGGCAGGGCTGGCTCAGCCGCTTCTTCTCCGTCGTGTCGCCGTTCTGACGGCCGTCTTGACGCGTTGTTAACCATAGGAAGTGCAGGCTGCTGCCCATGTTCCGCCGTCTGATCCTCTCGCTCGCCGCCGCTCTGGCTTTCGTCGCTGCGCCCGCCGAGGCCGACCGGATCAAGGATCTGGGCGGTTTCCAGGGCATCCGTTCGAACCAGCTGACCGGCTATGGCGTGGTCGTCGGCCTGCCCGGCACGGGCGACGACAATTTGGAATATACCGTTCAGTCGCTCAAGGCCGTCGCGTCGCGCTTCGGCCTGCAGCTGCCGCCGGGTGCCAATCCGGGGATGAAGAACGCGGCGGTCGTGATGATCACCGCCGATCTGCCGCCCTTCGCCAAGCCGGGACAGAAGCTGGACATCACCGTCGCTTCGATGGGCAAGGCCAAGTCCTTGCGCGGCGGCAGCCTGGTGCTGACGCCGCTGCTGGGTGCGGATAACCAGATCTATGCGATGGCGCAGGGCAACCTTGCCGTCGGCGGCCTGGGTGCCGAGGGCGCCGACGGATCGAAGATCGTCGTCAACGTGCCCTCCGCCGGGCGTATTCCGGATGGCGCCACCGTCGAACGTGCGGTCGCGACCGGCTTCGATTCGACGCCCAACCTGACCTTCAACCTTGCGCGGGCCGATTTCACCACGGCGCAGAACGTCGCGCAGGCGATCAATGCGAAGCTGGGCTTCGGCACCGCCGAGGCGATCGACGGCGTGTCGATCGCGGTGCGCGCGCCGCCCGGCGCCGATGTGCGTGCGACGCTGATGTCGACGATCGAGAACCTCGACGTCGTGTCGGCCGAGCCGCCGGCAAAAGTAATTGTAAATGCACGCACCGGAACGGTCGTTATCAATTCTGCGGTCAGGGTGGGTCCGGCTGCGGTGACGCACGGCAAGCTGACCGTGCGCATCGACGAGAACCAGCGGATCAGCCAGCCTGCTCCGTTCAGCCAGGGCCAGACCGCGCTGGAGCGCAAGTCCAACGTGTCGGTCGAGGAGGAGAAGAAGCCGATGTTCCTGCTCACGCCCGGGCCGAAGCTCGCCGATGTGGTGAAGGCGGTGAACGCGATCGGTGCGTCGCCCGCCGATCTGGTCGCGATCCTGGAAGCGCTGAAGGAAGCCGGCAGCCTGAAGGCGGAGTTGATCGTCCTGTGACGGGTCCGTCGATCTCGAATGGCGTCGCTGGTGCCGGGGGCATCTCGACCGATACGTCGCGCCTCAAGACCGCAGATAACCTGAAGAAGGCGGGCCAGCAGTTCGAGGCGGTGTTCACCGGCATGATGCTGAAGAGCATGCGGCAGGCCAAGCTTGCCGATCCGCTGTTCGATTCGAAGGCGATCGACACCTTCACCGAAATGCAGGACGCCCGCGTCGCGCAGACGATGTCGGAAACGACGCCGCTCGGCATCGGCAAGGCGATGACCGCCTTCCTCGCCAAGAAGCAATCGGATCTTAACGACTCCACGGCAGATCCGCCCAAATGAGCGATATGCTGTCGATCGGCGCGTCCGGCGTCCGCGCGTATCAAACCGCGCTTGCGACCGTTGGCGAGAATATCGCCAACGTGAATTCGGCCGGCTACACGCGTCGACAGGTCGCGCTGAACGAAGTGGCCGGCGTCGGCACGACCTTCGCTTATGCCGCGGGCAACGGCGTCACGCTGACCGGCGTAACCCGATCGACCGACATCTATTCCAGCCGCGCGCTGCGCGCCGCGAACAGCGACCTGTCGCGCACCACCAGCGGTGCGGCTTGGCTGGACCGTATCCAGGGCGCGCTGACCGGCAATGCGCTGACGTCGCGCGTCACCAATTTCTTCGGCGCGGCGCAGGCGCTCGCCGCCGAACCCGATTCGACCGCGTTGCGCACCGGTATGGTGAGCGCCGCGACGTCTGCCGCCATCGCCTTCACCGCGACGGGAAAGGCGTTCGACCAGATCGATGCCGATATCGATACCGCCGGCAATCAGGCCGCGCAGGATCTGACCTCGCTCGGCGTGTCGCTGTCCAAGATCAACGAAGGCATCAGTCGTTCGCAGCCGGGCAGCACCGCGGCGGCGCAGCTGATGGACCAGCGCGACGACGTCCTGTCGCAGATGAGCAACCTCAGCGACATCACCACGACGTTCGATTCGATCGGGCGGGCGACGGTCAACCTGGGCGGATCGAGCGGCGCGCCGTTCGTGCGCGGCACCGGTGCCGGCACCGTCACCTACGCGCGCGACGACACCGGCAAGATCGCCTTCAGCATCACGGTGGGGATCGAGAAGACGCAGATCACCCCCGGCGGCGGCACGCTTGGGGGTCTGGTGGATGGCGCGCAGCGGGCCTCGTCGATCCGCGACGTGCTCAATTCGGTCGCGGGGCAGTTCGTCAAGACGGTCAACGACAACCAGGCGGCGGGCAAGGACCAGAACAACCAGACCGGCGCCGCGATGTTCGTCATCGACCAGACGCGGCCGGCGACCGAAATGAGCGTCGCTACCGGTTTCGTCGGCAGCCAAATCGCGGCGGGCACCGGTGGCGGATCGCGCGATGCGTCCAACCTCGCCGCGCTGGAAGCGACGCGGAACAGCAAGGGCTATGAGGCGCAGCTGACGACGCTCGTCACCGACAATGCCACCGCCTACAAGCAGAAGAACACGATCGCGGACGCGCAGACGTCGATCCGCGATGGCGCGGCGACGGCGCTGTCCTCATCGACCGGCGTCAATCTCGATTCGGAGGCGGTCGATCTCATTCGCTTCCAACAGGCCTATGCCGCCTCGAGTCGCGTGATCCAGGTCGCGCGTGAGACGATGCAGACGCTTCTGGATATGCGGTAGGATTGCCCATGCAGATTTCGACCAGCCTGTTCTACAGCAACGCCTCCAGCCGCTTAACCAAGATGAGCGACAAGGCGCAGGAACTGCAGACGCAGATCGCGACCGGCAAAAAGCTGATCAAGCCGTCCGACGACCCCGCCGGCGCGCAGCAGCTCGCCGAACTCGATCGTCGCGACGCCGATGCGGCGGTGTACGGCACCAATCTGACGCTGGCGAGCTCGCTGCTCGATCAGGCGGATGGTGTGCTCAAGCAGATCACCGCACAGCTGACGCGCGCGACCGAACTCGCGACGCAGGCGGCGACCGGGACGCAGACCGACGCCGCGCGCAAGAGCATCGCGACAGAAATCACCTCGGTCGTGCAGTCGCTGGTCACGCTCGCCAATTCGCGCAACGTGCGCGGCCAGCCGCTGTTCGGCACCGTCGACGGCACGAAGGCGGTGACCGACAATGGCAACGGCACCTTCACCTTCCCGGCGAACAACACCCTCGTATCCGAAGTGCCGATCGCCGATGGCCAGACGATCCAGGCGACCGAGAGCGCCAAGACGATCTTCGACCTGGGCAATGGCGACAATACGTTGGCGATGCTGAGCCGCATGGCGGCGACGCTGAACGGCGGCGGCGACGTGTCGTCGTCGATGAGCACGGCGCTCGATTCGCTGAGCCAGGCCGTTGACCAGGTCGCCAACGTGCAGGCCTCGGTCGGGTCGCGTTCGGCACGCGTCGATCTGCAACAGCAATTGTTGACCACGGCGAACACCGATCGCGCCGATCTGCGCGGCAAGCTGGAGCAGGTCGACGTCACCGACGCGATCGTCCAATTGCAGCAGATGATGACCGCGCTGTCGGCGTCGCAGGCGAGCTTCACCAAGCTCTCGCAGCTCTCGCTGTTCGATTACCTGAAGTAACGTAGGCCAAGACCGACGTCCGTGATGTCCCGTCGCCGCGCGAGCGGCGGTCGGGCCCATGTGCCGTTCGCGCAGCGGGGTGTTGCCACAGGTTTTTGTCCGGAACGGCCAAATCCGGGGCATGGTAACCACTTGTCTAGGAAATGCGGTTAACCAGGTAAGCCACAAGAGTCGGCATCGCCGGCTAAACGGGGGTTCCCACAGTGTTTCCTGCGATCGGTCTCGTCGTTCTACTCGGCATGGTGTTCGGCGGTTTCGCCATCACCGGCGGTGCCCTTGGCCCCGTGTTCGAGGCGATCCCGCACGAGATGCTCATCATCGGCGGCGCCGCAGCGGGCGCGCTGATCATCGGCAACTCGGGCGCCGAGTTGAAGGCGATGGGCGGCGGCCTCGCCAAGGTGTTCAAGGGGCCCAAGTACAAGAAGCAGGACTATCTCGACGTCATCTTCCTCGTCAGCAAGCTGATGAAGATGCTGCGCATGGACGGTCCGATCGCGCTCGAACCGCATGTCGAGGACCCCAAGTCGTCGTCGGTGTTCAGCGAATATCCGCGCCTGCTTGCCGATCACACTTTGGTCAATCTGATCGCCGATACGCTGCGCCTGGTCGTTGTGTCGTCGGGCACGCTCGACGTGCATGCGGTCGAGGAGGTGATGGATCATGCGATCAAGTCGCACCACCACGAGGTCGAGGGGCCGGAGCATACGCTGACCAGCCTCGCCGATTCGCTGCCCGCGCTCGGCATCGTCGCCGCGGTGCTCGGTATCGTGAAGACGATGGGGTCGATCGACAAGCCACCGTCGGTGCTGGGCGGCATGATCGGATCGGCGCTGGTCGGTACGTTCATGGGCGTGTTGCTGGCCTACGGCATCGTTAATCCGCTCGCCGGGCGCCTGAAGCAGATCATCCATGCCGATGCCGCCATCTATCACGTCGTCAAGCAGATCATCATCGCTTCGCTGCACGGCCACCCGCAGCCGCTGGTGATCGAGGCCGCGCGCAGCGGTATCGCGCACAAGAACCAGCCCGGCTTTGCCGAGGTGTTCGACGGCTTGCGCGGCAAGTAAGATCCGATGGCGCGCGCAGCACCGCACGGCAACAACCAGCCGCCCAAGATCGTCATCGTCAAGAAGATCACCATCGCCGGTGGTGGTCACCATGGCGGTGCGTGGAAGGTCGCCTATGCCGACTTCGTGACCGCGATGATGGCGTTCTTCCTGCTCCTGTGGCTGCTCGGCGCGACCACGGAGAAGCAGCGCAAGGGCATCGCCGACTATTTCGCGCCGACCCTAATCGACAAGAAGTCGCTGGGCCTGGGCGGCAATGGCGTGCTGGGCGGCGAATCGATCCTCAGCAACAACAAGCTGGGTCCGAAGGCGGCGGCGGCGCCGATCGCGTCGATCGGCGTGCCGATCATGCAGACCGGCGGCGACCGCAGCGGCACGGGCGACAAGGGATCGCTGCGCAATCCGACCGCGACCGCGCTCGACCAGAAGGCGTTCGAGGCGATCAAGCAGGAGATCGAGAAGCAGATCATGAGTTCGAAGAGCCTGTCGAAGCTCGCGAGCCATATCCGCTTCGTGCCGACGCAGGACGGGCTGCGCATCGATCTGGTCGACGATGCCGATTATTCGATGTTCGCGCTGGGTACGACGGCACTGGATTCGCGGGCGTCGGACCTGATCGGGATGATCGCCGGCACGATCGCGGGGACGCCCAACACGATCATGATCCGCGGCCATACCGACAGCGTACCCTATGGCGACCCCAGGGCGATGAACAACTGGATGCTGTCGTCCGGCCGCGCGGAATCAACGCGGCGTCGGCTGGCGCTGGGCGGCATCCCGGAATCGCGCTTCGAGCGGATCGAGGGCGTGGCGGATCGCGAGCCGATCGTCGTCAACGACCCCGGCGATCCGCGCAATCGCCGCGTCGCGATCACCCTGCTGTATCGCAAGGGCGCGTTCGGCCAATAGCGGCCCCCAATAGCGGCCCCTCGTCATCGCCGGATACGAAAGACCCGCGCGGAAGGCATCCCTTCCGCGCGGGTCTTGCGTTCGTCCCCTCCAGCGCCGTGGGGGCGGCGGCGGAGGGGCGTGGCCGATCAGGCCTCGACGGCGTCCGCCGGCTTGCGACCGCGCTTGGCAGCGGCGGCGCCATCGCCCTTGCGTGCGCCCGGCTTGCGGCCGAGACCGATCTTCTTGGCCATCGCGCGGCGGCTTTCCGAATAGGTTTCGGCGACCATCGGGTAATCCGGCTTCAGGCCATAGCGTTCGCGATATTCGGCCGGCGTCATGCCATGGGTGGCGAGGTGACGACGCAAGGTCTTGTACGGCTTGCCGTCGATCATCGAGATGATGTGATCCTTCGACGCCAGCGACTTACGCACCGAAACCGCGGGCGTATATTCAGTCGCCGGTGCGCTTTCCGTTTCCGTGGTGCCGGTGCCAAGCAGCGCCGAGACGGTGTCGTGCATCTTGCCGAGGAAGGCCGGAACCTCATCAGCGGAAATACGGGTGTTGGGGTTGCCGAGCCAAGCAATCGTCAGTTCGGTTGCCAGTTCGACGGCATTCAGGTCGGACGTTTCATCAGTCATAGTTTGCTCCTTTGACTGACAATAGCCCTAGACATGAGACAAGGCGCGTCAAGCCTGCGGCGACCCGAATTGATAGATAGATCAAGTCAAATTTAGAAAAGGGAATGAAAATACTGTCATCAAGACTGATCAGGCCGATCGTGACGCGCCTGCGGCCCGCACGGCGGCAAGATCCGGATAGCCGTTGACCGCCATCAGCAGGTCCGCCTCGGCCAAGATACAGCGCAGGACGTGCGCTGCGCCGGCCGCGCCGTCGAGCGCCAGGCCGTAGCTATAGGGGCGGCCGATACCGACCGCGGTGGCGCCCAGCGCCAGCGCCTTCACCACGTCACTGCCCGAGCGGACGCCGGAGTCGAACAGGACGGGCGTGTCGCCTGCCGCGGCGACGACGCCCGGTAGCATGTCGATCGCGGCGATGCCGCCGTTCGCCTGCCGGCCGCCGTGGTTCGAGCAATAGATGGCGTCGGCCCCGGTATCGATGGCGCGGCGCGCATCGTCGGGGTGGCAGATGCCCTTCAGGATCAGCGGCAGTTTGGTGAGCGAGCGCAGCCAAGGCATGTCGTCCCACGTCAGCACCTTGCCGAACGTCGCCGCCCAGCTGCGCACCGCGGCGGCGGGGTCCTGCTCGGGCGGGGTTTGCAGCAGGCGGCGGAAGACGGGGTCGCTGAAGTAGTTCGTCAGCACATGGCCGCGCAGCTGCGGGAAATTGCCGGTGTTGAGGTCGCGGGGGCGCCAGCCGGTGACCCAGGTGTCGAGCGTCACCACGATGCCCTTGTAGCCCGCCGCCTCCGCGCGGGAGACAAGGCTGGCGGCGAGGTCGCGATCCTTGGGCGTATAGAGCTGGAAGAAGCCGGGGGTGTCGCCCATCGCCTGTGCCACGTCCTCCAGCGGATCGTTGGACAAGGTGGAGGCGACCAGCGGCACGCGCGTCGCGGCGGCGGCGCGGGCGGCGGCGAGGTCGCCGTGGCCGTCGGGGGTCATCAGCCCGGTAACGCCGATCGGCGCCATGAAGATCGGGCTGGGCAGGCGCAGGCCGAACAGGTCGATCGACAGGTCGCGGGTCGAGCAATCGACCATCATCCGCGGCACCATACCCCAGTGGCGGAAGGCGGCGGCGTTATGGTCCTGCGTATATTCGTCGCCGCAGCCGCCCTGGACGTAATCGCGCACCGATGCCGGCATCGCCGCGGTGGCGCGGGCGGCGAGCGTGGCGAAGTCGACGGGCACCTTGGGCACCACGCCCGACAGGCCGGCGAAGTAGATGGCGTTCTGATAGTCGCCGTAATGGGGCATCGGGCTTGCCTTTACCTGCGCGCGTCAGCGCGTCTTTATGGTCGCGCGAAGACGCGAAGACGCGAAGGTGTCACGATTGGGAAGGACCTTAGTCTGTCTTCGCCTAAGGGCTGACGAGGCGGCTTCGCCGGGTGCGCCCTCTTTGCGTCTTCGCGTCTTCGCGTGAACGATTACTCCTTATAGCTGGGATCGATGCGGTCGAGCTTGCGCAGCAGCGCGGGCCAGGCGAGGCCTTGCGCGAGCATCGCCATGCCGGCGCCGCTCGACTGTTCCTCCACCTTTTCGGCGACGCCCTGGTTGGGGGTGTTGAGGTTCTCCCGCCCCGCGCTGAGCATCAGGATCTGCGCTTCGCAGGCGCGTTCGAGGAAGTACATGCGGACGAACGCCTGGGCGACGCTGGCGCCGACCGCGAGCGTGCCGTGGTTGCGCAGGATCATGCTGCTCTTGGAGCCCAGGTCCGCGACCAGCCGCTCGCGCTCGTCCAGCTCGGTCGCGATGCCTTCGAAGTCGTGATAGGCGACATCGTGGCCGGCGATCATCGCGGTCTGCGTATGGGGCAGCAGCCCTTCGCGCATCGCCGACACCGCCTGCCCGTGCGGCGTGTGGAGGTGGAGCACCGCGGCGGCATCCTCGCGCGCGGCATGGATCGCCGAATGGATGACGAAGCCGGCGCGGTTCACCGGCGCGGGCGTATCGTCGATCTTGTTGCCGTCGAGGTCGATCTTGACCAGCGACGAGGCGGTGATCTCTTCGAACATCAGATTGTAGGGGTTGATGAGGAAGTGATGCTCCGGCCCCGGCACGCGTGCGGACAGATGCGTGAAGATCAGATCGTCCCAGCCATAATGCGCGACCAGGCGATAGGCGGCGGCAAGATCGACGCGCAGCGCCCATTCCTCGGGGCTGATCGAGTCGCGCCGCGACGCCGTAACGGAATCGGGACGTAGAGCGGTGGCCATGGATGATCCTCTCTCTTTTCTATGGGCTTAGGATGCCATGGATCGAGGCGAGGGGACAGGGCGTGCGGCCGCGGAAAGTCACAAAAGTCACGCCCACGCACGTGTTGCGCGGAAGCGAGCATCGCGGGCGGCAGGACGGTGGGATCGGACATCAGCGGCGCGGCTCCGGTGCAAAGCGAGCCGCGCGGTGTAGGCGAGGCGGGGGCGTGTAGGACAGTTTGTCTCGTGGAATGTCCAACAGGGATGCATGTGGAGCAGGTCGCGGTGGCGGTGGTCTGGACGGAGCGCGACGGCGCATGCCGCGTGATCTCGATGCGACGGATGCACCAATGGGAGATCAGATGTGTCGGATTGGATTGATCCCGATGACGCCCCCGAATTGACGGAGGACATGGCGGCGATCGCTGAGGTTCGCGTCGGCGGCAGGGTCGTTCGCCCGGCGAGCGGCTATCTCGGACCCGATGGTGTCGTACGTGGCCGTCCACTGTTGCGCGAGCAGGCCAAGCGCCAGGTGACACTGCGGCTCGACCCCGATGTGATCGAGCGATTCCGCGCGGACGGGCCGGGCTGGCAGGGGCGGATGAACGCGGCGCTGCGCAAGGCGGCGGGGCTTTAGGGTTCCTCGCGATCGGCGCGCCTGCCGGGAGGTAGGATTATGTCCGCGCGGAGGCGCGGAGGGCGCAGAGAGGGGGCGTGCGCGGCGACGTCTTTTGCTTGTCTCGCCGTGCGGGGATGGCGGGAGCGTCCGGCAGACGCGACACCTCCGCGTTCTCCGCGCCTCCGCGTGCAAACACTGTCCTGACCTCGGCAGCGGGCGCGCGGGTGGCGAGCGTCAGGTTATCCGGTGCCGATCGATGATCCGCCGTGCCTTTGCCATCACCTGATCGTGCGGGATTTTGGGGGCGGTGGACGCCATCGCCCGCTTCGCTTCTGCGCAGAACCACGCGTCATGTGCTGCGGCACCCCTGCTGGTCGCGAACTCCGACACGATGGGGTTCGCTCGGTCATTAGTGCAATATTGCTTAACCTAGGCATGGCCAAAACGCGCGCCGATCTCAAGTTTATGTCTGAGTCAACGGCTGCTGCTTCTAGCTTACTTTTTAACACCCATCGTCCACTTATCGAGCGTGTTGCACGATTTAGCAATATAGTTCTATGCTTCGCAAATAACCTAATCGACTCACATTGTGTGGTCATACGAAATTTGGAAGGCGGGGATGGCGCTATCGGATTTTGCTCCAGCAGGTCGGCCTCCTGAAGTGGCGGTCGTAACTTCTGTAAGTCAAGCTGTTGACATATTTGACAAATTAGTCTCGCAGGATGACACATTTCGGGTATTTCGGGGACACGCTAAATATGATTGGCCTATAGCGCCAAGTATCTTCCGCGAAGACGTAGATACAATAAGCCATGAGTATAAACTTATACGCGACCTTATAGCTTTATACCCTCGCGATTTTGAGAACGACGATACGATGTTTGATCGCTTGGTAAGAATGCAGCACTTTGGACTTAGGACAAGGTTGCTAGACGTATCCCGCAATCCACTCGCTGCGCTTTATTTTGCTGTCGAGGATGGAGATCAAAACTCAAATGATGGAGCTGTACTTGTACTTTCGGTGCCAAACGAAAGAATAAAGTACTACGATAGCGATTCTGTAAGCTGCATCGCAAATCTTGCCAATTTAACTAATCAGGAAAAAGAGGTTATAGAGGATACCCCTGCTCGTTCGGCTAGTGAGCTACACAAGATAAATGCCGTTGATAGGTTGTTTCAATTTATACGTTCCGAGAAACCAGAATTTCGCGCCCGAATATCTCGAGATGATTTATTCAAGCCATACTTTGTTCATCCAAAGATGGACAACAAAAGAATTATAGCGCAAAATGGTGCGTTTATTATTTATGGATTGAAGCGCACGAAGGGGCCCGCATTCAAGAAAAACATTGGCGTTAGGTCTATTCGTATTCCTGCATCAGCAAAAGAAGACATTAGAAGGACTCTTCGTCGTCTCGGCTATGACGATAGCACTATATATCCAGACATTGAGAGATCGGCGCGGCAACTAATCAAGCGATATGTTCCATGATGGAATATGTCATTTGGCGCCCTTCAACAACGGCGCCAGATACTTCCCCGTGAAGCTCCGCGGTTCCTTCACCACATCCTCCGGCGTGCCGGTGGCGACGATCTCGCCGCCCTTCACGCCGCCTTCCGGCCCCAAATCGACGATCCAGTCCGCCGTCTTGATGACGTCGAGATTGTGTTCGATGACAACGACGGTGTTGCCCTGCTCGACCAGCGCGTGGAGGACTTCGAGCAACTTGCGCACGTCTTCGAAGTGCAGGCCGGTCGTCGGTTCGTCGAGGATGTAGAGCGTGTTGCCGGTGGCGCGGCGCGAGAGTTCCTTGGCGAGCTTGACGCGCTGTGCTTCGCCGCCCGACAGGGTGGTCGCCTGCTGGCCGACCTTGACGTAGCCCAGGCCCACCTCGACCAGCATTTCCATCTTGTCGCGGATCGGGGGCACGGCCTTGAAGAACTCCGCGGCATCCTCGACGGTCATGTCGAGCACGTCGGCGATGCTCTTGCCCTTGAACTTCACCTCCAGCGTCTCGCGGTTGTAGCGCGCGCCGTGGCAGACGTCGCAGGTGACGTAGACGTCGGGGAGGAAGTGCATCTCGATCTTGAGCACGCCGTCGCCCTGGCACGCCTCGCAGCGGCCGCCCTTGACGTTGAAGCTGAAGCGGCCGGGCTTGTAGCCGCGCGCCTGCGCCTCCGGCAGGCCGGCGAACCAGTCGCGGATCTGCGTGAAGCTGCCGGTGTAGGTCGCGGGGTTCGACCGCGGCGTGCGGCCGATCGGCGACTGGTCGATGTCGATGACCTTGTCGAGGTGCTGGAGGCCGGTGACCTTGTCGTGCTTGCCCGCCAGGATGCGCGCGCCGTTAAGCGTGCGTGCGGCGGCGGCGTAGAGCGTGTCGATCGTAAAGCTCGACTTGCCCGAGCCCGACACGCCGGTGATGCAGGTGAAGGTGCCGAGCGGGATCGATGCCGTCACGCCGGTGAGGTTGTTGGCGCGGGCGTTGTGGACGGTCAGTTTCTTGCCGTTGCCCTTGCGGCGTTGCGCGGGGACGGGGACTTCGCGGGTGCCGTTGAGGTAATCGGCGGTGATGCTGGTCTTGCTCTTGAGCAATTGCTTGAGCGTGCCCTGCGCCACGATCTGGCCGCCGTGGACGCCGGCGCCCGGCCCCATGTCGATGACGTAATCGGCGGTGCGGATCGCATCCTCGTCATGCTCGACCACCAGCACGGTGTTGCCGAGGTCGCGCAGGCGGCGGAGCGTCGCGAGCAGCATGTCGTTGTCGCGCTGGTGCAGGCCGATGCTGGGTTCGTCGAGGACGTACAGCACGCCCGACAGGCCGCTGCCGATCTGCGACGCCAGGCGGATACGCTGGCTCTCGCCGCCCGACAGCGTGCCCGACGTGCGATCGAGGTTGAGGTAATCGAGGCCGACATTGTTGAGGAAGCCCAGGCGCTCGACGATCTCCTTCAGGATGCGTTCGGCGATCGCGCGCTGCTGGTCGCCGAGATGGTTGGGCAGATCGGTGAAGAAGGCGAGCGCGTCGACCACGCTGAGGTGCGTGGCGTGGGCGATGTCCGTATGCGCGATCTTGACCGCGAGCGCTTCGGGCTTGAGGCGCGCGCCGTGGCAGACCTCGCACGGGCGCGACGACTGGTATTTGCCCAGCTCCTCGCGCATCCACGCGCTCTCGGTCTGGAGCAGGCGGCGGTTGAGGTTGCCGATCACGCCCTCGAACGGTTTCTTGACGTCGTAGCTCTTCTTGCCGTCGACGAAGGTGAGCGTGACCGCCTTGCCCTTGGTGCCGAACAGGATGACGTCCTGCGTTTCGGGATGCAGGTCCTTCCACGGCGTATCGAGGTCGAATTTATATTCGCGCGCGAGGGAGCCGAGGACCTGCATGTAATAGGGGCTGGGCGGGTTGGACTTCGCCCAGGGGACGACGGCGCCCTTCTTGATGCTGAGGTCGTGATTGGGGACGACGAGGTCTTCGTCGAACAGCAGCTTTTCGCCGAGGCCGTCGCACGCCGGGCAGGCGCCCTGGGGGGCGTTGAAGCTGAACAGGCGCGGCTCGATCTCCGCGATGGTGAAGCCGCTGATCGGGCAGGCGAACTTTTCGCTGAACACGATGCGGCCGGCGGGCGCGTTGTCGCCGAGGACTTCGGACTTGGGGGTGTGCGGTTCGACGGGATCGGCCGGGTCGATATAGGCGAGGCCGTCGGCGAGCTTCAGCGCGGTTTCGAAGCTTTCGGCCAGCCGCGTGGCGGCATCGGCGCGGACGACGAGGCGGTCGACGACGATCTCGATGTCGTGCTTGTATTTCTTGTCGAGTGCGGGGGCTTCGTCGATCTCATGGATCGTGCCGTCGATGCGGACGCGGGTGAAGCCCGCCTTCTGCCATTCGGCGAGTTCCTTGCGATATTCGCCCTTCCGCCCGCGCACGACGGGGGCGAGCAGGTACAGGCGCGTGCCCTCGGGCAGCGCCATGACGCGGTCGACCATCTGGCTGACCGTCTGCGCGGCGATCGGCTCGCCGGTGGCGGGCGAATAGGGGATGCCGACGCGCGCCCAGAGCAGGCGCATGTAATCGTAGATTTCGGTGACGGTCGCGACGGTGGAGCGCGGGTTGCGCGAGGTCGTCTTCTGCTCGATCGAGATGGCGGGCGACAGGCCCTCGATATGGTCGACGTCGGGCTTCTGCATCAGCTCGAGGAACTGGCGCGCATAGGCCGACAGCGATTCGACGTAGCGACGCTGCCCCTCGGCATAGATGGTGTCGAAGGCGAGGCTCGATTTGCCAGACCCCGACAGGCCGGTGATGACCGTCAGCGTGTCGCGGGGGATGTCGACGTCGACGTCCTTGAGATTGTGCTCGCGCGCGCCGCGGACGGAGATTTTGGTCAGCATGAAGCGGGTTCTACTTCTGTTCTGTTTCTGATGCTAGTCTGGCAGGTAGGAACGCTTGCGCGCGATTTCGAGCCACATTGAAAGCAAGGCGGCGGTGTCTTACGTCTGTGCCACACGAGGAGAAGGCGCGATGGGCAAGAAGCACAAGAAGGCGAAGCTTCCGAAGGAAGTGCTGGGCGTGAAGCTGCCCAAGGAGGTGCGCGAGGTGGGCGGGGCGCTGCTGGAGAAGGCGAACAGCCCGCAGGGGCGCGAGATGCTGGCGGCGGGGCTGACGATGGCGGCGGCTGCGGCGACCGCGGCGCTGGCCAAGGGACGCACCGAGCGCGCCGCCAAGCCGGACGCGCCGCGCCCGCCCGAGGCACCGGTGCCGCCCGTGCCCCCGGTGCCGCCCGTCCCGCCGCAGGGCACGCAGACCCAGCCCGATCCGCAGGCGATCGCCGAGGCGGTGGGCAAGGCGGCGGAGGCGATGCTGGGGCGATTGTTTGGTCGGAAAGACTGACGCGGCGGGGTTTGCGCGGCGCTCACTGTCCGTCCGACATATGGGCCGATTGTATGGCGCCGGGACCGTCCAGGGTGCACCCGCGATGATGTCCATTTAGCGCCGCGAGCGATAGCGATCAGTCCGCGCGCCCGTGTGCGCCATCGCTCCGCGCGGCGGAGATGCGAGGGTGGCATTTCCGCATTCCGCCAGTCGCGGCAACTTGGGGTCGGTGACCGGGCCTTCCGCGCAACATAGCACCACTCGCTGTGGCTGTTTTGCAACGCAACGTTGCTGAAAGCGGAAATAGGTCAGTAGTACGTGCTTTACGCGAGCAAGACAGTCACACAAGCGTCACGCAGTCCAGAAGACTGACATTCCAAATCGATGACGCATGGGGCGACCGAAAACGGCGCCGTTGCAAAGGGGATATACGTGACGAAAACCGCTCGATTCGATGTGACGCGCAAGGCGGCTCTGCTCGCCGCGGCGACGCCGCTGGCGCTGGTGCTGGGGGCCGCTCCGACGTTCGCGCAGACCGCGACGCAGACGCCCGCGCAGCTCGAGATCAAGGATCAGCAGACCGATCCGACCACGACGCAGGGCGCGAGCGATCAGGACAAGGCGAGCGACATCGTCGTCACCGGTTCGCTGTTCCGTCGCACCGACACCGAAACCCCGTCGCCGGTCACCGTGCTGACCAGCGACACGCTGGCCAAGGCAGGCATCACCACCGCGTCGGACGCGATCCGTTCGATCTCGGCGGACAGCGCGGGCTCGATCGGCACCGGCTTCCAGTCGGGCTTCTCGGCCGGTGGTTCGGCCGTGTCGCTGCGCGGCCTCGGCGTCTCGTCGACGCTGGTGCTGATCGACGGGCTGCGCTCGGCCAATTTCCCGCTGAACGACGACGGCCATAACGCCTATGTCGACCTCAACTCGATTCCGTTCAGCTTGGTCGACCGGATCGAAGTGCTGAAGGACGGCGCATCGTCGACCTATGGCGCGGATGCGATCGGCGGCGTCGTCAACGTGATCCTGAAGAAGCACTTCACCGGCATCGACGGCCTGGTCGAGGGCGGCGTCGCTGAGCGCGGCGATGCCAGCCACCAGCGCGCGCAGCTGACGCTGGGCTATGGCGATTATGACCGCCAGGGCTTCAACGTCTACCTGAACGGCGAATATCAGCGCGACGGCCGCGTGTCGAACCACAGCCGCGGCTTCCCATACAACACGCAGGACCTGACCTCGATCGGCGGCCTGGACAATAACGCGTCCGACCAGTCGCTGACCGTCAACGTCCCGACCGCCTATGTCACGCGCGTCCGCCAGACCGACCTTAACAACCCGCTCGCCGGCCAGGTCGGCGCGCCGCTGACCACGCGCTACGACGCGCTGGGCCTAGCCAACTGCGCGCGCGACACGTTCGCCGTCACCACCGGTTCGGCGCAGGGCACCGGCTGCAAGTACGACCTGGTCGACCTGTATCGCCAGATTCAGCCGCTGCAGGAGCGCTACTCGCTGCAGGGCCGCGTCAGCGTCCGCATCGCCGACAACGTCGAAGGCTATATCACTGGCAGCTACAGCCGCAGTGATGTCAGCATTAACGGCACGCCCTCGGCGATCCGCAACACGCAGCCGTTCGGCGGCGCACCGTCGGTCGCGTCGAACAACCCCGGCATCGTCCTGCCGGTGTACATCTGCGCGGCGGGCACCAATTGCGCGACCGCGGCGAACCGCCAGCTCAACCCGAACAACCCCTATGCGGCAGCGTTCGCCAACGACCCGACCAACGGCGCGGCGCGCATCTATTATCTGTTCGGCGACATCCCCGGCGGCAGCGATCGCAAGAACGAGGTGTACCGCGCCACCGCAGGCCTGAACGGCAATTTCGGCGACGGCCGTTACAACTGGCGTGTCGAGGGCGTGTACGCACGCGACGAGATTCAGCTGACGCAGCGCGGCCTGATCAACATCGCGGGCCTCGCCCAGGCGATCAACACGGGGTCGTACAATTTCGTCAACCCGTCGCAGAACAGCGCGGCGGTGCGCAACGCGATCTCGCCCAACAAGGTGACGCCGTCGTTCTCGACCCAGGCGGCGCTGGATGCGTCGCTGTCCGCACGCCTCGCCGACCTGCCGGGCGGTCCACTCCAGCTCGCCATTGGCGGGCAGGTGCGTCGCGAGACGCTGGAGAACAATAACCAGAATGCCGCGCTGGACACCTACGGCCTGTCGACCGCCTCGGCGTTCGGGTCGCACACCGTGTCGGCCGCCTATTTTGAAGCCGATGCGCCGATCCTCGACCAGGTCGAGCTGAACGTGTCGGGCCGCTACGACCATTATTCGGAAGGCTTCAGCCACTTCTCGCCGAAGGTCGGCGTCAAGTTCACGCCGATCAAGGAACTGGCGATCCGCGGCACCTATGCCGAGGGCTTCCGCGCGCCGACCTTCGCCGAATCGGGTCCGCGCAGCCAGTATGCGGGCTTCGTGTCGACGACCCCGCCGTGTAACTTTATCCTGCAGCACGGCGGCACCGGCACGGCGGCGTCGTGCTCGGCGAACGGCAACCCCTATAACCTCAACTACAATCTGGGCCGCGGCCTTGCAGGCAACCCCAACCTCCAGCCGGAAATCTCGCGCAGCTTCACCGGCGGCGTGATCTTCCAGCCGGTACGCTGGCTGAGCCTGACGGTCGATTATTACAACGTCCGCAAGAAGAACCTGATCGTCACCGGTCCGGACTTCGGCAAGGCGGTCGCGGCCTATTACAATTCAGCGAACCTCGCCGCGGCGCAGACCGCGGTGGCCGGGGTCGGCCAGGGCTATTCGGTGAACACGACCGACGCGGTCGATCCGCTGTTCCCGAACGCGCTGCCGCGTGTCCTCATCATCAACGTGCCGTATGTGAACGCGAACTATGCGCTGACCTCGGGCATCGATTTCTCGGCGACGGCGACCGTGCCGTTGGGCGATGGGATCAAGTTCACCAGCCGCATCGAAGCGACGCACGTCATCAAGTACAACCTCGTCACCTCGGCGGGTGTGCAGCATTATGCCGGCACGATGGGCCCGTACGACCTGTCGTCGGGCAACGGCACGCCGTCGTGGCGCGGCAACTGGCAGAATACGCTGGACTTCGGCGATTACTCGCTGTCGGCGACGGCGTTCTACGTCAGCCGCATCAAGGCGGTGTCGGAAGACCAGGGCCTGCCGCTCGATTGCGCGAACGGCAATTTGTACACGCGTTCGTCGCCGCAGAACCAGGCGTTCTGCTACGTCAGCCCGTTCATCAACGTCGATCTGAACGGCACGGTGAAGGTCAACGACAAGTTCACCTTCTTCCTGAACGTGAAGAACGTGTTCGACGCCAAGGCGCCGGTCGCACCGGCCGCCTATTCGAGCGCGCCGAACTTCCTGACCACCTGGCATTACGCCGGCCTGATCGGGCGCCAGTATCGCGCGGGCGCGTCGTTCCGCTTCTAAGCGGGTCATTGACGGCATACCTGGGGGGGGCTCCGCTGCGGCGGGGCCCCTTTTTTGTTGCGCGGGCGAAGCGCGGGCGGGCATCGTCGCCGCCGAATAGGGAAGGGTTGGGTATGCGGGCGATGGTGGCGGCAGCGGTATTGGGGGCAGGCGCGCTGGTAATGGCGGTGCCCGCCATGGCCGCGGCCGGGGCGCAGACCGCCGATCAGCTCGCGGCGCAGGCGCTGGCGATGCAGCAGGCGGGCGATCCGGGCGAGGCCGCGCCGGTGGCGTATGACGTGTCCTTTCCCAATGCGGTGCATCACGAAGCGCAGGTGACCGCGACGTTCCGCGGCGTGCCGGCGGGGCCGCTGCACGTGCAGATGGCGCGCTCGTCGCCGGGGCGATATGCGATCCATGAATTCGCGAAGAACGTCTATGCCGTGTCGGCGAAGGACGGGCGCGGGCGGCCGCTCGCGCTGACGCGGACCGATCCGTATGGCTGGTCGGTGTCCGGTCATGACGGCACCGTGGTGGTCACCTACACGCTGTTCGGCGACTGGGGCGACGGAACCTACGCGCAGATCGATGCTGATCACGCGCATCTCAACATGCCGGCGACCTTCCTGTGGGCGACCGGCTATGACGCCAAGCCGATCCGGGTGCGCTTCCACGCCTTCGACCCCAAGTGGCGCGTCGCGACGCAGCTGCCCGCGGGCAAGGCGGAGGGGACGTATTGGGCGCCGAACTTCCAGTATTTCATGGACAGCCCGACTGAGCTGAGCGCGTTCTCCTTGCGCCAGTGGCCGATGACCGACGCGACCGGCAAGACGTATCTGATCCGGCTGGCGGTGCATCACATGGGGACGGAGGCGGAGGTCGATACCTATGCCGCCAAGACGAAGCGCGTGATCGCGCAGCATTATGCGCTGTTCGGCCGCGCGCCGCGCTACGATTACGGCACCTATACCTTCATCGCCGACTATATGCCGCAGATCGCGGGCGACGGCATGGAGCATCGCAACTCGACGATCATCACCCAGCCGCGGGGGCTGGCCGAGGCGAATTACGCGCAGCTCAATACGCTGAGCCACGAGTTCGTCCACAGCTGGAACGTCGAGCGGCTGCGCCCGGCCGAGCTGGAGCCGTTCGACTTCACGCGCGCCAATCCGACGCCGAGCCTGTGGTTCGCGGAGGGCTTCACGCAATATTACGGGCCGCTGCTGATCCGCCGCGCGGGCGAGAGCAGCGTGGACGATTTCCTGCGTGGGCTGGGCGGCACGCTGAACGGCGTCGTCAACGGCAGCGGGCGGCGGTACGGCGGGCCGGAGGAGATGAGCCTGCGCGCACCCTTCGTCGATGCGGCGAAATCGATCGACCGGACCAACCCCAATATCTTCATTTCCTATTATCCGTACGGCGCCGTCGTGGCGCTGGCGCTTGACCTTCAGCTGCGGCAGCGGTTTCCGGGCGTGACGCTCGACAGCTATATGCGGCATCTGTGGGAGACGCGGGGCGATGCCGAAAAGCCCTACACGCCCGCCGATCTGGAGCGCGGCCTTGCCGAGGTGACGCGCGATCCGGCGTTCGCGAAGGGCGTCTTCGACCGATATGTCCATGCGAGCGGGCTGCCCGATTTCGCGCCGCTGCTCGCACAGGCGGGGCTGGCGATGCAGCCGCGCGCACCCGGCGCGGCCTGGGCGGGATTTGCGCTGAAGGCGGATGAGGGTGGAAGCGGCGTGGCGATCGCCGCTCCGCCTGCGCCGTCTTCGCCGGCCTATGCTACGGGCCTGGAGGAGGGCGATGTGCTGCTGACCGTCGGCGGGATGCCGGCCAATTCGGCCGAGGATGTGACGGCGCTGCTCGCCGCGCACAAGCCGGGTGATGCGGTGCCGGTCCGCTATCGCCAGCGTGGGATCGAGCGGACGGCGACGCTGCGTCTGGCTGTCGATCCGGCGTTCACGGTCGTGCGCGGCGAGACGGTGGGGGCGGCGGTGACGCCGGCGCAGCTGGCGTTCCGCACGGCGTGGCTGGGGAATTGAGGGTTCACGCGAAGCCGCGAAGACGCAACGATGCTGTGGTTGCCGCGATCGTTGCTCTCCATTCGTGTCGAAGGATGAGACAGTGCGCTGCCGCGCACGAGACCTCTTTGCGTCTTCGCGTCTTCGCGTGACCCTTCAGTGCGCCGACGCCCCGCTCGCGCCGATGCCGGTTTCGGCGCGGACGCGCTGGGCGGCATAGCCCGCGCGGTCGATCGCGGCGCGGGAACTCGTGTCGAGGATCGAGACCAGCCAGATCGTCAGGAAGGCGATCGGCATCGAGATGATTGCGGGCGAGGAATAGGGGAAGATCGCGGCGGGGTGGCCGAGGATCGTGACCCATACCGCCGGCGACAGGATGGTGAGCCCCACCGCGAGGACGAGGCCCAGCGTGCCGCCCGCGACGACGCCGCGCGTGGTGGCGCCCGGCCAGAGCAGCGACAGGATCAGCACCGGGAAATTGCCCGACGCCGCCACTGCGAAGGCGAGGCTGACCATGAAGGCGACGTTCTGCTTCTGGAACACGATGCCGAGCAGGATCGCGACCGCGGCAAGGACCAGCACGGTACGCCGCGAGACGGATAGTTCGGCGGCGCTGTCCGCTTGCCCCTTGCGGAAGACGGTCGCGTAGAGATCGTGGCTGACCGCCGACGCGCCGGAGAGGGTGAGGCCGGCGACGACGGCGAGGATGGTGGCGAAGGCGACGGCGGAAATAAACCCCAGGAACAAATTGCCGCCGACCGCCTGCGCCAGATGGATCGCTGCCATGTTGGTGCCGCCGATCAGCACGCCGTCGCCGTCGAGATAGCCGGGGTTGGTCGCGACCAGCACGATCGCGCCGAAGCCGATGATGAAGGTGAGCAGGTAGAAATAGCCGATCCAGCCCGTCGCCCACAGCACCGACGTGCGCGCCGCCCTGGCATCGGGCACGGTGAAGAAGCGCATCAGGATGTGCGGCAGGCCGGCGGTGCCGAACATCAGGGCCATGCCGAACGAGATCGCCGACACGGGATCCTTGATGAAATTGCCGAGGCCCATGATCGATCCGCCCTTGGCGGCGGCGTCTGCGGGCAACAGGCCGGTGGCGGCGGCGAGGCCCGTCTTTACCGCGACCGCGCGGGCGAACAGCGCATCGGGGCTGAAGCCGAATTGCGCGAGGACCATCAGCGCCATGAAGGTGGCCGACCCGAGCAGCAGCACCGCCTTGATGATCTGGACCCAGGTGGTGGCGGTCATGCCGCCGAACAGGACGTACAATGTCATCAGCACGCCGACGATGCCGACCGCATATTCGTAGCGCAGGCCGAACAGCAATTTGATGAGCTGGCCCGCGCCGACCATCTGCGCGATCAGGTAGAAAAGCACGACGACGAGCGTGCTGGTCGCCGCGAAGCTGCGCACCGGGGCTTGCGCGAAGCGGAAGCTGGCGACGTCGGCGAAGGTGTATTTGCCGAGGTTGCGCAGGCGCTCGGCCATCAGGAACAGAATGATCGGCCAGCCGACGAGGAAGCCGATCGAATAGATGAGCCCGTCATAGCCGTCGGTGAAGATCTGCGCCGAAATGCCGAGGAAGCTCGCCGCGGACATATAGTCGCCGGCGATGGCGAGGCCGTTCTGGAAGCCGGTGATGCCGCCGCCCGCGGTGTAGAAATCGGCCGCGGTGCGCGTGCGCCGCGCCGCCCAGCGGGTGATGCCGAGCGTGAACAGCGCGAAGGCCGCGAACATCGCAATCGCGGTCCAGTTGGTCGGCTGCTGCCGGGTCTGGCCCGCGATGGCGTCGGCATAGGCCGGTCCGGCGGCGAGCAGGAGGGCGCCGATGGCGAGCGCGGCGATCCGGCGGCTCATGCGCCATAGTCCGCGCGCAGGGCGGCGAGCGCAGCGTCGTAATCGCGATTGGCGCGCGCGACGTAGAGGCCGGTGAGCAGGATCGCGAGCAGGATCAGCGCAAAACCGATCAGGATCCCGAGCGAGGTGACGCCGCCTGCTCTGATCGGCTGGGCGAGGAAGGGCTTGTCGAAGGCGATGAGCGCGACGAAGCCGAAATAGGCGACGAACATGATGGTGGCGAGCATCCAGCCGAAGCGGCCGCGCGCCTGGACGAGCTGTCGGTAGCGGGGATCGCTCGCGATGCGCTGCGCCTGGTCGTCGGTCATCCTGTCCCCCGTTGCCGCCCGGCGCGTCGCGGCCGGATCGGTTGCGCTATCATGACGCGGTGACGGCGCGGCGCAAGGGTGGTTGTGGGGGTGATTGGTGTGGGGGGTGTGATGCCTCACCCTGCGTCATCCCGGCGGAGGCCGGGATCCATGGATGCGGTGGGGGTGCCGTATCGGGCGCCAACCGATGGTCCGTGACCATGGATCCCGGCGTGCGCCGGGATGACGAATTTGGGGCGGTGGAGGCTTACCCGGAGCGCAGCGGTTATGGCGGACGCCGCCTTTCCCCTCCCGACCGTCATTCCCGCGGAGGCGGGAATCCAGACTGGCTGGCCTTTCGGCTCTATCGCTGCGGTTCGGAGGTTATGGATTCCCGCCTTCGCGGGAATGACGGGGGTGTGGGGCGGGGGTGCGTTTGACACCGCTGCCCGTTGCCCGTTGCCCGTTGCCCGTTGCCCGTTGCCCGTTGCCCGTTGCCTGCCTGCCACCTTCCGCTTGCCTACCGACGAGGCCCGCGCATCCGGCCGTCCACCGCACCCTCCAAAATGACGAAAACTTCATCTGGCTGCCATGGGGGGGACAGGCCGGTGCGGGCATGTCGATAGGATGGGTTGGTTTGCGTCGCGATCGATACGGCATCATCTTGCCTGGGTGGGCGGGATCGCGCTCGGCGTGGTGGCGGTGATGGCGGGCGTGGCGGCGCTGGCGGGGTTCTTCGATCGCGATCCGGTCGTGCTGCTGCCCGCGGAAGGCACGGCGCGGCCTGTCGCCGCGCTGTATCTGTCGGGCGATATGGGGCTGCGCTTCGGCCCCAATCCCACCACGACGCGCACGCTGGCGGCGAACGGCGTGACCGTCGTCGCGCTGAAATCGCCGACGCTGTTCCGCTTTCACCGCACGCGCGGCGAGGTGGACCGGATCGTGGCCGATGCGGTACGGACCGCGCTCGCGCGCAGCGGGGCGTCGCGGATCGTGGTGATCGGGCAATCCTATGGCGCGGACATATTGGAAACCGGACTGGCGGCGCTGCCGCCGACGCTGCGCAGCCGCATCGCGGGCGCGGTGCTGGTGGTGCCGGGCGAGAGCGTGTTCTTCCGCGCCGACCCCTCGGGACTCGGCTATCGCGGCATGCCCGACCATATCGGGGCGGCGTCGCTCGACCGGCTCGACTGGCTGCCGGTGACCTGCATCTACGGCCGCGACGAGCAGGACAGCGCCTGTCCCGACGTTCATCTGCCGCATGCGACGATCATCGCGATGCCCGGCGGGCATTTCCTGGACAATGATCGCAAGGGCCTGTTCGCGCATGTGCTGACCGCGATCCGGCAGGACGTGCCCGGGGCGTTTCGGTGAGCACACCCGCGCACGCGCCGCGTGGCGCGTCCCGGCTCGACCGGTGGCTGGATGCGGGCGGCGCCTTCGTCGCGCGGCATCGGCGCGAGCTGGTGATCGCCGCGGTGCTGCTGGTCGCCGCGATCGGGTTCGAGGCGCTGCACCTGGTGCTGCGCGAGGTACATCTGCGCGACGTGCGCGCGTCGCTGGCGGCCGTCCCCGATACGCGGATCGCCGCGAGCCTGGCGCTGACGGTGACGAGCTACCTGATGCTGACCGGCCTCGACTGGGTCGCACTGCGCGCGGTGGGCAAGCCGCTGCCGTGGCGGATCGCGGCGGCGGGATCGTTCACCAGTTATACGCTGAGCCACAATCTGGGGCTGTCGCTGCTGACCGGCGGGTCGGCGCGGCTGCGGCTGTACAGCGCCGCCGGCCTGACCTTCGGCGAGGTGGCGCAGGTGGCGGCGATCTGCGCGGTCGCCTTTTGGGCGGGTGTCGCGGGGGCGGCGGGGTTCGGGCTGGTCGTGGGCCAGGGCGTGACGCTGGGGCCGGTGACGCTCGATCCCGCCTGGGCGCGCGCCTTGGGCGGCGGCCTGCTGGCGCTGCTGGCGATCCTGCCGGTGCTGCGCGCGCGCGGCGTCGCGATGCTGGGGCCGGAGCGGCTGGGCGTGGCGCTGCCGAGCCTCAGGCAGATGGGCGCGCTGGCGCTGCTGTCGCTCGCGGACCTCAGCGCGGCATCGGCGGCGCTGTTCGTGCTGGTGCCGGGGGCGGCGGCGCAGGCCTATCCCGCCTTCGTCGTCGCCTATGCGGTGGCGGTGGTGGTGGCGCTGGTGCTGCATGTGCCGGGGGGACTCGGCGTGTTCGAAACGGTAGTTCTGGCGACGGTGCCGGGCGACCGGCCGGCGCTGTTCGCCGCGCTGCTGCTGTATCGGCTGATCTATTATCTGTTGCCGCTGATGGTCGCGGCGATCGGCATCGCGGCGGCGGAGGGGTGGCGGCTGCGCCATCCGATCCGGCGCGGCCTGTCGTATGTCGATCGCGCCGGGCAGTTGCTGGCGCCGACCGCCGTCACCGCCTTGGTGTTCGTCGCGGGCTTCATCCTGCTGGTGTCGGGGGCGCTGCCGGGGGTGAAGGACCGATTGTCCGACCTCGACGACATGCTGCCGCTGCCGTTCATCGAGGGCTCGCACATGGCGGGCAGCCTGATCGGTACGGCGATGCTGCTGGTCGCGCCGGCGCTCAATGCGCGGCTGCGGTCGGGCTTTGCGGCGGCGCGGCTGCTGTTGATCGGCGGCGCGCTGTTTTCGCTGATGAAGGGCCTCGATTACGAGGAAGCGGCGTTGCAGCTGATCGTCGCGGGCGTGCTGCAATATTGCCGGCAAAGCTTCTATCGCGAAGGCGGCATCCTGACCGACCGGCCGCACTGGCCGTGGCTGGTCGCCGCCGCCGCGGCGCTGGCGCTGAGCGTCTGGGCGGGGTTCTTCGCGTACAAGCGCACGCCGTATAGCGACGATCTGTGGTGGCACTTCGCGCTCAACGGCAATGCGCCGCGGTTCCTGCGCGCGAGCTTTGCGGCAGGCGTGCTGCTCACCGCGGCATCGCTGTACCAATTGCTTACCGGCAGCCGGACGAAGAGCCTGCCCGAAAGCGTCATCCCCGAAGATGCGATCGCGGCGGCGCGCGCGGACAGTCCGCGCACCGATGCGGCGCTGGCCTATACCGGCGACAAGAGCTTCATCGTATCGGCGGCGGGCGATGCGTTCCTGATGTATCGCGTGCGCGGGCGCAGCTGGGTGGTGATGGGCGATCCCGTCGGGCCGGTCGCGGCGTGGAGCGAGCTCGTCTGGAGCATCCGGCGGGCATGCGATGCGCGCGCGGGGCGGCTGTGCTTCTACCAGGCGAGCGAGCGGATGCTGCCCCTGTTCGTCGAGCTGGGGCTGCATGCGATCAAATATGGCGAGGAGGCGCATGTGGCGCTGGATCGCTTCACGATCGCGGGGCCGCGCGCGAAATCGCTGCGTCATGCGGTGCGGCGCACCGAGGCGGCGGGGGCGGTCTTCTCGGTCGAACCGGCGCGTGCGGTGCCGGCGTTGATCGAGGATATGCGCGCCGTGTCCGATGCGTGGCTCGCGGCGAAGGCGGGGCGCGAGAAACGGTTCAGCCTGGGGGCGTTCGACCCGGCGTACCTCGCGCGTTTTCCGGTGGCGCTGGTGCGGGTGGAGGGGCGGATCGTTGCCTTCGCCAACATCTGGGTGTCGGGTGACGGCGAGGAGGCGTCGTGCGACCTGATGCGGCACCATCCCGATGCGCCGTACGGCACGATGGAGATGATGATGGTGCGCCTGATCGAATGGGCGCGCGGGCAGGGGTATGAGCGGTTCAACCTGGGCATGGCGCCGCTGTCCGGCATGCCGAGCGGGCGGCTGGCGCCGGTATGGGCGCAGCTGGGCCATGCCCTGTTCGCCAATGGCGAGCGCTTGTACGGCTTTGCGGGCTTGCGCGCGTTCAAGGCGAAATACGGGCCGGATTGGGTGTCACGCTATATCGCGACGCCGCCGGGCGCGGCGATGCCGCGGGTGCTGATCGATCTCGCACGACTGGTAAGCGCGTGAGGGAGTCAGGGGAGGTGTGCTTGCCATTACCCCCCGTTCGCCCGGAGCCTGTCGAAGGGCGGGTGCCTCATCGCGAGCTGGCCCTCGTGGAACCCCGTGCTTCGACAGGCTCAGCACGAACGGTTTTCGCAACGGTTCTACAGACGGCGCGCGTGCGGTAGGGTCGCACCATGACCGACGATCCCACAGGCCGCGCGCTGCGGCGGCGTAGCGTATTGTTCATGCCGGCTTCCAATCCGCGCGCGATGGCGAAGGCGCGCGATCTGGCGTGCGATGCCGTAATCCTCGATCTGGAGGATGCGGTGGCGCCGGAGGCGAAGGGCGTCGCGCGCGCAGCGGCGCTGGCCGTGGCGGCGGAAGGGTTCGGCGGACGTGCCTGCGCGGTGCGGATGAACGCGCTGGATACGCCATGGGGCGCGGACGATGCGGCGGCGCTGGCGGCGGCCCCGGGCGTGGCCGCGGTGGTGGTGCCCAAGGTCGGGTCGGCGGCGGACCTTGCGGCGGTGCGCGCGGTGCTGGGCGCGGACGGGCCGCCGATCTGGGCGATGATCGAGACGTGCGGGGCGGTGCTGCGGCTGGCCGAAATTGTCGGCGCGGCGGCGACGACGCGGACCGAGCTGCTGATCGCAGGCACCAACGATCTGGCCAAGGAGATGCGCTGCCGGGTCGATGGCGGGCGCACGGCGCTGGTGCCGGCGCTGGTGCAGCTGGTGATCGCAGGCCGCGCGGCGGGGCTGGTGGTGCTGGACGGCGTCTACAATGCCTTCCGTGACACGGCAGGCTTTGCAGCGGAGTGCGAGCAGGGCGCGATGCTGGGGTTCGACGGCAAGACGCTGATCCATCCGGTCCAGGTCGACACCGCGAATGCGGCGTTCGCGCCCTCGGCAGACGCGGTGGCCTGGGCGGAGCGCGTGGTTGCGGCGTTCGCCGCACCCGAAGCGGCGGGGAAGGGCGCGATCCCGCTGGACGGCGCGATGGTGGAGCGGCTGCACCTCGCCGAGGCGGAGCGGGTGTTGGCGTTGGTAGACGCGGGAGCGGGGTGATCCCCCGCCGTTCGCCCTGAGCCTGTCGAAGGGCTGCTATCCACCAGCGTGACGTTTGCGGTCACCCGCCCTTCGACAGGCTCAGGGTGAACGGTTGGAGGTGTATGGCCTACCCCGCCAGAATCGTCCGTATGCGATCCGCGATGATGTCCATCGCAAAGGGCTTGGTCATCAGCGCCATGTTGGGGCCGAGCGGGCCGTTGCCGATCACGGCATTTTCCGCATAGCCGGTGATGAACAGCACCTTGAGGTGCGGCAGAATCTCGATCGCGGCGTCGGCGACCTGGCGGCCGTTCATCTGGCCGGGCAGGCCGACGTCGGTGATGAGCAGGTCGACATGCGCGCCGGTGCCGAGCAGGCGCAGCGCGGAGGGGCCGTCGCCCGCCTCCAGCACGACATGGCCCATCTCTTCGAGGATCTCGACCACCAGCATGCGGATCGTCGGTTCGTCGTCGACGACCATGACGCTGTGTCGCCCCTCGACCGGCGCGGCGGCGGTATCGAGCGCGACCGCGCCGTCATCGTCGCTCGCATCGCCATAATGGCGGGGCAGATAGATGCACATCGTCGTGCCCTGCCCAACCTCCGAATAGATGCGCACCTGCCCGCCCGACTGGCGCGCGAAGCCGTAGATCATCGAGAGGCCAAGGCCGGTGCCCTCGCCCATCGGTTTGGTGGTGTAGAAGGGGTCAAAGGCGCGTGCCTGCACCTCGGGCGTCATGCCGGTGCCGGTGTCGGTGACGCACACGGACAGATATTGCCCGGGTTCGAGATCGCGTTCGCGCGCGGAGCGCTGGTCGAGCCAGCGATTGGCGGTTTCGATCGTGATCCGGCCGCCCTCCGGCATCGCGTCGCGTGCGTTGATGCAGAGGTTCAGGATCGCGTTTTCGAGCTGGTTGGGATCGACCATCGCGGGCCATATGCCCGCCGCGCCGACCACCTCCAGCGTGACGCCGGGGCCGACGGTGCGCTGGATGAGATCGCTGAGATCGGCGATCAGCCGGTTGACGTCGGTCGGCTTGGGATCGAGCGTCTGACGGCGCGAAAAGGCGAGCAGCCGATGGGTCAGCGCCGCCGCACGCCGCGTCGCGCCGAGCGCGGCGGTGGCGTAGCGATCGAGGTCGCCGATGCGCCCCTGCGCGACGCGGACCTGCATCATCTCGATCGCGCCCGAAATGCCGGTAAGCATGTTATTGAAATCATGCGCCAGGCCGCCGGTGAGCTGGCCGACCGCCTCCATCTTCTGCGCCTGCCGCAGGTGCGCTTCGGCGACCATCAGTGCGTGGGTACGCTCTTCGACCTGCTGTTCGAGGCTGGCGGTGAGCGCGCCCAGTTCCTGCTCGACGCGGCGGCGTTCGGTCGCGTCGCGGGTGCGTTCGGCAACGTCGCGGATGAAGGCGATCTCGTCGGGCAGCCAAGGCCGGGGCACGGCGTTGTTGAGGTAGAGCAGCGCGACGAAATCGCCCCGTTCGGTGATCGGCATGTTGACGAAGGACACAGCGGCCAGGCCCTTCAGCCCCTCGGCCGTGTCGCGCGTCCGTGGGTCGTCGTAGACGTTGCCGATCGCGACCGTCTCGCCGCGCTTCAGGTCCTCGATATACGAACCATAATCGCGAAAATGCAGCAGACCGGGCAACGGCTGGATGTCGGGCGCGCACCAGGGGCGCGTCGCGACGATCGTTTCGGCCTCCGCATCGATCGTGCCATAGCCGCAGCGGCTGACATCGAACAGGCGACCGAGGATCTCGACCGCGGCAAAGGCGAGGTCGTCGGGATCGCCCGCCGTGCGCAGCCGGTCGTTGAGCTCGACCAGCGCCTGCAGGCGGAGTTCGGCGCTCTTGCGCGCGTCGATGTCGAAGCTGATGCCGGGAAAGCGGATCGCGCGGCCCACATCGTCGAGCTGCGCCTGTCCGCGCGCGGCGACCCAGCGGGCGCGGCCATCGGGCTGGGTGAGGCGATAATCGCTTTCGAAGGGCGCGCCGCTTGCCAGCGCCTCGGCGATCTCGGCCTGGACGCGGGGCAGATCGTCCGGGTGGATGCCGCCGAAGAAGCGTTCGATCGCCGTGCCGCGGGCCGCGTCGTCGGGATCGACGCCGTACAGGCGGGCGAAGGCGGGGTCGGCGGTGATCCGGTCGGCCACCACGTCCCAGTCCCAGCTGCCGACGCTGGTCGCTCCGGCGATCTGCGGGTCGTTGTGGGGCATAAGCGGCCTGTAACTCATCGGAACGGAAAGAGTGTTGGTTAGGAACGCTGCCCCAACGCGTGATGGCGGCAGGCGATCCGACCGTCAGCGCTGCGTCGCCTCGATCGCCTCGCGCGACCAGCCGCCCCCCATCGCCTGGTACAGCTGCGCATAGGCGGTCAGGCGATCGGCGCGCGCCTGCACCAGTGCCAGTTCGGCGGTGAGCAGGCCGCGCTGCGCATCCAGCTGTTCGATGTACGACGTATAGCCGGCGCGATAGCGGTTGGTGGCGTTGCGCAGCGCGGCGGCGAGCGCATCCACCTGCAAGCCGAGCGCGGTCGCCTGTTCGCCCGAGCGCTGGACGCCGGCGAGGGCGTTGTCGACCTCCTGGAACGCGACGAGCGCGGTGCGGCGATAGGCGAAGGCGGCCTGGTCGCGGCGCGCGGTCGCGGCATCGCTCTGCGCGCGCAGGCGGCCGCCGTCGAAGATCGGCGACAGGATGCTGGCGCCGATCGAGAAGACGCCGATCGGATCGGCGAGCTTGGTCGACAGGACGACGCCCGCGCTGCCGGTGAGCGCGATATTGGGCAGCATCGCCGCGCGTGCGCTGTCGAGGCTGCGGTCGGCAGCAACCAATGTCTGTTCGGCCTGGAACAGGTCCGGGCGGCGGCGCAGCAGGTCGGCGGGCAGGCCGTCGGGGATCGGCGGCGGCGTCAGCCGGTCAAGCGGGGCGCCGCGCGGGATCGCGCCGGGGTTCTCGCCGAGCAGCAGCGACAGCGCGTTCTCCTGTCGGCTGATCGCGAGCTGCGCGGCGGGGACGAGTTGCTGCGTGGCGCGATATTCCGCCTCCGCCTGATGCAGTTCGAGGTTGGAGGTATAGCCGGTTTCCGCGCGGCGGCGCGCGATGCGCAGCGCTTCGGTGCGCGCGGCGAGCGTCTGTTGCGCCACCGCGAGCCGCTGGTCGAGCGCGCGCAGGGCGATGTAGTTGCTGGCGACGCCGCTGGCGATGGCGAGGCGGACGGTGTCGCGTGCGCCTTCGCTGGCCAGCAATTGCGCCTGGGCGGCGCGGCTTGCCTGACGGAGGCGGCCGAACAGGTCGAGATCGTAGCTGGCGGTGATCAGCGGCTGTGCGCCGAGGGCGTCGCTGGGCGTGCCGAACGGGCTGACCGTCTGGCCGGTGGTCGACGGCAGGCTGCCGCCGAGTGTCGGTGTGCGCTGCGCGGCGGCGAGGCGCGCGGCGGCCCGCGCTTCGTCGATGCGCGACGCGGCGAGCGCGAGGTCGACGTTATTGGCCAGCGCGCGCGCGACGAGATCGGTGAGGACGGGGTCGCCGAACGCGTTCCACCAGTCGGCCTGAATGGGTTGCCCCTGGCCGAGCGTGGTCCGCCATGCGGGGGGCGGGGCGACGGTGGCCGCGACGGGGGCGGGCGGGCGCGGACCGATGCACGCGGCGAGCGCGGTGGTCGCGGCGAGGGTGGCGAGGGTCCGCGCGAAGACGCGAAGACGCGAAGGTGAGAGACTCGGGTCCTTTGCCCCACCCCCTCCGTCACCCCGGACTTGTTCCGGGGTCCACTCTGCGGCGAGGGGGGTGGTTCGAGCCTCTTGCCGTCCCCGCGCGGCCCGGTGGACCCCGGAACGAGTCCGGGGTGACGGAGGGGGTGAGGCAGCAGGAGTGGCCATTTCGGATATATTTTCTTGCCGCGCGTGTTGGGCTGCGCCAACCTCGCCCCCATGCGGGAACGGCAGCCGTGCGTTTACATCCTCGCCAGCGGGTATAACGGCACGCTGTATGTCGGCGTCACGTCGAACCTCATCGGCCGGCTGATCCAGCACCGCGACGGCACGTTCGAAGGCTTCACCGCGCGCTACGGTGTCCTGCATCTCGTCTGGTTCGAACCCACCGACACGATGGCCGACGCCATTGCCAGCGAGAAGCGGATCAAGGCGTGGCGGCGTGACTGGAAGCGGAATCTGATCGAGCGGGCCAATCCTGGCTGGCTGGATCTCGCGGTTGGCCTTGGGCTGCCAGCGCTCGGCTGATCGCAGGCCATCCCCCCGGGGCGGGGTGGACCCCGGACCAAGTCCGGGGTGACGGGGTGTTTTGGGCCAGCGCATCACTTCACCGTCGGGCCGGTGGTGGTGTCGACGCTCGCCTGTACCGACATGCCGGGGCGGAGGCGCTGGATCAGTTGCTGGCCGGGATCGATGCGGATGCGGACGGCGATGCGTTGCGGCACCTTGGTGAAATTGCCGGTCGCATTGTCGGCCTTCAGCACCGCGAATTCGGATCCGGCGGCGGGCGAGATGCGCTCGACGCGACCGGTAAGCTTCGCGCCGCCGAGGCCGTCGACGGTGAAGGTCGCGGGCTGGCCCACCGCCATGCGCGCGGTCTGCGCTTCCTTGAAATTGGCGATGACCCAGGTTTCGGGCGGCACCAGGAACATCAGCTGCGATCCGGCGGTGACATACTGGCCGACGCGGACGCCGACTTCGGACAGGCGGCCCGCCTCGGGCGCGCGGATGACGGTGTTGGCGAGGTCGATCTGGGCAAGACGACGCGCGGCTTCCGCCCCCGACACACCGGCACGCTGGCCGCCGCGGCCGACCTGGACGGTGCGGATATCCTGCTGCGCGATCTCGCGCGCGGCGCGCGCCTGTTGCACCGCGGCCTGCGCCTGGCGCAGCGCGGCGAGCGTCTGGTCGCGTTCGCGCTGCGAGACGGAGCCGTCGGTCACGAGGTCGTTGACGCGGTTCATGTCCGCCTGCGCGCGCATCAGCTGCGCCTCGGCATTGGCGACGGCGGCGGTTTGCGCGGCGAGGCTGGCGGTGCGACTGCGCTCGGTCTGCTGCGCGTTGGCGAGCGTGGCGTTCTGCGCATCGACCTGCGCGGTCGCCTGATCGACGCGCTGGCGGTAGATGCGATCGTCGATCTGGACGAGCGGCTGGCCCGCCGTCACGTCGGCGAAGTCGCGGACATAGACCTTGGTGACATAGCCCGACACTTGCGGCGCGATCACCGTCGTGCGCCCGCGCACATAGGCGTTGTCGGTCGACTGGTTGCTGGTGGCGAAGGGTGGCAGGCGCCACGCCGCGAGCACCGCGAGCACGCCGCCGATCGCCAGGATCGCGATGACGATCATCGCGGTGCGGCTGGGCGGCTGGGGGCGCCAGCCGGAACCGGAGGGCGCGCTGGGCGGCGTGACCGCCGCGGCCTGCGCCTCTTCGGTCGCGGGGGTGGAATCCACAGGGTTGCGGATGTCGGTCATCAGGCGGCCTCGACAAGTGCGGCGCGGCGGGCTCGGTACGCGCGGCGGATCAATAGGAAAGCAAGGTAACAGAAGGTGAGCGCGGCGAGCACCGCGATCAGGCGGAAGACGTCGTCATAGGCGAGCACGTTGGCCTCGCGCGTGGTGGTCTGCGACAGGATCGCGCCGCCTTCCGCACTGCGTAGCGCGGGGTCGCCGACGACGCGCGACACCGCCGCTCCGCCGGCCTGAAGACGCTGCGCGACGATCGGGTCGGTGGGGTCGATGCCCTGGACCAGCGCGGCGCTGTTCGCCTTTTCGCGGATCACCTGATAGCTGCCCAGCAGCGCGGTGCCAGCGAGGCCGCCGATCGAGTTAATCATGCCGAACAGCGCGACGAAGCTGATGATATGGCCCGATCCGGCCTGCAGCGCGCGCGTCATGCCGAACAAGAGCGCCGGCCCCAGGAAATAGGTCGCGCCGAACGCGATCATCGCTTGCGTGACGTACAATTGCGGCGCGCGGGTGAGGCTGGTCGCATGGCTGTCGACGAACGCGGCGATGGCGACCAGCCCGATTGCGAGCATGATCGGATGCGTCAGGCGCGTCACGTCGAGCGTCACCGCGCTCAGCACCACGCCGGCCGCCGAGGCGAGGAAGATGATCGTGAAGAAGGGGATCAGCTGATCGTTGTTCTGGCCGAGCAACGTCAGCAGACCGACTGCGGCATAGGTCTGTTCGGAGAGCACGATGCGCGCCATGATCGTGACGATCGTGAAGCGAACGATGTCGGCGCTGCCCAGCCAGCGCGTGTTGAGCAGCGGATTGACGCGGTGATGTTCGATGACCAGCGCCGCGCCCAGCATCGGGATGGCGGCGATCAGCGCCCAGCCGATCCACGCGGCATTGGTCCACCAGACGATGCGGCCTTCGCCCAACACCGCCGCGAACAGCGCCATCGCGCCCGCGAACAGGACGAAGGTGAGGAAGTCGAGCGGCTCGAACGCCTTGGATCGCGTCGTAGGTGGCAGGCGGAGGAAGGCGACCGCGGCGAGGCTCAGCAGCGCGAGGCCGAGTTCGAACAGATAGAGCGTGCGCCATTGCGACATGGCGAGCAGATCGGGTGAGAACAGCCGCGCGAGCGGTGTCGCGCATTGCGGTATGCCGATGCCGACGACGACCGCCTTCAGCCGCCAGCGCAGCGGCAGCGCCTGCATCATGTAATAGAGGCACAGGCTGGAGACGGCGGCGCCCGCCATGCCGCTCGCCGCGCGGACCAGGATCGCGGTGTCGAATTCGCGGACGAACAGATGGCCGAGCGTGAAGACGACGTACAGGCTGAGGAAGATCATCGCGAACGGCCTGAGGCCGAATTGCGCGCGGAACTTGATCAGCAGCAGGTTGATGCTGACGTTGGTCATCACATAGACCGTCGGCAGCCAGGCGATCTCGGCGGGATCGAGACCCAGCGCGCCTTGCAGCGTATAGGTGTTCGCCGAGATCAGCGCATTGCCGAACCCGCCCGTCAGGCCGAGCAGCACCGCGATGACGCCATAGGCGATGCGATGACGCAGCTGATGTTCCACCGACCCCGGCGAACCGGGAATCGCCGGAATCTCATGGGGCAGGAAGTCCCAATGTTCCTCTGACAGGAAGCGGCGGAGACGGGCGAACATCGCCTGCCTATAAACCGGGAAACGGCGGCAGGTCAGCCACTTCGCTCACTGGTCGAGGATGCGGCGGTAGAGCTGGATATAGCGGTCCGCCATGCGCTCGACCGAGAAGCGCTCCGCCACCGCGCGGCGGCAGGCGGCGCGGTTGATCTCGGGCAGGCGCGCGACGGCGGCGATCGCTTCATCGACGCTGTCCACCAGGAAGCCGGTGACGCCGTCCTCGATCAGTTCGGGCATCGACCCGCGGTTGATCGCGATGACGGGCGTGCCGCACGCCATCGCCTCGACCACCGACAGGCCGAAGGGTTCGTCGAAGTTGATGAGGTGGAGCAGCGCTGCGGCATGGCCCAGCGCGCGGGTGCGCTCCGTGCCGCCGACCGCGCCGGGGTGGGTGATGGTGCCCCCGAGGTGCGGCACGACGGCGCGCTCGTAATAGCCCTGGTCCTGCACGATGCCGTACATGGCGAGCGCACGACCCGTCGCCTGCGCCACGGCGATGGCTTCGGCCGCGCCTTTGTCCGGATGCATGCGGCCGAAGAACAGCAGGTCGTCGCTGCCGGTTGGATCGAAGGGAAAGTCGTCGAGGACGATGCCGTGGTGTATCGTCTCGGCGTATGTGAGGTGCGGCGACCGGTCGGCATCGCTGATCGCGACATAATGCACCCGATCCTCATACGGCTTGTACATCGGCAGGATGCGGTCGGACGAAAACCCGTGGATCGTCGTGACCATCGGCGTCGTCACGAGGTTGGTAAAGGCATGGGCGGGAAAATCGGCCTGGTTGTGGATCAGGTCGAATGCGCCGGCACGCTCGAACAGATGTGCGAGGTGGCGGTATTCCCACACCTTCGCGTCGATCGACGGATCTTCGGAATAGGGCGCGGGGACGACGCCGGCGAGGGTGCCGGCGGTCAGGCTGTCCTGCGTCGCGAACAGCGTGACGTCGATGCCGCGTGCGACCAGCGCCTCGGTGAGCAGGCTCGTGACCAATTCCCACGGGCCATAGTGGCGGGGCGGCGTGCGCCAGGAGATCGGGGCGAGCATCGCGATTTTCATGGGTAGCGGTCGCCTGAGCCGGAGGAATGCATGGGGGTACGGGGGCGTAACGATAAGGCCCGGTGGTGATACTCCGGCGTGGCGGAGTTGTTCCGGGGACTTGCTTCTCCCGTCACCCCGGACTCGTTCCGGGGTCCACTCTGCGGCGAGGGGGATGGTTAGAGCCTCTTGCCGTCCCCCTGCGGCCCGGTGGACCCCGGACCAAGTCCGGGGTGACGGGGTGATTGCGGTTAGCGCAGGAGTATCATCAGCCCCTCGTCGCCGCGCAGCACGCCAGCCTCTCCGCTCTCCGGCAGCGTGCGTAGCACCACCTCCCCCGCCGGCAGCGCGAACGGCTGGTCCTCTCCACTCAGGTTCAGCGCCACGACGATCCGCTCGTCCCCCCGCCAGCGTTCGTAGGCGAGGACCGAACCGGTTGTCTCAAGCAACCGGAAGTCGCCTTCTGCCAACGCGTCATGCTTGCGGCGGAGCGACAGCAGGTCGCGGTACAGCGCGAGCATCGACCCGGCGTCCGCGGCTTGCGCAGCGACGTTGCGCGTCGGCCAGTCGGGGCCGAGCGGCAGCCACGGTTCCGCACTCGAAAACCCCGCGTGCTCGCTGGCATTCCACGGCATCGGCGTGCGCACCGGATCGCGACCCAGCCCCCAGCCCGGTTCGCGCAATTCGCGCGGATCCTGCACCCGATCGGGCGGAATAGCGACATCGGTCAGGCCGAGTTCGTCGCCATAATAGATCGTCGGCGTACCGCGCAGCGTCAGCAACAGCATCGCGGCGACACGCGCCTGGGGCCCGCCGACGCGTGTCGCGATCCGGGGGCGGTCATGGTTGCCGAGCACCCAGTTCGGCCAGCCGCCGGGTGGCAGCGCCGCTTCATAGTCGGCGATCATGGTGGCGAGGCTGCGCGCGTCCCACGGCGCCTCAATCAGCTGGAAGTTGAAGGGTAGGTGCACTTCGGGCGTATCGATGCCGTAATAGTGCATCAGCTTTTCGATCGGCAGGTAGATTTCGCCGATCAGCACGCGATCGCCCGGATAGCCGTCGGCGATGCGGCGCATTTCGGCGGCGATGTCATGGACTTCGGGCTGGTCGGTGGAGTTCGACTGGAGCACGGCGTGCATCTCGCCCATCTCCGGACGGTAGGCGGGGTTGGCCGGATTGTCGGGGAAGTCGGCATGCTTCACCATGTGCCACAGCACGTCGATGCGGAAGCCGTCGACGCCGCGATCGAACCAGAAACGCAGCACGTCCATCATCGCCGCCCGCACGTCGGGGTTGCGCCAGTTGAGGTCGGCCTGTTCCTTCAGGAAGGCGTGGTAATAATATTGGCCGGTGGCGGCGTCATATTCCCAGGCGGAGCCGCCGAAGTCGCTGATCCAGTTATTGGGCGGGCCGCCATCCGGGGCGGGGTCGCGCCAGATGTACCAGTCGCGCTTCGGATTGTCGCGCGACGACCGGCTCTCGCGGAACCAGGGATGGTCGGTCGAGCTGTGGTTGGGGACGAAATCGAGCAGTAGTTTGAGGCCGCGGGCATGCGCGGCGGCGAGCAGCGCGTCGAAATCGGCGAGCGTCCCGAAGCGCGGATCGATGTCGCAATAATCGGCGACATCATAGCCGAAGTCGTACATCGGTGAGACGAAGATCGGCGATAGCCAGATCGCATCGACACCGAGCGCGACGAGGTGGTCGAGCCGCGCTTCGATGCCTTTGAGGTCGCCGACGCCGTCGCCGTCGCTGTCCTGAAACGAGCGCGGGTAGATCTGGTAGATGCTGCCCGTCTTCCACCACGTCATCGCGCGTCCCCCTGCTTGCGCACTCGAACGGGGGAGGGGCGAGGGGGTTCCTTTTACGCTTTTTGGTTCACGCGAAGACGCGAAGAGCTTGCGCGCGGGGCAGCACATCGCTCCTGCCCAGGCGTGAGATAGGGCGCTGGCGCGCGGCTTACATTGGCCTCTTGGCGCCTTCGCGTCTTCGCGTGAACCAAATCACACGAAACGGCTCTTCGGCAGGCGGGTCATGCGGCAGGCGAGGTCGGCTTCGCCGCTGGCGATGAGGTAATCGTCGCCATCCGCCACGAGGCCGGTCGAGAAGACGACGGGCGTTGGCAGATACATCTGGTGCGCGATATGTGCGGTGAGGGCGGGGTTCGCCTCGAGCAGAGGCACCTCGTCCTCGACGCGCAGAATGCGCGAGGGATCGTCGCGGTCGAGCAGCGCCCAGAAGCTGCGATAGATGCCGACGCTCTCGCGCGCCTCGACGCCGTGATAGATCATCATCCAGCCAGCGGGCGTCAGGATCGGCTGCGTGCCGCCGCCGATTTTCATCGCCGAGGTGGAGCCTTTTCGCGCGCGCAGGCCCGGGGCATCGAGCGGCTTCCAGTGGAGCGCATCGGGCGATGCCGCGAAATTGATCGACGGGCCGCCGACCCAGGGGCTGTCGGGCGGATAGGCGAAATAGACCTCGCCCAGTGGCCGGGTGAGCGCCATGAATCTGTCGGCGACCAGGCCTTCGAACAGGATCATGTCCTTGTTCTGGTGGTCGAGCACGATCCCCTCCAGCCGGTAATGCAGGCCGTCGCGCGAGGTGTGGAGTGTGGTGCAATGCCGTTCGGCACCGACCGAACAGGTCGTCATGTACCATGTGTCGCCGACGCGCGTGATCCGCGCATCCTCGACGCCATAGTCCTGATAGGTTGCGGCGGGTTCGATCGCAGCGTCGTAATGGATGGCGACGATGCGCTCACCGCTGGGGTCCAGTTCCACCGGGAGCAGCCAGGACAGCGACGTCAGCGCGAGGATGCGGTGGCGGCGGCCCTTCAGCTCGAACTGGCGGGGATCGGTCATGTCGACGTCGGTCAACGGCCAGGCGTCGAGCACATAGCCGGCCGGCGTCCAGCGGATCGCATGGACATGGCCGTCGCGCACGGGTTCGGCCAGCGCTTCGGCGATGCGCACCATCAGCAGCAGATTGCCGTTGGGCAGCCGCGTGAAGCCGGGGTTGAAGGCGCCGAGGACATAGGTCGGCTCGGTAATCCCGCGGCGCAGCGGCGAGCGGGAGAGGTCGACGTCGTCGGGGGTGAAGATCAGCGCGTCGTGCATGGTGGCGTTAGCGCCGGGGCGGGCGGGTGGTTCCATGGGAAACCGAGGCCGCCAACTCCATGTCCGTCACCCCGGACTTGTTCCGGGGTCCACCGGGCCGCGAGGGGGTGGCCGGAGGCTCGAACCGGCCCCCTCGCCGCGGAGTGGACCCCGGAACAAGTCCGGGGTGACCAAGAGTGTGGGGCGCATGGGCCGCGCCCCACCCATCGATCAGAACGCCGCGCTGATCGAAAACACCACCTGGCTGCCCGCGATCGTGCTGCCGTCCTTGGTCGAAGCGAAGTTCGGCTGCAGATAGGCGGCCTTCGCCTTGCTGATGTCGGTGTCGACATAATAAGCGCTGAGCGTCAGCGGCGTGCCCTTGATCGCGTAGTCGGCGCCGAGCAGCCAGTCCCAGTAATGCCCCGTCGGCGCGGCCGACGTGCCGTTGGGGCCGAGGCCCGAATTGCCGTCCGAATGGCCGATATGCGCCTTGGCGGTCAGCGGCGTCTGCGGGATGGCGGCGCTGAAATCGCCCCACAGGTACAGATTGTCGTTGCCCTTGCCGGGGTTGTTCGGAACGCCGGTCGCATAGGCCGCGGCGTTGTTGTACCACTTACCCAGCGCCTGTTGCTTGGGCGCATAGGCGACGCCCGCCAGCATCGAGACGGGGCCGGCGGTGCCCGACAGCTTCACATAGGGTTCGGCGAAGTCGGTCTTCGACGCGCCGCCCGGATACATGTACCACGTCAGGCCGACGTCGAGTGCGCCGCCGCTGATCGGCACCTTGTAGCCGCCGATCAGGTCCAGCTCCATGTTCGAGCCGCCGAACGTGCCCCAGCCGGACAGGTTCGACGCCCAGGTGCCGACGTACAGGCCGCTTTTGTGCGTGATGGTGAGGCCGCCCTGGACCGCCATTTCCTTGTCGGTCTGCGACACGCCGCGCAGGCGATAGTCGGAGACGAGCGCGACCGAGCCGGTGACGGTGACGTCCTTGGGGGGGGCGGTTTCCTGCGCGGCGGCAGGGAGGGCGACGAACGCCGCGAGCGATGCTGCGGCCAGGCTGAGATACTTCATGGAACCCCTTTCCGTGTCGTTGGGGTCCCTCCTGCGTCCAGGCCGCCGGCGCGCTCACTCGAAAGAGGGGCGCCGATCTTTCCCGGACATCACTTCGCTATCGCAGCATTTTCCGTTCGACAATGGGGAATCGCGGGATCGCCGCGATCCCCCGGTCGATCAGTGCGCGAGTGCGGCAGTCTTGCCACGCCCGCCGAGCAGTTCGACGCTGTCGCCCGCGGCCCGGCGACGCTGGAACCAGTCCTTGATCAGTTCCGAACAGGTGTGGTCGACGGTGCGAAGGCCGCTGACGTCGAGGCGGACGGGCGTCCCGGCCGGTGCGCGCTCCAGCGTGTCGGACAATTTGGGCAGCGACACGAAGGTCGCGGCGCCCGACAGGTTGATCGCATGCTGAGCGCCTTCCGCGCCCTCCGACACCTTCAGCTTCAGGCCGCGCGCGTGCGGCACCAGTTCCAGCATCGACAGGCCGATGCCGACCAGCACGCCGGTCAGCAGGTCCGCCGCCACCACGGTGACCAGCGTCGCCGCCCAGATGAACGCCGGCAGCACGCCGTAATGCGAGAACAGGTGGCGGGCATGGTGGAGGGATACGAGACGCCAGCCGGTGACGACCAGGATCGCACCGAGCGCCGCCATCGGGATCTCGCGCAGCACGAACGGCAGCAGCGCGACGAAGCCGAGGATCCACATGCCGTGGAACATGGTCGACAGGCGCGTGGTGGCACCGGCCTGCACGTTGGCGGACGAGCGGACGATAACGCCGGTCATCGGCAGCGCGCCGGCCATGCCGCACAGCAGGTTGCCGACGCCCTGCGCGCGCAGTTCCTTATTGTAGTTGGTGCGCACGCCGTCGTGCATGCGGTCGACCGCGGCGGCCGACAGCAGGGTTTCGGCGCTGGCGATGAAGGCGATGGCGAGCGCGGCAGCGATGATCGACGGGTCCGCGAAGCGGGCGAGGATGCCGGCATCGGGCAGCGCGACCGCACCCGCGATCGATTCGGGCACGTTGACGCGCGCGACGTCGAGGCCGAACGCCATGGCGACGAAGGTGCCGGTCAGCACGCCGACCAGCGCGCCGGGGACCAGCTTCAGCGAGGCGGGGCGGAACTTCTCCCAGCCGATCATCGCGGTGATGGTCAGCACGCCGATGCCGAAGGCGAGCTCTGCCGCGGCGATATTGTCGGGCGACAGGCCGAGCAGGCGGCCGGGCATCGCCGACAGGTTCTGTAGGCCGCTGGGCAGCGGCTTCGCGTCGAACAGCACGTGGAACTGGCCGACGACGATCAGCACGCCGATCCCGGCGAGCATGCCGTGGACGACCGCGGGGCTGATCGCGCGGAACCAGCCGCCGAGCTTCGCGACGCCGGCGACGAACTGGATGATGCCGGCAAGGATCAGAATCGGGCCGAGCGCGGACATGCCGTGATCGCGCACCAGCTCGAACACGACGACGGCGAGGCCCGCGGCGGGACCGCTGACCTGCAGCGGCGAACCTGCCAGCGCACCGACGACGATGCCGCCGATGATGCCGGTGATCAGGCCTTTTTCCGGAGGAACGCCGGACGCCACGGCGATGCCCATGCACAGCGGCATCGCGACGAGGAAGACGACGATCGAGGCGGTGAGATCACGGCCGACGATCGACATCTTGGGAAGGTTCAGGGCGCCCAGCATGGGGACTTACTCCGCGGCTTGGAGGAAGGGGACGTCGGAGGCCTGCCGCGGTGCGGCGGCCTGTGCGACGGGGAAGGGCTCGCCTTCGCGGATCGGCACGAAACGACCCGATTCGCCGTCGAGGCCGAGGACGACGCCCTCGTGAATGTCGACGAACCAGCCGTGCAGCGTGATATTGCCCTGCGCCACCGCGGCGGCGACCGACGGATGCGTGCGCAGGTGTTGCAGCTGCGAGACGATGTTTTCGAGGCTGAGCGCGCGGACGCGTTCGCCATCGGTCAGTTCGGGATAGCTCTGGTCGACGACCTGGCGCGCGGCGGCGCCGTGCTTCAGCCAGTTGGCGACCGTCGGCACCGCGGCGAGCGCGGCGGGATCACCCGACAGGCCCTTCATCGCGCCGCAGTCCGAATGGCCGCAGACGATGACGTCGCGCACGCCGAGAACCGACACGGCATATTCCACCGTCGCCGACACGCCGCCGGTATGCGCCGAGAAGGGGGGGACGATGTTGCCGGCGTTGCGGCAGACGAACAAATCGCCCGGCTGCGCCTGCATGATATGTTCCGGCACGATGCGCGAATCGGCGCAGGAGATCATCAGCGCCTTGGGAAACTGGCCATGATGCGCGAGCGTCGAATAGAGCGCCTGCTGGTCCTGAAAGACCTTTTTCTCGAAGCTTACGACGCGACCGATCAGTTCGTTCACGAGTGGATACTCCTGTCACGGGCGGCATGAGCCGCATTGAACAGGGTATCTACCGGGTACGTTTTGCTGCGATGCCGCAGGTTCGTGTTAAAATGTTGCCGGACAAAAAGAGGCGGAAACGGGGCGCGGAAGCGGCGTTCGGTCGGGTTGGTTTTTCGACATAGCGCCTGAGGTCTCTCACCCGTCACCCCGGACTTGTTCCGGGGTCCACTCCGCGGCGAGGGGGACGGCAAGAGGCTCTAGCCCCTCCCTCGCGGATGAGTAGACCCCGGAACAAGTCCGGGGTGACGAAGAAAGAAGAACCGGGGGAGGAATGGCGTTACGCCGGCAGCTCGATCGCCGCCCGCAGGCCCCCCTCGGCGCGATTCGACAGCGTCAGCGTGCCGCCCTCCGTCTCGACGATGCGGGCGACGATCGGCAGGCCCAGGCCGAAGCCGACGGTGTCGCGCGGTCGCGCCGAATCGAGCCGGACGAAGGGCTCCAGCACGCGGCGCAGTTGATCCTCCGGAATGCCTGCGCCGTCGTCCTCCACCGCGATGCACACGCGCCCCGGCGCGCTCGACAGGCGGATCGCGACGTTGCCGGCATAGTGGAGTGCGTTTTCGACGAGGTTGCCGAGCGCGCGTTTCAGCGCCGTCGGGCGCACCGTCACCTCGCAATGCGCCGGGCCGTCATAGACGCCGGGCAGGTCGCGATCCTCGACATCGTCGATCAACGTCGCGCACAGCACCGCGACGTCGACCAGCACCGGCGTCTCGGGATCGCTGTCGCCGCCCAGGAAGGCGAGCAGCGACGTCACCATCGCCTCCATCTCGCCGATATCGCGCTCGATCGCTTCGCGCACCGGCGCGTCGTCGACGCCCTCGGCGCGCAGCTTCAGGCGGGCGAGCGGCGTGCGCAGGTCATGGCCGACCGCGGCCAGCGCCTGCGTCCGGTCGGCGATCAGGCGCTGGATGCGCGCGGCCATGCGGTTGAACGCGGCGACGACGTGGCGCACCTCGCGCGGGCCGGTTTCGGGGATGGGGTCGTGCTCGGCATCGCCGAACGTATCGGCGGCGAAGGCGAGCTGGCGCATCGGGCGGAGCATGCGGCGGATCAGCAGCCCGCCGATCACCATCAGCGCCAGCGCCGGGATCAGCGCGAGCAGGATGCGTTCGGCGGCGAGGTTGAGGTTCTGGAGCGGCTCCAGCGTGCGGAAATACAGCCAGCTGCCATCGGACAGCTTCAGGCCGCCGGTGACGACCGAGCTGCGCCCCGGCGACGTCAGCTTCAGCCGCAGATCGGCGGTGGCGAGCGTCGGCTCCCAATCGACCACCTGGTGCCGCATGCTGTCGAGCGCGGGGGCGATGGGCGGTGGCGGCGGCAGGTCGCGCTGCCAGTGCAGGGCATAGCGTTCGGTGGTGAGGTCGTTCGCCATGTCGCCCCGGCGCGCCGGCGGCTGTTCGGCGACCAGGCGGCGGGCGATGACGAGATGTTCGGCAAGGCGCCGCGCCTCGTCGTCGCGCACCGAGAATTGGCTCGCGCGTTCGTACAGGAGCGTGCTGATCCCGAACTCGATCACCATGGTGAGGAGCAGGATCGCGACGATCTGGCCGATCAGGCCGATCGAGGGCTGGACGAAGCGTTTCATCGGGTGATGGCGGTCCGGCGCCCTGCTCCCGCCGTCACCCCGGACTTGTTCCGGGGTCCACTCTGCGGCGAGGGGGACGGCAGGAGGCTCTGGCCATTCCCGTGCGGATCAGTGGACTCCGGAACAAGTCCGGGGTGACGAAGCGTGTGGGGAAGCGTCACGCGCGCCTCAACGCCGCGTCACCTCGGTGTTCAGCATATAGCCCACGCCGCGCACGGTGATGATTGGGGCATCCTTGCCCGCGCTTGACAGCTTGCGGCGCAGGCGGCTGATCAGCACGTCGATGCTGCGGTCGGAGCTGTCGCCCAGCCGCGTGCGCGACAGTTCGATCAGGCGTTCGCGGGCGATGACGCGGCCGGCATGTTCGGCCAGGCTGACGAGCAGGTCGAATTCCGCGCCGGTCAGGTCGACGACCGCACCGGTGGGCGAGGTGAGTTCACGGCGCGGCAGCGTGACCTGCCAGCCATCGAAGGTCAGCACGCCCTCTTCGCGTTCGCCGGGATTGCGCTCCAGCGAGCCGCGGCGCAGCACCGCACGGATGCGGGCGATCAATTCGCGCGTGCCGAACGGCTTGGCGATATAATCGTCCGCGCCCAGCTCCAGCCCGACGACGCGGTCGGTTTCGCTGCCCTTGGCGCTGATGAAGATGATCGGGACTTCGCTCTTCTGGCGCAGCGTGCGGCACAGGTCGATGCCGCTGGTGCCGGGCAGCATGATGTCGAGCAGGATCAGGTCGACGGGTCCCGCCTCCAGCGCCAGCCACATTTCGGGCGCAGCGGAGGCGGGCCGCACGAGATAGCCGTTTTCCTGCAACGCGCGGGTGGTCAGGGTGCGAAGGGCGGGATCGTCCTCGACCAGGAGGATGGTGGGGGCGGTCATGATCGAAAGTTAGGCACCGGTGCCGGGGCGGTCAACCGCGCCGGACCTATGTTCAAGCTTTGGATACGACCCCGCAACGGGTCCGCAACATTGCGCGAAATCAGTCCGCCGCGACGTGCCCGCCGCCGCCCTGTGGCCGACGCGTGAACCAGACGATCACGACCATCGCCGCGCACAGCCATGCCGATACGCGGAACAGGTCTGTCGACGCGAGCAGATACGCCTGTCCCACCATCTGGCGGGTGATCGCCGCGGCGGCCTGCGTCGATGTCGCGCCCAGTTTCTGCAACTGCTCGCTGGCCATTTGATACGGCATGCCCTGCCCGATCGCCTCGGCAAGCCGGCTCTGGTGCAGCGCCTCGCGCCGGTCCCACGCGGTGGTGATGATCGACGCGGCGAACGACCCCGCCACGATGCGCGCGAAGTTGGAGATGCCGGTCGCCGACGGGATCCGCTGCGGCGGAATGCCGTCGAGCAGGATCGTCACCATCGCGAGGAAGAAGACGCTCATCGCCACCCCCTGCACCAGCAGCGGCGCCATGAAATCGAAGACGGCGGCCCCGGTCACGAGGTTGGAGCGCATCCAATAGGATGTGGCGAAGGCGAGGAACGCCACCGTCGCGAGCAACCGCGCGTCGATCTTGCCCGACAGGCGCGCGGCCAGCGGTGAGATGATCACCGCGACCACCCCGCTGGGTGCGGCGATCAGGCCCGCCCAGGTCGCCGTATAGCCGAGCTGCGTCTGCAGCCATAGCGGCAGGATCAGGGTGTTGGCGAAGAACACCGCATAGCCAAGGCAGAAGGCGAGCGTGCCGATCGCGAAGTTGCGGTTGAGGAACAGCGTCAGATCGACCGCCGGGTTGGCATCGGTCAGTTCCCAGATGATCCACGCGATGAAGCCCACCGCCGCGATGATCGCGAGCACGCAGATCGCCGGATCGTTGAACCAGTCCGCGTTCTTGCCGAGATCGAGCAAGATCTGCAGCGACCCCACCCAGACGACCAGCAGCATCAAACCGACCGTGTCGATCGGCAGCTTCCGCGTCGGCGTCTCGCGGCTTTTCAGGCCGTTCCAGCACGTCAGCGTCACGAAGATGCCGAAGGGGATGTTGATCAGGAAGATCCAGCTCCAATGATAATTGTCGCTGATATAGCCGCCCAGGATCGGGCCCATGACCGGACCGACCAACGTCGTCATCGACCAGACGCCGAGCGCCGTGGACCGCTTGTCGGACGGGAAGATCGAAATGAGCAGCGCCTGGCTGCCCGGCATCATCGGCCCCGAACACGCGCCCTGCAGGATACGGAACACGATCAGCGAGGGCAGATCCCAGGCAATGCCGCACAGGAACGACGATACGGTGAACGCCGCCACCGCCGTGCAGAAGGTCCGCACCACGCCGAACCGACCCATCAGCCAGCCGGTCAGCGGCACCGCGACGCCGTTCGCCACGGCGAAGGCGGTGATCACCCAGGTCGAATTGTCGCTCGACACGCCGAGGTTGCCAGCGATCGTCGGCAACGACACGTTTGCGATCGTACTGTCGAGCACCATCATGAACGTGCCGAGCGCCAGCGCGAAGGCGATCAGCGCGAGCTTGCCGCCGGTGAGGGGGGCGGGTTGCGATGCCATTAGACGCGTCCTGTCCGGCCCTCACCCTTCCGGCGCTGCGCGCCTCCCTCCCTCTCCCACCGGGAGAGGGAAGAGCCACCCAAGGCGGCGAAGGGTGAGGGCAGCTTGCTCACTTAACGATTCGCCGCGATGATCTGGCGGATGCGCGCCTCGACCGCGGGGTCGCGTGCGTCGGTGGGCTTGTCGCCATAGACCTGCGTCGCGGGCCGGCCCAGGCGGGCGCCGGACTGGTCGCCGGTGTCGACGGTCGTCTTCACCGACAGGCCGATGCGTAGCGGGTTCTGCGTCAGTTCCTTTGGCTCCAGTGCGATGCGCACCGGTACGCGCTGGACGATCTTGATCCAGTTGCCGCTGGCATTCTGCGGCGGCAGCAGCGCGAAGGCGTTGCCCGATCCCGCGCCGACGCCGACGACATGGCCATGGAACACCACGTCGCCGCCATACATGTCGGCGGTGACGGTGGCAGGCTGACCGATGCGCAGGTCCTTCAGCTGCGTTTCGCGGAAGTTGGCATCAACCCACACCTTGCCGAGCGGCACCACCGCCATCAGCGGCGTGCCCGCGGCGACCTGCTGGCCGATCTGCACGGTCCGTTGCGCGACGACGCCGTCGATCGGCGCAACGATGTGCATATGACTGCGGGTGATCGCGGCGCGGCGATAGGCGGCGATCGCGGCGAGCACGGCGGGGTTGGTGCTCGTGTCGGTGCCCTGCACCGCCGAGCGCGCCTGCGCCTGCTGGCTCTGCGCGAGGGCGAGGTTGGCGCGCGCCACCTTCACCGCATCGGCGGCATGCGCCAGTTCCTCGCCCGAGATCGCGCCCTGCGCGGCGGCGCCCTGGCGGCGTGCGTAATCGGCCTGCGCCGCGCTGAGCTGCGCGCGTGCCTGCACGATCGCCGCGCCGCTTTCGGAGACCTTGGAGAAGTCGGCGCGCGTCGCACGCACCGCCCGCGCCAGTTCCGCCGCGGCGGAGGCGAGCTGCACGTCCGCGGTCGCCGGATCGAGGTCGAGCAGCGGCTGCCCGGCCTTCACCGTCTGCGTATTGTCGGCATGGATCGCGGTGATCTGGCCCGGATCGCGTGCGGTGATCGCGACGACGTCACCGGCGACATAGGCGTCGTCGGTTTCTTCCTCGGGCTTGGCCAGCAGGAAGTGGAACACCGCCCAGACGATCGCGGCGATCACCACCACTGCGGCGAGGATCAGCATGCCGGTACGGCGTGCCTTGGGCTTGCCCTGTTGTGGCGCGGGGCCGGCGGGCTGTGCGCCGTCGTCGGTGTCGGTCTTGGAATCGGGCGCGTCGGTCATCGGGCGGGTTCCTGGGAGGAAAAGCCACCGCCGAGCGCCAGCACCAGCGCAACGCGCTGGCGGGCCGCATCGGCGGCAAGGTTGGTCTGGGCGCGTTCGGCGTCGAGCAGCCGGACGTCGGTGTCGATCAGCGACAGCTGGCTATCGAGGCCGCTGGCGACGCGCACCGCATTGAGGCGATTGGTTTCGGCAAAGCCGCGTACCACCTCGGCGGTGCGGGCGCGTTCCTGCGCCAGCGCGGTGATGCCGGCGATCGCATCCGCCGCTTCGCGCACCGCGCCAACGACGCGCTGGTTATAGTCGGCGGTGGCAAGGTCGACGCCTGCGGTCGCTCCGGCGAGATCCGCCTTCAGCCGGCCGTTGTCGAAGATCGGCAGATGGATCGCCGGTCCCGCGCCCGCCGTACCGGCATCGAGGCTGAAGAGGTTGCCAAGGCCGACCGCCTGGAAGCCGGCGAACGCGGCGAGGTTGATGTTGGGATAGAAAGCGCGGCGCGCGACCTGGCGGCCGGCGGCGGCGGCCTCGATCCGTGCCAGTGCGGCCGCGATGTCCGGGCGGCGCGCGATCAGGTCGGCGGGGACGCGCGCAGGCAGCGGCAAGGCGGTGTCGAGGCGCAGCGTCGCCGGGCGGATCGCGGCGGCATAATCGGGGCCGCGGCCGGCGAGCGCCGCCAGCGCGTTCACCGCACGGGCGCGGGCGCCGTCCGCCTCCGCCAGCGCGACGCGCGCTTGCGACAGGAGCGTCTGCGCGGCGGTCGCCTGCAGATTGCTCGCCAGTCGGTTGCGGATGCGCACGTCGACCAGCTGCACCGACCGTTCGCGCGTCGCGATCGTGCGGCGGGCGAGCGTCGCCTGCGCTTCGGCGCGCGCGAGGTCGATATAGGTCTGCACCACCGACCCCGCGATCGCGAGGCGCGCGGCGGCGACGTCGAGCGCGGCGGCGCGGGCGGAGGCGCGCGCGCCCTCGATTGCGGCCTTCTGGCGGCCGAACAGGTCGAGGTTCCAGTTGAGGTTCGCCTGCGCACTGCCGAGGAAGCGCACCGATCCGGCATAGGGCGGCGGGATGGTGTAGCGGCCCGACAGGCGCGAGACCTGTGCCGATCCGTCGAACGTCACGTCGGGGCCGCGCTCCGCATCACGCGCCGCCAGCATCGCCTGCGCCTGCGCGACACGGGCGAGCGCGGCGTCGAGATTGGGATTTTCCTTCGTCGCGTCGGCGACGAGGCGGTCGAGCTGAGGATCGCCGAACGCCGTCCACCAATCGTCCGCGATGGCGGGCGACGCGTCGGCGGCAAGCCCCAGCGACGCGGGCGCGACCGGTGCGACCGCAGGCGGACTGTGCGGCACCGCGCATGCGCTCGCCAGCAGCGCGAGCAGCAGGGCGGGTTTCGGCTTAAAGATATAGGGGGTCATGCACTGGCCCTTTCGTCGGCCGCGCGTTGCAGCGTGTCGCGCAGCCGCTGGAGCAGATGGATCGCCTGGTCGATGTCGCCGTCCGGCCAATCGGCCAGCCATTCATTCCACAGGCCAATGACGGTGTTGCGGACGTCCGTGGCGATCGCTTCGCCCGCGGGCGTCAGCGTCAGGCGCACGACGCGGCGATCCTCGTCGTTGCGGGTGCGCACGATCCAGCCGCGCTCTTCCAGCGTATCGACCAGCCGCGTCGTCGCGCCCTTATCGTGGCCGAGGTCGCGGGCGATTTCGGCGCAGGTTGTCGCTTGGGTGAAGCGGAGCGCCGCCAGCGCGCTCCATTGCGTCTTGGTTATGTCGGCGGCGGCGAACACCGGATCCATCGCCTGCGTGCCGAGCTGTTCGGCGCGGCGGATCAGATACCCGATCGAGCGCTCCGGCGCGAAATCCGACTCGGTGTAGAAGGGCATTTGGTTGCCATGGCAACCGTTGCCGAGGCAGTCAATCATGTTTCCGTATGTTCCTGATCCAACGGCCGGAAGGGCGGGCGCGTTCCATCGCTAACCGCTTCTTAGGGACGCGCGGCTAGACGGATACGCTCCGTTGCCCGGGACACGCCACATATGGAATTTCCGCTGATCGCCCCCCGGCCACCCCGGCTCAGCACGCTGACCGATGGGCTGCTGCGCGTCGAGGCGTCGGGCGTGTTCAGCAACAACGGGCCCGAGGTGCAGGCGTTCGAGCGCGAGGCGACGGCGCAGCTGTTCGGTGGGGTGGGCGATTGCCTGGCGGTCGGAAATGCGACGCTGGGGCTGATGCTCGCGATCCGGCAGGCGGTGCCCGCGCGGTGCGGCGGAGCGATGCCGCGGGCCGGCACGCTCGCGCTGATGCCCGCACTGACCTTCGCCGCGACCGCGCAGGCGGCGCTGTGGGCGGGGCTGACGCCGCTGATCGGCGATATCGAGCCGTCTTGCTGGATATCCGATCCCGCACAGGAGGAGGCGCTGCTCGCGCGCCACGGCGATCGGGTGGGCGTGATCGTGCCCTATGCGACCTTCGGCACCGGTCTGGATCTCGATCGCTATGCGTGGCTGGCGCGCCGTTATGACGTCGGCGTCGTCGTGGATGCGGCGGCGTCGCTGGGGACGATCGATGCGGCGGGACGCGGCTTCGGTACGGGTGCGCCCTTCGCCATCGTCTATTCGATGCATGCGACCAAGACCTTCGCGGTGGCGGAGGGGGGGCTGATCCATTGCGGCGATGCGGACCGGATCGCGTCGTTGCGCGCGATGGCCAATTTCGGGTTCGACCCGTCCGGATCGAGCGGCGCCCGCAGCGCGACGCTACCCGGGATCAACGCGAAGTTGCCCGAAGTGATCGCGCTGATGGCGCGCGCCAAGCTGACCGAGATCGATGCTGTGTGCGAGGCGCGGACTGCGATCGATGCCGCCTATCGCGCCGCCTTGCCCGGGTTCACGATGCAGGCGCCCGCCGCGCGGCGGCAGGCAACGCAGTTCATGCCGCTGCTGCTGCCGCCCGCACTCGTCGGCCATCGCGCGGCGATCGTCGCCGCGCTGGCGGCGGACGGCGTCGGCGTCGGACACTATTTCAGCCCGCATATCGGCGAACAGCCGCTGTTCCGCGACGTGGCGGTGATCGAGCCGACGCCGGTCGCCGACGATGTCGCCGCGCGCATGCTCAGCCTGCCGATCACCGATGCGATGACGCCCGCCGATGCGACCGAGATCGCGCACCGGCTGGTCCGCGCGATCGAACGCGTGGTGGACGCGGAAATGGCGCGGATGCTCGTGCCGCACGGGACGGAGCACGCAGTGGCGCAGGGCGCGGGGGATGACGTGAGGACAGTGGTGATCGGCGGCGGACCGGCTGGCACGGCGATGCTGACCGCGGCGAGCAAGCAGAACCGCCTGGTGCCGCTGATCGAGGCCGGGCTGGCGATTGTCGAGCGGGGGCCGCGCCTGGGTGCCGGGGCGCTGGGCGGCTATGCGATCCGATCGGACACGACCGCCGAGACCTTCCTGTCGGCGGTGAAGGACAATCCCCACCCCGAACTCGCCGCGCTGGCGCAGCATCCCGCGGCGCGGCTGATGGAGCGCTACATCGGCGAGCTCGGCGCGCCGCTGGCGGACACCGCGCCGCTGCTGGAGGCGACGGGTGAACGGCTGGGCACCATCGTCCGCGCGCATGGCGGCAGCGTGTTGACCGGCCATGAGGCGCAGGAGGTGCGACGGACCGCCGACGGGCGCTGGGCGACGCGCGTCGCCGACGGCCATGGTGCGGTGCGCACGATCCTGTCCGACCGGATCGTCGTGGCGACCGGCGGCTATCAGACCGACGAACAGGTCGCCGCGAAACGCGTCGCCGGCATGCCGCTGGGCGTGATGGCGGGCCGGCGGCTGATGCGTTCCGATATCGTGTTGCGTCAGGGCGGCATCGCGGCGGTGCAGGAGCGGCTGCGGGCGTGCCGGGCGCCGCGCATCGCGATCGTCGGTGCCTCGACCAGCGCGATCGCGGCGGCGGTGCTGTTGCTGAAGAGCCAGCCGGGCTTCGCCTTCGGTGCCGGCGCGATCACCATCGTGCATCGCCAGCCGCTCAAGCCCTTCTACCCGACGATCGCCGCGGCGCATGCCGAAGGCTTCCACGATTTCGACGAGAACGACATCTGCCCGGTCAGCGGTTTCGTGCTGCGCCTTGCCGGATTGCGGCTCGAATCGCGCGAATTGGTGCTGCGGATGCTGTCGCTGGGCGGTCGCACGCCCGATCCGCGCGTGACGACGCATCGCATCGCCGGCGATCACGATGCCGCCGCGCGCGCGATCATCGAAGGCGCGGATCTGGTGATCGGCGCGCTCGGCTATCGGCCGCGCTGCGTGCCGCTGATCGGCGTCGACGGCGCGCCGCTGTCGCTGGCGCATCACGTCGGGCGGCCGATGGTCGACCGGCATTGCCGCCTGCTCGACGCCACGGACCGGCCGGTGCCGGGCGCCTATGGCATCGGCCTGTCGGCAGGCTTCGTGCCCTGGGGGCGCCTGGGCGGCGAAGCGAGCTTCCGCGGGCAGGCGAACGGCCTGTGGCTGTGGCAGAATGACGTCGGCCAGATGATCGTCGACCAGGTGTTGGAACCGGAGGCGCGCGCAGTCGCTGCGTAGCCATGCCCATCGTGTCCCTGATCATCCCCGCGTATAACGGGGAACATTTCCTGCCCGACACGCTCCGGTCGCTTGAGCGCCAGACGCTGACCGACTGGGAGGCGATCGTCATTGACGATGGCTCGACCGACGCGACCCGCGCCATGATGCGGGACTGGCCGGACGCGCGTGTGCGGCTGATCGAGAATGCCGAAAATATGGGGCCGGTGCGCGCGCGCAATCGCGGCGTCGCGGCGGCGCGCGGGCGCTATGTCGCGGGCCTCGACCAGGACGACCTGTGTCTCCCTGAGCGGCTGGCACGGCAGGTCGCGTATCTGGAGGCGCATCCCGACGTCGCGCTGGTCGGGACGCAGGCATGCCAGCTGCGCGACGAGCGGGTGTCGCCGATGCACTATGCGCCGAACACGACGCCCGCGCTGATCACCTGGCTCAGCTGGATCGAAAATCCGCTCGTCTGGTCGACCGTGATGCTGCGCGCCGACACCGCCCGCGCGCTCGATCCCTTCACCCGGCCCGACCTGCTCTATGCCGAGGATTTCGACCTATACCACCGCGTCCAGCCACTCGGTCGGATCGCGCGGATCGATTCGCCCTTGGTTCTGTACCGCCAGCATGCGGGTGGCGTGTCGAAGCGCTTTATCGACACGATGCAGACCGCGGCGACGCGCGTGCTGGCGGAACGGCATGCCGCCGTGCTGGGCGCGGACGATGCCGCGACGCTCGCCCGGCTGCTGGTGCTGCACAACATGGGCGGCGTGCCGGTGCCCGATCGCGCGACGCTGATGCAACTGGGCGATGGCATCGCGGCGTTGCAGGCGGCGTTCCTGGCGGGTGTGCGGCCGAGTCGTGACGATGCGCGGCTGATCCGCTGGGAAACCGCGCGGCGCTGGGCGCGGATCGGGCGCGCCGGGCTGCGATCGGGTAGCGTCCAGATCGCCGATGTGGTCGCCGCGCGGCCGCCTCATCTGGGGCTGGGCTATGCCGGCCTCGAAACGTTGCTGTGGGACGGCGCGATCGGCACGGTGCGGCGCTGGCAGCGCACGCGGCGGGCGGCGTAGGCGGATCGGGGGCGGATCGCGTGCCGGGCCTGCGCGTTGGGCCGGCATGTTTACCAGCATCAATCCCGCGACCGGCCAGCCCGGCGACAGCATCCCCGAACTGACCGCCGACGCGCTCGACGCGGCGATCGCGCGTGCCGACAGCGCCTATCGCGCATGGCGGCTGACTCCGATCGCGGACCGTACCGCGCTGCTCGAACGGATTGCCGAACAGTTCGAGGCGAACACGCGCGAGCTTGCCGAGATCGCGACGCGTGAAATGGGCAAGACGCTGAAGTCTGCGATCGCCGAGGTGCAGAAATGTGCCGCCGCCTTCCGCCATTACGCGCAGGAGGGACCGGCGATGCTGGAGCCGCGCCGCTTCGACACGCCCGGCGGCCCGGCAACCGCGCATTGGCAGCCATTGGGCCCGGTGCTCGCGGTGATGCCGTGGAACTTCCCCTTCTGGCAGGTGGTGCGGTTCGCCGCGCCGACGATCCTCGCCGGCAATGTTGGGCTGCTGAAGCACGCCTCGCTGACGCAAGGCTGCGGCGCGGCGATCGAGCGGATGATCGTTGCCGCCGGTGCGCCCGCCGGCCTGTTCCAGAACCTCGCCATCCGCTCCGACAAGGTCGATGCGCTGATCGCCGACCCGCGCATCGTCGCGGTGACGCTGACGGGAAGCGAAGGCGCCGGCATCAAGGTCGCCGAGGCGGCGGGGCGCAACCTCAAGAAGGTGGTGCTGGAGCTCGGCGGGTCGGACCCGTTCATCGTCATGCCCTCCGCCGATCTCGACGCGGCGGTGAAGCAGGCGGTGACCGCGCGTATCCAGAATACCGGTCAGTCGTGCATCTGCGGCAAGCGGATGATCGTCCATGCCGACATCTACGACGCGTTCCTCGAGCGCTTTTCGGACGCGCTGCGCGCGGTGAAGGCGGGCGATCCGATGGATGCCGACACCGATATGGGACCGCTGTCGAGCGAGGAGCAGAGGCAGACCACGCTCGACCAGCTAGCCGCCATCCAGACGGCCGGCGGGCGGCTGCTGTTCGGGGGCGAAGCGTTGCCGGGCAAGGGCGCCTATATGTCGGCGGGCATCCTGGTCGATGTGCCGATCGACGATCCGGCCGCGCAGGAAGAGCTGTTCGGCCCGATCGCGATGGTGTTCCGCGCCGCCGACATCGATGCGGCGATCGCGCTGGCCAATGACGTGCCGTTTGGCCTGGGATCGTCGGTGTGGACCAACGACCCCGATGAGCGGGCGCGCTTCGAGCGCGATATCGAAGCGGGGATGGTCGCGGTGAATGCGATGCTGTCCTCGACGCCCGAAGCGCCGTTCGGTGGCATCAAGCGGTCAGGCCATGGTCGCGAGCTGGGCCCGTACGGTCTGCACGAGTTCATGAACCTCAAGACGGTGTTCGGCTGAGGCGTGCGGCTGGGGGATCGCCCTCAGCCGCGTCGTGCGGTCCAGGTGTAGAGGAACGAGATCCCTACCAGACCCAGGTCGATCGCGGCCTGGAACCGGCGCGGGCTCTGGTCGCCGATGTCATGCGTGATCAGGCGGATGTCGGGCGTCGGATGGCGCAACGCGACGAGCGACACGGCAGCCACCGCTGCGATCGTCCATTTGCGCCGGTCGGTCATTCGCGTCCCATCCCCTTCTGCGGGCAGGACATATCATGGCGCGGCCGTCACGGCCATAGTGTAGCATGCATTCGAAAAGCCACCATCGGCCTGCCGCGCATGGTCGGGTCGATAGGTCAGGCGGCGTCGTTGCGCAGCCCGTGCCGCACGCGGTCGCGGCCCGCCGCCTTCGCCTCGAACAGCGCGCGGTCGGCGTTGCGGTACATCGTCTTCCAGTCGATTTCGCGATGGAGCGGTCCGACGCAGGTGCCGATGCTGGCGGTGACGCCAAGGTCGAATGGCATACGATGACCGCGCAGCCCGTCGAGCACCAGCCGCGCATCGAGCGGCGCGGCGGCAGGTGTCAGGATCGCGAATTCCTCGCCGCCGATGCGCGCGATCAGCGATTCGGGTGCAGCGACGGAGCGCAGCGCGCGGGCGAAGACGCGCAACACCTCGTCGCCGCCATCATGTCCGATGGTTTCGTTGACCGCCTTGAAGTGATCGATGTCGATCAGAACCAATTGGTGTTCGCCCGCGCGCGCCATCGCCGCTTCCAGGAACGCGCGGCGGTTGAGCAGACCGGTCAGCGGATCGACCGCGGCCAGGCGCAGTGCCGCCACCTCCTGCGCACGCGCCTCGTCGCGTTCGCGGCTGAGCAGCCGGATGCGATAGGCGATGCCGACCGAGGACATCGACGCTTCCAGCGCGAGTGCGATGAAGGTGGAATTGTCGATCCACAGCTGCCACTTCACCAGGCTCATCGACGCCAGGATGCGGACGACCGCACACAGCACCGGCGGGCCCCAGGCGAGCGCGAACAGCAATAGGAAGCGGCTGCGCAACCGCCAGGCGCGCCATACCACCGGCACGGTCAGCGCGACGACCATGCAATAGCCGATCGTACACATCAGATCGGTCACCCCGGCGTAACGGGGCACGAACACGGTGAAGCTCGCCGCCGACAGCAACAGGAAACCGATGACCACGTTGCTGGCCGGCCGCAGCCATCCGTCGAAGACGCGGCGTTCCATGAACGCGCGCACGAATATCACCGCGCTGGCCGCGATCAGCGCGAGCAGCATATAGCTCAATCGCTGGCGATCGTTGTTGTCCATGCCGGTCAGCTGGCCGAGCAGGCCCGACGCGCTGAGCGCATAGGCGAGCAGGCACAGCACCATGACGCAATAGGCGGGCTGGAATCCCTGGCGCAGGGCCGCCCAGATCGCGAGATTGTAGATCAGCAGCGCCAGGCACATTCCGGCGAAGGCGGCATACAGCGCGACCATCTCGCGATCGCTGTTTTGTGCGGTGTGCCGATCGACCAGCACCGGTGCGACAAGGATGCCGCGGCGGTTCAGCGATCCCTCGACATGCCACAGCAATCGGTCCGGCGCGGCGGAATGGGCGGGCAGGGGGATCTGGATCACCGCACCCAGTTGCAGCAGCCGCCACGTCGTCCGGCTGGTGAAGGCGACATGGCGGATCGCCCCATCGGTGTAGCGGACATACAGCGTCACGCGATCCTGCCACACGCTGCCCTGCCGCAGCAGCTCGCCCGATGGTCCGGCCGTAAGAGGTTGCGACAGCAGCCAGTAACTGCCGGGGCCGAAGGCACGCTGGGGCGTCGTGCAGTCGAACCGATCGGGCGCGGCGAACAGGGCGGCGGGGTTCTGCGATCCGGTGTCGCGCAGCACGCAGGCCTTCAGCGGCGTGCGCGCGTGCGCCGCCGCGGGCAGGATGCAGCAGGCGATCGCAAAGCTCAGCACGATCATCGCGATGCGTCGCCAATGAAAACCTGCCGGCATATGGCTTGTCCCTAGCACCGGTTTTACAAAGCTTCGGTAAACGCGGCCATAGTTGACCTAGATGAAAAATCGCAGCGTTATCTGTGACATATACAGCCGCGTCGGGCCTTTTGGTTGACATTATGCCATGGGGGCGGCTGAATCGCGAACCATGGCATCGTCCCCCGACACGGCCCCGGCGCGCAGGCCGGGCAAGCAGAGCGAACCCAGGGCCGGCTGCGGCGCGGCGATCGTCGTCGATGGTCGCATCCTGCTGCTGCGCCGGCTGACCGATCCCGAGGCGGGCAGCTGGGGCCTTGCCGGCGGCAAGATCGACCTGTTCGAAACCGCCGAAGCCGCGATGCGGCGTGAAGTTGGCGAGGAATTGGGCATCGTCGTCGGCACGGTGCAACTGCTGTGCTTCGTCGACCAGATCGACGTGGCGGCGGGCACGCATTGGGTCGCGCCCATCTATCGCGTGCTGAGTTTCACCGGCACGCCGCGCAACTGCGAACCGGCCAAGCATGACGGGCCGGTCTGGTATCCGCTGGATGCGCTGCCGCCGAACCTCACCACGCCGACGCGGGCCGCGGTCGCTGCGCTGGCTATCAGCTGAGGGTGCGGTTCCAGCGTAGCCCGAGCACGGCGATGCGGGTGCGGGTGACGGCGATGCGCAGGTACAGCGGCGGCATCAGCGCCACCTCGGCAAAACCGGGCGCATGGCCGCCCTCGACGATCAGCGACACCATCTTGGCGACCAGCGCGGCGACGAGGCGGAGGTCGCTGTCGCTGCTGAGCGCCGCCAAATCCGTGCGCAGACGCCGACAGGCATCGTACGCACTCTCGGTCCAGACCAAGGGCCGCGTCTCCGCATCGCCCTGCGCGTGCGGTTGGCGATCGGCGATCGGGGCGCAAGGGACGAATGCGTCGGCCTGCCGCGCCATCTGCCAGCCGCCCAGCCAACCGACGATCTGGTCGCTGTCGACTACCCGCCCCGCCGCCAGATCGGCCAGCGCCGCCGCATCGGCGGGATCGGCCGCGTCGAGCGGTAGGCCGGCAAGGGGATCGTGCGGGTCCACGCCGGCTGGCTAACACGAAAACGGACCGGATCCGGGTGGATCCGATCCGTTTCGGAGGCAGTTGCGCTTGGTCGCGGTTACTTGGCGTCGACGGGTTCCGCCTTGCCCTTCTTGCGCGGCTTCTTCGGCGCGGCGGGCTCGATCGCGAACGACAACGCGCCGTCCTTCATCTTCACCGTCACCTCGCCGCCGTGGACCAGCTTGCCGAACAGCAGTTCCTCGGCGAGCGGCTGCTTGATCTTTTCCTGGATCAGGCGGCCCATCGGACGCGCGCCGTACAATTTGTCATAGCCCTTTTCGGTGAGCCACGACTTGGCGGCATCGTCCAGGTTGATGTGGACGTTGCGGTCGGCGAGCTGGAGTTCGAGCTGCAGGATGAACTTGTCGACGACGCGCGCGACGACTTCCGGCGGCAGGTAACCGAACGGCACGATCGCATCCAGCCGGTTGCGGAACTCCGGCGAGAACATCTTCTGCACCGCCTGCTCGTCCTCGCCCTCGCGGGTCAAATTGCCGAAGCCCACCGTCTCGCGCGCCATGTCGGCGGCGCCCGCATTGGTGGTCATGATCAGGATCACGTTGCGGAAATCGACCGTCTTGCCGTGCTGGTCGGTCAGGCGGCCATTGTCCATCACCTGCAGCAGGATGTTGAACAGGTCGGGATGCGCCTTCTCGATCTCGTCGAGCAGCAGCACGCAATGCGGGTTCTGGTCGACCGCATCGGTCAGCAGGCCGCCTTGATCGAAGCCGACATAGCCCGGGGGCGCGCCGATCAGCCGGCTGACCGAATGCCGCTCCATATATTCGGACATGTCGAACCGCTGGAGCGGGATGCCCAGGATCGACGACAGCTGCTTGGCGACTTCGGTCTTGCCGACGCCGGTGGGGCCGGTGAACAGATAGTTGCCGATCGGCTTTTCGGGATCGCGCAGGCCGGCACGGCTGAGCTTGATCGCCGCCGACAGCTTCTCGATCGCCGCATTCTGGCCGAACACGACGCGCTTCAGGTCCGTCTCCAGGCTTTCCAGTGCGGCGCGATCGTCGGTGCTGACCGACTTCGGCGGGATGCGCGCCATCGTCGCGATCACCGCTTCGATCTCCTTGGCGGTGATCGTCTTCTTGCGCTTGTTCGCGGGCACCAGCATCTGCATCGCGCCGACTTCGTCGATCACGTCGATCGCCTTGTCAGGCAGCTTGCGGTCGTTGATGTAGCGCGCGCTGAGTTCCACCGCCGACTTGATCGCGTCGGGCGTGTACTTGACCGAATGATGGTCCTCGAACGCCGAGCGCAACCCGGCGAGGATCTTGATCGTATCCTCGATCGTCGGTTCGTTGACGTCGATCTTCTGGAACCGGCGCAGCAGCGCGCGATCCTTTTCGAAGTGGTTGCGGAATTCCTTGTACGTCGTCGAACCGATGCAGCGGATCGAACCGCCCGACAGCGCGGGCTTCAGCAGGTTCGACGCGTCCATCGCGCCGCCGCTTGTCGCGCCCGCACCGATCACCGTATGGATCTCGTCGATGAACAGCACCGCATGCGGCAGCTTTTCGAGTTCGTTGACGACCGCCTTCAGCCGCTCCTCGAAGTCGCCGCGATAGCGCGTGCCGGCGAGCAGCGCGCCCATGTCGAGGCTGTAGATGACGGCTTCCTTCAGCACGTCGGGCACCTCGCCCTCGACGATCTTGCGCGCCAGGCCTTCCGCGATCGCGGTCTTGCCGACGCCGGGATCGCCCACGTACAGCGGGTTGTTCTTGCTGCGGCGGCACAGGATCTGGATCGTGCGATCCACCTCCGGCCCGCGACCGATCAGCGGATCGACCTTGCCGATCTTCGCCTTTTCGTTGAGGTCGACGGTGAACTGCTTGAGCGCGCTTTCGCTCTTGCCCTTGTCCTGGCCCTTTGCCGGCTTTTCCTCTTCGGCGCCCTTGGGGGTGGAGGCTTCGGTCTGCGCACCGCCCTTGCCGACGCCGTGGCTGATGAAGCTGACGGCATCCAGGCGGCTCATGTCCTGCTGCTGCAGGAAATAGACGGCGTAGCTCTCGCGCTCGCTGAACAGAGCGACGAGCACGTTGGCGCCGGTCACTTCGTCACGGCCCGACGACTGGACGTGCAGGATCGCGCGCTGGACGACGCGTTGGAAGCCGCTGGTCGGCGACGGATCGGTCGCGGTGTCGACCTTCAGCGCATCGAGTTCGGTGTCGAGGTAATGCGCGACGGTGGTCTTCAGGTCGCCGAGGTTGACGTGGCACGCCTCCATGACCTGGGATGCATGTTCGTCGGCGATCAGCGCGAGCAACAAATGCTCGAGCGTCGCATATTCGTGCCGCCGCGAGGACGCGGCCTCGAGCGCCTTGTGCAGCGTGGTCTCGAGCGCGGGGGCGAAGGATGGCATTCAGCTTACTCCAGTCGGACCGGATCGTGATGCCCGGCCCTTTCCACCTATGTCGGTATCGTTGGGCCGTGCATCAAGCGGCGGGCGGCACACCGGGCGGGGCTGGCGGGAACCCGATCCGGTGCGCGCGTCGCTCATCGCCGGAATAGCGCGTCGGCGCTTGCGCGATGGTTAACGGAGCGTTCGATATGCCGCCGGGTGCGCGCGATCTCGCCCTCCAGCGCGGCAATGCGCGCCTCCAGCTCGGCGACCGACAGCGGGTCGAGGTCCTGCCGCAGCAGCAGGCCGAGGGCGTCGTCGGGACGGGAGGGGGCGTCGTCCATATCCATGAAGCGCTAACGTTGACCCCCGCCGGTGCGATGTCAATAAGGTACCATAGGGCGCGCGCCGCGTTTGCGGCGGGCAACAGGGACAGGATGGGCGGATGGACGAACGGCAGCACGGGGCAACGATCCCCGCGACGATGCAGGCGATCGATCCAGAGGCGCATGGCGGGCCGGAGGTGCTGCGGCTGGTGGAACGCCCGGTGCCGCAGCCGCAATCGGGCGAGGTGCTGATCCGCGTCGCTGCCGCCGGGGTGAACCGCCCCGACGTACTCCAGCGCAAGGGCGGCTATCCGCCGCCGCCGGGCGCGCCGTCGATCATGGGGCTGGAGGTTTCCGGCACCGTCGTCGCCGTGGGCGAGGGCGTCGAGGATACGATGATCGGCCAGCCGGTCTGCGCGCTGATCGCAGGCGGCGGCTATGCCGAATATGCGGTCGCACCCGCGGGCCAGTGCCTGCCGGTGCCGCACGGGCTCGATATGGTCCATGCCGCGGCGATCCCCGAAACGCTGTTCACCGTGTGGACGAACCTGTTCGAACGCGCCTTTGCGACCGAGGGCGACAGCGTGCTGGTCCATGGCGGCACCAGCGGTATCGGCACGATGGCGATCGCTCTAGGTCAGCTGTTCGGGATGACGATCATCGTCACCGCCGGATCGGACGCCAAATGCGCCCGCGCGCTCGAACTCGGCGCGGCGCATGCGATCAACTACAAGACCGAAGATTTCGTCGAGCGCGTGAAGGCGATCACCGACGGCAAGGGCGTCACCGCGGTCATCGACATGGTCGGCGGCGACTATGTGCCACGCAACCTCCAATGCCTCGCCGACGATGGCCGCCACGTCTCGATCGCGGTACAGGGCGGCCCGACCGCGACGATCCCGATCTTCGAGATCATGCGCCGCCGCCTGACGCTGACCGGATCGACGCTGCGCCCACGCGACACCGCGTTCAAGACGCTGGTCGCCGACGAGATCGCGCGCACCGTCTGGCCGCACGTCGAGGCGGGCCGCCTGCGGCCTGTGATCGACAAGGTCTTCCCGCTGGCCGACGCCCCCGCGGCGCATGCGCGGTTGGAAGAGGGCGATCATGTGGGCAAGATCGTGCTGACGGTGTGAGGCGGCTGCACATGGACGCCCCAGACGTAAGGCCCCCGTCACCCCGGACTTGATCCGGGGTCCCGCTTTTACTGCCGCGAGAGGAAGAAGCGGGATCCCGGCTCAAGGCCGGGATGACGGGGAGAAAACCGCGCAATTCCACCACACGCCTTGCCCTTCGCGTGCGCGTACCGTACATCGAAGGGTGCAGCAGGCCGCTCCGGATGGGGCGGCCCTATTTATTTCCGACGGAGTTTTCCCGTGGCCCAGCCGCTCATGCCCCATGCGACCGCTTCCTGGCTGGTCGACAACACCTCGCTGTCGTTCGACCAGATCGCGGACTTCTGCGGTCTCCACATCCTCGAAGTGCAGGCGATCGCCGACGATACCGCCGCGACCAAGCTGACCGGCCGCGATCCGGTGCGTGCGCACGAGCTGACGCAGGACGAGATCGACAAGGGCCAGGCCGATCCCGCCTATCGCCTGAAGATGATCAAGGGCCCCGAGCAGGTCCGCCGCACCAAGGGGCCGCGCTACACGCCGGTGTCGAAGCGTCAGGACAAGCCGGACGGCATCGCCTGGATCATCCGCAACCATCCGGAAATCACCGATGGCGCGATCAGCAACCTGATCGGCACCACCCGCACGACGATCGCGGCGATCCGCGACCGCAGCCATTGGAACATCGCCAACATCACGCCCAAGGATCCGGTGACGCTGGGTCTGACGACGCAGCGCGAACTCGACGCCGCGGTCGCCAAGGCATCGAAGGGCACGGGCGAAGCCGCCCCGGCCGACACCCGCCTGGAAGGCGATCGCGAGGCGCTGATCGCGTCGCTGCGCGCCGAGCGCGACGCGGCGAACCGCGAGGTCGATTCCTACGACAACGATCCGGCAGCGGCCGCCCAGGCGCTGTTCCAGGACCCGTTCAAGCGCTGATCTAGCCCGTCACCCCGGGTCGAGCCCGGGGTGACGATATGTTAGGCGGTTCGCTCTGAACCCCCTCACACCACCGCGGGCGTCACCGCGACGCCCGCCACGCCCGGATCGAAGGCGAACAAGTTCCCCGCCTCGGGCTGCTCGGCCAGCGCCGCCGCGTCCAGCCCCTTGCGTGCGCTCGTCGCATAGGCCGTGCGCAAATCGGGTCCGCCGAACGCGATCTTGGTGATGTTCGACGCGGGTAGCCGCACCGTCCCCATCAGCTGGCCCGCTGGATCGTAGCGGCGCACGCCCCAGCCGCCCCACAAAGCGACCCACAGGCACCCGTCCGCGTCCGCAACCGAACCGTCGGGCCAGCCCGCCCCCTCTTCGATCGTGACGAAGCGCTCTTCCGGCCCCAGCGTGCCGTCGTCGCGGATTGCCGCGCGCCAGATCGTCTTGCCCAGCGTATCGGTGTGGTAGAGCGTCGATCCATGCACGGCCGGCCCGTTGGTGATCGTCACCGCCGGCAGCCCGCTGCATCGGATCGCGCCGCCGTGATGCGCGAACAGCCGGCCGGTATCGGCGCTCTCGCCATCGTCCATCGTCCCGAACCAGATGCGGCCGTGCGAATCGGTCGCCGCATCGTTCAGCCGGTTGTGCGTCGGATGGCCATCGGGCGTGGCATGCGGGCGGAAGGTGCCGTCGGCGGGATCGAAGCGATACAGGCCGCTCTGCAACCCGGCGATCATGCCGCCGTCCGCGGAGGGCAGCACCCAGCCGACCTGTTCGGGCGCGTCCCAGCGATGCGCGGTGCCGGTCGCCGGATCGAAGCGGTGGACGTGGCGCTGCTTGATGTCGACGAACCACAGGGCGGCGTCGCGGCCGATCCACACCGGGCCCTCGCCCAGCGTCGCCTGGACCGGCAGGACGGATCGAACATCATGGCGCATCGGGAATCATCCTCTCGTCTGTCCCGCGCACCATTCCCGCTCGCGGGGCCGGCGTCTAGTCAGACAAATGCGCGCGCCGGCAGGGTGACCTGCGCGACGAGGCCGCCGCCCTCGCGGGCATCCAGCGTCAACGCGCCGCCATGCAGGCTGGCGAGTTCGCGCACGATCGCCAGGCCGAAGCCATGGCCTTCGCCGCGTTCGTCCAGCCGCACGCCCGCCTGGGTGACGCGGCTGCGCTCTTCTTCGGGAATGCCGGGGCCGTCGTCGGTGACGGTCAGCACCAGCCGCCGCGCATCCGCCGGGTCGAGCGACGCGGACGCTTGCACCATGCTGCGGGCATGCTGCGCAGCATTATCGAGCAGGTTGCCGAGCAGTTCATCGAAATCCTGCGGCTCGATCGCCGCGACCGGATCGCCGCGGACGTCGGCGGTGATCGCCAGGCCGCGCATCCCGTGCAGCCGCCCGATCGCCTGCACCAGATCATCCACCGCGGGGCGCACCGCGGTGCTGGCGCGCGTATCGACCACACCGGCACGGGCGCGGGCGAGGTGATGGCGGATCGTCGCGTCGATCCGCTCGACCTGCGCGGCTCCCTCCGCATCTGCGCGGAGCCGCAACGCCAGCGTCGCGACCGGCGTCTTGAGCGCATGGCCGAGATTGGCCGCGGCCTGGCGCGCGGTGGCAAGCGCCTGCGCGCGGTCCGCGGCGAGCGCATTGAGTTCGGCGGCGAGGCCCTGCAGCTCGACGGGCTGGTCCTCATCGACCCGCTCCGCTTCACCGGCTCGTATCGCCGCGAGCTGCGCGCGCAGCCGGGCGAGCGGCTTCAACCCCAGCCGCAGCTGCACCAAGGTCGCCGTCGCGAGCAGTCCGGCGAGGATCGCCAGCGCGGCGAGCAACGGCACCAGCGCCTCGCGCAGCGGTCGTGCGATCACCCCGCGCGGTGCGGCGGCGAACAGCGTCACCGGGCCGCTACGCGTCGTCAGCACCAGCCGTCGCGCATGCAGGCGCGCGCCGCTGGCATCGGTGCCGTCCACGCCCTGCGGCCCCGCATCCGGTAGCGGCGCCGCGCCCGGTGGTGGCGGACCGGGCGGTCCCGGCAGGCGCGGGCCGGGTCGTGCCGCATCGGGCCGGGGCACGAACCGGTCGGTCGAGCCGATGGCACCACCCGGTGCCTCGATCCGCCACAACCAGTCGCGCCCCGCGTCCAGCGCCCCCTGCCGCTGCGCCAGCGCCGCGCGATCGACCCGGCCGTCGCCATCGACGACGCTCGCCATCAGCGCGATTTCGGCATCCAGCCGCCGGTCGATGCCTTCGGTGACGACGCGCTCCAGCACGCCCGCGATCGCCCAGCCGGCGATGCCCAGCGCCGCCAGGATCGCCACCGCCGACAGCAGCAGCATCCGCCCCTGCAACGATCGCGGCATCATGATCCGGCACCCCCGCACGTCAGCCGATACCCGCGCCCGCGGATCGTCTCGATCCGGTCGGCGCCGATCTTGCGACGCAGCCGGCCAACGATCACCTCCAGGCTGTTCGAATCGACATCGGCGTCACCTTCGTAGACGCGCTCCAGCAGGTCGAGCCGCTCGATCACCGCCTCCTTGCGCAGCATGAGGGCCGACAGCACGCGCCATTCGAACGCGGTCAGCTTCAGCGGCAGGCCGTCGAGCTCGAAATGCCCGATCTGCGTATCGAACGACAAGGGCCCGCAGGTCAGCACCGGCTGCGCGTGCCCCGCAGCGCGACGGACCAGCGCGCGCAGCCGCATCATCAGCTCTTCGACGCGGAATGGCTTCACCAAATAATCGTCGGCGCCCGCCTTGAACCCCGCCACCTTGTCCGACCAGCCGTCGCGCGCGGTCAGGATCAGTACCGGCAGCGCGCGCCCCGCCGCCCGCCATTCGCGCAGCACCGTGATGCCGTCCTTGCCGGACAGGCCCAGATCCAGGACGGCCGCGTCATAGGCCTCGGTCTCGCCCAGGTGCGCCGCGTCGATGCCGTCGGCGATCAGGTCGACCGCGCAATGCTCTGCCCGCAGCGCGCGCGCAATCGCCGGGCCCAGTTCGTCGTCGTCCTCGACCAGCAATATCCGCATGACACCCGTCACCTATGGCCCCTGCCTAAACCGAAACTGAACCGCATGGTTCAGCGGGCGTCGGCTGCGAATCGGTAGAACCCCCTCATCGACCCCCAAGGAGACGACAGATGGGTAGGTTCACGAAGCGTATGAAGGAAAAACTGACGCTGGAGCATCGCCAATGGGCGGCGCTGGGCGCAGTGGTGGTGCTCGCTGCAAGCGCTGGCGGCGCCGGCGCGATGGCAATGACGCGGCCGTCGATCGAAATGGCGCCGACCGTCGCCACGCCGATCGCCAAGCTCGCCTCGAGCAGCGGCATCGTCACGGTGAAGGGCCGCGTCGCCGAGGTGTTCGGCAACCGCATCGTCGTGCAGGACGGCAGCGGTCGCGCGATGATCGACGCCGGACCCGATGGCGCGAGCAACCTCACCACCGGCGCGCCGGTGATGGTGCAGGGCCGCTACGACCAGGGCCAGTTGCGGGCACAATTCCTCGTCGGCCCGAATGGTGCGGTCGAGGCGGTCGGCCCGGCGCATCCGCCGCACGGCCCCGGCGTGCCGCCCCCGCCTCCGGGTGCCGGCACTGCCGGTCCTCCGCCGCCCCCGCCGGGTGCCGGCCCCGCCGGTGCGCCCCCGCCGCCGCCGCCCGGCGCTGGCCCTGCCGGAGCGGGTCCGACCGGCGCACCGCCGCCGCCGCCCCCTGCCGGCGCGAACGGTGTCGCCCCGCCGCCGCCGCCGGGTGCAGCGGGCGCTCCGCCGGCCGCCGGCGCCCCGGTGCCGCCGCCCGCAGGCGCCCGTCCGCCGGCCCCCGCGGCAGGCGCCCCTACCGCGCCGCCGCCCGCCGCTCCGGCGCGCTGATCTGACGAGCCGGCTGCCCTGATGGGTGGCCGGCTTTTCCTATGGTCACGCAAAGACGCAAAGACGCGAAGACGCGACGATGGCGCGTTCCAGGCTACGCTCGACCCTGCCCATCGGATCATGACGGAAACGGCCGCGCGTGCGGCAGGCACGCCCCCTTCGCGTCTTAGCGTCTTCGCGTGACCAAACCGCCGCCACGCGAACCCCAGGCGGCTCTACCCCGCGGCGACCGCCGCATCGTCCAGCGCCGCCGCGCGGATCAGCGCCTCGCGGCTTGCCAACCGGCCCGCATATTCCTCGAACGCCGTGCGCTTGGGCAGCGACCCGAATTGCAGCCCCCATATCACCTGCGCCCCGACATAGACGTCCGCCGCGGTGAACCGATCGCCGGCGATGTACGGATGTGCCGCGACCGCGCGCTCCAGCACGTCGACCATGCGATCGTAATTGCCGTATCCCGCCATCCGCTGCTGCTCCGCGGTCGGCGCGACGCCCATCGATCGGTTGGTGATCGCCTGCTCCGCCGGCCCCGCGGCGAAGAACAGCCAGCGGTAGTAATCCGCGCGCTCGTCGTCGGTCGGTGCCAGCCCGGCGTCCGGAAAGGCGTCGGCGCAATAGGCGCAGATCGCCGCGCCTTCGGTCACCACATGGCCGCGATGAACGATCGCGGGCACCTTGGCCATCGGGTTGATCGACAGATACGGTTCGGCCTTCATCGTCGTCGCATAATCGAGCAGCACGACGTCATAAGGCGCGCCGGTTTCCTCGAGCATCCAGCGCGCGATCCGGCCGCGCGACATCGGGTTGGTGTAGAGCGTCAGATCGGCGGGCATCGGGCGTTCCTTCAGAGCTGCTTGCAGAACAGGTCGAGCATCCGGCCCCAGGCGCGTTCGGCCTGCGGCTGGTTGTAGACCTTGCTGTCGATGACGCACCAGCCGTGCATCGCGTCGGCATAGACCTGGATCTCCGCCGGGCGCTTCGCCGCGGCGAAGGCGTCGCGCAGCACGGTCTTGTCGTTGGGGCTGCGGGCATCGTCGTTGCTGGCGATCGCGATCAGATAGCCGCCGGCGAGCTTCGGGATCAGCCGGTGCGGGCTGTCCGCCGCCTCGCTGACGAGGCCGGCGCCATGGAAGGATGCGCCCGCATGCACGCGGTTCGGCACCGCGGCGGCGGTGCGCAGCACCATCGGCCCGCCCATGCAATAGCCCGCGCTACCGATGGGCCGCTTGGTGTCGACCTCCTTCTGCTTGTCGAGGAAGGTGACGAAGGTCGTCCCGTCGCGCGTCACCGCGTCCGCGGTCAGCGCCGCACGCCACGGCATGATCTTGTCGCGCACCGCGGGCTGGTCGAACGATTCGCCGGGCTGGACGATCGGCGACTTGGTCGACCGGTAGAATTGATTGACGACCAGCACCGCATAGCCTTCGCCCGCCAACCGGTCCGCCATCTGCCGGAACGCAGGCCGCAGCCCCATGATGTCCGGCCACATCAGCACGCCCGGATGCTTGCCGCTGGCCGGCGCGGTGAAATAGGCGTCGCATTGCCCGTCGGGCGTCGTGATCGTGACGTCGCGGCCCTTCACGGGTTTGGCGTCGGCCGAGGTCGGCAGCAGCGCCGCCATGCCCACCGCACCGGCAGACGCGCCCAATTGGCGGCGGGTGAGATGGGTGGCGTTATCGGCTTCGGTGATCTCGTCGCACATGCGGCCTCTCCTGATGTTGTGGGGAGGCTAATCGAGTGCGGGCCGTGGCTCCAGCCGGAAAAGCGTGTGGCCAAAGACCTTTGCCCCGCCCACCACCGCCGTCATTCCCGCGCAGGCGGGAATCCAGACGCGCTACCGTTCCGATTCCATCGCGGACGTCAGAGGTTCTGGATCCCCGCCTCAGCGGGGATGACGGTGGTGGGGCGGCCGACGATCGCCCCCACCCACCCCGTCACCCCGGACTTGTTCCGGGGTCCACCGGGCCGCAAGGGGATGGCAGGATCCTCAAACCAACCCCCTCGCCGCAGAGTGGACCCCGGACCAAGTCCGGGGTGACGGAAGGGGAGCAACCCTTAACGCGGGCTCGCCTCACGCTTGCCGTCTAGCCGCCGCGCGATGCCCCACGGATTGGCGTCGTCCAGCGCCTTCGGCAGCAGCGCCGGTGCCAAATTCTGGAAACACACCGGCCGCAGATAGCGCGCGATGGCGAGCGTACCGACCGACGTCGTGCGCCCGTCGCTCGTCGCCGGGAAGGGGCCGCCATGCACCATCGCCGGCGCGACCTCGACACCCGTCGGCCAGCCATTGGCGAGGATGCGACCCACGCGGCGCGCGATCACCGGCACGAGCCGCACGGCATCGGCCTCGTCGGCGGCGTCCATCTGCAGCGTCGCGGTCAACTGGCCTTCCAGTCCGGCGATGACGCGCGCGATCTCCGCCATGTCGCGGCAGCGCACGACGACCGACGACGATCCGAATACCTCATGGCTCAGCGCGTGGTCGGCCAGGAACGCCTCGGCCGTCGTGTCGAAGATCGCGCCGACCGCCTGGTTGACGCCATCGCCCACCTTGCCGCGCGCGACGGTCTTCACCGCATCATGGCCGGCAAGCGCATCGACGCCCTGTTCGAAGCTCGCATGGATGCCCGGCGTCAGCATCGTCGCCGGTGCCGCGTCGGTCATCGCCGCCGCGGCAGAGGCGATGAACGCATCGAGATCGGGGCCGTCGATCGCCAGCACCAGACCGGGGTTGGTGCAGAACTGGCCCGCGCCCATCGTCAGCGACGCGACGAATTCCTTGCCCAGCGCCTCGCCCCGTGCGGCGAGCGCGGCGGGGAACAGCACGACCGGGTTGATGCTCGACATTTCGGCATAGACCGGGATCGGTTCCTCACGCTCGGCGGCGATGCGGACCAGCGCGAGGCCCCCGCCACGCGATCCGGTGAAGCCCACCGCCTGGATACGCGGATCGCGCACCAGCGCAGCCCCCAGTTCGTTCGTTTCGCCGGGCAGGTAGGAGAAGACTCCCGCGGGCAGGCCACTGTCCTTCACCGCTTGGGCGATCGCCCGCGCGACCAGTTCGCCGGTGCCCGGGTGCGCCGGATGGCCCTTCACCACCACCGGGCAGCCCGCAGCGAGCGCCGAGGCGGTGTCGCCGCCCGCGACCGAGAAGGCGAGCGGGAAATTCGATGCGCCGAACACCGCGACCGGCCCGATCGCGACATTGACGCGACGCAGGTCGGGGCGCGGCAGCGGCGCACGGTCCGGCATCGCCGGATCGATCGTCGCGTCGAGGAAATCACCTTGGCGCACCACGCCCGCGAACAGCTTCAGCTGGCCGACGGTCCGCCCGCGCTCGCCCTCCAGCCGCATGCGCGGCAGGCCGCTTTCCGCCATCGCGCGCACGATCAGGTCATCGCCGAGTCCCACGATGTTGTCGGCGATCCGCTCGAGGAACGCGGCGCGCGTCTCGGGATCGGTCGCGGCAAAGGCGGGGAAGGCGGCATCGGCCAGCGCACACGCCTCCGCCACTGCATCGGCACCCGCCGACGAGAAATCGGGGGTCAGCGTCTCGCCGGTCGCAGGGTTGACCGCGGTGAAACGGGTCTCGGCCTGGCGAGTGTCGCCGCCGATCAGCAGGGCGCCGTCGATCATGGATGTGCCTCGTATCGAAGATAATGTCTGACTAATTGTAGGGCGGCACGACGCTGCGGACAATGACCGATTGTTCGGGAGTCGCTACCCATTCCCCACCACCCGTTCGTGCTGAGCGTGTCGAAGCACGGGTTGCCAAATGCGCGCCGTCTCCTGTGGCAACGCGCCCTTCGACAGGCTCAGGGCGAACGGGGGTGGTGTGAATGGGCAGCGTTTACAAAAACGCCCGCCCGCCCGTCACGGGGATCGTCGCGCCCGTGATATAGCTCGATTCATCGCTCGCCAGCAGCACATAGGCGGGCGCCAGCTCCGCCGGTTGCGCAGCGCGGCCGAGCGGCGTGTTCTCGCCGAACGTCTTCACCGCTTCCGGCGGCATCGTCGACGGGATCAGCGGCGTCCACACCGGCCCCGGCGCGACGGCGTTCACGCGGATCTTCCGCTCCGCGAGCATCTGCCCCAGGCCGGAGGTGAAATTGTAGATCGCGCCCTTCGTCGTCGCATAGGCGAGCAATTGCTGGTTGGGGTCCTGCGCGTTGATCGATGTCGTGTTGATGATCGATGCGCCTTCGCCCATGTGCGCGACCGCGGCCTTCGACAGATAGAACATGGCATGGATGTTGGTGGCGAAGGTCAGCTGCCATTCCTCGTCGGCGATATCTTCCAGCGTCTCGAAGCTGCGCTGGTGCGCGGCATTGTTGACCAGCACGTCGATCCGGCCGAGCGCCTCCACCGCCTTGGCGATCACGGTGCGGCACTGGTCGGGCTGCGACAGGTCGCCCGCGACCAGCACCGCCTGCTGGCCCTCCGCCTCGACCAGCGCCTTGGTCGCCTCGGCGTCGTCATGTTCGTCGAGATAGGCGATCAGCACGTCGGCGCCCTCGCGCGCAAAGGCCAGGGCGACCGCGCGGCCGATGCCGCTGTCGCCGCCGGTGACGATCGTCTTCTTGCCGGCAAGGCGCCCTGAGCCCTTGTAGCTCGATTCGCCATGGTCGGGGCGCGGGTCCATCGCCTCGGTACGGCCGGGGATCGCCTGCTGCTGTTCGGGATAGGGCGGGGTGGGGTAATCGGTCATGGGGCACTCCTTCGCTCCGGCCAACCGATCGCGTGCTTACCCGTTCCGGCACATCAACCTGGATCAATGAAGTCGCCCCGATACCAACACCGACACTGACACCGACACCGACACCGCGGCGGCGCGGCATTGACGCCTCGGCCCGTCTGACCGTAAGGGCCGGGCCGTGAAAGGTCCCCGGAGACGGGGTCAAAAGGGAAGCCGGGATGCGCAACGGGAGGCGCGGATCCGGCGCTGCCCCCGCAACTGTGACCGGCGAGCCGGTCCCCATCAAGCCACTGGTGCCCCATCGGGATGCTGGGAAGGCGGGGACACAGGCTACGACCCGGAAGCCAGGAGACCTGCCTTTCGCCGTCGATCCTTCGCGCGGACGGGGTGTACCGGGCGGACGAGGGAACCCCCTCGATGCGAGCGACATCCGCCGTGCGCGAATGGTCGCGCGCGGTCAAAAAGGCCGCCGCGCGCGATCCGTCGCGTGCGGTCATAAGGGGTGTGCCCAATGACTGTTCGCCTATCTGTGTCCGTTGTCCGTCCGTCGCTGTTGACGCTAGGCCTGCTGCTCGCCGCGCCCGCCGCCGCGCAAATCGCGCCGACCGCCGATCCTGCCAACAGCGACGACATCGTCGTCACCGCGACCCGCGTCGCCCAGCCTGCGGCCGAAGTCGGCCAGGCCGTGACCGTCATCACCCGCGACGAGATTGATCGCCGCCAGACCGTGTCGGTCGCCGATCTGCTGTCGACCACCCCCGGTGTCACCGTGACGCGCAACGGCAGCCTGGGCGGCTTCACTGGCGTGCGCCTGCGCGGCGCCGAGGCGGAACAGACGTTGGTCGTGATCGACGGCGTGCGCGTCAACGATCCCTCGTCGCCCGGCGGCGGCTTCGATTTCGCCAATCTGCTGTCGGCCAGCGTCCAGCGCATCGAAGTGCTGCGCGGCCCCAATTCGGTCCCCTGGGGCAGCCAGGCGATCGGCGGCGTCGTCAACGTCATCACCGAAGAACCGACCGAGCGGCTGAAGGCGCGTGCCAGCGCCGAATATGGCTATGCCGACAGCCTTTACGCGCAAGGCGGCATCTCGGGTCGCAGCGGCGCGATCTCCGGCGCGCTGACCGGCGGCTATCTGCGCAGCGACGGCATCTCGGCCGCGGCCAACGGCACCGAGCGTGACGGCTATCGCCAATATGGCGCGACCGGCCGCCTGGGCGTCGACTTCACCGACGGCATCGGCCTCGACCTGCGCGGCTATTGGGCCGACAGCAAGACGCAGACCGACGGCTATCCTGCGCCGAACTACATCCTCGCCGACGACCCCAGCTTCTCGACCGCGAACGAACTGTACGGCTATGCCGGCCTGCACGCCAATTTTGGCACGTTCCGCAACCGCGTCGCCTTCACCATCGCCGACATCAATCGCGACACCTATGCCAAGCCCGGCGCCACGCCGTCGCCGTTCCGCGGCCGCTCGGAACGCTACGAATATCAGGGCGATTACCAGCCGATCGATCAGGTCCGCATCGTCGCCGGCGTCGAACATGAAGACAGCCGCTACCGCGATTCGAGCCTGCGCCGCTCAGTCGGCATCACCAGCGTCTATGGCGAAGCGATCGTGAAGCCGTTCGACGCGCTGACCCTGACCGGCGGCGTCCGCAACGACGACCATGAGACGTTCGGCAACCACACCACCTTCGGCGCCGACGCTGCGCTGGCGCTGCGCACCGGTACGACGCTGCGGGCGAGCTATGGCGAAGGTTTCAAGGCGCCGACCCTTTACCAGCTCTACAGCCCGTACGGGAACACGCGCCTCGATCCGGAAACCGCGCGCAACTGGGATGCCGGCATCGAACAGGCGCTGCTCGACGGCCGCGCCCGCGTCTCGGCGACCTACTTCAACCGCGACACGCGAAACCAGATCAGCTTCCGCGGCTGCTCGGGCGCCGAGCAGACCACCACCGGCTCGATCTGCGTCAACCGCCCGTTCGGCGTCTATGACAACATCCAGCGCACCCATGCCGAGGGCGTGGAGTTCGCGATCGGCCTGCGTCCGGTCGATGCGCTGACCGTCTCGGCCAATGTGTCGTACATCGATGCCGAAAACCGCACGCCCGGCACCGCCTTCCGCACCGATCTGCTGCGCCGGCCCAAGGAAACCGCGGCGTTCGTCGTCGACTATCGCCTGCCGTTCGGCCTGGGTATCGGTGGCACCGTGCAGATCGTCGGCGACAGCTTCGACAGTGACAGCTACGGCAGCCGCGTGCGTGTCGACGGCTATGCGCTGGCCAGCGTCCGCGCCGAACTGCCGATCGGGGATCGCCTGTCGATCTACGGCCGCATCGATAACGTCACCGACGCGCGCTACCAGACGGTCGCCGAATACGGCACCTACGGCCGCGCGGCCTATGGCGGCGTCCGCGTGAAGCTGGACTGATGCGGATGCCCTCACCCTACACCGGTGTTGCCGGCTCTTCCCTCTCCCGATGGGAGAGGGAGGGAGGCGCGCAGCGCCGGACGGGTGAGGGTCGTCGCCTCCTATCGTCTGTGCTTACCTTCCTTCCGTCATTCCCGCGAAGGCGGAAATCCAGACCCGCTACCGTCTCGCAAGCGCCGCAAGGCCAGCCAGTCTGGATCCCCGCCTGCGCGGGGATGACGGAGTGGGTGGGACGGGTCGCCGCGCTGATATTCACTGGCGGCACTGCGCCGTGGCGGGGGTTCGCCGATCGGGTGCGCAACCGCGTGCCTCCCATTCCCCGTCACCCCGGACTCGTTCCGGGGTCCACTCTGCGGCTAGGGCGACGGCAAGAGGCTCAGGCCACCCCCTCGCGGCCCGGTGGACCCCGGACCAAGTCCGGGGTGACGGCGGGAGTGTGGCTCGCGCTCACCCTGGCCCTCACCGCCTGCGGCCCCGCCCCCCGGCAGGGCGGGATTGTCTCCACCAACCCCTGCGCCGACGCGATCCTCGCGCAGATCGCGCCCGATCGCCTCGCCGCGATCAGCCATTATTCGCACGATCCGGCCGCGACCTCGATGCCGCTCGCCCTCGCGCGCCGCTACCCCGCGACTGCCGGCACCGCCGAAGAGGTGATCGCGCGCCACCCCGATCTCGTCGTCACCGACACCTTCGCCCCCGCCGCGACGCGTGCCGCCTATGACCGCGCCGGGCTGAAGGTGCTCACCCTCGATTCCCCCGCCACGATCGCCGCCAGCGAGGCGCAGGTGATGCAGATCGCCACTGCCGCCGGCGTTCCTGCGCGCGGCGCGGCGATGGTCCGCGCGATGCAGAGCGCGATCCCGCCCGCGACCGGCGCGAAGCCCGCCGCATTGCTCTATATCTCGGGCGACCTCGCCAATGGCGGCGGCACGCTGCTCGACGACCTGATGACCCGCGCCGGCCTGCGCAACGCCGCCGCCGATTACGGCCTCGCCTTCACCGGTACGCTGCCGATCGAAACCATCGTCGCGCATCCACCCGCGCTGATCCTCAGCGACGGCGACGGCCGCACGGCCGAGTTGCGCCGCCGCATCCTCGCCCGCAGCGGCGCGCATGTCGCGGAGGTGCGCTTTCCCCGACACCTGATGAATTGCGGCGGCCCCACGATCGTCCCCGCGCTGCGCCGCCTGTCCGCGATCCGCGCGCAGGTGCTGTCATGAGCCGCGGGCTCCGCCTCACAGGCCTTGCCGCGCTCGTCGTCGCCGGCTTCGCGCTGTCGCTGGTCGCCGGCAAGCAGTGGCTGCCCTGGGGCAGCGACGCCGCCACCGCCATCTTCCTCGAACTGCGCCTGCCACGTGCACTGCTCGGTCTGCTGCTCGGCGCGATGCTCGGCGTGTCGGGGGCGGTGCTGCAGGGCTTCCTGCGCAACCCGCTCGCCGACCCCGCCGTCATCGGCGTATCGTCCTCCGCCGCCTTCGGCGCGGTCGCGGCGATTCTCTATGCCGGCGCGTCCAGCCTCGGCATCTTCGCCGCGGCAATGAGCGCCGCGGTGGCGTCGATGCTGCTGCTCGTCGCGCTCACCTGGCGCAACGCGGACCCGGTCGCCTTCATTCTCGCCGGCACGGTCTTGTCGAGCCTTGCCGGCGCGCTCACCGCCTTCCTCATTTCGATCGCCCCCAATCCTTACGCCGTTGCAGGCGTGCTCGACTGGCTGATGGGCGCGCTCACCGACCGCGGCCTCGCCGATGTCGCGCGCGCCGCGCCCTTCCTGGTCGTCGGCACCGTCCTGCTCGCCGCCGCCGGCCCCGCGCTCGACGCGCTGACGCTGGGGGAGGGCGCCGCCCGCTCGCTCGGCATCCGGCTCGGCCGCGTCCAGGCGCTGGTCGTGCTCGGCACCGGCCTCGGCGTCGGCGCGGGCGTCGCGGCGACCGGCGTGATCGGTTTCGTCGGGCTCGTCGTGCCGCACCTGCTGCGCCCCGTCTTCGGCCACCGCCCGTCCGCGCTGCTGCTGCCGAGCGGCCTCGGCGGCGCGGCGCTGGTGCTGGTCGCCGACAGCCTGTGCCGCCTGGCGCCGGGTGCGGGCGAAGTACGGCTCGGCGTCGCCATGGCGCTGATCGGCGCGCCCTTCTTCCTCGGCCTGCTGCTGCGCCATCGGGGGCGGGCATGGATCTGATCGCGAACCGCCTCTCGGTCGATCTCGGCTCGCGCCGGGTGTTGTACGATGTCGACGCGACCATCCGGCGCGGGCGCGTCACCGTCATCCTCGGCCCCAATGGCGCAGGCAAGAGCACGCTGCTGAAGGCGCTCGCCGGCCTCGTCACCCCGGCCGCAGGCAGTGTGACGCTGGAGGGCAAGCCGCTCGCCGCGTTCGCCCCCCGCCAGCGCGCGCGCCGCATCGGCTATCTGCCCCAGGAGGCCGCGGTCCATTGGAACGTCCCCGCGCGCGATGTCGTCGCGCTCGGCCGCGTGCCGCATCGTGCGCCCTTCGCCGGCCCGTCGCCCGTGGACCGCGCCGCGATCGACGCCGCGCTCGCCACGACCCACGCCACCGACCTCGCCGATCGCCCCATCGCCGATCTGTCGGGCGGCGAGCGGGCGCGCGTCCTGCTCGCCCGCGTCCTCGCCGGCGAACCCGACTGGCTGCTCGCCGACGAGCCGCTCGCCAGCCTCGATCCCGCGCATCAGATCGACATTCTCGATCGCCTGTGCGGCATCGCCGTCGCCGGGCGCGGCGTCGTGCTCGTCCTCCACGATCTCGCGCAGGCCGCGCGCATCGCCGACGACGTCATCCTGCTGCGCGATGGCGGCATCGTCGCCGCCGGACCGGCCAGCTGCACCCTCACCGCCGCGCGCATCGCCGAGGTGTTCGACGTCACCGTCGCCAGCCTGCCCGGCAGTCGCGTGATGGTGCCGATCGGCCGCATCGTCCGCTGACTGTCGGCCCTGAGGCATCGACGCAAGGGGCGCGCGCGATTATGCGCTGACGCGTGACTGCTCCCCTCCGCCTCCGCCTCGACCCCGCCGCCCTCGCCGACAATTGGCGCACGCTCGACCGGATGAGCGGCCGCGCGGCCTGCGGCGCGGCGCTCAAGGCGAACGGCTATGGCCTGGGCGCGACAGAGGTCGCATTCTACCTCCGCGAAGCAGGATGCCGCGACTTCTTCGTCGCCACTTGGGCAGAGGCCGAACGGCTCGCCCCGCTGCGGCTCCCGCTGTCGGTGCTGCACGGCGTGCGTGACGAGGACATGGCGATCGCGCTGACCGGCATCGCGCGGCCCGTGCTCAACACCGACGCGCAGGTCGCGCGCTGGCGGGCGGGTGGTGGTGGTGCGTGCGACGTGATGGTCGATACCGGCATGAACCGCCTCGGCGTGTCACCGCAAGCGGTGCGGACCGGCCTGCTCGACGGCCTCGGCATCGACACGCTGATGAGCCACCTCGCCTGCGCCGACGAGGACAGCGCGATGAACGCGCGCCAGCTCGCCGCTTTCGCCGCCCTGCGCGGGGCGACGGACGCGCGGCGGATGAGCCTCGCCAATTCGGCCGGCATCGCGCTCGGCACCGATTATGCCTTCGACCTGACCCGCCCCGGCATAGCGCTCTACGGCGGCATCCCGCGGTCCGACTTCGCCGGTCTGATCCGCCAGGTCGTCCAGCCCGAAGCGCAGATCCTTCAGCGCCGCATCGTCGCTGCGGGCGACACCGTCGGCTACAATGCCACCTGGACCGCCCCTCGCGAGACCGAGGTCGCCATCCTCAACCTTGGCTACGCCGACGGCTACCTCCGCGCCTTCTCCGACCGCGGCAGCGCACTGGGCGGCACGCTGCCGGTCATCGGCCGCGTCTCGATGGACCTGCTGGCGGTGGACGTGACATCCGCGCCGAACGTGGCGGAGGGCGACTGGCTGGCGATCGATTTCGCGCTGCCGGCTGCGGCGGCGCAGAGCGGCCTGTCGCAGTACGAGCTGCTAACGGGGCTGGGCGCGCGCTATGCGCGGGTGTGGGGGTGACAAAAAAAAGGGCCGCTTCCGAAGAAGCGGCCCAACTGTTTTTCCATTTCTAAATGATCAGAAGTTCGCCTTGAACCCCGAATAGAAGAAACGGCCGATATTGTCGTACGGGTCGCCGCTGGCAACGCCCAGCAGGTCATACGGGGGCTTCTTGTCGGTGATGTTGTCGACGCCGACGTAGAAGCGGAAACGCTCGGTTGCGTTGAAGCCCAACTGGATCGAGTGATAGAACGCTTCCGGGTAGAAAACGACCGGGTAAGCATCCGGATTGCGTGCCGGACGTCCGTCATACGCGTGCTGCGTTTCCCATTCGCCGATCGTCGACTTGCCTTCGTACCGGACGCGATACTGGATATCGAACGTCTTGAAGTCGAGGTTTCCGACGAACTGGCCACGCCATGCGGCATAGCCGAGCTCACCCTTCTGGCGGTCGCGGTAGGTCGGATCGGTGACGTCGGTGTAGGCGTTGTTCTGCGCTACATAGCTGGCGAGCAGGCGTAGCGACAGCGTGCCGGTGTCGCTGATCCGGGTCCGGTACGACATGTCGAGGTCGAACCCGGACGTTTCCAGCTTCGCGTAGTTGAAGCCCTGCGAGAAGAACGCCGGACCCGTGATCGGGAACGACACCGTCGAACCACCGTGAACGACGTTCTGCTGACCCTGGAACGTGCCGTTGGGGTTGCGGAAGACCGCCGCGCAGAACGGATTGTTGATGCCGCTCGGGTTGTCGTAGCACTGGTTCACGATCGTCTGTGCTGCCAGCGAGAAGATCGCGTCCTTGATCGTGATATTGTAGTAATCGAGCGTCAGCGAGAAGCCGCGGAGCGCCTGCGGCTGCAGGATCACGCCAGCGGTGAAGCTGCGGCTCTTTTCGGCGTTCAGATTCGGGTTGCCCCGGTTGAAGCCCGAGATGCCCGAAGCGGCGTTATTCGTGAACGGCTCGGTCGTGCCATTGAACGTCTGAGTGGTCGGAACGCCGGCCGCCGCGCAATTCTTTACGCGATTGGGGTTATTATTGATGTTCGCCTGGCTGCACGGATCGGCAAGACCATTGGCGAAGGTCTGCGAATTCGAATTGTACAGTTCGATCAGCGACGGCGCACGCACCGACCGGGCGTAGCTGCCGCGGAAGGTGATGTCACGGATCGGTGCCCAGACCGCGTTGAGGTTGTACGTCCACGGCGTACCGGCATTGCCGATATTGTAATGCGACACGCGCGCCGCACCGCTCAGCGTCAGTTCGTGGAAGAACGGTCGGTCGGCCAAGAGCGGAATGCTGAGTTCGCCGAACGCTTCCTTGATGTCATACGCTGGCGGTGCGAACGTCGGGATCGAGTTAAGGAACGTCGCGCCGCTGGCGGTCAGGTCGTCATACTTCGAGAATGCCGTCTCACGGCGGTATTCGCCACCGATCGAGAAGGTCACGTCACCGCCTGGCAGCTTGAACAATTTGCCGTTGACGAAACCGACGAGGTCGAACTCTTCGGCCTTCTGCTTACGCGTCGAGGTCACCGAAAAATAATTCAGCGCCGCTTGGCTGACCTGTCCCTGGCCGAACAGGTTGACGGGCACGCAGCTCGGATCGTCGTTTGTGGTGATCGCGTCTGCATTGATTCCGCAGACGATTTGGCCCGCCGCATTGCGCACAGCGTTGATCGAGTTCGCGTACTTCTGCGTAACGTAGTTGCCGTTCGTCTTGTAGAACGTATCGAGGCGGCCGTAGTTTGCCGACACTTCGTAATGCCAGCCTTGGCCGAAGTCTCCTTCGACGCCGCCAACGATCCGGAACGTCTCACGGCGATGAACCTCACCGCGGCCGCCAAAATCGACGTTGAAGCGCTGAGCGGTGAACGTGGTCGCCCCCGGTGCCAGTGCCGACACCAGCGTCGCGCGGGCCTGATCGGTGAGGTACGGGTTGTTGATGCTGAACGTGTTGTTGGCGAAGGTCGGCTGACCTTCCTGCAACGCGTCGATACGGACGTACTTTGCTTCCACGAACGGCTTGAAAGCGTCTGAGAAGTCGTAATGGGCCAGGATATTGGCCGAGTAGCGTTCCAGCTTGGGCTGAAGCATGCCGGTGAGTCGCAGCGTCGAACCCTGTCCGCCGACGCAATTCCCCGAACCGAAAGGACGTAGATCCGTGATACAATTATTCGCAGTCAGTGAACCATCCGGGTTGAACACGAAGGTGCGGCCGTACTGGCTGAGGGTGTTCGTGCTGCCCACGTTGGCGAGTCCAGAACAGGCTACGCCACGCCGTGCCGCGAAGGCGGCAGCGGATTCACCGGTGGCAGCCACGGTCGGGCAGGTAGCTGTGAACAGACCGCCTTCCGAAATCGTGTTGTTGCGCACGTTACGCAGGAAGCTGGTGTCAGGAATGCCATCACCCAAGGAGGATTCCGGCCCGGTGCGGATGGCGCCGCCATTGGGGTTGAGCTGCGGTCCAGTGTTCTGCGTCGCATTGAACTGACTGCGGCCCGAATAGGCGCCGGTGATGTCGTCACGGTCGGTGTAATAGACCACGTTGGAGCGCGAATATTCGGCAGCGGCAGCAATGTTGCCGCGGCCGTCGGCGAAGTTCTTGCCGACGGTCAGCGCGCCGAAATAGGATCCGCGCGTGCCGTGCGACGAAATGCCGCCTTGCCCGGTAGCGCGAATGCCCTCGAAGTCGCGCTTCAGCACAAAGTTCACCACGCCGGCCATCGCGTCCGAACCGTACACGGCCGAGCTACCGCCGGTCTGAACGTCGACGCGCTCGAGCAGGTCGGTCGGGATTGTGTTGGTGTCGACGACGAAGCTGCCCGGCTGCGACGTCACGTGGCGGCGGCCGTTGACCAGCACCAGCGTGCGCTGCGTCCCGAGACCACGCAAATCGAGCAGGTTAAGACCGGCCGTACCGATGAAACGCGTCGAATTGGCTTGACTGTACGTCGTGCGCAATGCTGGAAGCTGGTTGAGTGCGTCACCGATCGACAGGTTGCCGGTCGAGGTGAGCAACTCGGACGTCACCGAGGTGACGGGCGCAGGCGAATCAAGATTGGGTCGAGCGAGACGCGAACCGGTTACGACGATCTCGCCGTCCCGAGACGTTTCGGTCTGTTCGCTCGTCGGGTCGGTCGCCGCATTGGCTTGCGCGTCGGCGCCGGACTGAACGGGGGTATCGGTCTTACCAGCCTGCGCGGCTGCTACGGAAGGATAGGCTGCCAAAGTGCCGGCGAGCGCCGACGCCGCCAGCAAGGTACGGATATTCATGCATGGTCCCCTGTTGAAGAGCACGTGTTCGTGCTTATCCCAGGGGCCCATTGTGAACATCAGATGACGGCGATCGCAACGATCGATCGCCCATCGGCAACAAAAAACTACATTTTCACGTCATGATGTGACTGGCACGCAACATTGGTGCAGCTATGCTGCCGTATGGTGACAATGCTCTCGATCACCGCTCCACACACATCGCGATCCCCATGCCGCCGCCGATGCACAGCGTCGCCAGGCCCTTCTTCGCGTCGCGCTTCTGCATTTCGTACAGCAGCGTCGTCAGCACGCGGGCGCCGCTGGCGCCGATCGGGTGGCCGATGGCGATCGCGCCGCCGTTGACGTTGGTCTTGGCGGGGTCGAGGCCCAGTTCCTTGCAGACCGACAGCGCCTGCGCCGCAAACGCCTCGTTCGCTTCGATCAGGTCGAGGTCGGCGACGGTCCAGCCGGCCTTTTCCAGCGCCTTCTTCGATGCCGGCACCGGGCCGATGCCCATTACCGACGGGTCGACGCCCGCGCTCGCCCAGCTCTTGATCGTCGCGAGCACCGGGGCACCGCGCTTCTCGGCTTCCTCGCGGCTCATCAGCACCAGCGCGGCGGCGCCGTCGTTCAGGCCGCTGGCGTTGGCGGCGGTGACGGTGCCGTCCTTCTTGAACGCCGGGCGCACGCCGCTGACGCTGTCGATCGTCGCGCCGGCGCGGATATATTCATCGTCCGCGACGACGGTGTCGCCCTTGCGGCCCTTGATCGTGACCGGCGCGATCTCGTCCTTGAACCGGCCAGACCCACGCGCCGCCTCCGCCTTGTTCTGGCTGGCGACCGAAAAGCTGTCCTGTTCGCCGCGCGTCACCTGATATTGCTCGGCGAGATTTTCCGCCGTGATGCCCATGTGATAGCCATTGAACACGTCGGTCAGGCCGTCGTTCACCATCGTGTCGACCAGGCTGACGTTGCCCATCTTGGTGCCGCCGCGCATCGTCTGTGCGTGCGGGCTGAGCGACATGCTTTCCTGCCCGCCGGCGACGACGATCGACGCATCGCCGGTCTGGATGGCCTGGCACGCGAGCGCCACCGCGCGCAGGCCCGATCCGCACACTTGGTTGACGCCCCAGGCGGGCACTTCCTTGGGGATGCCGGCGGCCATCGATGCCTGACGCGCCGGGTTCTGCCCTTGCGCCGCGGTGAGCACCTGGCCCAGGATCACCTCCGACACCTCTTCGCCCTTCACGCCCGCCTGTTCCAGCGCGGCCTCGATCGCGACGCGGCCCAGCTCGTGCGCTGGGGTGGCGGCGAAGGCGCCCAGGAAGCTGCCGACGGGGGTACGCTTGGCGGCGGTGATGACGATCTCGGTCATGATGATCTCCTTGTGCGCCGCCTATCTAGCGGCGGGCAGGGCCGCGATCCAGTCGGCAAGCGGCTGCCATAGCGATGCGCGGGCGCGGCCGCCGACGATCATGCCGACATGGCCCAGCGCCAGCTCGCGATGATCGGCCAGCCCTGCCGCGGTGGCGGCGGGGACGATCCGGTCGGTGGTGGAGACGAACTCCACCGTCGGGCAGGCGAGCGCCTCAGGGATCACGCTGTGCCCACGGATCGTCCATTGCCCTTGTCCCGGCGCATCGGCGGTGATGAAGCGATCGAACAGATCGCGCGCGCAGGCGAGGGGGAGCGGCTCGCCGGCATTCGCCCAATCCTCCAGCCGGACGAAGGCGCGCGCCGCCTCGCTGTCGGGCGCCATCCGCCCGAACGCCTCATATTTCGCGATCGTGCGCGCCGGGTCGAGCCGCCAGAATCCCGCCTGCAGCACCTCCATCGGCAGCACGCCCAGCGCCTCCGCGGTCGGCAGCGCCGCCTGCCACAGGTCGCGCATCCCGCTCCGCGCCGCGCCATAGCCATCGAACCGCCACGGCGCCGCGATCGTTGCCAGCCCCGCCACGGTCGTGCCCGCCGCCGCGGCGGTCGCCATCGTGCCGCCCAGGCAGTATCCGACCAGCACCGGCGGCGCATCGAGCTGCTCGATCAGCGGCAGCAGCAGCGATTCGACATGGCCGGTCATGTCCATGTCCCGGTCCGCCGGCGTCGGCGCGCCCCAGTCGACCAGCGCGACGCGAAAGCCCTGTGCCGCCAGCCAGCGCACCAGCGATACCGCGCCCAGATCGAGAATTGCGGGCGGATTGATCAGCGACGGCACGCACACCACCATCCGCCCCCGCCCGCCGTAATAGCGCAATGCCGCCCGTCCCGCCGTGGCCAGCGCCGGCATCGGCGGCGGGGCAGGGGGGCGGGGCGCCTGCTGATAGGCGGTCAGCCCTGCAAGCGCGGCGGCCATCCGTTCGGGATATGCTGCGGTTTCGCTGCGCAGCATGTCGAGGAACAGGGGCAACGGCCGCGGACCGTGTTGCGGTGCGGAAAATTGAGGCGTAGCATGCGGTTCGATCACGGGCATAACACCGGAACGGGCAGGGGACGCGTATGAAGAAGCAACAGCCGGGCGACGGCGTCGTCATCATCAAGAAATACGCCAACCGGCGGCTCTATAACACCGAGACCTCGTCCTACATCACGCTCGATCATCTCGCGACGATGACTCGCGAAGGCCGCGACTTCAAGGTCGTCGATGCCAAGACCGACGACGATATCACGCACAACGTGCTGACCCAGATCATCATGGAAGAGGAAAGCCGCGGGCAGACGATGCTGCCCGTCAGCTTCCTGCGCCAGCTGATCGCCATGTACGGCGATTCGATGCAGTCGATGGTGCCCGGCTATCTGGAGGCGTCGATGGACAGCTTCCGCCGCAACCAGGAACAGTTCAAATCGGCGGTCGAGGGCGCGTTCGCCCATTCGCCCTTCGCCGAAATCGCCAAGCGCAACATGCAGATGTTCGAAGCCGCAACCCAGGCGTTCGGCGTCGCGCCGACGATGGCGCCCGCCGCCGCGGCTGCGCCCGCCGCACCCGCCAGCGAGGATGACGAGATCGCTGCGCTGAAGGCGGAGCTGACGCGGTTGCAGGACAAGGTCGAAAAGCTCGGCTGACGGCGCGCGCCCGTGCCGGTGATGTTCTGGAGCGCGGGCGCCAGCCTGTGCGTCGCGCTGGTGGCGGCGTTCGCCGACCGCCGCCGCCGCCTGCGCCACGATCCCGATCGCGTCGGCTTCGTCGATTGGCGGACGGTGCAGATGGCGGCGCTGCTCGCGACGATCCTGCTGGTCAGCGTCGGGCTGCATACGCGCTGAGGGGCGCAGCGACCAGCCAGTCTGTCGCGCCATCCCCCCGTTCGCCCTGAACCTGTCGAAGGGCAGGCGTCCACCGCCGCGCCGCGCGTGTGGCGACCCGTCCCTCGACAGGCTCAGGACGAACGGCCAAAGGGGTGAAGCGCACCTCCGCAAAATCCCGTTGCGTCCTGCCTTCAATGGCTTACGCTTGCGGCCATCGCGGGCCTATCTCCCCGCCGTCTTCCGGGGAGCGACATCCGTGCGCCATCTGCTGATCCCGACCGCCGCGGCGGCCGTCCTGTTCGCCGCGCCCGCCCATGCCGACGAGCTGCAGTCGCGACTGCTCGCGGGCATGCAGGCGGCGCGCGCCACCGCCTTCGCCTTCCAGCAGACGATCGTCGTCGAGACGACCGGGCAGGCGCGGCGCACCATCGTCGAACGCTACGACCCCCGCCGCCCCGTCGCCGAGCGCTGGACGCTGGTCAGCGTCGACGGCAAGGCCCCCACCGCCAAAGACATCGCCAAGGCGCGCGAGGGCAAGAAGAAGCCCGGTTCCTACGGCGACCTTGCCGACTGGTTCGGCACGCCCGCCCGCCGGGTCGAGGCGCCGGCGGGCTATGCCGCCTATCACTTCGACCGCCTGCCCGCAGGCGAGCTCAAGATCGGCAACCACGACGCCTCCGCCGACACCGCGGCCGACGTGCTGGTCAACACCAAAAGCGCGACCCCCTTCGTCGAACGCGTGCGCTTCACTTCGACCAAGGGGTTCCGCATGATGCTGGTCGCCTCGGTCAAGCGGATCGACAGCAGCAGCCGCTATGTCGCCGCGCCGGGCATCGGCATCGTCCCCGAATCCTTCGCGATGGCGATGACGGGATCGATGATGGGCAAGTCGGGCGAGCTGAAAACCAACGTGACGTTCAGCGGCCACCAGCCGGTGAAGTGAGCGCGGATGGCGCGCTTGCAATCCACTCTCGCCGTCGCGCTTTGCCGGCCATCTCTATCGAGGTGGTTATCGGCGTTTCACGCGGGTCGATAGTCCTCCCCCGCCAGGGGGAGGTGGCGCCGCCGAAGGCGGTGACGGAGGGGGCGGCCAGGAATATCCCCGGTAACGAAGGACTTCCCTTACCTCCCCCTCCGTCATGCCTGCGGCATGCCACCTCGCCCGTGCGGGGGAGGACTTCGCGCACCGTATCGAACGGCGGTCGGTTCTAATAGAAGCGCTTCAGCGTCAGCGACCGGACGGTGCCGTCGCACAGGCCCAGCCGCACGATCGTGCCCGGCGTACCGATCGACCATTTGGCAAGCGCACTCGTCGGATAGTCCGCGCCGATCGGCTGGCCGTCGATCCGGCAGATCAGGTCGCCGACCTGCCAGCCCGCCGTCGCCGCCGGGCCGCCGCGCATGACGTGCAGCACCTTCAGCCGGTCGCGCTCCAGCCCGACGAGCAGTCCGCTGGTCGATCGCAGCGGCGGCCGGTTCGCATCGGGGCCGGGCTTCAGCACCATGCGCCCCGCGGCGGGATCGAGCAGCACGCGATAATTCTGCAGAAGCCCCGATCCGATCCGCCCGGCGACGCCGATCGTTTCCGAAAAGCCGTTCGCAGGCTCGATCCGCGTTTCGACGCTACGGATCGCCTGTTCGCCGATCGTGATCGTCGGCACGATCGTCAGCGTACTCACCGTCTCGCCGGCGAGACCGAACGAGACGGTGGTGGTGCTCGGCAGCCGCGTCACGCCCGCGCGCTTCGCCGCGCTCTCCGACAGCGTCAGCGCCGACCCGTCGCCGGTATCGACGATCACCGGCGACAGCGTACGGCGCCCGATCCTGACCTGGCTTTCGTAGACATGGCGCGCGGGCGAGATCGTCAGCGGCGCCAGCGCGCCGACGAACGGCAACCGCCCCGACGGCAGCAGGCGGAACCGGTGATTGGCATAATCGATGTCGAGCGCCTGCCCGCCGATCGCGTCGCGGCCGATCAGCATGTCGACCGCTTTGGCGCTGCCCGTCGCCAGCGCGGGCAGGTCGGCGACGGTGACGCCGCCGCCGGTGCGCGTCAGCCCGCCGATCGTCAGCGTCCGCGTCGGCTGCCACCCGACGGCGACCGCGCCACTGCCGGCCCCGCCGATCGCGGTCGCCTGCCCGTCGCTCTGCACCCGCGCCGGATCGGCGGCGGCACGCGCGAGCACCGAATAGCTCACCCCCGTGTCGAGAATCGCGGTCAACGGCGCACCGTCGAGCGTCAGCGTGAAGCGGATCTGGTTGCCCGGCGTCAGGTCGAATGGCACCCAACGCGCATCGGTATCCGCGGCCAGCGTCGCGACGCCCTCGCGTCCCGCAGGCGGAGGCGCCGCGGCGAGCAGGCAGGTGGCAAGCAGGATGGGGAACAGGCGCCGCATACCCCCCTATAGCCGCGGCGGCGCGACAAACGCGACAGGTGGTTAGTGGCGGGTGATCGGTGCCAGTACGGTGATGCCGTCGATCGCGATGGGGCGATGGTCGGCCATGGCCGGCAGCGGCACGGGCGACTGGATTACATACAGGCGCCCGGGCACCAGCGCCCCCGAATCGAAGGCGGCGCGCTCCCGACGCAGCCGGTGCAGTGTCTCGCGGCTGGTGCGCGCGGCATAGACGTTGGACACCGGATGCCCGGCATTGATCGCCCGCCACGCCACCTCCTGGAACAGGCCGAGGTCGTGCGTCACGTCGCCGGGGATAAAGGCGACCGATCGCGATCCGGCGATCAGTGGCTGCCAGCGCGGGTCCTGCGTACGGACGTACATTGGCCCGGACGCGGCATCCTGGCTCTGCGCCCGTACCGCGCGCGCCATGCCGGTCAGGTCGAGCAGCTGGATCAGGAGCAAGCCCGCGAGCAGCATCCCGCTGCGCCGGGCGGGCAGGCGATAGGCGGTCAGCAACAGCACCATCATCAGCACATAGCCGATCGGCCAGAACAGCCGGCCGGACGCGCGCACCGGGTCCAGCGCCACCTGTAGGAACGGCGGCAGGTGCATGCGCGTCACCGCCAGGATCGCCAGCACGATTAGCGCAGGTGCCAGCTGGCGCAGGCGTTCGCGCACCGCGCGCTGGCGCGGCGCCTCGGGTACGTGCCGGGCGATGACGATCGCCGCGATCACCAGGATCAGCGCGCCCGCCCCCATATATTGGAAGCCTTCGAAATAGCGACCCGGCGTCGGCTCGTGCCCCGGCAACAGCGTGGAGAAATGGTCGAGCCCCGGGTTCCACAGCGCGTCGAGCGGCATCGAATATTGGCCGAAATTGCGCGCCGCGATCTGGCCGCCGACGCCTAGCCAGATCGCCAGCAGTCCGACCAGCGTCAGCATCGCCGCGGCCTGCGCGATCGTCGTCAGCCGCGATCGCCACGATCCCTCGGTCACGCGCACGAGGATCGTCGATGCCCAGATCGCGCCGACCATCACCAGCAGGTAGCTGTGGATCAGCGCGGTGACCGCAACCAGAGCCGCCCACCAGCCCAGCCGGTCGCGGCGAACGGGATCAAGGAACATGTATAGCGCCGCCAGGATCGTCCAGTGCGCCATCAAGTTGACGTGGACGAACCGGTTCATCAGCGTCGGCGGGAAGGCGAGCAATACGACCCCCGCCCACAGCGCCAGCGGTCCCGGCGCATGGCGACGCAGCAACAGCCACGCGAACAGCGCCTGCAACACGAAGTTGAACAGGATTAGCTGCCCGACGAACTGCGCATCGGCGGGCAGCAGGCCGGCGAACGGCTTGATCAGCAGCGTCAGCAGCGGATTGCTGTCGGTGAACAGCACTGGAATGCCGTCGGGCGCGTTCAGCAGATGCGTCTTCAGTGACGCGCCCGCGGCGCGATCATGCCAATAGGCATGCGCGCCCAGCGCATTCTCGCCATTGTCGCTGGCCCGGATCAGCCAGCCAGCATTGTCGATGCGCAGCGTTTCAAGGTGAAAGAAGGCGGCGAAGGCGAGCAGCGGCAACGCCAGCAGCAGCAGCGGCGCGACCCATCGCTGCCACACGGCCGGGTCGGCCGGCCGGGCCGCCGCGGAGGCAAACCCGTCCACCGCACTGGGAAGGCTTGCCATGCCGCCCCGCCTTACAGACAGGCTTCGAGGAACGCCTGGTCGAAGCCGAACTGCTTCGCCTTGTCGAGCGTATAGGGGCGCAGGCCCATTGAGCGATATTCGCCGATGATCTTGCCGTCGGCGCTTTCGTCCAGATATTCGAACTTGAACAATTCCTGCGTCACGATCACCGGCCCTTCCATGCCGATCACTTCGGTGACGTTGGTGACGCGGCGGCTGCCGTCGCGCAGGCGCTTGACCTGAATAATCATGTCGACGCTGTCGGCGATCTGGCGGCTGATCGCCTCCTTGGGAACCTTGATATCCGACATCATCACCATGTTCTCCATACGCGCCAGCGCCTCGCGCGGGGAGTTGGAGTGGAGCGTACACATCGATCCGTCGTGGCCGGTGTTCATCGCGGCGAGCATGTCGAAACACTCGGACCCGCGGATTTCGCCCAGGATGATGCGATCCGGGCGCATACGCAGCGCGTTCTTCACCAGGTCGCGGATGCTGATCTCGCCCTGGCCTTCCAGGTTGGCGGGCCGCGTTTCGAGGGGGAGCCAGTGCGGCTGCTGCAGCCGCAATTCGGCCGCGTCCTCGATCGTCATCACGCGCTCGCCCGGGTCGATCATCTTCGACAGCGCGTTGAGCATCGTCGTCTTGCCCGAACCCGTACCGCCCGAAATGACGACATTGAACCGGCTGGCGCCCGCGATCTTCAGCGCGGTCGCCATCTTGGGGCTCATGCTGCCGAAGCCCGCCATCATGTCGAGCGTGATCGGCTTGGCGGAGAATTTACGGATCGAGATCGCGGTGCCGCGCAAGCTCAGCGGCGGCACGATCACGTTGACGCGGCTGCCGTCCTTCAGGCGCGCGTCGGCGAGCGGCGTCGTCTGATCGACGCGGCGACCGACCGAATTGACGATGCGCTGCGCGATCTGGAACAGATGCTCCTCGTCGCGGAACTGGATTTGCGCAAGCTCCAGCTTGCCCTTGCGCTCGACGTACGTCTGGTCGGGGCCGTTGACCATGATGTCGGTGACGGCGGCATCGGCGAGCAATTCCTCGAGCGGCCCCAGGCCGAGCAGCTCGTCGACCAGCACCTTTTCCAGCGCGAACTGTTCGCGCCGGTTCAGCGTCAGCTTCAGCTCGGCGAGCACCTCGCCGATGATCGGGCGGAATTCCTCGGCCAGCTCGTCCTTGCTCAGCGTCGCCGCGGCTTCCGGATCGACGCGTTCCAGCAGGCGCGGCAGCACCTGCTCCTTGATCTTGTGGATCGAGGCTTCGAAGCCCTCATTGCGGCTGCTGCCCGCATCGCCGCTGGCATTCTGCCGCTCGGTCAGCCGCGCCATCGCATCGACGGTGCCGGCGGGCGGCGCGGGGGCGAGCGGATCCTCGGGCGCTAGCAGCGCCGACTCGATCGGCGGGAACTGGCTGCCCGGCGGCGTGTCTTCCGCCGGCCGTGGCGCCACGCCGCTGCTCTGCATCGGGCGCGCGACGCCGAACGCCGGCCTCGCCGGCTGTCCGCCACCCATTCCGTTCCGACGCCCGAACGCGCTCATACCCAATTCCAATATGGTCCTGCCGAGAGGGGTAGGGGCCAAGGTTTGACATTTTCCTAACCACGATGCGCCGCGGGCCGGTGTGCCGGGAAGACATCCCAAAGGCTGGCGAGGGCTGTGGTCGCGCAGAGGCGCTGAGGACGCGGAGGTGTCCGTCGCGCGGCCACGCGTGCCTCCTTTTGCGCGTGTTCGGGTCGGGCCGTGCGTGCAGCGGGCGCGACACCTCTGCGGTCTCCGCGCCTCTGCGCGAACACACCCCTCATCCCGCCCGATCCATCCCGTCCGCCCGGACAAGGCTTGACAGCGTGGCGTGGCTAGCCTTCGAGACCGGGCCATGCGCCGCCTGTTCCTCGCCCTGCTGCTGCTCCTCGGCTGGACCCAGCCGGCGCGCGCCGACGATATCGGCGCCACCGCGCGCGGTGTGGTGCGCGTCGTCACCATCGCGGTGGTCGACGGGCAGGTGGTGGGCTTCGGCCATGGCAGCGGCGTCGCGGTGGCGCCCAATCGCGTCGTCACCAACGCGCATGTCGTCGATCTCGCCGAACGCTATCCCGACAATGTCGTGGTCGGGGTCGTGCCGTCCGAAGGCGACAAGAGCTATCAGGGTCGCGTCATCGCCTATGACGCGCGCGCCGACCTCGCGCTGATCGAATTCACCGGCGCCAGCCTGCCGCCCGCGACGCTCTACACCGGGCCGATCGGCGAAGGCGATGCGGTGGTGGCTTTGGGCTATCCCGGCAACGTCGACCTCGCGACGGCGAAATCCGCCGCCGACTATATCCGCCCCACCTCGCCGGTGCGGTCGGAGGGTGTGTTCTCCGGCCGCCGCAGCCTGACCGGCACCGAAGTGCTGCTCCACACCGCCAGCATCGCGCGTGGCAATTCGGGTGGGCCGCTGCTCGATCGCTGCGGCCGGGTGATCGGCATCAACTCGGCGATCACCCGCGGCGAAGAGGGTGACAGCTCGTTCGGCTTCGCCATCGCCGATACCGAACTCGCCGCCTTCCTGCGCACCGCCAAACAGCCCTTCGCCACCACCGGCGCGCCTTGCACCTCGATCGAGGAGCGGTTGCGGCAGGATAGCGAGGCCGACGCCCGCGCCCGCGCGGATGCGCTCACCACCGCCCGCGAAGCAGCGACCCGCGCCGCCATGGGCCGCGAGGAAGCGCTGGCCACCGCGCGCGAGGCCGCACAGGCGCGCCGCGAGAATGTCATGGGGATCGCCGGCCTGTTGCTGGTCTTCGGCGCAATGGGGCTGGGCGGCGCCGGCCTGCTCGACGCGAAGGGCCGCCGCCGCGCCGCGCTCTGGGCCGCGGGGATCGGGGCCGCGACGATGGCGGCGGGCGTCGCGACCTTCGTCCTGCGCCCCTCGGCCCGCGCCGATCTGCCGCCCGTCCCCGTTGCCGCGCGCCAGGCGGTGCCCAACGCACCGCTCGGCAAGCTCGTCTGCACGTTGCAGGCCGACGCCAGCCGCGTCACCGTCTCGTCGACCGACGACGTGACGCTCGACTGGGGCAAGAGCGGCTGCGCCGACGGTCGCACCCAATATCTCGCCACTGGTGACGCGTGGCAGCGCCTCACCGTCCCCGACGACGAACAGACCGTGTCGTCGCGCGTCTTCGATCCCGTCACCCGCCGCCTGACGGTCACGCGCTACATGCTCGGCGCGCAGGCGATGCAGGCGCTGCGCAGCCTGAGTGCGAAGACCGTCGGCCAGCGCTGCACCGTCGATCCGGTCGCCACCGAACGCCTGGTCCAGCAGCAATCCGCCCAGCGCGCCGCGCTGCCCCCGCTCCCCAACGAAAAGCTCGTCTACGCCTGCCGCCGCGCGGGCTGAGGGGTGCGGCGTCCGGCGGGCAAAACCGTCGCGCCGCACACAAATCACCGCTGGCACCTCGCACGGGCCGCGTTACGCTACCCACATCGGACCGAAGGGGGCGGGGGATGCGATTCGCGATACGGGGCATGATGGCGGCGGCGATCGGAGCGGCCACGCTCGCTGCGCCCGCACAGGCCGAATGGTATGAAGCGACCGGTCGCCACGTCGTCGTCTACGCCAACGACAGCGCCGATGCCGTTCGCAAGCAGGCCGAGCAGCTGGAACGGTTCGATGCGGCGATCCGCCTGGTGCGCGGCTTACCCGACACCGACCTCGATACCTCGAACAAGCTGACCGTCTACGTCGTCGCCAACGATTCGGCGGTCCAGCGGCTGTTCGGCGCCGGCGGCAAGAACATCGCCGGTTTCTATGATGGCCGCGCCAGCGGATCGGTCGCCTTCACCCCCGGTCGCAGCGATCGATCGGAGGGCGGGCTCGATCCGCAGATCGTCCTCTTCCACGAATATGCGCATCACGCGCTGCTCGGGCATTCCGAGCTTGCGGTGCCGCGCTGGTATTCGGAGGGGTTCGCGGAGTTCATGTCGACGACGCGGTTCGACAAGGACGTCTTCTGGATCGGCGCGCCGGCGCAGCATCGTGCCTATACGCTGCTGGAAGGGCAGGGCATGTCGGCGGAAAAGCTGTTCGCCACCGATCGCCGCAAATTGTCGGATTCGGAAACGAGCGAGCTGTATGCGCGCGGCTGGCTGCTCACGCACGTCCTCGCGCTCGACCGGACGCGTGCGGCGCAATTTGCCACCTACCTCACGCTGTTCAATCAGGGCATGCCGAGCATCGAGGCGGCGACCAAGGCCTTCGGCGACCTCAAGGCGCTGAATAAGGAGATGAACAAGCGCCTCAGCGGTTCCAGCTTCCCCGCATACAAACTGTCCAACGATCGGCTGCCCAAGCCCGAGGTGAGCCTCAGGCCGCTACGGCCGGGTGAAAAGGCGATGATCGCGCTCCGCATGCGGTCCGATCGGGGCGTCAACCGCGAAACGGCGCAGCCGATCCTCGCCGAAGCCACGCCGATCGCGGCGAAATATGCCGACGATCCCGTGGTCCAGGGCTGGTTTGCGGAAATGGCGCTGGATGCGGGGCGCAACGACGTTGCCGAGGCGGCGGCGGATCGCGCGCTCGCACTCGATCCGAAATCGTCGCAGGCTTTGGTCTATAAGGCGCAGGTCCACCTCCGCCGCGCCAGCGCCGCGCACGCCAAGGACCCGGCCGTGTGGAAAGAGGCGCGCTCGTGGCTGCTGAAAGCCAACAAGCTCGACAACAACGACGCTTATGCCCTCATGCTCTATTATTCCAGCTTCGGCATGGCGCACGACGTGCCGACCGCGAACGCCAAGGCTGCGCTGGCACAGGCGCATATGCTCGTGCCGCAAGACGAAGCGTTGACCTTCGCCTATGGCGTCCAGTCGCTGCTCGACGGCAAGACCGACGACGCGCGCCTTGCGCTCCGAACGCTCGCCTATTCCCCGCATGCGCCGGTCGACAATCCCGCCGCCCGCCTGCTCGCCCAGATCGATGCCGGCAAGACCGGCCCCGCCGCGCTCGCCGCGGCCGGCGGCAAGAAGGACGACGTAACGCTGGACTAAAGCGCCGGACCCCGAGCCGACCCAATAGGCCAAGCCCCCAAAGTCCTCCCCCGCCAGGGGGAGGTGGCATGCCGCAGGCATGACGGAGGGGGAGGTCAGGGCAGTGCCTCGCAACCACAGACACTCCCATCCACCGCCCTCGACGGCGTCACCCGATCAGCCCCCAGACCGCGCACCGCGCTCGCATGCACCACCCAAGCGGCATTACGCGCCGCTACCCCCGCTCGCGCGCCAGCAGGGCGCGCTTGCGCTCCACGCCCCAGGCATAACCGCCCATCGCGCCATCGTCGCGCGTCACCCGGTGGCACGGCACCAGCACCGCCAGCGGGTTGCGCCCGCAGGCCGTCCCCGCCGCGCGCGTCGCCCCCGGTCGTCCGGCCGCCGCCGCCAGCTCGGCATAGCTGCGCGTCTCGCCCGCCGGGATGGTGCGCAGCGCCTGCCACACCGCCTCCTGAAACGCCGTGCCCTGTACATCGACTGGCAGGCCCGCGTCGCGTCCCGGTGCCTCGACCAGCGCCACCACCTCCGCCGCCAGCGTCGCCAGCGCGGCATCGCCGGGTACGATCGTCGCCTGCGGGAAATGCGCCGTCAGCGCGCCCGCATCCTCATCGAACGCGATCCGGCACAGGCCCGTGTCCGTCGCCGCGACCAGCAACGGCCCCAGGCTGGTCGCCACCACGGTCCAGCGGATCGTCAGCCCCGCCGCGCCCTTCGCCCGCGCGCGCGGTGCCATGCCCAGTCGCGCGGCGCCGTCGGCGTAGAAACGGCTCGCCGCCCCATAGCCCGCGGCATGGATCGCCTCGGTCACGCCCGTGCCTGCGTCGAGCGAGGCCGCCGCCCGTCCGGCGCGCACCGCCCGCCCGTAAGCGGCGGGGCTCACCCCCGTCGCCCGCGTAAAGACCCGCTGGAAATGATGCGGCGCATAGCCGACCGCGCCAGCGAGGTCCGACAAAGTCACCGGCCCCTCTGCCGCCGCGATCGCCGCGCAGGCGTCGGCCACCGCCTGCGTGTCGCGCGCCACGCCATCGGGCAGGCAGCGCCGGCACGCCCGATAGCTCGCCGCCCGCGCCGCCGCGCCATCCGCCAGAAAGAGCACGTTCGCCCGCGCCGGGCGCCGCGCGGGACAGCTCGGCCGGCAATAGATGCCCGTGCTGGTGACCGCGACGACGAACGCGCCGTCCTTTGTCCGGTCCCGCGCGACAAAGGCGGCCCAGGCCGCATCCTGATCGATCTCGCTCATGCCCCGTCATAGCGCGCAGGCGCGCGCCGCTCATCCCGCGGCTTGCGATCAAAACCCGGTGCCGCGCACCGGCGGCCGTGCGCGCATGATCGCGACATCGTCGCGCCCGGCCGCCAGGCTCGCCACACGCTCCAGCCCCTTGCTCACCGCGCTGCCCGCATCCGGCGCGAACAGCCGCGCCCGCGTATAGCGATCCGCCGCTTCGGCATAGCGGCCCGCGGCTTCGGCGCACAAAGCCAGGTTGAACGTCGTCGATCCCTGATCGGGCACCGCCTTGTCGATCGCGGCAAAGGCGTCGCACGCCGCGTGTTCGTCGCTCTTGGTCAGATGGACCGCGGCCTTGAACTGTTTCGCGATGTCGGGCGGCAGGCCGTCGCGCTCCTCCCGGACGCGCACCTTATAATCCTCGGCATGCGGGGCGAGGTCGAGGCGCACCTCCTGCGCGATCGAATCGGCCATGCTGCCGACGGTGAAGCCGACGTCGCTGGCCACGCCGCGATCCTCACACCAGCTCGAAAAGTCGTGCCGCGTCTTGGTGGTGTCGTACGGCTTCTCGCCGCTCCGCGCCTCGCGCAGCACCAGATCGGCACGGATGTCGATCGTGCGGTTGGTGCAGCGCACCTGATAGCGCTGCTTGGCGACGCACTTGCCGTCCTTGTTCTTCTCAACGCAGCGCTCGCGGCTTTCGGTGTAATCGTTCGTCGACACGTTGACGCCGGTATGGCCGGACAGCAGCCCGTCGGGGCGCAGGCCCGCGGGCACCAGCACCGCATGCGGCACGCCGTCCGCGCCCAGCTTGCTCAGCCGCCGCTCGATCGCATCGGCCAGCGTACCGCCATAGGCGCCGTCGAACGGCCCGATCCCGATCGTCGGCAGCAGGCTCGCCGCACGTGCATTGGCGCCGAACACGCCGGCCACGTGCAGCACCTCGGCCCGCGCCGTGCCCGTGATCGCCAGTCCCGCCAATACGATCGCCGCCCACCGCATCATCCGCCTCCCGTTTTGCCCTGTTGCCAGCGTTACGGCCCCGTTCCTGAACAGAAGCTGCGCGTCTACTTGCGCTTGTTCGCCCCCCATGCTAGCCGCCCGCCACCCATAAGTGGTGCGCGAACTCGCGCGCCCTCTTCCCCATGGGCCAACATTTCGGCACGAGGACTTCGATTCCGTGGAGACATCCAGCGGTAATTTGGGCGGCGGTATCCAGGCGAGCCTGGGCGGACGCTATGCGATCGCGCTGTTCGAACTCGCCCGCGATTCGAAGAGCATCGACACCGTCGAGGCGAGCCTCGTGGCGGTCCGCGACGCGCTGCGCGACAGCGACGACTTCGCCAAGCTCACTACCAGCCCGCTGGTCGCCCGCGGCGCCGCGGTGAAGGCGGTGCTCGCCGCTGCCGACGCGATGGGCCTCGACGCGACGACCAAGAACTTCCTCGGCGTCCTCGCCGAAAATCGCCGCCTCGCCGCGCTGCCGCAGATCATCCGCGCCTTCCGCGCGCTCGCCAGCCGGCACCGCGGCGAAGTGTCGGCCGAGGTCACCAGCGCGCATCCGCTGACCGAGGAACAGGTCGGCGAACTCAAGCAGCAGCTGCGCACCCGCGTCGGCCGCGACGTTTCCGTCGACCTGTCGGTCGACCCCGAACTGCTCGGCGGCCTGGTCGTCCGTATCGGTTCCCAGATGATCGATTCGTCGATCCGCACCCGTCTCAACACTCTCGCGCACGCGATGAAGGGCTAACGCAAATGGATATCCGCGCCGCAGAAATCTCGAAGGTCATCAAGGACCAGATCAGCAACTTCGGTGACCAGGCCCAGGTCAGCGAGACCGGCCAGGTGCTCAGCGTCGGCGACGGCATCGCGCGCATCTACGGCCTCGACAACGTCCAGGCGGGCGAGATGGTCGAATTCGCCAATGGCGTGCAGGGCATGGCGCTGAACCTCGAAGCCGACAACGTCGGCGTCGTGATCTTCGGTTCGGACGCCGAAATCCGCGAAGGCGACACCGTCAAGCGTACCGGCACCATCGTCGACGTGCCCGTCGGCAAGGGCCTGCTCGGCCGCGTGGTCGACGGCCTCGGCAACCCGATCGACGGCAAGGGCCCGATCGTCGCCGACCAGCGCAGCCGCGTCGAGGTGAAGGCGCCGGGCATCATCCCGCGCCAGTCGGTCAGCGAGCCGATGCAGTCGGGCCTCAAGGCGATCGATGCGCTCGTTCCCGTCGGCCGTGGCCAGCGCGAGCTGATCATCGGCGACCGCCAGACCGGCAAGTCCGCCGTCGCGATCGACGCCTTCATCAACCAGAAGGGCGTCAACGCCGGCACCGACGAAAAGAAGAAGCTGTACTGCGTCTATGTCGCGGTCGGCCAGAAGCGCTCGACGGTCGCACAGCTCGTCAAGACGCTCGAAGAGAATGGCGCGATGGAATATTCCATCGTCGTCGCCGCGACCGCGTCGGAGCCCGCGCCGATGCAGTTCCTCGCGCCCTACACCGGCGCCGCGATGGGCGAATATTTCCGCGACAACGGCATGCACGCGCTGATCGTGTTCGACGATCTGTCGAAGCAGGCGGTCGCCTATCGCCAGATGTCGCTGCTGCTGCGCCGTCCGCCGGGCCGTGAAGCGTATCCGGGCGACGTGTTCTATCTGCACAGCCGCCTGCTCGAGCGCGCCGCAAAGATGTCGGACGCCAACGGTGGCGGCTCGCTCACCGCGCTGCCGATCATCGAAACGCAGGCGGGCGACGTGTCGGCCTACATCCCGACCAACGTGATCTCGATCACCGACGGCCAGATCTTCCTCGAAACCGACCTGTTCTTCGCCGGCATCCGCCCCGCGATCAACGTCGGCCTGTCGGTCAGCCGCGTCGGCTCGGCCGCGCAGACCAAGGCGATGAAGAAGGTGTCGGGCTCGATCAAGCTCGAGCTCGCGCAGTATCGCGAAATGGCCGCCTTCGCGCAGTTCGGCTCGGACCTCGACGCCTCGACTCAGAAGCTGCTCAACCGCGGCGCGCGCCTCACTGAATTGCTCAAGCAGAAGCAGTTCAGCCCGATGCCGTTCGAGGAGCAGACCGCGTCGATCTTCGCCGGCACCAACGGCTATATCGATACCGTCCCCGTCGCGGACGTGACCCGCTACGAAGCCGCGATGCTCGCCGACCTGCGCGCCAACCACGCCGACGTCCTCACCAAGATCCGCGACACCCGCGATCTCGGCGACGAGGCGAAGGCGGGCCTCAAGGCCGCGCTCGACCAGTTCGCGAAGACCTTCGCGTAACGTTCAATGTGCTCCCGCGCAGGCGGGAGCCCAGTACTGGGTCCCCGCCGTCGCGGGGACACATGAAGGACAACAATGGCGTCGTTGAAGGCCCTCAAGATCCGGATCAACTCGGTCAAGTCGACCCAGAAGATCACCAAGGCGATGAAGATGGTCGCCGCCGCCAAGCTGCGCCGGGCGCAGGAAGCGGCGCAGGCCGGTCGTCCCTATGCCGAGCGGCTGGAGGCGGTCGTCGCCAGCCTGTCGCGCCAGCTGGCGGGCGGCGCGGGCGTCTCGCCGCTGCTGTCGGGCACCGGCAAGGACCAGGTCCACCTGCTCGTCGTTGCGACCTCGGAACGCGGCCTCGCCGGCGCGTTCAACAGCAACATCGTCCGCGCCGCCCGCCGCAAGGCGGAGGAGCTGGAGGCGCAGGGCAAGACCGTGCGCTTCTACCTCGCCGGCAAGAAGGGCCGCGTGCTGCGTCGCTTCTACCCGAACGCGATCCTCGCCGACCATGAGCTGGGCCAGCACAAGGTGCTCGGCTTCCAGCAGGCGCGCGAAGTCGCCGACGACCTGCTCGCGCGCTACGCCGCGGGTGAGTTCGATGTCGCGCACCTGTTCTACGCCAAGTTCGTCTCGGCGCTCGTCCAGCTGCCCGTCGGCCGTCAGATCATTCCGGTCGCGGTGGACGTTCTGGACAAGGACGTACCCTCCACTTCGTCCACTTCCAGCAACACTTCCGCCCCCGCCGCGGTGGTCGAATACGAGCCCGATGAAGAATCGATCCTCGCCGACCTGCTGCCGCGCAACGTCGCGATCCAGATCTTCCGCGCGATGCTGGAAAACGCCGCGTCGGAACAGGGCAGCCGCATGAACGCGATGGACAATGCGACGCGCAACGCGGGCGACATGATCAACCGCCTGTCCATCCAGTACAACCGCACGCGCCAGGCCGCGATCACGACCGAACTGGTCGAGATCATCTCCGGCGCCGAAGCGCTCTAACGAATCCGAAGCAGGAAGAACCGCCATGGCAACCGCCGCAGACGACATCCGCCCGACCCAGTCGACGGGCAGCAGCAACACCACCGGCACGATCGCGCAGGTCATCGGCGCCGTCGTCGACGTCCACTTCCCCGAAACGCTGCCGGCGATCCTGTCGGCGCTGGAAACGGACAACAACGGCACCAAGCTGGTGCTCGAGGTCGCGCAGCATCTGGGCGAGAACACCGTCCGCACGATCGCGATGGACGCGACCGAGGGCCTGACCCGCGGCCAGACCGTTCGCGACACCGGTTCGCAGATCAGCGTTCCCGTCGGCCCGGCGACGCTCGGCCGCATCATGAACGTCGTCGGCGAGCCGATCGACGAGCGTGGCCCGGTCGCCACCGACCTGCGCGCGCCGATCCACGCGAAGGCGCCGGAATTCGTCGACCAGTCGACCGACAGCGCGATCCTCGTCACCGGCATCAAGGTCATCGACCTGCTCGCGCCCTACGCGAAGGGCGGCAAGATCGGCCTGTTCGGCGGTGCCGGCGTCGGCAAGACCGTGCTGATCCAGGAACTGATCAACAACATCGCCAAGGGCCATGGCGGCACCTCGGTGTTCGCGGGCGTCGGCGAGCGCACGCGTGAGGGCAACGACCTCTATCACGAATTCCTCGACGCGGGCGTCATCGCCAAGGATGCCGACGGCAATCCGATCAGCGAAGGGTCGAAGGTCGCGCTGGTGTTCGGCCAGATGAACGAGCCGCCGGGCGCCCGCGCCCGCGTCGCGCTGTCGGGCCTGACCATCGCGGAATATTTCCGCGACCAGGAAGGCCAGGACGTGCTGTTCTTCGTCGACAACATCTTCCGCTTCACGCAGGCGGGCGCAGAGGTGTCGGCACTGCTCGGCCGCATTCCGTCGGCGGTGGGCTATCAGCCGACGCTGTCGACCGACATGGGCGCGCTGCAGGAGCGCATCACCTCGACCAACAAGGGCTCGATCACCTCGGTGCAGGCCGTCTACGTCCCCGCGGACGACTTGACCGACCCGGCGCCAGCGACCTCGTTCGCCCACTTGGACGCGACGACCGTGCTCAACCGCGCGATCTCGGAACTCGGCATCTATCCGGCGGTCGATCCGCTCGATTCGACCAGCCGCGTGCTCGAACCGCGCATCGTCGGCCAGGAGCATTACGACACGGCGCGCGCCGTCCAGTCGCTGCTCCAGCGCTACAAGTCGCTGCAGGACATCATCGCCATCCTCGGCATGGACGAATTGTCCGAAGAGGATAAACTGACCGTCACGCGCGCGCGCAAGATCCAGCGCTTCCTCAGCCAGCCGTTCCACGTCGCCGAAGTCTTCACCGGCATCAGCGGCAAGTTCGTGCAGATCGAAGACACGATCCGCTCGTTCAAGGCGGTCGTCGACGGCGAATATGATCACCTGCCGGAAGCAGCCTTCTACATGGTCGGCGGCATCGACGAAGTCGTCGCCAAGGCCGAAAAGATGGCCGCCGAGGCGTAATGCCCGCGCTGCGCCGCGAGGACGCCGTCAACGCCATCTGTCCCTGGTCGGGTAAGCCGATCAGCGACGATGCCTTGACGGTCTATCGCGGCGCGGTGGTCGGTTTCTGCAATCCCGGCTGCCGGGACAAATTCGACGCGGCCATCACCGCGTTCGATCGCGTGATTGAAACGAGACTCTGACATGCTCCACTTCGAACTCGTCACGCCCGAAAAGCTCGTCCGCTCCGAGGACGTGTACATGGTCGTCGTGCCCGGCACCGAAGGCGACTTCGGCGTGCTGGAGGGCCATGCGCCCTTGATGTCCACCGTCCGCGACGGCGCGCTCTCGGTGTACCGCACCGAAGGCGGCCAGCCCGAAACCATCGCGATCCAGGGCGGCTTTGCGGAAGTGAACGCCCAGGGCCTCACCGTCCTCGCCGAACACGCGGCGTAATCGACCGGGGCCAGCGGCGATCCAGACTGTTGGATCGCCCTCCCGCTAAGTCCCTGCGCAAGGGCCCATAATCGGCACCGGCTGTCCTACAGCCCGTCACTCCGATACAGCAGCCGGCAAACCCCGGCTCTTTCTCACCACCGCTCACCCCATTCCCGTCACCCCGGCCCTGAGCCGGGGTCCCGCTTCTTCTTCTTCGGCGGGCAAAAAGCGGGACCCCGGATCAAGTCCGGGGTGACGGAGCGTTTCGATCAGACCGGAAACGATACACCCGCATCGTTTCCGTTCGGGTGTCCATCGTCGCTCACGCAGCGAACAGCGACCGCCCCTTGCGCACCACGGTCCGCCCCGCCGCATCGGTCACCGCATAGGTAAAGCCCGGCAACAGACAGAACGCCCCCACCTCACCCTGCGGCGACAGCGCCAGAAAGCCGACCTGCACGCCCTTGATCGCATCCCCGCGCAGCTTGGCGATATGCTTCACCACTTCCTCGCACGCCGCCTGAGGCGACAGCCCGGCGCGCATCGACGCGACGACGCGGGCGGTGCCGGCGATCCGCGTCACCTCCTCGCCAAGCCCGGTGGAGGTCGCCCCGCCGACGCCCGCCTCGACGTATAATCCGCTGCCGACCTGCGGCGAATCGCCCACCCGCCCGCGCATCTTAAACGCCATGCCCGACGTGGTGCAGGCCCCCGCCATCCGCCCCGAGGCGTCGCGCGCCAACAACCCGATCGTGTCGTGGTCCAGCGCACCGCCCAAAGGCGCGCGGCGGTTCTCGATATTGGCGACCGGCGTGTACTGCGAGGTCTTCAGCCACTCGCGCCACGCCTTCTCAGCCGGCGGCGTCAGCAGATCGACCTTGGGAAAGCCCTGGTCGCGCGCGAACCGCGTCGCGCCCTCGCCGACGATGAACGTGTGTGGCGTCTTCTCCATCACCCGCCGCGCGACGGAGATGGCATGCACCGTATTCTCCAGCGCCGCGACCGCGCCGACGCCGCCGGCATCGTCCATGATCACCGCATCCAGCGTCACATGCCCGTCGCGATCGGGATAGCCGCCATAGCCGACCGAATGATTCTCCGGGTCCGCCTCCGGCACCATCGCCCCTGCCTCGACCGCGTCGAGCAACGTGCCCCCCGCCTTCATCCGCGCAAACGCCGCATCGTTCGCCGCCGCACCGAAATCCCAGGTGGACACGATCAGCGCGTGATCCGGGCTCGCCGCCATCGCGGGCAGCGCCGCCGCACCGCTTGCCGCCGCCATGCCACCCAGAAACCCGCGCCGCGTCGTCATGCCGTCATCCTTTGGACCGGTATTGGTCCTTACAGGAAGTTATACGGATCGACGTCCACCGTCACGCGCGCTTTCGCCGGCCAGTCGAGCCCGCCCAGCCAGTCGCGGATCACGTCCTGTACGTCGAGCGCGCGCCGGGCATGCACCAGCAACCGATAGCGGTGCCGCCCGCGCAGCATGGCGAGCGGGGCAGGGGCGGGGCCATAGACCGCCATGCCATCCACCCGCGGCGCGCTCTGCGCCACCGCCCGCGCCACCTCATGCGCACACGCCTGCTCCTCCGACGACACGACGATCGCGGCATAGCGGCCAAAGGGCGGAGCGCCCGCATCGCGACGCGCCTCGGTCTCCGCCTCGTAGAATGCCTCGGCATCGCCGGTGATCAGCGCCTGCATCACCTGCGCCGACGGACTGTGCGTCTGGATGAACACATGCCCCGGCTTGGCTCCACGCCCCGCACGCCCCGACACCTGCCGGATCTGCTGGAACGTCCGCTCCGCCGCCCGCAGGTCGCCGCCCTCCAGCCCCAGATCGGCATCGATCACGCCGACCAATGTCAGATTGGGAAAGTGATAGCCCTTGGTGACGAGCTGCGTGCCGACGACGATGTCGATGTCGCCCGCTTCCATCCGGCCGACGAACTCCGCGGCCTTGGCCGGCGACCAGATCGTATCTGAGGTGACGACCGCGGTCTTCGCCTCGGGGAACAAAGTCGCCACCTCGTCCGCGATCCGCTCGACGCCGGGACCGCAGGCGACCAGACTGTCCTCCGCCTTGCACTCGGGGCAGGCGCGGGGCGTCGGCATCACATGGCCGCAATGGTGGCAGGCGAGCCGGCGGGTGAGGCGATGCTCGACCATCCAGGCGGTGCAATTGGGGCATTGAAAGCGGTGCCCGCAATTGCGGCACAGCGTCAGCGGCGCATAGCCCCGCCGGTTGAGGAACAGCAGCGACTGCTCGCCCTTCTCGAACGTGTCGCGCAGCGCCGTCACCAGCTTCGGCGCGATCCACGTCCCGCGTTCGGGTGGGTGCTGGATCAGATCGATCGCCTCGATCGTCGGCATTTCGGCGGGGCCGTAGCGGCCGGGCAGCTTCAGTTCGGCATAGCGGCCCAGCGCCACCTGCTGGCGCGTCTCGATCGCCGGGGTCGCGCTGGCCAGGATCACCGGGCATTGCTCGAACTTGCCGCGCATCACCGCGACGTCGCGGGCATGGTAATGGACGCCCTCTTCCTGCTTGAAGCTCGTCTCATGCGCCTCGTCGACGACGATCAGGCCGAGGTTGCGATAGGGCAGGAACAGAGCGGACCGCGCGCCGACCGTCACCAGCGCCTCGCCGCTCGCAATCGCGCGCCACGCCCGCCGCCGCTGGGTGGAGCGCAGGCCCGAATGCCACGCCACCGGCTCGCAGCCGAAGCGGTCGTGGAAGCGCTTCAGGAACGGTTCGGTCAGCGCGATCTCGGGCAGCAGCACGAGGGTCTGCCGCCCCTGCCGGATCGCCTCGGCCACCGCCTCGAAATACACCTCGGTCTTGCCCGATCCGGTGACGCCGTCGAGCAGGGTGGGGCGGAAGTCATGCGCCGCAACCCCGGCGACCAGTTCGTCCGCCGCGGCCTGCTGCGCCTCGGCGAGCGTCGGCGGCCCAAAGGCGGGGTCGGGGTGCGGATAGGGGCTGTCGATATCGACGCTCACCGCTTCCAGAGCGCCGGCCTTCACCAGCCCACGGACCACCGCGTCGGACACGTCAGCGAGGGTTGCGAGCTCGCGGATCAGTCCCTGCCGGTCGCCGATCCGCTCCAGCGCCTGTTCGCGCTGTGGGGTGAGGCGCGGCGGCACGGTGCCGGTGGCGCGATACTCGGTGACGGTCCGCGCCCCCTCCAGCGCCGAGGTGGAGGCGAGCGCCATCCGCACCACCGCGGCCGGCGGCGCGAGGTAATAGTCGGCGGTCCACTCGATCAGCCGGCGCAACGGCGCGGCGAGCGGCGGCACATCGACCACGCCGAGCAGCGGCCGCAGGCGGTTGTCGCCGACCTCCGCATCCGACGGCATGCGCTCGGGTTCCCACACCACGCCGAGCAACTGACGCGGCCCCAGCGGCGCGATGACCACCGACCCCGGCTCGACATGCGAGCCCGCCGGCACGCGATAGTCGAGCGGGCCGAGCGCGGAATTAAGGACGAGAACGCGGGCGCGCGACGACATGGCGTCCATATGGGGGCTGATCGACTCGACGGGAAGCGCCGGATTGCGACGTCCGGACGGCTAGGCGACGTCGTCGGCGCTTGCCGCGATCGTTTCCTGCCGCTGGCGCACCCGCTCGCGCCACACGATGATCAGGCCGCTCGCGATGATCACCGGCGCGCCGATCCAGGTCGCGCTGGCCGGCAAGGTGTCGAAGATCAGCCACCCGAGCGCGGTCGCCCACAACAGGCTGGAATAGTCCATCGGCACCACCACCGACACGGGGCCGAGCTTCAGAGAATTGGTCATCGCGATCTGCGCGCACCCGCCCAGCACGCCGACCGCGGCCAGGCACGCCCAGCCGAACGCGTTATGGCTCTGCGCGACCGGCACGTAGAATAGCGTCAGCGGCACCAGCGACAGCGTCGAAAACCAGAAGACGGTGGTCAGCGCCGCCTCGGTCCGCCCGATCTGGCGCAGCAGGATCGTGACGCACGCCGTCCCGAACGCCCCGCCTAGCGCAAAGGCCGCGCCGCCCAGCGGCAGATGCCCGTCGTTGGCGGCAAGGCCCGGCGCCGCGACGATCAGCACGCCGGCGAACCCCGCCACCACCGCGCCCCAGCGCCACACCCCGGTCGGCTCGCGCAGCACGAGTGCGCCGAGGATCGTCGTGATCAGCGGCACGGTAAAGCCGATCGTCGTCGCTTCTGCAAGCGGCAGCAGCACGATACCGTGGAAGGTCAGCGCCATCGCGCTCAGCCCCACCACCGCGCGGGCAACATGCGCCGGCAGCCGCTGCGTCGCGACGCTGGTCATGCCGGGACCACTGGCGATGACGGCCGACACCAGCAGCGCCGCCCCGAACTGGCGGAAGAACAGGATCTCGACCACGCTCGCACCGGCATGTTCGGCGAGCTTGATGCTCGCGTTCATCGCGGCAAAGAACACGACCGACAGCAGGCGCAGGCCGATCGCGGGCAGGATGCGGTCGTTCATGCCGCGGGCTGTAGCGGGAAGTGTCTGCGGGTGCATCGCTATTCCGGCGGCTCACCCTATTCGTCATTCCCGCGCAGGCGGGAATCCAGACGCGCTGCCCTTTCCGCTCCTGCCGTGAGCTCAGAGGTTATGGATTCCCGCCTGCGCGGGAATGACGGGGGAGAGTGTCGGGACGACGTGCGGGCTGGCCTAATATCCAGATAATGGATAACTCGCCCCTCCATGAAGCACGCTCTCCCCGTCACCCGCGACGCCGATTTCGCCGCCTGGTATCAATCCGTCATCACCGAGGCCGACCTCGCCGAGGAATCGGGCGTGCGCGGCTGCATGGTCATCCGGCCGTGGGGCTATGGCATCTGGGAGCGGATCCAGCGCCTGCTCGACGATCGGATCAAGGCGACGGGGCATGAGAATTGCTACTTCCCGCTCTTCATCCCGCTGTCCTATTTCGAAAAGGAGGCCGAGCACGTCGAGGGCTTCGCCAAGGAGATGGCGGTCGTCACGCACCATCGCCTGATCCCCGACGGCCACGGCGGCCTGAAGCCCGATCCGGCCGCCAAGCTGGAAGAGCCGCTGGTCGTGCGCCCGACGTCGGAAACGGTGATCGGCACCGCCTTTGCCCGCTGGGTGCAGTCGTGGCGCGACCTGCCCGTGCTCATCAACCAATGGGCCAATGTGGTTCGCTGGGAGATGCGGACGCGCATGTTCCTGCGCACCAGCGAATTCCTGTGGCAGGAGGGCCATACCGCCCACGCCACCGCCGACGAAGCGCGCGAAGAAACGCGCAAGATGCTCGAGGTCTATCGCGATTTCGCCGAAACCTGCCTCGCGCTGCCGGTCGTCGCGGGTGAGAAGCCCGAGAACGAGCGCTTCCCCGGCGCGGTCGCGACCTACAGCATCGAAGCGATGATGCAGGACGGCAAGGCGCTGCAGGCGGGCACCAGCCACTTCCTCGGCACCAATTTCGCGCACGCCCAGAACATCCGCTTCCAGAATGCCAGCGGCGAGCTGGAGCTGGCGAACACGACCAGCTGGGGCGTCAGCACCCGCATGATCGGCGGCGTCATCATGGTCCATGGCGACGACGACGGCCTGCGCGTGCCGCCGCGCATCGCGCCGTGGCAGATCGTGATCGTGCCAATGCTGCGCGACCAGCCCGAGGACGAGGCGCTGATCGCCTACGCCAAGGACATCCAGTCGAACCTCGCCGGCCTGACCGCGCTGGGCGAGCCGGTGCGCGCGCTACTCGACCTCAAGCCCGCCAAGGCCGCAACCAAGCGCTGGGGCTGGGTGAAGAAGGGCGCGCCGATCGTCATCGAGATCGGCGGCCGCGACATGGCGGGCGGCAACGTCTCGGTCATCCGCCGCGACCGGCTGTATCGCGAGGACGGCAAGCTCGACAGCGTCGTGATGCCGCGCGGCGATTTCGAGGCGGATGCGCCCGCCTTGCTCGCCGCGATCCAGCAGGCGCTGCACGAACAGGCGACCGCGCGGATGCAGGCGGCGATCGTGCCGGTGGCAGACTTCGCCGCGGTCGAGGCGCATTTCGCCGAAGGGCAGAAGAACCCCGGCTGGGTCGAGGTGCAATGGTCGCGCCCGACCGGCGCCGCGCTCGATCAGGTGGTCGAGCGGCTGAAGGCGCTGAAGCTGACGATCCGCAACGCGCCGGGCGATCAGGCCCCTGCGGACGGCGCCTGCGTCTTCACCGGCGCGCCAGCCGTCGAACGCGTGCTGCTCGCCCGGGCGTATTGATCGACAGGCGCGCCCCGGAAACGTCGCCCCAGCGAAGGCTGGGGCCTCGAGCGGTTCTTGCTGGGCGCGACAGCAGGGAGACTACTGCGTTCGGTGGGATGACGTCGCGGAGGGGGGGGAGCCAGTACGTCGCTTCCGCCTTACGTCACCAGCCGCCGCAGCGTTTCGACCTGATCCGCCTCTGCCGCGGGCTTGTCGGTGCGGATGCGTGCGATGCGAGGGAAGCGCATCGCGACGCCGGACTTATGCCGCGTGGAGGTGTGGATCGAATCGAACGCGATCTCCAGCACCAGCGTTTTCTCCACTTCGCGTACCGGGCCGAAGCGCTTCACCGTATGGCGGCGGACGAAGCTGTCCAGCATGCGCAATTCCTCGTCGGTGATCCCCGAATAGGCCTTGCCGACCGGCAGCAGCTCACCCTCTTCGGTCCAGCAGCCGAAGGTATAGTCGCTGTAATAGGACGATCGGCGCCCGTTGCCGCGCTGCGCGTACATCATCACGCAATCGGCGGTCAGCGGATCGCGCTTCCATTTGTACCACAGGCCGGCGCGCCGCCCGCCGACATAGGGGCTGTCGCGGCGTTTCAGCATCACGCCCTCGATCGCCGCATCGCGCGCACCGGCGCGGATCGCCTCCAAATCGGTGAAGCTGTCGGCCGCGATCACCTGGCTGAGGTCGAAGCGATCGGGATCGAGCCGCGGCACGAACGCCTCCAGCCGGTCGCGCCGCTCCGTCCAAGGTAGCGCCCGCAGATCCTCGGGCCCGTCGAACAGGATGTCGTAGAGGCGGACGAACGCGGGATAGTCGGCCAGCATCTTCGCCGACACCTGCTTGCGTCCCAGCCGCTGTTGCAGCGCGTTGAAGCTCGCCGCCCCACCACCGTCGTCCAGCGCACCGCCCTGGAATTCGCCCTTTACCAGCAGCTCGCCATCGACCGTGCCGGGGGTGGTGAAGGCCGCGGCGACGTCGGGAAAGCTGCCCGTCACGTCGTCGCCGGTGCGGCTGTACAGGCGCGTCTGGCCCGCGACATGGACGATCTGGACGCGGATGCCGTCCCATTTCCACTCGGCGGCATAATCGGCGAGGTCGACCTGCGCGTCCTCCAGCCCGTGCGCGAGCATGAAGGGGCGGAAGACCGGCACGTCCGCCGGGGTCGGTTGCGCGCCCTTTCCCTCCGCCCAGGCGAACAGGCTGGCATAGGGCGGCGACAGGCCGTGCCACACCTCCTCCACCGCATCGACGTCCAGCCCGAACGCCTGCGCCAGCGCGGTCTTGGCGAGCCGCGCCGACACGCCGATACGCAGGCCCCCGGTCGCCATCTTGAGCAGCGCGAACCGCTCTTCCGCATCCAGCCGGTCGAGCATGCCGGCGAGCACAGCGGGCGCATCGGAGCGCGATAGATGGCGCAGCGCGTCGACCGCAGCGGTGATCGACAGCGGACCGGTATCGGGCGGCGGCACCACTGGCGCTGGCCATAGCAGCGCCACCGTCTCGGCCGTATCGCCGACATAGTCGCGGCTCATCCGGAACAGCACGGGGTCGACCCGCGCCTCGATCAGCGCCCGGATCTGCGCCGGCTTCACGCCGGGCAGATCGAGATCGCCGGTCAGTGCCGCCATCGCCCAGCCGCGATCGGGATCGGGCGTCGCGTGCAGATAATCGACGATCAGCTTGAGCTTCGCGTTCCGCCCCCGCGTGTAGATCAGCGAATCGAGAAGCGCGGCAAAGGCTTGCATAGACACACGAACGCATGGCGCCGCCGAAGCGCTCCCGCTAGGACCCGCATCGTGAAACGTCCGCTTCTCACTGCCGCGCTGATCGTCGCCTTTATCGCCGGCGCCGTCTTCCTCATCGGCTATCGCAACGCCCGCGCCGACCCGGTCGTTCGCCGCGTGACGATGGCGCTGCCCGACTGGCCGGCCGGCAAACCGCCGATCACCATCGCGCTGATGAGCGATATCCACATGGAAAGCATGGCGATGGACGAGGGGCGGCTCGCCCGCATCGTCGGGCAGGTGAATGCGCTCCACCCCGATCTGGTCGTGCTGGCCGGCGATTTCATCGAGGGGCGCGGCGCCGGCGAGGCGGAGCGGGCGATCCCGTTGCTGGCACGCCCGCTGTCGCAGTTGAAGGCCCCGCTGGGGGTCGTCGCGGTGCTCGGCAATCACGATCACTGGACCGATCCTGCACCGATCGCAGCGATGTTGCGGCGGATCGGCGTGGTCGTGCTGATCAATCAGGGTGAGGGGCTTGGGCCGCTTGCGCTTGGCGGCCTCGACGATCCGGCGACGCATCACGATCGTATCGCCTCGACCCAGGCGGCGCTGGCGACGCTGGCGGGCGCCGGCGTGATGGTCGCGCATTCGCCCGATGTCGCGGTGAAGCTGTCGCGGCGCACGACATTGCTGCTCGCCGGCCACACGCATTGTGGGCAGGTGGTACTGCCGCTGATCGGCGCGCCGGTCGAGGTGACCAATCCGCGCTATCGCTGCGGCATCGTGCGCGATCCGCATCGGCTGACGGTGGTGACGGCGGGGCTGGGCACCAGCAACCTGCCGATCCGCTTCGGTGCGCCGCCCGACCTGTGGCTGGTGCGCGTCGGCCCTATCCCCTCCCGCTGACGGCCGGCCGCAGCCGTCGAACCGTCACCCCGGATCGGGTCCGGGGTGACGGACAAACCGGGTCAGCCCTTGCGGCTGGCTTCGAACAGGAACCAGGCGCGCTCTTCGGCCTGGTCGGTCCAATCGTCGACGATGCCGCTGGTCGCATTGTCCTTGGCCGCTTCGGCGGCGTCCTTCACCGCGCGGAAGCTTTCGACCAGCTTCAGATTGTCCTCGCGCAGCTCGGCCAGCATTGCGCCGGCTTCGACGAAATCCTTGTCATTGTCGGCGATCGTCTGGCGGCGACTGATGTCGCCGATCGAGCGCAGCGTTACGTTGCCGGTCTTGCGCACGCGTTCGGCGATCGCGTCGGTCACGCCCAGGATTTGCGCGGCCTGATCGTCGAGCAGCAGGTGATAGTCGCGGAAATGCGGGCCGCTGACGTGCCAGTGGAAGTTCTTGGTCTTCAGATACAGCGCATAGCAATCGGCGAGCGAGGCATTGAGGGCGTCGGCGACCGAGCGCGTGTTCGACAGATCGGTGGGCGTGTTGAGCGCCGGATTGACGTCGGCCATGGGGAAGCTCCTGACAGAAATGGGTTCGTTGCGGAAACGATCCGATAGCGCAAACGCTCCCGGTCGGACCGGGATTTTGCATCAGGAATCATGGTCAGATTGATCGGGCGGCTAGATCAGACGCAGGGCCCCCACGCCAAGCCAGAGCCCGACGATCAGGAACAGGATGCCGATTCCGATCCGCAGCGACCGCAGCGGCAGCGCACGCCATCCCGCTTCGCCAAGCAGCGCCGCCGGCGCAATCACGGCAAGCGATCCCAGCGTCGCACCCAGCGGCGCGAGCCACACCAGCTCCGCCCGTGCGCTCAGGGTCAGGACAATGAACTGCACGCCGTCGCCGAAGGCGAGGATGAACAGCCCGAGCATGCTGGTCGCCGCAGCGCCAAGCCGCCAGCGTTCGAGCCGGTCGGGGGCCTTGGCCGGGAACAGCGCGCCGGCGCCCTGCAGCACCAGCGCCAGCGCCAGGAACAGCTGCTTCGCCTCGGGCGTCAGCTGCGGGGCGATCAGGCCCCCCGCCGCGCCCGCCAATCCCGCGGACGCGGCAAGCGCGATGGCCGCCATTGCGATGACGAGGCCCGGTGCGCGGTAGCGATCGGCCAGGATCGCGGCGAGCCAGGCGGGGCGGTCGCCCACCTGTGCCAGCGCGGCGGCGACCAGCGCCGCCATCAGTGCATCCATGCCGTCCCGTCCCGTCGTCGGTGTTCAGCTTGCGAGGCGCACCGAACAGGCCGCCGCAAACGTGTCGCACGCCCGTACATCCTGCCGGTCGCAGGCGACCGCGTCACCCAGCATCGACAGCCAGCCATGCACCAGAGCGCCATGTTCGCCACGCGACAGTGCCGAATCGACGAAATGCGCGACCGTCACCGCGGGGTTCAGGCCATGACGATGCGCGATCAGGCGGATCTGGTTGATATCGGGCTTCAGGTCGCGTGCGCAGGTATAAGGCGCCTTCACGTCGATCGCGGCGATTCGCGCCGCCAGATCGGCGCGCACTGCGTCCAGCGCCATGTCGTTGATATGCCCCTGATGCCCCATGTCCTGCTCCCGTCATGTCATGTGGCATTCATGCGCCCGCACCGGTAACGTGGTGGTTAACGATGGGGTGGGGGCATCCGCGGTTGACTTTCCTCGCCGTCTGGCCCATGCGCCGCGACTGATCGAGCGGCGGCGTTGGTGCTGCCGCTCTCCTTGTTTTCAGGATTAGGGCTCATGGCCAAGCCGACTACCGTCAAGATCAAGCTCGTCAGCACCGCCGACACCGGCTTCTTCTACGTCACGAAGAAGAACCCGCGCACCAAGACCGAGAAGCTGAGCTTCAGCAAGTACGATCCCGTCGTGCGCAAGCACGTCGAGTTCAAGGAAGCCAAGATCAAGTAAGCCGCTGCCGGGGCGCCGCCGCCCCGCGTTGCTTGCCGAATCGAATCGCGAAGAGCCGCCGGTGCCCCGCGCATCGGCGGCTCTTCGCGTGCGTGCCTGCGTAGGAAAGCGACGTGCGGGCAATCTATGCGTTTTTGTGACGAAGCCATGGTGGGGGCTAGGTTCGGCCACATTGCGTTCATGTTCGGTCGGCATAGCGGACCGTGGTGGCCGGACGATCCGGCCGCCCTGTATCGCGTCACTACGGGCTAAGGGCGGTCTTCTCGAATTGAGGGGGCCGCCCTTGGTTTATGCGGGGTGCTGGCGGCCTGACGGTCGTGTCCCCACATGTCGGTCATGTCGAAGCGCGCCGTCCTCTACCGCATGGTCATGCCGACCCACATCTGTCCCTATGGTCTGAAGGCGCGCGATCTGCTGCGCCGCAAGGGCTATGCGGTCGACGATCGCCACCTGACGACTCGTGCCGAAACCGATGCGTTCAAGGCCGAACATGACGTGAAGACCACGCCGCAGACGTTCATCGATGGCGTGCGGATCGGCGGCTACGACGACCTGCGGCGATTCGTCGGACTGTCGGTGCCGGACCCCAAAGCAATCAGCTATCGCCCGGTCCTGGCCGTGTTCGCGATGACCGCGCTGATGGCGATGGCCGCCAGTCTCGCCGCATTCGGCTCGCCGGTCACGGTCCGCGCGGGCGAATGGTTCATCGCGTTCAGCATGGTCGTGCTGGCGATCCTCAAGCTCCAGAACGTCGATCGATTCGCGACGATGTTCCTGGGCTATGACCTGCTCGCGCAACGCTGGGTGCCCTATGCCACGCTCTACCCGTATCTGGAGGGGCTGGCGGGCGTGTTGATGATCGCGGGCGTCGCGACATGGCTGTCGGTGCCCGTCGCGCTCGTCATCGGCGTTGTGGGCGCGGTGTCGGTTTACAAGGCGGTGTATGTCGATCGGCGCGCGCTCAGATGCGCCTGCGTCGGCGGTGACAGCAACGTGCCGCTGGGCTTCGTGTCGCTGACCGAAAACCTGATGATGGTCGCGATGGCGGTATGGATGATGCTGACGGGATGATGCCGGGAACCGCGTTGAGGAATCGTCGTTTTATCCATAGCTCGCAGCTCCCGCGCCCTTTTCGGGGGGTAAGGGCGCTGAGAGCGCGCGGCACCCTGTCGCGGCCCGATCGCCGCGGCAGGGTGCCTTTTTCGTGTCGCGCCGCTCGGGTCAGACCAGCGCGTTCACCGCATCCATGAATCGCGCGAGACTGATCGGCTTCGAGACATAGGATCGCGCGCCGGCCGCCCGGATCCGCTCCTCGTCGTCGCGTCCCGCATAGGCGGTGACCGCCATCACCGGGATATCGCGCAGCTGCTCGTCCGCCATCAGTTCCAGGATCAGTTCATATCCCGTCACATGCGGCATCTGGATATCCATGATGATCAGGTCCGGCATCACCTCGCGCGCGCGCGCCACGGCCTCGCGTCCGTCGCGCACCGGTTCGGCGACGAACTCGTGCGCCCGCAGCAGGTCGCAGAACAGCTTCAGATTGAGTTCGTTGTCCTCGACAACGAGCACCCGTTTCGCCACGTGGGTCACCGATCCTTTCCAGTCAGCGGACGATAGGCAATGCGCGGTCGCGATACAAACACCCCCGATGCGGAATTGCTGGGGCTTCAGGCGCTGGCCTGGACGCTCGGCGAACAGGCGCGTGCCGATCGCCTGATCGCGACGACCGGCCTCTACCCCGACGATCTGCGCGCCCGTGCCGGCGAACCCGCTGTGCTCGCCGCGGTGCTGGCCTATCTCGAGGCGTACGAACCCGATCTCATCGCCTGCGCCGATGCGCTGGGGGTCACCCCGTCGGCGCTGGTCGCCGCACACCAGATGCTGGAGGCTCGCTGATGACGCAGACACCCCGACCCTTGCTGATCACCGATTGCGACGAAGTGCTGCTGCATATGGTCAAGCATTTTGGCACATGGGTGCGCGAAACGCACGATATCGACTTCACGCCCGATGGCGCCGATTTCGCCAATTCGATGCGCCGCCGCTCGACGGGCGAAACGCCGACGCAGGCCGAGATGTGGTCGATGCTCGGCGGCTTCTTCCCCTCCGAAATGCACCGCCAGACTCTGGTCCCCCACGCCGCCGAGGCGCTGGCGCGGCTCAGCGAGGTGGCGGACATCGTCGTCCTCACCAATCTGCTCGACAGCTGCCGCACCGCGCGGATCGACCAGCTCGCCGCCTTCGGCATCCATCACCGCGTCGAATGCAACCAGGGCGGCAAGGGCGATCCCGTGTCGCGGCTGGTCGAGGAGCATGGCAACCCGGTGACGGTGTTCGTCGACGATCTGGCCGTTCATCACGAATCGGTGTCGCGCCACGCGCCGCAGGTCCACCGGCTGCACATGGTCTCCGAACCCAGCCTCGCGCCCAGCGTCGCCCCCGCGCCGCACGCGCATGCGCGCATCGACGACTGGCGCGAGGCGGCGGACTGGATCGCCGCGCGCTTCGCCGCGGGGCAACCCGCCGCCTGACGGTTTACCGCCCGCCGCGCCATCGGCTAGACGCGCGGGCAACGCATCATCGAAGGATACTGCCATGACCACGCACGTCGATCGCAAGCTCGAGGAACTCGGCCTCACCCTGCCCGAAGCGGCGGCGCCGGTTGCGGCCTATGTGCCGGTGGTCGAGGCGGGCGGCATGCTGCACCTGTCGGGCCAGCTGCCCTTCAAGGACGGCCAGCTCGTCACCGGCCGTCTGGGCGACGGCGTGTCGCTGGAACAGGGGCAAGAGGCCGCGCGCCTGTGCGGCCTGATGATCGTCGCGCAGGTCAAGAAGCACCTCGGCGGCGACCTGTCGCGCATCAAGCGCGTCGTGAAGCTGGGCGTGTTCGTCAACAGCCACGGCGACTTCACCGATCAGCCCAAGGTCGCGAACGGCGCGTCCGAACTGATGGTCGCGCTGTTCGGCGACGCCGGCAAGCATGCCCGCAGTGCCGTCGGCGTCCCCGTCCTGCCGCTGGGCGCGGCGGTCGAGGTCGACGCGATCATCGAACTGGCGTAATCCGGCGCGGCGTCACCCCCGCCGCGCCACCGTGCTCAGCGTGGTGCCGGCGGTAATGACCTCGATATCGGTGCGGATATGCAACAGGCGCACCCCGCGCTGCGCTTGTGCCCGCGCGAGCGCCGGCGCGAAATCCTCGGTCCGCGTCACCGTCTCCGCCCAGCAGCCATAGGCCCGGCCGAGCGCCGCGAAATCGGGATTGGCCAGCGCCGTGCCTGATACGCGGCCCGGAAATTCGCGCTCCTGGTGCATGCGGATCGTGCCGTATCCGCCATTGTCGATCACCAGCACCAGCAGCTGCGCGTCATATTGCACCGCAGTCGCCAGTTCCTGCCCGTTCATCAGGAAACAGCCGTCGCCGGCGAGCGCCACCACCTGCCGCCCCGGATGGCGCAGCGCCGCGGCAACGGCGGCGGGCAGGCCATAGCCCATCGCCCCCGCCGTCGGCGCCAGTTGCGTGCCCGGCGCGGCATAGGGCCAATAGCGGTGCCACCAGCCGCTGTAATTGCCCGCGCCGTTGCAGATGATCGTATCAGCGGGCAGCACCGCGCGCATCGCCGCGACGCAGGGCCCCAGGTCCATCGCCACGCCGTCGCGCGCCGCGGGCGTCGACCACGCCTGCCAATCGGCATGCGCGGCGGCGCCACCGGCGTTCGGCGGTCCGTCGATCGCGTTCAAGCCTTCCGCAAATTCCGCCATGCCGGCGCAGATTGCGAGGTCGGTGCGGTAGGTCATGCCCAGCTCGTCGGCGTCCGGGTGGACGTGGATCAGCCGCTGGCCCGGATGCTCCGGGGTGATCAGCGCATAGCCATCGGTCGTCGCCTCACCCAGTCGCGGGCCCACGACCAGCAGCAGGTCGGCGGCCTTGATCCGCGCGACGAGCTTCGGGTTCGGGCCATAGCCCAGGTTCCCGGCATAGGCGGGGCAAGCGTTGGGGATGGCATCCTGCCGGCGAAAGGCGGCGGCGACGGGCACGCCGGTGCGATCCGCCCAGGCGGCGAAATCCTGCGCCGCGATCCCGTCCCACCCCGCACCGCCGACGATCGCGACGGGGCGTTCGGCGGTGGCGAGCAGATCGGCAAGCTGCGCCATCGCGCCCTCGTCGCACCCCTGCGCCGCGCGCTCGACACGCGGCCGGTCGACCGCCTCGACTGCATCGAGCAGCATGTCCTCGGGCAGCGCGAGCACCACCGGCCCCGGCCGCCCGTTCATCGCCACCGCATAGGCGCGCGCGACATATTCGGGGATGCGGGCCGCGTCGTCGATCCGCGCCGCCCATTTGGCGAGCGGCCCGAACATCGCGGCGAAATCCACCTCCTGGAACGCCTCGCGATCGCGCGTGCCGCGGTCGACGTCGCCGATGAACAGGATCATCGGCTGCGAATCCTGCCGCGCGACATGCACCCCGATCGAGGCATTGGTCGCGCCCGGCCCGCGCGTCACGAAGGCGATGCCGGGCCGATGCGTCAGCGTGCCGTCGGCGCACGCCATGAACGCCGCGCCGCCTTCCTGCCGGCACACCACGGTTTCGATCTGCGGCGTATCATGCAGCGCATCGAGCACCGCGAGGAAGCTTTCGCCCGGCACGGTGAAGATGCGTTCGCACCCTTGCGCGAGCAATTGGTCGACGAGGATGCGGCCGCCGGTCCGGGTCTGTCTCTCCATGCGCGCGACTGTGCCCCGCGGCGGCGGCGATGTCGAGGAAGGGACTTGCCAGCGCCACCGCCCCTGGCGATGCTGCGGCAGCATCGACGACGTGGGAGGGGCGCGCAGATGACGTGGCGGACGGTGGCGCAGGGCCTGCGCTTTCCCGAAGGACCGGTGGCGATGCCCGACGGCAGCGTGATCCTGGTCGAGATCGCGGCCGGGCGCATCACCCGTATCGATGCCGAGGGCCGGATCGACGTGGTCGCAGAGCCGGGCGGCGGACCCAATGGCCTGGCGATGGGTCCCGACGGCAAGCTCTATTGCTGCAACAACGGCGGGTTCAACTGGCATGAGGCGGGCGGCTTTCTGGCGCCGCACGGGCAGGCCGACGATTATAGCGGCGGGCGCATCGAACGCATCGACCCGATGCGCGGCACGGTCGAGGTGCTGTACGCCGACGGCGATTTCGGCTGTTCGCTGCGTGGCCCCAACGACATCGTGTTCGACGCGCATGGCGGTTTCTGGTTCACCGACCACGGCAAGACGCGCCCCCGGGAGCGCGACGTCACCGGCATCTTCTACGCCAAGGCGGACGGCAGCTTCCTGGAAGAGGTGGTGTTCCCGTCGGAAAACCCGAACGGCATCGGCCTGTCACCCGACGGCAGCCGCCTCTACGCGGCAGAGACCTACACATGCCGGCTGATGGCATTCGACGTGATCGCCCCCGGCAAGGTCGCGCCCGGCGGCGGCCCAGGCGGGCCCGGCATCCCGGTCTATCGACCGGCGGGGTATAAATTCTTCGATTCGCTGGGTGTCGAGGCCGGCGGGAACGTCTGAGTCGCGACGATCGGCGAAAGCGGGATCAGCGTCGTGTCCCCGACGGGCGACCTTGTCAAATTCGTCACGACTGATGACGTGTTCACGACCAACATCTGCTGGGGCGGGGACGATCTGCACGACGCCTATGTCACGCTGTCGGGCAGCGGCCGGCTGGTGACGATGCGCTGGCCGCGGCCCGGCTTGCGCCTGGCCTATTGACGAAAAGGCGCGCGCCGTGATCGGTCCGCCGACCGCTGAGCGCCTTATCGTCCGTTTACACCCGCGACCGCGGACCGAAGTCGAACCAGCCCGGACGCTGGCCTGCCGGATAGGCCGGACGGGCGGCGGTCTGACGGCGGCCGGTCAGGCGCTCGCCGATCGTCGGCGCCGTCGTGGTGGCGACCGGCGCGGCGACGGGGCGGGCCTGCGCCGCTTCGGTCAGACGCGCATTCTCGCGCTCCAGTTCGGCGACGCGCGCATTCGCGGCGGCCAGGCTGGTGTCGCCCTGCTTGCGATAGGTGCCGTGCGCCTCGCGCTCCGCGGCATAGCGCGCCTTCCACTTCTTGCCGCCGCTGCTGCTCGCCAATCCGAAGAACCAGCCTGCGATCAGGCACAGCGCCAGCGCGGCGAATTGCGTGGTGGTGGTGAACAGCATCCGTCGAGCCTCCTGTTACGGCAGCATAACGACGATGCCGGGGGTTGGTTCATCCGACAGGCGGCCGTCCCGCACGCACCCTCACCCTATCGACGGCTTCGCCGTCTCTTCCCTCTCCCATCGGGAGAGGGAGGGAGGCGCGTAGCGCCGGAAGGGTGAGGGCGGGGCAACCCGCGGCTCAATCCTCAAACCGCCGCCCGACATGCGCCTCGCCGCGCGCCTCCGCCAGCTGCGCTTGCCGATGTCGCTCCGCATAGCGCGCCCGGGCCGCCGCATCGCGCGTGTCGTGGCAGCGCGGGCAGCTCACCCCCTCCTCGTACAGCGGCGACGCGCGATCCGCCTCTGACACCGGCATCCGGCACGCCCGGCACAAGCCGTGGCTGCCCGGCGCCAGGCCGTGCCCCACCGCCACCCGTTCGTCGAACACGAAACATTCGCCCCGCCACGCGCTCTGCTCGGCGGGCACCTCTTCCAGATATTTCAGGATGCCGCCTTTCAGGTGGAACACGTCGGGCACGCCCTCCGCCTTCAGGAACGCCGTCGCCTTTTCGCAGCGGATGCCCCCGGTGCAGAACATCGCGACGCGTTTGGTGCCGGCGAGCAATTCGTCGCGATGCGCCCGAAACCAACCCGGAAACTCGCGAAAAGACCGAGTCTCCGGATCGACCGCGCCGTCGAACGTGCCGACCGCCACCTCGTAATCGTTGCGCGTGTCGATCAGCACCGTGCCCGGATCGGCGATCAGCGCATTCCAGTCGGCGGGATCGACATAGGTGCCGGGATCGGTCGGGTCGACCAGCGGTTCGCCCATCGTCACGATCTCGCGCTTCAGCCGCACCTTGGTACGGTGGAAGGGCATCGTGTCCGCCGCGGAGAACTTTACCTCCAGCGCCGCACAGCCGGGCAGGGCGCGGATATGCGCGAGCACGGCGTCGACTCCCTCGGCCGGTCCGGCGATCGTCCCGTTGATCCCTTCCTCCGCCAGCAACAGCGTGCCGCGCACACCCTGCGCCTCGCACAAGGCCAGCAACGGGCCCTGAAGCGCGGCGGGATCGGCGAAACGGGTGAAGTGGTACAGCGCGGCAACGGTGACGGACATGGGTAGGCCCATAGTCGGTTCACGCGACAACGCGAAGCCGCGAAGAAGCAGGGCGACCTCGCTCATCCGCAACCTCGTCGCGTCTTTGCGCCTTCGCGTGAACAAACATGCGGTGACGAACCCGCCCGCGCGCCCTATCTCCACTAAGTGGCAAAGAAACCCAGACCCGGCCTGCCGACGCAGGCGCAGATCCTCGACTTCATCACGCAATCGGAGGTTCCCGCCGGCAAACGCGGGATCGCCAAGGCGTTCGGCCTGACCGCACAGGAAAAGATCGCGCTGAAGGCGATGCTGAAGGACATGGCCGACGAAGGCCTGATCGACAGCGCCCCCGGCCGCGCCTTTCACAAGATGGGTGGTCTGCCCAAGGTAACCGTGCTGCGCATCGCCGATGTGGACGATGGCGGCAATGTCTGGGCGGTGCCCGATCGCTGGGAAGCGGACGGCCCCGTGCCACGGCTGCGCGTCCGCGAACGCAAGCGTGGCGCGCTCGGCATCGGCGAACGCATCCTCGCGCGTACCGAAGAGGCGGGCAACGGCTGGATCGCGCATCCGATGAAGGTGCTCGCCAAGGCTTCGGAGCAAATTCTCGGCGTGCTGCGGCAAGAGGGCGAGCGCTTCTGGCTGACCGGCGTCGAAAAGAAGGAGCGGCGCGAATTTCCCGTCTCCGACACCGGCGGCGCGGCGGCCGGCGACCTCGTCATGGCGGAAATGGGCGGGCGACCGCCACGCATCACCGTTCGTGTCGTCCAGCGCCTCGGCGACCCGTTCGCACCGCGCAGCTTCTCGCTGATCGCGATCCATAAGCTTGGCATCCCGGACGTCTTCTCGGGCGATACGCTCGACGAGGCAAAGCGCGTGTCGGAACTGCCGCTCGGCGAGGACCGCGAAGACCTCACGCACCTGCCGATCGTGGCGATCGACCCGGTGGATGCGCGCGATCATGACGATGCCGTATGGGCTGCGCCACATGAGGACGGCGGCTGGCAGGCGGTCGTCGCGATCGCCGACGTCAGCTTCTATGTCCGGCCCGGCTCGGAACTCGACCGCGAGGCGCGGCGGCGCGGCAATTCGGTCTATTTCCCCGATCGCGTCGTGCCGATGCTGCCCGAAATCCTGTCGGCGGAAGTGTGCTCACTGAAGGAAGGCGAGGACCGCGCGGCCTTGGTCTGTCACCTCCACATCTCCAAATCGGGCAAGCTCGAAAGCTGGCGCTTCGCTCGCGCCCGCGTCCGCATCGCGGCGAACCTCGCCTATGAAGACGCGCAGGCGACGATCGACGCCGATGCCGGCGCGCTGATCGACGTGCTGCGCCCGCTCTGGGCCTGCTGGCGCGCGCTGGCGAAGGCGCGCGATGCGCGCGAACCGCTCGACCTCGACCTGCCCGAACGCCGCGTCGTGCTCGACGAGCAGGGCCGGATCATGTCGGTCGCCCCGCGCGAGCGGCTCGATGCGCACCGGCTGATCGAGGATTATATGATCGCCGCCAACGTCGCCGCCGCCAAGGCGCTGGAGGCGAAGAAGGCGCCGGTCATGTACCGCGTCCACGAACCGCCCAGCCGCGAAAAGCTCGTCGCGCTGAAGGACTATCTCGAGACGTTCGACGTGCCCTTCGCGCTCGGCCAGGTCATCCGCCCGGCGACGTTCAACCATATCCTCGACCGGATCGGTGATGCCGACTTCCGCCCGCAGGTGATGGAGCAGGTGCTGCGCACGCAGACCCAGGCCTATTACGCGCCCGCCAACCAGGGGCATTTCGGCCTGTCGCTGGGTAGCTACGCCCACTTCACCTCGCCGATCCGGCGCTATGCCGACCTCGTCGTCCACCGCGCGCTTGTCGCGGCCTATGGCCTGGGCGAGGGCGGGCTCACCAAGGCGGATGCCGAGGCGATGGAGCAGATCGGCACGACGATCAGCGCGCTCGAACGACGCGCGATGGAGGCGGAGCGCGACACGATCGACCGGTACGTCGCCGCCTTCCTCGCCGAACGCGTCGGCGAGACGGTGTCGGCGCGGATCACCGGCGTGCAGAATTACGGCTTCTTCGCCACCGTCGAGGGGATCGGCGGCGACGGCCTGATGTCGGTCCGCGACCTGGGCGGCGAATATTTCCGCTTCGACGAGGCGGCGCGTACGCTGACCGGCGAGGACAGCGGCGAGGAATATGCGCTGGGGCAACGGCTGGAATTGCGGCTCGCGGAGGCCAATCCGGTGTCGGGTGCGCTGCGCTTCGAACTGCCCGGCGGCAAGGGCGCCGCACCGGGGCCGCGGCATCTCGGCAAGGGCATCAAGGGTGGCCGCAAGGATCGCGTCGTCGCGCGCCGCGGCCGGCCCGGCAACATCCGCCACAACGGCAAGCAGCGGTGAGCGGCCGGCTGACGCGCGTCGCGACATCCGGGCCGCGCGGCACGGTGCGCGACCGCTATCTGGTCCACGGCACGATCGCCCCGCGCTTCGTCGCGGCGCATGCGGTGATCGCCGACGACGCCATGCCCTTCACCCCCGCCGACGCGCGCGAGGCGAAGGCCTTCGCCGCGATGATCGCCGACGGGTCGATCCGCGGCGTGGGGCAGGGCCGCTTCTGGTTCGACATGCATGCCTACGAAACCGCCGCCGCGGCGCGCCGGGCGAAGCGCGTGCCGGTGCTGCTGATGGTCGCGCTGCTGGTCGCCGCGGTCGCGGTGGCTTTCTACCGCATCTAGTCCCACTCGTCATTCCGGCGAACGCCGGAATCCATGGACACGCGGCGTCCGTGGCGGTCACACCACAAGCGGCACCGCAACCATGGATTCGGGCGTCCGCCGGGATGACGAAGCGAGTAATCCCTTAACGCCGCATCAACCCGAACCCCCTACACCTGTCGCCTGGACAAGGAGCGCTCGCACGCGATGATCGACAATCTGTCGCTGGCGCTGACGCACGGCCTGATGCTGCTCGCCGCCTGGCGCCTGCTGCGCCGGCCCGATCTCGATTCCGAAGCGCCGCCGCCCCGCCATTGGCGCGCCCGCCGCAGCGCGCCGCCGGAGCCGCCCGCCGGTGCGTGATCTCGTCTTCGTCGCCTTCCTCGCCGCGCTGTTCGGAATGGGCCTCCGCCGTCCGTTCCTGCTGGTGTGCGCCTACGTCTATATCGACATCGTCTCGCCGCAGCGGCTGACGTACATCCTGCTCAACGCCGTGCCGATTTCGCTGATCGCGGTGGTGCTGGCGGTCGGTGGCTGGTTGCTGATGGACGACAAGAGCGATAGCCGCTTCGCGCCGCGGCAGGGCCTCATCATCCTGCTGCTGCTCTATTGCGGGATCACGACGATGGGCGCCGACTTCCCCGTCGACGCGCGCGACAAATGGGACTGGGTGTGGAAGTGTCTGGCCTTCGCCGCCTTCCTGCCGCTGACGTTGCGCACGCGCCTGCGCATCGAGTCGCTGCTGCTGTTCATGATCCTGTCGGCGGCGACGATCATCATTGTCGGCGGTATCAAGACCGCGGCGGGCGGCGGCGGCTATGGCCAGCTCGACCTGATGGTGACCAACAATTCGGGCCTGTACGAAGGGTCGACCATCTCCACCGTCGCGATCGCGATCGTGCCGTTGATCGCCTGGTTCATGCGCTGGGGCACGATCTTCCCGCCCGACTGGAAGGTGAAGGGCTTCTGCCTGTGCCTGATCTTCGCCTGCCTGCTGATCCCGATCGGCACGTCAACGCGTACCGGCACGCTCTGCACGGTCCTCGTCGCGCTGCTGTCGCTGCGCAACACGAAGCGCAAGTTCACCTATCTCGCCATGATCGGCGCGGCCGGGCTGCTTGCGGTGCCGTTCCTGCCCGCGAGCTTCACCGAGCGGATGAGCACCATCAAGAGCCATGACGCCGACGAATCCGCCTCCACCCGTATCGCCGTGTGGCAGTGGACGATCGACTATGCCAAGGCGCACCCCTTCGGCGGCGGATTCGAGGCGTTCCGCGGCAACCACATCCGCTACGAGATCAAAAAGACGACCGCGGCGCAGGGCGATGCCGCCGCGACCGTCGCCGATCAGGCGGTGACCGACAAGGCGCGCGGCTATCACAGCGCCTATTTCGAGATGCTGGGCGAACAGGGCTATCCCGGCCTGGCCCTGTGGCTGGCGATCAGCCTGATCGGCCTCGTCCGCATGGAGGTGCTGCGCCGCCGCTATCGCGATCCCGCCGGCCCCTTCGGCTGGGCGGGCCCGCTCGCCGCCGCGCTCCAGACCGCGCATCTCGTCTATCTGCTCGGCGCGGCGTTCATCGCCATCGCCTTCCAGCCGTTCATCTACATGCTATTGGGCGCGCAGATCGGCCTCGACACCTATCTCGCCCGCCGCCGCAGCGAAGAGGGCCAGGCGCCGCTGCGCAAGCCGCGGAGCGACGCCATTCCAGCATGAGCGAACTGCGCGCCCTCACCTCTGCCCGCGGCATCGCGGCGTGGTTGGTCGTCCTCTACCACATCCGCGCCAGCATCGCGGGCCTGCCGCACGGCGTCGAGGCGGTGTTCGCCAAGGGCTATCTGGCGGTCGATTTCTTCTTCCTCCTGTCTGGTTTCGTCATCTGGCTGACCTGGCACGACCGGCTGCGCGGGCAGGGCGCCGCCGGCATCGCCCGCTTCCTGCAAAAGCGCGTGGCGCGCATCTGGCCGCTGCACGCGGTGATGCTGGCCTTCGGCGTCGCGCTGGCGCTCGCGCTGCGGGCCACCGGGCGCAGCGACCCCGCCTTCCCCTTCGCCGAACTGCCGCTGCATGTGCTGCTGGTGCAGAATTGGGGCGTCACCGATGCGCTGCACTGGAACGATCCGGCCTGGTCGATCAGCTGCGAACTCGCCGCCTATCTGCTGTTCCCGCTGCTGATCCTGACGATCGACTGGCGACGCCTGCCCGCGCTTGCGCTGGTGGCCATCGCAGCGGCGATCCTCGCTGGCCTGCACATCGCCATGCAGGGTGCGCCGACGCTGGGCTGGGACATTCCGCGCTTCGGCCTCATCCGCTGTCTCGCCGAATTCGCCACCGGCACGATCCTCGCCGCGCTGTTCCTGCGCCGCCCGTCGCTCGTCTGGTCACTCGGCATCGCCGCGGTCGGCGCGGCGGCATGGGTGCTGGGTTTGCCCGAAACCCTCGCCGCGCCCGTCACGTTCGCCGCGCTGCTGCTCGCGCTGGCGCTGACCGCCGGCACGCCGCACCATCCGCTCGAGGGGCGCTGGCTCCACGCGCTCGGCGACATCAGCTACGCAACCTATCTGTCGCATTTCCTGCTGTGGAAGGCATTCAAGCTCGTCGCCGTCCGCGATGCCGCGTCGGTGCCCTGGCCGGTCATCGCGCTCTATCTCGCGCTGGTCTTCGCCGCGTCCGTGCTCCTCTACCGCTGGGTTGAACGGCCCGCGCAACGCTGGGTCAACGCGCTCGGGCGGCCGCGCGCCGCGGGGTAGCGCTCGGAACCGCCTGCGTCGCCTGGGCATTTCCTACTAGGAAGGGAGTGCCCAATTGGCCGCACGCATAGTCTATTGCGATGATTCCAAGCCCGGCATCACGCGCCGCAAGGTTCGCAATGGCTGGGCCTATTACGCGCCCGACGGCGACCGGATCACCGACCGTGACGAGATTGACCGGCTGAACGCGGTCGGCCTGCCCCCCGCCTATCGCGACGCCTGGTTTTGCCCCAAGTCCAACGGCCATATCCAGGCGGTCGGCTGGGACGAGAAGGGGCGTAAGCAATATCGCTATCACACCGGCTTCCGCGAAGCGCAGGAGGCGGCGAAATACGAAAAATGCGCCGATTTCGGCCATTGCCTGCCCAAGCTGCGCGCCCGCGTCGAGGCGGATTTGTCCGCCCGCGGTCTGCCGCGCGATCGCGCCATTGCCGCAGTCGTTCGCCTGCTCGACATCGGGCACCTGCGCGTCGGTAACGAAGCCTATGCCGAAGCGAACAAGAGCTATGGCGCCACGACGCTGCGCAAGCGCCACGGCAGCGTCCGCGGCAACACGCTGAAGCTGCGCTACAAGGGCAAATCCGGCAAGGAACGCGATGTCGCGATCACCGACAAGCGGCTCGCCGCGACGGTGCGCAAGATGCAGGACCTCGACGAACAGCATTTGTTCGCCTGGGTAGACGACGATGGGGAGGCGCACCCCGTCACCTCGTCCGACGTCAACGACTATATCAAGCGCGCGACCGGCGGCGACTTCACCGCCAAGCATTTCCGCACCTGGGGCGCCAGCGTCGCCGCGTTCGAGGCGCTGGCCCGCGCCGAGGCGGACCTCAGCCTGAAGGCGCTGCTCGAACCCGTCGTCGCCCGCCTGGGCAATACCCCCGCCATCGCGCGCAAGAGCTACGTCCACCCGTCCCTCATCGCCTTGGTGAAGACGGGGCAGGGCGCCTTCCGCCGCGCGTTGCGCCTGCCGCGCTCCGCCCGTCATCTCAGCCGCGAGGAGCGTGGGCTCATCGCCTTCCTCGAAGCCGGCACGCCCAGCACGGCGCCGCTGAAAGCCGCGGCCTGATCCCCTTATGTCCAAAAATACGACCGCTACCGCTTCGCCGATCTTCGACAGCAACGGCGTCCAGGACCAATTGACCGGCCTGTACACTGCCAGCGAAGTCTGGCTGCACACGCACTGGCTGCAAATCCTCATCGCGCTCGCCGTCGGCGTAGTGATCGTCGTCGCGCTGCACGGCCTGCGTCGGCTGGGCGAACGCCTGTGCCGCCGCAAGGATGTCGGCGGCGTCGCCGAGACGCTCGTCCGCCGCGGCTGGGGCGCGATCGTCGGCCGGGCGATCGCGCGCACCAACAACTTCTTCATCGTCATGCTCGCCGCCAAATTGGTCGCAGGCTATGCCGGCGCACCGAGCCAGGTATCGACGACGATCAACTTCCTGTGGACCGTCGCCTCGGTATTTCAGGCGGCGATCTGGGCGCGCGAGCTGATCCTCGGCGCGATCGAACACCGCACCAGCAGCGAACATTATTCGGGCGAGGCACTGCTCAGCGCGATGGGCCTCATCCGCCTGCTCGTCACCGTCGCGCTGTTCGCTGTCGCGCTGGTCGTCGTGCTCGACAATCTCGGCGTCAACGTCACCGGGCTGATCGCCGGCCTGGGCGTCGGCGGTATCGCCATCGGCCTCGCCGCACAGGGCATTTTCGGCGACCTCTTCGCCGCGCTCGCCATCATCTTCGACCGTCCGTTCCGCCGCGGCGACAAGATCAGCTACGGCACGACCAACGGCGTGATCGAATCGATCGGCCTGAAGAGCACGCGCATCCGCGCCTTCACCGGCGAATTGCGCGTGATCAGCAACAAGCAATTGCTCGACAAGGAAATCCAGAACATCAGCGTGCGCGACCATATCCGGCTCGCGTTCACGATAGGCGTCACCTACGAAACCCCGCCCGATACGCTCGCCCGCGTGCCGCAGATCATGCGCGAGATCGTCGAGGGCGAGGGCGGCAAGGTCGCGCGGTCCAGCTTCGAAACCTTCGGCGCCTCCAGCCTCGATTTTGTGCTGCAATTCGACATCCCCGGCGACGATTGGGCGACCGCGCACCCGATGCGCGACCGCATCATGGTGTCGTTGATCCGCCGCTTCGCCGCGGAAGGGATCGGCATCGCCTATCCGACGCAGACGACCTACACCGCCGGCCCGGACGGCAAGCTCGTGATGCCCTACGCCCCCGCGTCCTAGGTGTTTTCGAACATCGGGTCCGCCGCGTTTGGCGCGGTTCGTCGTGTATGGATGCCGCGGTTCAAGCTTTCGGTCGGGAGAGGGGCTTGCGGAACGCCCCCGGCTCCGCCTACAGGATGGCGCGACGCGGAACGCCATCCGCGCGCCGCAATCGGGAGGGCGATTCTTCGTGACGACGATCACCGCGCAGGCGATGAAGGACAGGGTCGGCACCGAAACCGTGTCCGACTGGGTCGAGGTGACGCAGGCGATGATCGATCGCTTCGCCGAAGCGACCGGCGACCATCAGTTCATCCATATCGATCCCGTCGCGGCGGCGCAGACACCCTTTGGTGGCACGATCGCGCACGGCTTTCTCACGCTGTCGCTGATGCCGCTGCTCAGCAGCAAGGTGCCCGACGCGCCGCAGATCGAAGGCGCGCGGATGGGCGTCAACTACGGCGGCAACAAGGTCCGCTTCCTCACCCCCGTCCGTTCGGGATCGCGCGTGCGCGGCCGCTTCACCCTGCTCGCCTTCGACGAGAAGCGGCCGGGCCAGTTCCAGCAGACCACCAATTTCGTCGTCGAGATCGAAGGGCAGGACAAGCCTGCCCTGATCGCCGAATGGATCAGCCAGATTTTCGTCTGACGCCAACCCTATAGTCACCGAACCCGCGCGCCGCGTCGCGCCCCATCAAGGAAGCCAGCCCATGCGCTCCGCCGTCATCGTCTCCACCGCCCGCACGCCGATCGGCCGCGCCTATCGTGGCGCCTTCAACAACACGACGCCGCAGGCGTTGGCCGGCCATGCGATCGACCATGCCGTCAAGCGCGCCGGCATCGACGGCGCCGAAGTGGAAGACGTGGTGTTCGGCGCCGCGCTTCAGCAGGGGCATCAGGCGGGCAATATCGCGCGCCAGGCGGCGCTGCGCGCCGGCCTGCCGATCACCGTGTCGGGCATGTCGCTCGACCGCCAGTGCGCCAGCGGCCTGATGGCGATCGCCACCGCGGCCAAGCAGATCGTGATCGACGGCATGGATGTCGCGATCGGCGGCGGCGTCGAAAGCATCAGCATGGTGCAGACCCCGCAGATGCGCGTCGCCCCCGACAAGCAGCTGCTCGCCATGCACAACGACATCTACATGCCGATGCTGCAGACCGCCGAAACGGTCGCCAAGCGCTACGGCATCGGCCGCGAGGCGCAGGACGCCTACGGCCTCCAGTCGCAGCAGCGCACTGCCGCGGCGCAGGCGGCGGGCAAGTTCGATGACGAGATCGTGCCGATGGCGGCGACGATGAACGTCGTCGATAAGGTGACGAAGGAGGTCAGCACCAAGGACGTCACGCTGTCGAAGGACGAGGGCAATCGCGCCGACACGACGCTGGAAGGCTTGCAGGCGTTGCAGCCGGTCGTCGGGCCGGACGGCGTCATTACCGCGGGCAATGCCAGCCAGCTGTCGGACGGCGCCTCGGCATCGGTGTTGATGGAGGAAAAGGTCGCGGCCGCGAAGGGGCTGACCCCGCTCGGTCGCTACGTCGGCATGGCGGTGGCGGGCACCAAGCCCGACGAAATGGGCATCGGCCCGGTCTTCGCGATCCCCAAGCTGCTCGAAAAGAACGGCCTGACGATGAAGGACATCGGCCTGTGGGAACTGAACGAGGCGTTTGCCGTCCAGGTCCTCTACTGCCGCGACACGCTCGGCATTCCCGACGAATTGCTCAATGTGAACGGCGGCGCCATCTCGATTGGACATCCCTACGGCATGTCCGGCGCCCGCATGACCGGTCACGCCCTGATCGAGGGCAAGCGGCGCGGCGCCAAGTACGTCGTCGTCACGATGTGCGTCGGCGGCGGCATGGGCGCGGCGGGGCTGTTCGAGGTCCTGTAAGTTGAAAGTTAGGCCCGGGAAGGGTATATAGGTTTTGGCGAAGTCATAGGCGCCCTCTGTATGAGCCCCGGTCGCTGCTACGACCGGGGCTCAAATCGTTTGGGGCTCAGGCTGCTACCCGAGCCCCGCCCGGCACCTTACTTGGTACGCGCCACTTCGATGATCTTCAGGACCAAGGTCCCGAAGGCGAAGAGTACGCCCAAGATCAGGCACAGATCGGCGAGCGTCATAGGCCCACTCCTCTGTTGCGACGGCAGGATTGCCGCCGCCGACGATCGTGGCCGATGCGGTCTTTCCGCGCAACCAACCCCCGGTGCGCTCGTTCTTCCGGCCGAACCCCCGGTACAGGAGACGATGCATGGCCGATCAAGACAGCCCGCAGGAAGTGGCCGCCAAGTTCCTCGACAAGCTGAAGTCCAGCCCGTTCGTGATGATCGGCCTGATGGACGGCGAGCATTCGGAGCCGATGACCGCGCAGATCGACGACGATCAGCCCAATACGCTGTTCTTCTTCGCCGGCCGCGACAACCGCATTGCCAAGGGCGGCGACGCCATGGCGCAGTTCGTCGGCAAGGGGCACGACTTCTTCGCGTGCCTGGCGGGCACCGTCAGCCGTGACGACGATCGCACGCAGATCGACAAGCTCTGGAATAATCAGGTCGAAGCCTGGTTCCCGGGCGGCAAGGAAGACCCCAATCTCACGCTGCTGCGTTTCGACATCGACAGCGCCGAGCTGTGGGAAACCGATATCTCGATCGGCGGCCGGCTGAAAATGCTGTTCGGCGGCACGATCCGCAGCGACGAATCGAGCAGCCACGCCGTGGTCGACTCGGTCGCCTGAGGCGTCCGGCCTTATAAACGACGATAGGGGCGGTTCCGACCGGAGCCGCCCCTTCGCGTATCCGGCGCGTCAGGCGTGCGCCGCCATCCATTCCTCGACGATCGGCGCCACCTTGTTGCGCCAGCGCGAGCCGTTGAAGATGCCGTAATGGCCCGCACCCTCGGCCATGTAATAGCGCTTCTGATCGGCTGGCAGGTTGATGGCGAGCGTCAGCGCCGCCTTGGTCTGTCCGAGCCCAGAAATGTCGTCGCGCTCGCCCTCGATCGCCAGCACCGCGACATCGGTGATCGCGCCCGGATCGACGCGGCGCCCGCGATGCAGCATCTCGCCACGAGGCAGGGCATGCGTCTGGAAGACGAGATCGACCGTCTGCAAATAGAATTCCGCCGTCATGTCGCAGACCGCGCGATATTCCTCATAGAAGTTCTTGGTAGCCTGCGCGCTTTCGCCGTCGCCCTGGACCAGATGCTTGAACATCTCCCAATGGCTCATCATGTGGTTGCCGAGGTTCATCGACATGAAGCCGGCGAGTTGCAGGAAGCCGGGATACACCTTCCGCCCCGCGCCCGGATACATCATCGGCACGGTGACGACGACATTCTGTTCGAACCAGGCGTGTGGGCGTTCGGTGGCCAGCGTATTGACCGCGGTCGGCGCCTCGCGCGTGTCGATCGGCCCGCCCATCATCGTCAGCGTCTTCGGCCGGCAGGGGTGCTTGTCCGCGCTCATCAGCGCGACCGCGGCATAGCAGGGCACCGACGGCTGGCAGACCGCCAGCATATGCGTGCCGCCCTGGCCCTCGTTCGGCCCGATCGCTTCCAGGAAGGCGATCAGATAGTCGATATAATCGTCGAGGTCGAAATGGCCGTCCTTCAACGGCACCAGCTTCGCATCGCGCCAGTCGGTGATGTAGACGTCCGCGCTCGGCAGCATGCGTTCCACCGTGCCGCGCAGCAGCGTCGCGTAATGGCCCGACATCGGTGCGACGATCAGCAGCTTCGGCCCGCCTTCCACGCCATCGCGGCGGAAGCGCTTGAGCTGCCCGAACGGCTTTTGCAGCACGATCTCCTCATGCACCGCCACCTCCTGGCCATCGATGACGGTGTGATCGAGGCCGAAGGCCGGCTTGCCGCGCGTCGCGGAGGCATGGGCGAACACCTCCAGCGCGGAACTGACCAGCTGGCCGCCGCCGACATAGGACCAAGGGTTGGCCGGATTGCGCATCCAGTCCGCGCCGAAGGTCGCCATGGCGCTGGCCCCGGCCAGCATCGAGCGCTGCATTTCATAGGCGTCGTAGAGCATGATCGTGTCTTAGCCTGTATTGGTTGCCGTATACGTAACGGCATTCGCGCTTGCCGCAATCGTCTGAACGCCCGAGACGCGCGATAAGCGCCAGACCGAGTACGCGCCGGCGGCGTTGAGCCGTGTGCCCCCTGCTGCTAGGCGCGAGCGATGGCGCGTTCCCCCGTTTCCCCCACTCCCGCCGCCGGCAAGGGCCGGCTCGGCGACCTTCGCCTCGTGTGGGAGATCGCGCTGCGCTATCCCCGCCACATCGCCATCGCGCTGGCCGCGCTCGCCACCACCTCGGCGGCGACGATCGGCATTCCCTATGGTTTCAAGCGGGTGATCGACCGCGGCTTCGTCGCGGGCGGGCAGGGGACGGTGGATGCCTCCTTCCACTATCTGCTCATGATTGTCGCGGTGCTGGCGATTGCGACGGCGATCCGCTTCTACCACGTGTCGTGGCTGGGCGAGCGCGTCGTCGCCGACCTGCGGCTGAAGGTGCAGGCGCACCTGCTGGCGCTGACGCCGCGCTTCTTCGAGGAAAACCGCCCGTCGGAAATCGCCTCGCGGCTCACGTCCGATACGACGCTGATCGAGACGGTCGTCGGCACTACCGTGTCGATCGCGCTGCGCAACACCGCCACGGGCATCGGCGGCATGGTCTACCTGTTCGTGTTGTCGCCCAAGCTCGCCGGGATGCTGCTGCTCGGCATCCCCCTGGTCGTGCTGCCCATCACCATCTTCGGTCGCCGCATCCGCGCGCATTCGCGCACCTCGCAGGATCGGATCGCCGATGTCGGCGCGTTGGTGACCGAGACGCTGGGCGCGATGAAGATCGTGCAGGCATTCGGTCAGGAATCGCGCGAGGCGGCGCGCTTCGGCGCGGCGGTGGACGCGACCTTCGCCGCCGCGAAGCGCCGCATCGCGCTGCGCGCCGTGATGACCGCGATCATGATCGGCCTCGTCTTCGGGTCGATCGTGCTGGTCGTGTGGGAAGGCGTCGCCGACGTCACCGCCGGGCGCCTGTCGGGCGGCGGCATGTTCGCCTTCGTCGTGACGGGCGGCATCGTCGCGGGCGCGTTCGGCGCGCTGACCGAAGTCTATGGCGACCTGCTGCGCGGCGCGGGCGCGGCAAGCCGCATTGCCGAACTGCTGCGCGAGACGCCCGAGATCGCCCGACCCGCCGCACCGATCCCCTTGCCCGTGCCGGTCGCGGGCGCGCTCGCGTTCGAAGGCGTGCGCTTCCATTATCCCACCCGTCCCGATGCGGCGGCGATCGACGACCTGACGCTCACCATCCGCCCGGGCGAAACGGTGGCGGTGGTCGGCCCCTCGGGAGCGGGCAAGTCAACGCTGTTCCAGCTCGCCGAACGCTTCTACGATCCCGCCGCGGGTCGCGTGCTGCTCGACGGCGTCGATTTGCGCGAAGCCGATCCCGCCGCAGTGCGTGCGCAGATGGCGATGGTGCCGCAGGATGCGGTGATCTTCGGCGCCAGCGCGCGCGACAATCTGCGCTATGGCCGGTGGGAGGCGAGCGACGACGAGCTGTGGGCCGCGGCGGAGGCGGCCAATGCCGCCGAATTCCTGCGAACCCTGCCGCAGGGTCTTGATACGCATCTGGGCGAGGGCGGCGCGCGCCTGTCGGGTGGCCAGCGCCAGCGTGTGACGATCGCCCGTGCGCTGCTGCGCGACGCGCCGATCCTGCTGCTTGACGAGGCGACCAGCGCGCTCGACGCCGCCAGCGAACGGCTGGTGCAGCAGGCGCTCGAACGGCTGATGCAGAACCGCACGACGGTGGTCATCGCACACCGGCTTGCGACGGTCCGCGCCGCGCAGCGCATCGTGGTGATGGACCAGGGCCGCATCGTCGAGGACGGCACCCACGCCAGCCTGATCGAACGCGGCGGCCTGTACGCGCGACTCGCCCGGCTGCAGTTCAACGAAGCGGCGTAAGGGGCCAATCGCCCCACACTCCTCCGTCATTCCCGCGAAGGCGGGAATCCAGACGCGCAGGTCCTGCTCGAGCCGCACCGGTAGCGGTTCTGGATTCCCGCCTTCGCGGGAATGACGGCGTGGGATGAAGCGGAACACCACCCCTTCGTCATCCCGGCGAACGCCGGGATCCATGGACGCTCGAAGCCAGCGATGGTGCGTACGCCATCAGCCATACCGAAACCATGAATCCCGGCATACACCGGCATGACGGGGAGAAGGCAGGCCTTGCCCCCACCGCCCTCAAAGCGCATGACGTTTGCGTAAAGCAAACGGGAGAGGGCAATGCGCGACTTCGACATCATCGTCTACGGCGCCACCGGCTTCACCGGGCGTCTCGTCGCCGAATATCTCAGCCAGCAGGGCGTCACCCGCTGGGCGATGGCGGGACGCAGCCGCACCAAGCTGGAGGAGGTGCGTGACCTCATCGGCGCGCCGGCCGATACGCCGCTGGTCGTCGCCGATGCCGACGATCCCGCCTCGCTGAAGGCGATGGCCGAATCGACGCAGGTCGTGCTGACCACCGTCGGCCCGTACCAGCTCTACGGCGCACCGCTGATCGCCGCCTGCGTCGCCGCCGGCACCGCTTATGTCGACCTGTGCGGCGAGCCGGCGTGGATGCGCCACATGATCGACGCGCATCATGCCGAGGCGCAGCGCACCGGCGCGCGCATCGTCTTTTCCTGCGGCTTCGATTCGATCCCTTTCGACCTCGGCGTGCTGACATTGCAAGAATGCGCACGCGCCAAATACGGCATGCCCGCGCCGCGGGTGAAGGGCCGGGTGCGCGCGATGAAGGGCGGCTTTTCGGGTGGCACCGCCGCCAGCCTGAAGGCGACGCTCGCCGCGGCGGCACGCGACCCCTCGATCGTCGGGCTGCTCGCCAGCCCGTTCGCGCTGACGCCCGGCTTCAGCGGCCCCCATCAGCCGACCGGCATGCTCCCCGAATTCGACGCGACGCTCAACACCTGGGTCGCGCCGTTCATCATGGCGGCGATCAACACCAAGAACGTCCACCGCACCAACTATCTGCTCGGCCACCGCTACGGCACCGACTTCGTCTATGACGAGATGATGGTTGCCGGGCTGGGCGACATGGGCAAGGCCGCCGCCGAAGCGATCGCCAAGCTCAATCCGCTCGCCGGCGACAAGGGCCCCAAGCCCGGCGAAGGCCCCAGCAAGGAGGAGCGCGACAGCGGCCATTACGACCTGCTGTTCGTCGGCCTGATGCCCGATGGCGCGCGCTTCGATGCGGTGGTGACCGGTGACCGCGACCCCGGTTACGGTTCGACCAGCAAGATGATCGCCGAAACCGCGCGCTGCCTGATCGAAACGGAGGGGGCGGGCGGCATCTGGACGCCGGGCGCGCTGCTCGGCACCGGATTGCGCGATCGCTTGCAGGACAAAGCGGGGCTGACCTTTACCGCGGGCTAGGCTGCGGTTGACGCGGCATTAAGCACTGTGGGTGCAAGGGCTTGGGCCATGCGGATTCTCCATGTCCTCGACCACGGACTGCCCCTGCAAAGCGGCTATACGTTCCGCACGCGCGCGATCCTGAAGGCGCAGGAGGCGCGCGGTTGGCACGTCGCCGCCGTCACCGGCCCGCGGCATGGCCTGGCGCCGGACGCGGTCGAATCGGTCGATGGCCTGACCTTTTATCGCACCCAGGCGACGCGAAAGGGCGGCGTGCTGGGGGAGGTCGGCGGCCTCGCCGCCTTTGCCCGGCGGATCGACGCGGCCGTCGACGCCTTTCGCCCCGACATCCTCCACGCCCATTCGCCCGTGCTCGATGCGATCGCGGCGTTGCGCGTCGCGCGCACGCGGCGCCTGCCGCTGGTCTACGAAATTCGCGCCTTTTGGGAGGATGCGGCGGTCGGCAACGGCACGGGCACCGAAGGGTCGGCCAAATATCGCGTCACCCGCGCGATGGAGAGCTGGGCGGTGCGGCGCGCCGATGCGGTGGCGGTGATCTGCGAGGGCCTGCGCGGCGACCTGATCGCGCGTGGCGTGGCGGCGGACAAGATCGTCGTGTCGCCCAATGGCGTCGACCTGACGCTCTTCGGCGAACCGGTCGCGCGCAATACCGCGCTCGCCGCATCGTTGGGGCTCGACGATGCCGAGACGATCGGCTTCATCGGCAGCTTTTACGATTATGAGGGGCTGGACGATCTGATCGCCGCCATGCCCGCGCTGGTCACGGCCCGGCCCAAAGCGCGGCTGCTGCTAGTCGGCGGCGGGCCGATGGAGGCGGCGTTGCGCGCGCAGGCGGCGGCATCCCCGGCGGCGGACGCGATCCGCTTCGTCGGCCGCGTGGCGCATACCGAGGTGGAACGCTATTACGCGCTCGTCGACGTGCTCGCTTACCCGCGCAAGCGCATGCGCCTCACCGACCTCGTCACACCGCTCAAACCCCTGGAGGCGATGGCGCAGGGCAAATTGGTCGCCGCCTCCGACGTCGGCGGCCATCGCGAACTGATCCGCGACGGCGACACCGGCACGCTCTTCGCCCCGGACGATCCCGCCGCCATCGCGATGGCGCTCGCCGGCCTGCTCGCCGACCGCAGCGGCTGGGATGCGCGCCGCGCCCGTGGGCGCGCGTTCGTCGAGGCGGAGCGTAACTGGTCGTCAAACATTCGTCGTTACGATCCCGTTTACCAGCGGCTCACGTCGGCCGCGCTGATGGACACAGCATGCCAGCATTCCCCGGCCAGCCTATGACCCAGACCATGCCGTCGCGCGCCGCGATGATGCGCTGGATCGCCCCGGTGGGTGGCGCAGTGGCGGCGCTGGCCGTCGTCCTGCTGTTCGTTGCCTTACCCGCCACCGTGCTGGAGGATTGGGTATGGCGCAGCGGCCTGCCGTCGCTGATCGGCGCGGCGGAACCGCCCTTGGGCACGACCGCGCGCACCGTGCTGGCGCTGGCCGGCGGGGCGCTGGCCGGTGCGGTCACCTGGTCGGCGCTGTTCCTGCTGTTTGGCCCGGGGGGCCTGCTCGCCCCGCGCGCCGCCTCCAGCGATGGCGTCCCCGTCCTGCGCCGCGCCGACGCGCACCCTGACGCGCCTGCGCGCCGCCCGCTATCAGCCGCGGATCTGGAGGATGACGACGACACGATGTTTGCGCGCCCCGTTACCAGCGCGCCACCCCCACCACCGCCGGTCGAGCAGCCGATTCCGGCGGACCTTGACCTGCCGCTCGCCGCCTTCCACCCCGGTGCGCTGCCCCCCGTGCCGCTGACGCCGGTGCGCCCCGTGCCGCCGCTGCGCGTGCCCGCCAAGCCGGCCGCCGAAGAGCCTGCCGCCCCCGCCGCCCCGCCGACGATCGAATCGCTGATCGATCGGCTGGAGCGTGTCACGCGCCGCCGTCCGAAGCGGTGAGGTCCACGCCGCCAGACACACTTTAGAATATCGGGTATCGCTTTTGGGGTTATCGGGCCCCGGAACCTCTGTTAGCCTTCGAAAAAATCGAAGGAGAGGTCGATGGCTGGTCCCACCGCGTCCGGGGACGTGGCGGCGCAGGCGCCCGCGCCGCGCTATGCCTGGTATGTGCTGGGCATCCTGTTCGTCGTCTACGTCCTCAACTTCGTCGACCGGCAGGTGATCTCGATCCTGGCCGAAGACATCAAGCGCGACCTCAATCTGAAGGACGAGGACCTCGGCTTCCTCTACGGCACCGCCTTCGGTGTGTTCTACGCGCTGTTCGGCATCCCGCTCGGCCGCCTCGCGGACAGCTGGCACCGCGTGCGGCTGATGACCGTCGGCCTCGCGCTCTGGTCGACCATGACCGCATTGTCCGGCTTTTCACGCACCGGTGGCCAACTCGCCGCGGCGCGCATCGGCGTCGGGATCGGCGAGGCGACCGCGAGTCCCGCCGCCTATTCGCTGATTTCGGACTATTTCCCCAAGCGGCTGCGCGCGACGGCCTTGTCGATCTATTCGGCGGGCCTGTACGTCGGGGGCGGGGTATCCCTGTTCATCGGCGGCTTGATCGTCCAGGGCTGGAACCGCGCCTATCCCGACGGCGGGTCTTTCGGTCTCGTCGGGTGGCAGGCGGCGTTCCTCGCGGTCGGCATCCCCGGCCTCATCGTCGCGCTATGGGTCGCGACGATCCGCGAACCGATCCGCGGGCTGGTCGAGGGGCTGCCCGAACCGGACAAGCATCCCGCCCCCTTCCGCGCCTTCTTCCAGGAGCTGCTCACGATCATCCCGCCGCTCACGCTGATCGGTGCGGCGCGCGGCGGCACGCGGGCATTGCTCATCAACCTCACCGGCCTTGCCGCGGTGGTGGCGGTCGTCGCCTTCCTGATCGGCATCGGCGAACCCAAGCCGCAGTGGCTGGCGATCGGCATCGGCGTCTATGCGGTCTTCTCCTGGGCCTGCGCGCTTAAGCGCCGCGATCCCGCCACCTTCGCGCTGATTGTCGGCACGCCGGCCTTCCTCTGCACCGTCGTCGCCTACGGCCTGAACTCGTTCCTCAGCTACGCTGCCAGCTTCTGGGCCGCGCCCTACGTGTTGCGCACATTGGGCGAGACACCGGCGCGGGCCGGCCTGTTGCTCGGCAGCAGCGGCGCGCTCGCCGGGTTTCTAGGGCTGACCATCGGCGGCATCGTCGCCGACCGTCTGCGCCGCACGGACCCCGCCGGGCGGCTGATCGTCGTGATCTTCGGCGCGACGGTGCCGATCCCGTTCCTGATCGGTGCCTTCACCGCGTCGAGCGTCTGGGTCTTCTATCCCTGCCTGTTCCTGTCGGGCCTCACTGCCAGCGGCGCTTTGGGGTCGGCGGCGGCGACGACGCAGGATCTGGTGCTGCCCCGCATGCGCGGCACCGCGACCGCGACCTTCTTCATCGGCACGACGCTGATGGGCCTCGCGATGGGGCCGTATCTGGCGGGCCGCATCTCGACTCTGTCGGGCAGCCTGTCGGTCGGCATGCTGTCGCTGCTCGCGATCATGCCGGTGACGCTGACCTGCGCGATCGCCGCCTATCGCCTCGTCCCCGCCGCCGAGGCGTCACGCGAAGCGCGCGCGCGGGCGGCGGGGGAGCCGATCTGATCGCCTAGCGCGACCGCTCCTCGCGCAACCGCGTGGCGACCTTCACCGCCGACGCGCGCGCATAGGCGCGGCAGGCGCCGGGCGCGGTGCGGAAGCGATCGGTCGCGTCGTCCTGATCGGCGTGCGCAGTGATCAGCAGGTCGCACGGCAGCGCCGCCATCGCCGCCTGACCCCGGCGAAACGCAGCGAGCACCGGCCGCGCGGCGGGCGCGCTGAACCGATAGCCGGGCGCGGACACGGGGTTGAGACTGCTCGCGAAGACGATGGCCTTGCACGTCCGCACCTCGCACGCGCGCCAGCTCCAGCTCATGCTGCCCATCGTGTGCCCCGGCGTCGCCCGCGCGGTGACGACCGTATCGCCCAGCCGCAGCGTCTCGCCATCGCGGATCGTGCGCACCGCCGGCACCGCCGGAAAGCGACTGTCATAGCCGCGCTGCGGATCGTCGGCGGCCAGCCGCCCCGAGCGCAGCCCCTCCGCCCCGCGTACGCTGGCGACCACCGTCGCGCCGGTATCGCGCACCAGTGCGGCGAGGCCACCGGCATGGTCGAAATGCGGTTCGGTGCTGAGGATGTAGCGGATGCGCCGCGGGTCCAACCCCAGCTTGCGGATGTTGGCGAGGATCGCAGGCTCGGCCTGCGGCAATGCCCCGTCGATCAGGATCAGGCCGTCGCCGGTGTCGATCAGCGCGACGCTGAGCCCACCGAAGCCCACAAGATAGGTCTTGCCGAACACCCGCACCGGCGGGGCGGGGCGCAGCCAGTCCTTCGCCTGTTCGACCGCGATCGGACGGGTCAGCGGATCGTCCGCGGTTGGGGAAACGGCGGCAAGCATGGCTGCAGACAGGGTAATGAGCATCGGCGGATCTCCTTCGCTGCGCAGAATGCCTCGGTGCAGACACCGCCGACAAAGCATCTTCTCTCGACACAGGCATGAACTCCCCTCATGCCTAGGCGCATGGATCGCGCCCAATTGCCCCTCAATGCGCTGCGTGCCTTCGAAGCGGCGGCGCGGCATCTCAACTTCACCCGCGCGGCGATCGAACTGTGCGTCAGCCAGGGCGCGGTCAGCCATCAGGTCGCGCAGCTCGAACGCCGGCTGGGCACGCGGCTGTTCCACCGGTTGCCGCGCGGGCTCGCGCTGACCGACGACGGCCATGCCTTGGTGCCGGTACTCGCCGAAACGTTCGACCGGATCGGTGCGACGCTGGACGGCTATGCCGACGGCCGCTTCCGTCACCCGCTGCACGTCGGCGTGGTCGGCACCTTCGCGACGGGCTGGCTGATCGAGCGGATCGACGATTTCGACGCGACGCATCCGCACATCGACCTGCACCTCGCGATCAATAACAATCGCGTCGATCTGGCAGGTGAGGGGCTGGATTACGCGATCCGCTTCGGTGACGGCGCATGGCACGGTACGGCGGCGGAGGCGGTTCTCGACGCGCCGCTGACCCCGCTGTGCGCGCCCGCGGTCGCGGCGCGACTGACCGCCCCGGCCGATCTGGCGCGCGAACGGCTGCTGCGCTCCTACCGCCCCAGCGAATGGAGCCTGTGGTTCGCCGCCGCCGGGGCTGACGCACCACCCTTGCGCGGGCCGATGTTCGACAGTTCGGCGCTGATGGCGGGCGCGGCGGCGGCGGGCCAGGGCGTCGCGCTCGCCCCGCGCGCGATGTGCCTGCGCGATCTCGCCAGCGAACGACTGGTCCAGCCCTTCGCCATCGAGGTCGACGCCGGCCGCTACTGGCTGACCCGCCTGCTGTCGCGCAAGGAAAGCCCGGCGATGCAGGCGTTCCGCCGCTGGCTGCTCGATCAGTCCGCCGCCTTCAGGTCGTCGTCGGACGGTTCGTAGCCCAGGATGTCGCCCGGCTCGCACTCCAGATAGCGGCAGATCGCGGCGAGCGTGCCGAAACGCACACCCTTCACCCGACCCGATTTCAGCAGCGACAGGTTCGATTCGGTGATGCCGATCGCCTCGGCAAGCTCCTTCGACCGCACCTTGCGGCGTGCAAGCATGACGTCGAGGTTGACGATGACCGGCATCAGACGAAATCGTCCAGATCGCGCTGCGCCTGCAACCCCGATTCGAGCGCCCAGACCGCGGCATAGGCGGCAAGGCCGAGCAGCAGTGGCATCGCCATCGCGTTGAAATCGAGGGCGATCAGCCAATGCGGTCCCCAGGAGGTGCCGCGATAGAGCAGCATCTGGCGCAGGCTGTCCGACAGCGGCTGCGCGATCGCCCAGAGGATCGCGGCGATCGTCGCGCGCCGCAGCCACGGCAACGCCTGCGCGAAGGCATCGCGGGGCGGCCCTCCCAGTCGGCGCAGCGCGATTCCGGCCGCGACGAGCAGGACGACCAGCGGCCCGACGTCGATCGCTTCGATCCCGGCAAGGCCGAGGCGAACCAGCGGCCGCTGCACATAGACCTTGAGGTGCTGGATATCGGCGGGCGCGGCGCGCAGCTTTTCGGCATCCTGCTCGTCGAACAGCGTGACGGGGTCGGAGGACCAAGTGCAGCCCTGGTCGCCGCAATGCGATCGGGGCGCTGGCCACAGGCCGGCGAGCGGGATCGTCGCCGCGACGAGCGCCGCGATCAGCAGGAACAGCAGGCCGGCGATACGGCAGCGCCGGGCTTTGCGTGCGATTCGGGTACGGGGGGCGAGCGGCGGGCGCATCAGACGAAATCGTCCAGATCGCGTTGTGCGCGCAACCCCGCTTCGATTGCCCAGATTGCGCAATAGGCGGCGATGGCGAGCAGCAGGCCGGTCGCGATGTCGGCGAGGTAAATGTTCGTGTACAGGGTCGGTCCGGCCGGCGTGCCCGGCGACAGCCACGATTCGAGCGCGGTCTGATACACCGCATGGGCGAGCGTCCAGACGATGGCGGCGATCGAGGCGCGGCGCAGCCACGGCAATGCCCGCTGCAACGGATCGGCACCGCGTCCACCGAGGCGGCGGAGGGCCACGCCGACGCTGAACAGCAACGCGGCAAAGGGCAAAGCGTTGATCGCCTCGATCCCCGCAAGGCCCCAGCGCACCCGGCCCTGCGCGGCAAAGGCGTTCAACGCCTTCAGCGCGGCGGGCGACGCCTCCACGCGCAGTCGCTCGTCGCTGTCGATCAGCGTCACCGGCCGCGCCTCCCACACGCAGCCGTAGCCGCCGCCGCATCCCGGCGACGCGCCCGGGGTCAGCCCGGCAAAGACGATCACCGGCAGCATCACCGCGGCGCCGATCAGAAACACCAGCCCCGCAAGCCGACACAGCCACGCCTTGCGCGGCGGCAGCCAATATCCGTCTCTCATCATATTCTTTCTGTTTGACAGAAATTTCTTGGCTTCATACACCAAAGACGTCGGCTGGTCGACAGCCGTGGAAGGGGATACACGTCATGAAGACCGGGTTGATGCGCCTGTTGGGTGCCACGATGCTGCTTGGCCCGACGCCGGCGATGGCGCAGGATTTGGTGACACATGCGCCCGAAGTGGCGATCGGCGTGCTGCGGCACGGCGCGAACTTCCATCCGTTGGGCAGCCAGCTGACCTTCCCGACACTGCCGCCGGGGCAGGTGTATGAGGGCATGGAAGAGGACGGCACCACCGACGTCCAGCTGGTCTATCGTACCAAGATGCTGCCGATCCGCTGGGCATTGAAACCGCGGCTGACGGCGAAGGTGCAGGTCAGCACCGCGGGTAAGACGAGCTTCGCCAGCCTCGGCGCGGAATGGCGGCAGCATGCCTTCAAGGGCCGCGTCTATGCGCAGGTCGGCATCGGCGTGACGATCCACGACGGCTATCGCTATTTGCCGAACCCCTTCCTGCCCGGCCTGGACAGTGCCGAGGCCTGGCGTCGCTACGAAATCTACCAGACCCGCACCGGCTTCGGATCGCGCGTGCTGTTCAACCCCAATGCTTCGATCGGCGTGCGGATCGATCGCCGCTGGGCGGTCGAGGCGACCTGGGAGCATTTCAGCCACCGCCAGCTGTTCTCGGACGTCAATCCGGGCATCGACAATGTCGGCATTCGGCTGGTGCGGGCGCTGGGGCGGTGATCGTCGTGGCGCTGTTACTGGCGGCGCAGGCGGTGACGCCCGTCGCGGAGCCGTCGGCAGAGGATATCGTCGTCGTGGCGCGACGACGCGCGGCGAGACGGCTGCGGATCGTGACCAAGACCGATCGCCGCACTGGCGACCTACGCTGCGTCTTCAAACGGCGCAGCGGCGATGCCGCACTGGATGCGGGGATGTGCGCAGGCCTGCTCGCCTGCGCGCCGATGTCGCGGACCAGCGCCCAGGTGACGGCGTGCATGACGCCGGTCTGGAAGCGGCTGATCGATGGCGAGGCAGCGCCTGCGGGGTGATGCGCAGGCCTGTCGTTTTGCCCCCCGTCACCCCGGACTCGGTCCGGGGTCCACCAGGCCACGGGGGGACGGCAAGAGCCTCTCATCATCCCCCTCGCTGCAGAGTGGACCCCGGACCAAGTCCGGGGTGACGGCGTGAATGGGGCCATGGTCGCCTTCCACCTCTCATCGTCATTCCCGCGAAGGCGGGACTCCAGACGCGCTACCGTCACGCCTCCGGCCGGCACGTCAGAGGGTATGGATTCCCGCCTTCGCGGGCATGACGGACCGGAGGTGGCAAGCCTCCCCGCGCGCCGTCCGATCGCGCCCCTCAACGAACCGACGGTGGACGCCTCGAACCCGGGTTCTCTCCCCCCCGTCTTTCGGCTACGCGCTCTTCCATGGGCACGACGATCCGTTGCGACCTGGCGATCGTCGGGGGTGGGCTGGCCGGCGGCCTGATCGCGCTGGCGGTGAAGGCGCGCGCGCCCTCATGCGACGTGCGCATCGTCGAGAGCGGCACGACGCTGGGCGGCGAGCACGTCTGGTCGTTCTTCGGCAGTGATGTCGCCCAGGCCCATCGCGGGCTGGTGCAGGACATGGTGGTGCATGGCTGGCGCGGCTATGACGTCGTCTTCCCCAACCTGACGCGCGATGTCGACGCGACTTATTATTCGATCACCAGCGAACGGTTCGATGCCGTGCTGCGCGCCAAGCTGCCGCCGCAGGCGATCATGACCGGCCGGCGCGTGCTGGCGCTGTCGGCGACCGCCGTGGTGCTGGGCGACGGCGACCGGATCGAGGCGGGCGGCGTCATCGATTGCCGCGGCCCCGGCGACCTCGATACGCTGGAGCTCGGCTGGCAGAAGTTCGTCGGCCACGAACTGGCGCTGCCGACGCCGCACGGCATCGAGCGGCCGCGGGTGATGGACGCGACCGTCGACCAGATCGACGGCTATCGCTTCGTCTATTGCCTGCCCTTCGCGCCCGACCGGATGTTCGTCGAGGACACCTATTACAGCGACACGCCCGGCCTCGACCTGCCCGCGATCCGCGCGCGCATAGCCGATTATGCACAGGCACGGGGGTGGGCGGGCGCACAGGTCGTGCGGCGCGAGGCGGGGTCGCTGCCGATCACCTTGGGTGGCGATTTCGACGCCTATTGGCGCTCGACCGGCAAGGGGATCGCCAAGGCGGGCATGCGCGCCGGCCTGTTCCAGCCCGCGACCGGCTATTCGCTGCCCGACGCGGTGCGCTTCGCCATCGCGCTGGCGGACAGCGGCGACTGGTCCGGCGTGAGCCTCGCCACCTTCGCCTATGATCACGCGCGCGAGCACTGGCGGCGCGGCGCATTCTACCGCATGCTCAACACGATGATGTTCCGCGCGGGCGATCCGGCGGAACGCTGGCGCATCATCGAACGCTTCTACCGTCTGGACCCGGCGCTCATCACCCGTTTCTATGCGGGGCGGTCGAGCATCGGGGACAAGGCTCGCATCGTAACAGGGAAACCGCCGGTGCCGGTCGGTCGCGCGCTGCACGCGCTGCGGACGACGGCATGGCGGTAGGACAGGGATAGAAGACATGAAGTCGGCGATCGTCATCGGATCGGGATTCGGCGGGCTGGCGCTGGCGATCCGGCTGCAATCGGCGGGCGTCGCGACGACGATCGTCGAAGCGCGCGACCGGCCGGGCGGCCGGGCCTATTATTGGGAAAAGGACGGCTTCACCTTCGACGCCGGCCCGACCGTCATCACCGATCCGGCCTGCCTGCAGGAATTGTGGGCGCTGACCGGGGCCGACATGGCGCGCGACGTCACGCTGGAGCCGGTGACCCCCTTCTACCGCCTGAACTGGCCCGACGGCACGAACTTCGATTACACCAATGACGAAGCGGCGTTGCAGCGCGAGATCGGCAAGCTCGATCCCGCCGACATCGCCGGCTACCACCGCTTCCTCGAATATGCCGAGGGCGTGTACCACGAAGGCTATGAAAAGCTCGGCCACGTCGCCTTCCTCGACTTCGCGTCGATGGTGAAGGCGGCGCCCGCGCTGGCGAAATACCAGGCGTGGCGCTCGGTCTATTCGATCGTGTCCAAGTTCGTGAAGAACGAGAAACTGCGCGAGGCGCTGTCGTTCCACACCTTGCTGGTCGGTGGCAATCCGATGACGACCAGCGCCATCTACGCGCTGATCCACAAGCTGGAGCGCGACGGCGGCGTGTGGTTCGCGCGCGGCGGCACCAACCGGCTGGTCGCCGGCATGGTCGCGCATTTCGAGCGGATCGGCGGCACGTTGCGCCTCGGCGATCCCGTCACCGCGATCGAGACGTTAGGCGACCGGGTGACCGGCGTCACCACGCAAAGCGGCTGGACGATGCAGGCCGATGCCGTCGCCGCGAACAGCGACATCATGCACACCTATCGCGACCTGCTGAAGACGTCGCGCAGCGGCCAGCGCACCAAGGCGGCGCTCGAAAAGAAGCGCTATTCACCGTCGCTCTTCGTCGTCCACTTCGGCATTAAGGGCGCGTGGCCCGGCATCCCGCACCACATGATCCTGTTCGGCCCGCGCTATAAGGGGCTGCTCGAGGACATTTACGACCACGGCGTGCTCGCCCAGGATTTCTCGCTCTACCTCCACCATCCGACCGTCACGGATCCGAGCCTCGCGCCGGAGGGGCACTCGACCTTCTATGCGCTCGCCCCCGTGCCGCACATGGGCAAGTTCCCGGTCGACTGGAACGAGATCGGCCCGATCCTCGAAAAGCGCATTCTTGACGAGGTCGGCCGCCGCCTGATCCCCGATATCCACGATCGGATCGTGACCAAGTTCAGCTACGCGCCGAGCGACTTCGCCGCCGACCTCAACGCGCATCTGGGCAGCGCCTTCAGCCTCGAACCGATCCTGACGCAGAGCGCCTATTTCCGCGTCCACAACCGCGACGACCATATCCCGAACCTGTATTTCGTGGGCGCCGGCACGCACCCGGGCGCGGGTATTCCGGGCGTGGTCGGCAGCGCCAAGGCCACCGCGGCGCTGATGCTGTCGGGGCGGTGAGCCTTCCTTCGTCATCCCGGCGCACGCCGGGATCCATGGATAGGGGCGACAAGCGGATTCGCGCGATACGCCTTTCGCCGGGCCCATGGATCCCGGCATGCGCCGGGATGACGAAAGGAGACGCGAGAGGGCCTCTGCCCCAATTCGTCCGTCATCGTCATTCCCGCGGAGGCGGGAATCCAGACGCGCGACGGGTAGCGATTGCGCCGAAGCGGCAGAGGTTCTGGATTCCCGCCTGCGCGGGAATGACGAAATGGATGGGGTGGACGTCCACACTGCTTCTCGCCCTCTCCCTCACCGCCTGCGGTGGCCGCGCGGTCACCGACGTTCCAGTCAAGATCGGCCGCCCCTACACCGTCCGCGGCGTTACCTACGTTCCCGCCCCCGCGCCCGGATATGACGCGCTCGGGTACGCCGGCTGGTACGGCGGCGAATCGGGTAACGTCACCGCGCGCGGCGAGCGGTTCCGCGCGAAGGCGATCAGCGGCGCGCATACGACGCTGCCGCTGCCGAGCTACGTCGAGGTGACGGCGCTCGATACCGGCCGCACCATCCTGCTGCGCATCAACGATCGCGGCCCCTTCGTGCGCGGGCGGATCATCGACCTGTCGCGCGGGGCGGCCGATCTGCTCGGCATCCGGGCGAGCGGCACTGCGGCGGTGCGCGTCCGGCTGGTCGACCCGCCCGAACGCGACCGCGCCCGGCTGCGCGCCGGCAAGCCCGCCAGCCCACGCCCGGATGCGTCGCCCGACACGCTCGCCACGCTCCGCCAGCGCTGGATGGAAACGCGCTGAGCTTGCCGCTGCGCCCGCATCGGCGTAGCGGCAGCGCCATGAAACGTCTCGCTATCTACTGCGGCTCGGCGACGCCTGCCGATCCCGTCTATATCGAATCCGCCCGCGCCATCGGGCGTACGCTGGCCGAGCGCGGCATCGGCGTCGTCTATGGCGGCGGCCGGCTGGGGCTGATGGGCGCGATCGCCGATAGCGCGCTCAGTGCGGGCGGCGAGGTGATCGGTGTGATCCCGCAGGCGCTGGTCGATGCCGAGGTCGCGCACCGCGGCCTCACCGAACTGCACGTCGTCAGCGGCATGCACGCGCGCAAGGCGGCCTTCACCGACCTTGCCGACGGCTTCGTCACCATCCCCGGCGGCACCGGTACGATGGATGAATTGTGGGAAGCGCTGAGCTGGGCACAGCTTGGCTATCACGCCGATCCGGTCGGCCTGCTCAACGTCGCGGGCTATTACGATCACCTGATCGCCTTCTGGGAAAAGTCGGCCGAAGTCGGCTTCCTGCGCCCGCAGCACCGCGACCTGCTGATCGTCGACACGACGCTGGACGGCCTGCTCGACAAGATGGCGGCGCACGTGCCGACGCAGCCGATCGTACGGATGAAGACGTCTGACCTCTGAGGCGCAGCCCAGCCGCGACGCCATCGTCGCGACCGCGCACGAATCGATCGCGAAGGGGTCGAAAAGCTTCGCGGCGGCGAGCCTGTTGTTCGATCAGGCGACGCGCGAACGGGCGTGGCTGCTCTATGCCTGGTGCCGCGCGTGCGACGATATCGCCGACGGGCAGGATCATGGCCACGACCTGCGTCCGGTCGAGGATGCGCCGCGCCGGGTCGCCGAGATGGCGGCGCTCACCGACGCGGCGCTGGCCGGCGAGGTGGTGGGGGTGCCCGCCTTCGACGCCTTGCGCATCGTCGCCGCCGAAACGCGCCTGCCGCGCCGCTTCGCGCACGATCTGATCCAGGGGTTCCGCCTCGACGGCGACGGCTGGCGGCCGCAGACCGAGGACGATTTGCTCACCTATTGCTACCATGTCGCCGGCGTTGTCGGGTGCATGATGGCGGTCATCATGGGCGTCGATCCGGGCGACGACGCCGTGCTGGACCGTGCCTGCGACCTGGGCCTAGCCTTCCAGCTCGCAAATATCGCCCGCGACATCGACGAAGATGCGCGCGGCGGGCGCTGCTATCTGCCGTCCGACTGGCTGGCGGAAAAGGGGATCGCCCCCGACGCCATCCTTGCGCCCGAACACCGCCCGGTGCTGGCCGAGCTGGCGCGCCGCCTGACGGACCGCGCCGCGGCGTTCGAAGCGAGCGCCCGCGTCGGCACGCGCGCGCTGTCGTTCCGATCGGCTTGGGCGGTGCTGGCGGCGGCGCGCATCTATGGCACGATCGGCCGCAAGGTCGCCGCGCTTGGCCCGGCGGCGTGGGACGTGCGCGTGACGACGTCGAAGGGCGAAAAGATCGCCTTCATCGTCCAGTCGGCGATCGAGGCGCGCGGCCGGCACGATATCCTCGACACGCCCCGCACCGGGCTATGGACCCGCCCGCGCTAGACGGGGCAATGGTCGTCATCCCAGCCTGCGCTGGGGTGACGGTTGCGTCAGGTCACGCTAGATACGGAACGTGCGCGCCCATCTCCACCGGCAGCAGGCCCAACCGCCGCGGGTCGGGAAAGGTCTCGATCGTCCGCTTCACCGCCACGAACCCCTGCTTCCGGTAGAAGCCCAGCGCCGCCGGGTGATCGAGCGTACAGGTATGCACCCATACCCGCGTCACCCCCGGCCGCCAGCAGCGCGCCATCGCCTCCGCCATCAGCCAGCCACCATGGCCGCGTCCCGCCAGCTCCGGCACCAGACCGAAATAGGACAGCTCGCACGCCCCAGCGTGCCTCAGGTCGAGTTCGAGCAGCCCCACCTCGATCCCCGCGCGATCGGTGACGGCATAGACCTCCACACCCGCATCGTGGACGATCGCGGTCAGCGCGGCATCATCCATCGCCAGCCGCGAATACCATAGCCACGGCCCCCCGACGCGGCGGAACAGCGTGCGGTATTTCTCCGGCTCGGGCGTCGCCCAGCGCACCAGCCGCAGCGGCGATGCGGGCAGGGGGCGCAGCGGCGGGCGGCGCGTCATCTCCAGCGTGGTGACGATCGTCGCCAGCTCGCCGTCGTCGACCGGGATCAGCGCCATCGCCTTAAGCCCAATTCGCGCGTGGCGGCAGGCTCATCAGGATCGCGTCGATATTCCCGCCGGTCTTCAGCCCAAACAACGTGCCGCGGTCGTAGACCAGGTTGAACTCGGCATAGCGCCCGCGCCATTCCAGCATCTGCGCCTCGTCGTTCGCGTCGAAGGCGTCATGCATCCGCCGCCGCACGATCCGCGGGTAGACGTCGAGGAACGCCTCGCCCACCGCGCGGGTGAAGGCGAAGTGGGCGTCGAAATCGCCCTCTAGATGATCGTAGAAGATACCGCCGACGCCGCGATGCACTTTCCGGTGCGGGATGTAGAAATAGTCGTCCGCCCAAGCCTTGAAGCGCTCGTAATAGTCGGCCCCGTGCGCATCGCACGCCGCCTGCAACGTCGTGTGAAAGTCCGCCGTGTCGCCCTCGACCGGCAGCGGCGGGTTGAGATCGGCGCCGCCGCCGAACCATTGCTTGGTCGTGCGTAGGAAGCGCGTGTTCATATGCACCGCGGGAACGTGCGGATTGGCCATGTGCGCGACCAGGCTGATCCCGGTCGCGAAGAAACGCGGGTCCTCGCCGGCGCCGTGGATCGTCTTGCCGAATTCGCCCTCGAACGTGCCGCCGACGGTCGAGACGTTGACGCCGACCTTCTCGAACACCTTGCCCTTCATCACGCCCCGCACGCCGCCGCCGCCCGGCTCGCCCGACGGATCGGCGCGGTCCCACGGCGTATAGTCGAACGCCGCATCCGACCCCGCCTCGCGCTCGATCGCCTCGAACGCGGCGCAGATGCGCGTCCTGAGCGATTCGAACCAGTGGCGGGCGGCGGTCTGTTGGTCGTCGAGCGTCAGCATGGGCAACGGCTTAGCGGCGCGGGGGAGGGGGTGTCGATGGGGCGGATTGTCTCAGGGGAGCGCTTGGCTCCAGTCGGTCAATTCAGCTTAATTAGCCTTTTGCGTGTCCTCCATCCGTACAGGAGAGCAAAGGAAAATGCGCAGGTTGTTCCAAACAGCAACAGAACGAGCGATTCCATCAGCTTCGGGCGGCCGTCAAACAAGGGGTAAAGGGACGCTGCGCTAAACAACGTGCCAATCAGGCCTATAACAGCTGACCACGCAAATGGGCTGTGAGTGAGCTTGTGGCGAAAAAGAAAAATAATCGGAGCTCCAATAATGATGCACATCGGAACCGCCACGATGGAGGATAGCGAAAAAAGACCTAGGCCGATCTGAATAATCGTAAGTGCCACGTCGATGTTAGTCTTTGCATGGGGCAGAGAAAAGATCACACAGATGACAGCGCCTAAAAAGCAGCCAATTAATCCGCCTGCCGGTGCAATTAGGAGTATGCGGCCCATGCTTGGGATTTAGCAGTTCTATCTTAAAAGGTCCTTATTGACAGCCACCCGGCCACCCGCCCGTCTGCCGCAGCGCTTCCGCCGCGACGATCGCCGCGGACACCGACAGGTTCATCGACCTGAGCCCCGGCGCCATCGGGATCACCACCCGTGCGTCCGCCCGCGCATGCACCTCCTCCGGCACGCCCGCGCTTTCGCGGCCGAACAGCAGCACGTCGTCCGCCCGGAACGCAAAGTCGTGCAGCGGCGTCGCGCCGCGCGTGGTCAGCAGCACCAGCCGGCCGGTCGCCTGCCGCTGGAACGCGTCCCAGTCCGCATGCCGCGTCACCGACACATGGTCGATATAGTCCATTGCCGCGCGCGCGACGCGCTTGTCGTCCCACTGGAAGCCCATCGGCTCGATCAGGTCCAGCGCCACGCCCAGGCACGCGGCTGTGCGCATCACCGCGCCGACATTGCCGGCGATATCGGGCTGGTAGAGGGCGAGGCGCAGGGGGCTGGTCATGGCTCGCGTCCTTAGCGGCGGGCCGGCGAAGCGCAAAATGCTGTTGGCAAAGCGCGCGGCCGCCGTCTATCAGGCCATAAGCCCGCCGTGGGGACGGCAGGGTTCGGTGGGGCTGCACTCCGGCACTTCCGCAAGAACATAGACGCAAGGGCAGAGACGAATGGCGATTGACGACAACGTACCTCCCGGTGAATCGCCGGCGCCGTTCCACGAGGAAGTCCACGATCCCCGCCGTCGCGATTTCATCAATATCGCCGCCGTGTCCTTCGCCGGCGTCGGTGCGCTCGCGATCGTGCTGCCGCTCATCAACCAGATGAACCCGTCGGCGGACGTGCTGGCGCTGTCGACCACCGAGGTCGATCTGTCCAAGATCCAGCCGGGCCAGGCGATCAAGGCGCAGTTCCGCAAGCAGCCGCTCTTCGTGCGCAACCTGACGCCGAAGGAAATCGCCGAGGCGAATGCGGTCGACATCAAGACGCTGCGCGATCCCCAGACGCTCGCCGAACGCACCAAGCCGGGCAAGGAAAACTGGCTGATCACCTTGGGCGTCTGCACCCACCTCGGCTGCGTGCCGCTCGGCGCGGGCGAGGGCGAGAACAAGGGGCCGTTCGGTGGCTATTTCTGCCCGTGCCACGGCTCGGCCTACGATACCGCGGCGCGCATCCGCCAGGGACCGGCGCCGAAGAATCTGCACGTGCCCGATTATGCGTTCAACTCCGACACCGTCGTGACGGTCGGTTAAGGGAAAGGTAGACCACATGAGCTTTCCCTGGGCCAAGCATTACGAACCCAAGCAGCCGCTGATGCGCTGGCTGGACGAGAAGCTGCCGCTGCCGCGCCTCGTCTACAATGCCGTAGGGGCCGGCTATCCGGTGCCGCGCAACCTCAACTATTTCTGGAACTTCGGCGTCCTCGCCGGCGCCGCGCTCGCGATCCAGATCATCACCGGCGTCGTGCTGGCGATGCATTATGCCGCCAACGCCGGCGTCGCCTTTGGCTCGGTCGAAAGCATCATGCGCGACGTCAACGCCGGCTGGTTCCTGCGCTATGCGCACGCCAACGGCGCGTCGATGTTCCTCGCCGTCGTCTACATCCACATCGGTCGCGGCCTCTATTACGGCTCGTACAAGGCACCGCGCGAGATGGTGTGGCTCTTGGGCGTCGTCATCTTCCTGCTGATGATGGCGACCGCGTTCATGGGCTATGTGCTCCCCTGGGGGCAGATGAGCTTCTGGGGGGCGCAGGTCATCACCGGCTTCTTCTCGGCAATTCCGCTGGTGGGCGAGACGATCCGCGTCTGGCTGCTCGGCGGCTATGCGCCGGATAACGCCACGCTCAACCGCTTCTTCTCGCTCCACTATCTGCTGCCGTTCGTGATCGCGGGCGTCATCATCCTGCACATCTGGGCGCTGCACATTCCGGGATCGAACAACCCGACCGGCGTCGAGGTGAAGGGCGAACAGGATACCGTGCCGTTCCACCCCTATTACACGGCGAAGGACGGCGTCGGCGTCGGCGTGTTCATGCTGATCTTCGCGCTGCTGATCTTCTTCAGCCCGAACCTGCTCGGCCACCCGGACAATTACATCGAGGCGAACCCGCTCTCGACGCCGGCGCACATCGTGCCCGAATGGTACTTCCTGCCCTTTTACGCGATCCTGAAGAGCTTCACCGCCAACTTCATCCTCGACGCGAAGCTGTGGGGCGTGCTGGCGATGTTCGGCTCGATCCTGCTGCTGTTCTTCCTGCCGTGGCTGGATACGTCGCCGGTGCGCTCGGCGAACTATCGTCCGAAGTACCGCATTTTCCTCGGCATCCTGCTGCTCGACGTGCTGGTGCTCGGCTATGTCGGCGGGGCGGAAGCGAATGCGCGCAACGTGATCCTGGGGCAGATCGCCTCGGCCTATTATTTCGCGCACTTCCTCATCATCCTGCCCTGGGTCGCCCGGTCGGAGCGTCCGCGCCCGCTGCCCAATTCGATCACCGAAGCGGTGCTGGCAAAGCACGGTGGCACCAGCCTCGCGCACAGCGCGGCGCAAGCCTGAACCGACTGGGGGATAATCAGAACCATGCCTCGCATCATCGCCTCCCTGGTCGGCGCCGCCTTCATCTTCGTCCTCGGACTCGCGCTCTTCGGCACCGCCAAGACCGCGATCGAGGATCCGGCGAAGGAAACCGTCGAACAGCTGTTCCACATGCACCCCGAGAATATCGGGCTGTCGTCGAACGGCTTCTTCGGCAAATATGACAATCAGCAGCTGCAGCGCGGCTTCCAGGTCTACAAGGAAGTCTGCTCGGCCTGCCACAGCCTGAAGTACGTCGCCTTCCGCGACCTGCAGAAGATCGGCTATACCGAAGCCGAGGTGAAGGCGATCGCCAACCAGTGGGTGATCGAACAGCCGACCGTGAACCCGGAGACGGGCGAAGCCTCGACGCGCAAGAACGTGCCCAGCGATCACTTCCCGTCGCCCTTCGCCAACGAAGTCGCCGCGCGCGCCGCGAACAACAACGCGCTGCCGCCCGACCTGTCGCTGATGACCAAGGCGCGCCACGACGGTTCGAACTACGTCCACGCGCTGCTGATGGGCTATCGCAACCAGGCCGGGTATAAGAACGAGAAGGGCGAAGAGCTCCTCAAGATGTTCCCGGATGCGAAGACGCCGCAGGGCCTGCACTTCAATCCGTGGTTCGCGAACCTGAACATCGCGATGCCGCCGCCCCTGACGCAGGACGGCCAGGTCACCTATTCGGACGGCACCAAGGCGACCAAGGACCAGATGGCGCGCGACATCGCCGCCTTCCTGACCTGGACCGCCGAACCCAACCTCGACACCCGCCATGGTGCGGGCCTCGCGGCGGCGCTGTTCCTGCTGGTGTTCTGTTTCCTCGCCTGGGGCGCCTACCAGAACGTCTGGCGCGACATTAAGCACTGATCCCGGCCGCCTGACCGGCGGTTCCGAGGGACGGGGCGGGCGGTGCGACACGGCACCGCCCGCCCTTTTCGTGTGCAGGCGGGCAGGGAGACGACCGCGCCCCACTCTCCCCGTCATTCCCGCGAAGGCGGGAATCCAGACGCGCTACCGTCGCCCCTCCAGCCGCGACGTCAGAGGTTCTGGATTCCCACCTCCGCGGGAATGATGGTGGTGTGCAGGCACGGGGGGCATATCTCCCTTCGTCATCGCGGCGCACGCCGGGATCCATGGACGCAATGAGGAAGCGTTGGCGCGGCGCGCCAGCCACGCCCCACCCACGAATCCCGGCGTCCGCCGGGATAACGAAGGGAGCCCTCCACCATTGACCCCGCACCCGCCACACGCGACACACGCCGCCATGAACGACGACCTGAAAGCGCTGATCCGCACGATCCCGGACTTCCCCAAGCTCGGCATCCAGTTCCGCGACATCACCACGCTGCTGCTCGATCCCGCCGGCCTCGCCGCGACGATCGACCGCATGGTCGCCGCGACCACGGGCCCCGTCGATCTGATCGCGGGGATCGAAGCCCGCGGCTTCCTGTTCGCGGCCGCGCTCGCCGTGCCCCTGAAGGCGGGCGTGCTGCTGATCCGCAAGGATGGCAAGCTGCCCGGCGCGACCATCGCCGAGGATTATGCGCTCGAATATGGGCAGGATCGGATCGCGATGCACGAAGATGCGCTGGTGCCCGGCCAGCGCGTGCTGCTGGTCGACGACCTGATCGCAACTGGCGGCACCGCGCGCGCCGCGGTACGGCTGCTGCGCAAGGCGGGCGCCATCGTCGAGCAGGCGCAGTTCGTCATCGATCTGCCCGACCTCGGCGGCGCGGACGCGTTGCGCGCCGATGGCGTGCAGACCGATGCCCTCTTCGCGTTCGAGGGGCACTGAGGGGCCGGAACGTCGCCAACCCGACCGTCGCGGCCGCTCCAATCCCCCCAACCGTGACCAATGCCGTTCGCCCTGAGCCTGTCGAAGGGCGGGGCGCCTCAAGCGATCGGTTCGCGTGCGCAACGCTGTGCTTCGACAGGCTCAGCGCGAGCGGAGGACGCGTAGGCACTGTACGATGGCACCACGCCGATGTTGCCCCATCGCCTGCTCATGACCCATTCAGCCGGAACCCGCGACGATCCGCCCTCGTTGAACGACAATAGGTTGCGTCCCCGATTCGCCAATCCGACTCGCCGGCGCCCTTCGATGATGGGAGAGCATCCATGATCTTCAAGCGTTTGGCATTAGTCGGCCTGTTGTTCGGCACCGGTGTCGCAACCAGCGCCTGCACCGACGGCTATGGCTATAGCGGCGTGTCCGTCGGCTACGGCACCGGCGGCTATGGCTATTACGACGACGGTTTTGCCGATCCCTATTACGGCGGCTACGGCTATGGCGGCTATCCCAGCTACTTCGGCTGGTACGGCGACTATTATTATCCGGGCACCGGCATCTACGTCTACGACCAGTACCGGCGACCCTATCGGTGGAACGATGGCCAGCGCCGCTATTGGGAGCAACGCCGCAATCAGTGGCGTGGCGACCGCAACTTCCGCAACGATTGGAACGGGTTCGATCGTCGCCCCGGCTGGCGCGGCGATCGGCCGGGTGGCCCCGGCGGCCCGGGGGTGGGCAATCCCGGCCGACCGGACTGGGGCAATCGCGGCAATTGGCGCGGCAACCGCCAGAATTTCTCGGGCCAACCCGCGCCCGCACCGCAGCCGCTGGCCGGCGCGGCGCCCCCGCCCAATCCGCAGCCCAATTGGCAGGGCCAGCGCAACTGGAACGGCAACCGCAATTGGGGCGGCAACCGCAACTGGAACGGCAATCGGAGCTGGGGCGGCAATCGCGGCGGCGGCCCGCGCGGCGACCGCGGTCGCCGCTGATCGACGGGGGTGCCGCGCTGCCGGCGCCCCTATCGCTCGCGGGTGGCGATCAGCCCGTTCGACACGAAGGTCATCACCGGCACGTCATGCTGGTTGAACACGGTCATGCGGCTCTTAAAGATGCCCATTTCTGGCCGGCTCGCCGACCGACGCTTGTCCAGCACCTCGCTTTCGCAGCGTAGCCGATCGCCCGGATAGACCGGCGTCAGCCAGCGCAATTCGTCGATGCCGGGCGATCCCAACCCTGCCTGGTTGTTGGCCTTCAGATGTTCCACCAGCATCGCCATCGTCATCGCACACGTATGCCAGCCGCTGGCGGACAGCCGCCCGAAATGCGTCTGCGCCGCCGCTGCGTCGGACAGGTGAAAGGGCTGGGGATCGTATTTCTCGGCAAAGGCGATCACCTCGTCCCGGGTCACGGCATAATCGCCGAACCGTGCCGTGCTGCCGACCTCGATGTCCTCGAAATACTGCACCCGTCGCTCTCCTATCGTTTGAGCACCTGCCTAAACGGTGCGTCGTTTCCGTCCAGCCCCTGGCCCGCGGGCAGGTTCAGCAGATCGCGCAGCAAGGGATTGATGTCGGTATTGTCGAAGCTGGCCAAGCGCTTGCCGCCGACGAAGGCCGGGCCGTTGGCGATGAACAGCGCCGCCATGTCCGGCGCCTGATTGTCGTAACCGTGCGCGCCGCCGGTGAACGCGGTCTTGACCGCCGTCTTGGTGATCATCCAGCCCGGCTCGGCCAGGCAGATATAAGGCGGCACACGCGGATTGGTGCCGTAACGCAGCCGCGCCGGAATCTCCCCCTTGCGCCAGCATTGCATGTGCGCGTGGGGTTTCAGCAGCGCCGCCTCCAGCGCCTGCTGCCGCCCCGGCATGGGGTACAGACCCATATAGGGTCCGCTGTTGAGCGTTCGATACGTGCGCGGGTCCGCGATCCGGTCGATCGCGATCGTGCGCGTGCTGCTGGTCGGCGACATGCCGTGGTCGGCGACGATGACCAGATTGGCCGGCAAATTGAGGTCGCGCAGACCGGCGACCAGCCGCCCGATCTGGCTGTCGACCTTGGCGGCGGCCTGCGTCACCTCGGGCGATTGCGGCCCATACGCATGGCCGGCGGTGTCGACGATGTCGAAATACAGCGTCACGAAGCGCGGCCGGGTCGCCGCCGGGCGGCGCAGCCAGTCGATCACCGAATCGACCCGCTGTTCGCCCGTCACCGCCTGATTGAACTGCTGCCAGTCCTCGGGCCGGGTGGCGTTCGCGACCGCGCCATGGCTGTCGGGCAGCAAAGTGCCGCCCCAGCCGACATTGGCGCCCGGCCAGAACATCGTCGCGGTGCGGACGCCCGCCTTTTCCGCGGTGACCCAGATCGGTTCGGCCTCGTTCCACCAGAAGGGATCGTCGTTGGCCATGGTGAAGGTCTCGCCGGGGCGTGCCGAGTCCTCCATCGTGTTGCCGACGATGCCATGGTGGTCGGGCACCTTGCCCGTCACCAGCGTCCAGTGGTTGGGGAAGGTCACCGACGGGAAGGACGGCCGCATCGACGCCGACACTCCGCCCGCCGCGAGCGCGTTGAGGTTGGGCGTGACGCCACGGTCGAGATAATCGGGCCGGAAGCCGTCGATCGAGACGAGAATCGTCACGGGCGGCGTCACCGTGCGCGGCAGCGGCGCGGGGGGCGCGTCGGGCTCGGCAGGCAAGGCCGCCGTTTGCGACGGCGCGGGCTGCGTCACCGGCGACAGCGCCGGCGGCGTGGCGGGCAGCGCGCAGGCGCCGAGCGCGAGCGTGGCGAGAAAAGCGGTCGGACGAAGGTTCACGCGGCGATCACCCCGATCATGGCAGGCATGCTTGCCTTTAGCCGCGAGCGGGGAGGGGCGACAAGGGCGGAGCAGGCAGCGCTTCCGGCCGCCCGTCCCACGTCATTCCCCCCTAAGGCGCAAACGATGAAGAGGTGGGCAAGGCGAGCCCGGCAGGCCGCCGCCTCGGCCCCGCCCGCTTACACGTTGAACCGGAACAGCATCACGTCGCCGTCGTGGACGACATATTCCTTGCCTTCCTGGCGCAGCTTGCCCGCCTCGCGCGCGCCCGCTTCGCCCTTGCAGGAGACGTAATCATCGTACGCGATGGTTTCGGCGCGGATGAAACCGCGTTCGAAGTCGGTGTGGATCTCGCCCGCCGCGTTGGGCGCCTTGGCGCCGGCATGGACGGTCCAAGCGCGCGCTTCCTTGGGGCCGACGGTGAAGAAGGTCAGCAGCTTCAGCAGCTTGTACCCGGCGGTGATAACGCGGGCGAGGCCGGTTTCCTCCAGCCCCAGCTCGCTCAGGAACTCGCCGCGATCCTCGGGTGCCATCGTTGCGATTTCCGCTTCGATCGCCGCGGAGACGACGACCGCCTCGGCGCCTTCGGCCTTCGCCTTTTCGAACACCTTGGCCGACAGCGCATTGCCGTTCGCCGCATCGGCTTCGTCGACGTTGCAGACGTAGAGGACGGGCTTCGCCGTGATCAGCTGCGCCTGCGCGAAGACGCGTGCCTCTTCGGCATCCTTGGGCTGCGTCAGGCGCGCGGGCTTGCCGTCGCGCAGCAGCTCGAGCGCCTGGCCCAGCACAGCCGCGCCGATCTTGGCCTCCTTGTCGCCCTGCTGCCCCTTCTTGATGAGGTTGGGGACGCGCTTTTCCAGGCTTTCGAGGTCGGATAGCATCAGCTCGGTTTCGACCGTTTCGGCGTCCGCGATCGGATCGACCTTGCCTTCGACGTGCGTCACGTCGCCATCGGTGAAGCAGCGCAACACATGGACGATCGCGTCCACCTCGCGGATGTTGCCCAGGAATTGGTTGCCCAGCCCTTCGCCCTTCGACGCACCGCGGACCAGGCCGGCGATGTCGACGAAGGCGAGCTGCGTCTCGATGATCTTCGCCGAGCCGGCGATCTCGGCGAGCTTGTACAGCCGCGGGTCGGGCACCGCGACGTTACCGACATTGGGTTCGATCGTGCAGAACGGATAATTGGCCGCTTGCGCCGCTGCCGTTTCGGTCAGTGCGTTGAAAAGCGTGGACTTGCCGACGTTGGGCAGGCCAACGATGCCGCAGCGGAAACCCATGGGTCGTGCTCTGTTTTCTACAAAGGGAATGGAGGCCGCGGCCTTAGCCATATGGCGCGCGATTGACCAGCCGTTCCGAGGTTTTCGCACTTTGGCGATGGAATCCACCGGCTCGTCGCAGGCCAGCGCTGCCGCAATTGTGCCTTGATTGATACCGCGTCGTCTATGTCGTGCAGCGGATACGTCGCGGGAACGACGGCAGACAGATACGCACGCTGCAACGGGGGCTTATGCGTCGGTCGGGGTGGATGATGGCAGGGCTGGCCGCGGCGACGGCCACGGGGGCACAGGCGCAGGTCGCGCCGCTTGCGATCCTGACCGCGCCCGCGCCGATGGCGGCACAGCGAACGCCGCTGCTCGCGCCGATCGCGCTCGGCGGTACGCTCGATCGCACGACGCCGCTCACCGCGCGGCTGCGGCTACGGGTCGCGACGATGACGACCAGCGCGGGCCCCAATGAGCGCGTGCATCAGCGTCTCGCGAGTTCGATGGTCGAATATTATCCCTTCGCCGACAGTGGCTTCCACCTGTCCGCCGGGGGCCGTCTGTACGACGTGCGGGCCGGCGAGCAGGTCGGCAACCGCCCGCTGATGCTGTCGCAGCGCCCGACGCTGGGCGCCGGTGGCGGCCGCATCGGCCTGCGCCGCACCCCGGCGCTGACCTTCGGCTATACCGGCACGATGCTCGCCGACACCACGATCGGGCTGGAGGTCGGCGCCATGAAGGGCCGCGCCTATGAGATCGGCGGTCGCCTGACCCGCCCGACCGCGGGCGAGCGCGGCGGCGTGGGCAATGGCCCGATCAACCCCGTGGTCAACGTCTCGTTCGGCCGGCGCTTCTGACCCCATCCAGCGATCGCGTCACGCAACCCGTTCAATCGCGCCGCCGCTTCGCCTAGGGTCGCCGACGATGCTGCCGCCCTTGCCCCATGGCGAATTGTCCGCCGACCTGATCCTGCCTGCCTTCGCACCCTGGTTCGATGTCGCAGGCCTCGCCGTGTTCGCCGCCTCGGGCGCGCTTGCCGCGGCGAAGCGCGGGCAGACCGCGGTGACGCTGGCCTTCTTCGCGCTGATCACCGGCGTCGGCGGGGGGACGGTGCGCGACCTGCTGATCGGTGCGCCGGTCTTCTGGGTCCACGATCCGCGCGCGGCGACCGTATGCCTCGCGATGGCCGCGGCGATCTGGGTGACGCCCGAACGCTGGTGGCGGGACGAGGCGCTTGCCTGGTTCGACGCGATCGGGCTTGCGGCCTATGCGGTCTACGGCGCGGCCAAGGCGCTGGGCTATGGCATCCCGCCGCTGCCCGCCGCGCTGATGGGCGTGGTAACCGCCTGTGTCGGTGGCATCATCCGCGACGTGCTGGCGGGCGAACCGTCGATCCTGATGCGCCCTGAACTGTACGTCACCGCCGCGGCGCTGGCCTCGGGCCTCTACGTCGCGCTGGGCCTCGTCGGCCTCGCCGGCGCCCCCGCCGCGATCATCGCCGCCGCCGCCGGCTTCACGCTGCGCGCCTTCGCGATCCGCTACCACCTCGCGCTCCCCGCCTATCGCGGGCGGGGGTAAGGGCGGTCTGCCGTCGATCCGACACGAATCCGCCACCAACCGCGCGCATCCTGACGCCACCCGCATACGGCGGCTGGAGACGGTCATGCGTACGACGATCGGTAGTTTTCTCGCCCTTCTCACGCTCGCGGCATCTCCGGCGACCGGCCAGACGTCGCGCGATCCGGTTGGCGACCTGTGCGCCGCGCGCGCCGATATCGCCGTGCCCGCCACGCAGGTCTATCATCGCCGCAACGGCGCCACGATCGTCTTCGTCGCGGTCGCGCATGAACATGACGCGCAATCGCCCTCCGCGCAGGCGATCAAAGCGGCATTCGATCGCGCCCACCCGACGATCGTGCTGGTCGAGGGCGCCTCGGCGGACAAGAGCGCCGACCCCGCCTATCGCGCCTTTCTGTCGCAGCGCGCCGCCGACCAGTTTGCGCACGGCCATATCCAGGAGAATCTCTACGCGGTGAAGCTCGCGACCGACGCGAAGACGGCGTTTTCCGGCTGGGATATGAGCCCCCGCGACGAATATCGGGCCGATATCGACGCCGGCTACGACATGCGCGACGCGCTCGGCGCGCATCTGCTGCGCGCGCATGTCGATCCCTTCGGCCCGGTCCCCGCCAATCGCCTTGCCGACGAAATACGGTCGATCCCGCACCTGCGCCAACCCACGGACTTCGATTTCGCCGCCTGGTATCGCGGTGCTTATGGCGCCCGCCTCGACCCGATGGCCGGCACGCCCTGCGGCACCGGCCCGGCGAGCGCGATCGTCAAGTTCGAAAGCATTGCGCGCACCCGCAATCTCGCCCGCCTGATCGATGCGAATGCCAGGCCGAGCGCGGTGGTGCTGGTGGAAGCAGGCGCCAACCACTGGCTGGCGCTGCGCGACTATCTGGACGGGGCATCCTGACGTACGGTCAGGCGGCGGGGCGCCAGCAGGGCTCCAGCTGCTTCATGCTGGCCTCGGCCCAGTGCGCCAGCGCGCCGTCGTTACTGGACACAGTGATGCTTGCACTCGACCCGTCGGGCTGATCGCTGGAGAAGAGCTTTAGAGTGTACCCCGTCCCGTCTGTCCAGACGACCGGCGGCCATAGTGAATGGGCAGGAGCGGTGGCCGGAATCACCGAAAGGGCGGTGGGTACGTCGTTCAAATTTTTCAGCACGCTGATCAACGCCGGACAGGCGGCGGCATCGGTCGTCGTTACGGTCAGACGACCCAGCGGGTCCATCACCTTGCGCCGTGCCCGCCACACACCTGATGCGGCGTACCCGCTCCGCCACATGTCGATGATCTCCCATCCATGGCAGAGCGAATGGCTCGCCATCAACTGAACATCGGTGGCATGCTTGGGTTCGGGAACGCCTTCCTCGCGGGACGTCATGGCGGCCCGCTCGATCTGCCCGCAATCGAGCAACGGCTGCGGCGCGGCCGCTTGCGCCGCACCCAGCAGCATGGCCAGTATCATTGCTCCGCCCCCGCGCACGCTGTTCCGACCGTGGCGGCGGGGCCGGTTACGCCCGGCGGTAGCGGCGTCGCGCCGCCCGGTCCGATATGCAGCGTCGCATTGGCGACCTGCCACGGCGTGCCGGCGGGAAAGCGCACGCCATCCAGCGTCACGTCCAACGCGTGCCGCGCGTCATAGCCGCGCGCGATCAACTGCCCGCCGTCGCCCTGCACATTCGCCAGCACGATGTCGCGATAGACGGGGATCGATCCGCCCTGCGCCTTGGGATCGTAGCGCGTGTCGAAATCGATCGGCCGCGCCACGCCGCGCAGGCAGATGTCCTGATAGCGTATGCGCTGCACCAGCCCGCCGCGGCTTGGGTCGCTCTTGATCCGCAGGCCCGATGTCGTGCCGTCGAAGGTCAGCCCGCGCACCAGCACGTCGGACACGCCGCTCACCGTCTCGCTGCCGATCGACACGCCGTGCCCGGCGTGGACGTGGCTGTCGAGGATCGAGACGTAGCGCACGCCGCCGCCGTTGCCGGCCTTGATCGCGATATCGTCGTCGCCGGTGCTGAAGCGGCTGTGTGCGATCGTCACGTCCTCGCTCGCGCCCGGATCGATTCCGTCGGTGTTGCGCGCATCGGCCGGCGCATCGATCGTCACGCCCCAAGCGGTGAAGCCCCGCACGTGATTGACCGCGACGTGGAAATTCGCCGCATTGGCGAAGTGCGTGGCGTAGAGCACCAAATTGCGTCCGCCATCCACCGTCACCAGCCGCGGCACGTTCTGCTTGCCGCCCTCGCGCTGCGCCCGGCGTGCGAGCTGCCACCACGTCTCGGTGCCGCCCGCCATCGCCGCACCGCCCGCGCCGTCGATCGTGCCCGCCCCCATGATCGCCGCATCCGTGGCATCGGAGAAGTGGATCAGCGGGCGACAGCCATGGCCCTTGGCATCGATCGTCCCGCACAATCCCTGTCCGGCATCGAAGCGCCGCGGATCGGGGATGGCGCGCAGCGTCGCACCGGGGTCCAGCCACAGGGTCACGCGCGACGGCATCTCGATCGGCCCGCTCTCGTACAGACCGGGGCCGAGCCGCACCGCGGCTCCGGGACACCGCCGCAACGCCACCTCGATCTCGCGGCTCCGATCGCCGGAGGTGGGGGACAGTGTGGCGCAGGCGGCGGTGGGCAGCTGCGGCTCCACCACGGTTCGTCGATCCTGTGCCGCGGCCGGTGCCGCCGCCACGCCCAACACAAGCACGACCGCAGCATACCGACGCATCGCCTCAGACCCTTACGACACCCACATCCGCGAACCGCTTCGGCTCGGCAGGCGGGCTGGCGGGGTCGGCCAGCTCGCATTGCCAATAGCCCACGTCGATCCACTGGCCCTGTTTGTAGCCGATCTCGCGGAACACGCCAGCGCGGCGAAAGCCGACCGTCTCGTGCAGCTTGATCGACTCATTGTTGGGCAATGCGATCCGCCCGATCGCCTGGGTAAAGCCCTGCGCGCGCAGCGTGTCGATCAACGCTTCGTACAGCAGCCGCCCGACGCCCTGCCGCTGCGCGACATCGGCGACGTAGATCGTCGTCTCCACCGCCCAGCGATACGCCTCGCGCTCCGAAAAGCGCGTCGCATAGGCATAGCCGAGCACGCCGCCCGTCTCCGCGCCGTTGGTCGCGACCATCCAGGGGTAGAGCCCCTGCGACGACGCCATCCGCGTCCGCATCGCGCGCGCGTCCGGCGCCTCCGTCTCGAACGACACCGTCCCCGCGAGCACGTGCGGCGCATAGATGGCGGCGATCGCGCCGGCATCCTCCGGCGTCGCGGCGCGCACCCCGATCATGCGCCGAAGCCCAGCTTCGCCAGCACCAGGTCGAACAGCCTGGCGTCGCTGTCGGCGGTCGCGCTCGGCCCGATGCCGCCGCATTCCAGGCAGCGCGCCTGCACCGATCCGCTGCGCGCGAGGCGGCTGACGTCGCCCACCGCCTGCGCGACGAGGCCGCGGCGTTCGGCCGCGATCCGCCCGAACACGTCCGCCGACGGGCTCGCCGCATCGTCGTCGTCCTTGCGGCTGGCCAGCGCGGCGGCGAATTGTGCGGCGGCGCTCGGTTCCTTCTCCAGATATTCGGCGTGGACCTTGGCCGGGTCCAGCTTCGCGCGCTTGGCGGCTTCCGCCACCGCATCGTCCAGCCCGCCGAAGCGATCGACCAGCTTGATTTGCCGCGCGGTGCCGCCGTCCCACACGCGTCCCTGCGCGATCGCATTGACCTGATCGACGGTCATGTGGCGCGACTGCGCGACGCGGGTCAGGAACTGGCGATAGCCGTTCTCGATCCCCGCCTGCAGGATCGTGTCGAGCTCAGGTGTGGTGCCGGCAAACACGTCGGGCTGGCCCGACAGCGGCGTCGTCTTCACGCCATCGGTCGTGACGCCGATCTTGGCCAGCGTCTTTTCGAACGTCGGGATGATGCCGAAGATGCCGATCGATCCGGTGATCGTCGACGGTTCGGCGAAGATCACGTCACCCGGCGTCGACACCCAATAGCCGCCCGATGCCGCCAGCCCGCCCATCGACACGACGATCGGCAGCCCCTTCTGCTTGGCCTGTAGGATCGCGAGGCGGATGCGTTCCGACGCCATCACCGATCCGCCCGGCGAATCGACGCGCACCACCAGCGCCTTCAGGTCCTTCTTGGCGAGGCCGTTCAGGATCAGCTTGGCGATCGTGTCGCCATGCGCGCTGCCCGGGCCGCCTTCGCCGTCGACGATATCGCCCGCGATCGTGATGACGCCGATCGCATCGCCGGTCTTGGACAGCGGATGCGCCGCGACCCAGCTGTCATAGCCGATGCGGTTGTAATAGCCCGCCGCCTTCTTGGCATCGCCGCCGACGATGGCCGCGACGCGCGCACCGAAGGCGGTGCGATCGCCCAGCGTGTCGACGATGCCCGCCGCCTTGTTCGCCTGCGCGATGTCACCGCCCGCCGCGACGATCAATGTGTCCGGGCTGGCGAGGAACTGCGCCACCTGCGCCTTCGGCCGGGCCTTGGCGATCGCCTCCTTCCACTGGCTAAAGATCGACCCCAGCAGCGCCTGGCTCGCCTCGCGCGCCTCCGGGCTCTGGTCGGTGCGCGTATAGGGCTCGACGAAGCTCTTGAACTTGCCGACGCGATAGACGTGCGTGGTGACGCCCAGCTTGTCGATCAGTCCCTTGTAATACAGCTGGTTGCCGCCCGGACCCATGAAGATCGTGCCGCCCAGCGGGTTGACCCAGATTTCGCTGGCGTTGGCGGCAAGGCGATAGCCCGCATCGGTATAGGCGGTGGCATAGGCCAGCACCGGCTTCTTCGTGTCGCGGAACTTGCGGATCGCGTCGGCCACCTCGTTCAGCGTCGCCGGATAGCCGCCGCCGAAGCGATCGAGGTCGAGCACCAGCGCCTTCACCCGGTCGTCAGTCCGCGCCTCATCGATCGCGCGCAGCACGTCGCGCGCGCGATACTGGCGCGGCCCCTGCTGGCCCGACAGCATCGCGAACGGCGCCTGTTCCTCGGGCTGTTCGACAATCGTGCCGTTGAGGTCGAGCACCAGCGCCCCCGGGCTGATCGCCTTCATTCCCGGCCGTGCGCTCAGCGCCGCGAACAGCAGACCGAAGAACAACAGCATCGCGATCAGGACCAACCCGTCCTTGATCGCCACCAGCAGCTTCCATGCGCCCCGAACCAGCTTCACGCGATGCTCCTTATCGTTGCCTCTAGCGCTAGAGCAGGCGAAGGCGCCGCGCAACGGGGCGTATTGGGCTGGTAATACGGATGTGGGATCTGGTTCGTCAGTTCGGATTGATCCAGTTCGTCTTCTGATAAAAATAGCGGACTTTCCTGTCCGATGGCGAAAACCGGCCACGGGTCATCATGGCGGTGCATGTCGCTGCGTCCAACGACGGCACACCAGAGCTTCTTGCGACCTTGCAGGCGGTCGGCCTGCCGGTCGCATCGACCGTCACCAGAATGCGCACAATGCCCTGCTGACCGCTACGGAAGGCGTCTGCCGGGTAATCGGCAACCTGTATCCAGTCGCGGTTGAGCTGACCTCCCGTGTCGATCATGGCATCGGGATCGGCCCCCCAGGACTTGAGCAGGTCGCGGCCGCACGCCTTCGCGGCGGCGAAGGCTTTGTCGATACCCTCGACCGGCACGGACACCGGAAAAATTGCTCCAGCGTCGATCGACAGCTGCTTGGCCGTCCTGATCTGCTGCCATTTTTCCGGCTCCAGCAACAGGCGCAGCGCATAGCCGCCCTGCTGCGTCGGCGCAGCGATCCACGACGCTCGCAGCGACGGTCCCGTCGGCGCAAGCGTGATGGTAGCGACGCCGGACTTACCCCGATACACGGGTGTCGCCGTCAACAGGACGAGGTCACCGCCGCCGTACACGGGATCGACGTCGATCGCCAAAATCGCAGGCTTCGGCCCATCCCCGAACGCCCGGTTGATGATGCACTGGTTCGGTGCATATTCGACGCCCCATTTCGCCGCCGATCGATCGACATGCGCCGCCGGAGTCGCGGCTTGCAAGGCGAGGGCGATGATCGCGCCAGCCGGGGCCCCCGCCGTCATCATGGCACCCTCCAGTCGGTGCGCTTAAACACGTAGCGCGTCTCTCGCGACGAGGGTTCGAACTTCGCGCGCGCCGTCATGATCCGGCACGTCGTCGCATCGAGCAACGGCGAACGCGAACTGACCACCACCTTGCAGTCGCGTGGCCGCCCCTTGGGATCGATCGTCAGCAGGATCTTCACCGTGCCCGATTCGCCATTGCGCAGCGCTTCAGCCGGATAGTCCGAATAGCTGACCCAGCTACCGGCGTTATTCGGACCGGAGGTGTCGATCATCGCATCGGGGTCCGCGCCCCAGGATTGCAGCAGCGTCCGGCCGCACGTCTTGGCAGCCGCGATCGCCTTGTCGATCCCATGGATCGGCACGGATACGGGCGACGCGAACGGCCCCTTGATCGTCAGCGTGTCGCCCGCCGTAATCGCGGCCCAGCCGTCCTGGCCGACCCAGATCTCGATCGCCGCCCGCGCGTCCTTCGATCTGCGGGCGAACCATATCGGCCGCAGCGTCGCGCCGCCCGGGGCGACGGTCATTGTGGCAGTGCCGAAAGTCCCCTTCGTCGCAACGCCGGGAATGAGCAGGACGAGATAGCCGGTGCCGGTCATCGGATCTGCATCGACGGCAAGGAACGACTTGACCGGGCCGGACCCGAACTGCCGGTTGATGATGCACTGTTCGGGGCTATAGTCCACGCCCCACTTGCCTGCCGCATCTATACTGCCGCCCGAAGGTGCGGCGGCCTGTAACGCCAGCGCGACCAGTCCGATCATCATACTTATCCCCCGATATTTTTTGCGAGCCTAGCATTGCGGCGCGCCGCTGCAACGGGATGCCACTGGCAGAACGATCGCGTCTCGCCTAACCTGCCGCCGCGCACCGCGAAAACGGCGTCGGGCGCAAGTATTGGGGGGAAGATGTATGCGTATCGTGCTGGGCGGCGTGGCGGTGTTGGCGTTGGCGATCGGCGGGGCGGGCGCCTTGCGCGCGCAGACCGGGGCCGGTGCCGTCGATGCGCGCGCCTTTGGTGCGCGTGAGGACGTCCGGCAGGTCAGCATTTCCCCCGACGGCAAGCGGCTCGCGATGGTTCGCGCCGCGGCGGGGGCGGGCACCGCGCTGTACGTCGCCGATCTTACCGGCGACGCAACGCCCCGACCGATCCTCACCTCCAGCGGCCGGCCCGATCAGCTGACGGGGTGCAGCTGGTCGACCGCGACGCGGCTCGTCTGCAACATCTCGACGCTGATGACGACCAACGGCATGCGTCTGGGCTACAGCCGCGTGCTGACGCTCAACGCCGACGGCAGCGACATGAAGCCCCTGTCGGGCGAGACGCGCGACCGCATCGACGGCTTCGGCCAGTTCGGCGGCGGCATCATCGATTTCCTCGCCGATGACGCGGCGGGCAGTGATGCGAAGGGCGGTTCGGTGCTGATGACGCGCGATTATGGTGCGCAGATGACCACCGGCTCGATCACCGCGTCCACCGCGTCGGGCCTGGGCGTCGAGCGCGTCGATACGACGACGCTGCGCCGTCAGCAGGTCGAACGGCCCAGCGGCCGCGCCAGTGAATATATCACCGACGGCCACGGCACCGTCCGCATCATGGGCATCACTGCCGCCAGCGACAGCGGCATGCTGCGCGGCCGCACGACCTATATGTACCGCAAGGCGGGCGATCGCAGCTGGCAGCCGCTGTCCGTGGTCAGCGACGATGGCGGGGTATCGCACGGCTTCGATCCCTATGCCGTCGATCGCGACGCCAATGTCGCCTATGGCTTCGACGATCACGGCGGACGGCAGGCACTGTACCGGGTCGCGCTCGACGGCAGCCTGAAGCGTGAACTGGTGCTCGATCGCCCCGATGTCGACGTCGATTCGCTGATCCGTATCGGCCGCCAGCAGCGCGTCGTGGGCGCCAGCTTCGCGACCGACCGGCGCGAACGCGTGATCTTCGATCCCGCGCTGAAGGCGCTTGCCGCCTCGCTCGGCCGTGCCTTGCCAAAACAGCCGATCGTCAGCATCGTCGATGCCAGCGCCGACGAACAGAAGCTGGTGCTGTTCGCCGGCAGCGATGTCGATCCCGGCAGCTTCTATCTGTTCGATCGGACTGCGAAGAAGCTGTCGCCGATCCTGTCGGTGCGCCCGCCGCTTGGCGGTCGTACGCTCGCCAGCGTCAAGCCGATCAGCTTCAAGGCCGCGGACGGCACGATGATCCCCGCCTATCTCACGCTGCCCGCCGGCAGCAGTGGCAAGGGGCTGCCCGCGATCGTCCTGCCGCACGGCGGCCCCGGCGATCGCGACGAATGGGGCTTCGACTGGTTGCCGCAGTTCTTCGCGGCGCGCGGCTATGCGGTGCTTCAGCCCAATTTCCGCGGCTCGACCGGCTATGGCGCGGCGTGGTTTCAGAAGAACGGCTTCCAGTCGTGGCGCACCGCGATCGGCGACGTCAACGATGCCGGCCGGTATCTGGTGTCGCAGGGCATCGCCGCGCCCGACAAGCTCGCGATCGTCGGCTGGTCCTACGGCGGCTATGCGGCGCTGCAATCGGCGGTGCTCGACCCGGCATTGTTCAAGGCGATCGTCGCGATCGCGCCGGTCACCGACCTCGAAACCTTGCGCGGCGAACATCGCAACTTCACCAATTTCGAACTGGTCGACGGCTTCATCGGCCATGGCGCCCATATCCGTGACGGCTCGCCCGCGCAGAACGTCGATCGTATCGCCGCGCCGGTGCTGCTGTTCCACGGCGACCTCGACCAGAATGTCGGCATCGGCGAATCGCGCCTGATGGCCAGCAAGCTGCGCGGGGCGGGCAAGCCCGTGACCTTCGTCGAATATAAGGGCCTCACCCACCAGCTCGACGATAGCGACGTGCGCACCGACATGCTCGGCAAGAGCGACGCCTTCCTGCGCACCGCGCTGCATATCGACGGATAAGGGCTTTGGGAGCCAGCCCCTGCGGCCGGCTCCCCCTTTGCCTTTAGTTGGTCGCGATGCGCAGCGTCGCCATCAGGCGGCGGCCCGGCATCACCACCAGGTCCTTGTTCAGCGCGGTGCTCAGCCGCTGCGTGTCGTTGGTCAGGTTCTGGCCGACCAGCGCGATCTCCATATTGGGATGCGAGGCGAACGGCCGCACCGCCAGCTGGCCGTCGAGCGCCACGTAACCCGGCGTCGGCGTATCGAACAGGCCCGCCTTGTCCTGTTTGCCGGCGTAGATCAGGTTGAACCCCGCATCCAGCCGGTCGCCGGTCCAGTTCAGCCCGCCGCCGATGCGATAGGGCGGGATGCGCGGCACGTTGTTGCCATCGTCCAGCGTCGCGCGCGTATAGTCCGCGAGCACGTTGAACCGGTATACGCCGTGCGACGTGTGGACGAGGTCGTAGCTCGCCTCGCCCTCGAACCCGCGGAAATGCGCGCCCTGCTGGCGGTAGTTCAGCTCGCGCAGGTCGTGGTCGTCGTCCTGCGTCGCCTGGCACGCGCCGTCGTCGGTGCAGTACAGGCCGGTCAGGTCGCCGTAGATATAGTTCTTGAACCACGAACTGTAGACGCTGCCGTCGAAGCGGAACTTGCCCGACCGGATGCGCAGCGTGCCCTCCAGCGAATTGGCGCGCTCGATCTTCAGCCGCGGATCGCCCGTCTCGAACGTGTTCGGCCCGTCATGCCCGCCGCGCGCGAACAATTCGGTCAGCGCCGGTGCGCGGCCGGTGCTGGAGAAGGTGACGCCCAGCTTCACCGCGGGACTGACCGTGTACAGCGCGCCGATCGCACCGCTCAGCGGCGTGTAGCGCGGCGCGGCGGCGACGTTCGACGCGGGCGTGCCGGTCAGATGCACCTGCTCGATCCGGCCCGATGCCTCGACATGCAGCGGCCCGGCGATCTTCGTGTCGGTAAAGACATATCCCGCGATGCTCTCCATCGTCGCGGGGAACAGGTACGAGCTGTCGTCGCCCACCGCCGAGAAGTTGCGGTGCTGATATTCGACGCCCAGCGCGGTGTTGTCGATGAAGCCGATCCGGTTGGTCAGCAGCTCGGCGCGCGCATTGTATTCCTTGTTGCGGAACGTCGTGTCGATCGTGCCGTCCGGTTCCTTTTCGTCGTGGCTGTAATTGGCGTAGCTGCCATCCAGGCTCAGCGACTTGAGCAGGCCCGATCCCAGCGCGAACGACGATCGCGTCATCACCTTGGTCTGGCGCATGTCGATATAGGTGGTGTCGCTGGGGATGCCGTATTGCGCGTCATATTGCGTGATCGCCGCGCCGACGTGGCTGTCCTTGTTGCTCCCGAAGAAATACGACCCGCCGACCGATCCGCCGAAGCCCTTGAAGAAGCTGTTCTGCTGGACGCCGAGCGGGGTGTCGTAATTGCCCTCGTGCCGGCCGAAGCCATCGGCGTGCAGCGCCAGGTCGCCGACCGTCGCATCGACCAGCGCGGCGCCCTGATACAGGTTGGACACGGTGCCATAGGTGCCGTTGACCTCACCCGAGAACGGCCGGTCGGACAGGTGCATTGGCACACGATCGTTCAGCACGTTGACGACGCCGCCGATCGCCTGGCTGCCATAGCGCAGCGTGCCCGCACCACGCACCACCTCGATGCTGCGCGCGGAGAGCGGATCGATCGGCATGCCATGGTCGGGGCCGATGTCGGACACGTCGGAGGAGCTGAGGCCATCTTCCAGGATGCGCACGCGCGTCGCATCCATGCCGCGGATGATCGGGCGGCTGGCGCCGGTCGCGAAGCCTGTCGCGGCGATGCCGGGCACCTTGGCCAGCGCATCGGAAATGCTCGCGCCGCCGGCCTTCAGGATGTCCTCGGCATCCACCTTGGCAGAGATGGCGGGCGTATCGTCGCGATCGTGCTGGATCGGGCTGGCGGTCACGATGATGTCGCGGCCGGTGTCGGCCGTCTGAGTGGCGGGCGCGGCGGTCTGGGCGAGCGCGCAGGCGGGGAACAGCGCGGCGCTGGCCGCGCCGAGGAACAGGAAAGAACGCATCAACGTCTCCGGGAAATCGGGCACAGGCGCGCATCGGCCGCAATCGGCGACGCGCGAGGGGGGAGGGATCAGAGCGGAGAGTCGATCGGGGGCGCGCGACTACGCCAGCCATGGCCGCGCGGCGCGGGCAGGGGATAAGCGGCGACGGCGTGGACGGGCCGGATCGCCGCCGCGGGCACCGCCGCGATCGCCGTCGGCACCGCATCGGGCAGCAGCGGTTCGAACGCCGCGCGCGCATAACAGAGCGCGCAATCCGCGTCCGCGGTCGCCAGCGTCGTCGACCGGTCCGTGCCGTCGCGGGCGGTGGGATGCAGCGGATGCACGTGCGCCTGCGCGATGCCCCCGCCGCCCAGCAGCGCGCACAACGCCAGCAGCGCAAGCATCAGCACGCCCGGCTGCGGCCGGCGCTGGCAGGGTCGCGTGTGTCTCATCCCGCCCCGTCCCGACACGAGCGAACCTGTCTAAAAGCTGAATGAGAGACAACATATCATCCTTGTCATGTTGCCCCACTAGCAAGTCGCTGAAATCGCTCGCAGGCGCGGATTGCGGCCGGATTGTCGTAGCGTGTCATCATGCCGTCGCACGCCGCGCGCAGACTGCACCGCCATCGGATTCGGATCGTTTCGGACGGGGCGGGGGCGAAGGGAAGGTTAGCAGGGCATTCCCGCCAAATCGGATGCAGATCGCGATGCCAGTGTCGCGATCGTACGACACTGTAACCCATCGAGACATGAAGGGTTACAGATGCCGAACGATCCGAGAGACGACATCGCCACGATCATCGCGGATTACCGTCAGGGCGAAGTGCCAAGGCCGACGGCGGATCATGTGGATCGCTGGGCGCGGCAGCTTAGTGAGGCGAACCGCGAACACGTCCTGCGCGAAATGGTTCATATCCTAGGCAAGGCGTATGTCAGCAAGGCTGATGTGCAGGGCTTTCTAACGCAGGTCGCCACAAGCGATAAGCTGGCCGGCGACGATCCGGCGTCGTTTTGGAAAGGCGTGAGTTTCCTGCGCCTCCAACGATCTGGCAACAGTCAACGGGATATGCTGTCGTTGATGGACGACGTCCTTCATCAGGCATTTGGCTTCAAAACGGCGCAATGTGGGGCCGATCCGCAACTATACCTATACCTGGACGACGGCGTCTTTTCCGGTGGGCGGATCAAAAGCGATCTGAAGCGGTGGGTCGAGGAGCACGCCCCCCAAAAGGCCGAGGTCGCCATCGTCGTTATGGCAAGCCACACTGGCGGAAGCTATTATGCCGATACGCAAATTGGCGAGACCGCAAAGCAGGTCGGCAAGACGATCAATGTGACGTGGTGGCATTCCATGCGGATCGAGGACAGGAGGGCATACACGGATACGTCGGACGTATTGCGGCCGAAGGCGATCCCGACAGAGGCGGAGGCCTACATCGCCGACTTGGATTATCCTCCGGTTCTACGCTCAGGCAATCACGTCGGCTCGCTCGGGCTTTTTTCCTCCGCCGATGCGCGCGATGTGATCGAGCAGGAGTTTTTGAAATCGGGCATCGCCGTTAGGCGGCGTTGCCCTCTCTTGGGGCCGCAGATGCGCCCTCTGGGCAGTACATGGCTCCACACTCCCGGGTTCGGAACGATGTTCGTCACCTATCGCAACATTGCGAACAATGCGCCGCTTGTTTTGTGGGCGGGCAATCCATGGTATCCCCTGTTCCCACGCAAGACGAATTGAGGGTGATGGGCGAACCGGAGTCGCGAATCTATCGACGATCGGAGGTGGTCGCTTTTCGCCGCACGGGCGACGCTTTCGGCGGCCTGTCAAACATGGCGCCGGGCTATCCGATCGTCCTGATGGGGCATCGCATCCGCACCGCGGAGGCGCTGTATCAGGCCTGTCGTTTTCCCCATCTGCCGGAGGTGCAGCGGATGATCATCAACGAGCACAGCCCGATGACGGCGAAGATGAAAGCCAAGCCTTTTCGTGCCCAGTCGCGTACCGACTGGGACGAGGTGCGGGTGCCCATCATGAAATGGTGCTTGCGGGTCAAACTGGCGTCGAACTGGCGGACGTTCTCCACGTTGCTGCTGGACACGGGGGATCGCCCGATTGTCGAGGATTCGCGCAAGGACGAGTTCTGGGGTGCGAAACCCCGGACGTCCGAGGCGCTGGAGGGGCGCAATGTGCTCGGCCGATTGCTTATGCAATTACGCGACAAGATCCGTCATGACCCCGCATCGCTGCATGTTGTCCGGCCGCCGCGGATCGATCACTTTTTGTTGCTGTCCTGCCCGCTGGAAGCGGTAGCGAAGCCGTCAGGTCAGGATCGAACATCCAACGGGCACGAAGCCCGGAGAGCAGTGCAAACCGCGTTACTGTAGCGCCGCTTTTGGGGCCAGCGCGACGAGCCGCGCCAAAACGTCGACGACTTTCTTCGGTTCCCGCCCCGCCGATCTCTTGACGGTCCCCGGCCCGCGACACATATCCCGGCCGTTGGCACTCGCGCATCGTGAGTGCCAGATTTTTGTAACACTGACTGAAAAGAGGGACTTCGCAATGAACTTTCGTCCGTTGCATGACCGCGTCCTCGTCCGCCGTGTCGAGGCGGAAGAGAAGACGGCTGGCGGGATCATCATCCCCGACACCGCCAAGGAAAAGCCGCAGGAGGGCGAGGTCGTCGCCGCCGGCACCGGGCTGAAGGCCGAAGACGGCAAGGTCACGCCGCTCGACGTCAAGGCTGGCGACCGCATCCTGTTCGGCAAGTGGTCGGGCACCGAGGTGAAGGTCAACGGCGAAGACCTGCTGATCATGAAGGAAAGCGACATCCTCGGGATTGTCGGCTGATTGTGACGTGCAGGGCCGTTTTTGGCCCTGACGTACTGTCCACTTCCACAACTTCCAATTTTCGAAAGGGTAGCCACCATGGCAGCCAAGGACGTAAAATTCGGCCGCGACGCGCGTGAACGCATTCTGCGCGGCGTCGACATCCTCGCCGACGCGGTGAAGGTCACGCTGGGGCCGAAGGGCCGCAACGTCGTGATCGACAAGAGCTTCGGCGCGCCCCGCATCACCAAGGACGGTGTGTCGGTCGCTAAGGAAATCGAGCTCAAGGACAAGTTCGAGAACATGGGCGCGCAGATGGTGCGCGAAGTGGCCTCGAAGACCAACGACATCGCCGGTGACGGCACCACCACCGCGACCGTGCTCGCCCAGGCGATCGTGCGCGAAGGCATGAAGTCGGTGGCCGCCGGCATGAACCCGATGGACCTGAAGCGCGGCATCGACATCGCCGTCGCCAAGGTGGTAGAGGACGTGAAGTCGCGCTCGAAGCCCGTCTCGGGCTCGTCGGAAGTCGCGCAGGTCGGCATCATCTCGGCCAATGGCGACAAGGAAGTCGGCGAGAAGATCGCGGAAGCGATGGAGAAGGTCGGCAAGGAAGGCGTCATCACCGTCGAAGAGGCCAAGGGCCTCGAATTCGAGCTGGACGTCGTCGAAGGCATGCAGTTCGACCGCGGCTATCTGTCGCCCTACTTCATCACCAACCCGGAAAAGATGACGGTCGAACTGAACGACCCGTACATCCTGATCCACGAGAAGAAGCTGTCGAACCTGCAGGCGATGCTCCCGATCCTGGAAGCCGTCGTCCAGTCGGGTCGTCCGCTCCTGATCATCGCCGAGGACATCGAGGGTGAGGCGCTGGCCACGCTCGTCGTCAACAAGCTGCGTGGCGGCCTGAAGGTCGCAGCGGTCAAGGCACCGGGCTTCGGCGATCGTCGCAAGGCGATGCTGGAAGACATCGCGATCCTGACCAAGGGCGAGATGATCTCGGAAGACCTCGGCATCAAGCTCGAGAGCGTCACCGTCGGCATGCTCGGCACCGCCAAGCGCGTCACGATCGACAAGGACAACACCACCATCGTCGACGGTGCGGGTGAAGCCGATGCGATCAAGGGCCGCACCGAGGCGATCCGTGCGCAGATCGAGAACACCACCAGCGACTATGACCGCGAGAAGCTCCAGGAGCGTCTTGCCAAGCTCGCCGGCGGCGTGGCCGTGATCAAGGTCGGCGGCGCGACCGAAGTCGAGGTGAAGGAGCGCAAGGACCGCGTCGACGACGCGCTGCACGCGACCCGCGCGGCCGTCGAAGAGGGCATCGTCCCCGGCGGTGGTACGGCGCTGCTGTACGCGACGAAGGTGCTCGAAGGTGTCACCGGCGCCAACGAAGACCAGACCCGCGGCGTGGACATCGTCCGCAAGTCGCTGACCGCGCTGGTGCGTCAGATCGCGCAGAACGCTGGCCATGACGGCGCTGTCGTCTCGGGCAAGCTGCTCGACCAGACCGACACGTCGTTCGGCTTCAACGCGGCGACCGACCAGTATGAAAACCTGGTCGCCGCCGGCGTGATCGACCCGACCAAGGTCGTCCGCACCGCGCTGCAGAACGCGGCCTCGGTCGCCGGCCTGCTCATCACCACCGAGGCGACCGTCTCGGAACTGCCCGAGGACAAGGCTCCGGCCATGCCCGGCGGCGGCGGCATGGGCGGCATGGGCGGCATGGACTTCTGATTTGGCATCGGGGCAGGCACTGTCCTGCCCCGAAGACCAAATCAGAACGGCCGGCGGGTCGGCCACGCCGATCCCGTCCGACGTCACGACAGCGGCTCCGCCGCTGTCCGCCAAGCAAAACAGGGGCCGGGGGCGCAATCCCCCGGCCCTTTGTTTGATCCCATAGTGGTGGTACGCTCGGGCTATGGAGTACGCATCCTCCTATGATCCGATCACGGCCGGGGCGTTTGCCCAGTTCGGCTTCCCCGAACACCTCAAATGCGAATTGGTCCACGGCATCATCCGCAGACGTAACGACCGCACTCCCGCCCAAGCGAAGATCAGCAGCAACGTCCTGACGTACTTGCACAGCAAGCTTCGTGGGACCGACCGTCGGCCTTACGGTTTCGACACAGGCGTCCGTGTCACGGATACCGACGTCCGCTACCCGGATGTCAGCGTCTGTTACGACAGCTCCGCTACTCACTGTCGTGAGGTGCCGCGCGTCCTCACTAACCCGATCGTTATAATCGAAGTCTGTTCAGGCTCGACCGGCCGCTTCGACGAAACCGCGAAACTCGGCCAGTATCGCCACCTGCCGTCGCTCGACACGATCGTCTTCGTCGATCCCGAAGCGGAAACGGCCCGCGTCGTCCAGCGCCTCGGCCCCCAGTCATGGCGTGACGACCTGTTCGCCCAGCCCCACGACGTCATGCTGCCGGCGCTCGACCTGACCATCCCGCACACCGAAATCTTCGCCCGGGACTGACACCGCAACCCCATCGCCGCCCGCTCGTTACGCCGGCCATGAACCACGACGCGACCCGCACCGACATTCCCGCTGACGGTGCCATCCTCGGCTACGGCCCGATGCTGCCGCTGGTCGCTGCCGGGATCGGCGCATGGCTGCTGCCGCCGCCCTGGCCCTTCTGGGCGACGCATCTCGGGATCATCTGGGGCGCTTTGATCCTCGCCTTCATCGCCGGGGTGCGGCGCGGCTTCGGCTTCGGCAATCCGGGGGCGTCGAAGCCGGTCGAGATCGCGACCTGCATCGCCTATTTTACGCTCGCCGGTCTGGCGCTGGTCGTCGAACAGGCGTCGACGGCGCTGCTCCTGCTGTTCGTCGGCTATGTCGCCGCGGGCTTTCTCGATCGCCGCGCCGCGATCGCCGGCAACGCACCCGCTTATTTCGCAGCGCTGCGGCTGCGCCAGTTGCTGATCGGCGCGGCGGGGATCGCTGCGCTGTTCGCCCGGGCCGTCATCGCCTGACGGCCCGGCGCGCCGCTTACTTCTGCATCGCCTCGATCAGTTTCTTGACGTCCTGGCTGCGACCGCGCGGCACGATCATCACGTCGTTGCCGCACGCCACCACGATCAGATCGCTGACGCCCACCGCCGAGATGCGGACGCCGTCTGATCGGATCAGGCAATTGTTCGTGTCGATCGCCAGCACCTCGCCGCGGTGGTGGTTGCCCCGCTCGTCGCACGGGCTGATCGCGAGCAGCGCGTCCCAGCTACCGACGTCGCTCCAACCCATCGCCACCGGCACCACCGCGACGCGATCGGCGCGTTCCATCACCGCATAGTCGATCGAATCCGACGGCGACGCCCCGAACGCCTCCGCATCCGGATAAATCCGCACGCCCTCGCGTCGGGCCTGCCGCATCGCCGTCTGCGCGGCGGTCAGGATCGCCGGGGCATGCGCCGCCAGCGCGCCCAGGAACATGTCGGCGCGGAACAGGAAGATGCCGCCGTTCCACACATGGTCGCCCGCCGCCAGCATCGCCTCGGCACGGTCGCGCGGCGGCTTTTCGACGAAGCGCGCGACGCGATGCACGCCTTCGGCCAGTGGGTCGCCCACCTGGATCCAGCCATAGCCGGTTTCGGGCGCATCGGGCGCGATCCCGAACGTCACCAGCCAGCCATCCGCGACCATCGGCATCGCGGCGTCCACCGCGGCACGGAATGCCTCGACATCGGCGATGACGTGATCGGACGGCATGACGAGCAGCGCGTCCTCTGCCCCCGCCGCCAGCGCCGCCAGCGCGATCGCGGGCGCGGTGTTGCGGCCGACCGGTTCCAGGATCACCGCCTGCGGCTTAGCGTCGGCGGCGGCGAGCTGTTCGTCGATCGCATCGGCATGCCGCGCATTGGCCACGACGATCGGCGCCGCAAACGCCTCGCCATGCGCCCGTCGTGCGGTCAGCTGTAGCATCGTCTCGTCCGCCGTCAGCGGCAGCAGCTGCTTGGGCGTTTCTGGGCTCGACATGGGCCACAGCCGGGTGCCCGATCCTCCGGAGAGGATCACAGGGACGATCGTCATAAAGGTCAGGAAGCTCCCAGCCGTCTCCTTCCTGAATTAGGAAGGGACCGGAAACGTAACGATAATCCTCGCCGCTTGTTCAAGCTTTCTTCGTATTTTTCTGCGACCCCGCTGACAGCCTGTCGGAAAAGCTTACAGGACGGCGTCGGAGGAGCCGGGCATGATCCGCCTGTTCAAGCATTACGTGCCGCATGTCGTGCTGCTGCTCGGCCTGGTCGACGCGCTGTTGCTGGTGCTGGCCGGCGAACTGGGCTGGGTGCTGCGGGCCTATCAGATCGGCATGCATGTCGATCCGATCACGACGCGCCTGCCGCAATTGCTGTCCTTCGCCTTCGCCTTGCAGGTCGCACTGATCGCGGTCGGCGCCTATGGCGTCGCCTCGCTCCTGTCGCTCCGCTTCGCGGCGGCACGGCTGGCGGTGGCGCTGCTCATCGGCGTATCGTGCCTGTCGATTCTGTTCTTCCTGATCCCGCCGCTCGCGCTGTGGCGATCGAACCTCGCCTATGCGACGCTGATCGCGGCGGTGTTGCTCGTAATCGTACGCGGCGTCGTCGGGCGTCTCGTGGGGGGAGACCTGCTCAAGCGGCGCATCCTCGTGCTCGGCGCGGGCGCGCAGGCGAACCGGATCCGCGAACTGGCGCAGCAGCCCGGCGCCAACGTCATCGTCGCCGGCTTCATCGCGATGCGCGATGGCGAGACGGTGGTGCCCGACGCGATTCCGCGCGGCGCCATTCCCAATCTCGCCGCGCACGTCCTCGACCATCAGGTCGCCGAGGTGGTGCTGGCGCTGGAGGAACGCCGCAACGCGCTGCCGTTGCAGGACCTGCTGCGCGTCCGCACCACGGGCGTCGCCGTTACCAATATCTCCAGCTTCCTCGAGCGCGAGACGGGGCGGATCGATCTCCGCTCGGTCAATCCGTCGTGGCTGATCTTTTCGGACGGTTTTGCCTCGGGCCGCATGGTGTCGAGTGCCTTCAAACGCGCCTTCGACGTCATCGCCAGTTTGGTGCTGCTCGCCTTCACGCTGCCGATCATCCTGCTGACCGCGGTGGCGATCCGCCTCGAATCGAAGGGGCCCGCCTTCTACCGCCAGCGCCGCGTCGGCCTGTACAACCAGGGCTTCGACATTCTGAAGTTGCGCTCGATGCGTCAGGATGCCGAGGTGCCGGGGCACGCGGTCTGGGCGGAGAAGGACGATCCCCGCATCACCCGCATCGGCCGCATCATTCGCAAGGTGCGGATCGACGAATTGCCGCAGGCCTGGTCGGTGCTGAAGGGCGAGATGAGCTTCGTCGGCCCGCGCCCCGAACGCCCGCAGTTCGTCGCGCAGCTGGAACAGCAGCTGCCTTATTATGCCGAGCGACACATGGTGAAGCCCGGCATCACCGGCTGGGCGCAGATCAACTATCCCTATGGTGCGTCGATCGAGGATGCGCGCCACAAGCTCGAATACGATCTCTATTATGCCAAGAATTATTCGCCGTTCCTTGACCTGTTGATCCTGTTGCAGACGTTGCGCGTGATCCTGTGGCCGTCGGGCGCGCGCTAGCGTCATGGTGATGCTGATCCTCTGGGGGCATGCGCTCGCCGCGCTTGGTTTTGCGGCATTGACGCTCGCCTGGTCGCGTCGGGCGACGGCGGTCGGCCTGCACAGTCGCATGCTGGTCGCGGCGCTGGCGGTGACGGCGTTGTGGGCGCTGGCGGTGGCGGGGATCGGCGAAGCCGACCTCGTCACGCGCGTCGTACAGTCGTTGCGCAACCTCATCTGGCTCGCGGCGATGCTGGTGCTGGTCCGGCGGACCGGCGCCGGCGTGGCGGCGGTGTATGCGCTCTACGCGGCGACCGCGACGGTCAGCGCGCTGGCGATCGGGTGCGCGTTGCTCGAAACGCTGCCGTTCGCGGCGACGACGCTGGCGACGCTCGCCGACCTGCGGCTGATCGCGCGCATGCTGGCGGCGGTCGGCGGGCTGATCCTCGTCCACCAGCTCGCCTTCGTGGGGCGCGAGCGGGAACGCGGGCGGATCGTGCTGATCGCGGCGGCGATCGCCACCATCTGGGGCCTCGACCTGCTCGTCGCGGCGGCAGACTGGGGCTGGGGCGCGTCGCCCGCCGTGGTGGTGATCCGCGGCTTCGCGCTGACCGTCGCCACCGTGTTCCTCGCCGTGCCGTTGCAGGCCGACCGGCGCGGCCTGTCGCTGTCGCACGACGTCGCGATGCGGCTGTTCGTCGCGACCGCGATCGCCGCCTATGTCGGCGCGACATTGCTCGCGACGCAGGTCGCCGGCCGCTATGCGGGCGATGCCGCGCGCGTGGCGCAGACTGCCATCGTGCTCGGCGCGACCACCGCGCTGATGACCTTGCTGTCGACCCCCTGGCTGCGCGCCTGGACCAAGGTGAAGGTCGCCAAGCATTTCTTCGACCACCGCTATGACTATCGCGCCGAATGGCAGCGCTTCACCGCGACTTTGGGGTCGCCGGGCGAGGGCGCCGACCCGCTCGACCGCCGCATCGTCCGTGCGATGGCGGAGCTGACCGGATCGCCTGCCGGCCTGCTGCTGATCCCCGCCGGCATGGCCCTTGAGGCAGGCGCAGCCTGGCACTGGCCCGAACATCCGCCCGAAGTGGCAGCGGGCGACACTGCGCTCTTCGCCTATCTGGCCGCGACCGGCCGCATCGTCGCGCTCGACCAGGTTCGCCGCGGCGACGCACCGGAGGGTGAGGGCGCGGCGGTGCCGGCATGGATGGGTACGCAGGACGAGGCCTGGGCGCTCGTGCCCCTGTTGCACGGCACCAGCCTGATCGGGGCGATCCTGCTGGCCCGCCCGGCGGTGGACCGCGCGCTCGACTGGGAGGACCTCGATCTGTTGCGCGTCGCCGGGCGGCAGGCGGCGAGCTACCTTGCCGAGGATCGCGCGCATGCCGCGCTCGCCGATGCCGCGCGCTTCGACGAATTCAACCGGCGCTTCGCCTTCATCCTCCACGATATCAAGAACATGGTCAGCGGCCTCAGTCTCGTCGCGCGCAATGCGGAGCGGCATGCCGACAATCCCGCCTTCCGCGCCGACATGGTCGAAACCCTCAAGGATTCCGCCGCCCGCATGAACGCGTTGCTCGCCCGCCTGTCGCAGCATCATCGCAGCCTGCCCGAACCGCTACAGCCGGTCGATGTCGCCGCGCTTGCCGCACGCCTGGCCGGCGCCCGCCGCGCGCAGCATGTCATCGAAGTCGCAGGGCAGGGGACGGCGCTCGCGCAGCCCGGGCGGCTCGAACAATTGCTCGGTCACCTGCTCCAGAACGCGGTCGAGGCCTCGCCCGCCGAGGCACCCATCACGATCGCAATCGCGACGGAGGGCGCGCGCGTCGAGATCGACGTGGTCGACCAGGGCTGCGGCATGAGCGCTGCCTTCATCCGCGACCATTTGTTCCGCGCCTTTTCATCGTCCAAGCCCGACGGCTTCGGCCTCGGCGCCTATGAGGCGCGCGAACTGGCGAGCGCGATGGGCGGCACGCTTACCGTCACCAGCCGCGAAGGCGCCGGCACCCGCTTCCGCGTCACGCTGCCGGCTGCGACGGCGCTGGAGGCAGCGGCATGAGCGAGGAGCGGCCCGTCCTGCTCGTCGTCGAGGACGACCTCGCGCTGCAACGCCAGTTGCGCTGGGCCTATGAAGGCTATGAGATCGTCACCGCCGCCACCCGGGCCGAGGCGATCGACGCGCTGCGCCTGCACGAACCCGCCGTCGTCACGCTCGACCTCGGCCTGCCGCCCGATCCCGACGGCACCAGCGAAGGCTTTGCGACGCTGGCGGAGATGCTGGCGCTGAAGCCCGACACCAAGATCATCGTCGCCTCCGGCCATGGCGCGCGCGCGAGTGCGCTGGACGCCATCGCGCTGGGGGCCTGGGATTTTTACGCCAAGCCGATCGACATCGACGCGCTGGGCCTGATCGTCGCGCGCGCCTTTCACGTCCACGGGCTCGAGGCGGAAAACCGCCGCCTCGCCGCGCGGGATAGCGGTCACGCAGGATTCGGCGGCCTGATCTACGCCTCGGATGCGATGGCGAAGGTGGTGCGCACCGTCGAACGCGTCGCGCCGGCCGACGTCTCGGTCATGCTGCTCGGCGCCAGCGGCACCGGCAAGGAATTGCTGGCGCGCGGGCTGCATCAGGCCTCGCCGCGGCGCGCCGGAGCCTTCGTCGCGATCAATTGCGCCGCCATCCCCGAAACCCTGCTCGAAAGCGAATTGTTCGGCCACGAAAAGGGCGCGTTCACCGGCGCGGTGAAGACGACGCCCGGCAAGATCGAACAGGCCGCCGGCGGCACCCTGTTCCTCGACGAAATCGGCGACGTGCCGCTGCCGCTCCAGGTCAAGTTGCTTCGGTTTCTGCAAGAGCGTGTCATCGAACGTATCGGCGGACGCAAACCGATCCCCGTCGATACGCGCATCGTCTGCGCGACGCATCGCGACGTCGATGCGATGGTCGCCGACGGCAGCTTCCGCGACGACCTCTATTACCGCCTCGCCGAGATCGTCGTGCGCATCCCGGCGCTCGCCGAACGGCCGGGCGATGCCGCGCTGCTCGCCCGCGCGCTCGTCCACCGCCATGCCGCGGCGATGAAGCTGCCGGTCACCGGCCTCGCCCCCGATGCACTCGCCGCGATCGAGGCATGGGGCTGGCCCGGCAACGTTCGCGAGCTCGAAAACCGCATCAAGCGCGCGGTCATCATGGCGGACGGCAAGCTCGTCACTGCCGCCGACCTCGATCTCGTCGCCACGTCCGACGACGGCCTGCCGCTCAACCTGCGCACCGCGCGCGAAGCGGCCGACCGGCAGGCGATCCGCCAGGCGCTGGCGCAGGCGGGCGGCAACATCTCCGGCGCGTCGCGGTTGCTCGGCATCAGTCGCCCGACGCTGTACGACCTTCTGAAGAGCTACGACCTGCATGGCTGATCCGCGCTATCCGATGCTGCGCCGTCGCCGGCGGCGGCGCGGGATGCGGCTCAGGCTGCCGGCGTTCACCCGCGCCCGCGCAGTCGCGCTCGGGGTCCTCCTCCTCGTGCTGATCGCCGCCGCCGCATTCGCGCTGCGCCCGCATGCCCGCCCCGCACCGGCCCAGGCGCTCGCCGATGCACGCACCGCCTTCGGGCTCGGCAATTTCAGCGCCGCACGCAACCACGCGCTCGCCGCGCTGGCCGGCGACCCCGCGTCTCGCCCCGCAATGCTGCTGCTCGCCCGCAGCTATCTGCGGCTGGGCGAGGGCGCCGCGGCGGAGGGCACGCTGGCGCGCGCCGGCAAGCTCGGCGAACCGACCGCGGCGCTCGCCGGCCTGCAGGCGCAGGCGCGGCTGTTGCAGGGCGATCCACAGGGCGCGCTCGACCGCGCCGATCAGGCCGCGGCGAACGATGGCGATGCGGTCCGCGCCCGCGCACGCGCCACCGCGCTCGGCGGCGATGCCGGTGAGGGCGCGCGCCTGCTGACCGACTGGATCGCCGCGCACCCCGATGACGCGCTGGCGATGATGGACTTCGGCCACATCCGCCTCGATGCCGGCGAACTCACCGGCGCCACGCAGGCGGCGGCGCGCGCGGTGCGGCTCGCCCCCGGCGATCCCGGCCCGCTGACCTTGCAGGCGGAGGTGGTGCGCACCCGCTATGGCCTCACCGCCGCATTGCCCTGGTTCGAAGCGGCGTTGCAGCGTGATGCCTATTACACGCCCGCGCTGATCGGCTATGCCGCGACGCTGGGCGAGCTGGGGCGCAACGCCGACCTGCTCGACGCCGCCCGCGCGGCGCTCGCCGCCCGGCCGGGCCATCCGCAGGCGCTGTATCTGCAAGCGGCCCTCGCCGCGCGCGCGGGCAAACCGGGCCTCGCCCGCGCGATGCTCTACCATGCCGGCGGCGCGCTCGCCGCCACGCCGGGGGCGATGCTGCTCGACGGCGGCGCCGATCTCCAGGCCGGCCGGTACGAGGGCGCGACCGGCACCTGGCGCCGGCTCGCCGAGGCACAGCCTGCCAATCTGGTCGTCCGCCGCCTGCTCGGCGACGCGATGCTGCGCGCGGGCGATCCCGCTGGCGCACTCGACTGGCTGGGCCCCGCGATCCAGCGCCGCGACGCCGACGCCTATACGCTGACGCTCGCCGCCCGCGCCTATGAAGCGCGCGGCGACCGCCTGACCGCAGGGCAATTGCTCGACCGTGCGGCGCGCGGCGCCACCGACAGCGCCGGCGGCTTCGCCAGCGACGACACTGTCGGCACGCTGCGCGCCGCGGCGGCAGGCGATCCCGGCGACCCGCATGCGCTGATCGAGGTGATCCGCGGCCAGCTCTCCGCGGGCGACACCGCGGGCGCCATCGCCCAGGCGCGCGTGCTGGTCGCGCAAAGCCCCGGCGCGCCGCCCGCTCAGCTCGCGCTCGGCGATACGCTCGCCGCCGCGGGCCGCTATGCAGAAGCCGCGCCCGTTTATGCCCGCGCCGCCAGCCTGTCGTTCGACGAGGCGACGATGCTGCGACTGGTCGACGCCTGGGGTCGCGCGGGCCGCCCCGAACAGGCGGCGGCGGCGCTGTCGCTGTTCCTCGAACAGAATCCGCAAAACCTGACCGCGCAAGGCCTGCGCGGCCGCCTCCAGATCGAAAATGGCGAAGCCGATGCCGGTATCGAGACGCTGGAGGCGGTGCGCCGTATCGCCGGCAACCGCGACGCCGCGCTGCTCGCCGATCTCGCGCGCGGCTATGCCGCCACCGACGACGGCGCCATCGCCCGCCGCTACGCCCGCGCGGCCTATGCGCTGTCGCCGATGAACCCCGGCGTGTGCGACGCCTATGCGCTCGCCCTTGCCGCGGACGGCGACCTTGCCGGCGCGCGCCAGCTCGCGACCAAGGCGTTGGCGCTCGCCCCCGGCGACCCGCGCATCGCCGCGCATGCCCGAGCGCTCACACGCTGATCGCTTGCGCGCTGATCGCTCGCCCGCTGACCGCTTGCGCGCGGCGGACGGCCAAGCCATGACGCACGCCATGGCCGATCCCGCCACCGACCCGCTGCTGCGTATCGCCGCGGCCCTCGACCGCCTGTCGCCGCCGCCGCCGCCGGGCGCCGACCCGGCCGCGCATCCCGCGTATGTCTGGCGGGGGGACGTGCTGGTCGCCGCCCGCGCCTTCGCGCCGCTGCTGCCCGAATTGCTGGTCGGTATCGACAAGCAGAAGACCGCGCTGATCGAGAATTTACGCCGCCTCGCGGCCGGCGCCGCGGCGCAGGACGTGCTGCTGTGGGGCGCGCGCGGCACGGGCAAGTCGGCGTTGGTCAAGGCCGCGGTCGGCGCGGTGCAGGCCGAGGGCGGCGCCATCGCGTTGGTCGAGGTCGCGGCGCTCGACACGCTGCCGCAGCTGTTCGCGAGGCTGGCCGCCGTGCCGCGCGCCTTCGCGCTGTTCCTCGACGACCTCGGCGTCGAAGCGCCTGCGGAGGGCCGCATCCTGCGCTCGCTGCTCGAAGGCGGCGCAGAGGCGCGCCCGGCCAACGTCCGCCTGCTCGTCACCGCCAACCGCCGCCACCTGATGCCGCGCGACATCGAGGAGCAGAGCAGCGCGATCAACCCGCGCGACAGCATCGACGACCAGCTCGCGCTCGCAGACCGCTTTGGCCTCAGCCTCGGCTTCCACGCGCTCGACCAGGACGGCTATTGCGCGATCGTCGCCGGCTATGCCGCCCGCTACGACCTGCCCTTCGACGCGGCCGAGGCGATCAACTGGGCCACCCGCCGCGGCAGTCGCTCGGGCCGCGTGGCATGGCAATATGTCACCGAAGTCGCCGGCCGCTTGGGGCGCAGCCTGCCCTAATCCGAAGACCGACGCCCCCCTCCTTCGTCATCCCGGCGAACGCCGGGATCCATGGACACGGTGAAGCAGGCGAGGGCCCGCGACCTATGAATCGCCCGCAACCATGGATCCCGGCCTCCGCCGGGATGACGAAGGGGGTAGGCGAACCGTCCGCCCGCCACACACAAGCCCCGTCATTCCCGCCTACAGCTCCCTCTCCCTCCGGGAGAGGGAAGGGGCCCGCCGCTTTAGCGGTGGGAAGGGTGAGGGTGGGTGCGGGACGGTCAGCGACGGCCACCAGCCGTCCCGCACCCGCCCTCACCTGTCGCCGGCTGCGCCGTCTCTTCCTCTCCCGCCGGGAGAGGACTTTACCCCATCCCCTCGACCTGCTCCGCCAGCTCCAGCCAGCGCATCTCCGCCGCGTCCTTCTCGGCCAGCGCCGCCTCGATCGCCGCGCTCAGCGCCGCGAAGCGTTTCGGATCGCGCGTGTAGAGCGCCGGGTCCGCCATCGCCGCCTCGTCGCGTGCGATCGCCGCATCGAGCGCCTCGATCCGGCTGGGCAGCTGATCGTAATCGCGCTGGTCCTTGTAGCTGAGCTTCGTCTTCGCCTGCACCGGCGCCGCCGCGACCGGCTTGGGCGCGGCCTTCTTCGCCGCCGGGACCGGGCTCTTCCGCTGCCGCTCCCAATCCTCGTAGCCCCCCGCGACCACGTCGACCGTCCCCGATCCGTCGAGGCCAAGCGTGACCGTCACCGTGCGATCCAGGAAGTCGCGATCGTGGCTGACGATCAGCACCGTCCCCGCATAATCGGCGATCACCTCCTGCAACAGGTCGAGCGTCTCGAGGTCGAGGTCGTTAGTCGGCTCGTCGAGCACCAACAGGTTCGATTCGCGCGCAAACTCGCGCGCCAGCAGCAGGCGTGACCGCTCGCCGCCCGACAGCGTCCCCACCTTCGCCTCGGCCAGCGACGGATCGAACAGGAACTCCTTCAGATAGCCGTGGATGTGCTTCCTCACCCCCAGCACGTCGATCCAGTCGCCACCGTCGGCCAGCACCTCGCGCACCGTCTTGGTCGGCGCCATCAGGCTGCGCTGCTGGTCGATGACGATGCCGTCCAGCGTCTTGGCGAGCTTCACCTCGCCCTCGTCGGGCGCCATTTCGCCGGTCAGCAGCTTCAGCAGCGTCGTCTTGCCCGCCCCGTTGCGGCCGACGATGCCGATCCGGTCGCCGCGCGTGACGCGCAGGGTGAGGTCCTTGATTATCGCACGCTCACCGAAGCTCTTCGACGCATGCTTCACGTCGATCACGACCTTGGTCTTGCTGTCGTCCGCCGCGGTCGCGAGGTTCGCCGCCCCCTGCGGCCCGATCATCGCCGCGCGTTCGGCACGCATCTCTTTCAGCTTCGCAAGCCGCCCCTGGTTGCGTCGCCGCCGCCCGGTGACGCCGCGTTGCAGCCAATGCTCCTCGATCTTCAGCTTGGCATCGAGCCGCTGCGCGTTGCGCTCTTCCTCGGCATAGACCTGCTCGGTCCACGCCTCGAACCCGCCGAAGCCGATTTCGGCGCGGCGGATCGACCCGCGATCCATCCACAGCGTCTGCCTAGTCAGGCGCGTCAGGAAGGTGCGGTCGTGGCTGATGACGACGAACGCGCCCTTGAACCGGCCCAGCCAGTCCTCCAGCCAGTCGATCGCGGCGATGTCGAGGTGGTTGGTCGGCTCGTCGAGCAGCAGCACGTCGGGGTCCTGCGCCAGTGCGCGCACGATCGCCGCGCGCCGCCGCTCGCCGCCCGACGCGGACGCCGCCTCGCGGCCAAGGTCGATGCCCAATTGGTCGGCGATCGCCTCCGCTTCATGGCGTAAGGGCGCATCGTCGCCGCGCAGCACGTAATCGGCCAGGGTGGCGCAGCCCGCCAGGCTCGGCTCCTGCTCCAGCAGCACCACGCGCGTGCCCGGTACGATCACGCGCCGCCCCTCGTCGGCGTCGATCGCGCCCGCGATCAGCTTCAGCAGCGTCGTCTTGCCAGCGCCGTTGCGCCCGATCAGCGCCAGCCGGTCGCGTGCGCCGATATGGATGTCGAGGTGGCGGAACAGCCAGCCGTGGCCCTGGATAACGCCAAGGTCTTCGTAAGCGAGAATGGGGGCAGCCATGATGCGCCCGCAGGTAGGCGGCGGCGAGTGTCCCGGCAAGCGTGGCGACGGGCTTCGTCTGAATGGTATGCAACCGTGTCATTCACAGGGTGTTCAATGCCTCCCGCTTATGCAAGGCGTCATGAAGATGGTTCTGCCCGTGTTGCTCCTTGCCCTGGCCGCGCCGGTGCCCGCGTTCGCGCAGGCGCCCGACCAGCGTCGCAGCGACCAGGAACGCGCCTATGACGCCCGCCGCAAGGGCGAGATGCTGTCGCCCCGCGCGATCGAGGCGAGGGTGATCCCGACGATGAAGGGCTATGAATATCTGGGCTTCGACCTCGATTTCGGCAGCTCGGTTTACACGCTCAAGTTCATGCGCGATGGCGTCGTGGTATGGGTCGATGTCGATGGCCGCTCGGGCCAGATCATCGGCCGGACCGGAAGATAAAGAGGGACTGACATGCGCGTTCTGATCGTCGAGGACGAGCCGAATCTCGGGACACAGCTCAAGAATACGCTCGAAGGCGCGGGCTATGCCATCGATCTCGCCACCGATGGCGAAGAGGGGCATTTCCTAGGCTCCACCGAGAATTACGACGCGATCGTCCTCGACCTAGGCCTGCCCGAAATCGACGGCCTGACCGTGCTCGACCGCTGGCGCAAGGAAGGCAAGACGATGCCCGTCCTCGTCCTCACCGCGCGTGACAGCTGGTCGGACAAGGTGGCGGGGCTCGATGCCGGCGCCGACGATTACGTCGCCAAGCCGTTCCAGACCGAGGAACTGATCGCGAGGCTTCGCGCGCTGATCCGCCGCGCGTCGGGCAATGCGTCGAGCGAGCTCACCGCCGGCGACGTCCGTCTCGACACGCGTTCGGGCAAGGTGACCAAGGCCGGTGAGCCGGTGAAGCTGACCGCGCAGGAGTATAAGCTGCTCAGCTACCTGCTCCATCACAAGGGCAAGGTGGTCAGCCGCACCGAGCTGATCGAACATATCTACGACCAGGATTTCGATCGCGATTCGAACACGATCGAAGTGTTCGTGACGCGCATCCGCAAGAAGCTGGGCCAGGACGTCATCACCACGATCCGCGGTCTCGGCTACAGCCTCGAAGACCCCGACGCCTGACCGGCGCCGCTTACACCCCGTTCGTGCTGAGCCTGTCGAAGCACGGTGAGTCTCACTGCCCTTCGACAGGCTCAGGGCGAACGGTTTCGTGAAGACGTCTATGGACACCCCCCCGCTCGCCGAATCGCCGCCCAGCAAGCGGGCGAAGACCACCGGATCGCTGTCGCGCCGCATGATCCTGATCGCGGCGGCGTGGATCGGGTTGCTGCTGGTCGGCGGCGGTTTCGCGCTCGATCGCGTGCTGGTCTCCGCCGTCACGCGCAACTTCGACGACCAACTGCAATATGTGCTGCGCTCGCTGCTCGCCTCGTCGGAGATCGGACCCGATGGCGAGGTGCTGTTCGGCCGCGACGCCGCGACCGATCCGCGATTCGTCGAGCCCTATTCAGGCCTGTACTGGCAGGTGTCTGCGCCAGGGGCGCGGGGCAGCAGCGACACGGTCTTCCCCTCGCGCTCGCTGTGGGATCGCCGACTGCAATTTGGCGCCACCCATGATGACCGCAACGTCCATATCTACGACAGCCGTCAGTTCCGTGACGAAAAGCTGCGGATCGTCGAGCGCGACGCACAGCTGCCCGGCTCTCCGATCCATTGGCGCTTCCAGGTCGCACAAAGCCGTGCGGCGCTCGATGCGCAGATCACCGTGCTGCGGCGGACGTTGGTGCGCAGCTTCGCGCTGCTCGGGCTGGGCCTTGTCGTGCTGGCGTGGCTCCAGACCTCCTACGGACTGTGGCCGCTGCGCCGCGTGCGCGAAGAGATCGCCCGGATGCGCGCCGGCCAGTCGAACCGCATCGATACCGCCATGCCCGACGAGGTCGCGCCGATGGTCGAGGAGCTGAACGCGCTCATCGAACATAACGAACGCCAGGCCGAGGAAGCGCGCCGCCACGCGGGCAACCTCGCCCATGCGCTCAAGACGCCGCTGACGGTCATCATGAACGCCGCGACCGCCCAATCGGAAGACCTCGCCGACACGGTGATCCGCGAAGCGCGCACGATGCGGCGCCAGGTCGACCACCATCTCGCCCGCGCCCGCGCGGTCGGCCGCCGCGGTTCCGCGCACAGCCGTGCGGACGTCTGGCCCAGCCTCGAATCAGTCGAGCGCGCGGTGGCACGGCTGTACCGTCACGTCCGCATCGACATCACCGGCCCTAAGGATCTGCAGGTCCATGTCGAACGGCAGGACCTCGACGAAATGCTCGGCAACCTCGTCGAGAACGCGGCGAAGTACGGCGGCGGCAGCGTCTTCGTGACGGTGACGGGGCAGGCGGGCTTCGTCGAACTGATGATCGAGGACGACGGCGTCGGCATCCCCGAAGAAGACCGCATCCGCATCTTCGACCGCGGCGTGCGCCTGGATACGGGCAAGCCCGGCACCGGGCTGGGCCTCGCCATCGTCCGCGACGTCGCCGAAATCTACGGCGGCACCGTCGCGCTGGAGGAAAGCGAGGACCTCGGCGGCCTGCTCGTCCGCCTGCGACTGCCCGCCGCCAACTAAGTCACGGCACCGCCGCCCCAATCCCCCCGTCACCCCGGACTCGTTCCGGGGTCCACTCTGCGGCGAGGGGGGCGCTCGAGCCTCTTGCTTCCCCCAGCGGCCCAGTGGACCCCGGAACAAGTCCGGGGTGACGGAAGGGAAGGGGAAAGGATTGCCGGCACCGGACTGGGCCTCGCCATCGTCCGCGACGTCGCCGAGATTAACGGCGGCACCGTCGCGCTGGAGGAGAGCGAGGACCTCGGCGGCCTCCTCGTCCGCCTGCGACTGCCCGCCGCCAACTGAAGCGCGGCACCGCCGCCCCGCTCGATCCGTCACCCCGGACTCGTTCCGGGGTCCACCGGGCCACAAGGGGAAGGCGAGAGGCGTTAGCCTTTCCCCTCGCCGCAGAGTGGACCCCGGAACGAGTCCGGGGTGACGGCGGGAAGGGGGAAAGGATTGCCGCCCCCACACCTCCACCGCTAACGCGCGCCCAATGCCCGCCTTCCGCCCGATCCTCGCCGGTGCCCAGTTCGGCGACCGCCTCCGCGCCGGCCTTGGCGCCGCCTGCGGCATCCTGATCACCGGCCTGATCGCCGCGCTCGCCACCCATGCGGGCGTATCGCCCCTGCTCGTCGCCCCGATCGGCGCGAGCGCGGTGCTCGTGTTCGCCGTCCCCGCCAGCCCGCTCGCGCAGCCCTGGTCGGTGATCGGCGGCAACACCGTCTCGGGCCTGTGGGCGCTGCTGGTGGTCGCGCTCGTGCCGCACACGGCGCTCGCCGCCGCAATCGCGGTCGGCGGCGCGATCGTCGTCATGTCGCTGGCGCGCTGCCTGCATCCGCCCGGCGGCGCGGTGGCCCTGAGCGTCGTGCTGCTGACCGCCGCGCACACGCCGGCCAGCCTGTGGTTTCCACTCTCGCCGGTCGCGCTCGATTCGGCGCTGCTCGTGCTCGCGGGCCTCGCCTTCCATCGCGTGTCCGGCCATGCCTATCCGCACCGCGTCGCGCCGGTGCCGGCGTCACCCTTCACCGATGGCGACATCGACGCCGCGCTCGCCGACATGCACGAGACGTTCGACATCGCGCGCGAAGACCTCGACGCGCTGCTCGCCCGCGCCGCGCACCACGCGCGGGTCAGGCAGGCACCGCCAGCCCGCTCAACACCTCGGCGGTGATCGCGAGGCTCCGCTTGCGCGCCTCGTGATCGTAGATCGCGCTCGCCACCATCACCTCATCGACGCCTGTCCGCTCGAGGAACGCCGCGGTCTGGCGCGCCACCGTCTCGGGCGATCCCACCGCCGAACATTGCAGCACATGGTCGAGGATCCCCGACCCCTGCGGCCCCAGCGACGCGCGATAGCCCGCGACCGGCGGCGGCAGCTGGCGCGGATTGCCGGTGCGCAGCGCGACGAACGACTGCTGCTGCGAACTCGCCAGCAGCTCGGCTTCCCCATCGGTGTCGGCGGCGAAGACGTTGAACCCCGCCATCGCATACGGCCGGTCGAGCTGCGCCGAGGGGCGGAAATCGCGCCGATAGATCGCCAGCGCCGCATCCAGCGCATCGGGCGCGAAGTGCGAGGCGAAGGCATAGGGCAGCCCCAGCGCCGCCGCGAGCTGCGCCCCGAAGGTGCTCGACCCCAAAATCCACAGCGGCACGTTCGCGCCCGCGCCCGGCGTCGCAGCAATGCCGGTGCGCCCGTCGTCCGCGAGATAGCTCTGCAATTCCATCACGTCGCGCGGGAAGGCATTGGGGTCGCTGTCCAGCGTCCGCCGCATCGCCTGCGCGACGCGCTGGTCCGATCCCGGCGCGCGGCCCAGGCCCAGGTCGATCCGCCCAGGGAACAGCGCGTCGAGCGTCCCGAACTGTTCGGCGATGATCAGCGGCGCATGGTTGGGCAGCATGATCCCGCCCGCACCGACGCGGATCGTATTGGTCGCCGCGGCGACATGGCCGATAACCACGGCGGTCGCCGCGCTTGCGATGCCGCGCATGCCGTGGTGTTCGGCGACCCAATAGCGCTGGAAGCCCAGCATCTCGGCGTGGCGCGCCAGGTCGGCGGCACGGCTGAGCGATTGCGAGACGGTGCCGCCTTCGACGACGGGCACCAGATCGAGCAGGGAAAAGCGTGTCATGTCACGAATATGGTTATGCGAGTGATCGCTCGCAATCATAGAGTGGCTTGTCCCGTCCCAAGCCAAAGCACGCCGCCCTTGCTTGTGCAGGGCCGCCGCCCCGCCTAGACGCGCGGCGATGCTGCCTGCGCTCGCCCATATCGACACCTGGATCTTCGATCTGGACAACACGCTCTATCCGGCGCGCGCGAACCTGTTCGCGCAGATCGACCAACGGATGACCGATTATGTCGCGCGCCTGCTTGAGCTGCCGTGGGACGAGGCGCGCCGGTTGCAGAAGGACTATTTCCACCGCCACGGCACGACCCTGACCGGGCTGATGGCGGAACATCACGTCGATCCGCACGATTTCCTGGCCGATGTGCATGCGATCGAGATGGACGTGCTGGAGGCCGACGCCCCGCTCGCCGCCGCGATCGCGCAACTTCCGGGCCGCAAGCTCGTCTTCACCAACGGCGACAAGCCCTATGCGCTGCGCGTCCTCGACCGCCTCGGCCTGGGCGACGCGTTCGAGGCGGTGCATGACATTCATGCGATGGATCTGGTGCCGAAACCGCACGCCTCGGCCTATGCCGGCCTCTGCGCCGCCTTCGGCATCGACCCCACCCGCGCAATCTTCTTCGAAGACATGGCGCGCAACCTCACGCCCGCCAAGGCGATCGGCATGACCACGGTCTGGATCGACAACGGCTCCGAACAGGGGCCGGAGGACGCGCGCGACCATATCGATTTCACCGTCCACGACCTCGCGCCGTGGCTGCAACATGTCATGGAGGCATCATGAGCCAGGATCTTCAGCCCATCATCGATTCCGCGTGGGAGGCTCGCGCCGATCTGGGCTTCGGCACGATGGGCGAGGTGCGTAATGCGGTCGATAGCGCGCTCGCACTGCTCGACGCCGGCACGGCGCGCGTCGCCGAACCGGACGGCAATGGCGGCTGGCGCGTCAACCAGTGGCTCAAGAAGGCGGTGCTGCTCTCGTTCCGCCTCAACGACAACAGCCTGATCGATAACGGCCCCGGCGCCGGCCATTGGTTCGACAAGGTGCCCTCGAAGTTCTCGGGCTGGAGCGAGGCGGAATTCCGCGCCGCCGGCTTCCGCGCCGTCCCCGGCAGCGTCGTGCGCCGTGGCGCCTATGTCGCGCCCGGCGCGATCCTGATGCCGAGCTTCGTCAACATCGGCGCCTATGTCGGCGAAGGCACGATGGTCGACACTTGGGCGACCGTCGGCAGCTGCGCGCAGATCGGCAAGAACGTCCACCTGTCGGGCGGCGCCGGCATCGGCGGCGTGCTCGAACCGCTCCAGGCCGATCCCGTCATCATCGGCGACGGCGCCTTCATCGGCGCCCGCGCCGAGGTCGCCGAGGGCGTCCGCGTCGGCGAAGGTGCGGTGCTGTCGATGGGCGTCTATCTCGGCGCCTCGACCAAGATCGTCGACCGCGAGACGGGCGAAGTCTTCAAGGGCGAAGTGCCGCCCTATGCCGTCGTCGTGCCGGGCTCGATGGGCGGCGGTGACGGCAAACCGTCCCTCTACTGCGCCGTCATCGTCAAGCGCGTCGACGCCCAGACGCGCAGCAAGACCAGCATCAACGACCTGCTGAGGGACTGAGTCTCCACCCAACCCACTCCGTCATTCCCGCGAAGGCGGGAATCCAGACGCGCTATCGTCTCGATTCTATCGCTGACGTCAGAGGTTATGGATCCCCGCCTTCGCGGGGATGACGAATGGGGCGCACCGCCGCCGCCCGGTCGAATCAGCGTTGTACCCCGCCCCGCCAGCGTCTATCAGGCCCGTTATACACGTTAAACGGAAGGCTCCCATGTCCGACGCCAGCACGCTCCTCGACCGGGTTCTCGTCCTCGAAATGGTGCGTGTCACCGAAGCGGCGGCGATCGCCGCCTCGACGTTGACCGGGCGCGGCGATGAAAAGGCGGCGGATGCCGCGGCGGTCGAAGCGATGCGCGCCGCGCTCAACGAACTCGACATCGACGGCACCGTCGTGATCGGCGAGGGCGAGCGCGACGAGGCGCCGATGCTGTTCATCGGGGAAAAGGTCGGCAGCGGCAACGGCCCGGCGATCGACATCGCGCTCGATCCGCTGGAAGGCACGACGATCTGCGCCAAGGCCGGCCCCAACAGCCTCGCGGTGCTCGCCATCGCCGAAGCCGGCGGCCTGCTCAACGCGCCCGACGTCTATATGGACAAGATCGCAGTCGGCCCGGGCCTCCCCGCCGGCGTCATCGACCTCGACAAGTCGCCGACCGAGAATATCAAGGCGATCGCCGCGGCCAAGGGCGTCGCCCCCAATGAGATCATCGCCTGCGTCCTCGACCGCCCGCGCCACGAAGCGCTGATCGCCGAGCTGCGCAGCCTTGGCGTCGGCGTGATGCTGATCGGCGACGGCGACGTCGCCGGCGTCATCGCGACCGCCGATCCCGACACGACCATCGACGTCTACATGGGCTCGGGCGGCGCGCCGGAAGGCGTCCTGGCCTGCGCCGCGCTGCGCTGCGTCGGTGGCCAGTTCAAGGGCCGGCTGCTGTTCCGCAACGACGACGAACGCGCCCGCGCCCGCAAATGGGGCATCGCCGACCTCGACAAGCAATACGACCTCGAGGAACTGGCCAAGGGCGACTGCATCTTCGCCGCGACCGGCGTCACCGACGGTTCGCTGCTCGAGGGCGTCAAGCGCCGCAAGGGCAAGATGACCACCGAAAGCGTCGTCATGCGCGCCTCCACCGGCACCGTCCGCTGGGTCAAGGGCGAGCACCGCACGGCATAAAAGGGCAGGGGGGAGGGACCCGTCTCCCTCCTCCGTTCGCCCTGAGCCTGTCGAAGGGCGGATCGCCCCGAGCACCGCCCATGCGTGTGGACAGCCGCCCTTCGACAGGCTCAGGGCGAACGGCGCGCATCGGGACGGCTCCCCGCGCGCGCCAACTGGCCCACGGCTTTCGCGCGCAAAGGCGCAGAGGACGCAGAGCCGATATCGCGCGACAGCGCGCCTACACCCTCCCAAAGCATCGCGACCAACGCCGCCGCACCCGCGCCCCCTCCGCGTCCTCCGCGCCTCTGCGCGCACCCCTCTTCTCTTCGCGTCTTCGCGCCCCCGTGTCGTCGCGCGAACCGAAACCCCGCTCACCCCCCGTTCACCCGCGCGCCGCTAACCACCCGTCGCATGCCTGCCAGCGTCCGTCGTTTGCCCGTGACCCCGCCGCCCGGCCCGCCTATGATCGCTCGCGTGCCTGCCCTGAAGCGCCTCGTCATCGCCGCCGCCGCCAGCGTGCTGCTGGCCGCCCAGCCGGCCTATGCCCAGTCGATCCTGCGCGATGCCGAGACGGAGGCGATGTTCGCCGACATGTCCACGCCGCTGGTCAAGGCGGCGGGCCTGTCGCCGCGCGACGTCAAGGTCGTCCTGATCAACGACGATTCGATCAACGCCTTCGTCGCCGGCGGCCAGACCGTCTACGTCCATTCGGGCCTGCTCCAGGCGGCGACCAGCGCCAACCAGGTGCAGGGCGTCATCGCGCACGAACTGGGGCATATTGCCGACGGGCACGTCGTCCTCGCCGATGCCGGCATCAAGCCCGCCATGCACATCACGCTTCTGTCGATGGTCCTCGGCCTCGCCGCCGTCGCGGCCGGCGCGGGCGAGGCGGGGGCGGGGCTGATGGCGCTCGGCCAGCAGGCCGGCATGGGCAAGTATCTCTCGTTCAGCCGGACGCAGGAATCCTCCGCCGACGCCGCCGGCGCGCGCTTCCTCACCACCGCCGGGATCACGGGGAAGGGGATGCTCACCTTCTTCAAGACGTTGCAGCAGCAGGAATATCGCTACGGCGTCGAGAATATCGATCCGTTCATGCAGACCCACCCGCTGTCGGGCGAGCGTATCGCCAATCTGACCGCGGTGCTCACCGCCGCGCCGTCGTGGAACACGCCGTCCGATCCGGCGCTCGAGGAACGCTTCCGCCGCGTGAAGGCGAAGCTCGAAGGCTATGTCATGCCGCCCGAACGCACGCTGCGCGACTTCCCCGACACCGACACCAGCATCTACGCGCATTACGCCCGCGCCTATGCCTATCATAAGGCCGGCTATCCCGACAAAGCCGACGCCGAATCGCTGGCGCTGATCAAGGCCAAGCCCGACGATCCCTATTTCCAGGAAATCCGCGGCCAGATCCTGCTCGAAGCCGGCAAGCCCGCCGACGCCATCGCGCCCCTGCGCGCCGCGACCGAAGGCTCGCGCAACAACCCGCTGATCGCCACCACCTTCGGCCACGCGCTGATCGCGACCGAGGACAAGACGCATTATCCCGAGGCGATCCGCGTGCTGCGCGTCGCCACGGGCCGCGACGATCAGAACCCCTTCGCCTGGTATCAGCTCGGCACCGCCTACGAACTGACCGGCGACACCGCGCGCGCCGCGCTCGCCACCGCGGAGCGCGCGAGCATGGACGGCGACATGCGCACCGCCGCGCAGAGCGCGCGCTACGCGCTCGCCAATATCCCGAAAAACACGCCCGACTGGATTCGGGCGCAGGACATCGCCATGGCCGCACAGAACGACATGGACGACAACCCCAAGAAATATAAGAAGAGATGACCCGATACACTTTCCCGCTGATCGCGGCTCTCGGTGCCGTGATCGGCGCCGGAGCCGTTTGGAGCTACGATCGCTTCGCCTCGCCGGGCGGCCCCGACCAGGCGCGGATCGAGCGCGTCGTCCACGATTACGTCCTCAGCCATCCCGAGATCATCCCGCAGGCGATGCAGAAGCTGCAGGATCAGCAATCGGGCCAGGCCGTCGCCGCCAACCGCCGCGACATCGAAACCCCGTTCGGCAGCGCCTGGGCGGGCAATCCCAAGGGCGACGTCACGCTGGTCGAATATTTCGACTATAATTGCGGCTATTGCCGCGCCTCGCTGCCGATGATCGCCGACCTCATCAAGCGCGACCCCAAGCTGCGCGTCGTCTACCGCGACCTGCCGATCCTGTCCGACGAAAGCCGCGTCGCCGCCCGCGCCAGCCTGCTCGCGGCGCAGCAGGGCAAGTTCCAGGCCTTCCACGACGCGCTCTATGCCGGCGGCCCGGTCAGCGACGCTTCGATCCAGACGGCGGCAGCGAAGGCGGGCGTCAGCCTGTCCGGCCTGCAAAGCCCGGTCATCACCGCCGAAATCGCCAAGAACATGCAGACCGCGGTCAAGCTCGGCATGAACGGCACCCCCAGCTGGGTCGTCGGCGACCGCATCCTGTCGGGCGCGCTGCCGATCGAGGAGATCGAAAAGGCGATTGCGGCGGCGCGGGCGCGGTAGGCGGACCGGCCGTCGTATTAGCACTTTGTCAAAGTCCGGAATGCTAGTCCTGTCGAAAGGACATTTCATGACGGTCTTCAAGCGCTTGCATTTCGACCGGTCGCTATCACAGCGGTTCACGGCACCGCGAACGATCCTGCTGGCGACGCTCGCGATCGTCCTTGCGCAGCTGACCGCCTACGCCCTGATCCACGCCAGTCGCGAACAGCGGACCCGGTTTGACGCGCATGCCGCCGCGCTCGCCGATCTGTCGCGTGCCCTGTCCAACGCCGAGGATGCGCTCCACAACGTCGCGGGCGTCCGCCACGACGGCAAGGCGATCGCGCAATTCTACACCTCGCTCCGCGACGTCGAAATGATCGTGCCGCGCCTGCGCATCGACCAGCGCAGCTATGCGCTGGACCCGGGCATCCACGGCGAAATCCAGACGCTGGTGCAGGGGTGGCGCCGCACCGTCGCCGCTTATGAAACGCACGATGACGCGCGCGCGGTCGGCATCCTCACGCTGCCCGCCGCCGAACGGGCGATGGAGGAAGTGCAGGCATCGGTCGGGCGTGCGATCGATCGCAGCCGGGCGGATGCCGCGGCCGCATCGCAGCGCATCTGGACGATCTTCAACCTGTTGTTCTGGTTTCAGATCGCGTCGGTGATCCTGCTCGCGCTGGCGATCGGCCGGTCCTACCGCCGCGTGATCGCCGAATCGCGCGGCCGCCTGGATGCGATGACCAGCGAAGCGGCGACCCGGCGTCGGCTGGAGCTGCTGTTCGGCATGCACGACATGCTACAGGCGGCGGAGGATCATCGCGATGCGAACCTGATCCTGTCGGCGACCGCGTCGCAGCTCGCGCCGAGCGTGCTGGGCGCGCTGTACGTCTTCAACAATTCGGGCGACCGGCTGCATTTGTCCACCCAATGGGGCGATGCGCGCGCCGACCAGCTATTGCCGATGACGATCACGCCCAACGAATGCTGGGCGCTGAAGCGGGGCAAGCCGCACGTCAACGGCGATGGCGACCAGTCGCTGCGCTGCATGCATGCGCACCACGGCGCGTCGGCCTCGATCGAGGTGCCGATGATCGCGCGCGGCAACATCCTCGGCATGCTGGTGATGGTCGCCCCGGAAGGCGAGTCCGCCGACACCGGCGAACTGCGCCTCGTCGCCACCGCGCTCGCCGATGGCATGTCGCTCGCGCTGTCGAACATCGCGCTGCGCGAACGCCTGCGCACCCAGGCGCTGCGCGACGGGCTGACCGGCCTGTACAATCGTCGCTACATGGAGGACGCGCTCGAACGGCTGTTCGACGGAAACGGCCCTGCCGCGCCCGCTTCGTCGATCATCATGATCGATCTCGATCACTTCAAGAGCATCAACGACGAACACGGGCACGCGGTCGGCGACAACATTTTGCGCGACGTTGGCCCGCTGCTGCTGGTCGGCCTGCGCAAGACCGACGTCGCCTGTCGCTATGGCGGCGAGGAACTCGTCGTCGTCCTGCCCAATTGCGATCACGACCACGCCGTCGCCCGTGCCGAGGTGATCCGCAGCCGGATCGCCGAACTGTCGAGCGCCTATAATTTCCCGATTTCGGCATCGCTCGGCGTCGCCACGTCGGAACGGCACGGCCGCACGATCCCGGCGCTGATGGCCGCCGCCGACGCCGCGCTCTACGACGCCAAATCTGCGGGCCGCAACCGGGTGATGAGTGCCGACCGCGCCCGCGACGCGATGGCGGACATCCCCCTCGCAGCGGAATGACGAACGGGCGCCGATCGCAGACGCATCGGTGCCCCCCCTTTTTCCAGCCGCGTCAGCACCCTATCTCCCGCCCCGCAAAGGGGGCGCAACGATGCCGGAACCGATCCTCGCCGTGTCCGGCGTGTCCAAGACCTATAAGGGCGGCTTCACCGCACTCCACAGCGTCGACCTGACGATCAACAAGGGCGAAATCTTCGCGCTGCTCGGCCCCAACGGCGCCGGCAAGACGACGCTGATCAGCATCATCTGCGGCATCGTCACGCCGTCGACCGGCACGATCCACGTCGCCGGGCATGACGCCATTGCCGACTACAAGGCCGCGCGCCGCCGCATCGGTCTCGTGCCGCAGGAACTGTCGGTCGACATGTTCGAAACCGTGCTCGCCACCGTCACCTTCTCGCGGCGGCTGTTCGGCCGGTCGGGCCACAGCGCTTATATCGAACAGATTCTCCGCGACCTGTCGCTGTGGGACAAGCGCGATGCCAAGATCATGGAGCTATCGGGCGGCATGAAGCGCCGCGTGCTGATCGCCAAGGCGCTGGCGCACGAACCCGAAATCCTGTTCCTCGACGAACCCACCGCCGGCGTCGACGTCGCGCTGCGCCGCGACATGTGGAAGCTGGTTCACGGCCTGCGGGAACGCGGCGTCACCATCATCCTGACGACGCATTACATCGAAGAGGCCGAGGAAATGGCCGACCGCGTCGGCGTCATCAACAAGGGGCAGCTGCTGCTGGTCGACGAGAAATCGGCGCTGATGAAGAAGCTCGGCAAGCGCGAACTCGACCTCGCTCTGGTCGAACCGCTGTCGGCGGTGCCCGACGGCCTCGACCGCTGGCACCTCAGCCTCGAAAACGACGGCAAGACGCTGCGCTACGTCTTCGACGCGACCGAGGAACACACCGGCATCCCCTCGCTGCTTCGCGAACTCTCCGCACGCGACATCGCGTTCAAGGACCTCGAAACCTCGAAATCGAGCCTCGAGGACATCTTCGTCGACCTGGTGGGCGAGCGGGCATGAGCGCGCAAAACACCGTCGTCGGCGCGACTTTTGTGACTTTCCGAAAGGCGGGCCGCGCATGAATCTCCACGGCGTCTGGGCGATCTATCGTTTCGAAATGGCCCGCGCATTGCGCACGCTCTGGCAGAGCCTCGTCGCGCCGGTGCTCACCACCAGCCTCTATTTCATCGTCTTCGGCGGCGCGATCGGCAGCCGGATGCAGACGGTGGACGGCGTCGGCTACGGCAGCTTCATCGTGCCGGGCCTCATCATGCTGAGCCTGCTCACGCAGAGCGTCGGCAATGCCTCGATCGGCATCTATTTCCCCAAATTCACCGGCACGATCTTCGAACTGCTCTCCGCCCCCGTCTCGGCGATGGAGATGGTCTTGGGCTATGTCGGCGCGGCGGCGACCAAGTCGGTCGTGCTGGGGATCATCATCCTCGCGACGTCGGCCTTCTTCGTGCCGATCCGCGTCGATCATCCCGCCGCGATGGTCGCGTTCCTGCTGCTCACCGCGATCGCGTTCAGCCTGTTCGGCTTCATCCTCGGCATCTGGGCGAAGAGCTTCGAACAATTGAACTTCGTGCCGATGCTGCTGATCACCCCGCTGACGTTCCTGGGCGGCAGCTTCTATTCGATCGACATGCTGCCCCAGCCGTGGCGGACGGTCAGCCTGTTCAACCCGGTCGTCTATCTGGTCAGCGGCTTCCGCTGGAGCTTCTTCGGCAAGGGCGACGTCGACATCGCCGTAAGCCTCGGCGTCACCTTGGGCTTCCTGATCGTCTGCCTCGCGATTATCGCCTGGATCTTCAAAAGCGGCTGGCGCCTGAAGAACTGACCCCGTCGATGCCTGCCAAGCCCCATGGTCAGTCCTCCCCCGCCAGGGGGAGGTGGCGCCGCCGAAGGCGGTGACGGAAGGGGCGGACAGGGACGTCTCCGGAGACGAAGCGCTACCCTTACCTCCACCTCCGTGATGCCTGCGGCATGCCACCTCCCCTTGGCGGGGGAGGATGTATCTAATTTCGGGACTCGCCGCTCGGCCTCAATCCGCCGCCCGCACCCGCGACGCCACCCACGGCCGCAGCACCAGCGCGTTGAGATCGACCAGCGCATGCACCGCGATCGCCACCCACAGGCTGCCGGTTCCCATGTACAGCGCCGCGAGCAGGGCGCCGCCAATCAGGTTCGCTGCCATCCCCGCCCAGCCCTGATAGCGGTGCATCGCGGCAAAGGCGGCGGTGCCCACGCCCATCCCGACCGCGCCCGACCCGCAGGCCAGCGTCACGATCAGCGGCAGCCACAGCCGGAAGAACAGCTCCTCCGTCACCCCCGCCGACACCGCCAGCACCGCCGCCGGCCACAGATCGCCGTCGCGCCGCGGCAGCAGCGAGCTGGCATCGCCGATCGTCCACGGCCCGCGCCCGCGCCGCGCCCGCCACCAGGTCAGCGCCAGCCCCAGCGCGCTGCCGCCTGCCAGCCCCAGCGCGATCGTCGTCGGCGCAATCGCGCCCGGCGGCAGGCCGAGCGTCTGCGCCAGCGGCAGGAAGGCAAGCGGCATGCCGCCGATCGCCCCCAGACCCCCGATCGCCGCCAGCCCCGCCAGCGCCGGCAGGCCATATCCCAGCCACAGCCCCGACGCCCAGCGCAGGTGCCGCGCGGCAAAGCCGATCCGCCACCCCGCCATCAGCTGCCCGCGCCACAGGATTAGCGCCTGATAACCCAAGGTCAGGACGAGGAGGATCGCGACCAGCATCGCCGCCGCCTATCGGTTCGTGCTTCTTCGCACCAGTCCACCCGCCCACAGGCTGGCAAGCGCGGCCAAAGCCGTGTAGATGCGCGCTCCAGTCTATGGCGTCCGATCCCCCCCGCACCAGCCGATTCACCGCCTTCCGCGACGCCGGCGGCGTGCGTGGCCTCGTCAGCCGCTCCTGGGGGCGCTGTTGGGTGAAGGGGCTTGCCATCCTCGCCGTGCTGGCGGTCGCCGGATACGGTGTGCTGTGGGTGACGGTGCTGCGGCAATTGCCCTCGGTCGACCAGCTGCGCAGCTACGAACCGCCATTGCCCACCAACGTGCGCGGCGCCGACGGCGCGCCGATCCAGTCCTACGCCCGCGAACGCCGCGTCGAGTTGAGCTACGCCGAATATCCGCCGCTGCTCGTCCGCGCCTTCCTGGCGGCGGAGGACAAGACCTTCTTCGAACATCACGGCGTCGACTATCCGGGCCTCGGCGGCGCGGTGATCGATTACGTGCGCAAGTTCGGCACCGGCCGCCGTGCCAAGGGCGGATCGACCATCACGCAACAGGTCGCCAAGAACCTGCTGATCGGCAACGAATATTCGCCGACGCGCAAGTTCAAGGAAGCGATCCTCGCCTATAAGATCGAGGACACGCTCACCAAGCCGCAGATCCTGGAGCTGTACCTCAACCAGATCGCGCTTGGCCGAAACGCCTTTGGCGTCGAGGCGGCGAGCCATGCCTATTTCGACAAGGAGCTGAACGAGCTTGATCTCGCGCAGCTCGCCTATCTCGCGATCCTGCCCAAGGGGCCGTCGAACTACGATCCCGTCCGCCACGCCGATCGCGCGCTCGCCCGCCGCAATTACGTGCTGGGCGAGATGCTGAAGAACGGCTTCATCACGCAGGCCCAGCACGATCAGGCGGTGTCCGAACCGCTCGGCACCATCCTGCGCCGCACGCCGAAATACGAACGCGTCGGCGGCTATTTCGTCGAGGAGGTCCGCCGCCAGCTGATCGACAAGTTCGGCGAGACCGAGCGCGACGGCCCGTTCAGCGTCTACGCCGGCGGCCTGTGGGTGCGCACCAGCCTCGACACGCGGCTACAGGACCTCGCCGCGCAGGCGCTGCGCGACGGCCTGCTGCGCTACGATTCGGGGCGCGGCTGGTCCGGCCCGTTGCGCCACGTCGACCTCGACGATGCGGACGGCTGGTTGCAGCCGTTGCTCAACACCAACATCGGCCTCGACTATAAGGACTGGCGCGCGGCCATCGTGATCGCGCGCGAGGGCGATGCGTGGCAGATCGGCTTCGCGGACGGGAAGACCGGCACGCTGCCGCGCGGCGCGGCGCAGATGCCCGTCCGGGGCAAGGGCGGCACCGCCTTCGCCGCGCTGAAGGCCGGCGACATCATCGCCGTCGCGCCGCAGGGCGGCAGCTACGCCATCCGCTCGGTGCCGAAGATCAGCGGCGGCTTCGTCGTCGAAGAGCCGCAGACCGGCCGCGTGCTCGCGATGCAGGGCGGGTTCGACAGCCGCTTGCAGGCGTTCAACCGCGCGACGCAGGCGATGCGCCAGCCCGGATCGACCATCAAGCCGATCGTCTATTCCGCCGCGCTGGAAAACGGCATGACGCCCGCCAGCATCATCGTCGACGGCCCGTTCTGCGTCTACCAGGGCGCGCGGCTGGGCCAGAAGTGCTTCCGCAACTTCGGCAATTCGCGCGGGGCGGGGCCGCACACGATGCGCTGGGGCATCGAACAGTCGCGCAACCTGATGACCGTCCGCGCCGCCGCGACCACCGGCATGCCGCGCGTCGTCGACGTGATGAAGCGGATGGGCGTCGGTGATTACCAGCCCTATCTCGCCAATGCGCTGGGCGCGGGTGTCACCACCGTCAGCCGCATGGTCAATGCCTATGCGACGCTCATCAACCAGGGCCGCGCGCATGCACCCACGCTGATCGACTTCGTGCAGGACCGCCACGGCAAGGTCATCTGGCCGGAAAACTGGCGCGGGTGCGACGGCTGCAACGCGCCCGACTATAATGGCAAGCCGATGCCGCGCCCCGGCGACCGCACGCGCCAGGCGATCGATCCGCTCACCGCCTATCAGATGGTCCACATCACCGAAGGCGTCATCCAGCGCGGCACCGCCGTCGTGCTGCGCGACCTCGACCGGCCGATGATGGGCAAGACCGGCACGACGACCGGGCCGACCGACGTCTGGTTCGTCGGCGGCACGCCGCAGTTCATCGGCGGCCTCTACGTCGGCTACGACACGCCCTCGAACCTCGGCGGCTATGCGCAGGGCGGCACCTTCGCCGCGCCGATCTTCAAGGAATTCGCGGTCAAGGCCTATGAGGGGCTCGACAAGATCCCCTTCCGCGCCCCCGCCGGCATCCGCATGGTCCGCATCGATCGCGCCACCGGCCGCCCGGTCTACGGCACCTTCCCGACCGACACCGATCCCAAGGCGGCGGTGATCTGGGAAGCGTTCAAGCCGCAGAGCGAGCCGCGCCGCGCGATCCATCGCGGGCCCACCCCCGCCGCGACCGCCACCGCCGCCGCCCCGCAACGCGCCACCAACACGCAGCGCGACAGCGATTTCTTGCAAAGGGAAGGCGGAATCTACTAGCGAACATTCTGTTCGTCACCCCGGCGCAGGCTGGGATCTTCCTCGTGGGGCACCATCTTTGCCGCATGAGATGTCAGCCTTCGCTGGCATGACGTTTGGTTTTGGAGAAGTTTCATGCGCGCCGAAGCGCAGTCCCACGTCGACCGTATCAATGACGCGCTGGCGCTGCTGCGCCGGTTCCTCGATTGGGACCGCGCGCTGCGCCGCCTCGACGAGCTGAACGCGCGCGTCGAGGACCAGGCGCTGTGGAACGACCCCAAGGCCGCGCAGGAGGTGATGCGCGAACGCCGCCGCCTGGACGAGGCGATCACCGCCACCCGCGCCATCCAGTCCGAGATGGACGACACCGTCGAACTGATCGAAATGGCCGAGGCCGAGGGCGACACCGCGATGGAGCAGGAGGGCGTCGAGGCGCTCGCTGCGCTGGCGGAACGCGCCGACCACGACAAGATCCAGGCGCTGCTGGCGGGCGAGGCCGACGCCAACGACACCTATATCGAGATCAACTCGGGCGCCGGCGGCACCGAGAGCCAGGACTGGGCGGGCATGCTCCAGCGCATGTACACGCGCTGGGCCGAACGCCGCGGTATGAAGGTCGAGCTGATCGACTATCACGCCGGCGAGGCGGCGGGCATCAAGTCCGCGACGCTGCTGGTGAAGGGCGAGAACGCTTATGGCTATGCCAAGACCGAAAGCGGCGTCCACCGCCTCGTCCGCATCAGCCCGTACGACAGCGCCGCACGCCGCCACACCAGCTTCTCCAGCGTCTGGGTTTATCCGGTGATCGACGACAATATCGTCGTCGACTACAACGAAAGCGACCTGCGCATCGACACCTATCGCGCGTCGGGCGCCGGTGGCCAGCACATCAACACCACCGATTCGGCGGTGCGCATCACGCACATCCCGACCGGCATCGTCGTGCAGTGCCAGAACCAGCGCTCGCAGCACAAGAACAAGGCAGAGGCGTATAACCAGCTGCGCGCGCGCCTGTACGAACTGGAACTCCAAAAGCGCGAACAGGCTGCCAATGCCGAAAACGCCACCAAGACCGACATCGGCTGGGGCCATCAGATTCGCAGCTACGTGCTCCAGCCGTATCAGCTGGTGAAGGACCTGCGCACCGGCACCACCTCCACCGCGCCCGGCGACGTGCTCGACGGCGCGCTCGATCCGTTCATGGCCGCCGCGCTGTCGCAGCGCGTGACGGGTGAGAAGGTCGACGTGGAGGACGTGGATTGATCCGGCCTCGGGCCCGCGCCATCGCCGCCGCCACGGGGCTGTGCCTCGTCGCGTCCGCGTGCGACGGGTCCAAGCCGCTGCTGAAGCGCGACGACGCGCCCAGCCAGTTCCCGGTCGCCGACCGCCCCGTCGCGCATATCGTCTCGGCCCGCTGGTCGAACGAAGAGGCGCGCGATCGCCTCAACGAAGCGTCGGAGGTGATGGACAAGGCCGGCATCGCCAAGGGCATGACCGTCGCCGACATCGGCGCAGGGGAGGGCTATTACACCATCCGCCTCGCGCAGCGCGTCGGCGAACACGGCCGCGTGCTGGCCGAGGATATCGTCGCCAGCGTCCGCGATGCGCTGGCGGAACGCGTCGCCCGCGAAGACCTCGAAAACGTCGCCGTCCGCCTCGGCACCCCCGCCGACCCCAAGCTGCCCCCGGCCAGCTTCGACCGCGTCCTCATGGTCCACATGTACCACGAGATCGAACAACCCTACGAATTCCTCTGGCGCCTGCGGCCATCATTGAAGCCCGAAGGCCTGGTCGTCGTCGTCGACGCCAACCGCCAGACCAAGAACCACGGCACGCCGCCCGCGCTGCTGAAATGCGAGTTCGAGGCGGTCGGCTACCGCCAGGTCGCGATGACCGACATGCCGTCCGCCGGCGGCTATATGGCGACGTTCAAGGCGGTCGGCCCCCGGCCGGAGCCGGAAGCGATCAAGCCGTGCGTGATGCGGGATTGATATGGACGGCCGTTCCTGACCAATCACCTCGATCACTAAGAACTCGTGAAGATGGTTGTCGTTGGATCTAAACTAATTGATCCAAGCGTTGCGCGCTCTATACTCCCTCAAAATTGATTTGAAAGGCGAGAGTATGGCCAGCGCGGCGCCAGAGGTTAATGTAAAGGGCGAACCAGTAGAGCGGGTCTACGGAAATTATGCCGCCCGCCGTTATGTCGTGAATAGGCGTTATCAGCGTAAACTGATTTTGACGTTAGACGAGAAGCAGAAATTCATAGATTCCGTTGTAAGGGGTTATCCAGTCCCGATCATTCTTCTTGCTGAAAGTACTCAGAAGGAAGGAGGCTCCTTAGAAATTATTGACGGTATGCAACGCCTCGATGCGATCGTGTCTTTCATTGGAAATAAGTACCCAGTGAACGGCATGTTTTTTGATTTGAACACTATAGCAGTAACTAAGGATTTGCTCGACAGGGGTGATTTAATTCAACGTCAGCCCGTGATGAAGCGGTCGGATTGCGTTCGAATTGCATCATATCCTCTGCCGCTTTCGATTTATGAATTTACCGATGAGGGCGCTGTCGATACCGTCTTTCGTCGGATTAATTCGGGCGGACGGCAACTGTCTCGTCAGGAGCTGCGTTCTGCTGGCTCCGCCGGTGAATTTGCCACCGCTGTTCGCAGGGTATCAGCGAAAGTTCGCGGCGATGACTCAGCGTCCGACGTTTTAAAACTAAACGATATGCAGGCGATAAGTATAACTAACAAAGATCTCGAATACGGAATTGATATTGAGTCCGTTTTTTGGGTGTCTCAAGGAATACTTTCGCGAGATATGGTGCGTCAAAGCCGAGATGAGGAACTTGTCGCCGATCTGATAGCTTACATGGTAAGTCCGGAGCCTGTCGCTTCGAGGATGGAGCATCTAGACGATTACTTTGGAATGGATTTGGAGGGTGCAGGGGCTGAGAGGTATGCAGCTATAGAAAATGCGGTAAGTGCTCGCAGTCAAAGCCTTGTTGTTATCGATTTCCAGCGTGTTCTTGATCAGATTAATATTACTTTGGAGTACGCGCAAAAAACGTTTACCCAGCTAATTTTTGATAAACCGCAATCTGCATCTCCACGGTATTTTCAATTGGTGTTTCTAGCTTTCCATCATCTCATCATTGAGAAAAATCTTGATGTCAGCGACCGAGATATGTTGGTTAAAGCTCTGGTCGGATGTGGCGAACAAGTAGTTGTTCAGGAGGGCGGTAGGTGGGGTGCCGACAATCGTGAGAAAGCAATTTCTTCGGTAGTTGGTATGATCCAAAAAGCCTTTGCGCCATCAAATACCACCGATCCTGCGCAAATACATTGGATAAACCAGTTTCAAAATCTATTGCGGCAGTCGTACACTGAGCAGGCCGCATATGATTTCAAGTAAGGTTTAATGGCTCTGGATGCTACGCCCACATTTGACGTTTCTTCTTTTGAGAAGATTATGAAGACATGCGTAGCAATATCGAACATTGGCCGCGGGCATAAGGGTTATGTTTTAGTCGGCGTAGCCGAGGGCGCAGGAACTGCGGCTAGGGTCGAGGCCATATTCGGGGCTAAAGCCCGTCCGTTTGACAACTTTTACGTTGTTGGAGTCGAGCATGAGGCATTGGCCCTTAAAAAGAATCAAGATCAGTTTTTTCAGATGATTGTCGATCGTGTCACCGCAAGCTCAATATCGGAACCCCTGCGGTCTTATATCACGTCTCACATAAAACCTGTGCGTTACTATGACAAAACGGTTTACGTTTTTGAGGTCTGTGGCCAAGAGAATCCAAGCCTTTATGGGAACACTTATTACGAGCGGCGTGGTGCCCAATTGCATGAGGTTCAAGCTGCAGAATTTCCAAACCTATTTTCTCGATATGCAGCCGGATAGCCCTTTGTTCATTCTACGGCTGCCATGAGATAAAGGTCTGGGGCGGGAGCGCAGTAGAGCGATCCCGCCCCTTCCAATTCCACCCCACCCACCCCACATACGCCTTATGCCGCGAGCGCTTTGCCCCGCCGCCCCCTTCCAGTTTCCGGTTCGAAAATGCGGGTCCCCGATCCCGCACGTTACGTATCGTCCACATCGTCCACTTTGGAACCCGCGGTACGGGCCCGCCGCGTCCGAATCCGCGGCCGACTCACACCATCCCGAGCGCGCGCAGGCTGGTGATGCGGTCGCCCGCCAGGATCAGATGGTCGAGCAACTCCACCTCCACCGCCGCGCACACACGGGCAAGGGCGCGGGTGTAGGCGAGGTCGGCGGGGCTGGGGGTGGCGTCGCCGCTCGGGTGGCCGTGGCCCAGGATCAGCGCGGCGGCGTCATGCGTCAGCGCGCCCGCGATCACCATGCGCAGCGACAGCGCGACCGACGCCCGCCCGCCGCCGACATCGATGCGGCCCAGAAGCCTCCGTTTCGGATCGAGATACAGCACCGCCGCGCCCTCCACCGCGCCCTCCGCCAGCCCGGCGAACAGCCGCGCCGCCGCCGCGACGCCGGTCACCACCGGGGCGCGGGCCGCGGCGGGCACGGGGGCCATGACCGGGAAGGGGGGCGTCGTCGTCACGCTTATGTCCTGTCACGCCGCGCCATGCCGTGCAGCGTCCCGCGCATCCGTTTCGGAGCAAGTCCCGCCGGGGTGGCGACTCGCACCCGCCTCCGCTACCCAGCGGGGATGCGCCAATATCTCGACCTCATGGACCGCGTGCTCACCAGCGGTGCCGAGCAGATGGACCGGACCGGCACCGGCACGCTCTCCGTCTTCGGCGCGCAGATGCGCTTCGATCTGCGCCAGGGCTTCCCCGTGCTCACCACCAAGAAGCTGCACCTGCGCTCGATCATCATCGAACTGCTGTGGTTCCTGCGCGGCGACACCAACGTGCGCTGGTTGCAGGACCAGCGGGTGAGCATCTGGGACGAATGGGCGGACGAGGCGGGCGAGCTCGGCCCCGTCTACGGCAAGCAGTGGCGCGATTGGGAAGCGGGCGACGGTCGCCACATCGATCAGATCGCCGAGCTGATCCAGCAGATCAAGACGCAGCCTGCCTCGCGCCGCCAGATCGTCTCGGCGTGGAATCCGGGCGAGCTGCACGCCATGGCGCTCGCGCCGTGCCATTGCCTGTTCCAGACGCATGTCGCCAACGGCCGGCTGTCGCTGCAACTCTATCAGCGCTCCGCCGACATCTTCCTCGGCGTGCCGTTCAACATCGCCAGCTATGCGCTGCTCACCCACATGCTCGCGCAGCAATGCGGGCTGGAGGTCGGCGAGTTCATCTGGACCGGCGGCGATTGCCACCTCTACACCAACCACCTCGACCAGGCGCGCCTGCAGCTGACCCGCCAGCCCGGCCCGCTGCCCCGCCTCGAAATCCGCCGCACGCCCCCCGCGATCGACCAATATTTATACGAAGACTTCGTGCTGCACGATTACGCGGCGCAACCGCATATCAAGGCGGCCGTCTCCGTATGATCACCTTCCACCTCGCGCGCGCCGACAACGGCGTCATCGGCCGCGACGGGCAGCTTCCCTGGCGGCTGCCCGCCGATCTGAAGCGCTTCAAGGCGCAGACGATGGGCCGCGCGATGGTGATGGGGCGCAAGACGTTCGAAAGCTTCCCGTCGCCCTTGCCGGGCCGCCGCCACATCGTCCTGACCCGCGACCCCGCCTGGACCGCCGAGGGCGCCGAAGTGGCGCACACCCCCGCCGCCGCACTGGCACTGGCGGGCGAGGACGTCGCGATGATCGGCGGCGCAGAGGTCTTCGCGCTGTTTCTCCCCCAGGCCGACCGCATCGAACTCACCGAAGTCCACGGCGACTACACCGGCGACGCCACCGTCCCCCCGTTCGTCGGCTGGCGAGAGGTGGTCCGCGAGGATCACCCCGCCGAGGGCGACCGCCCCGCGTACAGCTTCGTGACGCTCGTCCGCCCCGACGCGGCGCACTGAAGGCACCGCCATCGCTTGACGCGGCGGCGATCCGTTTCCACTGGTAGCCGGTGGGTCATTCACGCGCTTCGTGCGTTGGGAGTGGCTGCCTCTTGCCTCGCTTCGAAAACGGTGCCCCGACCCGATGACCGACATTCCCAACACCCAGCCTGACAGCCGCGAAACCACGATCCTCGACGCCCCCGACAAGATGGTCGGCGTCCGCGACCTGTTCGGCATCGACAGCGACATGGAAGTGCCGGCGTTCAGCGAGGCGGACGAGCGCGTCCCCGATCTCGACCCCGCCTATGTCTTCGATCCCGACACGACGCTGGCGGTGCTGGCGGGCTTCGCCCACAACCGCCGCGTGATGGTGCAGGGCTATCACGGTACCGGCAAATCGAGCCACATCGAACAGGTCGCGGCGCGCCTCAACTGGCCGTGCATCCGCATCAACCTCGACGCGCATATCAGCCGCATCGACCTGATCGGTCGCGACGCGATCGTGCTGAAGGACGGCCAGCAGATCACCGAATTCCGCGAAGGCCTGCTCCCTTGGGCGCTGCAGACGCCGACCGCATTGGTGTTCGACGAATATGACGCCGGCCGCCCCGACGTGATGTTCGTCATCCAGCGCGTGCTGGAAACCGAAGGCAAGCTGACGCTGCTCGACCAGAATCGCGTCATCCGCCCGAACAAATGGTTCCGCCTGTTCGCGACCGCCAATACGGTCGGCCTCGGCGACACGAGCGGCCTGTATCATGGCACGCAGCAGATCAACCAGGGCCAGATGGACCGCTGGAACATCGTCGTCACGCTCAACTATCTGCCTGCCGCGACCGAGGCGCAGATCGTGCTCGCCAAGTCGGGCGAATACGACAAGCCCGAAGGCAAGAAGCAGGTGGATAACATGGTCCGCGTCGCCGACATGACGCGCAAGGGCTTCATCAACGGCGACATCTCGACCGTCATGAGCCCGCGCACCGTCATCACCTGGGCGCAGAACACGCTGATCTTCGGCGACGTCGGCTTCGCGTTCCGCCTGTCGTTCCTCAACAAGTGCGACGAGAACGAACGGCCGCTGGTGGCGGAATATTACCAGCGCGTCTTCGGCAAGGACCTGCCGGAGAGCGTGGTGGGGAAGGCTTGACGGCCGGCGTGTCGAACGAAACCCCTCTCGACCAGTTCAAGGCGGTCCTGTCCGGCACGGCGCGGGCGATCGCGGAGGAGCCGGAGGTAGAACTCGCTTTTACCGCGGATGCGCCGTCACAATCGGGCAAACATATCAAGATTCCGATGCCCGCGCGCGCGCTGCCGGCGGAGCAGGTGGCGGAGGCGCGTGGCTTCGCCGACGGGTTCGCGCTGCGGCTGAAGCACCACGACAGCGCGATGCACCTGCGCCATGCCCCCGCCGAGGCGGTGGCGCGGGCGGTGTTCGACGCGGTCGAGGGTGCGCGCGTCGAGGCGCTGGGCAGCCGCGGCTATGCGGGCATCGCCGACAATCTGGGCCATGCGCTCGACGTGCGGCTGCGCGCCGATCCCATTACCCGCGCCCGCACGCGCGAAGAGGTGCCGCTGTCGACCGCGCTGTCGCTGATGGTGCGCGAGGCGCTGACCGGCCAGCAGGCACCCGCCGCCGCCGCGCCCGGCCTGGCGCTGGTGCGCGACTGGATCGAGCAGCGCACCGATCTGTCCGGCCTCGCGCTCGCGCTTGATGACCAGCGCGCCTTCCAGTCCCTCGCGATGAAGATGCTCGCCGAGCTGGAGCTGATCGAGGGCGAGGTGAAACCCGAGGAAGCGGACGACGGCGGGTCGGAGGACGAGGGCACCGACGACCAGCAGCAGGACGAGGGTGAGGACAGCGAGGACGAAGACGCCGGCCAGGGCGAAGGCCAGGTCGACGCGCGCGGCGAACAGCAGCAGTCGGACAGCGACGATAGCGAGGGCGAAGAGTTCGGCGAGGACTCGATGGACGACCTCGACGGCGAGGCGGGCGAGGATGGTGACGACGGCACGCAGCCCGTCCGCCCCAACCGGCCTAGCGGCGACTATATGCCGCAGTTCGATTACAAGCCGTGGACGACGCAGTTCGACGAAGTCATCGCGGCAACCGATCTGTGCGACGCGGACGAACTGGCGCGGCTGCGCGGTTATCTCGACCAGCAACTGGCGCATCTGCAATCGGCGGTGTCGAAGCTCGCCAACCGGTTGCAGCGCCGGCTGATGGCGCAGCAATCGCGCAGCTGGGACTTCGACCAGGACGAAGGGATGCTCGATGCCGCGCGGCTCGCCCGCGTCGTCGTGAACCCGACGCAATCGCTGAGCTACAAGATCGAGCGCGAGACCGACTTCCGCGACACCGTCGTCACCCTGCTTATCGACAATTCGGGCTCGATGCGCGGCCGCCCGATCGGCATCGCTGCGATCAGTGCGGACATCCTCGCCCGCACGCTGGAGCGCTGCGGCGTGAAGACCGAGATCTTGGGCTTCACCACCCGCGCCTGGAAGGGCGGGCAGAGCCGCGAGACGTGGCTTGCCGCCGGGCGCCCGCCGCAGCCGGGCCGCCTCAACGACATCCGCCACATCGTCTACAAAAAGGCCGACGAGCCGTGGCGGCGCGCGCGCAACAACCTCGGCCTGATGATGCGCGAGGGGCTGCTCAAGGAAAATATCGACGGCGAGGCGCTGCTGTGGGCGCACAACCGCCTGATCGCGCGGCCCGAGGATCGCCGCATTCTGATGGTCATCAGCGACGGCGCGCCGGTCGATGATTCGACGCTCTCGGTCAATTCGGGCAGCTACCTCGAACGGCACCTCCGCCAGGTCATCGGCTGGATCGAGGGCAAGAGTCCGGTCGAACTCGTCGCCATCGGCATCGGGCACGACGTCACGCGCTATTACGCACGCGCCGTCACGATCATGGATGCCGAACAGCTGGGCGGCACGATCATCGAACAGCTTGCGGCGCTCTTCGATACGCCGTGAGGATGGCCGGGGGAGGGCATTCCGGCCTTGGATCGAGCGCGGCGTCGCAGCCGCGCTGGTGATCCTGCGGGCTTGGCGGCTGTGCCGTCGCTGATGATCGCGTTCGTCGGCCTGTTCGCCTTCGATGCACCCGACGCGACGACCCACAGCTTTCCCTATGCGATGGCCGTGCTGTATTTCTCGGCACCGCTGCTCGTCGCGACGGGCGGCGTCCTCGCGTTGTCGAGCGTGGTCGCCCCGGACTGGCGGCGAACCGCATCCGCCGTCGCCTGTCTGACGTTTCCGGTGGGTGTGCTGCTGTGGTCCGGGACGTTGCTTCGGCACTAACGGTATGACGGACGGTCAGCCCGGCAAGCGCCAGTGGACGGAGCGGGCGTAAACGCCGGCCGTCGGCTGGCCCTGCGCGTCCGTTGCGGGCTGGAAGTGTGCGCGGCGGGACAGGCGCTGGCAGGTGCCGGTGTCGAGGTCGGGGAAGCCGCTGCTCTGGTCGATTCGGCAGCCGGTGACGCGGCCCTGCGCGTCGACGGCGAGTGTTACGGCGACATCGCCTTGCTCGCCCATGCGCATCGCGGCGGGGGGATAGTCCATGGCGCCAACCCACGATGCCGGGTCTTCTGCCGGCTGTGGTGGGCGGGCGTGGTGGCGGGCAAGGGCCGGTTGGGCGCAGGCGACGGCGATCAGGGCGGCAGGCACTATCCGGTAACGCATGGTCGATCCTCGTCTGGTGCGGCGGATGGGGACGCACGCGTACCGCCGACGGCGCCCAAGCCGTAGCCACTCCGGCTTACGATTGGCTGACGGTTTGGAGGATGGGGACGCCATCGGCGCGGTGCGATTTCGGGTGGCTCATGCTCCGGCGATTGCCCATAATCGGCTCCAGGGGGCGGACGATCCCCGCGGGAGACGGCGGCATGCGCAAATGGCTGATCGGCGGCGGTGTGATCCTCGCACTGGCACTCGCCGGCTTTTTCGGCATCGCGCCGGTATTGATCGACCGATCGATGAACCGCGTCATACCCGTGCCGATCCGCGTCACACCGCAGGCCCGCGCGCTGCACCGTACGCTCGCCATCGCGGACATGCATGCCGATACGTTGCTGTGGCGCCGCGACCTGCTCGATCGCGCCTCGCGCGGTCAGGTCGACCTGCCGCGGTTGCAGGCGGGCAATGTCGCGCTCCAGGTGTTCTCGTCGGTCACCAAGACGCCCAAGCACCAGAATTACGACGCCAACGGCGCCGACACCGACAACATCACCTTGCTCACGATCGCGCAGATGCAGCCGCCGCGCACCTGGGGGTCGCTGCTGCAACGCTCGCTATGGCATGCGGAAAAGCTGGACCGCGCCGCTGCGGCATCGGGGGGACAACTGCGCCTGGTGCGCGCGCCCGCCGACGTCGATCGCCTGCTCGCCGATCGCAAGGCGTGGACGCAATGCTATGGCGACCATTGCCTCACCGCCGCGCCGGTCGGGGCGATGCTGTCGATCGAGGGGTTGCAGGACCTCGAAGGGCGGCTCGACAATCTCGATCGCCTGTACGCGGCGGGCTTCCGCATGGCGGGGATGGCGCATTTCTTCGACAATGACGTCGCGGGATCGATGCACGGCATCGCCAAGGGCGGCCTGACGCCGTTCGGCCGACAGGTGATTGCGGCAATGGAAGCGAAGGGCATGATCGTCGACGTCGCGCATGCCAGCCACGCCGCGGTCGCCGACATCCTGCGCGTCGCCAGGCGCCCCGTCGCCTCCAGCCATGGCGGCGTGCAGGCGACTTGCCGCGTCAACCGCAATTTGACCGACGCGGAGATCAAGGGCATCGCCGCGACCGGCGGGGTCGTCGGCATCGGCTATTGGGACGCGGCGGTCTGCGCGACCGATCCCGCCGCCGTCGCCCGCGCCATCGCGCATGTCCGCGACCTCGTCGGCGTCGACCACGTCGGCCTCGGCTCCGATTTCGATGGCGCAGTGACGACCGGGTTCGATACCAGCCAGCTCGTCGGGATCACGCAGGCGCTGCTCGATCGCGGCTTCACACCGGATGAGATCGCCAAGGTGATGGGAGGCAACGTGCTGCGGCTCCTGCGAAACGGTCTTGCGCCCGCTCTTGCTCCGGGGGCGCCACGGTCCTAGGGCGCGCATGACATGGAGCGGCTGGACGGCGGCTCGACGGTGCCGCCGCATCTGGCCGGGGGGATCGTCGCGCTCGGCAATTTCGATGGCTTTCACCTCGGGCACCAGGCGGTGGTCGGGCGGGCGGTCGCGCGGGCCCGGGCCGAGGGGCGGCCGGCGCTGGTCGCGACCTTCGATCCGCACCCCGTCCGCCACTTCCGCCCCGACACGCCGCCCTTTCGCCTGACCACGCTCGACCAGCGCGAACGCCTGTTCGCCGCGGCGGGGGTGGATGCGATGGTCGTCTTCGCCTTCGACGCGGCCCTGGCGGCCTTGTCAGCAGAGGCCTTTGCCGAGCGGCTGGCGGCGCGGTTGCAGGTGGCGGGCGTCGTCACCGGCGAGGATTTCACCTTCGGCCAGGGCAAGCGCGGCGACGTCGCGATGCTGGCGGCGCTCGGCACGGTGCACGGCTTTACCGCGGAAACGGTCGGCGCGGTCACGCTGGACGGGGAGACGGTGTCGTCCAGCCGCATCCGCGCGTTGCTGCGCGCCGGCGATCCGCGCGGCGCCGCACGCCTGCTCACCCGCCCGTTCGCGATCGAAGGCACCGTGCAGCACGGCGACAAGCTCGGCCGGACGATCGGCTATCCCACTGCCAATCTCGACATGGGCAAATATCTCCGCCCCGCCTACGGCATCTATGCCGTCACCGCGCGATTGCCCGACGGGCGCCGCGTGCAGGGCGCCGCCAATCTCGGCATCCGCCCGACCTTCGATCCGCCCAAGGAATTGCTCGAACCCTATTTCTTCGACTTTTCCGGCGACCTGTACGGTCAGACCATCGAGGTCGCGCTGATCGACTATATCCGGCCCGAAGCGAAGTTCGACAGCCTCGACGCGCTCACCGCCCAGATGGAGGCGGATTGTGCCGAGGCGCGGGCGCGGCTCTCCGCTGGGGCCCGAGCATTGTGAATGACACGTTCACACCTTGCCGCTAAGCCGTAACGACCTATGAGCGACACGCCCGACACTGCCAAAGATTGGCGCGACACCGTCTTCCTGCCGAAGACCGACTTTCCGATGAAGGCGGGCCTCGCCGCGAAGGAGCCCGCGATCCTGGAACGCTGGGCGCGGATCGGCGTGTACGATCGCCTGCGCGAACAGCGTAGGGGCCGGGATTTGTTCGTTCTTCACGACGGTCCGCCCTATGCCAACGGCGACATCCACATGGGCCACGCGATGAACAAGGTGCTGAAGGACATCATCGTCCGCAGCCAGTCGCTGATGGGCAAGGATGCCCCCTATGTGCCCGGCTGGGACTGCCACGGCCTGCCGATCGAATGGAAGGTCGAAGAGGCGTATCGCGCCAAGAAGCAGAATAAGGACGAGGTGCCGGTCGCGCAGTTCCGCGCCGAATGCCGCGCCTATGCCGATCAATGGGTGGGCGTGCAGCGCGACCAGTTCCAGCGCCTTGGCGTGATGGGCGACTGGGCCGACCCCTATCTCACGATGAATTACGACGCCGAGGCGACGATCGTCGGCGAGCTGCTGAAATTCGCCGAAAGCGGCCAGCTGTACCGCGGCGCCAAGCCCGTCATGTGGTCGCCGGTCGAAAAGACCGCGCTGGCCGAAGCCGAAGTCGAATATGAGGACATCGTCTCGACCCAGATCGACGTCGGGTTCGAGATCGACCATGCGCCCGAAGCCGACATCCTGGTCGGCGTGACCGCGGTCATCTGGACGACGACGCCGTGGACGATTCCCGTCAACCAGGCGCTCGCCTATAATCCGGCGCTCGATTACATCCTCTTCGGCTGCGGCGGCCGGCGGTTCCTCGTCGAGGAAAACCTGATGGGTGCGTTCATGAAGCGCACTGGCCTGAAGATGGAAGAGTTCATCGCGCTGGTGAAGGGCGCGGTGCTGGAAGGCGCGACGGCGAAGCATCCGATGCATGGCCTCGGCGGCTTCTTCGCCAAGCCGCGGCCGTTCCTGGCGGGCGAGTTCGTGACGCGCGATGCCGGCACCGGCCTCGTCCACATGGCGCCCGATCATGGCGAGGACGACTTCCTGCTGTGCAAGGCGCATGGCATCGACCCCGTCTTCGCGGTGGATGGCGCGGGCATGTACCGGCCGGACTGGGCATGGCTCGGCGGGCAGGGCAGCGTCATCAACAAGAAGTTCACCAGCGCCGAAGGCCCGATCTGTTCGGACCTGCGTGCGGCGGGTGCCCTGCTGTCGGCGAGCGACGATTTCGCGCACAGCTACCCGCATTCGTGGCGGTCGAAGGCTAAGGTGATCTTCCGCGCGACGCCGCAATGGTTCATCCCGATGGACCGCGCGATCCTGAACGACGGCGAGGGCCGCGCCAGCAACGGCGCGACGCTGCGCGAGACCGCGCTCGATGCGATCGAGCATACGCGCTGGGTGCCCGAACGCAGCCGCAACCGCATCCGGTCGATGGTGGAGGGGCGCCCGGATTGGGTGATCAGCCGCCAGCGCGCCTGGGGCGTGCCGATCGCGCTCTACGTCAACCGCGCGACCGGCGACTATCTCAACGATCCCGCGGTCAATGCGCGCATCGTCGCCGCCTTCCGCGATGGCGGTGCGGATGCGTGGTTCACCGCAGACCACCAGACGCTGCTCGGTGCCGATTACGACCTCGCCGACTTCGAACCGCAGAACGACATCCTCGACGTGTGGTTCGACAGCGGCTCGACGCACGTCTTCACCGTCGAGGCGCGCTACGGCGCCGACGTGCGCGCGAACCTGTACCTCGAAGGCAGCGACCAGCATCGCGGCTGGTTCCAGTCGTCGCTGCTGGAAAGCTGCGGAACGCGCGGCCGTGCGCCCTATGACGCGGTGCTGACCCATGGCTTCGCGCTCGACGGGCAGGGGCGCAAGATGTCGAAGAGCCTCGGCAACGTCGTCGACCCGCTGAAGGTGATCGGCGAAAGCGGCGCGGACATCCTGCGCATGTGGGTCGCCTCGACCGATTATTTCGACGACGTGCGCATCGGCAAGGAAGTGCTCGGCACCGCCAGCGACGGCTATCGCAAGCTGCGCAACACCTTCCGCTACCTGCTCGGCGCGCTCGATGGCTTCACCGAGGCGGAGCGTGTGCCGGTCGAGGCGATGCCGGAGCTGGAACGCTACGTCCTCACCTTGCTCGGCCAGCTCGACATGGACCTGCGCGAGGCGGCGGAGGCGTATGAGCTCAACCGCTACCTGCGCCGCCTGACCGATTTCGCGAACGAGGACCTGTCGGCCTTCTTCTTCGATATCCGCAAGGATTCGCTCTATTGCGATGCGGCGACCGACCCCAAGCGCCGTGCCTATCGCACCGTATTGGACGTGCTGTTCCACGCGCTCGTCCGCTATGCCGCGCCGATCCTGTGCTTCACCGCAGAAGAAGTGTGGCAGGCGCGCTTCCCGAGCGAGGACGGGTCGGTGCATTTCCTCGAATGGCCCGAGCTGCCCGCGCTGCCGGGTGACGAGCCGCTCGGCACCGACTGGGCCGACGTCCGCTCCTTGCGTGCGAGCGTCACCGAAGCGATCGAGCCGCTGCGCCGCGAAAAGAAGGTGAAGTCTAGCCTGGAAGCCGAAGTGACCGTGCCCGAGATGCCGCTCGACGCGGCGGCGCTCGCCGAGACGTTCATCGTCGCGCGGGTGAGTGAGGGCGACGAGGTGACCGTGACGCGCACCGACTATCACAAATGCGGCCGCTGCTGGCGCCACCTGCCCGAGGTCGCGGTGGATGGTGACCTGTGCGCGCGGTGCGAGAGCGTCGTCGGTCATGCGTAACCTGCCCGTCTCCGGCCTGGTCACCGCCGCGCTGCTCTTCGTCGCTGATCAGGCGTCGAAGTTTGCGATCACCGACGTCTTGCGGCTCAACGATCTGACCGCCGAACGCTACGTCACGCCGTTCTTCAACCTGCGGTTCGTCGCCAATCACGGCATTTCGCTGGGGTTGCTCCACGCCGACACCAACACGATGCGCTGGGCTCTCGTCGCGATGACCGGTGCGATTGCCGTCGCCGTGGCGATCTGGATGACGCGCGAGCCGGCGCGGCCCGACCGCGTCGCACTGGGCGCGATCCTGGGCGGCGCGCTGGGCAATATCGTCGACCGCGTGCGCTTCGGTTACGTCGTCGACTTCGCCGATCTGCACTTCGGCGATTGGCGCCCGTTCCTCGTCTTCAACGTCGCGGATGCCGCGATCACCCTCGGCGTGCTGGTGCTGCTTGTCCGCGCGCTCCTGATGCGCGACAAGCGCGACATTCCCTCGGAGAATCCCCATGCGTAAGTCAGTTCCGATTCTCGCCGGCCTCGCCTGCGTCGTTCTCCTCTCGGGCTGCGGCAAGCGCGGCTACGACCGTGCGCGTCCCGACGAATTCGCCGTCGCGCGCCAGGCGCCGCTGGTGATCCCGCCCGATTTCGCGCTGGTCCCGCCGCAGCCGGGCGCCGCCCGCCCGCAGGACAATCAGGCGACCGCGCAGACGCTCGACGCGCTGTTCGGCGGCAACACGGCCCGCAGCGCCGCGGAGAATGGCGTCGTCAACCAGGCCGGCGGCGACGCGGCGGATGCCGGCATTCGTTCCGAGGTCGGCGATCCGCAGACCAACGTCGTCGACAAGGGCGCGACGACGCGCGACATCGTGGCCGCCCCCGAAGGCGACGGTCAGGACGCGCGTGCGGCGGCGACCAAGAAGTAAGGTTTTCCCCGAGTCCGGGACACGCTGCCCGACCGTCGATAGGATCGACGGTCGGGTAAGTCGTTTGAAGGGCGGCCGGAGTCGCCGACGCCGTCCTACATCTGGCCATTCCGCTATGGAGCGGGACGGCTTCAGATCAGTCCGTCATGGCAAGCGCAGCGAAGCCATCCAGAGCCGGACCAGGACGCCCTGGATCGCCGCGCTACGTTCGCGATGACGGCTCAGGTTCGGCCGGACGTCACTCCGCCGTGGTGCGGACCGACGAACCGGTCCGCCCTTTGACATGGAAACGATGGACCCCGGACGTTTCCGTTAAGACGTTCATGGTGTCTCTGGTGCCGCCGTGAAGGCAGCAGCGCTCGCCCGGTCAGGCACGCGTCCGAAACGCGGCGAGCCCCCGGTCGAGGTCGGCGATCAAATCGTCCGGGTCTTCCAGCCCGATCTGCAGGCGGACCAGCGGCCCGGCATAGTCTTGCGGCGCCGCGGTGCGAATGCGCGCCGGGTCGGCGGGAATGGCGAGGCTTTCGAACCCGCCCCAGCTATAGCCGATGCCGAAATGGTCGAGCGCGTCGATCAGCGCGGCCCGCGCCGCCTCGTTGCCGCCGTTGAGCACGAAGGAAAACAGCCCGCTCGATCCCTTGAAGTCGCGCACCCAATAGTCGTGGCCGGGGCAGGAGGGCAGGGCAGGGTGGAGCACCTGCGCAACCTCTGGCCGGGTCGACAGCCATTGCGCGATGGCTAGCGCGCTCTTCTGGTGCTGGGCGAGCCGGACCGCCATGGTGCGCAGGCCGCGGCTGCCGAGCCAGGCATCGTCGGGCGACGTCACCTGCCCCAATTGATAACTGACGTCGCGCAGCGCCGTATAATGGCCGGGCGCGGCGGTCACCGACCCCAGCATGACGTCGCTATGCCCGACGACGTATTTCGTCGCGGCGAGGATGGTGAGGTCGATGCCCTTCTCGATCGCCGGGAAGAACAGCGGCGTCGCCCAGGTGTTGTCGAGCATGGTGGTCAGCCCGTGGCGCTTGGCGACGGCGACGATCGCGGGCAGGTCCTGCACCTCGAAGGTCAGGCTGCCCGGGCTTTCGAGGAAGATCGCCTTGGTGGCGGGGCCGATCAGCTGTTCGATCCCCGCGCCGATCAGCGGATCGTAGAAGCGGGTGGTGACGCCGAACCGCTTCAACAGCTGCATCGCCTGTCCCCGCGTCGGGTCATAGGCGCTGTCGACCAGTAGCAGTTCGTCGCCCGGCGACAGGACGGACAGCAACGCCGCGGCGATCGCCGCGACGCCCGAAGGGTAGAGGAACGTCGCCTCCGCCCCCGGCTCGAGGCTCGTCAGTGCATCGGCGAGGCTCCACTGCGTCGGCGTACCGCGGCGGCCGTAATAGAGGCGGTGGTGCGTGTCGCCATGCCCGTTGGCGCGCAGATCGGCGATGGTGTCGTAGAGGATGGTCGAGGCGCGCCAGACCGGCGGATTGACGATCCCGGCGGTCCATTCGGGGCGGCGGCCCGCCTGGACGACGCGCGTGGCGTCGCCCAGGCGAGCTTCCGGGGAGGTTTCGTCGTCGGAGTTACGCGTCAACGGCTTCCTTGGCTCCCATGGCCTTGGGCGTCGAGCGATCCGCTCCCCATTCCGACCAGCTGCCGTCGTACAGCGCCGAATCCTTGCCCAGCAAGTGCAGACCGAATGCTAGCGTGGATGCGGTGATGCCCGAACCGCAGGTCAGCGTAATGGGTTTGTCCAGGTCGACGCCCGCACCCTCGAACGCGGCCCGCAGCGCGTCACCCTGTTTCCAGGTGCCATCGGCGTTGAAGATGCCGGTGTACGGCAGGTTCTTCGATCCGGGGATATGGCCGGCGTGCGTCGCGGGGCGTGGATCGGGTTCCTCGCCGGTGAACCGCGCCGCTGATCGGGCGTCGAGCACTTGTTCGGCCTGGCTGTCGACGTTCGCCTTCATCTGGTCGAGGTCGCGCACGTTCTTCCTGTCCGCCCAGACGGTGAAGTGGCGGTGGCGCAGCTGTTCCTTGCCGCTCGCCGTCTCACGCCCCTCGGCCTGCCATTTGGCGAGGCCGCCGTCGAGGATCGCGACATCATGGGCGCCGAACGTGCGCAACATCCACCATGCGCGCGCTGCGGTATGCCAGGGGGAATTATCGTAGAGGACGATGCGGCTGCCATCGCCCAGCCCCAGGCTCTGCATGCGGCTGGCGAACTTTTCGGCGGAGGGCAGCATCATCGGCAGATTGCTGTCTGTATCGCGCAGCTCGCCGAGATTCATGAATACGGCGCCGGGGATGTGCGCAGCCTCATATTCCGCTGCCGCATCGCGACCCAGCGCGGCGTCCACATAAGTGGCATCGACGATCCGCAGGTCGCTTGCGCCCATCTCTGCGGCCAGCCATTCGGTCGTCACCAACGCGTCCATCACACTCTCTCCATTCACGTTTGCACGTTCACGTTCGGGCTACGCTGGGGAGGAGTGCCCGGATGTCTCAATAACCGGATTCGCCTGCACTGTCGAGACTCTGTAAGAAAGTTTTAGCTTGGGCGCGTGTTTCATTACGAGATTGCGCGCTTTGCTTCTTCCATGTCGCGTACGGCATGCGCAGCCGTTGGTTGTTGCCAAGCTTGCCTTCGTGCCGCGCCAAGAAATCCCAGTAGAGGGCGTTATACGGGCAGGCATCCTCGCCCACCCGCTTCTTCACGTCGTAGCGGCACTGCCCGCAATAATCGCTCATCCGGTCGATATAGGCGCCCGACGAGATGTACGGCTTCGATCCCAGCAGACCACCGTCGCCGAACTGGCTCATGCCGAGCGTGTTGGGCAGCTCGACCCACTCATAGGCATCGACATAGACTTCGAGATACCAGCGATGCACCTCGGCTGGATCGGCGCCGATCAACAGCGCGAAATTGCCCGTCACCATCAGCCGCTGGATGTGATGCGCGTGCGCGGTCTCCAGCGTCTGGCCGATCGATTCCTTCAGACAGTGCATGTCGGTGTCGCCGGTCCAGTACCAGCCGGGCAGCTTGCGCTTATGGTTCAGGAAATTGCGGGTCACATAGTCGGGCCCCTCGCGCCAATAGATGCCGCGCATATATTCCCGCCAGCCGATGATCTGACGGATATAGCCCTCGACGGAGTTGAGCGGCGCACGGCCGGCGCGATATTCCGCTTCGGCGCGGCGGCACAGGTCGAGTGGATCGAGCAGGCCCGAATTGATGTAGGGCGACAGGATCGAGTGCCACAGATAGCGCTCGCCGGTCAGCATCGCGTCCTCGTAATCGCCGAACTGCGGCAGTGCCTTGGCCAAGAAATAGGCGGCCTGTTTCTCGGCATCCTTGGCGGTGACGGCATAAGCGAAGCCGTCGAGCGTGCCGGGGTGGTCGGCAAAGCGCTCCGCCACCAGCGCCAGCACGTCCTTGGTGATCGCGTCGGGTTTGAAGACATGCGGCTGCGGCATGAACAGGTCCGCCTTGGCGGGCTTGCGGTTCTCCTTGTCGAAGTTCCAGCGGTCACCGACGGGTTTCTTGCCGTCCATCAGCAGCCCGGTCTTGCGACGCATGTCGCGATAGAAGAACTCCATGGTCAGCTGCTTGCGTTCGCTCGCCCAGGCGTCGAATTCGGCATGGGTGGCGCCGAAGCGGTCGTCGGCGCGGATCTCGACGGGGATGCCGAAGATCGTTTCCCAACTCTCCAGCATCGCCGCGACGCGCCATTCGCCGGCCTCGGTCACGACGATCCGTTCGGGCGCGTGCCGCTTCACCGCGCGCGCGATTTCGCCGGTGAAGCTGCCGGCATTGTCGGGGTCGTCGAGCGTGACGTAATCGACGGTCCATCCGGCCTTTTCGAGCGCCTTTGAGTGGTGGCGCATCGCGGACAGGATATAGGCGATCTTTTGCTTGTGATGGCGGACATAGGTCGTCTCATCGCCGACCTCCATCATCAGCACGATCGTATCGGCAGGGTCGGCATCGCGCAGCGAAGACAATGTGGGCGTCAACTGGTCGCCCAATACGGGAACAAGCGTTTTCATCCGGCCTCGCGTCTCCTACATGGGCCGCCATGACCCCGATGCATCTTGGCCAGACCAGCCAGCTGCCCGCTTCTCCCGAAGAAGCGGTGCTCGATTATGTTCCCAATCCGCGTCTCGGCACCACGTATCTCGTCCGGTTTGCGGTGCCCGAATTCACGTCGCTGTGCCCGGTGACCGGGCAGCCCGACTTCGCGCATCTCGTGCTGGACTATGTGCCAGGCGACACGATCGTCGAATCGAAGTCGCTGAAGCTGTTCCTCGGCAGCTTCCGCAACCATGCGGCCTTTCACGAGGATTGCACCGTCGGCATCGGGCAGCGGCTGTTCGACGAGATGAAGCCGCAATGGCTGCGGATCGGCGGCTATTGGTATCCCCGCGGCGGCATTCCCATCGACGTTTTCTGGCAGTCGAGCGCGCCGCCGGCCGACCTGTGGCTGCCCGATCAGGGCGTTGCGTCCTATCGCGGGCGAGGTTGATCGAGATCAGCATCATTGCCAGGTTGCACTGCAACATGAGTGCAACCTTTCGGCCGATCGGCTGTTCATCCCTCGGCAAGGTTACGGCTCTGCCCGTAATGTTGCGCCAGCGAAGGATGAGGTATGGTGACCACGGCAGCACAGGGTGACGCGATCCGGCATCTGGCCTTGATCGGGAACTTCCTGCCGCGCCAATGTGGTCTGGCGACGTTCACGACCGACGTGTGGCAGGCGATGCGTGATCGCTTCCCCGATGTGCAGGTCGACGTTTATGCGATGGACGATCATCCGGGCCGTTACGCCTATCCGCCGGCGGTGACGGGGACGATCCCGCAGCACGATCTGTCCGCCTATCTGTCGACGGCGCGCACGATCGAAGCGAGCGGCGCGCAGGCGATCTGGGTCCAGCACGAATACGGTATCTACGGCGGGCCGGCCGGCGAGCATCTGCTCAGCCTGCTCGATCGCACGACTTTGCCGGTCATCGTAACCCTGCACACGGTCCTGGAAAAGCCGAACGCCGACGAGCGTCGCGTGTTGGAAGGTCTGTTGCATCGCGCCGCCAAGATCGTGGTGATGGCCGAGCGGGGTCGCGACATCCTGCGCCGCGTCTATGGCGCAAATCCGCGCCAGATCGCGATGATCCCGCACGGCGTGCCCGACCGCGCGTTCGTCGATCCTGAGACACTGAAGCCGCGCTTCGGCTGGCAGGGACGCGATGTCGTGCTGACCTTCGGCCTGCTCGCGCCCGGCAAGGGCATCGAGACGATCATCGAGGCACTGCCCGCGATCGCGGAGCGGCATCCCAATCTGCTCTATGCGGTGCTGGGCGCCACTCACCCCAATCTCGTTGCGCATGAAGGCGAGGCCTATCGCGATCGGCTGAAGGCGCTCGCCGATAAGCTGGGCGTCGGCGACAATGTCGCGTTCATCGACGGTTTCGTCGAGCATGACGAACTGCTCGACTATCTGCAGGCCGCCGACATCTATGCGACGCCCTATCTCAACCCCGCGCAGATCACGAGCGGGACGTTGTCGTACGCGGTCGGCGTCGGCAAGGCGGTCGTTTCGACGCCCTACGTCCACGCGACCGAAATCCTGGCGGATGGCCATGGCGTGCTGGTCGACTTCCGCGACGTCGCCGCGTTCGCGCGCGAGATCGATCGCCTGCTGTCGAGCAAGCGCGACCGGACGCGGCTGGCGCAGCGTGCCTACGATCGCGGCCGCACGATGATCTGGCCCCGGCTCGCCGAATCGGCGCTGCACGAGCTGGAGGTCGCCGTCGCCTCGCGCCCGCGCCGCCTCGCCCAGTCGGCGCCGCATGGCCTGCGCGCGCTGGAGCCCAATTTCGCGGCGGTCGAGCGAATGAGTGACGCGACCGGCATGCTCCAGCATTCCATCTATTCGGTGCCCGATCGCCGCCACGGCTATTGCATCGACGATAATGCCCGCGCGCTAATGCTGATGAGCGCGATGGACGACCTTGATCCCGTCGCGCGGGACAAATGGACGACGATCTATGCCTCGTTCATTCAATACGCCTGGAATCCGGAGGCGCGACGGTTCCGCAACTTCATGAACTTCGACCGGACCTGGTGCGAAGACGTGGGGTCTGAGGATTCGAACGGCCGCGCGATCTGGGCGCTTGGCGTCACCGCGCGCGACGGCAAGGACGCCAAGCATCGCGACTGGGCGCGGACGATGTTCGATCGCACCGCCAGTCTGGCGCTGGAGCTGGGGTCGCTGCGCGCGCAATCGTTCGCGATGCTGGGTGCCGCAGCGATGCTGGAGACGTCGCCGGGGCATGAGCTTGCGCGATCGATCCTCCAACGCTTCCCGGACGATCACCTTGCCCTGCTGGCGGCGGCGCGCCGACCGGAATGGCGCTGGTTCGAGATCGTGCTGGCCTATGACAACGCGCGCCTGCCGCAGGCGCTGGTCGTTGCCGGTCAGGCGCTGGGGCGACAGGACCTGATCGATTGCGGGCTGGAGACGCTCGACTGGATCGTCGCCAAGCAGACGTCGCCGGAGGGTCGCTTCCGCGCGGTGGGCACGGAGAGCTTCCATCGACCCTATGCCGATCCGTTGCAGTTCGATCAGCAGCCGCTGGAGGCGCAGGCGACGGTCGATGCGTGTCTGGCCGCATGGCGTGCCACGGGCGACGCGCGCTGGGTTGCCGAGGCGGAGCGGGCGTATGGCTGGTATCTGGGCCACAACGACCTCGACCTGCCATTGGCGACGGCGGCGGACGGCGGCTGTTTCGATGGCCTGATGCCGACCGGGCTCAATCGCAATCAGGGCGCGGAGTCGATCCTGGCGCTGCAGCTGGCAAGTTGTGCGATTTCGGGGCTTTCAACCCACATTTCCCAAGTAAGGCGCTGATTTCGCTGTCCTGACCATTATATTTCCTATATAAAACATGGTGTTGAAGGCTGCGAGGGGCGCGTTTCATGGATCACCCAGAGGGTGCGGGCTTGCAACGGGCAGATCGGGTGGATTTCGACCCTCGCGTGCGGCTGGAATTTCGCGGCACGCAGCTCAGTTCCGACGGCGGCCTTCTGGTGATGCGCGAGCTTGATGACGCGCTCGGGTTGTCCGATTTGGCGTCAGCGGCGCTGCGCGATACTCGCTCTGGCAAGAACACGGTCCATCGGCTCGACGGCCTGTTCCGGCAATCAGTCTTTGGGCGGCTGGCCGGATACGAGGATGTCAACGACGCCAACCGTCTCGCCTGCGATCCGGTCATGCGCCAAGTTGTCGGCGGCAGAGCGGTCGATGCACAAGCGGCCTCGGCATCGCAGATGGGACGGTTCGAGACCGAGACGCTGGCTCTGGCCGGGAACCGTGCCGCGCTGGCCGACCTGAACGGGCAATGGATCGACCGGTTCCATGACCGTAACGGGCTGAAGTACATCGTTCTGGACATGGACAGCTCGGTCAGCCCGACCCATGGCGACCAGGAAGGGTCCGCCTGGAATGGCCATTTCGACTGTAGCTGCTATCACCCCAACTTTCTGTTCAACCAGTTCGGGATGCTGGAACGCTGCGCCCTGCGCCATGGCAACGTCCACAGCGCCGATGGCTGGCGTGATGTTCTCGACCCCGTCATTGCGCGCTACGCGGAGCGCGACCTTGGTGGCAGGTTCTTCCGGGCCGATGCTGCCTACGCGATCCCGGCGATCTATGAGCGATTGGAAGAAGCGCGGTTCTTCTACGCCATCCGGCTGCCCGCAAACGCGGTCCTCAAGGACAAGATCGCGCATCGGCTAACGCGCCCTGTCGGGCGGCCGTCACTGACCAAGGTCAAGCGGTTCTTCGAGGAATTCGAGTATCAGGCGGCGTCCTGGGACAAGGAACGCCGGGTGATCGCCAAGATCGAATGGCATCCGGGCGAACTGTTCCCGCGTGTCGGCTTCATCGTCACCAACCTGCCGATGGAGCCGGACTGGGTGGTGCGGTTCTACAACCAGCGCGGCACCGCCGAGCAGCACATCAAAGAGGGCAAATACGCCTTTCGCTGGACGCGGCTGTCGTGCCGGAAGTTCCGCGACAATGAGGTGCGGCTGCAACTGCACGCCCTGGCGTACAACCTGGCCACCTTCTTGCGCTGCATCGAGCTGCCCGAGGCCATGGCCGACTGGTCGTTGACCAGCCTGCAACTGAAGCTGATCAAGATCGGGGCACGTGTGGTCCGTCACGCCCGCACCATCACCTTCCAGCTGGCCGAGGTCGCTGTCACCGGCACGATGGTACGCGCCATCCTCGCCGCTATCCGCCGATTGCGAGCGCCACCGCTATGCGCATGATCGCGATCCACGCTCAAACTGAACGAAAGCGGCTGGACAGATCTGTCCGCTGCGCTGAAAAACGCCGCCCCTGGGCAAGGAAACAGCGGCTTCGCGGTCTGATCCGTCCAGATCCAGCAGTCTGCGCGACCGCAGGTGCCGCTTGCGGCAGAAAATCCTTGTCTAGCGCTCGGATACAGGCGATCTTCACCTCAAACGCCACGCCACTTGGGGAATGCAGGATAATAGCAGCCCTCGGGAACGCGCCCGACCGGTCCCGGCGTCAGCACCTCGCCGAAGCGCGAGCGCGGCTTCATGTGCGCGACGCGGACGCCGTCGACATAGACCCATTTCCCGCGATGCTCGACCAGCGCCCCGGCCTCGCCGATCACGCGCTTGCCGAACGGTCCCGAATCCGGTCCGAAGTGGCGGCGCACCAGCTCGCCCTCGGGCGGCGCGAAGAACACATAGTCGCCCTTGGCGGGCACGCGGCCGCGCTGGATGAAGAACGCCCAGTTGGGGAGACTCTCGCTCGCGTTTATCATGAAGGCGTGCGTCTCGCGCCACGCGGCGATCGAGTTGTAGCCGCCCCACACGATCCCGAGCAGCGCGACCGCGCTCCACTGGCGGACCCGCTTGACGATCAGCGCCTTGCGGGCCGCGCGGTCCCCGGCGACGTCAACCGCCGTGGGAGCCGCATGACCGACCCGCGCCAGCGCCTCAGTTGCCGCTGCCATCGACCCCTCCCGGCGCGGACTGGGTGACCGTCGCCTCGACCGGCGAGACCGGCGCAGGCCCGAACGGCGAAGCGGTCGGGACCGCCGCCCCTGGCGCGGCCGGCGCGACGTTCCCGGAGACTTGGGGAAGCATCGCACCGACCGCGGGACCGGCCGGGGTGTTCGGCGCGGCCGCGGGGAGCGGCACGCGCGCGAAGACCGCGCGGCGGATCTGGTTTCAAAGGCGACCCAAGGCGTGGCAGGGACATCGCGCGCCGTCGCCTGATACGATCGGGTGACGACGTCATAACGACCGGTCGACGAGGGTTCTGAAGCGCGATGGATCTGTTCAATCACGGGTTGCGGCTGCATGCCGATCCGTCCCGCGTCGTCGTCCGCCCGTTCCACATCGCGTGGGGCGGCAAGGGCGGCGCACCCAACCGGACCGAACGCCTGGTCGGCGAAGTGCTTGCCATGTCGACGGAAGAAGCACGCGACCAGCTCGAGGCCGTGCTGAAGGATTTTGAGGCGCGCCACTGGCAGACGCGGCGTGTTTTCATGACGCGCTACGACGAAATCGAGGAGCTGCTCGGCCTCGACGGCACCGAGATCAGCGATGAAAAGCGCCAGCTGATCGGCGCCTATTTCTGCCACGAATACAGCTATGCCGCCGCGGCGCTGATGAACCCCAGTGCGGTGCCGCATTTCGACCAGTCAGGCATGCCCGAAGGATCGATGCGCATCCTGATGAGCTTGCGCTCGGTCGGCGAGGGGCACATCTCCTCGGTCGCGTTCCGCGAAGGCATCATCTCGAACGGCCACGAACTGGAACTGGCCCCGGAGCCGCCCTTTGCCACCGCCACCGACGTGATCGGCGGCGAGGAAGAAATGCCGGCGGGGCCGGTCACGGTCTGGCGCCATCGCGATTCGACGCTGTCGGGCACGGTGATCTTCCCGATCACCCAGGCGCAGTCCAAGGGGCTGGAAGACCTGCGCATCAGCCACTTCCAGCATGACGACGGCAGCTTCGAATGGATCGGCACCTACACCGCCTATAACGGGTCGGTGATCCAGTCGGAGCTGATGCGCACGCGCGATTTCCGCAGCTTCGACCTCGTGCCGATGTCGGGCTCTGCGGCGCGGAACAAGGGCATGGGCCTGTTCCCGCGCAAGGTCGGCGATCAGTATATGATGATCGGCCGACAGGACGGCGAGAATCTGTTCCTGCTGAAGTCGGACAGCCTGGAGCATTGGGACGAGGGCGAGAAGATCCTGACCCCCGTCTTTCCGTGGGAACTGGTGCAAATCGGCAATTGCGGTCCGCCCATCGAGCTGGACGAAGGCTGGCTGCTGCTGACCCATGGCGTCGGCGCGATGCGCAAATATTCGATCGGCGCGGCGCTGCTCGACAAGAACGATCCGTCGAAGGTGCTGGGCCGCACGCGCGAACCCATCCTCGCGGCGAAGGATCAGGACCGCGAGGGCTACGTTCCGAACGTCGTCTACAGCTGCGGCGCGATCCGCCACGGCGACACGCTGTTCCTGCCTTATGGGATCGCCGACAGTTCGGTGGGCTTTGCCTTCGTGGCGATCAAGGACCTGCTCGCCGCGATGGTGTGAGGGGGGCGAGTTTCGGCACTGTCACCGTCGTCCCGGCCCAGCTTGGATAGAGTCTCTCAGCGTGGCGGCGGTGCGCCGTCGTCGCCCTAGAGCCGGATGCCATGACCGAGAACCGTTCGTGCTGCGCTTGTCGAAGCACAGGTGCCCGCAAGTGCCGACCTCGCTTGTGGCACCCCGCCCTTCGACAGGCTCAGGGCGAACGGAGAAGGGGGATTAACGCCATGTCATCATGCTCTAGCGCGCGTCGCGGGAGTCGCGCGTGGCGGGGATCTGCGACAATTTAGTCAGCAGCAACGGAATGTCATCGGTGATGAACGTGTCGGTCGGCACGGGCATGCTACGACGCAGCGTACGGCCAACGGTGCTGAACCGATCGCGATGCTGCTGTGCTGACGATGTCACGACTGACCCCAAATGACGCATACGGCAAACCCGGCGATCGCCGGCCGGGGGGGGGGATGGCTGGGCGATCACCGGGTTCTGAGGGCATAACGGCGTGCATCGATAAGGGTTCCCGACGCGACGAACGGTTCGTCGCTTTTTGGGATCAGGGCTGCGTTACCGATCGGCGTGTCAGGCGATAGAGGCCCGCGACCAGCGCCAGGAAGGCGATCGTACCGCCGATCAGCGCGATCGTATCGAATCCAGCAGGCGCGATCGCCAGTGGGGCGTCGGACCCGGTGACATAGACGATGACGGCGAAGGCGACGCCCCACAGGCTTTCGCCGACGATCATGCCGGTCGCGGTGAGCACGCCCATGCGCTTGGCGAATTCGACGTCGGGCGTGCGGTCCGCCCAGCGGTCGTACACCGCGCCGATCACCGCGCCGAGCACGACCGGCAGCGTCACCGCCATCGGCAGATAGACGCCGAGGCCGACGCCGAGCGGCGGCAGGCGGAGCTTGCCGGTGCGGCCCAGCGTCTCGTCAAGCGCGATCACGCCGACGCCGATGAGCGCGCCGTAACCGATCATCGCCCAATTGAGGTTGCCGCCGAGCACGCCCTTCGCCAGCGCGGAGATCAGCGCTGCCTGCGGGGCGGCGAGCGCATTGGGCCCGGCGCCCGGCGCGCCCTGGAACCCGAGGGTCGTGGCGAGCAGTTCGAGCACCGGCGGCACGACCAGACTGCCGAAGATGACGCCGAAGATCAGCGCGACCTGCTGCTTCCAGGGCGTTGCGCCGACCAGTTGGCCGGTCTTGAGGTCCTGGAGGTTGTCGTTGGAGATGGTCGCGACGCCGAAGACGATGCCGGTGACGATCAGCGCATAGGCGACGAGCGCCTGCGTCGTGTCCGCGCCCGCACCGCGCCCGAACAGGCCGACCAGCATCAGCGAGGCGGCGAGGACGGAGAGGATGCCGATCCCCGACACCGGGCTGTTCGACGCGCCGATCAGACCCGCCATATAGCCGCACACCGCCGCGATCACGAGGCCGAGGACGAGTACGAACACCAAGGCGCCGGCGATCAGCACGACCGCCGATCCCGCCAGCGGGCCCCCTGCGATCACCGACCAGAGCAGGCCCGCGATCGGCACCAAAGTCGCAAGGCTGACGATCGCGACGATGCCGATCGGCAGATCGCGCTCGCCCAGCGCCAGCGTCGCGCCGCTGCGCTTGGCTGCGCTGGCCGCGATCGACGAGCGGATGCCGGCGATCACCGGCCCGATGATCTTGAGCAAGGTCCAGATCGCCGCGACGCCGATGACGCCCGCGCCCAGGAAGCGCACGTCGGTGCGGAATACGCCGCCGACCCAATCTTCGAGGCCGACGCCCGCGGCGGCAGGCGACAGGCCCGTCAGGATCGGCAGGGCGACCCACCAGCCGATGACGACGCCGGCGAACATCGCGAGGCCGACCGACAGGCCGACGAGATGCCCGGCACCGATCAGCGCGAACGACAGGCCGCCCGAGATCGCGGTCGCACCGCTGCCGACGCGGAAGAATTGTGCCGCCTCTGCAACGACCAGCTTCGTCTGCGTGAGCAGCGCGAAGCCGGCCGAGACGATCGCGTTGACGACGATGAGCTTGAGGCCCTTGCCGCTTTCCGCTTCGCCCGCCCGGCTGCCGGCGCCGACCATCAGCACCTCGGCGGCGGCGCGGCCTTCGGGATAGGGCAGGTCGGTGTCGACCACGAGCGCGCGGCGCAGCGGCACCGAGAACATGACGCCGAGGATGCCGCCGGTCATCGTGATTCCGGCGGTGAGCAAATAGGGGAAGCCCTGCCACCAGCCGATCATCACGAGGCCGGGGAGCACGAAGATGATCGCCGCCAACGTGCCCGCCGCCGACGCGACCGTCTGTACGATGTTGTTTTCGAGGATCGTCGCGCCCGGCAGATAGCGCAGGATCGCCATCGAGATGACCGCGGCGGGGATCGACGTTGCGAAGGTGAGGCCGACCTTCAGCCCGAGATACACGTTCGCCGCGGTGAACAGCAAGGTGATGAGCCCGCCGAGCAGGATACCGCGAACGGTGAGTTCGGCGACGGGCGTCGTGCGGTCGGACCGGGGGTAGGGGGCGGTGGCCATGGATCGGGGCGCTCGTCGGCAAGGGGAGGTGTCGCGTGGTTCTGCACGTTGCATGGCGGATCGGCAATGGCGGGTGTCCCGTGCGACATAAGCTTGCGCTATCTCGACAGCGGACGCTGCTTTCCGCTAGGCGGCGGCCATGACCACGAACACACCCTTGCGCGTCGCCTTGTCCGGTCTCGGTACGGTCGGCGGCGGCGTCATCCGCCTGCTCGATGCGAACCGCGACCTCATCACCCGGCGCGCGGGCCGCGGGATCGAGGTGGTGGCGGTGTCCGCCCGCGATCGCAGCAAGGACCGTGGGATCGACCTGACCCGTTTCGACTGGGTGGACGACACGCGCGAGCTGGCGTCGCACCCGCAGGCGGATGTGGTGGTGGAGCTGATCGGCGGCTCCGACGGCCCGGCGCTGACCCTCGCCCGCTCGACGCTGGCGGCGGGCAAGGGTTTCGTCACCGCGAACAAGGCGATGCTGGCGCACCATGGCCTGGAACTGGCCAGCGCGGCGGAGGCGGCGGGCGTGCCGCTGAAGTTCGAGGCGGCGGTCGCGGGCGGCATCCCGGTCATCAAGGGGTTGCGCGAAGGGGCCGCTGCTAATGCGATCGGCCGGGTGTACGGCATCCTCAACGGCACGTGCAATTTCATCCTGTCGAAGATGGAGGCCGAGGGCCGCGATTTCGCCGAGGTGCTCGCCGAGGCGCAGGCGCTGGGCTATGCCGAGGCGGATCCGAGCTTCGATATCGACGGCGTCGATGCCGCACACAAACTGTCGATCCTGGCGAGCATCGCCTTCGGCACGCGGCCGGCGTTCGCGGACGTGGCGGCGACGGGCGTGCGCCATGTGATCGCGGCGGACATCGCAGAGGCGGCGGCGCTGGGGTATAAGGTGCGGCTGGTCGGGGTCGCCGAATCCGGCGCGAACGGGCTGTTCCAGCGCGTCCATCCGCATCTGGTGCCGATCGACCATCCGCTTGCCCATGTCACCGGGTCGCTCAATGCGGTGGTGGCGGAGGGCAATTTCGTCGGCCGGCTTTTCTTCCAGGGCGCCGGCGCGGGCGAAGGGCCGACCGCGAGCGCGGTGGTCGCCGACCTTATCGATATCGCGCGCGGCGAGTTCGGCCCGCCCTATGCGATGCCCGCCGCCTCGCTGACCGCGGAGCCCAAGGCGGAGAGCGGCGAACGCCGTGCCCGCGCCTATCTGCGCTTCACGGTCGAGGACAAGGTGGGCGTGCTCGCCGAGATCGCTGCGGCGATGCGCGATGCCGGCGTGTCGATCGAAAGCCTGATCCAGCGCGGCGTCGCCGCCGACGGCAGCGTCATCGTCGCGATCGTGACGCACGAAGGACCGGAACGCAGCGTCGCGCATGCGCTGGAGAAGCTGCGCGGATCGCAGAGCCTTGCCGGCCAGCCACTATGGATGCCGATCCTGGGGTGACGTCCGCCGTTTCGAGGAAGATGGACGACAGGAACACCTGAACCGAAACGTTCGGGGGTTATCGTTAGGGGCAGTGTCCCACGGCTCATCGTTGGCGCGTGTTGCTACCGCCATTTTCGTCATCCCGGCGAATGGGAGGACGTGCCGCCTACGGCTTGACCGTGACGGTGCCCGTGGGCGGCGGGTCGTCGAGCGGGATGGCGATGCGGCCGCGTTTGTCGGGCTTCCGGGCGAAGGCGGATTTGAGTGCTTTGGCCGCAGCGATCGCCATCGGCACGATCGGCGGCCCGAAGCCAACCGTGCAACCGCCCTGGCGCGCCGCGCAGGGCGTTCCCTGCAACTCCAGCGCGCGGACGCTCGACAGTTCGGGGTTGGCGCCGCGGCCGGGAGCGGGGTCGCGCTCGTCGGGCAGGGGCAGGCGATTGCCGGTGTCGCCATTGCCGCAGACGACGATCGTGCCCTTGTCGTCGGGCTGGCCGCATTGCTTGGCGAGGATCGAGAAGCGCTGCGGTGAGGTGGCGGCGGATTGGGGGGCGGCCGGCTGTGAGGCGGTGGCCGGCTGCGTCGCGGCCGTGGCCTGCAGAGCGAAAGCGAGCAGGATCATGGTGCGAGCGGCCGGTCGGTGGTGCCGGTCAGGCCGTTGCGACTGCTCATCGTGACGCCGGCCATGCCGCCGCCGACCTTGAAGGGCGAGAGTTCCTCGACCGGGTTGGTGCGGTGGAGCAGGCGGTCGCGCTCGACGGCGACCGCTTCGTAGCGCGGATCGCCGGCATCGTGGACGATTAGCGGCACGCGGAAGCGGTCGGCGCGGCGGCGGCCGCAGACGGTGATGTCGGTTGTGTTGGGATCGGCGACGCAGCGTTCGCCGGCGATCACGTCGCGCGATCGCCCGATCAGCCCCTGCGCATCGTCCCCCGCCTGTACGGCCAGCAGCATCATCCAGATCATGTATCCCCCTCATGCGGGCAGGGCCTATCGTCGCGGGTCGATCGCGTTCGGTCAATCGTCTCCGGTCAGTCGCCCCCGGTCAGTCGTCGAAATCGGTCTTGAAGATCGTGCGGCCGCGGCTGGTGCAGAATTTGTCGCCGACCACCTGACATTTCGTGCCGTCATTGGCGAAGGCGCGGTCCTTCGAATTGCGGGCGAGCGGATCGGGTTCGTAGGGAACGCGATAATCCTCCTGCCGCGGCGGCGGCGTGCAGGCGCCGCTGATGCAGCCAAGCGTCGGTTTGGAAGGCGTCAGCTTGAACCCCGCGACGGTGTCGTTGGCGGCGGACGGTATCAGCAACAGCAGCGCGAACATGGGACGGGTACTCCCGAACGGCTTTGGTGGGAACGAATGTTGGCCGAAACGGCGCGACGATCAAGCGCTAACCGGGGCGACCTGCAGGCGGGGGATTTCGATCGCGGGGCAGCGGTCCATTACGACCTGCAATCCGGCGGCCTCGGCACGGGCGGCGGCGGCCTCGTCGATCACGCCCAATTGCATCCACACCGCCTTCGCGCCGATCGCGATCGCCTGATCGACGATCGGGCCGACCGCATCGGAGCGGCGGAAGATATCGACGATGTCGATCGGGTCGCCCAATTGGTCGAGGTCGCGGAAGACGAACTCGCCGTGCAGATGTTCGCCGGTGATCTGCGGATTGACCGGAATGACGCGATAGCCGTGGGTCTGGAGCGTCGCCATGACGCGGTACGACGGGCGATCGGGCCGATCGGACGCACCGACCAGCGCGATCGTGCGGGCGGTTTCGAGCAGCGTCTTGATCGCGGCATCGTCGGTGAGGGGCATCGGTGCGTCTCCGGCTGGGTGGGAGCTATACCGTTGCCGGGGGCGGTGGTTCCTTGGGGGCGGGTCGGAGGTGTTGGCGTTCCGCAGCTTTCTTCTCGTCACCCCGAACGTGATCCGGGGTCCCGCTGATCGGCGAGGTTCGAAGAAGAAGCGGGACCCCGGCTCGAGGCCGGGGTGACGGGTGTGGTGGGGTGAGGTGGGCGGGGGGTGTTAGTGTGTGGCGAGCCATTCCGCGACGCGCGCGGCGATGGGGGCGAAGATCGTGTCGTTCGGGTCTGCGGCGGGCGGGCGGCCGGCGTCGGAGGCGGTGCGGATGTCGATCGCCAGCGGCACGCGGCCGAGGAAGGGCAGGCCGAGGCGCTGGGCGGTGGCTTCGGCGCCGCCCTGACCGAAGGGGTCGGAGATTGCGCCGCAATGCGGGCAGGCATAGCCCGCCATATTTTCGACGAGGCCGATCACCGGCACGCCGGCCTTGTCGAACAGGTCGATCGCGCGGGTGGCGTCGATCAGCGCGAGGTCCTGGGGGGTCGAGACGATCACGGCGCCCGCGGGCTTGTGCTTCTGGACCATCGTCAGCTGCACATCGCCGGTGCCGGGCGGCAGGTCGAGCACCAGCGTGTCGGTCGCGCCCCAGTCGGCCTCGACCAGCTGCGTCAGCGCGCCGGCGACCATCGGCCCGCGCCAGGCGAGTGCGCGGCCGTCCTCGACCAATTGCCCCATCGACAGCATCGGCACGCCATAAGGCGTGGGGACGGGATCGAGCACCTTGTCCTTTGCGGTCGGGCGCTGGCCCTCGGCGGCCATCAGCCGCGGCTGCGAGGGGCCGTAGATGTCGGCATCGACCAGCCCGACGCGGCGGCCGCTCTGCTTCAGGGCTATGGCGAGGTTGGCGGCGAGCGTCGACTTGCCAACGCCGCCCTTGCCGCTCGCCACCGCGATCAACCGGCGCGCCACGCGCTCGGCGGTGACGACGAGGCGGACCTCGCCGGCCCAGCTGCGTTCGGCGGCGGCGCGGACCTCCGCCTCCAGCGCCGCGCGCGCGCGCGCCGACAGGCCAGTGGCGTCGAGGACGATGCCAGCGCGGTCGCCTTCGAAGCGCAAGGTGGCGCGGCTGCCGGCGGCGGCGCGGACGGCGGCGATCGTAACGTCTTGTGTCATGGGCGCGCAGATAGGGGCCCGGCTGCGGCTTGGCACTGTTTTTCCGCAAACACCCTCCTATAACAGAGGGCATGACGATCCTGCCGGGCAACACCAATCGCCCTCCCATTCTCGCCGCCGAACCGCCGAAGAGCCCGTGGGGATCGGGCGATGACGATCAGGGCGGTGGCCCGCGCAACCCCTGGGCGCTGCCGCCGGGCGGTCGCAAGCCCGCCAACAAGCCGACGGCGCTCGACGAATTCCTAAAGAAGGCGCGCGGCGGTGGCGGCGGCGGCAATGGCGGGGGCGGCGGCTTCGGCGGCCTGCCCGTGTCGCCCAATCCGCGCGCGCTGTGGCTGATCGGGGCGGGGATCATCCTGCTCGTCTGGATCCTCTACACCTCGATCCACCCGATCGCGCCGCAGGAACGCGGCGTGGTGACCTATCTCGGCCGCTATTCGGGGACGCTCGATTCCGGCATCGCGATGACGATGCCCGCGCCGATCGCGCGCGTGGTGAAGGTGGACGTGCAGAATATCCGCATCGAGAATTTCCCCGAGACCGGCTCGGAAAATTTGATGCTGACGCGCGATCAGAACATCATCGACCTCGCCTATGCGGTGCGGTGGAAGATCGCGAACCCGCAGGATTACGTGTTCCAGATCGACAAGCCGCGCGAGACGGTGCGCGCGACGGCGGAAAGCGTGATGCGCGAAGTGGTGGCCAACCAGACGCTTGACGCGGCGCTCGGGCCGGGCCGCGCGCAGATGGAGAACCAGGCGCAGGAGCGGATGCAGAAGGTGCTGGACGATTACAAGTCGGGCATCGTCGTCGTCGGCGTCGGCATCAAGCAGGCCGATCCGCCCGCGCGCGTCAACGATGCGTTCAAGGACGTGACCGCCGCGCAGCAGGACGCGCAGGGCGTGCGCAACCAAGCGCAATCCTATGCCAAGCAGGTGATCGCGCGCGCCGAGGGCGAGGCGTCGCAGTTCGACAAGGTGTACGAGCAGTATAAGCTCGCCCCCGCCGTCACCCGTCGCCGCATGTATTACGAGACCATGGAGGCCGTGCTGGCCAAGTCCGACAAGACGATCGTCGAGCCGTCGAACGTCGTGCCCTATCTGCAGTCGCAGGGCGCGCGCCGCCTGCCCGACAGCGTGCCTGCGGCACCCGCTGCGGTAACGCCGACCCAGCCCGTCACCACGACGGGAGGCGGCCAGTGAAGGGGCTTTGGCGACACCCGATCGCGCTCGGCATGGCGGCGCTGGTCCTCGTCATCCTGCTCGCCGCGACGATCGTGATCGTGCCCGAGACGCAGCAGGTGGTGATCCTGCGCTTCGAACAGCCGGTGCGCACGGTGAATGCGTGGAAGCCGAACGAACAGTTCGGGCGGACCGGCGCGGGGCCGATCCTGCGCATTCCGTTCGTCGACCGGCTGGTATGGCTGAACAAGCGCGTGCTGGACGTCGATTACGACAACCAGCAGGTGCTCTCGTCCGACCAGCTGCGGCTCGAGGTCGATGCCTATGCGCGCTTCCGCATCATCAATCCGCTGAAGGCGGTGAACGCGACCGGCAGCACGTCGCAGACCGAGAGCGCGATCACCGATGCGCTGCGGCCGCTGCTCGGCAGCTCGATCCGCAACGAGCTCGGCAACCAGCCGTTCGCGACATTGCTCAGCCCTGAGCGTGACCAGGTGATGGACAATATCCAGGCGCGCCTCCAGCGGCTCGCCAGCCAATATGGCGTGCAGATCGTCGACGTGCGGATCAAGCATGCCGACCTGCCCGACGGCAGCCCGCTCGACCGGGCGCTCGCGCGGATGGCGACGGCGCGCCAGCAGCAGGCGATCACGATCCGCGCACAGGGACAGAAGGACGCGCAGATCATCCGCGGCAAAGCCGATGCGCAGGCCGCGCGCATCTATGCCGAAAGCTTCACTAAGGACGCCGACTTCTACGACTTCTACCGCGCGATGCAGTCGTATCGTCACACGTTCGGGGCAGACGGCGGCCCGGCGCCCAGCGGGTCGACGAACATCATCCTGTCGCCGAACAACAGTTACTTGCGCGAGTTCGAAGGGCGTGGTCGGTAACGGGGAGGCCAGTGGGGCGTTGATTGTCGGCGCCCCGCTCCCCAGCTGATCATTCCCAGCTTTCGGGGCCGTGAACATTCAAGCGGCGTTCAGGCGTTCGGGGCCAGTACGGCCCCGCTCCGGGACGCCATTCAAGAAGAGGATTTCCCCCTAGTGCGCTACGCCTACGCCATCACCAGTGCGCTTCTCCTCGGCGGTGCGACCGCCACGCTCGCGCTGCAGCCGAGCGTTGCCCAGCAGGCCCAGAACGAACCGGGTGCCATTCAGGCGAGCGTGCCGCGCTCGGGCGCGCCGATGAGCTTTGCCGACATGGTCGCCAAGCTGCAGCCGGCGGTCGTCAACATCTCGACCAAGCAGACGATCGTGCAGCGCCAGCAGGCGAACCCGTTCTCGGGCACGCCCTTCGGCGACCTGTTCGGCGGCATGGGCATGGGCGGGCAGGGCGCGCCGGTGAAGCGTGAGGGCGCGTCGCTGGGCTCGGGCTTCCTGATCTCGCCGGACGGCTATGTCGTGACCAACAACCACGTCATCGCGCCGGGCGCGCAGGGCGCGACGGTCAATTCGATCACCGTCACGCTGAACAACAACAAGGAATATACCGCCAAGGTCATCGGCAAGGACCAGGATTCGGACCTGGCGCTGCTCAAGATCGACGCGACCAACCTGCCCTATGTGAAGTGGGGCGACAGCAGCAAGGCGCGCGTCGGCGACTGGGTGCTGGCGATCGGCGAGCCCTTCGGCCTGGGTGGCACGGTGACCGCGGGTATCATCTCGGCGATCAACCGCGTGACCGGACAGGGCGGCGCGTACGACCGCTTCATCCAGACCGACGCCTCGATCAACCAGGGCAATTCGGGCGGCCCGATGTTCGACCTCAATGGCAATGTGATCGGCGTCAATTCGCAGATCTTCAGCCAGTCGGGCGGCAATATCGGCATCGGCTTCGCGATCCCCGCGGCGACCGCCAAGCCGATCATCGAGACGTTCATGAAGGGCGGCAAGATCACACGCGGCTACATCGGCGTGACGATCGGCGGCGCGGTGGACGACGATGCGGCGGCGGCACTCGGCATCCCCAAGAACCAGGGCGAGCTGATCGCCGGGGTCGAACCGACGGGGCCGTCGGCGAAGGCGGGCCTGCGCTCGGGCGACGTGGTGACGCGGATCAACGGCCAGGACGTCAATCCGAACCAGACGCTGACCTACCTTGTCTCCAACCTGCAGCCGGGCACGACCGCGCGCTTCGATATCCTGCGCGGCGGCAAGCCGATGACGATCAACATCGCCGTCGCGACGCGTCCGTCGAACGAGCAGTTGCAGGCGCGCGCCAACGGCGGCGAGGATTCCGGCGGCTTCGGGCCGAACGACGGCCAGGGTGACGACGACGGGTCGGACGATGGCACGACGCAGGGCACCAATGCTCCGCTCGGCCTACTGGTGCAGCCGCTGACGCCGGGTATCGCCCGCGCGATCAACGTCGATCCGACGACGCAGGGTGTCGTGATCGCCGCCGTCGATCCGAGCAGCGACGCCGCCGGCAAGCTGAAGCGGACCGATGTGATTCAGGGCATCAACGGCGTGCCGGTGCGCACTGCGGCGGATGTCGCGCGGGTCGTGGCGCAGGCGAAGGCGGCGGGCCGTCCGCAGGTGCTGTTGCTCGTCCAGCGCGGGCGTGGCGCGCCGCGCTTCCTGCCGCTCAAGGTCAAGTGATCGCGACCGGTACGACAGCACGCCGTCACCCCGGCCGAAGAGCCGGGGTCCCGCTTTGCCGGGCGGCTTGAAAAGCGAGACCCCGGGTTGAGCCTGGGGTGACGGGAAAAGGGTCGCTGCTCTTTCAGGGCGGCGGCCCTTTTCCTTTGGCCGCCCGCCGCGCTACGTCTGCCGCCGAGAACAAGCAGGAGCGCGAGGCATGGCGGACGGGATCTTCATCGGGGCCGGCGAAGGCGAGGGCGGCAAACCGCAGATGCTCGACCTCAAGCGCGCCAACCGTCACGGGCTGATCGCGGGGGCGACCGGCACCGGCAAGACGGTGACGGTGCAGGGGATCATCGAAGGCTTTTCGAAGATCGGGGTGCCGAGCTTCGTTGCCGACGTGAAGGGCGACCTGTCCGGCCTCGCCATGGCGGGATCGCCGACCGCCAAGACCCACGCCGCCTTCGCCGCGCGTGCCGCCGAGATTGGCGAGAGCGACTGGGCCTATGCCGACACGCCCGTGCAATTCTGGGACCTGTATGGCGAACAGGGCCATCCGATCCGCACCACCGTCAGCGAGATGGGGCCGCTGTTGCTCAGCCGGCTGCTCGACCTCAACGAGGTGCAGGAGGGCGTTATGACGATCGCCTTCCACGTCGCCGACAAGGAAGGGCTGCTGCTGCTCGACCTCGACGATTTGCAGGCGATGCTCGCGCATTGCGCGGAGCGGGCGGACGAGCTGACGACGACCTACGGCAACGTCTCGAAGCAGTCGATCGGCGCGATCCAGCGGTCGCTGCTCCAGCTGCGCACGCAGGGGGGCGAGCATTTCTTCGGCGAGCCGGCGCTGGAAATGGACGATTTCCTCCGTATCGACGACAAGGGGCGGGGCATCGTCAACATACTCGCCGCCGACAAATTGATGGCGGCGCCCAAGCTCTACAGCACCTTCCTGCTGTGGCTGATGAGCGAGTTGTTCGAGCATCTGCCCGAGGTGGGGGATCCCGATAAGCCCAAGCTCGTCTTCTTCTTCGACGAGGCGCATCTGCTGTTCGACGATGCGCCCAAGGCGCTGCTCGACAAGATCGAACAGGTCGTGCGGCTGATCCGCTCGAAGGGCGTCGGCATCTATTTCATCACGCAGAACCCGATCGATATTCCCGATACGGTGGCGGGGCAGCTGGGCAATCGCGTGCAGCATGCGTTGCGCGCCTTCACGCCGCGCGATCAGGCGGCGGTGCGCAGTGCCGCCGAGACGTTCCGCGCCAATCCCGGCGTTGATGTGGCGACCGCAATCACCGAGTTGAAGGTCGGCGAGGCTTTGGTGTCGCTGCTCCAGCCCGATGGGGCGCCGTCGCCGGTCGAACGCACGCTGATCAAGCCGCCCGCGAGCCGCGTCGGCCCGGTGACCCCGCAGGAGCGCGGCGTGATGATTCAGACCGACGCGATCGGCGACAAATACGACACGGCGGTGGATCGCGAGTCGGCCGAGGAAATCCTCGCCGCCAAGACGCAGGAGGCGGCGGCGTCCGCGGCGGCGGCACGGGCGGCCGACGATGCGGAAAAGGCGGCGGCGGTGCAGGCCAAGCAGGACGCGCAGGCTGCGAAGGAAGCGGCGCGGGCCGCAGCGGCGCAGGCGAAGGCCGAGGCGCAGGCGCAGCGGGCGGCGGAACGCGAGGCGGCGAACAGCCCTTGGGCGAAGGCGGTGACGTCGGCGACGCGGGCGGCGAGTTCGTCGATCGGGCGGCAGGTGGCGAACGAGATCGGCAAGCAGGTGTTCGGCACGGGATCGCGGCGGTCATCGTCGTCCGGCGGCCTGGTGGGGACGGTGCTGCGCAGCGTGCTGGGGAATTTAATGCGGCGGTGAGGGGGGGCTCCGGTCGCCCCATCCACCGCGTACCCCGGACTTGGTCCGGGGTCCACCGGGCCGCGGGGGCGTGGTTTGAGCCTCTGACCGTCCCCCTCGCAGCGAAGTGGACCCCGGAACGAGTCCGGGGTGACGTGGGGGGCTTGTGGGGGCGATGCGGCCGTCGTCGGTTGTCGGTTTGGTGTGGGCAGTGTTGCTGTAAGGTTTGCCCCGCGTCGTCACCCCGGACTTGATCCGGGGTCCCGCTACCTCGGCGGTTGAAGAAGCGGGACCCCGGCTCAAGGCCGGGGTGACGGGGTATTTTGGGCGAGCGTCGCGTTCGAAGCGCCCCGCGACTTCTCCTCTTCGCGTGCCTATATCCCGGCCATGCATCTGCGCACGCCTGCCATCGTTCTCGCCGTTCGGGCGCATGGCGAGCATGGGGCGGTGGTGCGGGCGTTGACGCGCGACAATGGCGTGCAGCCGGGCTATGTCCGAGGCGGCCGGTCGCGGCAGATGCGGCCGATCCTGCAACCGGCCAACGCGATCCAGGGGGAATGGCGGGCGCGGACGGGGGAGCAATTGCCGGCGCTGACCATCGAGCCGCTGCACAGCCGCGCCGCTTTGCACGGCGAGCCGCTCGCGGCGGCGGCGCTCGCCTGGGTGACGGCGCTGACCGCGGCGGCTTTGCCTGAGGCGCAGCCCTATCCGCACCTGTACGATGGTTTGGGCGCGGTGCTCGATGCGGTGGAGGCGGCGCCGTCCGCGCGTGGCTGGGCGAGCGTGCTGGTGCGGTACGAGCTGCTGCTGCTGGCGGAACTGGGGTTCGGGCTGGACCTTGGCCGGTGCGTGGTGACGGGCGGCGATGTGGATCTGGCCTATGTCTCGCCGCGTAGCGGGGGGGCGGTGTCGCGCGGTGCGGCCTATGGCTATGAGGAGAAATTGTTCGCTTTGCCGGCGTTTCTGCATGCCGGCGGGGCGGCGGAGTGGCCGGATATCTTTGCCGGGCTGGCAATCACCGGCCATTTCCTCAGCCGCGACGTGCTGACCGACCGACACGCCGATCCGCTCGCGGCACGCGCACGGCTGGTCGCCATGCTGAAAAGGGCCGTTGCGTGAGCAAGGCCCGCGCGGCTAGGCAGCGGCCATGGCAATGATCGCTCTCCTCGCCGGTGACGGCATCGGTCCCGAAGTCGTCGCACAGGCGCGCCGCGTGCTCGACGCGCTCGATCTGGACCTTACCTATGAAGAGGCGCTGGTCGGCGGCGTCGCCTATCATCAGGCGGGTCACCCGCTGCCGGAGGCGACGCTGGACGTGGCGCGGCGCGCGGATGCCTTGTTGTTCGGTGCGGTCGGCGATCCGACGTGCGACAGCCTCGAACGCGGCCTGCGGCCCGAACAGGCGATCCTGGGCCTGCGCAAGCATCTGGGCCTGTTTTCCAACCTGCGGCCCGCGACCCTGTTCGAGGGGCTGGAGGATGCGAGCGCGCTGAAGCCGGAGGTGGCGAAGGCGATCGACCTGCTGATCGTGCGCGAGCTGAACGGCGACGTCTATTTCGGGGAGAAGGGCCGGCGCGCGGGCAAGAACGGCGCGCGCGAAGGCTATGACATCATGTCGTACGACGAAACCGAAGTGCGCCGCATCGCGCATGTCGGCTTCCAGGCGGCGGCGAAGCGGCGTGGGCAATTGTGCTCGGTCGACAAGGCGAACGTGCTCGAAACCTCGCAATTGTGGCGCGACGTGGTAATCGAGGTATCGGCCGAATACCTCGACGTGCAGCTCACCCATATGTACGTCGACAACGCCGCGATGCAGCTGGTGCGCAATCCGGGGCAGTTCGACGTGATCGTCACCGGCAATCTGTTCGGCGACATCCTGTCGGATCAGGCGTCGATGTGTGCTGGGTCGATCGGCATGCTGCCCTCGGCCAGCCTGGATGACGCGGGCAAGGGGCTGTACGAGCCGATCCACGGCTCGGCGCCCGATATCGCGGGGCAGGGCAAGGCCAATCCATGCGCGGCGATCCTGTCGGCGGCGATGATGCTGCGCCATTCGCTCAGCGAACCCGCCGCGGCGGACCGGATCGAGGCGGCGGTAGCGCGGGCGATCCGCGACGGCGCGCGCACCGCGGACCTGGGCGGCACGATGAGCACCGCCGCGATGGGCGACGCGGTCCTCGCCGCACTGTAAGCGACGCGCATGAGCACGCTCCTCGAGATCGCGGTCGTCATCCCGACCTTCAACGAGCGCGCCAACGTGCCGACGCTGATCGCGCGGCTCGACCAGGCGCTGGCCGGGCGGCGCTGGGAGGCGATCTTCGTTGACGACGATAGCCCGGACGGCACCGCCGACGTGGCGCGCGAGCTGGCGCGGATCGATCCGCGCGTGCGGGTGATACACCGCATCGGTCGGCGCGGCCTGTCGTCGGCGTGTATCGAGGGGATGTGCGCGACGGCGGCGCCGGTGGTCGCGGTGATCGACGGCGATTTGCAGCATGACGAGACGCTGCTGCCCAAGATGCTCGACCTGTTGCAGGCGGACGAGGCGCTCGACGTGGTGGTCGGATCGCGCTTCGTCGACGGCGGCGGCACGGGCGACTGGGACCGCGATCGCGTCGCCAAGTCGGCCTTTGCGACCAAGCTGTCGCGCCGGGTGCTGAAGGGCGACCTCAGCGATCCGATGAGCGGGTTCTTCGCGATCCGCACCGCGGTGGTGCGCGAACTGGTGCCCGACCTGTCCGCGATCGGTTTCAAGATCCTGCTCGACCTGATGACGACGAGCACGCGGCCGCTGAACTTCGCCGAGCTGCCCTATACGTTCCGGGTGCGAACGGAGGGCGAATCGAAGCTCGATCACGTCGTCGCCATGGAATATCTGATCGCGCTGTACGACCGCATGTTCGGCCGGTTCGTGCCGGTGCGCTTCGCGATGTTTTCGGGCATCGGCGTGCTCGGCGTGGGCGTGCATATGAGCGTGCTGGGCGTCGCCATGCTGGCCGGCGCCGACTTCCTGTTCGCGCAGATCCTGGGCGCGGTGGCGGCGATGACGTTCAACTTCGCGCTCAACAATGCGCTGACCTATCGCGATCGGCGGTTGAAGGGATTCCGCCAGCTGCTCGACGGCTGGGTGTCGTTCTGCGTCGTCTGTTCGGTGGGGCTGGTGGCGAATGTCGGCATCGCTGCCTTCGTCCATGATTTCCGCAACGGCGGCGCGGCGGCGTCGGCGCTGATCGGCATCTTGGTGGGCGCGGTGTGGAATTACGCGCTGTCGTCGAAGTTCGTCTGGGGCCGCTATTAGATCCAGCTCTTCAGCCACATCCAGCCGTGAAACGAGTCCGGGCCTTTGAGCGGCGTCGCGGCGAGGATGGGGTAGAAGTGGACGAACAGCACCGCGGCGGCGGCGAGAAAGGCCTCGTCCCAATAGCGCAGGCGCGCGCGCCAATGGTCGAAGGCGGCGGCGATAGCGACGCACAGCCAGATGCTCGATAAATAGTAATAATAGAAGAAACCCAGCGACTTGGGGATCAGCGCCCACATCGCGACGCTGGCGACCCACAGCAGCGCGACGCCGCCAGCGCGGACGTTGCCGCGCACCCAGGCGTACAGGCAGGCAAGGACGGCGATCAGCCCGCCCCACATCACCACGGGATTGCCGAGCAGCAGGATACCGCGCTGCGCGCCGTCGACGGGCTCGTACAGATACCAGACCGGCCGCCAGTCGAACGCCCACGTCCACCAGGCAGACTGATAGGGGTGGGGCGGTAGAACCTGTGTCTGGCGCGCGTACATGTCGAGCTGGAAGGGGAGCAGCGTCGACAGCGTGAGCGGCTGGGTGCGGTAGAGGAACGCCGGCCAGAAGGTGAGCGCGTAGGTGAGCGCGGCGACCACGCCGAGCGCGGCGAGGGCTGCGAGCGGGTGGAGGCGCGGTTGCGTGCGGTGCGCGAGCAGGAAGGCGAGGCCTGCAAAGCCGATATAGGGCAGCGCGGTCCATTTCGTGCCCAGCGCCAGGCCGAGCAGTACCGCGCCGGCGATCCAGCGCCGCCAGGCCTGCCCGCGCGTCTGTGCCTGCATCGCCCAGAGCAAGGTCGCGACGCCGGTGACGACGAAGGCGGCCATATAGCCGTCGAGCATCGCGGTGCGCGCCTGCACGAAGACGGTGAAGTTGAGGATGGCCAGCGTCGCCCCGATGCCGGCGGTGCGGACGCGCCCGAACAGTAGATACAGGATCGCGAAGACGCCGATGACTACCGCGGTCGCCGCCAGCGTCGAACCGATCCGCCAGCCGAGCGGATCGTCGCCGAACAGCGCCATGCCGGCGGCGATCAGCGTCTTGCCGAGCAGCGGGTGTTCGATGTTCACCGGCCCGCCGAGGTCGCGCAGCATGCGCGCGGCGGGGACGTAATGCACCTCGTCGAACACCAACGTGTGCGGCGTGGTGAGCCGCCAGCTGAACAGCAGTTGCGCGATCAGGCCGAGGCCGAGCGCGGCGGGCAGGGGGCGGTGGAACAGGCGCACCGGGGGCTTGTCGGGGCAAGTGGGCGGGTTGGCAAGCGGGTGCTGTCCGTGTCCGCCCGTCACCCCGGACGTGTTCCGGGGTCCACTTCGCGGCGAGGGGGCGCCAGAGGCTCCGGTCGTCCCCTTGTGGTCCGGTGGACCCCGGAACGAGTCCGGGGTGACGGGGGGGGCGGGGCGGCCGTGTCGCGCAACCGTACCCTGCCCTTGCACCCCCCGTCCGTGTCCGGCAAAGCGGGCGGCATGAAGCGCAAGGCAGGTCAGGACCGTTCGATCACCGCCAATTGGCGCCCCGCGACGCTGGCCGTCCGTGGCGGCACGGCCCGCAGCGAATATGGCGAGACGAGCGAGGCGCTGTTCCTCACCTCTGGCTATACGTACGACAAGGCGGGCGACGCCGCGGCGCGGTTCGCGGGTGAGCAGGAGGGGATGACCTATTCCCGCCTGCAGAACCCGACGGTCGAGATGCTGGAACAGCGGATCGCGTTGCTGGAAGGGGCCGAGGCGTGCCGGACGATGGCATCGGGCATGGCGGCGATGACCGCGGTGCTGCTGTGCCAGTTGCAGGCGGGCGATCATCTGGTCGGCGGGCGCGCCGCGTTCGGATCGTGCCGCTGGCTGACCGATACGTTGCTGCCCAAGTTCGGCATCCAGACCACGATCGTCGATGCACGCGATCCGCAGCAATTCCTCGACGCGGTGCGGCCAGAGACGAAGGTCTTCTTCTTCGAAACCCCGGCGAATCCGACGATGGACGTGGTCGACATTCGTGCCGTCTGCGCGATCGCGCGGGAACGCGGCATCACGACCGTGGTCGACAATGCCTTCGCCACGCCCGCGTTGCAGCGCCCGATGGACATGGGCGCGGATGTCACCGCCTATTCCGCGACCAAGATGATGGACGGGCAGGGCCGCGTGCTCGCCGGCGCGGTGTGCGGGACCGAGGATTTCATCACCAACACGCTGCTGCCCTTCACGCGCAACACCGGCCCGACGCTGTCGGCGTTCAACGCCTGGGTGGTGTTGAAGGGTCTGGAGACACTGGACCTGCGCATCACACGGCAGGCGGAGAGCGCGCTGACGGTCGGCCGCTTCCTGGAAGCCCGCGTGCCGAAGATCCTGCACCCGGGCCTGCCGAGCCATCCGCAGCACGCGCTCGCGATGAGCCAGATGCGCGCGACCGGCCCGATCTTCGCGTTCGAGGTCGCGGACCGCGCGCAGGCGCACGGGCTGCTCGACGCGCTGGCGCTGATCGACATCTCCAACAACATCGGCGATTCGCGCTCGCTGATGACGCACCCGGCCTCCACCACGCATGCCGGCGTGTCGGCGGAGACGCGTGCCGAGATGGGCGTGACCGAGGGCATGCTGCGGCTGAACGTCGGCCTCGAAGACCCGCAGGACCTGATCGACGACCTCGACCAGGCGCTGCGCGCGGTCGGGCTGTAGGGCGGCCGTGAAGCAGCTGTTCCCCCATGCCGCGACAACCGATGGCGTGACCGTGCGCGTCGCGGTCAGCTATCTGCCCGAACAATCGGAGCCGCAGCGGGGGCGCTGGTTCTGGGCCTATCATATCCGGATCGAGAATGAGTCGGACCGGACGATCCAGTTGCTGACGCGCCACTGGATCATCACCGACGGGCGCGGCGCGCGCCATTCGGTGGAGGGCGAGGGCGTCGTCGGCGAACAGCCGGTGATCGCACCGGGCGGGAGCTTCGATTACGTGTCGGGTTGCCCGCTGCAGACGCCGAGCGGCGCGATGCAGGGAAGCTACCGGCTGATCGACGAGGCCGGGCAGGCGTTCGACGCGTCGATCCCCCGGTTTGCGCTGCTGGCGCCGGCGGTCGAGACGTGAGGGGTGGAGATCATGACCCTCACCCTTCCGCGCCTTCGGCGCTCCCTCCCGCATCGGGTCGGACATGCCCCCGGCATGTCCTGCGCAGCGCGGGGCGCTGCGCACCCGATGCGCCCGTCGGGAGAGGGAAGGGGCCCGCGACGCGCAGCGGCGTGGGAAGGGTGAGGGCGGCCCGATGAAGCGCACCCACCTTCCCCTTAACGGCCTGCGTGTGCTGGATGCGGCGGCGCGGCACCTGAGCTTCACGCGCGCGGCGGACGAACTAGCGGTGACGCCGGCGGCCGTCGGCCAGCAGATCCGTGCGCTGGAGGATACGCTGGGCGTGGTGCTGTTCCGTCGCACGACCCGCGGACTGGAGCTGACGCCGGAGGCGGAGGCGGGGTTGCCGGCGCTGCGTGACGGCTTCCTACAATTCGAGGAAGCGGTGCGCGCGATGCAGGCGGGGCAATCGTCCAAGTCGCTGACCATCGCCGCGCCGCGCGACCTGACCGAGAAATGGCTGATGCCGCGCCTTGCCGAAGTGGCGCAGGCGGATGCAGAGCTGCGCTTCGTATTGCTCGCCGCCGACGATACCGGCGATTTCACCGAGGCGAACCTCGACCTGGCGATCCGCTGGGGCGAGGGGCCGGGCGAGCATGAGGGCGAGGCGCTCGAGTCGGAGGGTATGGTGACGGTGGCGGCGCCGGGCGGCGGGGACGCGGCGATCGGCTGGCCGGGCGCGCCGGGCGGCGACGCTGCGGCATTGGTGAAGGTCGCCGATGCAGGGCTCGCGATCGATGCGGCGGTGGCGGGACTGGGGCGCGCGACGGTGCCCGAACTGCTGGCGGCGCGGGGGATCGCGGCGGGGCAATTGGTGACGATCGGCGAGGCACAGCCGTCGCGTATGGGCTATTGGCTGGTCGCGCCGCTGCCGCAGTGGCGGCAGGCCAAGGTGAAGGCGCTGGTTGACGCGCTGACCGCGTGACGCCGATCCTGCATAGCGCGCGGCTGACGCTCAGGCCGCGCGTGGCGGACGATGCCGAGGCGCTGTTCCCGACCATGGCGGATGCCGAGGCAATGCGCTGGTGGTCCTATCCGCCGTTCACGCAGGTCGAGGATCTGCGCGCGCATTTCGGCAAGGCACATCCTGACTGGCGGGCGTGGGCGGTAACGTGGCGCGGCGAGGATCGGGCGATCGGCTTCGTAGCGGCGGGCCAGCGCCGGACTGGCGTGTCGGAGATCGGCTATCTGTTCGCGCGCGAAACCTGGGGGCAGGGCGTTGCGCGGGAGGCACTGACCGCGCTGCTGACGCACCTGTTCGCCGAGGGGCAGCGGCGGGTGTTTGCCGACATCGACCCCGACAACGCGCCGTCGATCGGCCTCGTCGAGCGGCTGGGCTTCGTGCTGGAGGGCCGCCTGCGTGCCGAGTGGGAGACGCATATCGGCGTACGCGATACGCTGATCTACGGCCTGCTCAGGGACGAGTGGCGGGCGTAGCGACCAGCGCCAGCGCGCGCGACACCAACGCGACGAAGGCGGCATCGTCGACGCCTGCGTCGGGGCGATGCCAGTCGCCGACCACCGCATACCAGCGCCCGTCCCGTGCCTGCGCCAGCAGGTTGAGCGTGATCACCCCCGGCTCCGACCCGCCCTTGAACCCGACATAGCGGAAGCGCGCCGCGGTGGCGGGGTCGATGCCCGGATTGATGCCCATGATGCTGCGCACCACCGGTCCCGCGTCGCGCAGGTGGGCAAGCAGGCGCGCCATGTCGCGCGGCGATGCGAACCATTCGACGCTGTCGTTGGCGATCGGACCCGAAGAGAACATCATCGGGTCGATGCGCTGGGTCGCGATTGCAGAGGCCTGCGCGGCGAGGAGGGCGCGACGGCCGGCGGCGTCAGCGCCCTTCCATGCGGCGATGCGCGTAGGATCGGCCTTGATCGCGAAGGCCTCGCGCGTCGTCAGCACCGGCCCGGTGGCGCCGAAGCGCGCGGCCATGGCGTCGACCTCTTTGCGCCCCAGCACGCCGATCAACGTGTCGGCGGCCGTGTTGTCGCTGATCGAGATCATCAGCGTCGCCAGCGCTTGGAGCGTTACCGGCGTCCCTGCCGGCCAGGCTTGCAGGATGCCGGAGGGAAGGGACGGCGCGGCAATTGGCACCACCTCGTCCCAGCGATGCCTACCCGCGGCGACCTGCCGCGCGGTTTCGGCGAGCACCCACAATTTGAACGCGGAGCCGAGCGGGGCGGGCTGGGCGTCGCGGATCGCCAGCACGGGCGTCGGCGTCGCGCCGTCCAGTGCGTAGATGCCGAGCCGTGTCGTGCCGGGCAGCGCCGACAGGTCCTTTTCGATCGTCGCCGCGCTGTCGTCGCTGCGGGTCGTGCCGGTGATGCGCAACCCGGTGATCGCGTGGGGCGCGGCGGGATCGATCGCGATCAGCATCGTCGCGGTGCCGCGTTCGTAGCCGACCAGCAGTTGCGCGGCATAGCGACCTTTCGGGGTCAGCATCGCGATCCGCTGCGGGGCCCCCAGCGAGTCGCGCAACTGCGCGGTGAGCCCCTGCCACTGACCCAGCGGCACGGCCTGACGAAAGGCGGGGGCGAACAAGGTGTCGTATCCCGGACCGCCGTTCAGCACGGGCAGCAGCGCCTCCGCCTGCGCGCGCAGCGCCGGATCGGCGTCAGCCGCGACGGGAGCCGCGGCGGGCGGCGGCGTCTGGGCGCTCGCCGTGACGGGCGCGAGGCAGCCCAGCGCCAGCGCGGCGATCAGTTCTTGAGCTTCCAGCCTTTTCGTAAGAGCACGTAGCATGTCACCCCCAGCACGACGTCCACCGCCAATATCGCGATGCTGCCGACCATGATGGGCGAATCGGCGGTGCCGAGGAAGCCGTATCGGAAGCCCGAAATGATATAGAAGAAGGGGTTGGCATGGCTGAACGCGCGGAACGCGGGGGCCAGGCGATCGACCGAGTAGAAGGTGCCCGACAGCAGCGACAGCGGCGCGATCACGAAATTGGTGACCGCGGCGGCATGGTCGAACTTCTCCGCCCAGATCGACGTCAGCACGCCGAGGAACGACAGGAAGGCCGCGCCGAGGAAGCCGAACCACAGGATCGCGAGCGGGTGCGCCGGCGTCACATGGACACCCGGATACAGCGCCATTGCGCACCAGCAGATGAAGCCGACGAGGAACGCGCGCGTCATCGCGCCGCCGACGAGCGCCGCGAGCAGCTCCGCGGTTGACAGCGGCGGTTGCAAATAATCAACGATCGTCCCCTGGATCTTGCCGACCAGCAGCGAGAAGCTGGCATTGGCGAAGGCGGGGCCCATCATCCCTTGGCTGATGATGAGGCCGGGCGCGATGAAATCGGCGAAGGGGACGATGGTGCCGCCGACCTGGACCGGGCTTTTCGCGCCCGTCGCGATGGTAAAGACGATCAGGAACAGCAAGGTCGTGATCGCGGGCGCCCACACCGTCTGGAGCTGCACCTTGAAGAACCGGCGCACCTCCTTCACATAGAGGGTCTTCAGGCCGCCCCAATTCACGTTCCGGATCACCGGCACGCCGGGTGCGGACCGGATCGCCGATTGGATTTCGCCGATTGGGGGCTGGCTGCTCATGAGCGAAGCGGGTAATCGCCTGCGCAGCCGCCCGCAACCCGGCTGTGAGAATATAGGGAAGTACGAATGTCCTGGACCGACGAGCGGATCGACACGCTCAAGACGATGTGGGAAGCGGGCCAGACCGCCAGCCAGATCGCCGAGGCGCTGGGTGGCGTCAGCCGCAACGCCGTGATCGGCAAGGCGCATCGCCTGGGGTTGCAGTCGCGCCCGTCGCCGGTGAAGCCGAACGAGCCCGCTGCGGCCCCCGCACCGGTGCCGGCCGCCCCCGAGCCGGAACCCGTCGTCGCGGCGCCGCCCGCTCCGCCGCCCCCCGCGCCGAAGCCGACGCCGGCGCCCGAGCCGGTGGTCGCCGCCGCGGATGTGCGCGACGACGAAGACGAGGATGACGACGACACGGATGCCGTCGTCGCCGCGCCGCGTCGCGAGCCGCAGCCGATCCTGCGGTCGGTCGGCCCCGGTGGCTTCGTGCGCCAGTCGCCCGGCGAGCAGCAGCCCCCCGCCACGCCCGCGCCGCCGCGCCGGCTGGTGCCGGCCAAGCCTTCGCCCGAGATCGCGGGCAAGACGACGCTGCTCGACCTCAACGACCGCATCTGCAAGTGGCCGCTGGGCCATCCGGGCGAACCGGATTTCCACTTCTGCGGCGAGAAGGTGAACCCGGGCTTCCCTTATTGCGTCGAACATTGCGGCCATGCCTATCAGGCGCAGCTGCCGCGGCGTGATCGCCGCCCGCCGCCGCCGATGCCGTTCGGCGGACCCAGGGTCCGCTAGGCGCGTAGCGCCAGCGAACCCGGTCCGCCCGGCCGGCGCGGCCGACAGCCGCGTCCGACGTCATGGGCTTTGCCCATGACGGGCCTGGTTTAATGCTCTCCCGTCTACCCCACACCCGTTCGCCCCGAGCCTGTCGAAGGGCGGGGCGCCCCGAGTGATGGCCTCGCATCTGGAAAGCTGTGCTTCGACAAGCTCAGCACGAACGGAGGTGGGAACGGCCCGCCGCGGCGAAGCCGCGTCGTCAGTCGTCTCCGCTGGCGCGGCACGCTGGCCGGGCTTGGGCGAGTCCTGAGCCATGCCGGGCATGGCTCAGGCCGCCCTGCGCCTTAGAAGCGGAACGCCGCCGTTGCGCGCAGCGAATGCCAGCGGAACTGCGTGTCCGAGCGGCGGAAGTCCGTCGTCGTTCCGCCCAGCACGAACGGATTCGTCGTCGGCGCGGCACCTTGCGTCACTCGCACGCGCGCATCGTCGTCGCGATACTGGTGATAGGTGTATTCCATGCCGATCGAGAAGTTCTTGCCGAGCTTCTGTTCGATACCGCCGCCGCCGACGATGCCCCACTGGTTGCGCTTGCCGAACTGGCTGAAGGCATTGGCGGTGTTGGTCGTTGTGAATTCGCGATCGATCCGCGCATAGCCCGGTCCGAACGTGCCGTAGAATAGCGTCGTGCCCGGTGCGTAGCCGACGCGGCCGCGAATGCTCGCTTCCCAATCCAGCTTGCGGGTCATGACGTAATTGGCGGGCGTCGTCGAAAAGGCGCTGACGCTGTCGGTGATCTCGCTCTTGCCGAATTCGCCGACCGCGCCGATCACGATATTGCCGCGCTGCGAGTCCATGCCGATCCGCCCATAATACGACCAGCCGTCGCGATCGTTGGCACAGCCGCCGGGCGTCGGCGTCGCGCCGCGCGCACGGCCGTTGCAGAAGCCGGGCGAGAAGGCGTTGGCGCCCGCCGCGGTCGACACCGTATCGCCGAAGCTGCCGTTCGACCCGCGATCGAACAGGATGCGCGAGCCGACGTCGTTCGGCTGGACGTCATAGCCGCCGGCAGCGCCGATGTAGATGCCGCTGAACGGCGTATCGTCGGTCATCTCCTGCGCCTGCGCGGCGGTGGTGAAGGATGCCGCGGCAAGCGCGCCGGCGACCAGAATAGAACGCATATGTCTCTCCCGACAGACGTGACAGTCGGGCAAGGAACGTCCGCTCCGGCGGAAAATATGCGTCAGATCAACCAAATCGCGGCAGTGTGGCTTTTATGCACCAGCGTAGAAATATTCGAGCAACATGTGCCGTTCGCGCCATACTGGTATCGCCCGCGATGTTCCCTTATGGTTCCGCCTGATGGCCCAGGATTTGTTCGCTTCGTCCGCTACCCCCGCCAACAGCTATGACGCCTCGTCGATCGAGGTGCTGGAGGGGCTGGAGCCGGTTCGCCGCCGCCCCGGCATGTATGTCGGCGGTACGGACGAACGCGCGTTGCACCACCTCGCCACCGAAGTGCTCGACAATGCGATGGACGAGGCGGTCGCGGGGCATGCGACGCGGATCGAGGTGACGCTGGAGCCGGGCAATCGGCTGACCATCGTCGACAATGGTCGCGGCATTCCCGTCGACCCGCATCCCAAGTTTCCCGACAAGAGCGCGCTGGAGGTTATCCTGTCGACGCTGCATTCGGGCGGCAAGTTCGCCGGCAAGGCCTATGCGACCAGCGGCGGCCTGCACGGCGTCGGCGTCTCGGTGGTCAACGCGTTGTCGAGCGATACGGTGGTCGAGGTGGCGCGCGACCGCCAGCTGTACCGCCAGCGGTTCAGCCGCGGGCAGACGCTGGGGCCGCTGGAGCATGTCGGTGCGGCGCCCAATCGCCGCGGCACCTCGGTCGCGTTCACGCCGGATGTCGAGATTTTCGGACCCGAGCTCGGCTTCAAGCCCAAGCGGCTGCACCAGCTCGTCCGCTCCAAGGCCTATTTGTTCGCGGGCGTCGAAATCCGCTGGCATTGCGCGCCCGAACTGGTCGAGGGCAGCGATACGCCGGCCGAGGCGGTGTTCCAATTCCCCGGCGGCCTAGCCGATCATCTGCGCGAACAGATCGGCGGCCGCGAATGCGCGACGGCCGATTTCTTTGCGGGGCGGCAGGATTTTCCGGGCGAGGCGGGGCGCGTCGAATGGGCGGTCGCCTGGCCGCTGTGGAGCGACGGCAGCTATAGCTGGTATTGCAACACGATCCCGACGCCCGACGGCGGCACGCATGAACAGGGCCTGCGCCAGGCGCTGGTCCGGGGCTTGCGCGCGTTCGGCGAGCTGGTGAACCAGAAGAAGGCCAAGGACATCACCGCCGACGACGTGATGGTCGGCAGCGAGCTGATGCTCAGCGTCTTCATCCGCGATCCGCAATTCCAGAGCCAGACCAAGGATCGCCTTACGTCGCCGGAGGCGGCCGGCCTCGTCGAAAAGGCGGTGCGCGATCATTTCGATCATTGGCTGGGCCACAATATGGAGCGGGGCAAGGCGCTGCTGGGCTATGTCCTGGACCGGATGGACGAGCGCCTGCGCCGCAAGGCGGAGCGCGAGGTCAAGCGCAAGACCGCGACCAGCGCACGCAAATTGCGCCTGCCCGGCAAACTGACCGACTGCGCCGCCGACTCGCCGGAAGGCACCGAGCTGTTCATCGTCGAAGGCGACTCGGCCGGCGGCTCGGCCAAGCAGGCGCGTGATCGCAAGACGCAGGCGATCCTGCCGATCCGCGGCAAGATCCTGAACGTTGCCAGCGCGACGAGTGCGAAGATCGTCGCGAACCAGGAAATCGCCGATCTGATCCAGGCGCTTGGCTGCGGCACGCGCAAGGACTGCGACGCCAGCCAGCTGCGCTACGAACGCATCGTCATCATGACCGACGCGGACGTCGACGGCGCGCATATCGCGACGCTGCTGATGACGTTCTTCTTCCAGGAAATGCCGGATCTGGTGCGACGCGGGCATCTGTATCTCGCGCAGCCGCCGCTCTATCGCCTGACGGTCGGCGCCAAGTCCCTGTACGCTCGCGACGACGCCCACCGCGCCGAGTTGGAGCGCACCGCGTTCAAGGGCAAGAAGGTCGACGTCGCGCGCTTCAAGGGGCTTGGGGAAATGAACCCCGGCCAGCTGCGCGAAACGACGATGGACCCCAACACGCGCAGCCTGATCCGCGTGACGCTGCCGCAGGAATATGAAGAACGCGCAGGGGTGAAGGACTTGGTCGATCGGCTGATGGGCAACAATCCGGCACACCGCTTTGCGTTCATTCAGGAAAATGCGGCGCGGATGGACGAAGAGGCGATCGATGCGTGAAATATCTTTGCTGGACGACACCTAACGGCAAGGATAGCGTTGTCTTCGATACGAGATAGGGAGACACGCCATGATTGCAGTCGCTGTTCTTCTTCAGGTTGCGCAGATGGCATCCGGCCCGGCACCCACGCCGGATCCCGACATCATCGTCAGTGGTAAAACGACTGCGGAGGCCAAGCGTATTCTCGAGGCATGCATTGCGGACCGCTGTACGCCAGACAAGGAGATCAAGGCGTCATTGGTCTATGCAACGCGGCAGATGTTGGACGGCGATTACCCTGCAGCACGGCAGACGTTGCTCAACGCGCGTCATCGCAACGCGGCATTCGACAAGACCTATCCCCTCCAAGTGTCCGATCTTCATCGCGCGCTGACCCGCTTGTCGACGCTCGATGGTTGGCGCGACTCTGCACGTCTGTCAGCCGTGGATGCCACTGACGCATTGCGTGCAGGCCTCCCCTCAGGTGACCCCACCATCCTAAGCCAGCGCCTGTTCAGCGCCAGCCAGCTCGCCCGCGAGGGTCGGATCATCGGAGCGACGCAAATCTACAACGATGTGGCCGATAAGGCCCGTCAGCGTGGGCAATATGCGGTGGAGGCTCAGGCGCTGTTCGACGGCGCGGTTCTCTATGCGACCCTTGCCAGCCTTGACCCGGTGTATCGCAATTCCGCGCAGGAATGGGCTGATCGTATTACGCACCGGACTGAGCCCGAATTCGTCGAGATGCGCAGCGGATTGTCGCTGCTCCGTACCAAACTGGCCGCGCTGGCGGCGAAGCCTCAAGATCGGGCTGCCATCTATTCGGCTGCGCAACCGGCCGACGGCAACGCTGCGATCCTGCTCGACGAGCCGAAGCTTCAAGTACTTCCAGACGACCAGCAACTCGCGGGTGGAATGGCGCGTGAAGGCGTGCCCGAGTGGGCCGACGTAGGTTTCTGGGTGCGGCCAGACGGTTCGGTTGCCGATCTTGCCGTCGTTCGTCAGTCGGAAGCCCGGCCGGGTTCGTGGCTCGGCGAAAAGTTGAAGGCCGTTAGCGGCCGGCGATACGCGCCGTTGCAAGGCTCCGTCGGGGCGCGGGGCCTTTATCGTGTCGAGCGCTATTCGTTGGTTCATGTGGTGCAGTCGACGATCGGCACGCACATGCCGGTGCGCGCGCGGATAGGAGAAATTGATACGATGGACATGACGCCTTTGTATCGATCGTGATCCTGTGAAGGCCGCTGGCGTGGTTGACCCGCCGGGTAGGCTCCTCGTATGAACGACAAGGGCGGCCACCACAGGCCGCCCTTTCTCGTTGAAGAGAAGAGGAGACCTCTCGTGACCATTACGCCGCTCATGCCCGTTTACCCACGGTGCGGGGTGCGTCCGGTCCGAGGGGAGGGGTGCTATCTGATCTCCGAGAATGGTGACCGCTATCTGGATATGGCGGCGGGGATCGCGGTCAATGCGCTGGGGCATGGCCACCCGCATCTGGTCAAGGCGATCGCCGAGCAGGCGGCGACGCTGATGCACGTCAGCAACCTCTACGGCAGCCCCCAGGGCGAGGCGCTAGCCGAGCGGATCGTCGCGCACAGCTTTGCCGATACGGTGTTCTTCACCAATTCGGGCACCGAGGCGGTGGAGTGCGCGATCAAGACCGCGCGGCGCTATCACTTCGCCAACGGCAATCCGCAGCGGCACACGATCATCACCTTCAACAACGCCTTCCACGGGCGGACGATGGGGGCGATTTCGGCGACCAATCAGCCCAAGATGCGCGACGGGTTCGAGCCGTTGCTGCCCGGCTTCGCCTATGCGCCCTTCAACGACCTGGAGGCGGCGCTCGCGCTGGTCGACGAGAACACCGCCGGCTTCATGGTCGAGACGATCCAGGGCGAGGGCGGCGTGTCGGTGAGCACGCCCGAATTCATCCAGGGCCTGCGCAAGGCGTGCGACGAACACGGCCTGCTGCTGATCCTGGACGAGGTGCAGTGCGGCTATGGCCGGACCGGCAAGATGTGGGCCTATGAGCATTACGGCATCGAGCCCGATATCATGTCGGTCGCCAAGGGTATCGGCGGCGGCTTCCCGCTCGGCGCGTGCCTCGCCACCGAAGAGGCGGCGAAGGGCATGGTGATCGGCACGCACGGGTCGACCTATGGCGGCAACCCGCTCGCCATGGCGGCGGGGCAGGCGGTGCTCGACGTGATGCTGGAGGACGGCTTCCTCGAGAACGTCACGGTGATGGGCGAGCGGCTGCGCGGTGCGCTGGAGCAGATGATCCCCAACCACGACCACGTCTTCGAAGGCGTGCGCGGCAAGGGGCTGATGCTCGGCCTGAAGCTGAAGGCTGGGGTCGAGCCGCGCGAATTCGTCGCGCATGCCCGCGACAATCACAACCTGCTGCTGGTCGCGGCCGGCGAGAATGTCGTGCGCATGCTGCCGCCGCTGGTGATCGAGGATGCGCATGTCGCCGAGTGCATCGACAAGCTGAGCGCGGCGGCGCGGGTGTTCGCACCGGCGAGCGACGATTGATGATTCCTCCCCCGTCAGGGGGAGGTGGCACCGCGCATGCGGTGACGGAGGGGGAGGACGGCGGGGGCTGCGTTTGGGGAAGCGCCCCCTCCACCACGGCCTGACGGCCGCGGTCCCCCTCCCCCGCTGCGCGAGGGAGGACTTTTCACATGCGTCATTTCCTGAATCTCACCGATGCCGGCGCCGATGGCGTCGCTGCGATGCTCGACGATGCCCTGACCCGCAAGGCGGCGCGGGCCGGCTGGCCGAAGGGCCGCGTCGATGCCGATGCACCGCTGGCCGGTCACGTGCTGGCGATGATCTTCGAAAAGAATTCGACGCGCACGCGGGTCAGCTTCGACATGGCGATCCGCCAGCTGGGCGGCACGTCGATCGTGATGGATGCCGGCAGCATGCAGCTCGGCCGCGGTGAGAGCATCGCGGATACCGCGCGCGTTCTGTCGGGCTATGTCGATGCGATCATGATCCGCACCGACGATCATGCCAAGGTCGAGGATATGGCGCGCCATGCCAGCGTGCCGGTGATCAACGGCCTGACCGACGCGTCGCACCCCTGCCAAATCATGGCCGACCTGCAGACGATCCTGGAGGACGGCAAGGCGCTGCCCGGGTTGAAGGTGGCGTGGCTGGGCGATGGCAACAACGTGCTTGCCTCGATCATGGAGGCGGCGGGGCTGATGCAGTTCGACGTCGTCGCGGCCTGTCCGCAGGGCTATCAGCCGTCCGAAGCGGACGCCGCGCTGGGTAAGGGCCGCGCGCGCGTCGTCGGTACCGCGGCGGAGGCGGTCGAAGGCGCGGACGTGATCGTCACCGACACCTGGATCTCGATGGGCCAGGCGCATGCCGACACCAAGCTCGCCGCGATGATGCCCTTCCAGGTCGATGAGGCGCTGATGGCGCGCGCCAAGCCCGACGCGCGCTTCCTCCACTGCCTGCCCGCGCATCGCGGCGAGGAAGTGGTCGATGCGGTGATCGACGGGCCGCAGTCGCTGATCTGGCGTGAGGCGGAAAACCGGCTGCACGCGCAAAAGGCGGTGCTGCGCTGGGTGTTCGGGCAGATCGGCTGAGGTCTCCGGGGGCGGTTCCGCCGCGCGCCGTGCCGCCCCACACCTCGACAAAACGGCTCCCGAGGCGCACGATGTGCCTCAAGTAACGGAGCCTATTCATGTCCCTAGACGAGACGTTTGCCACCGACTGGGCCGCTGCGGGCGAAGCGGGGCTGGACGATACGATCGCATTGCGCCGCGCGATCCATGCCGAGCCGGAGGTCGGGCTGCACTGCCCACTGACCACCGCGAAGATCAAGGCGGCGCTCGCCGGCCTGCCGCTGGAGATCCACGACAGCACGTCCACCACCGGCTTTATCGCCATCCTGAAGGGGCAGGCGGGCGATAACGGTCGCACCGTGCTGCTGCGCGGCGACATGGACGCGCTGCCGATGCAGGAGGAGACGGGGCTGCCCTTCGCCAGCACCATCCCCGGCCGCATGCACGCGTGCGGGCACGATTCGCACACCGCGATGCTGGTCGGCGCGGCCAAGGCGCTGTGCGCGCGCCGCGAGAGCCTGCCGGGCACGATCGTCTTCATGTTCCAGCCGGGCGAGGAGGGCTATCACGGCGCCCGCTTCATGATCGACGACGGGCTGCTCGCCATCGCCAAGCCCGATGCGGCGTTCGCGCTGCACATCACGCCCAATGCGCCAGCGGGTGTCGTCGTGACGCGCGGCGGGCCGATCATGGCGTCGGCGGATACGATCCACGCGACGATCCGTGGTGCCGGCGGCCATGCCGCGATGCCGCACGATTGCATCGATCCGATCCCCGTCGCCTGCGAGATCGTCACCGCGCTCCAGACCTTCATCGCGCGCCGTATTCCCGTCACCGATCCGGCGGTACTGTCGGTGACGAAGATCGAGGCGGGGTCGGCGCACAATATCGTGCCCGGCGAGGTGACGATGCTCGGTACGCTGCGCACCCTGTCGGAGGGCACGCGGGCGACGATGCAGGCGGCGTTCCAGCGGATTGCGGAGCATATCGCCGCCGCGCATGGCGCGACCGCGGAGACGCGGATCGAGGCGGGCTATCCGGTGACGGTCAACGACCCGCGCGGTGCGGCGCTGATCGAGGGCGTGGCGGGCACGCTCGGCCAGCCGTTCGCGACGATGCCGCAACCGATGATGGGCGCGGAGGATTTCTCGTACGTGCTGCGCAAGACGCCCGGTGCGTTCGCCTTCATCGGCGTCGCGCCGGTGGGCAGCGATCCCGCGACCAATCCGCCGCTGCACAACACGCGGATGACGATCGAGGAATCGGTGATGGCGAAGGGCGTGGCGATGCACTGCGCGATCGCGACGCGCTTCCTGGAGAACGGGTTCGATTGAGCGGGGGGCAGGCACGCCCTTAGCTTAGCCCGTCACCCCGGCCGAAGAGCCGGGGTCCCGCTTCTGTCCGGCCCTAGCGAAACAGCGGGACCCCGGATCAAGTCCGGGGTGACGAGGTGGGTGTGGCCACCCCTCACGCGGTCACTTCTTGATCAACCCGATCTCGACTAGGCGTTCGTGCAGGTAATCGTGCGCGCTGATCGGCGTGGGGTAACGATTCGGCCGGTCTGCGGTGATCGTCTGCGGTAGCGTCTCGATCAGGAAATCGGGCGCGGGGTGCAGGAAGAAGGGCATCGAATAGCGCGAATGGCCGCGGCGTTCGACCGGCGGGTTGACGACGCGGTGCGTGGTCGAGGGCAGGACGTGGTTGGTCAGGCGCTGCAGCATGTCGCCGACGTTGACGACCATCGCGCCTTCGGGCGGCTTGATCGCCAGCCAGTCGCCGGTGTTCTTGTCGAGCAGTTCGAGGCCCGCTTCCTCGGCGCCGAGCAGCAGGGTGATGAGGTTGATGTCCTCATGTGCGCCGGCGCGCACGCCCTCCGCATCGGCGGGGATGGGAGGATAGTGGAGCAGGCGCAGCACGCTGTTGCCGTCCTTCACCGCCGGATCGAACCAGTCGGGGGCAAGGCCCAGATGGCGCGCGATCGCGGAGAGCAATTTGTCGCCAGCGCGATCGAAGGCGGTGAACAGTTCGAGGAACGTGTCCTTGAACCCTTCGGGGCGCGCCGGCCAGATATTGGGCGCCATGCTGTCGGCGTAGCGATGGCCCTCCGGCAGATTGCGCCCGATGTGCCAGAATTCCTTGAGGTCGACGTGCTTGGCGTCCTTGGCGATTTCCGTCTTGAACGGGGTATAGCCGCGTGCGCCGCCACCGCCCGCGACGAAATAGTCGCGCTTTTCCGCCTCGGGCAGCGCGAACAATGCCTCGGTTTCGGACCAGGCACGGTCGATCAGGTCCTGCGGGATGCCGTGGTCGGCGACGATCGCGAAGCCGAATCGTTCGAACGATTCGCCGAACGCCTTGGCGAAGCCGTCGGGGTCGCGCGCCTGGTCGGCGAGGCTGAGCGTCGGAACCTGTGCGTCCAGCGCGGTTGGGGTGTCGAGCATAAGGGCCATCCGTTTGATCAGGCGAGCGATATAGGACGCCGCGCCGACCGCGTCACGCCCGCATGTCACGCGACTGTCATGGTGCGAACGGCGGGGGATCGACGGCGATCGCACGGTCATGATGAACGGCCGCGTAACCTCATATCATCGGCTCGGCGCGCGCGTCAGCCGGTTGATCGCGGGAGCCATGCCCTATGGGTTGTGGATGCGCATCGATTGCAGGCAGAGACTGCGCGTCTGGGGCGCGGTGGGGCTGCGAATCACGACGATTGGATTACGGCCGGACCCGGTCTCCCGGGTTGCGGCGCATCGCACTGGGGTCTGATGAACAGCTTCGTTTCCATGAGCGCTCGACTCGGTAACCGCATCCGTTCGCTGTTCGTCGCACGCGACGTCCTGTTTCACGATGGCAACGCGCTGCGCCGCGTCAGCCTGACCGGCCGTCGTCAGGCGACGCTCGCCGCCGCGGCGACGCTGACCCTGGGATTTTCGGGCTATGGCGCGGCACAGGCTGCGCAGCTGGTCGTCGCCCCCGCGCATGATACGCGCGTTGCGGGCATGGAGCATCGGCTCGACGCGATGCAGGCCCGCGTGTCGCACATCCGTGACGTCGCCCGCCTGCATGCCGAGCGGATCGAACAGCGCCAGGCGCTGATCACCGCGGCGCTGACCGGCAAGGGCGACGAGGCCGAACTGGCGCTCGCGACGCTCGCGATCGATCCCACCGCCGATCGCCTCGCCACCGATGTCGTCAAGCCGCTGGTGAAGGTGGAAGGGCGCCAGGCCCAGCTCGCCGACGCGGCGCAGAAGGTGGTGGACCAGCGCCTCGCCAAGGCGAATGCGACGCTGAAGACGCTCGGTGTCGCCAGCCGCGTGAATGCCAAGGCGATGGGCGGCCCGATGCTGGAGGCCAATGGCGCGGAAGCGCAGGCGGACCTGAAGGCCGATGCGCAGTTCCGCACGCTGTTCCAGAGCTGGAAGAAGCTCGACACGCTGCAGCAGGGGGCGATCGCCATTCCGTCGGTGCAGCCGGTGCAGCACCTGCAGTTCACCAGCAACTTCGGTATCCGCTCCGACCCGTTCCGCGGCACCGCGGCGATGCACGCGGGCGTCGACATCCCCGGTCCGGTCGGCACGCCGATCTATGCCACCGCCGATGGTATCGTCGATCACGCCGGCCGCCAGGGCGGTTACGGCAATCTGGTCGAGATCAACCACGGCAAGGGCATCGCGACCCGCTACGGCCACCTGTCGAAGATCCTCGTCGCCGATGGCGCGCGCGTGACGCGCGGCCAGCTGATCGCGCTGATGGGGTCGACCGGCCGCTCGACCGGCCCGCACCTGCATTATGAAGTCCGTATCGACGGCCATGCGGTGAACCCGGTGCCGTTCCTGACCACCGCCGATTACCTGCTCGCCGCGCAGGACCGTGCGGTCCATGCGATCCCGGTGTCGACCGACGGCCCCGCCGCGCAGGACTAAAGGTTTGGGAGGGCGGCGCCGTCCCTCCCACGGCGTCATCCCCGCGCAGGCGGGGATCCAGACGCGCTACCGCCAGCGGGATTCAGCAGCGTCGTGGTTATGGATTCCCGCCTGCGCGGGAATGACGGACGTACGGGGTAGGTTAGCCCCGAGCCGCCCGTGTCCGTGAATCCCGTCCCTCGCACGGATGATGGCGCAGGGGCGAGGGGCTAACCGGTTGCCCCACTCGCCCGCCGCGCCTATCTCGGCGGCATGACCCAGCCCGACATCGCCCTCACCCCCGCTGCCGCCGCGCGCGTCGCGGCGATTGCGGGCAAGCAGAACAAGCCTGCCATCCTGCGCCTGTCGGTCGATGGCGGCGGCTGTTCGGGGTTCCAGTACAAGTTCGGCTTCGCCGACGCGCCCGAAGGGGACGACACGATCGCGGAGACGGATGGCGTCCGTCTGGTCGTCGACAGCATCAGCCTGGACCTCGTGCGCGGCTGTCAGGTCGATTACGTCGAATCGCTGGGCGGTGCGGCGTTCCGCGTCGACAATCCCAATGCGGCGTCCGGCTGCGGCTGCGGCTCCAGCTTCGCGGTCTGAGGCGGTGAAGCTCGTCACCTATAACGTCAACGGCATCAAGGCGCGGCTGCCGCGGCTGATCGAGTATCTGACCGAACAGCAGCCCGACGTCGTCTGCTTGCAGGAGCTGAAGACGACCGACGACACCTTCCCGATCGCCGATATCGAGGCGGCCGGTTATGGCGCGGTGTGGCACGGGCAGAAGGGGTTCAACGGCGTCGCGGTGCTTGCCAAGGGGCAGACTCCGATCGAAACGCAGCGCGGCCTTGAGGGCGAACCCGAGGACGAGCACAGCCGTTACCTGGAATGCGCCGTCGATGGCCTGATCGTCGCGTCGATCTATCTGCCCAACGGCAATCCGCAGCCGGGACCGAAGTTCGACTATAAATTGCGCTGGATGGAGCGGCTCGCCAGCCGCGCGCGCGCGCTGCTGGAGGCCGAGGTGCCGACGGTGCTGATGGGTGATTACAACGTCATCCCCAATGACGACGACACCTTCTCGGTCCGCGCGATGGCGAACGATGCGCTGATGCAGCCCGAAAGCCGCGCCGCCTACCGCCGGTTGCTGGCGCAGGGGTGGACGGATGCGTTGCGCACGCGCCAGCCCAAGGGCGGGGTGTGGACCTTCTGGGATTACCAGGCCGGGGCCTGGCAGCGCGACGCAGGATTCCGGATCGATCACCTGCTGCTCAGCCCGCAGGCGGCGGACCGGTTGCAGGACGCCGGCGTCGACAAGGACTATCGCGGCCGGGAAAAGGCGAGCGATCACGCACCCACCTGGGTACGACTGTCGTGAGGCGCAGCGCGGCGGCGCTGCTCGCGCTCGCCGCCGCGACGCCGGCCGCGGCACAGGACCGCGAATTCTGCCCGGAGCGACCGGGGCTGGAAACGCAGGCCTGCATCGTCGATCGCGGGCGCGTGACCATCGAATCGAGCCTGATCGACTGGACACGCGATCGGCAGAGCGATGGCGTGACCGATACGATCCTAGTCGGCGACACGCTGGTCCGCGTCGGCGTGACCGATCGGCTGGAGGTGCGCGCAGGCTGGCAGCCGTTCGGCCATGAGCGGACGCGCGATGTCGCGACCGGCGATATCGACCGGGCGAAACGCGTCGGTGACGCGGTGATCGGGCTGAAGGCATCGCTGCTGCATCCCGACGGCAAGGGCCTGTCGATCGCGATCCTGCCATCGGTGACGCTACCGGTCGGGCGGCAGCCGATCGGCGCAGGCCGCGCGCAGCCGAGCCTGCTGCTGCCGCTGTCGTACGATGTGTCCGACACGGTCGAGATCGCCGTCACGCCGGCTATCCGGGCATTGGCGAACGAGGACGCGGGCGGCCAGCACGTGCGCTATGGCGCCGCGGCGGGCGTGACGGTGAAGCTCAGCGAGGCGGTGTCGGTCGGCGCGGACGCGTCGCTCGCGCGCGACCAGGACCCGCGCGATCACACGACGCGCGCACGCGCCGCGATGACGCTGGCGTGGCAGCCGAAGGACGATTGGCAGCTCGACACGTCGGCGATCGCCGGGCTCAATCGCGACACGCCGGACGTGCAGCTGATCGCGGGCGTGGCCCGGCGATTCTGAAGTCGATTGACGTCCTGCGATCGTAGCTTCGCTGCGTCACCCCGGACGTGACCCGTGGCTCGCTATCGTCGACCGCACAAGAAGCGGGATCCCGGCTCAAGGCCGGGATGACGGGGGGAAGCGACCTACCCACGCCCCGACCAAGCGCCTATACCCCGGTCCGATAACGACAAAGGGGAAGACATGAGCCTGTTCCGCCGCAAGACGATCCAGCCACAGCCGCCGGGCCAACAGCTCGCGCGCACGCTGGGCTGGCCGCATCTGGTGGCGCTGGGCGTCGGCGCGATCGTCGGCACCGGCATCCTGACGCTGATCGGCGTCGGCGCGGATCGGGCGGGGCCGGCGGTGATCCTGTCGTTCGTCGTCGCCGGCGCGATCTGCGCCTGCGCGGCGCTCTGCTATGCCGAGATGGCGACGATGATCCCCGCGTCGGGGTCGGCCTATACCTATAGCTATGCGGTGCTGGGTGAGGTGATCGCCTGGGTCGTCGGCTGGAGCCTGATCCTCGAATATTCGCTGGTGGTCTCGACCGTCGCGGTCGGCTGGTCGGGCTATGCGGTCGGGTTCCTGAAGGGGCTCGGCATCGTCGTGCCCAATGCGCTCGCCAACGGGCCGGGCCTGGGCGGCGTGGTCAACCTGCCCGCGGTGGGGATCATTGCGGTGGTCGCGGGGCTGCTGATGCTCGGCACGCGGGAAAGCGCGCGGATCAACACTGCGCTGGTCGTGCTGAAGATCGTGACGCTCGCGCTGTTCGTCGCGGTGGCGCTGCCGCACTTCGAGGTGGCCAACCTGCATCCGTTCGCACCGTTCGGCTATGGCAGCCCGGAACATGCCAACGGCGTGAAATATGGCGTGATGGGCGCCGCGGCGATCATCTTCTTCGCCTTCTACGGCTTCGACGCCATCTCGACCGCCGCCGAAGAGGCGAAGAACCCCGAGCGCGATCTGGCGATCGGCATCGTCGGATCGATGATTGCCTGCACCGCCATCTATATGATCGTCGCCGCCGTGGCGGTGGGGGCGCTCAGCTACACGCGCTTCGGCTCCAGCCCGGAACCGCTGGCGCTGATCCTGCGGGAGATCGATCAGGGCGGTATCGCGACGATCGTTGCAGCGGCGGCGGCGATCGCGCTGCCCACGGTGTTGCTCGCCTTCCTGTACGGGCAGAGCCGCATCTTCCTGGTCATGGCGCGCGACGGCTTCCTGCCGCAGAGCCTGGCGAAGGTATCGAAGCGCGGAACGCCGGCGCGCATCACCGCGATGACCGCGGTGTTCGTCGCCGCAATCGCCGGTCTGGCGCCGCTCGACGTCATCGCCAGCCTCGCCAATGCGGGGACTTTGTGCGCCTTCGTCGCGGTCGCCGCCTGCGTGCTGGTGCTGCGCCGCCGCGACCCCGCCGCGCGCCGGCCGTTTCGCACGCCGCTCGCCTGGATCGTTGCGCCGCTTGCGATCCTGGGCTGCTGTTATCTGTTCACCAGCCTGCAGGTGGTGACGCAGATCGCCTTCCTCGGCTGGAACGCTTTCGGTCTGCTCGTCTACTTCCTCTATGCGCGCGGTCGGGCGCAGATCGCGTGAGCGGCTGGCATATCGGCATCATCGGCGGATCGGGACTGTACGACGTCGCGGGGATCGAGGATGGCCGCTGGGTCGAGGTGGCGACGCCTTGGGGGCCGCCGTCGGATGCGATCTTCACCGGGCGCATCGGCGCGGCGCGCGTGTCGTTCCTGCCGCGCCATGGCCGCGGGCATCGGATCAGCCCCGACGCCCTCAACGCCCGCGCCAATATCGACGCGTTGAAGCGGCTGGGCGTCACCGACGTGCTGGCGGTGTCGTCGGTCGGTTCGCTGGTCGAGGAGCGGCCACCGGGTAGCTTCACCATCGTCGACCAGTTCATCGACCGGACGAAGGGCCGCGTGTCGAGCTTCTTCGGCACCGGCTGCGTCGTGCATGTCTCGATGGCCGATCCGGTCTGCCCGCGGCTGTCGGCGCTGGTCGCGGACGCGGCGGGAGCGGGCGTGGATCGCGGCGGCACCTATCTCGCGATGGAGGGGCCGCAATTCTCGACGCGGGCGGAAAGCCTGCTCTACCGGCAATGGGGCTGCCATGTGATCGGCATGACCGCGATGCCCGAGGCCAAGCTCGCCCGTGAGGCGGAGCTTCCCTATGCGCTGGTCGGCATGGTGACGGATTACGACTGCTGGCGCGAGGACGAGGCGGCGGTCGATGTGGCGCAGGTGCTGGCGCAGCTGTCCGCCAATGCGGCGAAGGCGCGAAGCATGGTGCTGGCGCTGCTGCGCGGGTTGCCGGCCGAGCGGGCGGCGTCGCCGATCGATACGTGCCTGGATGCGGCGATCATCACCGCGAAGGGCGCGCGCGATCCGGCGCTGGTGGCGAAGCTGGACGCGGTGGCGGGGCGGGCGCTCGCCTAACCCACTGCGTCACCCCGGACTTGGTCCGGGGTCCACCGGGCCGCGCGGGGACGGCAAGAGACACTGGCCATCCCCCTCGCCGCAGAGTGGACCCTGGACCAAGTCCGGGTTGACGGCGAGATTGGGGCGATCCGCTCGCCCAACAAAAAGGGGAGGGGCCTTGCGGCGCCTCCCCTTTCCTATTCCGGGAAACGAGCCCCCTTACGCGGCCAGCTTGCGCAGCACGTACTGGAGGATGCCGCCATTGAGGAAATATTCCAGCTCGTTGACGGTATCGATGCGGCAACGCGTCTCGAACGTCTCGGTGCTGCCGTCGGCGCGCTTCAGCGTCACTTCGACGGTCTGACGCGGGCGCAGGTCGGCGACGCCGGTGATCGTGAACGCCTCGGTGCCGTCCAGCTTCAGCGTCTGGCGGGTCACGCCGTCGGCGAATTGCAGCGGAAGGACGCCCATGCCGACCAGGTTCGAACGGTGGATACGCTCGAAGCTTTCGGTGATGACCGCGCGGACGCCCAGCAGGTTGGTGCCCTTCGCCGCCCAGTCGCGCGACGAGCCGGTGCCATATTCCTTGCCCGCGACGACGACGAGCGGTGTGCCGTCCGCCTTGTGGCGCATCGCGGCGTCGTAGATCGGCATCACTTCGCCGTCATACTGGGTCATGCCGCCTTCGACGCCCGGCACCATTTCGTTCTTGATGCGGATGTTGGCGAAGGTGCCGCGGACCATGACATGGTCGTTGCCGCGGCGCGCGCCGTAGCTGTTGAAGTCCTTGCGCGCGACCTGACGCTCGGTCAGCCACTGGCCGGCCGGGCTGTCCGCCTTGATCGAACCCGCCGGGCTGATGTGGTCGGTCGTGATCGAATCGCCCAGGATCGCGAGCGGCTTGGCCTCGATGATGTCGTGAACCGGCTTCGGGGTCATTTCCATGCCCTCGAAATACGGCGGGTTGGCGACATAGGTCGACGCCGCCGGCCAGGCGTAGGTGGCCGAGCCGGTCACGTCGATCTCACGCCACTTGGCGTCGCCGGCATAGACGTTGCCGTAGCGGCTGCGGAACATCTCGTCGTCGATGTTCGCCGCCATCGTGTCGGCGACTTCCTGGTTGGTCGGCCACACGTCCTTCAGGAACACGTCCTGGCCGTCCTTGCCCTTGCCGAGCGGGGTTTCGACCATGTCCTCGGTCACGGTGCCCTTCAGCGCATAAGCGACGACGAGCGGCGGCGAGGCGAGGAAGTTGGCGCGCACGTCGGGCGAGACGCGGCCTTCGAAGTTGCGGTTGCCCGACAGCACCGAGGCGGCAACGAGGTCGTTTTCGTTGATCGCGGTCGAGATCGGACCCGGCAGCGGACCCGAATTGCCGATGCAGGTGGTGCATCCGTAACCGACGAGGTTGAAGCCGATCGCGTCGAGATCGGCGGTGAGGCCGGCCTTATTGAGGTAGTCGGTGACGACCTGCGAACCCGGCGCCAGCGAGGTCTTGACCCAGGGCTTGGGCTTCAGGCCGAGCGCATTCGCCTTGCGCGCGACGAGGCCGGCAGCGACCAGCACCGACGGGTTCGAGGTGTTGGTGCAGCTGGTGATCGCCGCGATCACGACGTCGCCGTCGCCGATGTCATGGCCGCGCTCGGCGACGGCGACACGCTTCGGGCTGGTCTTGCTGTACAGCTTGCTGAGGTCGCCGTTGAACACGTCGTCGACATTGCCGAGGCTGACGCGATCCTGCGGACGCTTCGGGCCGGCGAGGCTGGCGGTGACGGTGCCCATGTCGAGCTCCAGCGTGTCGGTGAACACGGGGTCCGCGGCATCGTCGTGGCGCCAGAAGCCGTTCGCCTTGGCATAGGCTTCGGTCAGCGCGATCGTTTCTTCGGGGCGCGCGGTGAGGCGCATGTATTCGATCGTCTTGTCGTCGATCGGGAAGAAACCGCAGGTCGCGCCATATTCGGGCGCCATGTTGGCGATCGTCGCGCGGTCGGCGAGGGTCATCGAGCTGAGGCCCGGGCCGTAGAATTCGACGAAGCGGCCGACGACGCCCTTGGCGCGCAGCATCTGCGTGACGGTGAGCACGAGGTCGGTGGCGGTGATGCCTTCCTTCAGCGCGCCGGTCAGCTTGAAGCCGACGACTTCGGGGATCAGCATCGACACCGGCTGGCCGAGCATCGCCGCTTCCGCTTCGATGCCGCCGACGCCCCAGCCGAGCACGCCAAGGCCGTTGACCATCGTGGTGTGGCTGTCGGTGCCGACGAGCGTGTCCGGGTAGGCGATCGCCGCCGAACCGCTGGCATGATCGCCCATTTCGGTCGACGACCAGATCGCCTGGCTGACATATTCCAGGTTCACCTGGTGGCAGATGCCGGTGCCCGGCGGCACGACCTGGAAGTTGTCGAGCGCCTTGGAGCCCCACTTCAGGAATTCGTAGCGCTCGCCGTTGCGCTGATATTCGAGGTCGACGTTATCCTCGAACGCCTGCGGCGTGCCGAATTCGTCGACCATGACCGAATGGTCGATGACGAGGTGGACGGGGACCTGCGGGTTGATCTTGGCCGCGTCGCCGCCGAGCTTGGTGATCGCATCGCGCATCGCGGCGAGGTCGACCACGCACGGCACGCCGGTGAAATCCTGCATCAGCACGCGCGCGGGGCGATACTGGATTTCGCGGTCGCTGCGGCGCTCATTCTGCCAGTCGACGATCGCCTTCACGTCCTCTTCGGTGACGGTCTTGCCGTCTTCGAAGCGGAGCATGTTTTCGAGCAGCACCTTCATCGAGAAGGGCAGGCGGCTGATGTCGCCGTACTTTTCCGCCGCCTTCGCAAGGCTGTAGTAATCGTAGGTCTTGCCCGCGACGTCGAGCGTCGTGCGGGTCTTCAGGCTGTCCTGGCCGATGGCGGTCATTATGGTCCCTTCAATTTGGCTCGAGGGCGCTCGGGGAGGCGGCGGGAAAGCCGCGCGGGCGCGCGATGAGCGCTGCGAAAGCGTATGTCGCCGCGGCCTTAGCAAGGGGTTTACGGTTGGGGAAGCGCCTATGCTGCGCGTGCGTTCGCTTGGCGGCTCAGGTCGTGGGTGCGGGGAGGATCGCCTGTCCCGTCGCCAGCGTCTTGCCGCGGGTGATGATGACGCGGTCGCCGACCTTCGCCTGCGCGAACAGCAATTTGGCAAAGGCGACGGGAACGCCGATGCAGCCATGCGTCGCATAGCCCCATTCGACCTTCGATCCGTGGATCGCGACGCCATCGCCGGTCAGGCGCAGTGTGTACGGCATCGGCGCATTGTCATAGGTGCGCGATACGTGCGTCGCGTCCTTCATCAGGATCGGAAAGGTGCCGAGTGGCGTCGGCTTTTCGTCGGCGCCGTACAGGATGGCGGCGGCGCCGATCTCATAGCCGTCGCGGAAGACGGAGAGTGTCTGCGCGGCGAGATCGACGGTGATGATCAGCGGACCATCTGGCACGCCCTTGGTATCCCAGGCGTAATCGCCGAACTTGATCGGGCCGATATCGAGGATGCGCTTGACCTGCATGTTCTCCGGCGCGGGCGTGGGCGTGGAGAGGGCGGCCGGCGTCGGCTTGGCGGTGGCTGCGGCGGGCGTGGTGATATGGGTCGGGGGCGAGGGGAGGGTGACGCGCTGCTCGGTGGGCGTCCGGGCGGATGTCGGTCCGGCGACCGATGCCGTCCCATGCGGTGCCACCGCGGCAATCGCAGCGACTCCGATGACGGCGCCGGCAAGGATCAGTCTGGCCGCAATGGCCTGGCGACGGGCAACCACGATGCATGTTCCGGAAACGATGTACGAAGCGGCGAGGATGGGCGCGTTTCGCGGGCAATGCGAGTCGGCAAATCGCGGTGTGCCGTGGCGGTACGGAGCGGGGGCCCGTCAACCTTCCGGTAACCGCCCACGCAACCGGAACGGGAAGCCGGAAACAGGACCCCGGAAACAGGAACATTGTCCGGCCCTATCCGGTTGAGCGAAAAGACCAAAAAGGAGCGATGCCGTGTCCCATATCCCCAATTCCGCGATGAAGCATGCCGGCCCCGTCCATCACGACCCCGCGCCGGAGGCCCGGCCTGTCAAGCCGAATCGGGCGGAAAACGGCCAGGGGCTGGGCCTGCCGGCATGGCTGGCGATCGGCGGTACGCTCGTCGTCGGGGCCGCCGCAGCGCTCGCCGTGCCGTTGCTGCGCGGCCGCGCGACGCCGGTGCCCAAGCGGCGCGGCAAGCGTGCGACGGTACGCAAGGCGGCATCGGGCGCTAAACATCGCAAGGTGGCCGCAAAATAGACCCAGATTGGCGGAAGCGCTGGTGATGCGCGCCAGCCGTGCTAGACCCGCCCTGGGCATGGGACGACGATGAAGGCGCGCGACGACACCGGGCGGAACGGATCGAACGGTATCGCCGCGTCGCTGCGCGATGGCGGCGCCGTCCGCACGCGTGCCGTGGCGAGCCCGGCACCCGATCCCGCCGCAGCGTTCGACCGCCTGTCGCGCCGCCATCGCGAATGCCTGCGCGGGGTGCGCGCGCTCAAGGGCTCCAAGGAGATCGCCGAGGAGCTCGGCATCGAAAAATCGACCGTCGACAGCTATCTGACCGAGGCGGTGAAGCTGCTCGGCGCGCGCAATCGACGCGATGCGGCGCTGCGCTGGGCGGCGTATGAAGATCAGGCTGCTGAGCCAAGCGCCGAATTTACAACGATTATTCCCGAAGCCGGGGACCCCGATAAAATCGGGGGTCATTCTGCGCGGCTATCCCCGCTCGCCGCCGATCCGCCACTGCCGGTGGTGCCGGACGAGACCATCGTCATGGCAGCGGACAGCGGCGGCGCCCGGCCTTTCAGGTCATCGGCGTTCCCGATCCGGCTGCCCTTCCGGCGGAAAGGACAACGGGGCAACGACCTGACGGTCGGGGATCGGTTGATCTGGATACAGGCCATCGCATTCGGCACCATCGTCGGTTTCGGCATGTTGATGAGCGGCCTCCAGGCACTGACCCATTTGATCGAGGCGCTGACCCGCAACCTTTCCTGATCGTCAGCGAAAGCGCCCCGCTCGGGGTGGAAAGGGTCGCCATCATGTCGTCAATCATCGCATCGCGCACCGCTCCGGTCGCTGCGTCGTCTGTGGATACCAAGGCCGCGGCCGATGCCGTCGCACAGTTGCTCTGGAAGCTCGAGACGCAGCTCGACGAGGCTTTCTCGACCGGCGGTGAGTTGCTCGCGGCGCTGCCCCGTGCCCGCCACGCCGCCAACCTGCCGGCGATCGCCGGGCAACAGGCGTTCGAAGTGCTGGGCCAGGCGATCATGGCGATCGGCGCCGCACGCGGCCACACCGTCGCGGGCCATCGCGTCATCGAAAAAATCGGTAAGCAGATCGGGTATGAAACGAGCTTCGGCGACGAACGTCCGAAGCCCGAATTCGCCCCGACAGGTGCCGACGTCAGTCATCTGCGCGTCGCTGCCTGAGGTGTCATGGCTTGACCGTCGAACTGCTCCTTTGACAGGTCAGGCCATGACACACATCCTCGTCTTCAACCTGGTCCTGCTGGCGACATGCGGTTACGCGCTGTTCGCCGGCGGCGCACCCGAACGATGGACGGCGATCCTGTTCGTCACGGGGGCTCTGGCCACGTTTGCGGTGCCGGACTTCTATCCGTCGGGCCCCTATCATCAGGTCGAGCCGATCCTGCTCGCGATCGACGTCGCGATCCTGCTCGGCCTGCTGGGCGTGGCGCTGCGCGCGGACCGCTATTGGCCGCTGTACGTCAGCGCGCTCCATCTGATCACGCTGGCGATCCATGGCGTGAAGGCCATTCAGCCGTCGCTGGTGCCGTGGATGTACGCGGGTGCGAGCGGCAAGATCGCCTATCCCATGCTGCTGATGCTGGCGATCGGCGCGCTGCGCCACCGCCAGCGCAAGGCCCAGTTCGGGAGCGACCGCGACTGGTCGCCCCTGCGCCAACCGGACATCCCTTCATCATGACTGCCGACATACGGTTGCTGCGCTGGCCCGAACGCGATCGCGAAGAATACGAACGGCTGGTGTCGGCGCTGGAACGCGTGCGGGCCTCCGCCGCGCGCAGCCGGGGCGAGATCGTCGCCCCCGTGCCCGCCGGCCCCGAAGAGCCGAGCGATGCCGATCGCGCGCGCACCCTGTTGGCTCAGCGCCGTCAGCGCGACGCCATGGCGGGCGACCTGATCGAGCTGTTCGGCGAGCCGGGCTGGGATATCCTGCTGACGCTGTTCGTCGCCTATGAAGAGGCGCGGCCGGTGACGGGCGAGGCGCTCGGCGCCCTGCTGTCGCTACGCCCGGCGGTGCTGGCCCGCTGGCTGGACCTGCTGGCCCGACGCGCGCTGATCCGCGGTGCCGTGCATAAGACGGGCACGCTCGATCCGGCGACGCCACTGGCATTGACCGACGACGGGCTGGCGCTGGTGCTGCGCTGCATCGGCGGCGCGTGATGGCAAGGGCGCTGCGGGCCGGCGCGTCAGTGCGTCGGGCCGACCAGCCGCTCCGCCTCCTCGCGCATCATCTCGACACCCTGGCAGACGTGGAGTCCCGCAACCGTCATGTCGAGATCGTCGGCCAGCCGCATCAGCTCTTCGCCGAGCGCCACCGCGCGGTGCAGCAGCTCGCCGCGGATGCGGCGTTGCTTCTGGTCCTCAGGCGTCATCATCGCCTTGATCTCTAACCACCCCCCGCGTCCGCGCAAGCGGGTAGCGGAGCAAAAAACCGGGGCAGCACGTTTGTCCCATACGATCCAGACGTCATGACAGGAGAGGCGCAATGGCGGACGACACCCATCCCACCGACGATGCCGCGAAAACCGGCGGCAACCCCATGCACGATGCCGCGCAGCGTGCGAGCGACACCATGCGCGGCGCGAGCGAGGCGATGCGCGGCGCCTTCACCGATCATGTGATGGATCCCGCCCGCCGCGCCGGCGAGGCGATGCGCGCATCCGGCCAGAAGGTGGCCGACGGCAGCGCGGCGCTTGGCCTCAAGATCATCGAGCAGGCCGAACGCAATTCGCATGATGCCTTCGAGGCGATGCGCGAGGCGGCACAGGCCCGCGACGTCACCGACGTGCTGCGCATTCAGGGCAATTACCTGCGCCGGCAGGGCGAACGCTCGATGGAGCAGGCGCGCGAGATCGGCGAGATGATCCTGCGCTTCGGCCGCGACGCGGTGACGCCGCCCAAATCGGGCGACTGACGCGCGCGAGGGGCGGGTGGCGAGGGGCCGCCCGTTCCTCAGCCGAACGGCGTCGCGCGTGCCAGCATCAGCAGGTCGTGCGCGACGCCGTCGCTCGCCCGGACATGACCGGCGAGCCGCGCCTCCTGCGTGAAGGCCAGCCGCTCGAACAGCGCCACCGACGCTGCGGCATCCGGCGTCATCGTCGCGGTCAGCTTGGCGAGGCCGTGCGCGTGCGCGATGGCGAGCAACGCCTGCAACAGGTCGCTGCCCAGACCCTGGCCACGCCTGTCGGGGGCCACGAGCAGCCGGATTTCGCCGACATGCCCGCTCCACCCCAAGGGATCGCGGATCAGCGCCGCGGTGGCGACGATGCGGCCGTCGTCCTCGGCGACCAGACTGTCGATCCAGCCTTCGCCGACCGCCTGCTGCCACGCCTCGATCACCCGCGGATGGCGCAGGTCGCGGCCGGAAAACAGCAGGTCATGTGCGGGCAGCGTCGCGGTGAAGGCGAGGACGGCGTCGTCGTCGGTCGGCCGGAACCGGCGGATGGTGTGGCTCATGATCGCTCCTGGCCCGTCTGCTACCGTACGTATGGGGCCGGTACATCGGCAGTCACTTGGCCGGCGTCAACCCGCGCCAAGGCTCAGTCCCGGCGCGGCGCGCCGCTGGGGGAGACGGGTTGCGGACCGTCGGGCGTCACCTCGAGCGACGAATCGCCGCCCAGCACCCGGTAGAGCGTCCCGCGATTGCTGGCCGCGGTCAGCTGCGTGCCGATCAGCGTGCGCTGCGCCGAGTAATAGCTGCGCTGCGCGTCGAGGCTGGACAGGAAGGTATCGAGTCCCCCCTGATAGCGCGCATTGACCAGCCGCAGCGTATCGGCGGCGGCATCGCGGAAATTCGCCTGTGCGCGCAACTGGTCGGCGATCGTCCCCTGACGGGCGAGTGCGTCGGCGACCTCCTGGAACGCGGTCTGGATCGTCTTTTCATACGTCGCGAGCGCGGCATCGCGCTGCGCCTCGGTATAGCGGACGTTGGCGCGGCCGGCGCCGGCCTGGAAGATCGGATAGCTGACCGACGGCGCCACCGAATAGTTGAACGCCCCGCCGGTGAAGAGCGTCGAGAGCGCGTTGCTGGCGAAGCCGACCAGCCCGGTCAGTGAGATACGCGGGAACAGCGCTGCGCGCGCCGCGCCGATCTGCGCATTGTAGCTTTGCAGCGTATATTCGGCCTGCACGACGTCGGGCCGGCGCAGCAGGATGCCGCTGTCGAGCCCGGCGGGCAGGCTGGCGATCGTCGGCGCGGCGACGTCGATCGACTCCGGCAGAAGCGCGGGATCGATTGGCGCCCCGACCAGCAGTTGCAGCGCGTTGACGTCCTGCGCGACCAGCGTCTTCTGCTCGGCGAGATCGGCATTCGCGGTTTCGAGGATCTGCTCCGCCTGCCGCAGGTCGGTGCGGGCGCTGATCCCGCCCTCCAGCCGGGCGCGGGTGAGGCGCACGCTGACCGCGGCGCTCTTGGCGGTATCCTCCGCGACCTTCAGCAGGCTGCGGTCGGCGGCGTAGGTCAGCCAGCCGCTTGCGACCTCGCCCACCAGCGTCAGCCGCGTCGCGCGGGCGCCGGCTTCGGTGGCGAAATAGCGGTCGAGCGCGGCGCGCGACAGCGAGCGCAGGCGGCCGAACAGGTCGATCTCGAACGCCGTCGTGCCGATCTGCGCGGAGAAGGCGCTGTTGCCGCCGCCGGTGTTGAGGACCGCGCCCGTCCCCGTGCCGTTGCCCGTATCGACGCCGGTGCCCGTGCCCGTGCCGGTTCCGCCCGTGCCCGTGCCCGTGCCGCCGGTGCCCGTTCCACCCGTTCCAGTGCCGCCAGTGCCCGTTCCGGTGTTGCCGCTGTTCGCGATGCCGCGCGTGCCGTTGCCACCGTCCGAATAAGTGTAGCGGCCGGTGGCGTTGATTGCGGGGAGCAGGTTGGCACGCTGGATGCCATATTGCGCGCGCGCCGCGGCGATATTGGCGGCGGCGACGCGCAGGTCGCGGTTGTTGGCGAGCGCTTGGTCGATCAGCCGTTGCAGCCGCGCGTCCTTGAACACGTCGCGATAGGTGATCGCGGGCAGCCGTGCCTCGCTTTGGCGAAGGTAGGCGTCGCCGACCGGCCACGACGTCGGCACCGGCGTGTCGGGGCGGACGTATTTCGGCTCCATCGAACAGCCGGCGAGCATCGTGGCGCCGAGCGCGATGGCGAGGATCGAACGGGTCATCGCGCAGGCTCCGGATCGGCGGCGGGCGGCATCGGCGGGGCAGGGGGCGTGTCGTCGTGATGGCTCTGGTGCCCGGTCGGCTTGCCCCTAAGCTTGGCAAGACCATCGCGCACGCCGCGGCGCACGAGGACGAAGAAGAGCGGGATGTAGAAGATCGCCAGGAAGGTCGCCGACAGCATGCCGCCGATCACCGCCGTGCCGATCGCGATGCGGCTGTTCGCGCCCGCACCGGTCGAGATCGCCAGCGGCAGCACGCCGAAGATGAAGGCGAAGCTGGTCATCAGGATCGGCCGCAGACGGATCTTGGCCGCCTCCAGCGCCGCGTCGATGACGCGCGCGCCCTTGCGTTCGGCCTGTTCGGCGAATTCGATCATCAGGATGGCGTTCTTCGCGGCGAGGCCCATCGTCGTCAGCAGGCCGATCTGCAGATAGACGTCGTTGGTGAGGCCGCGCAGCGTCACGAAGGCGATCGCGCCGATCAGCCCGAGCGGGATGATCATCAGCACCGCGAACGGGATCGACCAGCTTTCGTACAGCGCCGCAAGGCACAGGAAGACGACCAGGATCGACAGGCCGTACAGCAACGGCGCCTGACCCGACGACAGGCGTTCCTGATAGCTGAGGCCCGACCAGGCGATCGACGTGCCGGGGATCTGTGCCGCGAGCTCGCTGATCCGCGCCATGGCATCGCCCGAGCTGACACCCGGTGCGCCCGACCCCGAGAATTCGAACGAGGATATGCCATTGAAGCGCGATAGCGTGGTGGGGGCGGTCGACCAGCCGGTAGTCGCGAAGGACGAGAAGGGCACCATCTGGCCGTTCGATCCGCGCACGAACCATTGCTTCAGATCGTCCGGCGCGGCGCGATAGGGCGCGTCGCCCTGCACGTAGACGCGCTTCACACGACCGCGGTCGATGAAGTCGTTGACATACTGGCCACCCCAGGCGGTGGTCAGCGTATTATTCGCCGCGCTCTGCGTCAGGCCCAAGGCCGCCAGCTTCTGCTGGTCCATGTCGATACGCAGCGTCGCGATGTCGGGCAGTTCGGTCAGGCGCACCGATGCGAGCTTCGGATCGGCATTGGCCATCGCCAGCAATTTGTCGCGCGCGGCGCCGAACTGTTCCTGCGTCAGGCCGCCGGTATTCTGCAGCTCCATCGTGAAGCCGTCCGACGAACCGAGGCCGCGGATCGCCGGCGGCACCAGCGCGAAGACCTGCGCGTCGCGAAGCCCGCGGAACGCGCCGGATGCGCGCTGCGTGATCGCATCGGCGGTATTCTCCTTGCCGCTCCGGTCCTTCCAGTCGACGAAGTTGAGGAAGCCCTGGCCGGTGTTCTGGCCGCTGACACCGCCGCCACCGCCGCCCGCGACGGTGAACAGGACGGAGGTGTTCTTGGGCTCATATTGGGCGAAATAGTTTTCGACCTGCCGCTGCACCTGCTGCGTTCGCGCGATCGTCGCACCGGGGGGCAGGCGGAACTGGACGATCGCCGCACCCTGGTCCTCGGTCGGCAGGAAGCCGGTGGGCAGGCGCAGGAACAGCATGGCGAGCAGCGCGACGACGCCGACGTAGATCAGCAGGAACTGCCACTTGCGATCCACCACCGTCTGCACGGCACCGGTGTAGCGCGTCACCGTCTTTTCGAACGTGCGGTTGAACCAATTGCCCGCGGCCTCGCCCCATTCGGCGACCTTGCCGAGGTGCTTCTTGATGCCCTTGCTCTCCCGCTCCTCCTGCGACTTCTGCTTCAGCAGCGAGGCGGTTAGCGCGGGGCTGAGGATCAGCGCGACCAGCACCGACAGCACCATCGCCGACACGATGGTCAGCGAGAACTGGCGATAGATGACGCCGGTCGATCCGCCGAAGAACGCCATCGGCAGGAACACCGCCGACAGGACGAGCGCAATGGCGATCAGCGCGACGCTGATCTCGTTCATCGACTCGATCGTCGCCTGACGCGGCGTCATCTCGGGGTCTTCTTCCATCAACCGCTCGACGTTCTCGACGACGACGATCGCGTCGTCGACAAGCAGGCCGATGGCGAGGACGAGGCCAAACAGCGTCATCGTGTTGATCGAGAAGCCGGCGAAGTGGAAGATCGCGAAGGTGCCGAGCAGCACCACCGGCACCGCGATGGCGGGCACCAGCGTCGCGCGCCAGCTTTGCAGGAACACGAACATCACGATGACGACCAGCACGATCGCCTCGAGCAAAGTCTTCACCACCTCGTCGATCGACAGTTTGATGAACGCGGTCGTGTCGTTGGCGTAGGCGACCTTCAGGCCCGGCGGAAAGCTTTTGGCGACGCGCGCAACCTCGGCCTTGACCAGCTCGGCGGTCTTCAGTGCGTCGGCGCCCGGTGCCAGCAGCACCGCGATGCCCGCGCCGGGATGCCGGTTGATGCGGCTGAAGGCGGCGTAGCTTTCCGCGCCCAGCTCGATCCGGGCGACGTCCGACAGGCGCACGGTCGCGCCCGACGGCAGCGTCTTGACGATGATCTGGCGGAACTGCTCGGGCGTTTGCAGGTGCGACTGTGCGGTGACGGTCGCGTTCAGCATCTGCTCCGGACTGGACGGCACGCCGCCCACCTCGCCCGCCGCGACTTCGGTATTCTGGTTCTGGATCGCGGTGGTGATGTCCGACGGGATCAGCTGATAGCTGGCGAGGCGTGCCGGGTTCAGCCAGATGCGCATCGCATATTGCGATCCGAACACGTTGACGTCGCCCACGCCCTGCACGCGGCCCAGCGGGTCCTGCAGGTTGGAGACGAGATAGTCGCTGACGTCCTGGTTCGTCTTCTGATCGGTTTCGTCATAGACACCGACGATCAGCAGGTTGTCCGGGTTCGATTTGCGGACGACGAGGCCCTGCTGCTGCACCTGTTGCGGCAGACGCGCGACGCCCTGCTGCACCTGGTTCTGCACCTGCACCTGCGCGATGTCGGGATCGGTGCCCTTTTCGAACGTCGCGGTGATCGACACCGAGCCGCGGCTCGACGACGAGGAGCTGAAATACAGCAGGCCGTCGATGCCGGTCAGCTGCTGTTCGATGACCTGCGTCACCGAATTCTGCAGCGTCTGTGCGTTCGCGCCGGGGAAGGTCGCGCGGATCGATACCTGCGGCGGCGCGACGTCGGGATATTGCGCGATCGGCAGGCTCAGGATCGCGCCGACGCCCGCCAGCATCACGATGATGGCGAGCACCCAGGCGAAGATCGGGCGGTCGATGAAGATGCGGGAGATCATCGCGGATCAGCCCGCCTTGCTTTGGGCGTTACCCTGCTGCTTGCCGTCGCCTTTGCCTTCGCCCTGTTTCGGCGGCGCGATCACCTGCGCGCTGTTCGCCGGCACCGCCTTCACCTGCGCGCCGGGGCGCAAATTGTTGAGGCCCTGCGTGATCACCTTGTCGCCGGGGTTCAGCCCCTGGGTCACCACCCAATATTGCCCCTGCGTGCGGGCGGCGGTGACGCGGCGGCTGACAACCTTGTTGTTCGCGCCGAGGATCATCACGCTCGCATTGCCCTTGGCATCGCGCGACAGCGCAGGTTCGGGCACCAGGAAGGCGCGCTCGTTGATCGCCTGCGCGAAGCGCGCCCGCACGAACATGCCCGGCAGCAGCAACCCCTGAGCATTGGGGAAGCGCGCGCGCATCGTGACGGTGCCGGTTTCCTGATTGACCAGCGCCTCGGCGAATTCGACCGTGCCGGTATAGCCGTAATCGCTGCCGTCCTCGAGCAGCAGCTTCACCTCGGCCCGGGTCGGGGCGACGCCGCCCTGCATCAGCTTGCGGCGCAGCGACAGCAGGTCCGCGGCGGATTGCTGGATATCGACGAAGATGGGATCGAGCCGCTGGATCTGCGCCAGGGGATCGGTCTGGCTCGCCGAAACGAGCGCGCCGACGGTGAACAGCGACCGGCCGATCCGGCCGCTGATCGGCGCAGGCACCGTCGTGAATTGCAGGTTCACGCGCGCCGTATCCAGCGCCGCCCGCGTCTGCGCGACGGAGGCGGTCGCCTGCCGTGCGGAGGCGATGGCGTTGGTATATTCCTGCTTCGACACCGCCTCGATCGCGGCGAGCGGCTTGTAGCGGTCCGCCTGGATCGTCAGCGCTTCCTGATTGGCCCGCGCGCTGGCGAGGTTCGCCTGCGCCTGGTTGACGGCGGCGCGATACAGGCGCGGATCGATTTCGTAGAGCGGCTGGCCACGACGCACCAGCGAGCCTTCGGTAAAGAAGCGGCGGCGGATGACACCGTTCACCTGCGGGCGGACGTCGGAGCTTTCATAGGCGCTGGTCCGGCCCGGCAGTTCGGTGACCATCGCGGCACTGGTCGGTTGCATCACAACATAACCGACCGTGGTCGGCCCGCGATTCGCGCCGCGGCCGCCGGCCTTTTCCTTGTCATGCGTACCACCGCCACAGGCGGTCAGGGTGAGGGCGAGGGCGACAGTGGCGGCCCCGGCAAGGTGCCGTCGGCGACGAATCGATGCTGTGGTCAAGTATGTCACCCGCTAATCTCGGCTCGCGCAGCCGCGACCTGCGCGTCAATGCGCGGCGCGGTGGTTGGTTGCTCGTCGCGATGCAAAGACGGCGATCGACGGGGAAATGCAAGTCAAGTTGACCGTTATTAATGTCGCAAATTGTCGCAGTGCGGAAAAGGAGTGCCATGACGGAGACATGCGACAAGGTGCGGCAGGACGCCGACAAGGCGGCTGCCGCGGCGGCGGCGGTGGAGGAGGTGCGCGACGGCATGCTCGTCGGCTTGGGCACCGGATCCACCGCGACCCACGCCATCCACCGGCTCGCCGAACGCATTGCGCAGGACGGCCTGACGATCCGGGCCGTCGCGACGTCGCGCGCCAGCGAAGCGCTGGGCCGCAGCCTCGGCATCGCGATGCTCGACTTTGCCGATGTGCCACGCGTCGACCTGACGATCGACGGCGCCGACGCGATCGATGACCGATTATATGCGGTGAAGGGCGCCGGTGGGGCGATGCTGCGCGAGAAGGTGGTGGCCGCGGCGTCGGACCGGATGGTGGTGATCGCCGACGGATCGAAGCATTGTCCGCGCATCGGCGGGGTGCCGGTGCCGGTCGAAATCCTGCCCTTCGCCCGCGCGTCGGTGCTGGCCGCTTTGGGGGACGGCGCAACGCTGCGCCTGCGCGAGGGCGACCCCTATGTCACCGACAACGGTAATTGGATTGCGGACTGTCGCCTCGACCTTGCCGATGCTCTTGCCACCGCAGCGTGGCTGGATGCCTTGCCCGGCGCGCTCGGCCACGGGCTGTTCCTGCGCGAGGTGGATGGCGCCTATATCGCGCACGGCGGCGTCGTTTCGCGACTGGAACGGGACGCGCCCTCCCGTTAAAGGCTGCCCTCGACCGCAACGGATCGGGCGTGCAGGCGTTCGATGCAGCGTAAGAGCAAGGGCCCTATTCCATGACCGATACGACGACTGCGCTCCACGAGGACGGATCGCTGGAACGCCTGACGATCGACACGATCCGCACGCTGTCGATGGACGCGGTGCAAAAAGCCAATTCCGGCCACCCCGGTACGCCGATGGCACTGGCGCCCGTCGGCTATACGCTCTGGTCGCAATTCCTGCGCTACGATCCGTCCAAGCCCGACTGGCCCAACCGCGACCGCTTCGTGCTGTCGGTCGGGCATGCGTCGATGCTGCTGTACAGCCTGATCCACCTCGCCGGCATCGAGGAAATCGATGCGGATGGTAACAAGACCGGCCGTCCCGCGCTCAGCCTCGACGATCTGAAGGGCTTCCGCCAGCTTGCCTCGCGCACGCCGGGCCACCCCGAATATCGCCACACCACGGGCGTCGAGACGACGACCGGACCGCTCGGCGCGGGGTGCTCCAACTCCGTCGGCATGGCGATTGCGGAGCGCTGGCTCGCGGCGCGCTACAACCAGGGCGGCTTCACGCTGTTCGATCATGACGTCTATACGCTGTGCGGCGACGGCGACATGATGGAAGGCGTCGCGTCCGAGGCGGCGAGCCTTGCCGGCCACCTCAAGCTCAGCAACCTGTGCTGGATCTACGACAGCAACCACATCTCGATCGAGGGCGGCACCGATCTTGCGTTCGACGAAGACGTCGGCAAGCGGTTCGAGGCCTATGGCTGGAACGTCATCCACATCGACGATGCCAACGACACCAAGGCGTTTGCGTCTGCGATCGAGACGTTCAAGGCGACGAACGACAAGCCCACCTTCATCGTCGTCCATTCGGTGATCGGCTGGGGCAGCCCCAAGGCGGGCAGCGAGAAGGCGCATGGCGAGCCGCTCGGCGAGGATAACATCCGCGCGACCAAGAAGGCCTATGGCTGGCCCGAGGACAAGAGCTTCTACATCCCCGATGGCGTCGCCGAACACTTCCATGATGCGATCGCCGACCGCGGCACGAAGCTGCGCGAGGAATGGGACGCGACTTTTTCCAAGTATCGCGAGGCGCAGCCCGATCTCGCCGCCGAGCTCGACCTGATGCTCAAGGATACGCTGCCTGAGGGCTGGGACGCCGACGTTCCCGAATTCCCGGCCGACGAAAAGGGGCTCGCGACCCGCGATTCGGGCGGTAAGGTGCTCAACGCGCTCGCCGCGAAGGTGCCGTGGCTGATCGGCGGCTCCGCCGATCTCGCGCCGTCGACCAAGACCGACATCAAGGGCAAGGCCTCGTTCGAAGCGTCGAACTATGGCGGCCAGAACTTCCACTTTGGCGTGCGCGAACACGGCATGGGCGGTGTGGTCAACGGCATGGCGCTGTCGCATCTGCGCAGCTATGGTTCGACCTTCCTCGTTTTCGCCGATTACATGCGCGCGCCTATCCGCCTGTCGGCGATCATGGAGTTGGCCGCGGTCTGGGTGTTCACCCACGATTCGATCGGCGTCGGCGAGGATGGCCCGACGCACCAGCCGATCGAGCATCTCGCCACGCTGCGCGCGATCCCCGGCCTCGACACGATCCGCCCCGGTGACGCCAACGAGGTCGGGTATGCGTGGCGCGCCGCGCTGGAGGACGCCAGCCGCCCGACCGCGCTGATCTTCTCGCGCCAGGCGATGCCGACGCTCGATCGGTCGAAATACGCCTCGGCCGAGGGCGTGATGAAGGGCGGCTATGTCCTCGCCGATTGCGACGGCACGCCCGACGTGATCCTGATCGCGACGGGCAGCGAGCTGCACCTCGTCGTCGAGGCGCACGAAAAGCTGACCGCCGACGGCGTGAAGAGCCGCGTCGTCTCGCTGCCGAGCTGGTATCGCTACGAACTCCAGTCCGACGCCTACAAGGAAAGCGTGCTGCCCAAGGGCGTCACCGCGCGCCTCGCGGTCGAGCAGGCGGGCGAGATCGGCTGGCATCGCTTCGTCGGTCTGGAAGGCCGCACGATCACCATGTCGACGTTCGGTGCCTCCGCCCCCATATCCAAGCTGCAGGACAAATACGGCTTCACCGTCGACAATGTCGTCAAGGTGGCGCGCGAGATGCTGGAGACCAAGTGATGAGCAAGCTGAGCGACCTTTCCGCCGCGGGCACCGCGGTGTGGCTCGACTTCGTCGATCGCAAGTTCCTCGAAGCCAAGGGCCTCGAAAAGCTGGTGAACGAGGACGGCCTGACCGGCGTCACCTCCAACCCGTCGATCTTCGAAAAGGCGATGGGCCATGGCGACGCCTATGACGCGACGCTCGCCGCCTTCGACAAGGCGAACCCCGGCGCGGCGACGATCGACCGTTACGAACATCTCGCGATCCAGGACATCAAGGCCGCGGCGGAAACATTGCAGCCGGTCTACGATCGCCTCGACGGCAAGGACGGTTACGTCAGCCTGGAAGTGTCGCCGTACATCGCCGACGACACCGATGCGACGATCGCCGAGGCCGAAAAGCTGTGGCACGCGGTCGGCCACAAGAACCTGATGATCAAGATCCCCGGCACGGTCGCGGGCGCGCCGGCGATCAGCGCGACGATCGCCAAGGGCATCAACGTCAACGTCACCCTGCTATTTGCGCTCGATGCCTATATCCGCGTGGCCGAAGCCTATGCCACCGGCCTCGAGGAGCGCGTCCGCCAGGGCCAGCCGATCGACCATATCGCCAGTGTCGCCAGCTTCTTCGTCAGCCGTATCGATACGGTGATCGACAAGGAAATCGACCGTCGCGTGGCCGAGGGCGATCCCGAAGCCGAGACGCTGAAGGGCCTGCGCGGCAAGGTCGCGATCGCCAACGCCAAGATGGCCTATCAGTGGTTCCTCGACTTCGAGAAGTCGGACCGCTGGCAGGCGCTCGCTGCCAAGGGTGCGCAGCCGCAGCGCCTGCTGTGGGCGTCGACCGGCGTGAAGGACAAGGCGTATCCGGACACGCTCTACGTCGACACGCTGATCGGCCGCGACACGGTCAACACCATGCCGCCCGCGACGATGGATGCCTTCCGCGAACGCGGCACCGTCGCCGAGACGCTGACCCAGGACGTCGATGGCGCGCGCAAGGTGCTCGCCGATGCCGAGCGTCTGGGGCTGAACCTGACGGGCGTCACCGACACGCTGGTGCTGGAGGGCGTCGCCTCCTTCGCCAAGGCGTTCGACGACCTGCTGGGCTCGATCGCCGCGAAGCAGCCGGCCGAGGTCTGACCTACTCCCTTCCGTCACCCCGGCCTTGAGCCGGGGTCCCGCTTCTTGCCCAGCTACGACCGGCAGGAAGAAGCGGGATGCCGGATCAAGTCCGGCATGACGATGGGAGAGGGCTGACTGTCTGGCCCCACCCCGCACCAAATCGAACCGGTCCCGCAACAACTCGGCCTGCTCCGGGTTCTACCCTTCGACATCCAACCATCCGTAAGGCAGCAGACATGAAGATCGGACTGATCGGCCTCGGCCGTATGGGCGGCAACATCGCGCGACGGCTGATGAAGGCGGGCCATCAGGTCGTCGTCTACGACCGCAGCGCAGAGGCGGTGGAGAAGCTCGCAGGCGAGGGTGCAATTTCCGCCAGTTCGCTGGACGACGTCCGCGGCAAGCTCGACACGCCCGCCATCTGGTGGGTCATGCTCCCCGCCGGCGGCCCGACCGAGGATACGATCGCCGCGATCGGCGAGGGCGCGAAGGCCGGCGACGTCGTCATCGACGGCGGCAACACCTTCTACAAGGACGACATCCGCCGCGCGAAGGGCCTGGCGGACAAGGGCGTCCACTATGTCGACGTCGGCACCTCGGGCGGTGTCTGGGGCCTCGAGCGCGGCTATTGCATGATGATCGGCGGCGACGATGACACCGTCACGATGCTCGATCCAATTTTCGACGCGCTCGCCCCCGGCCTTGGCACGATCGAGCGTACGCCGGGCCGCATCGCGGGCCAGGCCGATCCGCGCGCCGAAAAGGGCTATATCCATGCCGGACCCGCGGGCGCCGGGCACTTCGTCAAGATGGTCCACAACGGCATCGAATATGGCCTGATGCAGGCCTATGCCGAAGGCTTCGACATCCTGAAGTCGAAGAACAGCGACAAGCTTCCCGAGGACGAGCGCTTCGACCTCAACATGACCGACATCGCCGAGGTCTGGCGCCGTGGCAGCGTCATCTCGTCGTGGCTGCTCGACCTGACGGCTATCGCGCTGGCCAAGGACGGCGAACTGAACGGCTTCTCCGGCAGCGTCGCTGATTCGGGCGAGGGCCAGTGGACGATCGACGCCGCGATGGAGGAAAAGGTGCCCGCCAACGTGCTCACCGCCTCGCTGTTCGCGCGCTATCGCAGCCGCATTGAACATACCTATGGCGACAAAGTCCTCTCCGCGATGCGGTTCGGCTTCGGCGGGCACGTCGAGATGCCGCAGTGAGCGATGGCGTAAAGCCCATCGCCCTGGTCGTGTCCGACATCGACGGCACGCTGGTCGACAAGCAGAAGAAACTGACCGCCGCGACCACCGCGGCGGTCTCGCGCTTGGAAGCGGCGGGCGTCGGGTTCACCGTCATCAGCGCGCGGCCGATCTCCGGCATCCTGCCGATCGTCGAGACGCTGGGGCTCGACGGGCCGATGGCAGCGTTCAACGGCGGCATTCTGTTCAAGCGCGATGGCACGATCACCGAGCATCACGTCATCGACGAGAGCGTCGCGAAGGGCGTGATGGCCATCGCGGCGGAGAGCCCCGTCGACCTGTGGGTCTTTGCCGACGACCGCTGGTACGCCTCGACCGACCAGGGTGAGCATGTGGAACACGAGCGGCTGGCGTCGAACCAGGACCCGATCGTCACCGACGATTTCGGCGATCTGCTGGCCCGCGCCGACAAGATCACCTTCGTCAGCGACGACGCGCCGATGCTCAGCGACCTCGCCGACCGCTGCAAGGCGGCCCATGGCGAGGATGCGACGATCGTGCAGAGCCAGGTCTATTACCTCGACGTGACCGCGCTGGCGGCCAACAAGGGCGACGGCCTGATCGCGCTGGCCGCCGCGTTCGATCAGCCGCTGGATGCGATCGCCGCACTTGGCGACCAGTTCAACGACGTGCCGATGCTGGAGCGCGCCGGCCTGTCGATCGCGATGGGCAACGCCCCAGATCCGGTGAAGGCGCGTGCCGATCACGTCACCACCGCCAACGACGCCGATGGCGTCGCCCATGCCATCGAGACCATCATCCTTCCCCGTGCCGGAGCTACCGAATGAAACAGCTGATTGCCTTCGACCTCGACGGAACGCTGGCCGAGAGCAAGCAGCCCTTGCAGGAACCGATGGGCGAAGCGCTCGCCGACCTGCTCGGCGTGGCGCATGTCGCGGTTATTTCGGGCGGTGACTGGCCGCAGTTCCAGAAGCAGGTGGCGAGCCGCCTGCCGGCCCGCGCCGACCTGTCCAAGCTGTGGCTGATGCCGACGACGGGCACCAAGCTGTACGTCCACCGCGATGGCGCATGGCAGACGGTCTATGCCGAGCTGTTCGACGATGCGACCAAGGCGAAGATCCTGAAGGCGTTCGACGAGTCGTTGGAAGCGACGGGCTTCGTTCCCGAAAAGACCTGGGGCGAGCGGATCGAGGATCGCGGCAGCCAGATCACCTTCTCCGCGCTGGGCCAGGAAGCGCCGGTTGCCGAAAAGGAACATTGGGACCCCAAGTTCGAGAAGCGCAAGGTCATCCAGGCCGATCTGAAGCAGCGCCTGCCGGGCCTGTCGATCAACATGGGCGGCGCGACCTCGATCGACATCACGCAGGAAGGCGTCGACAAGGCGTACGGCCTGAAGAAGCTGCGCGACGAGAGCGGTATCCCGCTCGACGCGATGATGTTCATCGGCGACGCGATCTTCCCCGGCGGCAACGATTATCCGGCGAAGGAACTGGGGCTGGACACGGTGCGCGTCCGCGATCCGGAAGAGACGATCTCGGTCATCACCGCGATCGTCGCCTGCCAGAAGTAACTTAACCGCGGGGTGCGGCGGGCCCGGTCAGTCCGGGCGCCGCACCCGTTCGGTCAGGACGATCTCGCCCTCGACCTCGATCTCCTCGTCATCCGACAGGTCGGATGTATCGGGCATCTCGAACTCGGCGCTCCAGTCGTAGATTTTCGCGAGGCCGCCGTCGATCCAGACGCGCACGGCGCCACTGGTGATCTCTCCCCCCATCGCACCGACGAAATCCGCGACGAGGTTTTCCGCCGCGGACTCGTGGTCGGTCGCGCCGGGGATGCTGGCCGGCGTCATCGGCTCATCCATCTCGATCAGCTGTGCCCAGAAGCGTTTGGCCATCGTCGTCGTCCTTGCGTTGCCACGACCGGCGGAGGGTCGGGTTGCGGTGGCGTCGGCGGTAGCGAAGCCGGGGCGTGTAGGACAGGGGCTTTGGGTTTTGTGAGCGTTGTCAGCGGGTTGGCGGGGCGGGCGTCCAACTAGAACGAGAGAGGGGGCGCCGGATCTGGTCCGGCGCCCCCTCCGTCATTAGCGGCGGCGTGGCGGAGCCACGCCGTCAGTCCTCGCGGTGCGAGGCTGGCCGACAACGCCTGTGCGCTTGCGCGCACCGGTGCGGTCGTGGCCGCACCTCAGGCGCTGTAGTACATGTCGTATTCGACCGGGCTGGGGGTCATTTCCCAGCGCGCGACTTCGCCGCGCTTGATCTCGATATAGGCTTCGATCTGGTCCTTCGAGAACACGTCGCCCTTCAGCAGGAAGTCGTGGTCGGCGGCCAGGCTGTCGAGCGCCTCGCGGAGCGAACCGCAGACGGTCGGGACCTGGGCGAGCTCTGCCGGCGGCAGGTCGTACAGGTTCTTATCCATCGCCTCGCCCGGATGGATCTTGTTCTGGATGCCGTCCATGCCCGCCATCATCAGCGCCGCATAAGCGAGATAGGGGTTGGCCATCGCGTCCGGGAAGCGGACTTCGACGCGCTTCGCCTTGGGGCCGGTGCCATACGGAATGCGGCACGACGCCGAGCGGTTGCGTGCCGAATAGGCGAGCAGCACCGGCGCTTCGTAACCCGGCACCAGACGCTTGTAGCTGTTGGTGGTCGGATTGGTAAAGGCGTTGACCGCCTTGGCGTGCTTGATGATGCCGCCGATGAAGTACAGGCACATCTCGCTGAGGCCGGCATAGCCTTCGCCCGCGAACAGCGGGGTCTTGCCGCTCCAGATCGAGAAGTGGGTGTGCATGCCCGAGCCGTTATCTTCCTTGATCGGCTTCGGCATGAAGGTGGCCGACTTGCCATAGGCATGCGCGACCTGATGCACGACGTACTTGTAGATCTGCATGCGGTCGGCGGTCTGCGTCAGCGTGCCGAAGGTCAGGCCCAGTTCGTGCTGCGCGGCTGCGACTTCGTGGTGATGCTTGTCGCAGGGCAGGCCCATTTCGAGCATCGTCGAGACCATTTCGCCACGGATGTCGACCGCCGAGTCGACCGGCGCGACGGGGAAATAGCCGCCCTTGGCGCGCGGACGATGGCCGAGGTTGCCGCCTTCATATTCGCGGCCGGTGTTGGTCGGCAGCTCGATATCGTCGATCTTGAAGTAGGATTCGGCGTAGTTCGTGTCGAACTGCACGTTGTCGAACATGAAGAATTCGGCTTCCGGGCCGACGTATACGGTGTCGCCGACGCCGGTGGTCTTCAGATAGGCCTCGGCGCGCTTCGCGGTCGAGCGCGGATCGCGGGCGTAGAGTTCGCCGGTCGAGGGTTCGACGACGTCGCAGAACACGATCAGCATCGGGGTGGCCGAGAACGGATCGGTGTAGATCGCGTCGAGATCGGGCTTCAGGACCATGTCCGACTCGTTGATCGCCTTCCAGCCCTCGATCGAGGAGCCGTCGAACATCAGGCCGTCGGTGAATTCATCTTCGCCCATGACGCTCGCGACCATGGTGAGGTGCTGCCACTTGCCCTTGGGGTCGGTGAAGCGCAGATCGACCCACTCGATCTCCTCGTCCTTGATCTTGTTCAGGATGTCGTTGGCGGTCGCCATGGAAAGCCCTTTGCTCTGGTAATGACCCGGCCGGGACCGGAAGGATGTTGCGTCGCGGGCGTGCCAATCACACAGATTGTTGCGCCGCGTCAAATGACGAAGATGTCAGGCGGTGACTAGATCGCAGCCTCGTCGCGTTCGCCGGTGCGGATACGCAGCGCGGTTTCGACCGGAATGACGAAGATCTTGCCGTCGCCGATCCGGCCCGTTTGCGCCGCGGCGGCGATCGCCTCCACCACGCGTTCAGCAAGCGCGTCGTCGACAACGACCTCCAGCTTCACCTTGGGCAGGAAGTCGACGACATATTCGGCACCGCGATAGAGTTCGGTGTGGCCCTTCTGCCGCCCGAAGCCCTTGGCTTCGGTGACGGTGATGCCGGACACACCGATCTCGTGCAGTGCTTCCTTCACCTCATCCAGCTTGAACGGCTTGATGATGGCTTCGACCTTCTTCACCGGACCACGCCCCTTGACTGAAACCCTCGCCCCGAGCGCGGGTATTGCACCAAACGTGCCAGTCCCGCGCCCGAGGGGCAACCGGGATTCGGCCGATTTTGCTGCCTGCAAAACGGGCATTTCGTGCCCCGTTGCCCGAGTCGCGAGCAGCGATCCGACGCGCGGAAGTGGACGAAGTGGACGATACGTATCGTCCGAAAACGCCCCCGGCCCGGTGCCGATGGGCAACGGGTGGCGCGAGGCGGCAGGAACGGCATGGCGGCGAGTGTAGCAGAGCGGGAGCGTGTAGGACAGCGGGGCGACGGGGTGGGGGCCGAAAAGCAATTTCGTCATTCCCGCGGTGGCGGGAATCCAGACTGGCAGGCCGTGCGGCTCGAGCCGAAACGTCAGAGGTGATGGATTCCCGCCTTCGCGGGAATGACGGGGAGGGGGCGGCGGTCTCGCCTTAGAGGATGTCGCGCACTTTCTCGGCGGGGCGGGCGAGGACGACGCCCTTGTCGGTTTCGACGAGGGGACGCTGGATGATGATCGGATTGATCGTCATCGCTTCGAGGATCGTCGGATCGTCGGAGTCGGCCAGCGCCTTGGCATCGGGTTCGGTCATCCGCAGCCCCTCGCGTGGAGTGAGGCCCGCGGCGGCATAGAGGCGCGAAAGCTCCGCGACGGTCGGCGGGTGCTTGAGATATTCGATGACGGTGACGTCGGCGCCGGCCTCTTCGAGGATGGCGAGGGTGCTGCGCGAGGTGCCGCAGCGCGGGTTGTGATAGATGGTGGCGTGCATGGCGGGCGGTATATCGCGGTTCGGCGGGATGCGGGAGGGCGTGCGGGGCCGGGCGGGGTCTGGTCGCCCGAACGGCAAAAGGGCGGCGCATGTGCGATGCGCCGCCCCCTGCACCGGGCCGAGTGAGGCGATCAGCCCTTGGTACGCGCGGCCTTCATGGCGTTGCGTACGGCGGTGAGGAAATGGTTGCCGGGCTGGGCCTTGCACTGCTGCACGACGATCGGCACGACATTCTCGACGCCGTCGAGCGTCACGGTCGGGTGCGCCTTGCCCTTCGGGCCGTAATTGGCGGCATAGACGACCGCCTGCGGGCGGAAGCTTTCGTCGAGCAGGCCGAAGTCGCCGCAGGTCACGGTTTCGAGATGCTTGCCCTGCTTGAGCAGGTCGACGTGGCGGACTTCGCCGCTGCGGCTGGGAATGGTCGCCTTTTCCTGCACCTGCAGCGGCGCTGCAACGGCAGTCGAGGAAACGGCGAGAAGCGCACAGGCGGCGATCGTGCCAAACATCCGGGTCATTGTTCCAGTCTCCCTTCCTTAGAGGCGCTGGTAAAATGCCGGTATGTCCATATCGGTTTCATTCTAACGGCAAATTCATGATGACGTTACTTGGGCGTCAGCAACGACTGTTATCGCGATGCCGGTGTATTCAAGAATTGTTGTTGCGCGGCAGGGATTTGTGCGGCGTGGGCGCGTGATCCGTCGTCCTGGCGAAAGCTGGAACCTCTCGCAGCGCTTGCCGGGAGATCCCAGCCTTCGCCGGGAGGACGTTATGGGCGGGGGACGATCGGGGCTGGCGTGTCAGGAGGAGGCCGTCCCAGGGACGGCCGCCGTCATCCCTGCTTTGCGAGCCACTCTTCCAGCCACTTGATCGTATAGTCGCCGCGCTGGAATTCGGGATCGTCGAGCAGCGCCTGATGGAGCGGGATCGTCGTCGTCGGACCGTCGATGACGAATTCCTCCAGCGCGCGGCGCAGGCGGCGCAGCGCCCCTTCGCGGGTGGTGCCGTAGACGATCAGCTTGGCGATCATGCTGTCGTAATAGGGCGGCACCTTATAGCCGGCGTAGAGGCCGCTATCGACGCGTACGTGCATGCCGCCCGGCGCGTGGAACTGCTTCACCAGACCCGGCGAGGGGGCGAAGGTGCGCGGGTCCTCGGCATTGATGCGGCATTCGATCGCATGGCCGCGGAACTGCACGTCCTCCTGACGCAGCGTCAGCGGATGGCCTTCGGCGACGCGGATCTGTTCGCGGACGAGGTCGAGACCGGTGATCATCTCCGTCACCGGATGTTCCACCTGCAAACGGGTGTTCATCTCGATGAAGTAGAATTCGCCGTCTTCCCACAGGAATTCGATCGTGCCGGCGCCGCGATAGCCCATGTCGGCCATCGCCTTCGCGCAGACGCCGCCGATGCGTTCGCGATCGGCTTGGGCGAGCACGGGCGAGGGCGCTTCCTCCAGCACCTTCTGGTGGCGGCGCTGGAGCGAGCAGTCGCGTTCCCCTAAGTGGATCGCATTGCCGTTGCCGTCGCCGAAGACCTGAATCTCGATATGACGCGGGTTGCCGAGATACTTTTCGAGATACACCGTGGCGTCGCCGAACGCGGCCTTCGCCTCGCTGCCGGCCTGCTGCATCAGCGTTTCGAGTTCGTCCTCGGAATGGCACACCTTCATGCCGCGGCCGCCGCCACCCGACGCCGCCTTGATGATGACGGGATAGCCCGCTTTCGCCGCGATCGCCTTCGCCTCGGCGACGTCGCTGATCGCGCCGTCCGATCCGGGGACGAGCGGCAGGCCGAGCGCGCCGGCGGTGCGCTTCGCCTCGATCTTGTCGCCCATCGTGCGGATATGTTCGGGCTTCGGCCCGACGAAGATCAGGTTATGCAGCTCGACGATCTCGGCGAACCGCGCGTTTTCGCTCAGGAAACCATAGCCCGGGTGGATCGCGTCGGCGCCGCTGATCTCCGCCGCCGAGATGATGTTGGGGATATTGAGATAGCTGTCGACCGCGGCGGGCGGCCCAATGCAGATCGCCTCGTCGGCGAGGCGGACGTGCATCGCGTCGGCATCGGCGGTGGAATGGACCGCGACGGTGCGGATGCCCATCTCGCGGCAGGCGCGGTGGATGCGCAGCGCGATTTCGCCACGGTTGGCGATCAGCAGCTTCTTGATCTGACGGGGAGCAGCGGTCACGCGTGGTTACTCGACGACCACGAGCGGCTGGTCGAATTCGACCGGCTGGCCGTTTTCGATCAGGATCTGGCGAACGGTGCCGGCGGTGGCGGCGACAATCGGGTTCATGACCTTCATCGCCTCGACGATCAGCAGCGTGTCGCCGGCCGAGACGCTCTGGCCGACGCTGACGAAGGGCTTCGCGCCGGGTTCGGCGGCGAGATAGGCAGTGCCGACCATCGGCGACTTCACCGCATTGGCCGACACGCTCGGGGCCATCGCACCGGCTTCGGCCGGCGCGGCGGCCGCGGGGGCGGCAGGCGCTGCGGCGACGGGCGCGGGGGCGTAATGGACGGGCGCGGCCTGGGGGGCGGCCTTGCGCGCGACGCGGATCTTGCGGTCGCCCTCTTCCACCTCGATCTCGGTCAGATGGGTGGCGTCGAGCAGTTCGGCGAGCTGGCGCACGAGGTTCACGTCTACCTGCATGGCACCCTGGTTGGTCTGGTCGGTCATGGGAAGGCCTCCTGTCAGAAGCGCGCCGCGGCTTCAAGCGCGAGCATGTAGGAGAGGGCGCCAAAGCCGGCGATCGTGCCTTTTGCGGCACGCCCGACGAAACTGACGTGGCGGAAGTCCTCGCGGGTGTGCGGGTTGGAGAGGTGGACCTCGATCACCGGCGTGCGGATACCCTTGATCGCGTCGTGCACCGCGACGGACGTGTGCGTGAAGGCGCCGGCGTTGAGGATCACCGCCTTCGCGCCGCGCGCCTGCGCCTCGTGCAGCCAGTCGACGAGGTGCCCTTCGTGGTTGGACTGGCGCATGTCGATGTCGAGGTCGAGTTCGCGGGCGCGATCTTCGAGCTGGCCGGCGATGTCGTCGAGCGTGTCGTGGCCGTAGATCTCCGGCTCGCGCGTGCCGAGCAGGTTCAGGTTCGGGCCGTTGAGGACGTAGATCGTGTCGGTCATGGGCGCAGGTGTATCGTCGTTTCGCGGGCGGCGCAAAGAAGGGGTTTACACGCGAAGACGCGAAGACGCGAAGAAGAAGGGGGGGCACGCGGAGACGCGGAGACGCGGAGGGTTGGGCACGCGACGACAACCCCGCTCCACCGCGAAGCGGCCTCAATTTCGCTGGCGATAAGAGAAAGCCCGCTGCCGCGGGCGAGCCACCTCCGCGTCTCCGCGTCTCCGCGTGACCTCACCTTCGTTTGCCTCTTCGCGGCGTCGCGGCTTCGCGTGAATCAAACCAGCAACGGTGGACACGCGGCGTCACGCGCCTAGATGGGGCACGCATAAGGAGTTTGACGCGTCATGGCCCATAGCGACGGCACCGTATCGATCACCGTGAACGGCGAGCATAAGCGCGTCGCTGCCGGTCTCAGCCTCGCCGATCTGGCGAACGAGCTTGGGCTGGTGCCCGAGAAGGTCGCGGTGGAGCGGAACCTGGAGGTCGTGCCGCGATCGACGTTGAAGGACGTGTGCGTCGAGGATGGCGACGATATCGAGATCGTGCATTTCGTCGGTGGTGGCGACCATCAGGCGCCGATCGTCGATGACACGTGGCGCGTCGCCGGAAAGACGTTCCGGTCGCGGCTGATCGTCGGGACGGGCAAGTACAAGGACTTCGCGCAGAACGCCGCGGCGCTCGAAGCGAGCGGGGCGGAGATCGTCACGGTCGCGGTGCGGCGGGTGAACGTCAGCGATCGCAATGCGCCGATGCTGACCGACTATATCGATCCCAAGAAGGTCACCTACCTGCCCAACACCGCGGGTTGTTTTGACGCGGAGAGTGCGATCCGCACGCTGCGGCTGGCGCGCGAGGCGGGCGGTTGGGACCTCGTGAAGCTGGAAGTGCTGGGCGAGGCGAAGACGCTCTACCCCGACATGCACGAAACGCTGCGCGCGACCGAGGTGCTGGCGAACGAAGGCTTCAAGCCGATGGTCTATTGCGTCGACGATCCGATCGCGGCGAAGCGGCTGGAGAATGCCGGTGCGGTCGCGATCATGCCCTTGGGCGCGCCGATCGGGTCCGGGCTCGGCATCCAGAACCGCGTGACGATCCGGCTGATCGTCGAGGGTGCGGGCGTGCCGGTGCTGGTCGATGCGGGCGTCGGCACCGCGTCGGACGCGGCGGTGGCGATGGAGCTGGGCTGCGACGGCGTGCTGATGAACACCGCGATCGCCGAGGCCAAGGACCCGATCCTGATGGCGGGCGCGATGCGGCGTGCGGTCGAGGCGGGGCGGATGGCCTATCGCGCCGGACGCATGGGGCAGCGGCGCTATGCCGATCCCTCCAGTCCACTCGCCGGTTTGATCTGATATCGCATTGGTTCCGCACCAGAAGCTAAAGTTTTTGTCACGGAACCGGTCCGACTTCGGCCCGTTGTTCTTGCGATAGATCAAGCGGCCCGGCTGGCGGGTCGCAGTCAATCGCAGGAGACGATCGATGGGCGAATTCACCGATAAGGTCGCAGCGGCCGGCAACAAGATCGCCGGCAACGTCAAGGAAGCTGTCGGCAAGGCGACCGACAATGACCGTCTGGTGGCCGAAGGCGAAGCGCAGCAGGCCAAGGGCACCGGTCAGGACGTCAAGGGCAGCGTCAAGGGCGCGCTCGGCGACAAGATCTGATCCAATATATCAGTTCGCGTAACCGACAGGGTCGTCTCGCATCGCGGGGCGGCCCTTTCGCTTGGACAACAACAGGGGACGACACATGAAGAAGACGATTCTGGCCGGCGCGACGCTGGTGGCGATGGCGCTTTCGCTGAGCGCGTGCGGCGGCAAGGGCGACGACAAGCTCGGCTCCGAGGTCGAGAAGTCCTACGACAACCGCGCCGATGCGATGGAGCAGGCCGCGGACAATCTGAAGGACCAGGCCAAGGAAATCCGCAAGAGCGGCGAACAGCAGGCCGATGCGATCGACGACGCCGACGTGAATGCGCAGGCGATGACCGAAGAGCAGAAGGCGGCGCTGAAGAACGGGTCCGAGAAGCTGCGCTGAGGATGAGGGGGGTGGTTTGGGACCGGTGTGTTCGACCGGTCTATTGCAGGGCCGTTCCCCTCCCTCTTTTTCGACATTCCCGCGGAGGCGGGAATCCAGAACCGCTACCGTTGCGGCAGGCGCCGTGAGGTTTGCCAGTCTGGATTCCCGCCTTCGCGGGAATGATGGTGGTTTGAGCGCGGCTGGGATCAGGTTTGGGGCGCTGGCGGCGACCGTTGTGCTGGTGGTCGTCGTTGCGTGACACAACGTTTGCCCATGCGCGGCGCGGTGGATGCCGGAACTAGTCCGGCATGACGGGGCGTTTGGGGCGGGTGTCTCGTGACCTACCTGCCGAGTGCTGAGTGTGCCGGCATGGCGGCGCGGGGTCTTTGGTCTGCGATCTCGCCGTTTGCAGCGCACGCTTCATAACCGACGTCGTCCCAGCGAACGCTGGGACCTTTTGCAGCTCTTGTCGCGTCCTGTCACCTGGAGATCCCAGCCTTCGCTGGGATGACGTTGGGGCAGGCGGGGTCGTGTGTGGATCGGCCGTTTCCTCCCCATAAAAAAACGCCCCCTTCCGTGAGGAAGAGGGCGTTTTTTATTGGCCGCTGTGGGCGTGGGCGATCAGGCGCCGAAGGTGCGCTGCCACCAGCCGCGGCGGGGTTGTTCGCCGGTGTCGGTGGCGGCGTCGGTCGCCGGGGTTTCCGCGTCCTCGGGCTCGGCCGGGGCGGCGGGTTCCGGAGCGGTCACCGTGTCGGCAGGGGCGGCATCGGTCGTGGCGGCTTTACGCGTGCGGCGACGCTTGGGCTTTTCCTCCGCGGCGGGCGCCTCGGCGGCCGGAGCCTCCTCGGCAGTGAGTGCCGGGGTGGCCTTCTTGCGGGTGCGCTTGGGCTTGGGCGCCGGTTCGGCGTCGGCGGCCGGGGCGGCGACCGGCGCTTCGGCGACGGCGGGCTCCGCTTCGGCCGCGGCGGGGGCCTCGACCGGCGCCGCGTCGGCGACCTTGCGGGCGCGCGGGCGGCGGCGGGTGCGCGGCGCCTCGACGGGCTCGGCGTCCTCGACCTTTGCGGGGGCCGGGGCGTCGAGACCGGTCGTCACCGGGCCGGCATCGCCCGCCTCGACGATCGGTTCGTTGGCCGCCGGCGCGTCGCCATCGGCGTCGGCGCTGTCGACCGCGGCGTCCGAGCCCTCGGCCGGCGTGCCTTCGGCATGGCGGCGACCGCCACGGCGACCGCGACGCCCGCGACGGCGACGGCCTTCGCCCTGCGGCTGCTCGCCGTTGGCCTCGACGGTCTCGGCCTCGTCGCCTGCGACCGATTCGACGTCGGTGTCGGCATCCTCGGCGTCGGTCGCGTCGACCGGTGCTTCGGCGGTATCGTCCGACGCGGTGTCGCCAGCCTCGTCCTCGCGGTTGCGACCGCGGCGACCGCGACGGCGGCGGCGGCGGCCACGGCCTTCGCCCTCGCCACGTTCCTCGCGCTCGCGCTCACGCCGCGGCTCTTCCTCGACGGCCTCGACGACCTCGTCTTCCTCTTCCTCGTCCTCGATATCGTCGGGGACGTCGTCATAGTCTTCCTCGACCAGCGCCTCGATCTTGGGCGGGTGCGCGGGCGGCGGGCCGCTGGCCTCGACCGACATGCGCGCGCCTTCCTCTTCGCGATCGGGGACGATCTCGACGATCACGCCATAGCGATCCTCGATCTCGGCGATGTCCGCGCGCTTCTTGTTGAGGACGTAGATCGTCGCTTCCTGGCTGGCGCGCAGGGTGAGCACCGAACCGCGGCCGCGGGCCGCTTCGTCCTCGATGAGACGCAGCGCGCTGAGGCCCGCCGACGAGGCGGTGCGGACGAGGCCGGTGCCTTCGCAATGCGGGCAGGGACGCGTCGAGGCTTCGAGCACGCCGGTGCGCAGGCGCTGGCGGCTCATTTCCATCAGGCCGAACGACGAGATGCGGCCCACCTGGATGCGGGCGCGATCGTCCTTCAGCGCCTCCTTCATCGCCTTCTCGACCTTCCGGACATTGGAATTGTTGTCCATGTCGATGAAGTCGATGACGACGAGGCCGGCCATGTCGCGCAGGCGCAGCTGGCGGGCGATTTCCTTGGCGGCTTCGAGGTTGGTCGCGGTCGCGGTCTGTTCGATATTGTGTTCGCGCGTCGACCGGCCGGAGTTGATGTCGATCGAGACGAGCGCCTCGGTCGGGTTGATCACCAGATAGCCACCCGACTTCAGCTGCACGACCGGATGGTACATGGCGGCGAGCTGATCTTCGACATGCGCGCGCTGGAACAGCGGCACGGCGTCGGCATATTGCTTCACGCGGCGGGCGTGGCTGGGCATCAGGAGCCGCATGAACTCCTTGGCGTGGCGATAGCCCTCTTCGCCCTCGACGATCACTTCGTCGATGTCCTTATTGTAGATGTCGCGGATCGCGCGCTTGATGAGGTCGCTGTCGCCGTAGATCAGCGCTGGCGCCGACGAGCCGAGCGTCGCTTCGCGGATGCCGTCCCACAGACGCGCGAGATAATCGAAGTCGCGCTTGATCTCGACCTTGGTGCGCTGCAGGCCGGCGGTGCGGACGATGCAGCCCATCGAGCTGGGCAGCTGCATGTCGGCCATGATCGACTTGAGGCGCTTGCGATCGGCGGCGTTGCTGATCTTGCGGCTGATCCCGCCGCCGTGCGACGTGTTGGGCATCAGCACGCAATAGCGGCCGGCGAGCGACAGATACGTCGTCAGCGCCGCGCCCTTATTGCCACGTTCTTCCTTGACGACCTGCACCAGCAGCACCTGACGGCGGCGGATGACGTCCTGGATCTTGTAGCGGCGGCGCAGGTTCATGCGGCGCTGGCGCAGCGCCTCGACCTGATCGTCGTTGCCATTGCGCGGCTTCTTCGCGGGGGCGCCTTCGCCGCCCTCGGCGTCGTCGTGATCGGCATCGTCGTCGTCGTGATGATCGGCGTCGTCGTAATCGTCGTGATCGCGATCGTCGTGCGCATCGTCGTCATGATCGTCGTCGTCATGCTCGGCGCGTAGCGCGGCTTCTTCCGCCGCATGCTCCGCCTCTTCGCGCAGCAGCGCGTCGCGGTCTTCCTTGGGAATCTGATAATAATCGGGGTGGATTTCGCTGAAGGCGAGGAAGCCGTGGCGATTGCCGCCGTAATCGACGAACGCCGCCTGCAGCGACGGCTCGACGCGCGTCACCTTGGCGAGATAGATGTTGCCCTTGAGCTGCTTGCGTTCGGCGGATTCGAAATCGAACTCTTCAATCCGGTTATTCTTGACGACGGCGACGCGGGTTTCTTCCCGGTGGCGTGCGTCGATCAGCATACGCGTGGTCATTGAATAGTCTCCGCGCGCGTGGCGCTCCGGCGGCGGGTCCGTGACGGACCGGGCGGCAGGGCGCGCATGCGCGTTGATAGGTGGCGCCGGGCGGACCGGCGCGGGTTTGTGGCAAAGATGCGTCTGCTCGCCCGGCACATCGGGGGGCACGGCCCTCCCGCACGCCCGACACGCCGCCGGCCGAGGCCGGGCGGTGTCGAACGGTGGAAAAGTGCGTCATGCGAGCGTCAACCTGGTTAAGACCGCGCCAGGACGGCGCGAGAACCGGCGCATCGCCGATCTGTATTCACGGGCGACGCACGGGTGCAGTCCGTTGGTAGCATCGGCCTGCGCGAACCGCAACTGGCAGGAACTTGCCGTATCGGCCGGCAAAATCGTGCCGAATTCCGGATTAACCTTGCCGGGCAACCCCCTGTTGGCACCCTGTGCGTCACAACGGCCCCGTGGCGATCGCGTTCAGAATCGCCCGAGGGGTTGTGTATGGCTTTTCGCTGGACCCGCGTACGCCTGTCGCGGCAAGGACGCCGTGTGCTGACGCTGTTCGCCCTGATTGCGGGATGGTTCACGAGCGCGCCCGCCTGGGCGGCGACGATGATCCGTAGTGTCGCGGTGCAGGACGGGCGGATCGTCATCCGCTTCGATGGCCCGGTCGCGGATGCGAGCGGCGAGATTCTGTCCGCCAGCCGCCAGATCGCCGTCGACATCGCCGATGCCGTGCCCGGCGCGCGCGCGCGCGGCGGCGGGCCGGTAAGCGGCGTCACGCAGCTGCGGCAAGGTGCGGGCACGCGGCTGCTGTTCGACCTCGCGCGGCCCGCGATCATCGGCGATGCGTCGTTCGAGCAGGACGGGCGCAGCCTGGTGCTGTCGATCGAGCCGGCGAGCGCGGCGCGCTTTGCGGCGGCGGGGGCGGCCGGGCCGCTGAATTTCCTGTCCTTCGACATCGGCGGCTGGGCGGCGCGACCCAAGTACAAGGTATCGGTGCCGGTGCCGCCCCCGGCGCGCGGCCTGCCGCTGCCCAGGGTGCGCGGCGACGACAACCGGCCGCTGGTGGTGATCGATGCGGGGCATGGCGGCGTCGATCCGGGCGCGATCAACCCGGTGACCGGGCTGCGCGAAAAGGACGTGACGCTGCGCATCGCCCGGACGATTCGCGACCAGTTGCTCGCCACCGGGCGGGTGCGCGTGGCGCTGACCCGTGACGACGACCGCTTTCTGGTGCTGCGCGAACGCTATGGCATCGCACGGCGGCTGAAGGCCAATCTGTTCATCTCGATCCATTGCGACAGCGTGGGCAGCGGGGAGGCGAGCGGTGCGTCGGTCTACACCTTGTCCGAAGTCGCGTCCGACAAGGAAGCGGCGCGGCTGGCGGCGCGCGAAAACAAGGCGGACGTGATCTCCGGCGTGAACCTGGGCGATGCGGGTGCGGACGTGACGTCGATCCTGATCGACCTGGCGCAGCGCGAGACGATGAACACGTCCGCGAACTTCGCGCGGCTGCTGGGACGCGAGGCCAAGCCGCTGATCCCGACCAAGCCGGTGTTCCATCGCATGGCGTCACTGATGGTGCTGAAGGCGCCCGACATGCCGTCGATCCTGTTCGAGACGGGCTATATCTCCAACCCGCGCGATGCCGCCTTCCTCGACAGCAGTGAGGGGCGCGAGAAGATCGCGGAAAGCGTGACCAAGGCGGTCGAGGTGCATTTCGCGCGGCAGATGGCGAGCCGGTAGGGCTTTCCCGACGGTCCGACATTCCCGCGCAGGCGGGGATCCATAACCGCCACCGTCGATAATGGAGCCGCTACGGTAGCGCGTCTGGATCCCCGCCTGCGCGGGGATGACGGGGCGGGTGGGGCGGCGTTCACCGCCGTTCAAAATCTCCGTCAGATCGTGCCCGAGAAGGTGTCGCACGCCGCCGGATCGCCGGTTTCGATACCGCGGCGCAGCCAGGTCTGGCGCTGGGCGGAGGTGCCGTGGGTGAAGCTGTCGGGGACGACGCGGCCCTGGCTTTCCTTTTGCAGCGTGTCGTCGCCGATTGCGCCGGCGGCGGTCAGGCCCTCCTCCAGATCGCCCGGCTCCATGCGGCTGCGGTTCTGCGCGGCCCAGACGCCGGCGTAGCAATCGGCCTGCAGCTCGAGGCGGACCGAGGCGGCATTGCCCTCTCGCTCCGAACTGCTGCGCTGGATCTGCTGCACCTTGTCCGACGTGCCGAGCAGGTTCTGGATGTGATGGCCGAATTCGTGGGCGATCACGTAATCCTGCGCGAAGTCACCCTTGGCGCCGAAGCGATTGGCCAGTTCGTTGAAGAAGCTGGTGTCCAGATAGATGCGCTGGTCGGTCGGGCAGTAGAATGGGCCCATCGCCGATTGCGCGGCGCCGCAGCCCGAACGGCCGTTCTGGTTGAAGAAGGACAGGCCCGGGGCGCGGAAGCGCTCGCCGCTTTGCGCAAAGATCTTTTCCCAGGTATTTTCCGCCGAGCTGAACGCGTTGCAGGCAGCGCGCTTGTCGGGATCGGACGAACAGACCGCGGTCGCGCCGCGGCCTTCGGACGGGGCGCTGCGGGTAACCTGCGTGCCGCTGCCGCCTCCGCCGCCCACGAGACTGCCGAGATTGCCAAGCCCGCCGAACACGGCGAACAACAGCAATACGACGACGATGCCGCCGCAGCCGAAGCGGCTGCCGATCAGTGGCAACAGGCCGAACAGCAGTCCGCCGCCACCGCCTCCGCCGAAGCCACCACCGCCGGTGTTACCCTGGTCCTCGACGTCAATATTGGGATCGAAATCGTCGAGGCGCATGGCAGGCTCCGTTTAGCGTGTGTAACGAATGCCCGAACCCGTCCCCCGGTTGCAACCGGCTGCGCTTGGCGCCACGACAGGCGTGTTATCAGGAGAGTAGCATGATCCTTCAGGGCAAGACCGCGGTCATCACCGGCTCCACCTCCGGCATCGGCCTCGCCTATGCGAAGGCGCTGGCGGCAGAGGGCGCGAGCCTCGTCATCAATGGCTTTGGCGATGCGGATGCCATCGAGGCGATCTGCGCCGAACTGGCGGCCACCAGCGGCGCGACCGCGCTGTACGACGCGGCCGACATGACCAAGCCCGACGAGATCGCGGCGCTGATCGACCGCGCGGTCGCCGAGACGGGGCGGATCGACATTGCGATCAACAATGCCGGCATCCAGCACGTGTCGCCGATCGAGGACTTTCCCGACGACAAGATGGAAGCGATCATCCGCATCAACCTGCTATCGGCCTGGTATGTCGCCAAGGCGGCGGTGCCGCACATGAAGCGGCAGGGCTGGGGGCGGATCATCACCACCGCCTCCGCGCACAGCCTGGTCGCGAGCCCCAACAAGTCGGCCTATGTGATGGCGAAGCACGGGATCGCGGGCCTCACCAAGACGCTGGCGCTGGAGACGGCGACGCACGGTATCACGGTCAATTGCATCTCGCCGGGCTATGTCTGGACGCCGCTGGTCGAGGCGCAGATCCCCGATACGATGAAGGCGCGCGGGCTGACGCGCGAGCAGGTGATGAACGACGTGCTGCTCGCCGCGCAGCCCACCAAGGAATTCGTGACGCCCGAACAGGTTGCGGCGCTCGCCGTCTTCCTGTGCCGCGACGAGGCGAAGGCGATCACCGGCGCCAACCTGTCGGTCGACGGCGGCTGGACGGCCGCATGAGGGGCCTGTGGCTGGGCACGGCGACGGCGCTGGTCGCAACGGTGCTGGCGGGCGCGGCGCTGGCGCATGCGCGCGACCCCGATACGGCCGCGGTCGATTGGCGCGCGGTGGCGACGGTGGAGGACCGGCAGCGCCTGCGCGAATGGCGCGATGCCTGGGTGAAGGCGCTGGCAGAGGCGCGTGCCGATCCGGCGGGCGCAGCGGTGCTGTCGGCGGACCCGGCGCTGTTCAATCCCGATCAGGTGATCCGCGGCGAGATGCTGAAGCCCGGGGCCTATCGCTGCCGCACCTATCGGCTGGGCGGCAATGGTGCCGAGCGGCTCGCCGGCACCGCGCCGCCGCCGCGCGCGCTGCTGAGCGGCGCCTGGACGGCGTGCCGGGTCGAAGGGGACGGGCCCAAGCGCCAGTTCGCCACCGATGGCGTGCAGCGGGCGAGCGGCGTGCTGTTCGACAGCACCGATTCGCGGACGATCTTCCTCGGCACGCTGGCGCTCGGCGACGAGGCGCGGCCGATGCCGTACGGCCGCGATCTGCGGCGCGACATGGCGGGCTTCGTCGAGCGGATCGGCGAGGCGCGCTGGCGGCTGGTGCTGCCGTTTCCGGGGTTTCAATCGACGCTGGATGTGATGGAGATCGTGCCGGCGTAGCAGGCTTTCCTCCCCCCGCCGTCACCCCGGACTTGGTCCGGGGTCCACCGGGCCGCGGGGGCGAGGCTGGAGCCTCTTGCCGTCCCCCGCGCCAGCCCCCGACGTCACCCCGGACTTGGTCCGGGGTCCACCGGGCAGCACGGGGACGGCTGGAGCCTCTTGCCATTCCCCTCGCCGCAGAGTGGACCCCGGACCAAGTCCGGGGTGACGGGGTGGTTTGGGCTTATGGTGCGGTCGTCACCGGCGTCGTCGCGGTAGCCGTGGCCGCTACCGGCATCGCCACGACGGGCGTCGTCGTGAGTGGCGGCAGCGTCGCGAGATAGGCCTTGCCGTGCATCTTCACCAACGTGACCCGCCCGGCATTCGCCTCGGCGATCGACTGAAGGTAGGATCGCGGCTTCTTCATCAGCTTCGGACGGTCGAGGTCGGTCAGGCCGGCGATGCGGGCGGCTTCCTTGACGAAATGAACGCAGTTGCGCTGGTTGAGGTTGTAATGCGCGTCGCCGGTCTTTTCGTCCCACGCCGCGACCAGCCCGAGCACGGCGTTATATTGCGCGTCGGTGAGGACGACCGAGAACTGCGCGTCGCTGCCGGCGATGTAGAAGGGCTTCGAAATGTCGAGCCGCCCGGCCACGGTGCCCATCAGCAATTTGGGCGACACCGATTTGGCGGTGAAGCCGTAATTGGCGTCGACCGGCGCGCCGCCCGCATCCGGCACCCCGCGCAACGTGAAGAAGGCGTGCGGGAAGCTGTTGCCGAGTTCGTGGCTCCAGAAGGTGATCGTCACCGCCGCCCAGGCGGGCGCCGCGCCGAACAGCGAGGACAGCAGCAGCGCGGTGGCGAGCAGCGGGCGGAGGAGGGAGCGAACCATGCGCGGATGATACAGGCGGCGGCGGGGCTTGGGCAACGGAGATCACACTGAGGCGGCGTGGTATTTTCGCGCCCCTAAGCCTGGACGGGATGCGCGAGCGTCGCGGCATTCTCGCGCTTTTCGGGGCGGATATAGATCGAGCTGAGCCGCGGGACGGCGGCGCGCAATTCGTCCTCCAGCTCCTCGATCAGCGTCTCGGCTGCGCCCATCGTAAGGGCATCGTCGAAATCGACGCTGGCAGCGACGAAGATCGCATCGGGCGCGGTGTGGATGGTGCGGACGTGGTTGACGGCGGTGACGGCGGGATGGCGCGCGATGATGTCGCGCACCGTCTCTACCACCTGCGGGTCGGCGCGCTCGCCGATCAGCAGGCCCTTGGCTTCGCGCGCGAGCAGTACGGCGACGAGGCCGAGGATCAGACCGATCAGGATCGATGCGACGCCGTCGATACGCGGATCGACGAAATAATGGCTCGCCCACACGCCGACGCCGGCGATGACTAGGCCGGCGAGCGCAGCCGAATCCTCGAACAGCACGATGAAACCCGCCGGGTCCTTGCTCTGGCGGATCGCGCGCCACCAGCCGGCCTTGCCCTTCGCCTTCGAGAATTCGCGCATCGCGATGAACCAGGACGCGCCCTCCATCGCCATCGCAATGCCGAGCACGATGTAATTGACCAGCGGATCGAGCAACGGTTCGGGCGTGATGATGTGGCGATAGCCCTCATATATCGACACGCCTGCGCCGACCGCGAAGATCAGGATCGCGACGACGAACGCCCAGAAATACAGCTCGCGCCCGTAGCCGAAGGGGTGGACGGCGTCGGGCGCGCGCTTGGCGCGATGCTGGCCGTAGAGCAGTAGCACCTGATTGCCGCTGTCGACGCAGCTGTGGACGCCCTCGGTCAGCATCGACGACGAGCCGGTGATGCCCGCGGCGACGAACTTGGCGACGCCGATCCCGAGATTGGCGGCGAGCGCCCCGTACAGCACGATATTCTCGCGGATCCGCGCGGTCAGCCCGTCTGCCATTGTCGCTCCCTGTTGCGCCGCCGCATGGCGCGGGCATGGTACGCGCGAGCGTGTAAATCGGCTCCCGAGGCTAGGGTATGAATTGGGCGAAGAACAAGCCGACCGACTCCAAGCCGCGAGAGCATTGCGCGTCGTCGCCATCGATGGCGCGCAGGGCGTCATCCTGCCTGCGGGCGTGCTGGCGCTGGCGTCGGGGCAGATGGAGGAGTGGCGCTCGCGGACTGGTTTCGCGGCCACATCGCCTGACCCCTGAACGGGAATGGCCGCCGGCATACGAGATGCCGGCGGCCACCTTTCCTCCCCAGGAAACTTTCGAGAATTCCGTTAGCTAGGTGGGGGCGGGTGCGGCGAGAGGGGCCGGATGCGCAGCGGGGTCATGGTGTCCACCACATGGACAAGCGGGCGCGTCATGCTGTAACAAAATGACAAGCGCACGGGGTTGCGATCCCGTAGCGCAGGTGTGGCGTGGGGGAGTGGGGCGTGGCCGAGCGTAAATTGTTTGCGGGGCATGCGGTGCGGCGGCTCCGGCGGCAAGCGGCGCTGACGCAGGCGGCGATGGCCGAGGTGCTGGGCATTTCGCCGAGCTATCTCAACCTCGTCGAGCGCAACCAGCGGCCTCTGTCGGCGGCGCTGCTCGTCCGCCTGGCCGAGTCGTATGACTTCGATCCGCGCGCGCTGACCGCGGGCGAGCCGGGGGGTGGCGAAGCGGCGATGCGGCGGCGGCTGGCCGATCCGCTGTTCGCCGACCTGGAGATCGACCGCAACGAGATCGCCGAATGGCTCGCCGGGGCGCCGGGCGGGGCGGAGGCGTTTGCGCGGGCGTACGACCGGCTGGGTGCAGGGGCGGCGCGTGACGGCGATGCCGCCGACCCCGTCGCGGAAGTGCGGCGCGAGATCGAGCGGTGGCGCGGGCATTTCGCGGACCTCGACGGTCTGGCCGAGGCGCTGGCGGACGAATTGCGGCTGGGCGCAGGCGACCTGTACGGCGCGATCGCCGAGCGGTTGCGCGTCAAGCACCAGCTGACGATCCGCATCCTGCCCGTCGACGTGATGCCCGATCTGCTGCGCCGACTCGACCTGCATGCTCGGCAGTTGCAGCTGAGCGAAGTGCTCGATTCGGCGTCGCGGACCTTTGCCGCGGCGTATCAGCTGGCGCAGATCGAGGCGCGGGCGGAGATCGATGCGCTCGCCAAGGGGGCGGGGTTCGCGGACCGTTCGGCGGAGCGATTGTTCCGGCGGCACCTTGCCAGCTATTTCGCGGCGGCGGTGATGATGCCCTATGCCCGGTTCCTGCGGGCTTGCGAGAGCACGGGGTATGACCTGGAGCTGTTGCAGCGGCGGTTCGGGGCGGGGTTCGAGCAGGTGGCGCACCGGCTGACGACGCTGCACCGTGTCGGGGCCCGGGGGTTGCCGTTCTTTCTCATTCGCATCGATCGCGCCGGGCAGTGTTCGAAGCGCTTTTCCGGGGCGAGTGGGTCGCCGCTCGCCGAGGCGGAGGGGCGCTGCCCGCTGTGGCGGTTGCACCAGGCGTTCGATCGGCCGGGCAGCCTTGCGGTGCAGCTGGTGGAGCTCGAGGATCGGGCGCGGTGGCTGACGATTGCGCGGACGGTGACGCCGCAGCGGCGGCGCTATGGCGGCGTGCTGGCCGAGTTCGCGGTCGGCATCGGTGTGGCGGCGGAGCTGGGCGGGGCGCTGGCGGTGGCGCGGGGCATCGACCTGAAGGGCGATGCGACGCCGATCGGCCTGGGGTGCCGGGCGTGCCAGCGGACCGATTGCCCGCAGCGGTCGGCGCCGCCGGCGGGGCGGGCGCTGCTAATCAACGAGCGGGATCGGGGCGTGTCGGGGTTCACCTTCACGGGAGACTGATTGAAAATAATCATACAAAGTTACAGGCATTAACGCTGATGGCGTGACGTTTGCACGCGATTTGCGGCGCATTTCCCTCCAAATGCCGTGTCAATGTCTGTACACATTCTCGCATCCAGACAGCGAGGGATATGCGACATGACCTACCAGCAGCAGATCGGCACCGCCCGCCAGACGATCGGCGGCCACGCCACCTGGGGCGGGATCGATGCCGAATCGGTCGCGCGCATGCGGTTGCAGAACCGCTTCCAGACCGGCCTCGATATTGCCCGCTATACCGCTGCAATCATGCGGCGTGACATGGCGGCGTACGATGCCGACCCCGCGGCCTACACCCAGTCGCTCGGCTGCTGGCATGGGTTCATCGGGCAGCAGAAGATCATCAGCATCAAGAAGCATTTCGGCACCACCGACCGGCGTTACCTGTACCTGTCCGGCTGGATGGTCGCGGCGCTGCGCAGCGAGTTCGGCCCGCTGCCCGACCAGTCGATGCACGAAAAGACCAGCGTGCCCGCGCTGATCGAGGAACTGTACACCTTCCTCCGCCAGGCCGATGCGCGCGAGCTGAGTCTGTTGTTCCGCGAGCTCGACAAGGCGCGCGAGAGCGGCAACGAGGTGGAGGCGCAGCGGCTGACCCAGGCGATCGACAACCACCAGACGCATGTCGTGCCGATCATCGCCGATATCGATGCGGGCTTCGGCAATGCCGAGGCGACGTATCTGCTCGCCAAGAAGATGATCGAGGCGGGCGCCTGCGCGCTGCAGATCGAAAACCAGGTCAGCGACGAGAAGCAGTGCGGCCACCAGGACGGCAAGGTCACCGTGCCGCACGAGGACTTCCTGGCGAAGGTGCGCGCCTGCCGCTACGCCTTCCTGGAGCTGGGCGTCGACGACGGCATCATCGTGACGCGCACCGACTCGCTGGGCGCGGGCCTGACCAAGCAGATCGCGTTCAGCAAGGAGCCAGGCGACATCGGCGACCAGTATAACGCCTTCCTCGACTGCGACGAGATCGACGTGACCCAGGTCGGCAACGGCGACGTCGTGATCACGCGCGAGGGCAAGCTGCTGCGGCCCAAGCGCCTGCCGTCGAACCTGTTCCAGTTCCGCGAGGGGACGGGGGCGGACCGCTGCGTGCTCGACTGCATCACGTCGCTCCAGAACGGCGCCGACCTGCTGTGGATCGAGACGGAGAAGCCGCACATCGAACAGATCGCGTCGATGGTCGACCGCATCCGCGAGGTCGTGCCGAACGCCAAGCTAGTCTACAACAACAGCCCCAGCTTCAACTGGACGCTCAATTTCCGACAGCAGGTGTTCGACGCCTGGACGCAAGCGGGCAAGGACGTGTCGGCGTACGACCGCGCGCGGCTGATGAGCGTCGATTACGACGGTACGCCGCTGGCGGACGAGGCCGACGAGCGTATCCGCACCTTCCAGAAGGATGCGGCGGCGCGGGCGGGTATCTTCCACCACCTGATCACGCTGCCGACCTATCACACCGCGGCGCTGAGCACCGACAACCTCGCCAAGGCCTATTTCGGCGACGAGGGCATGCTCGGCTACGTCAAGGGCGTGCAGCGCCGCGAAATCCGCGAAGGCATCGCCTGTGTGAAGCACCAGAACATGTCGGGCAGCGACATCGGCGACGACCATAAGGAATATTTCGCCGGCGAGGCCGCGCTGAAGGCCGGCGGCGTCCACAACACGATGAACCAATTCGCGGCGTAACCCCCGCGGCCTCCGTGCCCGACGGTGCGGGGGCCGTTTTGCCTCGTGGAAGTGGACGAAGTGGACGGTATGTAACGTCCCGGATGCCTTCCCCGGCGCGTGCGCCGGATGGCGCCTCTATCACCGCCCGACCGGGTCATCCGGCGGGCGGTTTTGTGTATGCGATCCCCGCGGGTGGGGAGAGAAAGAGCGGTGCGCCGAGTCGGTGCGGGGTTGAGTGCTTCACATTTGTTCCGTGTAGAAAAGAGCTTCGCCGTGCTATCTGATTTGCCGTTCGAGCGAAGTGAGACACAACCGCGGTCATCACCGACCGATTCATCGAAGAATATCCAAGATCGATCATGTTGCCACTTTCGGCTCGATTATATGATGCCTAACCAACGGGCGGAGATGCAGCTAACTATTACCGTGTCATAGACCTGACGGATAAAAATGGATTAAGTGTCAATTACGTGCACTGTGCAAAACAATTTATCGGCGGTATGATTTCTGAAAGGATCGTATTCTTGTGTTGACCGATTAGGTCGTCATGATAAATTGTATCCCCACGCCACATCGGGGGAAACATGCGGGCTCGGAACCGGTACGGATGGATGGCGGCAACTCTGATGGTGCCGTTTATCATGGCTTTTCAGAGCGATGTTCGCAATCCGCCAGCTGATTTACGTAGCAAGGCCAGCCTCATACTCGATCATTCCGGGGAGCTTTCGCGGATATGGCCTGGGTATTGGCCTGAAAATCAGGGCTTCATCCTCTACGACCCGTCCTCCGGCGCCGTTTTGGTCGGCGCCGATGGGCAACCACGCAATGTGACCTATCGCGCCGGCAAGCTGCCGGGAGCGGATTCGGACTTCGTGTTCGACTATCCCGCGGGCACACCGAATATGATGATGATGACGGTCAAGAACGATTGGCCACTAGCTGTCGAGACGCTGTTCCATGAACAGTTCCATGACTTCCAGCACGACGCTTTCGACAAGAAAGATCGGCGATACGGAGGGGACTATGTTGATCTGACAGAGATCACGGATCGGGCCAGCTTTACCGCAGCCGCTGAACTGGAAAGGCGCGTGCTGGCTGATGCTATCCTTGCGCAAACGGCTGCGAAGCGGACGGAGCTGTCACGACAGTATGTGGCCCTCAGGCGAATCCGGGAGACCACGTTGGGAGAAGCAATCGTCGGCAAAGAACGGTACTTCGAACGCCTAGAAGGAACGGCCCAGTACGTGGGCTTCAAAGCTGCCGCCATTGTGCTGACCGGAAAAGATGGTAGCGTCGCTACTCAGCTGGCGACCGGTTTGCGTCGCAACTTGTTCGCCAATGCGAAGGGGTCGTACAGCGGTAACTGGTTTCGCACGCGCGCTTATGACGTTGGTGGAGCAATCGCCCTGCTACTCGATCGACTCGGCTCAACGGACTGGAAAGCACGCGTTCAAAGCGGGGAGCCGCTCGATATGCTGCTCGAAAAGACCGTGGGCTTCACAGACGGTGACGAAAGAACGCGCCTCGCTCAGACAGCGCAGACGACTTATGGCGCCGGACAGATTTTGCTCGACATGAAAGCGGCATTGGCCGCGGCGCCGAAAACATTGGAGAGTCCGGCAGATTTCATGCGTTTAGGCTCGCGTCATCTCGTTCTTTCTATATCGATTCCCCGTAGTCGATTGGCGGATGGTCAGGAGTTTAGCAGCACGAAGCAGATGATAGCCGTCGGAAAGTCGGCCATGGCATTTCTGGATGTCAATAACTTTCAGGTTGAGCAGCCGGGTATAAAGCTTGCGCTTAAGGGCTACTCCGTGATGTCTGAGAGAGCGCCATCGAAACCTGGAGAGCCGCTCGTCACGACGTACACCATTTCCCTCAATCCGCAGGTGAAGCTCCCGACGCTGGACGCTTTGACGCCCGGAACCCACTCGCTCGACAGCCTCAACTTATCCACCGAAGGCCTAACACTTCATGTCGATCGGCCAACCACGGTCACAGTCGCAAAGGATCGCATCGCGGTTATGACGTCGGTTGCGAACCAGCCATGACCTGACGCAATAGTATTGCTCATGATACACCGCGGGTTCGGGCGAACCCGACATATTGCGTCGCAAGGTATATTCGTCGTCGCGAGACAACGGTCCGGGTCGGAACAAACAAAAGCGGCACACTTTAGGGGGGGCATTGAAAGGCGCCGCGGTGGGCGAGGTTACGCCCCCGCGTCGGTCAGTCGTTCCAGCTGCTCCTTGCTCAGGTCCAGCTCCATCGCCGGCAGCAAATCCTCCAGCTGCTTCACGCTGGTCGCGCTGGCGATGGGGGCCGTTACGCCTTCTTGCGCGATCAGCCACGCCAGCGCGATCTGGGCGTGGGTGGCGCCGGTTTCGTCGGCCACCTGGTCCATTGCGGCTAGGACGGCGGCGCCTTTGCCCTCCAGCAATTCGCCCATGCGGCCGCCGCGGACGCTTTGGGTGAGGTCGTCCTTGGTGCGGTACTTGCCGGTGAGGAAGCCGGAGGCGAGGCCGTAATAGGGGAGGACGCCGATGTTTTCGGTGACGCAGTAATCCTGCAACTCGCCTTCGAATTTGTGGCGGCTGACGAGGTTATATTCGGGCTGGAGCACGTGGTAGCGGGGCAGGTCGCTGGCCTTGGCGAGGTCGACCGCCGACTTGAGGCGCGCGGCGTGGAAGTTGGAGGCACCGAGGACGCGGACCTTGCCGGCGTCGATCAGCGTGCCGAAGGCTTCGAGCACCGCCTCCTGCGGGACTGTGTCGTCGTCCTGGTGCGCGTAATAGAGGTCGATGCGGTCGGTGCCGAGGCGCTTGAGCGAGGCTTCGGCGGCGGCGACGATGCGGGCGGGGGCGAGCTTTTCGCCGCCTTCGCCGGGCATCATGCCGACCTTGGTTGCGATCAGCACGTCGTCGCGCTTGCCGCTGTGGCGCAGCCAGTCGCCGATCATGCTTTCCGATTCGCCGCCTTTGTGGCCGTCGATCCAGGCCGAATAGACGTCGGCGGTGTCGATCATCGTGCCGCCGCCCGCGACGAAGGCGTCGAGGACGGCGAAGCTGGCGTCCCGGTCGGCGGTCCAGCCGAAGACATTGCCGCCGAGCACCAGCGGCGCAATGCGGAGGTCGGTGGAGCCGAGGCGGCGCTGCTGGGTCATGAGGCGTCCATTTGGTTGGCGGCGGGCGGGTTGGCGGCGGGCTGGGTGTCGTTCGCGGCGTCGTCGCTGACCGCGTCGAGATCGATGCTGTTGGCGTCGAGCATCGCGGCGGCGTCGTTCAGTTGCGCGGCTTCATCGGGCGTCACCGTGCGGGGATCGTCGCTGCCGCCCGAACAGGCGGCGAGCGATGCGGAGAGCAACAGGGGGATGAGCGCAGTGGCGATCCGGTTCGACATGTGGCGCTCAATTCCCCCGGTGTGTTGATGCGGTTGATATTCATTCCTCCCCCGCCAGGGGGAGGTGGCATGCCAAAGGCATGACGGAGGAGGAGGAAACGCCAACCAATGTTTCGCTTACCGCCCCCTCCGTCACCGCTCCGCGGCGCCACCTCCCCCTGGCGGGGGAGGACTGACACGCTTGGCGCTTCGCCTTAGTCCTTCAGCGCGCGGCCGGCGCGTTCCAGTGTGTTGCCGGTGGCGTCAGCGGCGCGATCGGCGGCGTTGCTGATCGACCGGCCGGCGCGGTCGAGCCCGCGGTCGATGTTTTCGCCAGCACGATCAGCGCGTGCGTCGGCACGGTCGGCGGCGCGATCGATCGCGTTGCCCGCGTTATCGAGGTGGCGTTCGGCCGAGCCGAAGGCTTCGTCGGTGGCGGCGTCGACATCGCTGACCGCGTTGCGCGTGGTCGCGGCGGCGTCAGCGGCGATCGCATTGCCGGCTTCGGCGGTCTGGTCCTGCGCATTCTGGCTGCAGGCGGCGACGCCAAGGGCGAGCGGGGCGGCGAGGATCAGCAGGCGCTTCATGAATCGGGTCTCCCAGGGAAAACGTCTAACCCGCCGCAAACGCCTTTGCGACCGTTTCGGTCCGCGTTGACCGCATATAAAGATATCTTTATATGTTGATGCGATCATGGCCCATGCACTCGACATCTTCCGTGCCCTTGCCGACGCGACGCGGCTGCGCATCTTCTCTCTGCTGCGCACGATGGAGCTGTCGGTGGGCGAACTGGCACAGGTGCTGGGGCAGAGCCAGCCGCGGGTCAGCCGGCACGTGAAAATCCTGTGCGATGCGGGCCTTGCCGAACGGCGCAAGGAGGGCAGCTGGGTCTTCGTGGCGCTGGGCGAGGCGGCGGCGACGCAGCCGGTCGCGGGCGCGATCGACGCCTGGACGCAATATGAGCCCGATCATTGGGCGGTGGCGGATGCCGCGCGCCTGGCCGCGGTGCGCGCCGATCGCGCGTCGAGCGCAGCGGCGTGGTTCGAGGGGCATGCCGGCGAATGGGACGCGATCCGATCGCTCCACGTCGCCGAGAGCGAGGTCGAGGCGGCGATGGCGGCGGTGCTGGGCACCGGGCCGCTCGGCAGCCTGATCGATATCGGTACGGGCACAGGGCGGATGCTGGAGCTGTTCGGCGACCAGGCGGACAGCGCGCTGGGCATCGACCGGTCGTCGGAGATGCTGCGGCTGGCGCGGGCGAAGCTGCACGACCGGCCCAACACCGAATTGCGCCAGGCGGACCTGTATGCGCTGCCGATGGCGGATGGCGCGGCGGATGTCGCGATCCTGCACCACGTGCTCCATTTCGCGCAGCAACCGGGCGCGGCGATCGCCGAGGCGGCGCGCGTGCTGGGGCCGGGCGGGCGGCTGCTGATCGTCGATTTCGCGCCGCACGACCGCGAGGAGCTGCGCACGCGCAACGCGCATACGCGGCTGGGCTTTGCGGACGATCAGATCGCGGGCTGGTTCGGCAATGCGGGGCTCGCCCTCGCCCGGACGGAGACGCTGGGCGGCGGCGAATTGACGGTGACTTTATGGCTGGGGCGCAAGTCCGGCGCCAGCCTGCGTGAGGTAAGAGCGGCATGACGATTTCGGTGAACCAGCTGGAAGAGGCGCAGATCGCGCTGAAGGCACCGCTGTACGCGGACGTGGGCGGCCATCTGGACGTGTCGTTCGAATTCTTCCCGCCCAAGACGGAGAAGATGGACGAGCAATTGTGGGAAGCGGTGCGCACGCTGGAGCCGCTCGGCCCCAGCTTCGTGTCCGTCACCTATGGCGCGGGCGGCTCGACGCGCGAGCGCACGCACGCCACCGTCGCGCGCATCCAGCGCGAGACGAGCCTGGCGGCGGCGGCGCATTTGACCTGCGTCGAGGCGACCAGGGCGGAGATCGATCAGGTCGCCGAGGATTATTGGGCGGCGGGCGTGCGCCACATCGTCGCGCTGCGCGGCGATCCGCCCGCGGCGGGCGCGAAGTTCGAGAGCCATCCGGGCGGCTATGAGAATGCCGCCGCGCTGGTCGCGGGGCTGAAGCGGCTGCATCCGTTCGAGATTTCGGTGGCGGCCTATCCCGAATGCCATCCGGATTCGGTGAGCGTCGCGGCGGATCTGGACAATCTGAAGGCCAAGATCGATGCGGGTGCGACGCGCGCGATCACGCAATTCTTCCACGAGCCCGAAACCTTCTTCCGCTATCGCGACAAGGTGGCCGCCGCCGGGATCACCGCGGAGATCGTGCCGGGGATCATGCCGGTCACCAACTTCGCCAGCGTCGTGCGCATGAGCAAGATGTGCGGCACCGAGGTGCCGGCGTGGCTGGCGCGGCTGTTCGACGGGCTGGAGGATCATCCCGCCGCGCGGCAGCTGGTGGCAGCGACGCTGGCGGCGGAGCTGAGCCGCAAATTGTACGCGGGTGGCTGCAAGTCGCTGCACTTCTACACGCTCAACAAGGCGGAGCTGTCGTTCGCGATCTGCCACCTGCTGGGCGTGCGGGCGAAGCCGATGCAGGACGCGGCGGCGGCGTGAAGGAAAGTCCTCCCCCGGCAGGGGGAGGGAGACCATTCGGCGCCAGCCGAATGGTGGAGGGGGCGGCAAGCGGCGGACTGGATGACGGGTCTCCCGCTTACCGCCCCCTCCGTCACCGCTTCGCGGCGCCACCTCCTCCTGGCGGGGGAGGACTAGTTTTAGGACGGACTTTGATGACCATACGCGACACCTTCCTGGGCGAAGCCGCCAAGCGCATCCTGATCACCGATGGGGCGTTCGGCACCGAAATCCAGAACTGGAAGCTTTCGGAGGCCGATTATGCCGGCACTTTGGGGCTGTCCCACGACCAGAAGGGCAACAATGACATCCTGGCGCTGACCAAGCCCGAGGTGCCGGAGGCGATCCATCGCGCCTATTTCGAGGCGGGAGCGGATATCGCGGAGACGAACACCTTCTCGGCGAACCGGATCAGCCAGGCCGATTATGGCGCCGAGCATCTGGTGCGCGAGATCAACGTCGAGAGCGCGAAGCTCGCCCGTCGCATCGCCGACGAATTCCAGGCGAAGGATGGCCGCCCGCGCTTCGTTGCCGGCGCGATTGGGCCGACCAACAAGACGCTGTCGCTGAGCCCCGACGTCAACGATCCCGGCTATCGCGAGATCGACTTCGATTACCTGAAGGAGGTGTATCGCGAGCAGATCGATGCGCTGGTCGAGGGCGGCGCGGACTTCATCCTGATCGAGACGGTGTTCGACACGTTGAACGCCAAGGCGGGGATCATGGCGACGCTGGACGCGGCCGAGGCGCTGGGGCGCGACCTGCCGCTGATGCTGTCGATGACGCTGACCGATTTGTCGGGGCGCAACCTGTCGGGCCATACGGTCGAGGCGTTCTGGCATGCGGTGCGGCATGCCAAGCCCGTGACGATCGGGCTGAACTGTTCGTTCGGCGCGGAGCAGCTGCGACCGCACGTGAAGACGCTGAGCGAGACGTGCGACACGTTGATCATGGTCTATCCCAATGCGGGCTTGCCCAACGAGCTGGGCGCGTATGACGAGGCGCCGTCGACGACCGCGGGGCTGGTCGGCGAATGGGCGAGCGCGGGGCAGGTCAACGTGCTGGGCGGCTGCTGTGGATCGACGCCGGCGCATATCAAGGCGATCGCGGACATGGCGCGCGGCGTTGCGCCGCGCACGATCCCGACGCCGCCGGTGCGGACGCGGCTGGCGGGCCTGGAGCCGTTTACGATGGCAGCGTGATCCCAATCCTCCCCGCCTGCGGGGAGGGGGACCATGCGCAGTATGGTGGAGGGGGTTCTCCACACACGATATCGCTGGTGGAGAGCCCCCTCCACCCCTCGGCTTCGCCGAGCGGTCCCCCTCCCCGCGAGCGGGGAGGATTGGAAGAAAAGACGATGACCAATTCCTCTGCCCAGTTCGTCAATATCGGCGAGCGCACCAACGTCACCGGATCGGCGGCGTTCAAGAAGATGATTATGGCGGGCGACTATACGCGCGCGGTCGAGGTTGCGCGCCAGCAGGTCGAAAATGGCGCGCAGGTGGTCGACGTCAACATGGACGAAGGCCTGCTCGACGCCGAGCATGCCATGACGACCTTCCTGAAGCTGATCGCCGCCGAACCCGATATCGCGCGCGTGCCGATCATGATCGACAGCTCCAAATGGAGCGTGATCGAGGCGGGGCTGAAGTGCGTCAGCGGCAAGCCGATCGTCAATTCGATCAGCATGAAGGAGGGCGAGGCGTCGTTCCTTCACTATGCCAAGCGCTGCATGGCCTATGGCGCCGCGGTGGTCGTGATGGCGTTCGACGAGGTGGGCCAGGCGGACACCAAAGACCGCAAGGTTGAGATCTGCGCGCGCGCCTATGACCTGTTGATGGGCATCGGTTTCCCGCCCGAAGACATCATCTTCGATCCCAACATCTTCGCGGTGGCGACTGGGATCGAGGAGCATAACAATTACGGCGTCGACTTCATCGAGGCGTGCAAGGCAATCAAGGCGCGCTGCCCGCACGTCCATATCTCGGGCGGGCTCTCCAACCTGTCGTTCAGCTTCCGCGGTAACGAGCCGGTGCGCCGCGCGATGCATTCGGTGTTCCTGTACCACGCGATCCCCGCGGGCATGGACATGGGCATCGTCAACGCCGGGCAGCTCGACGTGTACGACACGATCGATCCCGAACTGCGCACCGCGTGCGAGGACGTCATCCTCAACCGCGATCCCGAGGCGGGCGACCGGCTGGTCGCGCTGGCCGAGCGATTCCGCGGCACCGATGCGGTGGCGGAGAAGGCGGCGGCGGAATGGCGCAGCCTGCCGGTCGTCAAGCGGCTGGAATATGCGCTGGTGAAGGGCATCGACGCGCATGTCGTCGACGATACCGAGGAATGCCGCCAGGCGTTCGCGCGCCCCATCGAGGTGATCGAAGGCCCGCTGATGGACGGGATGAACGTCGTCGGCGACCTGTTCGGATCGGGCAAGATGTTCCTGCCGCAGGTGGTGAAGTCCGCGCGCGTGATGAAGAAGGCGGTGGCGCACCTGCTGCCCTTCATCGAGGCGGCGAAGGAGCCCGGCGCCAAGGGCAAGGGCAAGATCGTGCTCGCGACCGTGAAGGGCGACGTCCACGATATCGGCAAGAACATCGTCGGCGTCGTGCTCCAGTGCAACGGCTTCGAGGTGGTCGACCTGGGCGTGATGGTGCCGTGGTCGAAGATCCTCGAGGCGGCGAACGAGAATGACGCCGATATGATCGGCCTCAGCGGCCTCATCACGCCGTCGCTCGACGAAATGGTGACGGTGGCCGAAGAGATGAAGCGCGCCGGCATGTCGATGCCGCTGCTGATCGGCGGCGCGACGACGTCGAAGGTGCATACCGCGCTGCGCATCTCGCCGGCCTATGACGGGCCGATCGTCCATGTGCTCGACGCCAGCCGCGCGGTCGGCGTCGCGACGACGCTGGTCAGCGATACGCAGCGCGATGCCTATGTCGCCGGCGTTGCCGAGGATTATGAGAAGGTGCGGATCGCGCGCGCCAACAAGGGGCAGAACGACCTGCTGCCGCTGTCCGAGGCGCGGGCGCGGGGGCTCAGCGTCGACATGGCGTTGAAGGCGCCGGCGGCGGCGCAGCCGGGCGTGCATGTGTTCGACGACTGGGACCTCGCCGACCTGCGGGCGTATATCGACTGGACGCCGTTCTTCCGCGCGTGGGAGCTTGCCGGCAACTTCCCGGCGATCCTGACCGACGAGGTGGTCGGCGAGAGCGCGAGCAGCCTGTATGCCGATGCGCAGGCGATGCTCGACCGGATCGTCGCGGAGAAGTGGCTGACCGCGCGCGGCGTCGCGGGGCTGTGGGCGTGCCATCGTCATGACGACGACGTGTGGGTCTATACGCAGCATCGCGAGGCGCATCGCAGCCCCGATGGCGCGGCCATTCCCGAAGGCTTCCAGATCCCGAACCTCGACCGCACGCAGGAAGCAAGCGTGCGGCTGCCGTTCCTGCGCCAGCAGATCGCCAAGCGTGAGGGCCGCGCCAACATGTGCCTCGCCGATTTCATCGATCCGGCGGGCGACTGGATGGGCGGCTTTGCGGTCGGCATCCACGGCATCGAGCCGCATCTGGCGCGGTTCAAGGCGGACAACGACGATTACAACGACATCCTGCTCAAAGCGCTGGCGGATCGTCTGGCCGAGGCGTTCGCGGAGCGGCTGCACGCGCATGTCCGCACCGACTTGTGGGGCTATGCGCCGGGCGAGCAGCTGACCAACGAGGCGCTGGTCCGCGAACAGTATCGCGGCATCCGGCCGGCACCGGGCTATCCGGCGTGCCCCGAACATTCGCTGAAGGTGACGCTGTTCGAGATGCTCGACGCGCAGGGCAATGCCGGGCTGGAGCTGACCGACAGCTTCGCGATGCTGCCGACCGCGGCGGTGAGCGGCTTCTACTTCGGCCATGCGCAGGCGGAATATTTCGGCGTGGCGCGGATCGGCGAGGATCAGGTGGCGGATTACGCCACGCGGCGCGGCGTGTCGGTGGAGCAGGCGACGCGCTGGCTGCGGCCGAATTTGGATTGAGGCGAGGTCGGCGGCGAGTGCGGTATGTTAATTCCTCCCCCGCCAGGGGGAGGTGGCATGCCGTAGGCATGACGGAGGGGGAGGCAAGGGCGCGCCCGATTATCGGAGACGTGCCTGTCCGCCCCCTCCGTCACCGCCTTCGGCGGCGCCACCGCATCGGGTCGATCATGCCCCCGGCATGATCTTGAACGGCCGGGGGCCGTTCATCCCGATGCGCCCTGGCGGGGGAGGAATTGCGGTTGCCTATGGCTACCGGATTGTTAACCACTTCCCGATAGGCAGCGGCGAGGAAGGGCGTGCCGCAGGGCGTGCCCGTATACGCCAAGGGACGTTGCCATATGTGCCTCCAGCTTCCACCCGTGCCGGGCAGTGTCGCGCTGCCGGGCTTCGCCTCGGTCGCCGCGGAGCGCGATGCGTGGCGGGTGCGGACGCGCCAGCGCCAGCAGGCGCTGAGCCCGGTGCTGACCGCGGTGCCGCGCATCCGCGGGCCGGTGTCGGCGGAGACGTTCCTCGACCTGTTCTACGCGCCGGGCATTCCGGTGGTGATCGAAGGGCTGGCGGCGAAATGGCCGGCGGTGCGCCAGTGGACGACCAAGAAGCTGGCGCGCAAGGTGGGGTCGGCGGAGATCACCTATCAGGGTGGCCGCAACAGCGCCCCCGATTTCGAGATCGCCAAGACGCGCCATACGCGGACCATGCCGTTCGACGCCTATATCGACATGGTGACGAGCGCCGACACCGGCAACGACGCCTATATCACCGCCTATAACAACGTCGCCAATACGGTGGCGCTACAGCCGCTGATGGGCGATTTCGGGCCGGTGCCGTTCCTGGACGAACGGATCGGCAGCATCTGGATCGGGCCGAAGGGCACGTTCACGCCGCTGCATCACGACCTCAACAACAATCTGCTGGTGCAGCTGATGGGCACCAAGCGCCTGTTCCTGCTGCCGCCCGACGAGACGTCGAAGCTCGCCAACAATGACTTCGTGTTCAGCGACGTCCACGACATCATGAGCGACGACAAGGTGGCGCAATATCCCGAGGTGCTCTCGGCGCGCTGCTATCATGTCGATATCCACCCCGGCGATGCGCTGTTCATGCCGGTGGGCTGGTGGCACCAGGTCGAGGCGCTGTCGTTCAGCGCCATGCTGACCTATCACAATTTCATCTGGCCCAACGACGCGTTCCGGGATTTCCCGCCGAACCGGTGAGGGACGCCAACAATTCTTCCGTCACCCCGGACGTGATCCGGGGTCCCGCTTTCGTTTGCCCGAGCAGAAGCGGGATCCCGGCTCAGGGCCGGGATGACGGGGGCGCTAGAATCCGCGTTTTGCGAGGCCGGGATTACGGCGGAGTTGCGGGGCGACGACGGGGATGGTCAGCATCGTGCTGGCGACCGCCATCAGCAGCAGCGCGGTGAAGGTTTCGCTGGTGATGATCTTCTTGTCCAACAGGATGTTGACGAAGATGATCATGATCAGCGCCTTGGTCTGGAGCAGCCAGCCGATCGCGCTGGCATCGCCCTTCGGCCATTTGAGGATGCGGCCCGCCAGGTGAATGCCGGCGAGCTTGCCGCCCACCGACGCGGCGAGCAGCAGCGCGGCGACCGCGAACACCGATGCGCCGCCCATGCCCCATTGCGTCTTGAGGCCGGTCGACAGGAAATAGACGGGCATCACCGCGAGCAGGATCGTGCCGCGGAACCGGTCCATTCGCGCCTCGCCGAACCAATGCGCGTCGAGCACCGCGCCGGCCAGAAACGCGCCGACCATGAAGTGCAGGCCGGCCCAGTCGGCGGCGAAGGCGCAAAGGGCGAGCCAGATCAGACCGACGTACCAGCGATCGTTTTCCGGCAGCGCTCGCAGCAGCTTGCGGACCGCCCAGGTCGCGACGGCGAAGCCGATCAGGAAGCCCGCCTGCCGCCCGACGCGCTCCCAGTCGAGCAGGATCAGCGCGAGCACGCCCCAGATCGCGATATCGTCGAGGCTGGCGTAGCGCAGCACGCGCTGGCCCAGTGGCGCGCGCAGGATGGCGAGCTTTTCCATCAGCAGCACGAGGATGGGGAGCGCGGTGACGGCGCAGGCCATGCCGATGCCGAGCACCACCTGCCAGTTCGCACCGCTCGGCCCGCGCCAGCCGGGATAGCGCAGGATGACGAGCGCGGCGAGGCTGCCCGCGATTAGCGGCACGCCCAAGGCGAGGCCGGCGGTGACGCCCGTTTCGCGCCGCCGCCGCCACGCCTCGCCGACGTCGAGCTCCAGGCCCGCCACCCAGACGAACAGCATCACCGACCACCAGGCGATGCCGTTCAGCGCCCCCATCGTCGCGGGCGCGAAGACGAAGGCGTAATAATCGGGGAAGATCGCGCCGAGGATGCCTGGCCCGAGCAGGATGCCGCCGATGATCTGCACGACGACCAGCGGCGCCCAATAATCGGTCCGCCCCAGCCGCCACACGGCATAGGGCAGGGTGAAGATGATCAGGATGGCGAGGAGGAACACCTCGGTCGCCGACATCGCGTGCATGATTGGACAATATCCCCGGTGCGGCGTGTCCCCCCGACGCGCTGCGGCATGTTTGTTGCCCCCTCCCATCCGCGTCCGCAATGCTTTTTCTGACCCGCGCTGGGACACGTTCTGTGTCCGCTAACCCCATGAAAGAACGGGGCGATCCATTAACCGCGATTGGCGCTGGCGCGGCGCGCGGGCGGGCGGCAGGATTGCGGCCATGACCCGTACCCTGATCGCGCTCGCCCTCGTCGCCAGCCCCGCCTTTGCCCAGCAGCAGGCGCCGTTCACCGTCGTCGAGACGGGGCAGGGTTTCACCGATCTGCAGGAGGCGGTGTCGTCGATCCGCATGGGGACGGGAACGATCCGCATCGCGCCCGGCGTATACCGGCAATGCGCGGTGCAGCAGGGCGGGCGCATCACCTTCCGCGCCGCGCAGCCGGGCACCGCGATCTTCGAAAAGACCGCGTGCGAGGACAAGGCCGGGCTGGTGCTGCGCGGACAGGGATCGACGGTCGATGGCCTCGTGTTCCGCGGCTATCGCGTGCCGGACGGCAATGGCGCAGGGATCCGCACCGAAATGGGCGACCTGACGGTTACCAACTCCATGTTCCTCGACAGCCAGGAAGGCATCTTGGGCGGCGAGCCGACCGGGCAGCGCATCCGGATCGACCATGCGACCTTTTCCGGCCTCGGCCAGTGCGACGAGACGCCCGATTGCGCGCACAGCATCTACCTCGCCAATCGCGGGCAGGTGACGATCACCAATTCGCGGTTCGAGCGCGGGCGCGGCGGGCATTACGTCAAGCTGCGCGTGCCCAATGTGACGATCAGCGACAACAGCTTCGACGACACGGCGGGGCAGAAGACCAATTACATGATCGACCTGCCGGAGGGCGCGCGGGGGCTGATCACGCGCAACACCTTCGTGCAGGGCCGCGCCAAGGAGAATCACAGCGGCCTGATCGTCGTCGCGGCGGAGGCCAAGACCTATCCGTCCGCCGGGCTGCGCATCGAGGGCAATGACGCGCGGCTGGCACCGGGGGCGCCGACCAACCCGGCGTTCGTCGCGGACCTGAGCCACGAGCGACTGGCGGTGGGGGCGAACCGGCTGGGGCCGGGGATTCGGATGTTCGAGACGCGGTGAGGGAGGAAGCCCCTCCCGTTCGCCCTGAGCCTGTCGAAGGGCGGGTATCCCCGCGCACCGTCGCCCGTGTGGAAAGGTGCCCTTCGACAGGCCCAGGCCGAACGGCGGGTGGGCGCTATTGCAGCTGCTTGGGGTCCACCACGACGTAGCGGATGCGCGTGCGGTTCCAGGTGTAGGTGATGTGGACCAGGCCGTCGCGGGTCTGGATGACCGCGGGATAGGCGTAGCCATCGGGCATCGGCTTCGATTCCAGCGTCAGCGCCTTGTGCCAGTCGACGCCATCGGCGGACAGGCCGATGTTGAGCGGCCAGCGCGGGCCGTCGCCCGGCGTGTCGGGGCGGTGCGCGGCGTGGTTGTAGATGATGAGCTGGCGCCCATCCTGCAGCGTCACCGCATCGGTGCCGGCATTGGGATTGGGCAGGTCGATTGCGGCGAGCGGCGACCAGCTCTTGCCGTCGTCTTTCGACCAGCTCATCGCCAGCGCGCCCTGCCGGGTGCGGGCGATCAGTTCGAGGCGGCCGTCGCGGAAGCTCAGCACGCTCGGCTGGATCGCCTCGATATTCATCGGCGAGGGGATTTCCGCCTCCGCCTGCCACGTCTTGCCGCGATCGGTGGAGCGTTCCATCTTGAGGAACCAGCGGTTCTTTTCGGGCGTGCCGACTTCGCGGCTGGATGGCGCGAGCCAGCTGCCGTCGCGCGTCACGAACATCTTGTTCTTGATCGGGCCCAGGATGCCATCGGGCAGGCGCGTCGGCTGGCTCCAGTGGCGGCCGCCGTCGGTGGAGGTGATGACCATGCCCCACCAGTCGCGGGGGTTGGGGCCGACCTTCTAGAACAGATGGAGCGGATGGCCCGCGGGCTGGAACAGCACCGGGTTCCACGTGGGGTAGAGCTTGCCATCCGCGCCGCGGCCATCGGCGACCGCGACGGGTTTGTCCCAGCCCTTGGCGCTGTGGCGGGCGAACCAGATCTTCACGTCCGGCCGGCTTTCGCCGCTGCCGCCGAACCAGGCGGCGGCGAGCTGGCCGTCGGGGAGCTCGACGATCGTCGAGGCGTGCGCCTGTGGGTAGGGCGGGGCGGGGTCGATGAACTGCGATTGCAGGATGGGGGACTGCGCCAGTGCAGGCGTAGCGGCGGCTGTGATGACGAGCGCCAGCCATCCAACCCACTTCGTCACCCCGGACTTGGTCCGGGGTCCACTCTGCGGTGAGGGGGATGGCTGGAGGCTCGGACGCTGCCCCCGCGGCTGGGTGGACCCCGGACCGAGTCCGGGGTGACGAGGGGTGTGGGGCGAGGGGAATGGCTGGAGGCTCGGACGCTGCCCCCGCGGCTGGGTGGACCCCGGAACAAGTCCGGGGTGACGGAGGATTTCGGGCGAGTGGAGGGGCAAACGCGGGGTCGTCATCGTGCGCAGGTATCGCCGGTGCCGGGGTCGAGGTCCAGGCAGCGGCCGTCGAGGCCCTTTACCGGCAGATGGATCGTCGCCGCGAGCGTGGGCGCGATGTCGACCGTTTCCACCGACAGCGGCTGTTCGAAGCCGGCGATGCCCTTGCGCCAGAACAGGATCGGCACGCGGCGGTCGTAATCCCAGGGAGACCCATGCGTTTCGATATAGCCTTCCTTCGGCTCCTCGATCGTCGTCACGCGCGGTTTGAGCAGGACGAGCAGGTCGCCCGACACGTCCGGGTTGAACGAGGCGCGCGCGCGTTCCAGCAGCGTCCAGTTTTCAGGCGGCGTGGTGGCGAAGGGCGTGGCGGCGATCTGTGCGCGGGTGAAGGCGCCGGCGACCTGCGGCATGGCGGCGAAGCGCTTCTGCGCCTCTGCCAGCACGCGCGGGCGCAGCGCGGCGGGCAGGTCCTTGCCGAGATAGACGTCGCCCTCCGCGCCGACCAGCGCAGGGACGGTGAGGCCGAACTCGCGCATCAGCGCGGCATTCACCACCTTGATCGAGGCGTCGCCGGAGACATGCTCCTCCATCGGCATCGCATGCTGCTGCTGGCGTTCGGTCATGTCGTGCGCGCCGTGATCGGCGGTCAGCACGACCTCGTAATCGATGCCCCAGCTGTCGAGCGTGTTGAGGAAACTGCCCAAGGTGTGATCGAGCTGGTCCATCTGGATGCACATTTCGGTGCCCTGCGTGCCGAGCGCATGGCCGATATAGTCGGTCGCCGACGCGCCGATATCGATGATGTCGGTCTGCGGCCCCTTGCCGAGGCCCATGTCCTGGATCAGCCCCGCGGCGATCGCGAACACTGCGGCATCGCTGGCGGGCGAGACGCGGAAGCCTTTGAGGTCACCCGCCGCGCGCGCGAAGCGGCCCTGGCCGTAGACCTTGCCCGCCACCGTGATCGGCCGGTCGAGTGCCTCGCAATAAGAGGGCAGCGGCAGCGGTTCCTGGGGCTTGGCGACCAGCGCCGCCACAGCGTCGCGGCCGCGCTGGACGGCGCGGGGCACGGGCCGTCCAGCGTAGCTGGAATAGGTCTTGCCGTCCCACCACCAGAGTTCGTCGACCTTGTGGCCGCCCATCATCACCGCGGCGCGATCCTTGCCCGCGACCGAGACGACGCGAGTGCGCGGATCGGCGGCCTTCATCATCTCGCCCAGCGTCGGCACCTTCAGATGCTTGTCGCTAACGACATAATGTTCGTGGTCGGTGCCGGGGACGGTTTCGTCCTCGGTGCAATAGACGATCTTGTCGGCGCGGGCGATGTTTTGCTCGACCCAGTTGTTGGCGACGATGCCGGTGTGCGCCGGGCGCATGCCGGTGAGGATCGTCGAATGGCCGGGGCACGTCTCGGTCGCGGCATGGCTCTGATAGCCCGACGGGAAGACGACGCCGGTCAGCAGGCGCGCAAAGCCTTCGGTGAAGTGGTTGCGATATTGCTGGAACAGGTCGGCGGAGAATTGATCGACCGAGATGGCGACGATCAGCTTTGGCGGCGTCTTTAGCGCGGTGCTGGTCGCGCCGGGAGCCGGGGTGGATGTCGGGATGCGGGGCGCGGGGCTCGGTTCGGGGCGAAAGCCCGGCGCGGGCGCGGTTTGGGCGATCGCCGGCGCGGCGGCGGTGGCGAACAGGGCGGCGGCGATCAGCGCTTTCATCGAGGGTACTCGTGTTACGAAACCGCCGCCGCTATGACGGGCGGCGATGGATCGGGCAAGAATGGGCAAGCCGCGAACGGCGGTGGTGGCGATGCGCGCACTGTGTTGCGCGCTGATGACGATTCTGGCGAGCCTGTGGGCGGTGCCGGCGACGGCGGACCTCGCCCCCGCGGGCGGTGCGCCGCACCTGGCCATGCAGCTGGTGCCGGAGAGCGACAGCCCGCGGGCTGGGCAGGCGCTGACGATCGCGATCGCGACGCAGCCTGAAAAGGGCTGGCACGGCTATTGGCGCAATCCGGGCGATGCGGGGTTCGCGCCCGCGCTGCAATGGACGCTGCCCAAGGGCGTGACCGCCGCGCTCGACCTGCAATGGCCGGTGCCCTCGACGCTCGTCGTCGCGGGGCTGATGAATTACGTGTACGAGGCGCCCTATGCGCCGCTCGCGACGCTGCGAGTGCCGGCGGGGCTGGCCAAGGGCACCAAGCTGCCGGTGCGGCTGGCGATCAACTATCTCGTCTGCACCGACACGATCTGCGTGCCCGAGGCGCAGGCGCTGAGCCTGGACCTCACGATCGGGGATGGCGCACCGTCGCATGGCGCCGACTTCGACCGCTGGCGTGCGGCGATCCCCAAGCCGCTGGATGCCGCCGCGACCTATCAGGTGAAGGACGGCAAGCTGGTGATGGCGGTGCCGCTGCCCGCCGCGGCCAAAGTCTCTGACGTCGCCTTCTTCCCCTATGGCCCTGACATGGTGAAATATGCCGCGCCGCAGAGCGTGACGCGCGACGGCGATCGGTTGCTGCTGACCACCGAGGGCGCGCCGAAGGGCGACATTGCGGGCGTGCTGCGCATCGGCCGTGATCTGGGGCTGAGCGTAACCGCCAAGCCCGGCGTGGTGGCGTCGCCCGACGATCGTAGTGGCTGGATGGCGGCGCTGCTCGCCTTTGCCGGCGCGGTGCTGGGCGGGCTGATCCTGAACGTGATGCCGTGCGTCTTCCCGATTCTGAGCCTGAAGGCGCTGCATCTGGCGCGCGGCGGATCGGACGAGCGTGCGGCGCGGATCGATGCCTTGGGCTATATGCTGGGCACGGTGCTGATGTGCGTCGGACTGGGGGCGCTGATCCTGGCGCTGCGCGCGGGTGGATCGGCGGTCGGCTGGGCGTTCCAGTTGCAGGACCCGCGCATCGTCGTGCTGCTGATCGCGCTGACCTTTGCGATCACGCTGAACCTCGCCGGGCGGTTCGAGGTGCCCGTGCCCGCCTTCGCGAGCCATGGCGGGGCGGCGGGATCGATCGCGACCGGCGCGCTCGCTGCCTTCGTCGCGACGCCGTGCAGCGGCCCGTTCATGGGCGCGGCACTGGGCGCGGCCTTGGTGCTGCCGTGGCCGGCGGCGCTGGCGGTGTTCGCGGGGCTGGGGCTGGGGCTGGCGCTGCCGTTCCTTGCCATCGGTTTCGTGCCGGCGCTGCGGCGGCGGTTGCCCAAGCCGGGGCTGTGGATGGAGCGGTTCCGCCGTGTGCTCGCCGTGCCGATGGCGCTGACGGTGCTCGCGCTGCTGTGGCTGGCGTGGCGGCAGGCGGGGACGATGGGGTTGGCGCTGGGCCTCGCAACGCTGGTCGCGACCGGCGTGATCCTGAGCCTGGGCGGTACGCGGCAGCGGCGCGGCGATGGCTTCGGCTGGGCGCTGGCGCTGGCGGCGCTGGTGGTGCCGGCGGGGCTGGCCGCGGCGCTGACCGGCGGCGCGACCAAGCCCGCGCATACCGGTGGCGATGCGTTTAGTGAGGAACGGCTGGCGAGCCTGCGCAAGCAGGGGCGGCCGGTCTTCGCCTATTTCACCGCGGACTGGTGCCTGTCGTGCAAGGTCAACGAAGCCTCGTCGATCGACACGAACGCGACGCGCGCGGCGTTCGAGCGCAACAATGTCGCGGTGCTTGTGGGCGACTGGACGGATGGCGATCCGGCACTGGGGCGGTTCATCCAGGCGCACAACCGCGCGGGCGTGCCGCTGTATCTATATTATGCGCCGGGAGCGGCCGAGCCGCGCGTGTTACCGCAGGTGCTGACGCCGGGGATGCTGGCGGAGCTGAAATAACCCCTAAGTCCTCCCCCGCCAGGGGGAGGTGGCGCCGCGCAGCGGTGACGGAGGGGGAGGTAAGCGATCCCCTTGCAAACGACGTGCGCCGCCGTCCTCCCCCTCCGTCAGCTTCGCTGCCACCTCCCCCTGGCGGGGGAGGACTTGGGGGGGGGGCGCCTGGGTGGAACTGGTTGAATATTCCCCTCTTGTGCGGCGCAGCGATTCCTCGCAGCATGGAACCGAAGCTGGCAGGGGGGCTTTATCGTTCCGATGGGGAAACGACCGGCGTTCGACGAGATCATGGGGCAGCACGGCGATACGCCGCCGCGGCCCGAACTGGCAGCCTTGGGCACGTGGCTCGCCGATACCCCGGATGACGATCTGCGCCGTCGGCAACAGGCCGCCGAAAATACCTTTCGCCAATTGGGCATCACCTTTGCGGTTTATGGCGACACCGATACGCGCGAACGGATCATCCCGTTCGATATCGTGCCGCGCGTCTTCCTCCACGACGAATGGGCGCGCCTGTCCGAGGGGCTGGTGCAGCGCGTCGAGGCGATCAACGCCTTCCTCGACGACATCTATGGTGAGCGCCGCATCCTGAAAGAGGGCGTGCTGCCCGCCGACCTGATCCTCGGCAATCCGCAGTTCCGGCCTGAGATCGCCGGCATGCGCCCGCCGCACGGCATCTGGGCGCATATCTGCGGCATCGACCTGGTGCGCACCGGGCCCGACCAGTTCTTCGTGCTGGAGGACAATGCGCGCACGCCATCGGGGGTGAGCTACATGCTCGAAAACCGCGAGGCGATGGTGCGGCTGTGCCCCGAGCTGTTCCGCGAATATCGCGTCGAGCCGGTCGACAGCTATCCCGATCGCCTGCTCCAGACGATGAAGTCGGTCGCGCCGCCGGGGCGCGGCAGCCAGCCGGTCTGCGTCGTGCTGACGCCGGGTCATTACAATTCGGCCTATTACGAACACAGCTTCCTCGCCGATTCGATGGGCATCGAACTCGTCGAGGCGGCCGATCTGGTCGTCGACGACGATCGCGTGTGGATGCGCACGATCGCGGGCCGCGTGCAGGTCGACGTGATCTATCGCCGGATCGACGACGACTTCCTCGATCCTTTGGTCTTCCGCCCCGATTCGATGCTGGGCGTGCCGGGGCTGATCGCGGCCTATGCCGCGGGCAATGTCGCGATCATCAACGCGCCGGGCAACGGCATCGCCGACGACAAGGCGATCTACAGTTACATGCCCGAGATCGTCCGCTTCTATTCGGGCGGCGAGGCGAAGCTGCCCAATGTCGAGACGTGGCGCTGCCGCGAGCCCGAGGCCTTGTCCTATGTGCTCGATCATTTGGACGAGGTGGTGGTGAAGCTGGTCGACGGGTCGGGCGGCTATGGCATGCTGGTCGGCCCGACGGCGAGCAAGGCCGAGATCGAGGCGTTCCGCACCGCGCTGGTCGCCGAGCCGCACCGCTATATCGCGCAGCCGACGCTGGCGCTGTCGACCGTGCCGACGCTGACCGATGCGGGCGTCGCGCCGCGGCATGTCGATTTCCGCCCCTTCGTATTGACCGGATCGTGCGGGGTGCAGGTGGTGCCGGGTGGCCTGACGCGTGTGGCGCTGAAGGAGGGGTCGCTGGTCGTCAATTCGAGCCAGGGCGGGGGGACGAAGGACAGCTTCGTGTTGATGGCGGAGGAAGCGCCGCGGCAGGGACAGACGCAAACGATGGGTGGGATGACACAGAGCCAGGGGGGCGTGGCGTGAGCGTGTCGCACCATTACCCACGAACCCTCCGTCACCCCGGACTTGTTCCGGGGTCCACTCCGCGGCGAGGGGGATGGCTGGAGGTTCGGGCGCTGCCCCCGCGGCTCGGTGGACCCCGGAACGAGTCCGGGGTGACGGAGTGGGTGGGGCGTGGGGTGCGTGCCACACTTTCCGGGGAGCGTTTCGCATGATGCTCTCCCGCACCGGTGCGTCGCTCTACTGGCTCGGTCGCTATCTCGAGCGGGCCGATTTCATCGCGCGGTTGATCGAGGCGACCGTGCGGCTCGACGTCATGTCGTCGCGGCCGGCGGGGGAGATCGCCTGGTCGTCGGCGCTCGCGGTCACCGAAACCGAAGAGGCGTTCGCGGCCAGCGGGGCGGCGCTGCGGCAGACCGAGGTCGTGCGCTTTCTGACGCTCGATACCAGCCATCCGGGATCGGTGATCCGCTGCCTCGACCGCGCGCGCGACAATGCCAAGGCGGTGCGCACCGCGCTGAGCCGCGAGGCATGGACCGCGATCAATCGCGCCTGGCTGGTGTTCGAAAACCGCAACCAGGTCGGCGACACCGTCCAGACGCTGAGCCTGGTCGAGGCGGTGAAGAACGAGACGCGCGGCTTCGAAGGCGCAGTACATCAGATGCTGCGCAACCAGTCGCACTGGTTCATCCGGCTGGGGCAGGCGGTGGAGCGGGCCGACAACACCGCGCGGCTGCTCGACGTCAAATATCATATCCTGCTGCCTGAGGGCGAGGCGGTGGGCGGCGTCGTCGATCGCGACCAGTGGACGACGATCCTGCAGACGGTGTCGGCGGTGACCGCCTATCGCTGGCTGTATTCGGACGGGCTGACGCCGGCGAACGTCATCGACCTGCTGATCGCCAACCGCGACCTGCCGCGCAGCCTGCTCGCCTCCGCCGAGACGACGGTCGATCTGCTCGGGCTGCTCGCCGAGCGCACCGGCGCGCATGGCGAGGCGGACCGGATGGCGCGGATGCGCGCCGCGCGGCTGGGGCGGACGCGGTCGGGCGAGGTGATCGCCAGCGGGCTGCACCAATATCTGCAAGCCTTCATTCGTGAAAACGGCCAATTGCACGAGGCGATCGGCCGCCAGTTCCGGTTCGGCTGATGCGCCTTTCGATCGATCACCGCACCGTTTATCGCTTCAGCGAACCGCAGAGCCGGCTCGTCCAGATGCTGCGCATGACGCCCGAAAACAGCCACGACCAGACGGTGGCGCGCTGGCGGATCGACGTGGATCACGACGCGACGATGCGGCGCGGACGCGATGGCTTCGGCAATGCCGTCACCATGCTGTACGTCGAGGGGCCGCTGCTCGACATCGAGATCGCGGTGCGCGGCGAGGTGCTGACCAGCCATTCGGATGGCGTGGTGCGCGGCGTCAACGAGGTGCTGCCGCCCGCGGTGTTCCTGCGCGCGACCGATGCGACGCCGCGCGACCCCGCGATCGCCGCTTATGCGCGCGAGGCGGTGGCGGGCGCGGATGGCGTGATCGCGCGGTTGCACCGGCTGAACCATGCGTTCCATGGCCGCTTTGCGCTCGACCGGCGGCGGCCGGAGGCGGGGCTGAGCGCGGCGGTGGCGTTCACGCGCGGGGCGGCGACATCGCGTGATCTGGCGCAGATGTTCGCGGTGGCGGCGCGCAGCCTCGACATTCCGGCGCGCTATGTGTCGGGATATAGCATCGTCGAAGGATCGCTGCGCCCGACGCCGCATGGCTGGGCGGAGGCGCATGTGCCCGGGCTCGGCTGGGTCGGGTTCGATCCCTGCACGGGGCGATCGCCACAGGAGGAAAGCGTCCGCGTCGCCGCGGCACTGGATGCGGCAGGCGCGGCGCCGGTGGCGGGATCGCGGCTGGGCGAGGGCGAGGAAGAGCTGGATGTCGCGGTGAAGGTGTCGGCGGCGCAATAGCTGCGTGCGTGCGGTTATTCTCGTGCGGGCGCGATATATGCTCTCCGACGGTGGGGCTTGAGCCGAGACAGTAGTGCGTCTGGATTCCCGCCTGCGCGGGAATGACGATTGGGGGGCGTTATTCCCGCCCCCTTCGTCATCCCGGCGGACGCCGGGATCCATGGAGTCGGAACGCCGATTGGCGGGCGATGCGGCAGGGACACCGCATCCATGGATCCCGGCTTGCGCCGGGATGACGAAAAGGGGGGGCGTTCCTGTGCATCATCGCTCCCCCCACAAACGCAGTTAACCGGATCACAACTCCGCGGGCGTTAGGCGGGCAGCGTGGGGTATGTCCGCATCTCGAGGCTGCGATACGCATGGGTTGGCGTGATGCTGGTCAGCGCTGCGTCGTGCGTGCCGCCGCGGCAGGGCGTCAGCCGCGTGTCGCAGGCGGTGCCGCCGCCGACGCCGCGGCAGTTGCTGCGCGATCTGGCGCTCGACGTGCCCGGCGATCTGCCGGGGCTCGCCGGTCTGCCCGCGAGCCTGCGCGATGCGGTGGACGGCGAAGATGCCGCGGCCGTTGCGCCGCAGGCCGCGCCGCCCTTCCTCGCGCAGATGCAGAGCCAGGAGGATGCGGCGCGCGCCACCGACTGCCTGACCGCGGCGGTCTATTACGAGGCGCGCTCCGAACCCATCGATGGCCAGCGCGCCGTCGCGCAGGCGGTGCTGAACCGTGTGCGCGACCGTGCCTTTCCGCACAGCGTGTGCGGCGTGGTGTTTCAGGGATCGACGCGGCGCACGGGGTGCCAGTTCAGCTTCACCTGCGACGGATCGATGGCGCATCGCCGCGAACCCTATGCCTGGGCGCGGGCGCGCAGCGTGGCCGAGGCGGCGCTGGCGGGCAACGTCTATGCCCCGGTCGGCGGCGCGACCTTCTACCACACCGATGCGATCCTGCCGTGGTGGGCGTCCAGCCTGACGCGGATCGGGTCGGTCGGCGCGCATATCTTCTATCGCTGGCGCGGCGCGATGGAGAGCGCGCTCAGCTTCCGCGCGGCCTATGCGGGCGTCGAGCCGGGGGTGGTCGCGGGCGGTGGCGATGGCGGAGCGCAGTCGCAGGTCGCGACTTTGTATCGCGACAGCCAGGACGATCGCGGCGTCACGGTGCATCGCGGCCGGATGACGCCGGTGGCGAGCGTCGCCGAGGCGCCCGCGACGGATGCCCCAAAGGCGGACGCGCCTGCTCCACGGATGATGATCGCGGCGGGCGTTCGCGTGCATCGCGGCAGCGAGGCGCCGCGGCGCCTGATGACCGAGGGTGCGGTGATCGGCGCCGAATCCGACCCGACCTGAGCCGCGTCAGGCGACCGCCATTGCGTCGGGCAGCGGCGGCGGGGCCAGTTCCTCGTCGGTCAGTGCGCGCCAGCCGTTGGGGCCCAGCATCTCGATCGGGCGATAGCGCGTCTTATACGCCATGCGCGCCGACCCCTTCACCCAATAGCCGAGGTAGACATAGGGCAGGCCACTGTCCCGCGCGCGCAGGATATGGTCCATGATGATGTAATTGCCGAGGCCCGGCCGCGCGGTCGCGGGATCATCGCCATCCGCATCGAAGAAGCTGTAGATCATCGACAGCCCGTCCGCCTGCCGATCGGTCAGGCAGGCGCCGACCAGCTGGCCGCGCGCACCCCCGACCGAGGGCGTGCGATATTCGATGACGTGCGAATTGACCGGGGAATGCTCGACCATGTCGGCATAATCCTCCTCGTCCATCCCCGCCATGCCGCCGCCCGGATGACGCGCGCCGAGATAGCGGCGCAGCAGCTGGAACTGTTCGTCGGTCGCCCAGGGGCGGCAGGCGCTGACCTCCAGGTCCTCGTTGCGGCGGAGCAGCTTGCGCTGCGTCGCATTGGGCACGAATTCGTCGGTGACGACGCGCACTGACACGCAGGCGGCACAGCCCGCGCACGAGGGGCGATAGGCGACGCCCTGCGACCGGCGAAAACCGATGCGGCCAAGCGCGTCGTTCAGCTCGGCGGCATGCGGGCCCGACAATTCGGTGAACACCTTCCGTTCCTGCCGGCCCGGCAGATAGGGGCAGGGCGCGGGCGTGGTGACGAAGAAGCGCGGAAAGCGAAAAGGCGCAGTCACCGCCGACAAACCCCCGAAGCAGACAGGCGCACGATACGCCGCGGCGACATATGAATCACCCCGTCGGTCCTGAAAAGCGGCTTTACCATCAAAGAAGGTTAATTGGCGGCAGAGAGTCTTTCCAGCACGGCCTGTTGGTCCGATCCGGGACGGAAGACGAACTTATTGCGCCGCACCCTGATTGCTGCGGTGCGGGAACTTTTATCGGAATGGGACGTTGGCGTTGTCCCTAGGTGTAACTTCGGAGTTGACTGATGACCAAGATTGCAGGCTCGCTCGCCGCGCTCGCGCTGACCACCGCCTCGATCGCCACGCCGGCGTTCGCGGCGCCCGTGAACCCCGCCGCCTCGCTGTCAGTGGCCAAGTCGGTCCGCGCCAGCGCCCCGTCGGCGCAGAAGAACAAGCTCGCCGGTGGCGGCCTGCTCGCCGCGATCATCGCCGCCAGCGTGGTGGCAATCGGTGTCGTCGCGATCGTCGACGACGGCAATTCCGACAGCAACTGAGCGTTCGCTCAGCTGCAAAGCGGGGGTCGCGCCACGGCGCGGCCCCTTTTTTTGTGTCGCGTTCCCCGAAGACGTCCGGCGCCAAGCATCATTGTACCGGGGTGCGGGGTGTTTATGATCCGTCTGATCGTCGGGGGAATCATGCCGGCATTTTGGGTTATCGCACTGGCGCTGTCGACGCCGACACCTGCGCAAGCGGTTACGCCCCCCGAGACGTGTACGTTGCTGCAAAAGGCCTATCGAATATCGACAGGCGAAGGGCACGACACCGATCTGTCGACGGTCGGACTTGCAAAAACGGACCCGTCGCCTCTGGCGAAGTATAGGCCGGAATTCCGAAGCTATACCGGCTTGACCCCCGGCGAGTTTGCGGACCTGGAGGCCCATGAGGCGGCGGCCGTATCCCCCGGTTTCGTCCCGCAGTGCGCATGGGACAAGGACGACTCCGTGGGGGAGAAGAGCGGCTATGCGGTTGCGTTCAGCGCTCCCATCCTGTCGACCGATCGCCGCATCGCTCTGGTGGAAGTATCTTACAGCAAAGGTATTTCCGCCCACGGGGGCCTGTGCATCATGCGGCTTTCGCCCGCAGGATGGAACGGACGCTGCATCAATGCGTGGAGTATCCGCTAGCCCCTACGCCTGTTCCACCATGCTCGTTTCGAAGCCGCCTTCGCGGAGGGCGGCGATCAGGCGGTTGAGGTGGTCGCGGTCGCGGGCTTCGCATTCGATGTCGGTGATCAGGCCTTTTGCCGGCAACGAGGTGAAGATGCGCTGGTGGTACACCTCGATGATGTTGACGCGCTGCGCGTCGAAGATGCGTGCGACGTTGTAGAGCGCGCCGGGCTGGTCCTGTAGCCGCACGCGCAGGCGGGCGAGGCGGCCCGACCGGGCGAGGTCGCGCAGCAGCACGTTGGCGAGCAGGCGCGTGTCGATATTGCCGCCGCACAGGACGATGCCGACGGTGCGGCCCTTGAACCGCTCCGGATAGGCCATCAGCGCGGCGAGGCCGGCGGCGCCGGCGCCCTCGACCACGGTCTTTTCGATCTGGAGCAGCAGGCTGACCGCCTCTTCCAGATTGCGCTCGCCGACCAGCACGATGTCGTCGACCAGCTCGGCGACCATGCGTGAGGTGATGCCGCCGGGTTCCTTCACCGCGATACCCTCGGCGAGCGTATCGCCGGCGCAGGGCAAAGCGGTGCCGCGGATGCGGTTGTACATCGAGGGGAAGAGTTCGGCCTGCACGCCGATCACCTCGATCGGATGGTCCGCGGCGCGCGCGACGACGCTGTTGCCCGAGATGAGCCCGCCGCCGCCGATCGGGATCAGCAGCGTGTCGAGGCTCGGCACGTCCTCCAGCATCTCGACCGCGACGGTGCCTTGCCCCGCGATGACGCGCGGATCGTCGAACGGGTGGACGAAGGTGAAGCCGCACTCCGCCTCCAGCACGCGGGCATGGGCGTAGGCCGCGTCGAACGTGTCGCCTTCCAGCACCACCTTGGCCTTGTGCCCTTCGGTCTGCGTCACCTTCACCGTCGGCGTGGTGCGCGGCATCACGATCGTCGCGGGGATGCCGAGGCGGTTGGCGTGATAGGCGAGGCCCTGTGCGTGATTCCCCGCCGAGGCGGCGATGACGCCCTTCGCGCGCGCTTCCGGCGACAGCTGCAACAGTGTGTTGAGCGCGCCGCGTTCCTTGTACGCCGCGGTAAATTGCAGATTTTCGAACTTCAGGAACACGGTGGCGCCGGTCATCTCGCTCAGCGTCTTGCTGATCAGCGTCGGCGTGCGGACGATCGCGTCGCGAATGCGGGCGTGGGCGGCGTACACATCGTCGATGGAGACGGGGAGCGAGGCGGTGTCGGCAGGGTTGGTGGCCATGGCGCCGAGCTAGACCATCTGGTGCGGCGGGGGAACACCGCTTATGCGCTGAGGCTATGGCACGATCGGCTTTGACAATAGTGGCGGCGCTGGCCGCGGTTCTGGCGACTTCGCACGCGGCCGGCGCCGACGGGCTGGTCGATAACGTCAACGGCATGACGCTGGACAAGGACGGCAAGGTCGTCCGGTTCCAGGCGATGCTGGTCAATGCGCAGGGCGCCGTCGTCAGGTTGCTGTCGGCAAAGGACAAACGGCCGGAGAAGCTCGACTGGCGGGCCGACATGAAGGGCAAATACCTGCTGCCCGGCATGATAGATGCGCATGGCCATGTGATGGAACTGGGCTTTCGCGCATTGGAGCTCGACCTGTCGGATACGAAGAGCCTCGCCGAGGCGCAGATGAAGATTGCCGCTTATGCGCGCGACAATCCCGACAAGGCGTGGATCATTGGCGGCGGCTGGAACCAGGAGACCTGGGGGCTGGGCCGCTTCCCGACGACCGCCGATCTCGACGCCGCGGTCGGCGATCGTCCGGTTTGGCTGGCGCGCGCCGACGGCCATGCCGGCTGGGGCAACAGCGCCGCGCTGAAGGCCGCCGGCGTCACCGCGAAGAGCGTGTCGCCCGCGGGCGGCCGGATCGAGAAGGGGCCGGGGGGGCAGCCCGCGGGCGTGTTCGTCGATGCGGCACAGGATCTGGTGGTGAAGATCCTGCCCCAGCCGCTGGGCAAGGACCGCAACGCCGCCTTCCTGAAGGCGCAGGAGATCCTGCTCGGCTATGGCGTCACCGCAACCGCCGACATGGGCACGAGCATCGACGACTGGCTGACCTATCGCCGGATCGCGGACCTCGGCGGCCTGCGCGTGCGCATCATGAGCTATGGCATGGGGGTGGATACGACGGTGCAGATCGGCGGCACTGGGCCGACGCCGTGGCTGTACGACGACCGGCTGAAGCTGGTCGGCGTCAAGCTCTACGCCGATGGGGCGCTGGGGTCGCGCGGGGCGTGGCTGAAGGCGCCCTATGCCGACGCGCCGGGCCAGACGGGCGCGGGCTTCATGAACGACACCGTGCTGCGCAACCGGATGAGCCGCGCGGCGATGGACGGATACCAGGTCGCGGTGCATGCGATCGGCGACCGCGCCAATGCCGAGGTGCTGGATGCGATCGACGAGATGGCGCAGACCTACAAAGGCGACCGGCGCTGGCGTGTCGAGCATGCGCAGATCGTCGACCCCGTCGACCTGCCGCGCTTCGGAAAATATGGCACGATCGCGTCGATGCAGCCGGTCCATGAGACGAGCGACCGGCTGATGGCCGAGGCGCGGTTGGGGCCGCAGCGGCTGGCGGGTGCCTATGCCTGGGCGTCGATGCTGCGCAACGGCGCGAAACTGGCGTTCGGCTCCGACTATCCGGTGGAAAAGCCCGATCCCTGGGCCGGCTGGGCCGCGGCGTTCACCCGCCAGGGTCCCGATGGCCAGCCGTTCGGCGGCTGGCAGCCGCAGGAGGCGATCACGCGCGAACAGGCGTGGTGGGCCTATACCGGCGGTGCGGCCTATGCCGGTTTCGCCGAGGATCGCTTCGGCCGCCTCGCTCCCGGCCAGAAGGCGGACTTCGTCATCGTCGACCGCGACCCCCTGCTCGCCTCCCCCGCAGACCTGCGCGCGACCAAGGTCGAACAGACGTGGATCGGCGGCCAGAAGGTGTGGCAGCGGAAGTAAGCCGCACGCCAAAAGGGCCGCAGCACCCCCCGATGCTGCGGCCCTTCACTCCCGGATACTGGGGAGGGGAAACCTGCGCGGTCAGGCGACCGCGACGACCTCTTCGGGTTCGCGCAGCACATAGCCGCGGCCCCAGACGGTCTCGATGTAATTCTCGCCGTCACACGCCAGGCTGAGCTTCTTGCGCAGCTTGCAGATGAAGACGTCGATGATCTTGAGTTCGGGTTCGTCCATGCCGCCGTACAGGTGGTTCAGGAACATTTCCTTGGTCAGCGTGGTGCCCTTGCGCAGGCTGAGCAGCTCGAGCATCGCATATTCCTTGCCGGTCAGATGCACGCGCGCGCCATCGACCTCGACCGTCTTGGCGTCGAGATTGACGGCGAGCTTGCCGGTGCGGATGACCGATTGCGAATGACCCTTCGAACGACGGACGACCGCGTGGATGCGGGCGATCAGTTCCTCGCGATGGAAGGGCTTGGTGACGTAGTCGTCGGCGCCGAAGCCGAAGCTGCGCACCTTGCTGTCCATCTCGTTGATGCCGCTGAGGATCAGCACCGGCGTGGTCACGCGGGCGACGCGCAGCTTCTTCAGCACGTCATAGCCGTGCATGTCCGGCAGGTTGAGGTCGAGCAGGATGATGTCGTAGTCGTACAGCTTGCCGAGGTCCAAGCCCTCCTCGCCAAGGTCGGTCGTATAGACGTTGAACCCCTCGGTGCCGAGCATCAGCTCGATCGCCTTGGCCGTGGTCGGCTCGTCCTCGATCAACAACACCCGCATCGCGTCGTCCCCTGTTGGCGAGGCCGCCAGCACCCCTGGCTCGCGGCTCGCCCCGATTCATTAACCAAACGACATCTGAAGGCAAAAGGTTAATTCGGGATTAAGTGCGGGCGTCAATCTTTACGATTGGTGCTCGTCCGCCTCGGGGTCGGCATCCGGATCGTGCGGCGTCAGGTCGGGGCCGAGCAACGTCTGGTGGCGGCTGCGCGGGATATCCTCGCCCAGCACCTCGCGCAGATACAGGCTGCGCACCAATGTGAAGATCACGACCAGCAGCGCCGCCGAGAAGAACAGGCCGAAGATACCGAAGATCACGCCGATGCCGATGATCGCGAAGACGGTGATCGCCGGCGGGATCGAGACGACACGCGCCTGGACGTAGGGGGTGATGAAGTTGGTCTGGATCAGCCGGACGATCGCATAGGTGGCGAGCGCGCCGATCAGCGCGCCATTGCCCTGCGTCGCGGCGAGGCCCAGCGCGGGGATCATCGCCGCCGTGGGGCCGACATAGGGAATGAATTCCGACAGGCCGGCGAGCAGGCCTAGCGCGGCGGCGGAGGGCACGCCCGATATCCACAGGCCGATGCCGATCAGCAGCCCCATCGTCGTCATCAGGATCAATGACGAGCGCAGCCACAGTCGCAGCGTCGAGCCGACGTCGAACAAAGCATCTTCGATCGCCGGGCGCTTCGAGGGCGGGATCAGGAACAGGAAGCCGCGCTGATAGATGCCGGGATCGGCGGCGAAGAAGGCCGCGCCGACGAGCAGCAGGATGCTGTTGAGGATGAGTTCGCCCGCGCCCTGCACCAGCCCGCCGACGTCCTGCGCCGCCTTCGACCCGGCATAGGCCTGTTGCACCGCATCGACGATCTTGGCGCCGACCGGGCTTTGCGATGCCCAGGCGGCCAGCTGGTCGAGCAGGTTGGGCAGTTGCGTGACGAGCACGTTGACCTGCTCGCGGAACTGCACCCCGAACAGCCAGACGAGGAACGCGACCACGCCATAGGCGGTCGCCATGCCGAGACAGAAGGCGGTCCGGTCCGACACGCGCAGGTGATCGCGGTAGAGGTCGGCGAGCGCGTGGATGGCGATCGCGCCCAGCATCGACCCGAAGGCGAGGATCAGCAGATTGCCCGCGCGCAGCAGCGCCGCGGCGACCGCCGCGATGATGAGGACGTAAAAGATGCGCCGGATGAAGCGCGCATCGTCGGGATCGGGGGCGAGACGGTTCACGCGGGTCGGGGGGCGCTGGGCATGGGCTATCCTGACAGGATCGGGGGGCAATGGACAAGAGGTGGGGGCAGTACTGCCGTGGGGCCGGATCGGTTCCGGTTGCAGGGTAGCGGAGGTGGGCGATGGGGGGGGCGTCGCGACCGCCGCCCGCACGCACCTTACACCTTTGTCATTTGATCTTTATCCGCCGACGCGGCAGCCATTTGGACGTAACAGCGTCGAGCGGACCCGAGCCCCATGAAGATCCTCCTGGTTGATGACGACCCCGTCCTGGCCGATTCGCTGGCGGATGAACTGACCGGCTTCGGCCACGCGCTGTCGACCGCGAGCGACGGGCGCGCGGCGCTGGCGGCGATCGATCAGGATGCGTTCGATGCGGTGGTGCTCGACCGGATGATGCCGCGGGTGGACGGAATCGCGCTGCTCGAGCGGCTGCGCGGCGACGCGCGATCGGTGCCCGTCATCATGCTGAGCGCGCGCGGCCAGTCCGACGACAAGATCAGCGGCCTGGCCGCCGGCGCCGACGATTATGTCGTCAAGCCGGTCGAGGCGGCCGAACTCCACGCGCGGCTGCAGGCGGTGGTGCGCGGCCGGCAGTGGACGCGCGAGGCGAGCGACACGCTGCGCGCGGGCGATATCGTGGTCAGCCCGTCGCGCTTCCGGGCGTGGCGCGACGAAAAGCCGCTCGACCTCGCCAAGCTGGAGCTGAAGCTGCTAGCCGAACTGGTGCGCAACGCCGATACGGTGCTGACGCGCGCGATGCTGATCGAGCGGGTGTGGGGGTACGATTTCGAGCCGGACACCAATCTGGTCGACGTCTACATCCGCCGCCTGCGCCAGAAGCTGACCGCGCATGGCGGCGACGATCCGATCCAGACGATGCGCGGCGTCGGTTATCTGTTGCGCAGCTGACGCATGCCGCGGGGCCGGCGGCTGCGTGCGCCGCGATCGCTGCGGGCGCTGACCTGGATCTTCGTCGCGGCGATGATCGCGGCGACGCTGGGCACGGGCGTCGCCATCTATACCGCGCAGCGCCGGGCGATCGTCCAGCTGGTCGACCAGCGGATCGCCACGGCGGTCGACGCGATCGCGCACGAGGGCGAGCGACCGATGCCGACGCCGGTGCTGGTCGAGCGGCTGCGCATGCTGGCGAGCGACCGCGACACGGGCGATATCGGCGCGATGCTGGTCGATGCGCAGGGGCGGCAGATCGGCGGCAACATCCGGTTGCGCCAGGTGCCGCCGCGCGGCTTCAGCTCGCTGCACAGCGACGACGGGATCAAGGGGCTGACCGCAGGGCGCGCCTATACCGGTGACGTCGGTGATGGGCGGCGGCTGACGATGATCGCCGAGACCGAGCCGTTCGACGATTCGGGCACGGCGCGGCTGCGCAGCTACCTCGCCGGTTTCGGGTCGATCCTGCTGGTCGTCGGGCTGGGGCTCGTGATGTTTTCGCGGCTCGTCGAGCGGCGCATTGGCGCCATGCGCGCGACCGCGGCGGCGATCGTCGATGGCGACATGCAGCGCCGCGTGCCGACCGAGGGCGATGGCGGCGCCTTCGACGCGCAGGCGCACGCTTTCAACGCGATGCTCGACCGGATTGCCGAGCTGATGCGCGGGATTGCCGAAGTGTCGAGCGACATTGCGCACGACCTGCGCAGCCCGCTCGCGCGCCTGCGTGGCCAGCTCGTGCAGCTCGAACGCCGCGCCGAGACGCCGGCGATGCGCGACGGCCTGTCCGCGGCGATCGCGCAGAGCGACACGATCCTCGGCATGTTCGCCGCGATCCTGCGCATTGCCGAAGTGGAAGGCGGCGCGCGGCGGGCGGGTTTCGCGCGCTTCGACCTGGGCGAACTCGTCGCGGAGGTCGGCGAGATGATGGCGCCGGTGGTCGAGGACGATGCGCACATCCTCGTCTGCGATCCCGTCGCCGCGCTGCCCGTTCACGCCGATCGCCAGTTGCTGACTCAGGTGCTGGTCAATCTGATCGTCAATGCCGTGCGCCACACCCCGCCGGGCACGCGCATCACGCTGTCGGCCGTGGCGGTGCGGGGGCAGGCGATCGTCCGCGTGGCCGATAACGGCCCCGGCATCGCCGCGGCAGATCGCGCCACCGCGCTGCGGCGCTTCGGCCGGCTGGATGCGAGCCGGTCGACCGGCGGGTTCGGCCTCGGCCTTCCGCTCGCCGCGGCGATCGCGCGGCTGCATCATGGCGAGCTGTCGCTGGAGGATGCGGCGCCGGGGCTGCGCGTGGTGTTGAGCGTGCCGCTGGCCGCTTAAAGGTCGTTCGCCTCCATGGCGGCTCCGTGCGCGCACCATAACGGAAAGATCCCAGCCTTCGCTGGGATGACGTCTGTTGGGGTCCAAACGAAAGGGGCGGCGCCGTTGCCGGCACCGCCCCTTCGCAGTCGGACCTGTCGGCCGCTTAGAAGTTCACTGATCCTTCCAGACCGATGGTGCGCGGCGGGTTGAAGTTCGCATACGAGCCCAGCACCGCGATGTTCGCGTCCGAACGGCGATAGATATGCTGTTCGTTCAGAAGGTTGCGCGACCAGAGCGACAGCGTCGCCTTCTGCCCCTGTGCGCTCAGCGGGATGTCCGCCAGCGCGATGCGGCCGTTCACGATGAAGCTCGAGTCGGTCTTCACGCTTTCCGACTGGAAGCTGTACTGCGGCGCCGCATAATTGGCGTCGAGGTGGAAGCGCGCATGCGTGCTGCCCGTGCCAACCGGCAGATCGTAATCGATCGCCGCCGATGCCGCGTGCGGCGGCGTGTAGACGGTGTAGACCTGCGTCAGCACGCCGAAGGTCGGACCCGGGTTCGGGTTCGCCGTCGCCGGCACCTTGGTGTAGGTGTAAGCGTAGGAGGCGGTCAGCGTCAGGCTGTCGATCGGGCGCGCGCTGACGTCCAGTTCGATACCCCGGATCTTCGACGTGCCCGGCGCATTCGCCGTGTTTTCGGTGTGCAGGTTGAAGTTCGGGTTGGCGATCGTGGTGCCCGGCAGGAACTGGTTGGTATCGACGTTGTCGAAGTCGATCTGCGTGTTCTTGCGGTCCATGATATAACCCGCGACGTTCACGCGCACCTTGTGGTTCAGGAAGTCGGTCTTCGCGCCGATTTCATAGGCCTTCACCGATTCCGGCCCGAACGCGCCGAAGTTGGACGAGCGGTCGTTGGCGCCACCGGCGCGGAAACCGCTCGAATATTTGGCGTACAGGTTGATGCCGGGCGCCGCGTCGGCGGCCAGCGTCACCATCGGGTCGAACCGGCCGCGATCATAGTTCAGCACGTAATTGGTGGGGACGCCCGACACGAGGTACAAAGTGCCGTTACGCTTGTCCTTCGAATAGCGGCCGCCGACCGTCAGGTGCAGCATCTCCGCCGCGGCGGGGGTCCAGGTCGCCTGGCCGTACGCGGCATAGCTGCGGGTGCGGGCGACGCTGGCGCGCTGCAGGAAGCGGGAGTTATAGTCCCAGCCCTGGTTGGACGAGCTGATCGTGCCGAACACCTGCGAGGGCAGGATGGTGTAGGCGGTGCCGTCGGCGTTCCACTGGTTCGACGAGGGCGTCGCGGCGGATTCGCGGGCCTGTTCGTTGAAATAATAGAGGCCGGCGACCCAGTCGAGCTGGTCGACGCTGCCGATCGCCTGGAATTCCTGGCTGAACTGGCTCTGGTACAGATCCGACAGGCTGTAGCGGCTGAACTTGCCGTTGGGGGCGTAGGCGACGCGCTCCGGACCGCCCGAATTGTCCCACTGGTTGGTCGCCACGCGGCGCCATGCGGTGATCGACTTCAGCGTGATCGCCGGATCGACCTTGTACGACAGCGTCGCGCTGACGCCCTGCGTCTTGTCGACGCTGTACTGCTGCGGCACGCCGACGTCGGCGACGCTCTGGCGGTTCGGGTGGACGCCAACCAGCGCGGGCAGCGGCGCGATGCAGGTAGTGGCCGAGATCGTGCTCGACAGGCAGGTCGGCGCGCCGGCCGCGCTGCCCGGCAGGACGATGCGGTTGGTGGTGCGGTCCAGCACGCCGACGGTGCGGCCGAGCGGGTTGTAGTTGATCAGCTGGCTGAAGAACGGCGTGTTCTCGTCCCGCGCCTTGTCGAAGGCGACGTCGGCGGTGAAGCTGTCGGTCGGCTTCCAGCGCGCGGCGATGCGGCCGCCGACGCGGTCATAGGCGTTCCAGCCGAGCTGGCCGGCGAGCGGGTTGCGCGTCGTCGCATCCTGATGCTGGTACACGCCGTCCAGCTTGATCGAGATGTTCTGATATTCGGGCAGGTCGATATGCGCTTCGCCATTGCGCGCGCCATAATTGCCGAAGCCTGCGGTGACGCGGCCACCGAATTCCCCGGTGGGCGCCTTGGTGACGATGCTGAGCGCGCCGCCTTCGGTGTTACGGCCGAACAGCGTGCCCTGTGGGCCACGCAGCACTTCGATGCGCTGCACGTCGAACAGCGCGGCGTTCAGGCCTTGCGAGCGGCCGAGGTAGACGCCGTCGATATAGACGCCGACGCCCGAATCGCGCGCGGTCTGGTTCTGGTCGAACGGCACGATGCCGCGGATGCCGATCGTCAGCGCCGATTGGCGCGCTTCGAAGGTCGCGACGCGCAGCGACGGCACCGCGCCGTCACCCAGGTCGAGCAGGCTCTGGACGTGGCGGTCCTTGATCGCTTCGGGATCGAGCACGCTGATCGCGATCGGCGTCTTCTGCAGGTTGGTTTCGCGCTTGGTCGCGGTGACGACGATGTCCTGCAGCTGGTCCGGCTCGGCCGCGGGGGTCGGGTCCGTGGCGGGCGTGGGATCGGCGGCCGGCGCGGTGGTGGCGGTCGCCTTGGCGGCATCGGCGGCGAACGCCGGTGCGGCGGCGAGGGCGGATGCGGCGACGCCGATCATCAGCAGCGCGCGGCTGCCGGACATCTTCATCATGACGAAATATTCCCCTTCGAGGCAATGTGCCTTCCTGGGGCGCGCCTACCGCCGGGCTGTGGCGGGCGTGTTGCGATTCGATGACGCCGCCGGCGAGCGGGATTTCATTCTGGTGTCATTTTCGGAACGGGGCCACGCCGTGGTGACGATTTGGATACGGGTCGGCATAATCCATGCGAAGCCTTGGGGTTCCCCGAACGGGGCGGTTGACGATCGCGGCGGACCGACGCGCAGTTTTGGGGGCGACCGCATGTCGAGGGCAGCGAAGACCCGCTGCTCCTCGCTGCTGGCGATCGCAAAGGTCAGCAGAACGATGCTGCCGATATCGGCAAATGCTGGGGCGGTGGGCGTCAGGACGGACGTCGGTCGACGGCGTCCTGCGCCTCTCCCTCGGCGATCAGCTTGGCGTAGCGTCGGGCCATGTCGAGGTGGACGCGGCGGCCGTCGCTGTTTGGCGTGCGATCCGCGAGCGCGCGTTCCTGGCGCTCCCGGTGGATATAGAATTGGGTTTCGGCATGAGTCGGCATGAGGGCCTCCCTCATTGGGGTGATGCTTGTCGCCAACGGGCAACACGTCACAAGCCATGACCCTTTAGCACGATAGGGCGCGTTTGGCCTTCATCTGCATCAATCCGCCTCGGTCCTGCGCGGCGGCTCTCGAACGGCACACAAACCGATCGGTCTCCAAACGAAAAGGGGGCCCGGCATCGCTGCCGAACCCCCCATTCCATCAGCCGTTGGCCGACGATCAGTCGCGATCACCGGTCAGGAAGGCCGGCGCGAATTCGGGCGCAGGGCCGTCATCGTTGCCGCCGCCGTTACGCGGGCCACGGTCACCGCCTTCGCCGCGGGGGCCACGGTCACGGCGCGGGCCGCGGTCACCGCGGTCGCCGCCACGATCGCCGCCGTCACGACGGGGACCACGGTCGCCGCGCGGGCCACGGCTGCCACGGTCGCCGCCTTCACGCGGTTCGCGCGCCGGACGCGTGTCTTCCAACTCGGCGCCGGTTTCCTGATCGACGACGCGCATCGACAGGCGAACCTTGCCGCGCGGATCGATCTCGAGGACCTTCACCTTGACCTGCTGGCCTTCGCTGAGGACGTCCGAGACCTTCTCGACGCGCTCGTTCTTGATCTCCGAGACGTGAACGAGACCGTCCTTGCCGCCCATGAAGTTCACGAACGCGCCGAAATCGACCAGGTTGACGACCTTGCCGTCGTAGATCTTGCCGACCTCGGCCTCTTCGACCAAGCCCTTGATCCACTTGATCGCGGCTTCGATCTGCGACGAATCCGACGACGACACCTTGATGACGCCCTCGTCGTCGATGTCGACCTTGGCGCCGGTGGTGGCGACGATCTCGCGGATCACCTTGCCGCCCGTGCCGATCACTTCGCGGATCTTCGACTTGTCGATCGTGAAGGTTTCGATGCGCGGCGCGTGCGCCGACAGCTCCGAACGGGTCTCGCCCAGCGCCTTGGCCATCTCATTGAGGATGTGCGCGCGGCCTTCATGCGCCTGCTTCAGCGCGACCTTCATGATCTCTTCGGTGATGCCTGAGATCTTGATGTCCATCTGCAGCGCGGTGATGCCCTCGCTGGTGCCGGCGACCTTAAAGTCCATGTCGCCAAGATGATCCTCGTCGCCCAGGATGTCCGACAGGACGGCGAAGTCCTTGCCTTCCAGGATCAGGCCCATCGCGATGCCCGAGACGGGGCGCTTCAGCGGCACGCCCGCGTCCATCATCGACAGCGAACCGCCGCAGACGGTGGCCATCGACGACGAGCCGTTCGACTCGGTGATGTCCGACGTGACGCGGATCGTATAGGGGAACTCCTCCTTCGACGGCAGCACCGGGTGCAGCGCGCGCCAGGCGAGCTTGCCGTGGCCGACTTCGCGACGACCCGGCGCACCGAAGCGGCCGACTTCACCGACCGAATAGGGCGGGAAGTTATAGTGGAGCATGAAGTTCTGGTACGACAGGCCGTTGAGGCCGTCGATCATCTGCTCCGCGTCGCGGGTGCCGAGCGTGGTGGTCGCGATCGTCTGCGTTTCGCCACGCGTGAACAGCGCCGAACCGTGCGCACGCGGCAGGAAGTGGACTTCCGATTCGATCGGACGGACGGTCGTGGTGTTGCGGCCGTCGATGCGGCGGCCGGTCTTCAGGATCGCGGTGCGGACGATATCCGCCTCCAGCTTCTTCACCAGCTTCAGGCTGGCGAGATAGGCCTGCGGATCGCTGTCCTTCAGGTCGGCCATGCCGTCGCGGGCCTTGGCGCGCGCGTCGTTGATCGCGGTCTGGCGAGCCTGCTTGTCGGTCAGCTTGTAGGCCGCCTCCAGGTCCTTGCCGATCAGCTTCTTGAGCTTGGCCTTCACGGCTGCGCTGTCGGCCTGGACCTTGAGTTCCCAAGGCTCCTTGGCGGCCTGTTCGGCGAGGTCGATGATCGCGTCGATCACCTGCTGCGACGCCTTGTGCGCGAACATCACGGCGCCGAGCATGACGTCTTCCGACAGCTCCTTGGCTTCGGATTCGACCATCATGACCGCGTCATGCGTCGCGGCGACCATCAGGTCGAGCTCGCCGGTCAGCACGTCGGCGTCCGACGGGTTGAGGACGTATTCGCCGTCCTTGTAGCCGACGCGCGCCGCGCCGATCGGGCCCATGAAGGGCACGCCCGACAGCGTCATCGCGGCCGAGGCGGCGATCATCGCCAGCAGATCGGGCTCGTTCTCGCCGTCATACGACAGAACCTGCGCGATGCAGTTGATCTCGTTGTAGAAGCCTTCGGGGAACAGCGGGCGGATCGGACGGTCGATCAGGCGGCTGACCAGCGTCTCACGCTCGGTCGCGCCACGCTCGCGCTTGAAGAAGCCACCGGGGATGCGGCCCGAAGCCGAAAACTTTTCCTGGTAGTGGACGGTGAGCGGGAAGAAATCCTGCCCTTCCTTCACCGACTTGGCGGCGGTCACGGCGCAGAGCACCACCGTCTCGCCGAGCGTCGCGATCACCGCGCCGTCGGCCTGGCGGGCGACCTTGCCCGTTTCGAGGGTGAGCGTCTGGCCGCCCCACTCGATCGATACCTTCTTGGCATTGAACATGTATTTTCCTTCACTCCCCACGCCAAATGCGTCGGGGGGCCTATCTGCGAGCTAAGCCGGCTCGCGCGGTGTGGAGCGTCTTGTCGCTCCGATGGATCGGGGCCGAATTGCCCGTCTTCCGCTTACCCGGCTCGTGCCGGTATTCGTGAAACGCGTGGCGCGCCCATAGCACGGATATACGAAAAGGGCGACCCGAAGGCCGCCCTCTCGTTTCACCCGCTGGGGGTTACTTGCGAAGACCCAGCTTCGCGATCAGATCCAGATACCGCTGGCCATCGGTCTTGCGCAGATAGTCGAGCAGCGAGCGCCGCTTGTTGACCATCATCAGCAGCCCGCGGCGCGAATGGTTGTCCTTCTTGTGACCCTTGAAGTGCTCGGTCAGGTTCTTGATGCGCTCCGACAGGATCGCGACCTGGACTTCCGGCGAACCCGTGTCGCCTTCTTGGCGGGCGTGAGCCTTGACGAGTTCGTTCTTGCGCTCGGCGGTAATGGTCATGTGTTCATCCTCGACATCACAGATTGAAACCCCGGACGACGCGGACCTGTTGGTCCTCCACCGATACCAGCGCGACCGGCGTGTCGCCGTCGCATGCGAAGTATGGGCCATCGTCCGTGGCGATCCCGGTCAGAACACGCCCCTGGCGGAGCGCCCCTGCCTGATCGGGGGTGAGGGGTAGAGCCGGGATGTCGTCCAGCCCCGCCCTCAACGGCAGGAGTATCTGTTCAAGGGTGCGCCCCATACCGGCTTCCGCCAGATTGTCCAGCGATATCGCGGGGGCGAGGGTGAAGGGGCCGGCCTTGGTGCGGCGGAGCATGGTGACGTGGCCGACCGTACCGAGCGCGAGTGCGATGTCGCGGGCGAGGGAGCGGATATAGGTGCCTTTGGAGACGTGGGCGGTGAGGGTGATCTCGTCCAATTCCTCCCTCGCGTCAGCGGGGGAGGGGGACCGCTCGCCGCAGGTGAGTGGTGGAGGGGGCGTGTCCGCAGACGGGACGTTCGCCGTATCCTCCCCCTCCGTCAGCGCGTCGCGCTGCCACCTCCCCCTGGCGGGGGAAGAATGGAGGGCATGCACCGTCACGTCCCGGCTCGCGAGCACCACATCCTCGCCGGCGCGCGCCAGATCATAGGCCCGCTCGCCGTCGACCTTCAGCGCGCTGTATGCCGGCGGCACCTGGCTGATCGGGCCTGTGAAGCGCGGCAGCACCGCCTCCACGTCGGCCAGCGTCGGCCGCACGTCCGACGTCGCGACACCCACGCCTTCCGCATCCAGCGTATCGGTCTGCTCGCCGAAGCGGATGGTGAAGTCGTACACTTTGTCGCTGTCGAGCATCCGCCCCGCCAGCTTCGTCGCCTCGCCGACCGCGATCGGCAGCACGCCCGTCGCGAGCGGATCGAGCGTGCCGCCATGGCCGACCTTGAACTTGCCATAGCCGCCCTGGCGCAGCGCACGCTTCACCGCGGAGACGACCTGCGTGCTGCCGAGCCCCAACGGCTTGTCGACGATGATCCAGCCGTGCATCAGCCGATCGCCTGCGCCAGTTTCAGGAACAGGCCGATCACCGCATCGGCCGGCGGGCCGACCAGCCGCCCGACGACATCCGCCTTGGGTGCGATCATCGGCAGCACGACGAGGACGAAGAGCAGCAGCAGGAAGCCGAACCGCCCGATCTTCGCCCATTGCGCCGCGAGCGGGCGGGGCAGGATACCCTCGACGACATGCCCGCCATCGAACGGCGGCATGGGGAGCAGGTTGAAGATCGCGAGGAAGACGTTGACCAGCAGGAAGTTGACGAGGTTCGCGAAGACGAACGCCGCAACACCGGTCGGCTGTGCGCCATGCAGCAGCGCGACCGCCGAGCCGATCAGGATCGCGGCGATCGTGGCGAGGATCAGGTTCATGCCCGGTCCGGCGAGCGCCACCGCGACCATGCCCCAGCGCGGGTTGCGCAGGCGCTGGGCGACGACCGGCACCGGCTTCGCCCAGCCGAACACCGGCGCGCCTGCGATGGCGAGGCCGAGCGGCAGGATGAGCGTGCCGACCGGATCGACGTGGCGGAGCGGGTTGAAGCTCAGCCGCTTCCGCTCCGCGGCGGTCGGATCGCCGAGCCACTTCGCCATCCAGCCGTGCGCGACTTCGTGAAAGACGATCGCGATGACGAGCGGGATGATCCACACGGCCGTGCGGTAGACGATGTTATCGGGGTTCATGCCGCGCGATATGGCGTGGGGGAGGGGAGAGCGCCACTCCCCTGTTCGTCATCCCGGCGTACGCCGGGATGACGAACAGGGGCTTATGTGCCCAGTGCCTCCGAAAAATGCCGCCGGCACAGTGCGATGTATCGATCGTTGCCGCCGATCTCAGTCTGCGCGCCCTCGGCGATGGCGCGGCCCTCGGCATCGACGCGCAGGTTCATCGTCGCCTTGCGCCCGCATACGCACACCGATTTGATCTCGATGAGCGCATCGGCGATCGCGAGCAGCCGCGCCGATCCTTCGAACAACCGCCCCTGGAAATCGGTCCGCAGGCCATAAGCGAGCACCGGCACGTTCAGCACGTCGCAGATGTGCGCCAGCTGCGCGACCTGCGCGGCGGAGAGGAACTGCGCCTCGTCGACCAGCACGCAGGCGAGCGGGCCGCGTGTGAGGCGATCCGCGACACAGGCGGCGAGGTCGGTCGTGCCCTCGAACGGCGTGGCCGGTGCCTCCAGCCCGATGCGGCTGGTGATCGTGCCGTGCGCAAAGCGATCGTCCACCGCGGCGGTGAACAGCATCGTCTCCATACCTCGCTCGCGATAGTTGAAGTCCGCCTGCAACAGCGTCGTCGACTTCCCCGCATTCATCGAGGCGTAGTAGAAATAGAGCTTGGCCATCAGTCGGGACGTTCGATCGGGAGGGGGGCGTCGGGACCGGCATGCTCCGCCAAATGCTTTTCAAAGCTGACGAACCGATCGTTACCACCCGCTGCGGCGATATGGATCATGTCGGCGATGTCGCCACCGGCGGCGAACCTCTCGACCGCCCAGTCGAGAGCGGCTGGATCGGAGACGTTGACTGTTTTGGTTTGGAGGACGAGCTTCAAAACATGCGAGAGCCTTTGCCGATCGTAGCGATAGGTCCTCCCTCCCAAGACCCAAGCTAGTTCCAGCAACACCGTGTCAGACACATGGACCGGCTCCGCCATGACCGTGTCGGCCAACGGCGATTGCACCGGATCGTCGCGCGTGATCCAGCGAACGAGAATGTTCGTGTCGACAGCTTTCACTGGGCGATTGTCACTGGGCGATCGTATCTTCGCCCGACGCGATCCGGCGCGCATCGTCTTTCATCTGGTTCAGCGCGACCGGAGGCCCATCATGCTGCCGCAGTGCTTCAAAAAGGCGAACGGCCTCCGCGGGTTCCAGCTTCCGGTCGTCGCGCCGCACGCGGTATGTGACGCTGTCACCCGCTTCGATAATCTCCAAGGCCACGCCCGGATGCCAGCCCAAGCGATCGCGTGTCTCCCGCGGCAGCGGAAGGTCGCCCGAAGCGGAGACTTTGGTGAAGGCGTTCATCCCACGCAAAATGCGTCGCGTAACGCTGCCGGTCAATCCTCGCCCGCGTCGCCCAGATCGCGTGCCACTTCCGGCCGGCGGAGCAGCTGGTCGATGTGGCTGCCTTCGTCGAAGCTTTCGTCCGCGAGGAACTTCAGTTTCGCGGCGTACTTGTTCTGGATGCGGTGCGCGACTTCGCGTTGCAGGTAGGCGGTGTTGGTGCGCAGCGCCTTCAGCACCGCCTCCTCGTCACGCCCAAGCAGCGGCTTCACGAAGACGGTCGCATGGCGCAGGTCAGGCGACATGCGCACTTCGGTGATGCTGACCATGTGTTTGGCCAGCGTTTCGTCATGCACGTCGCCGCGCTGGAGGATTTTCGACAGCACGTGGCGCACCTGTTCGCCGACGCGCAGCGTGCGAACCGATTTTTCCTGGGGGTCTTTGTTCATCATGCCTCCAACCCCTCTCCCGCCGGGAGAGGGAGGGGCCCGCCGCCGTTAGGCGGTGGGAGGGTGAGGGTGACGGCCGGTGCCATTGCCACCCTCACCCTTCCGCTGCCTGCGGCAGCTCCCTCCCTCTCCCAAAGGGGAGAGGGACGTCAGGATTAGAGGGTCCGTTCGCGCATCTCGACTTCGAACGTTTCGAGGAAGTCGCCGGCCTTGATGTCGGTGAAGTTCTGCGTGAACGTCACACCGCATTCCAGACCCGCGCGGACTTCGGCGACATCGTCCTTGAAGCGACGCAGCGACGCGATCTCACCCTGGTAGATGATGACGTCGTTGCGCGTGATGCGGGCCTTGAGCGCCTTGCGGATGACGCCTTCGACGACCAGCAGACCCGCGGCCTTGCCGTGCTTGCCCGCCGAGAAGACCTCGCGGATTTCCGCACGACCGACAACGGTTTCGAACGCTTCCGGCCCGAGCTCGCCCGCCATGCCCGCCCGGATCTCGTCGATCAGGTCGTAGATGACGTCGTAATACTTGAGCGCCACCTTCTGCCGATCGGCGATCTCGCGTGCCTTGGCATTGGCACGGACGTTGAAGCCGATGATCGGCGCGCCGCTGGCACCCGCCAGCGTCACGTCGCTTTCGGTGATGCCGCCGACGCCCGAATGCAGCACGCGCGCCTTGATGAGGTCGGTCGAGATCTTGTTGATCGACGCGACGATCGCCTCGACCGTGCCCTGCGTGTCGGCCTTGACGACGAGCGGATATTCCTTCGCCGCATTGGCCTTCAGCGCCGAGAACATGCTCTCGAGGCTCGCCGGCGCGGTCGTGGTGCGCTTCTGCGTCAGCACGCCCTGGCGGTATTCGGCGACCTCGCGGGCGCGCGCCTCGTTCTCGACGACCTGCAGCGGATCGCCCGCCGACGGCACGCCCGAGATGCCGAGCACCTCGACCGGCATCGCCGGATCGGCCTGCTTCACCTGACGGCCCTTGTCGTCGACGAGGGCGCGGACCTTGCCGCTTTCCGCGCCGATGACGAAGACGTCGCCGACCTTCAGCGTGCCACGGTTGACCAGGATCGTCGCGACCGGGCCGCGGCCCTTGTCGAGCTTCGCCTCGATCACCGTGCCCTCGGCCGGACGGTCGGGGTTGGCGCGCAGTTCGAGCAGTTCGGCCTGCAGCTGGATCTTCTCGATCAGTTCGTCGAGGCCGGTCTTCTTGAGCGCGGAGACTTCGACGTCCTGGACGTCGCCGCCCATTTCCTCGACCACCACCTCATGCTCCAGCAGGCGCTCGCGCACGCGCTGGGCATTGGCCTCATATTTGTCGATCTTGTTGATCGCCACGATCATCGGCACGCCGGCCGCCTTGGTGTGGTTGATCGCCTCGATCGTCTGCGGCATCAGCCCGTCGTCGGCCGCGACCACCAGCACCACGATATCCGTGACGTCCGCGCCGCGCGCGCGCATCTGCGTGAACGCCTCGTGGCCCGGCGTGTCGAGGAAGGTGATCTTCGACTTGTCCTTCAGCGTGACCTGATAGGCACCGATATGCTGCGTGATGCCGCCGGCCTCGCCGCGCACCACGTCGGTGCCGCGCAGCGCGTCGAGCAGGCTGGTCTTGCCGTGATCGACGTGGCCCATGATCGTGACGACCGGGGGACGCGGCTTCATCGCCTCTTCGGCGTCCTCGACCGTGTCGATCGCCAGATCGATGTCGCTGTCGGAGACGCGGACGATGTTGTGGCCGAATTCGGTCACGAGCAGTTCGGCCGTATCCTGGTCGATCGTCTGCGTCATCGTGACGGGCATGCCCATCTTGAACAGCGTCTTGACGAGGTCGGCGCCCTTTTCCGCCATACGGTTGGCGAGTTCCTGGACGGTGATCGCCTCGGGCACCTGCACGTCGCGGACCTGCTTGGGCTGCGCTTCACGCGGGCCGCCAAAGTGACGCTTTTCCTTTTCGCGCGCGCGCTTCAGCGCGGCGAGGCTGCGGCTGCGCGCACCATCGTCGCCCAGCGCGCGGTTGACGGTCAGCTTGCCGCCGCGACGCTCGTCGCCCTTGCGGTCGCGCTGCGTCGGGCGGCTCGGCGGCGCGTTGCGCGGCGTGGCCTGGCCCGAGGGCAGGTTGCGGTTGGCGCCACCGGCAGTGCTGCTGCCCGACGCACTCGCGGCCGGAGCCGCCGCAGGGGCGGGCGCAGGCGCCGGCTTGGGCTGCGGCTTGGGAATTTCGGGACGCGCGACCGGCGAGAAGCGACGCGGCGCGGGCAGCGACGGATCGCGACCCAGTTCCACCGTCGGCGCAGGCGCCGGGGCGGGGCCGCCGGACGCGGCGCAGGCTGCGCGACCACCGGAGCGGGGCCGGCGCCGGCGTGGGGGCCGGCGTCGGTTCGGGCGCCGCAACGGGTTCCTCGACCGGCGTCGGCGGTACGGGCCGCTCGACCGGGCGGAAGCCACGGCCGGCCGGGGTCGGCACGGTCACAGTCGGCGCGGCAGGCGCCGCCGGGGCGGCTGCGGCAGGCGCAACCGGCTCGGGCGCGGGCGTGGGCTCGGGCGCAGCCGGCGGCGCGGCGGCGGCTGCCGCAGCAGCGGCGGCCTTTTCGGCGGCGCGGCGGCGCTCGTCCTCAAGCGCTTGCGCACGAGCGGCCTCTTCGCGGCGACGGATGTCTTCCGAGGCCTGGATGCGCTGCTCCTCGGCCTCGCGCAGCATGCGGGCCTGGCGCTCCTGCGGCGTCTCGTTCGACGGCGCCGGGCGCGGGGCAGGGGCTGCCGGAGCCGGCGTCGGCGCGGCGACGGGCGCCTGCACCGGCTGCTCCGGCGCAGCCTGCGCCTCGCCCGGGCGGCCCAGCACGCGCCGCTTCTTCGTTTCCACGATCACCGTATTGGACCGGCCATGGCTGAAGCTCTGCTTCACCTGGCCGGTCTCGACCGTGCGCTTCAGCCCCAGGGGCGCGCGCATGCCAAGTTTCGGCTTATCGTTGTCGGTGTCGCTCACTCAAATTCCTCGTTCACGTCTACGGCCGGTCGCGTCCCGCCGGGTTCGGCGCCGGATAACCGGTGCGCCGATGCGCCTTGCGGGGCCGTTTCGCAAGGCACGGGAGTGGGTTCAGGTCCGATAAAATGCAGCCAGCGGTCGAGCGCGTCGCTCACCCGCGCGGCGGCAGCGCGGTCGGTCAGGGCGATGTGTACCACATTTTCGCGGCCCAGCGCCAACGACAATATGGTGCGCGAAACCGGCAATACCAAGCCCCGGATGTCCGATCCTTCGCGATCCGATCCGATCCGCCACGCCTGATCGAGCTTGCGGTTGCCGTCGGTGCCGGCATCGGCAGCATGATAGAGCGCGTGGAGCTGGCCCGATCGTGCCGCCGTCTCGATCTTTTCCGACCCGGTCAGCAGCAGGCCAGAGCGCGATTCGAGGCCGAGCCGGTCGAGCGCGTTGCGTTCGAGTGCGCTGGCGATGCGCGCGGGCAGGTCGTCGGGGATCACGAGTTCCGCACCCTTGAACGCGCGGGCCAGCGCGCCGCGCAGGCGCTTCTTGGCGATCGCCTCGTCCAGTTCGGCGCGGGTGACGCCGATCCACGCGCCGCGGCCGGGGGCCTTGGCACGCACGTCGGGCAGCACCTGCCCGTCAGGCGCGATCGCGAGTCGCACGAGGTTGTCGCGGACGTCGCGGTCCTGCGTCAGAATGCATTTGCGGATGGGGTCGGTCATGCCGCCACCTCCGCCACGCTCACGCCGTCACCCCGGACGTGTTCCGGGGTCCACCGGGCCGGGGAGGGGATGGCACGGACGAGTAACGACCCATCAGCCAAGCCAACGAACAGCCGCCCCCGCGGCCCCGTGGACCCCGGAACACGTCCGGGGTGACGGGGGGTATGGGGCGAAGCGCAGGGCATCACACTCGCGGTCGCCCACGAGTCCGTCTGCCTGCGCCGAACCTGCTGAACCGTCAGCGTCTCATTGCGAGGGAACCGCATCAGCGTCCTCCCGCACTTGGGGCGCATCGCGGTCGGCGATCAGCTGACCGCCGGCGCCGTAATTTTCCGTCGACACTTCCTCGATCACGATCTGGACCGCGGCGGGATTCTTGCCGAGGCGCGTGACGAGGCTGGCCGTCACGTCCGCGACGACCCCTGCCTTCTGCTCCTTGGTCGCGGAGCCGGCCAGTCGGATCGAGACGAAAGGCATCAGGCCTCCTCACCCTCCGACGCGTCGGTCGAGGCGGGGGCATCGGCGGCTGCCGGCGCTTCGTCCTCGAACCAATGCTGGCGCGCGGCCATGATGATCTCGTTACCCTGCTCGTCGCTGAGACCGTATTCGGCGAGAATACCACCCTTCGGTTCGGGGCGCTTGGGCGCGTCCTCGTTGCGGCGACGCGGCTCGGCGCGCTTCTTCTCGACCAGTTCGTCGGTGGCGAGGTCGGCAAGGTCGTCGAGCGTCTTGATGCCCGCCTTGCCGAGCGTGACCAGCATCGCTTCGGTCAGGTACGGCATGTCGGCGAGCGCGTCCTCGACGCCCAGCGCACGACGTTCGTCACGCGCGGCGGCCTCGCGGCGGTCGAGCGCTTCCTGTGCACGGCTTTGCAGTTCCTGCGCGAGGTCCTCGTCGAAGCCCTCGATGCCGGCCAATTCGTCCAGCTCGACATAGGCGACCTCTTCCAGCGCGCCGAAGCCTTCGGCGACCAGCAGCTGCGCCAGCGTCTCGTCGACGTCCAGTTCGTTCTGGAACATCTCGGAATTCTGAACGAACTCCTTCTGGCGCTTTTCGCTCGCGTCGGCTTCGGTCAGGATGTCGATCGCCTTGCCGGTCAGCTGGCTGGCGAGGCGGACGTTCTGGCCGCGGCGGCCGATGGCGAGGCTGAGCTGGTCGTCGGGCACGACCACCTCGATCCGGTCCTCTTCCTCGTCGATCACGACGCGGCTGACCGATGCCGGCTGCAACGCGTTGACGACGAAGGTCGCGGTGTCGGGCGACCAGGGGATGATGTCGATCTTTTCGCCCTGCATTTCCTGCACGACGGCCTGGACGCGGCTGCCCTTCATGCCGACGCAGGCGCCGACCGGGTCGATCGACGAATCGCGGCTGATGACGCCGATCTTCGCGCGCGAACCGGGGTCGCGCGCCGCCGCCTGAATGGTGATGATGCCGTCGTAGATTTCGGGCACTTCCTGCGCGAACAGCTTCTTCATGAAGTCGGGGTGCGCGCGGCTGAGGAAGATCTGCGGGCCGCGGTTCTCGCGGCGAACGTTGAGGATCAGCGAGCGGATGCGGTCGTTGACGCGGACGACTTCGCGCGGGATCTGCTGGTCGCGGCGGATGACGCCCTCGGCGCGGCCCAGGTCGACGACGATATGGCCGAACTCGACGCGCTTGACGACGCCGGTGATGATCTCGCCCTGGCGGTCCTTGAACTCTTCATACTGGCGCTCGCGCTCGGCGTCGCGGACCTTCTGGAAGATGATCTGCTTGGATGCCTGCGCCTGGATGCGGCCGAATTCGATCGGGGGCAGCGGATCGACGATATAGTCGCCGACGGTCGCGCCCTTCTGCAGCTTTTGCGCCTGGTTGACGTCGACCTGCTTGAAATAATCGTCGACCGCCTCGACCACCTCGACGACGCGCCACAGGCGCAGGTCGCCGGTCTGCGGGTCGAGCTTCGCGCGGATGTCGTTCTCGATGCCGTAGCGGGTCTTGGCCGCGCGCTGGATCGCTTCCTCAAGAGCCTCGATCACGATGCTCTTGTCGATCATCTTTTCCGATGCGACCGAATTGGCGATCGCGATCAGTTCCGCGCGGTTGGCGGTGGCGACGGTGGCCATCTTACTGCTGTCCTTCGTTGGATGCGTCGGTGTCGTCTGTTTCTTCGAATTCGTCCGCGCCTTCGCTGGAAAGCGGCGCGGTGGCGGCGAGCAGGCGATCGGTGATCGTCAGCTTCGCGTCGTGGATCTGGTCGAGTCCGACGGTCATCGGCCGATAGCCGCGTACGTCGATTGTCACCTGATCACCTTCGATCCCGACCAGATCGCCGGTCAGGATCTTGCGGTTGTCGATCTTCTCGACCAGCGTCACCTTCGCCTCATGTCCCGCCCAATTGACGTAATCCTGCGGGCGGGTGAGCGGGCGGTCGATGCCGGGCGACGACACTTCGAGGCGATAGGCGTCCTCGATCGGGTCCTTGCCCTCGGCCTCCAGCGCGTCGAGCACGTCCGAGATGCGGCGCGACAGATCGGCGCAATCGTCGATCGTCAGCTGGCCGGTGTCGGGCCGTTCGGCCATGATCTGGAGCGTGGGGTCGGATTTGCCGCCGAACATCTTCACGCGCACGAGGTCGAAACCCAGCGCTTTGGCTTCGGGTTCGATCAATGCGGTCAGAAGGGCGATGTCCGCCATGCGGGCTCCAAAACAGATATGCGTGTTCGCCGCCGCGGAAGGGGTCCCCCGCAGCCTCTTTCACCTGACGATGTTAGAGAAGGCAGCGGCTATATACGCCGGCGCCCGCATAGAAACAAGCATCCATCGTGCGGGCCCGTGCGTTCGCTGCACCGATAAAAAGGGAGACATTCATGCGCCTGCACCTGCTCGCCGCCTTGCCGGTGGCCCTGATCGCCTGTTCGGGCAACGCCCCCGCGACCGGGGAGGGCGCGCAGGCTGGTGAGACGCCGCCCAGTGCCAAGCCGTTCCGCGAGACGGTGGTCGCCGATTTCGTCTCGCCCTGGGCGCTGGCGTTCCTGCCGGACAATCGCATCCTCGTCACCGAAAAGGCGGGGCAGATGATCCTGCTGTCGGCCGACGGCAAGCGCCGCCAGACGATCGCGACACTGCCCGTCGATTCGGCGGGGCAGGGCGGATTGATGGACGTGGTGCCCGCGCCCGATTTCGCGACCAGCAAGCGCATCTATTTCAGCTATTCGACCGCCGGTCAGGGCGGCAAGGGCGTCGTGCTCGCCCGCGGCCGGCTTCGCGGCGAGGGGGCGAGCGAACGCCTCGGCGAGATCGAGGCGCTGTTCCAGGCGCGTCCCTTCGTCGAAGGTAACGGCCATTATTCGGGCCGCATCGCCTTCGCGCCCGATGGCCAGAGCCTGTTCTTCACCAATGGCGAGCGGCAGAAGTTCACGCCGGCGCAGGACCCGCAGGCGACGCTGGGCAAGGTGCTGCGCCTGACGCTCGACGGCAAGCCCGCGCTGGGCAATCCGCTGGTCGCCAAGGGGTTCGCGCCGGAGGTGTGGAGCTATGGCCACCGCAACCTGCTCGGGATCGCCTTCGATGCGCAGGGGCGGTTGTGGGAGCAGGAGATGGGGCCGAAGGGCGGCGATGAACTGAACCTCATCATGCCCGGGCGCAACTATGGCTGGCCCAATGCATCGAACGGCAGCCATTACGACGGCCGCGACATTCCCGATCACCGCCCCGGCGACGGCTACGAACCGCCCAAGGTGTGGTGGAACCCGGTGATCTCGCCGGGCGGGCTGATGATCTATTCGGGCAACCTCTTCCCGGCGTGGAAGGGTGATGCCTTCATCGGTGGCCTGTCGTCCAGGTCGCTGGTTCGCGTCGATCTCGACGGGCAGACTGCGAAGAAGGCCGACCAATGGCCCATGGGCGCACGGATCCGTGACGTCGAACAGGGGCCGGACGGCGCGATCTGGGTGATCGAGGACGGCGGCGAGTCGCAGGGGCGGCTGATCCGACTGACGCCGCGGTAAGGGGCGTAGATAATTCCTCCCCCGCCAGGGGGAGGTGGCGCCGCGACGCGGTGACGGAGGGGGAGGAGACGGTGAGCGTGGCGCTCGCGGAAACGCCCCCTCCACCACGGTTTGACGGCCGCGGTCCCCCCTCCCCCGGCTGCGCCGAGGGGGGAATTGGCTCAGTCCCGCACCACCAGATAGTTCATCCGCGCGTGCGCGATCGGCTTGTCGCGGTCGTCCTGCCAGGCGACCGCCTCGACGTTCGCGACGCGCGTGCCGAGCCGCGTCACGATCCCCTCGGCATGCGTCGGCTTGTCACGGCCGCCGCGCATGAAGTCGACGGTGACGTTGACGGGCTTGATCCGCCCGCCACCCTCTTCGGCCAGCGCATGCTGCAACGACACGATCGCCGCGACCTCCAGCAGGCCCGAGATCGCCCCGCCGTGCAGGAAGCCGGGGCGGCCGAGCACTTCGTTGCGGAAGGGCATCACCAGCAGCGGCGCGGCGCCGTCGCGTGGCTCCAGCGTCACGCCGAGCATCTCGGCATAAGGCGGTAAAGCGTGCTGCGTGTTCATGCCATCTGGTCCATCAGCATGAAGGTGCCCGCGACATGCGCCAGCGGATCGTCGGGCGTTTCGTCGTAAGCGATGCCGCGGACGAAGGCGATCGAGCGGGTCAGCTTCAGGCATTCGCCGCGCCCGATCACGGTCCGCCCCGGCACCGCGGGCCGCAGGTAATCGACGCGCAGGTCCAGGGTTGCCTGGGGCGCGAACTTGTCGCGCTTGATCCACACCGCGACGCTGGTCGCCATGTCCATCAGCGCGATGATAGGGCCGGACGCGAGGACGCCGCTGTCGACATCGCCGATCAGCCGCGCATCGTAGGGGAGCGCCAGCTCGACCCAATCGTCGTCCCTGCCGTGATAGGTGATACCCACTGCGCCGCCATGGCCGCCGAAGCGATGCGCCATGAACGCCTCTAAGTTGAAACCGCTCATGACCCCGTCTCTACACGCCGCGCCCGGTGGCGCAACGCGGGGCGAGCAGGTAGCGTGCGGTAAAGCATGAACGCATCTGCACGCCGTTCGTGCTGAGCCTGTCGAAGCACGGTGGCGGCCACCTGCCCTTCGACAGGCTCAGGGCGAACGGGCAGGATTTGGGAGAGAGCCATGAACGACCGCGTTACCACGACCATCACCGACGGCATTGCCGACGTCCGCCTGACGCGGGCGGACAAGATGAACGCGATCGATCCTGCGATGTTCGAAGCGATCGGCGCGGCGATCGATGCGCTGGCGGATCGCACCGACGTGCGCTGCGTCGTGCTGTCGGGTGAGGGGCGGGGGTTCTGCGCCGGCCTCGACATGGCGAGCATGGCGCGCGGCGGGTCCGGCACGGGGATCGCGCGCAATGATCAGGGCAGCATCCTGCCGCAGCATGTCACCTGGGGCTGGCGCCAGCTGCCGATGCCGGTGATCGCCGCGGTGCATGGCGTCGCCTTCGGCGGCGGCTTCCAGATCATGTCGGGCGCCTGCATCCGCATCGCCGCGCCAGACACGCGCTTCGCGATCCGCGAGACGCATTGGGGGCTGGTGCCCGACATGGCGGGCTTCCCGATCTGGCGCGGGCTGGTGCGCGACGACGTGCTGCGCGAGCTGGTCTATACCGCGCGCGAATTCGATGCGGCGGAGGCGCTGCACCACGGCTTCGTCACGCGGCTGACGGACGACCCTTACGAGGCCGCCATGGCGCTGGCGCGCGAGATCGCCAGGCGCAGCCCGCATGCGATCCGCGGGGCGAAGCGCCTGCTCAACATGGCGCACGACGCCGACCCACGCGCGATGCTGGAGGCAGAGACGGCCGAGCAGCTGAAGGTGATCGGCAAACCCAATATGATGGAGGCGGTCGCGGCGAACATGGCCAAGCGGGCGCCGGTGTTCATGGATTGAGGGGGGCTTCTCCTTCCTCGTCACCCCGGACTTGGTCCGGGGTCCACCGGGCGGCAAGGGGATGACAAGAGGCTCCTGCCGTCCCCCCCGCCGCGGAGTGGACCCCGGAACAAGTCCGGGGTGACGGGGTGACGGGGTGTTTCGGGGATTACCGCGGCGCCATGCGGATGCCGCCGTCGAGGCGGATATCCTCGCCGTTGAAATAGCCGTTCTCGATCAACGTCATGGCGAGGTGCGCATATTCCGCCGGATCGCCCAGCCGCTTCGGGAAGGGCACGCTCGCCGCCAGCGCATCCTTCACCGGCTGCGGCGCGCCTTGCAGCAGCGGCGTGTCGAAGATGCCGGGCAGAATCGTGTTCACGCGAATGCCTTCGCCCATCAGGTCGCGTGCGATGGGGAGCGTCATGCCGACGACGCCGCCCTTCGACGCGGAATAGGCCGCCTGGCCGATCTGGCCGTCCTCCGCCGCGACGCTGGCGGTCATCACGATCGCGCCGCGTTCGTTATGCTCGCCCGGTTCCAGCGTCAGCATGCCGGCCGCGGACTTGGCGACGCAGCGGAACGTGCCGACCAAATTGATCTGGATGAGCCAGTCGAACGCCTGGAGCGGGAAGTGCTTGATGCTGCCGTCTTCCTTCGATCGGCTGGCGGTCTTCACCGCATTGCCCGTGCCGGCGCAGCAGACCAGCACCGATTCCTGCCCGTGCGCCTCGCGCGCCCTGGCGAAGCCGGCGTCGACGCTGTCGTCGCTGGTGACGTTCACTTCGCAGAAGATGCCGCCGATCTCCGCGGCGAGCGCCTCGCCCTTCTCGCGTTGCAGGTCGAAGATCGCGACCTTCGCGCCCTTTGCCGCCAGCGCGCGTGCGGTGGCCGCGCCGAGCCCGGATGCGCCACCGGTGACGACCGCGGCGGTGGTGTTCGTGATATGCATGATGATCCCCTTCCTATTGAGTCCTCCCCCGCCAGGGCGTGTGAGGATGAACGGCCCCCGGCCGTTCAAGATCATGCCGGGGGCATGATCGACCTCGCACGGTGGCGCCGCGAAGCGGTGACGGAGGGGGAGGTAAGCGGCGAACGTCGCGCTCGTGGAAGCGCCCCCTCCACCACGGCCTTCGGCCGCGGTCCCCCTCCCCCGCTGAAGCGAGGGAGGAATTTTACAGCCGCTCGACGATCGTGACGTTGGCGATGCCGCCGCCTTCGCACATCGTCTGCAAGCCGTACCGCCCGCCGCGCGCGTGCAGCGCGTGGACCAGCGTCGCCATCAGCTTCGTGCCCGACGCGCCGAGCGGATGGCCGAGAGCGATCGCCCCGCCATTGACGTTGAGCTTCGCCGGATCGCCGCCGGTATGCTGCAACCAGGCGAGCGGCACCGGCGCGAAAGCCTCGTTCACCTCATACAGGTCGATGTCGTCGATCCGCATCCCGGCGCGCTGCAAGGCGCGATCCGTGGCGAACAACGGCTCTTCCAGCATCACGACGGGATCGCCGCCGGTGACGGTCAGATTGTGGATGCGGGCGAGGGGCGTCAGGCCATGCGCCTTCAGCGCTGCCTCGCTCACCACCATGACCGCACTCGCGCCGTCGCAGATCTGGCTGGCGTTGGCGGCGGTGATCGCGCCGCCTTCCTGCAACAGCTTCACCGCGCCGATGCTTTCCGGCGTCGCGTCGTAGCGGATGCCCTCGTCGCGGTCGTGGATCACCGTTCCCTCGGGCGTCTCCACCTCCAGCCCGACGATCTCGTCGGCGAAGGCGCCAGCCTCGGTCGCCGCAGCAGCGCGGCGGTGGCTTTCGAGCGCATAGGCGTCGAGCTGGGCCCGGTCGAAACCGTATTTGCGCGCGATCATCTCGGCGCCCATGAACTGGCTGAACTGCACGCCGGGAAAGCGCGCCTCCTGCCGCGGGCTTTTCGCCTTGCCGAGGCCGGCCTGTGCGAACAGCGCGCCGGTCGAGCCCATCGGTACGCGCGTCATGCTTTCGACGCCCGCGGCGATCACGACGTCCTGCGTCCCGCTCATCACCGCCTGCGCGGCGAACTGGATCGCCTGTTGCGACGATCCGCACTGGCGGTCGATCGTGACGGCGGGCACGCTGGTCGGCAGCGACGAGGCGAGCACCGCGCCACGCCCGACCTGGAAGCTCTGTTCGCCGCCCTGGCTGACGCAGCCCATGATGACGTCTTCGATCGCGGCGGGATCGATGCCGCTCCGTCCGACGATCGCGTCGAGCGTCGCTCCTGCCATGTCCGCCGGGTGCCAGCCCGCCAGCCGCCCGCCGCGCCGTCCGCCCGCGGTCCGCACCGCCTGGACGATATAGGCCTCCGCCATCGCTTCGCTCTCCATAACTCTTGTTATTGTGGCGATGTGTCGCGTAATCCATGGCAAAGCGCAAGAGGGTGACGATGGACGTTCGACAGGCGGTGGCGGCACGACGATCGGTGCGCGGGTTCCTCGATACGCCGGTGCCGCTGGCGCAGTTGCGGGACCTCGCCGAGGCGGCGGCGCGGGCGCCCTCGGGCGGCAACCTTCAGCCGTGGCACGTGCAGATCGTGCAGGGCGACGCGATGGCGCGGCTGAAAGCCATCATGGCCGATCGGCTGGCGAGCGGCGAGAGCGAGACGCCGGCCTATGCCATCTATCCGCCCGAACTCGATGACCCGTGGCGCGGCCGGCGCTTTGCGGTGGGTGAGGCGCTGTACGATCGGATCGGCATTCCGCGGGAGGATAAGGCGGGGCGCCGGCGCTGGTTCGCCGCCAATTATCGCTTCTTCGGGGCGCCGGCGGCGTATTTCTGCTCGGTGGACCGACGCATGGGGCCGCCGCAATGGTCGGACCTCGGCATGTATCTGCAAACGCTGATGCTGCTCGCGGTCGAGGCGGGGCTGGCGACCTGCCCGCAGGAATGCTGGGCGATGTATCCCGAGACGGTGGGGCGGTTTCTGGACTTGCCCGAGGGTCGGATGCTGTTCTGCGGCGTGGCGATCGGGTTCGAGGATACGGACGCGCCGGCCAATGCGCTACGCAGCGAGCGCGCACCGGCGGACGAGTGGCTGAGCGTGGTGGAATAGCGCCATCCCGTCACCGCGGACTTGATCCGGGGTCCCGCTCCTTAACGGCCGTCTTAGGACCGATCGACATTTATTCACGCCACGATACGAAGAGGTAAAGACAAGACGGTTCGCGCGGAGGCGCGGAGGACGCAGAGGTGTCGCGTTTGCCGCGCGAGCGGCCTGTCTATCTCGGTCGCGGTCAAGGCGGAGCGTTGCCACGCGCGTGACATCTCCGCGTCCTCCGCGCGAACAAAACTCTCTTCTCTTTATGTCTTTCCGCTCGTCTTATGTCTTTCCGCTCGTCGAAAACTTCATCACGACGGTGAATGTTGATCGGCCCTAGAAGCGGGACCCCGGATCAAGTCCGGGGCGACGGAAGATCAGAGAATTACCCGCTCCGGCTTCGACTCCTCGATCGCTGCCAGCACCATCCGTTCCCACACCGCCGGGTCGCCTGCCGCGGCCATGCGCTGGTCCGGCTCGCGTAATGTGCGCAGCACCGCCAGCGCATCGGGCAGGTAATCGCGCCATGCGCTATCCACCTGATCGCTCGCGCTTTCGGTATCGCCGCCGGCATTCACGCTGATCCGCTGCCCGGCGAGCACGCGGGCGATCCGTTCGGCGACGGGAGTGGTCGACACGTCCATGGCTGCTCTCCTTTGCCATGGACAATGCGCGAACCCGCAACGCGGTTGCCGGATACGATGACGGCCCGGCGAGGGATGCTCGCCGGGCCGCCATTAAAGTCGCGAAGGGAAGGGGATCAGCGCGCCGCGCCGGCACCCTGTCCACGGCCGCCGCCGCCCGAACGGCCGCGGCCGCCACCGCCGCCACGACGGCTGGCGTTGGCGTAATTGCGCGTCGCGGTCGGCGCATGCGTTGCGCGCGGGCGGGCCGGCTGGCGCTGGCCGCGCGGCAGGTCGGCGCGCGGCGCGGGGTCCGCACCGATCGCCTTGACGCGCGTCGCCTTGATCTCGTTGGCGAGGCCGGTGAAATTGTCCGGCAGCGGACGCACGGTCACCTTCTGACGCGTGATCTTCTCGATGTCCTTCAGATACGGCCGCTCGTCATCGGCGCAGAAGGCGATGGCGATGCCGCTGTTGCCCGCGCGTGCGGTGCGGCCGATGCGGTGGACATACTGTTCCGCGACGTTTGGCAGCTCGAAGTTGACGACATGGCTGACGCCCGACACGTCGATGCCGCGTGCGGCGATGTCGGTCGCGACCAGCACCTTGGTCTTGCCGTCCTTGAACTCACCCAAGGCCCGCTCGCGCTGGCCCTGGCTCTTGTTGCCGTGGATCGCGTTCGCGGCGATGCCGTTGCCGGCGAGCAGCTTCACGACACGGTCGGCGCCATGCTTGGTGCGCGTGAAGACGAGCGCGCGATCGATCGCCGGGTCCTGCAGCACGAGCGTCAGCAGCGCCTGCTTCTCCGTCTGGTTGACGAAGGTGACATACTGATCGACGCGCTCGGCGGTGGTCGATTCCGGCACCACCGACACGGTCTTCGGGTTGGTGAGGAACTGACCGGCGAGATCGCGGATCGCGGTCGGCATCGTCGCCGAGAAGAACAGTGTCTGGCGCTTGCGCGGGATCATCCGCACGATCTTCTTGAGCGCGTGGATGAAGCCCAGATCCATCATCTGATCGGCTTCGTCGAGCACCAGAATCTCGATCATCGACAGGTTGCACATGCCCTGCTCGACCAGGTCGATCAGGCGGCCCGGCGTCGCGACGAGGATGTCGACGCCGCGGCTCAGGTCCTGGCGATTCTTGTTGATGCTGGTGCCGCCGAACACGGTCGCGACGCTGAGCTTGGAAAACTGCCCATAGCCGCGCGCATTGTCGGCGATCTGGCTGGCGAGTTCGCGCGTCGGAGCGAGGACGAGCATGCGGACATGCGTCGGCAGCACGCGCTTCTGCGCGGCGACCAGGCGCTGGATCGACGGCAGCACGAACGCCGCGGTCTTGCCGGTGCCGGTCTGCGCGATACCGAGCAGATCATTGCCTTCCAGCAGGATCGGGATTGACTGCGCCTGGATCGGCGTCGGGGTGGCATAGCCCTTGGCCTCGAGCGCACGGACGAGCGGCTCGGCAAGGCCGAGATGAGCGAATGACATGGAATAACAACCTTCAAAAACGGCCTCGCCAGCGCGCCGTCCGAAGGAGAGGGCACGCCGGTGCGGCGGGGGAAACCGACACCCCGCGTGAAAAGGGAAGCCTTCAGCTAACGACCGAGGCGGAGCCGGGGGTGGCAGGGCCAACCCGTTCACGCTGCATGACGCCTCGATGGTCCGGCATGTGCGCTGCACTGCCGCAAAAGTCAAGGTGGGGCTTGGGTGGAGCGTCCGCGCTTCCCCCGAGATTCGTCATCCCGGCGTTCGCCGGGATGACGAAGGGCGAGGCTTACAACGCCCGCCCAATCACCTCTTTCATGATCTCGTTCGTACCGCCGTAAATCCGGGTCACGCGCGCCGAGCGCCACGCCCGCGCGATCGGATATTCGTTCATATAGCCCGCGCCGCCATGCAGTTGGAGGCAGGCGTCGAGCACCTCCCATTGCAATTCGGTGTGCCACAGCTTCGCCGCCGCACCCTCTTCGTTGGTCAGCTCACCCGCGAGATGCCGGCGGATCGCCCAGTCGAGATGCGCCCAGCCGACCTGCAGTTTCGTCTTGATGCCCGCCAGCACGAAGCGGGTGTTCTGGAAATCGAACACCACGCCGGCGAACGCCTTGCGATCCTTGGTGAAGGCGACGGTATCGTCGAACGCCTTCTGTGCCGACGCCTGCGCGCCGACCGCGATCGACAGCCGTTCCTGCGGCAGCTGGCTCATCAAATAGACGAAGCCCTTGCCCTCTTCGCCCAGACAATTGGTGATGGGCACGCGCACATCGTCGAAGAACAATTCGGACGTGTCCGCGGCCTCCTGCCCGATCTTGTCGAGCTTGCGGCCGCGGCGAAAGCCCTCGCGTTCCGCCTCGACCAAGATGATCGACATGCCCCGCCATGCGGGCTTGGCATCGGGATCGGTCTTGGCGACCACCAGCACCAGATCGGCGTTCTGGCCGTTGGTGATATAGGTCTTGCTGCCGTTGAGGACGTAGTGATTGCCGTCGCGCTTCGCGGTGGTGCGGATCGACTGGAGGTCGCTGCCTGTGCCCGGCTCGGTCATCGCGATCGCAGTGATCGTCTCGCCCGACACCATGCGCGGCAGCCAGTGGCGCTTCTGCTCCTCCGATCCGTAATGCTCCAGATAGCCGACGACGATGTCCGATTGCAGCGTGAAGCCCGCGGGGACGCCGTTGTAGGTCAGCTCCTCGTTGACGATCGCGTTATAGCCGAAGTCGAGGCCCAGCCCGCCATATTCCTCCGGCACCGTCGGGCACAGCATCCCGACCGCCCCCGCCGCGCGCCAGAAGGCGGGCGGCACCAGCCGGTTCGCCTCCCAGTCCGCCACGTTGGGCACGCCTTCCTTGCGCAGGAACTGGCGGACGCTCTGCCGGAACGCCTCGTGATCCCCGTCATAGGCGCTGCGGCCCGCGACATCGTCCAGCGTCATGATCCTCTCCTTGTGTTTGGGTTGAGGCTGCGGGCGAGAGGCGCCCCCGTCAAGTCAAAATAACAAATGTTACGGACAGCCTCGGAAACCCCTGCCGTTCGCCCTGAGCCTGTCGAAGGGCGGGTTTCCCCTAGCGCCGCGCCTGGGGCCACCCGTGCTTCGACAGGCTCAGCACGAACGGATGGAGGAGATCGTAACGCCTGAGACTTTTTCGGTGCATCCCGTCACCGCCGACGATAGCATGGGCGCCCAACCAAAAGAGGATGCCCGATGAAACTCGCCAGTCTGAAGCACAAGCGTGACGGCAGGCTCGTCGTCGTCTCCAACGACCTCGCCTGGTGTGCGGATGCGGGCCATATCGTGCCGACGTTGCAGGCGGCGCTCGACGATTGGGACCGGTATCTGCCCGACCTCCAGAATCTGGCGACCGACCTGGAGCATGCGGTGATCCCGCGCGAACGCTTCCACGAGCATGACGCTGCCTCGCCGCTGCCGCGGGCGTATCAATGGGCGGACGGGTCGGCCTATGTGAACCACGTCGCCTTGGTGCGGCAGGCGCGCGGTGCCGAGATGCCGGACAGCTTCTGGCACGATCCGCTGATGTACCAGGGCGGATCGGACGGCTTCCTCGCCCCCCGCGATCCTATTCCGCTCGGCGACGAGAGCTGGGGCTGCGACATGGAGGCGGAGGTCGTCGTCGTGACCGGCGACGTACCACTGGGCGCAAGCCGCGACGAGGCGCTCGCCGCGATCCGCCTCGTCGGCCTGACCAACGACGTATCGCTGCGCGGCCTGATCCCCGGCGAGTTGGCGAAGGGCTTCGGCTTCTTCCAGTCGAAGCCCGCCAGCGCCTTCTCGCCTGTGTTCGTGACCCCCGATGCGCTGGGCGACTGGTGGCGGGACGGCAAGCTCCACCGCAAGCTTAACGTCGACCTCAACGGTCAGCCCTTCGGCCGGGTCGAGGCGGGCGAGGACATGACCTTCGATTTCGGCACGCTCGTCGCGCATGCCGCAAAGACGCGCGCGCTGGGAGCGGGCACGATCGTCGGATCGGGCACCGTCAGCAACCGCGGGGCCGATGGCGGCCCCGGCAAGACGATCGCCGAGGGCGGCGTCGGCTATTGCTGTCTTGCCGAGCTGCGCACCGTCGAAACGATCGCGACCGGCAAGGCGACGACGCCGTTCCTCAAGCCGGGCGACACGGTGCGTATCTGGGCGGAGGACGACAAGCACCACCCGATCTTCGGCGTCATCGAACAGACCGTGGGGTGACGAAAATTCCTCCCCCGCCAGGGAGCATCGGGTTGCGCATGCCCCGCATGCTCAAGGATCGTCCGGGGGACGGTCCGACCCGATGCTGGGACCGCCACGCGCCAGCGTGGGGGTGGAGGGGGCGGACAGGGTCGATCCCGAGTAGCAGGAACACCGCCTTCCTCCCCCTCCGTCACGCCCTGCGGGCGCGCCACCTCCCCCTGGCGGGGGAGGACCGAGCCAAAATCTCGCTTGAAATCTAATTACAACGGCGCGAAAGTATCGATCAACGGTGCCGGCGACTCCCGCGGGGCACGGACAGGAGAGAAACGTGGCCGGCGAGCATCCTCGCGCCAATTTGCAGCCGCTGCGGCTGCATGTGCCGGAACCCAAGTTCCGCCCCGGCGATCCCGTCGATTTCGTCGGCGTGGACATTCCCCCGGCCGGTGCCGCACGACGGCCCGACACCGCCGAATCGGCGCACGATTTCACTGACCTCGCCTATACGATGGTGCGCGTCCTCGACGAGGACGGGCGCGCGGTCGGGCCGTGGGACCCCAAGCTGTCGCCCGACATGCTGCGCCGCATGCTGCGCAACATGGCACTGCTGCGCGCCTTCGACGAGCGCATGTTCCGCGCCCAGCGCCAGGGCAAGACCAGCTTCTATATGAAGGCGACCGGCGAAGAGGCGGTGGCGATCGCCGCGGCGCAGGCGCTCGACGCCGACGACATGTGCTTCCCGTCCTATCGCCAGCAGGGGCTGCTCATCGCGCGCGGCTATCCGCTGGTCGAGATGATGAACCAGATCTATTCGAACACCGGCGACAAGCTGCAGGGCAAGCAGCTGCCGATCATGTATTCGGCTAGGGATTTCGGCTTCTTCTCGATCTCCGGCAACCTCACCACGCAATATCCGCAGGCCGTCGGCTGGGCGATGGCCTCGGCGGCGAAGGGCGACACGCGCATCGCTGCGACCTGGTGCGGCGAGGGGTCTACCGCGGAGGGCGACTTCCATTCGGCCTGCACCTTCGCATCCGTCTATCGCGCGCCGGTGATCTTCAACGTCGTCAACAATCAGTGGGCGATTTCGAGCTTTTCCGGCTTTGCGGGCGCCGAATCGACGACCTTCGCGGCGCGTGCGATCGGCTATGGCATCGCCGGCCTGCGCGTCGACGGCAATGACGCGCTCGCGGTCTATGCCGCGACGCTGTGGGCAGCGGAGCGTGCGCGCACCAACGCCGGTCCGACGTTGATCGAGCATTTCACCTATCGCGCGGAAGGCCATTCGACCTCCGACGATCCGACGCAATATCGCAGCGCGGGCGAACCGACTGCCTGGCCGCTCGGCGATCCGATCGCGCGGCTGAAGCAGCACCTCATCGTCATCGGCGAATGGGACGAAGAGCGCCACGCCGCGCAGGACCGCGAGCTAGCCGAATATGTCCGTGCGCAGCAGAAGGACGCCGAGAAGAACGGCATCCTCGGCCATGGTCTGCACCAGCCGTTGGACAGCCTGTTCGACGGCGTGTTCGAAGAGATGCCGTGGCATCTGCGCGAGCAACAGGCGCAGATGATCGCCGAGGAAGAAGCGAGCGGGCGGCCATGGGCGCGCAAGTGATGTATCTCCCTCTCCCAGCGGGAGAGGGAAGGGGCCCGCTGCCGGAGGCAGTGGGAAGGGTGAGGGCAGCCTGCCTTTCGACCCTCACCCTTCCGCCGCTTCGCGGCTCCCACCCTCTCCCGCCGGGAGAGGGATTATGAGTGACGCCATGACCGACACCACGATCGACACGCCTGCCACCACCCGCATGAACATGATCCAGGCGATCAACTCCGCGCTCGACGTCTGCATGGGGCGCGATGCGGACGTGATGGTGATGGGCGAGGACGTCGGCTATTTCGGCGGGGTGTTCCGCGCGACCGCGGGGCTCCAGGCGAAATACGGCAAGACCCGCGTGTTCGATACGCCGATCACCGAGATCGGCATCATGGGCGTCGCGATCGGCATGGGCGCCTATGGCCTGCGCCCCGTCCCCGAAATCCAGTTCGCCGATTACATCTATCCCGCGCTCGACCAGCTGGTCAGCGAGGCGGCGCGGCTGCGCTATCGCTCGGCGGGCGAGTTCACCTCGCCGATCACGATCCGCTCGCCCTATGGCGGCGGCATCTTCGGCGGCCAGACGCACTCGCAGAGCCCTGAGGGTATCTTCACGCACGTATCGGGCATGAAGACGGTGATCCCGTCGACGCCCTATGACGCCAAGGGCCTGCTGATCGCGGCGATCGAGGACAACGACCCCGTCCTGTTCCTCGAACCCAAGCGCATCTACAACGGCCCGTTCAACGGCCATTGGGATCGGCCGGCGGAGAACTGGTCGAAGCACCCCGGTGGCGAGGTGCCGACCGGCTATTACCGCGTCGACCTGGGCAAGGCGAAGGTGGTGCGCCCGGGCGAGGCACTGACGATCCTCGCTTATGGCACGATGGTCCACGTCTGCGCGCAGGTGATCGCCGACGAGGGCGTCGACGCCGAGATCATCGACCTGCGCACGCTCGTGCCGCTCGACATCGAGACGATCGAGGCGTCGGTGAAGAAGACCGGCCGCTGCATGATCGTGCACGAGGCGACGCGCACGTCTGGCTTCGGCGCCGAACTGTCCGCGCTGGTGCAGGAACGCTGCTTCTACCACCTCGAAGCGCCGATCGAGCGCGTGACCGGCTTCGACACGCCATACCCGCACAGCCTGGAATGGGCGTATTTCCCGGGCCCGGTCCGCATCGGCCAGGCGCTCAAGAAGATCATGAAGGACGCATAAGATGGGCCGCTTCACCTTCCGCCTGCCCGATATCGGCGAAGGCATCGCCGAGGCCGAGATCGTCGCCTGGCATGTCGCCGTGGGCGATCGCGTCGAGGAGGACCAGAACATTGCCGACATGATGACCGACAAGGCGACCGTCGAGATGGAATCGCCGGTGTCGGGCGTGGTGGTCGAACTGGCGGGCGAGGTCGGCGATCAGGTCGCGATCGGCGCGGCGCTGGTCGTGATCGAAACCGAAGATGCGGGCGCAGACGATGCGGGGGGCGAGGTTGTCGCCGCGCCCGCGACGGCGGAACAGGCCGAAGTCGCGCAGCAATATGAGGCCGAGAACCCCGGCGTCGAGGCGGTCGAAGCGGTGGCCGTGACCGCGCCGGCGGGATCGGGCGATACGCCATCCCCCGTTCGTGCTGAGCCTGTCGAAGCACAGGCCGCAAGCGCACCCCCCGCGGCGACCAGCCCTGCGACAGGCTCAGGGCGAACGGCGGAGAAGGCACCCGTCGCCGCCCACGTCCTCGCCTCGCCCGCGGTGCGCGCTCGTGCCCGCGATCTCGGCATCGATCTCGCCCAGGTGAAGACCGACGCCGATCGCGTCCGCCACGCCGACCTCGACGCCTTTCTGCGCTACAATGCGGGTCAGGGCTATCACGCCCCCGGCGCGTCGCGTGCGCGCGAGGACGAACAGGTCCGCGTCATCGGCATGCGCCGCCGCATCGCCGAGAATATGGCCGCCGCCAAGCGCCACATCCCGCACTTCACCTATGTCGACGAGGTGGACGTGACCGCGCTGGAGGCGATGCGCGCCGATCTCAACGCACACCGCGGTCCGCGCCCCAAGCTCACCATGCTGCCGCTGCTGATCGTCGCGATCTGCCGCACGCTGCCGCAATTCCCGATGCTCAACGCGCGTTACGACGACGAAGCGGGCGTGGTGACGCGGTCCGGCCGGGTCCACCTCGGCATGGCGGCGCAGACCGACGCCGGGCTGACCGTGCCGGTCATCCGCGACGCGCAGGACAAGAACGTCTGGCAGCTCGCCGCCGAGATATCGCGCCTCGCCGAAGCCGCCCGCGCCAACAAGCTGAAGCCCGACGAACTGGGCAACGGTACGATCACCGTTACCTCGCTCGGGCCGCTCGGCGGCATCGCGACGACGCCGGTGATCAACCGGCCGGAGGTCGCGATCATCGGGCCGAACAAGATCGTCGAGCGCCCCGTCTTTACCGGCCGCGGCGATGAGATCCGTCGCGCGAAGCTGATGAACGTGTCGATCAGTTGCGACCATCGCGTCGTCGATGGCTGGGATGCGGCGAGCTATATTCAGGCGCTCAAGACGCAGCTCGAGACGCCGGTCCTGCTGTTCGCCGACTGATGCGAAGGGCCGCCGCCGTCGCGCTGCTGCTGCTCGCCGGCTGCGGCGATGGCGGTGCGGATCGGGCGGCCCGGCTGCGCGCGGCAGGGCCCAACCCAGACGTCACGGCGCTGTTGCGCGTCGCGGATGCCGGGACGGGCGGGCGATTGTTCAACGCCTGCGCGGCCTGCCATGCGATCCGCAAGGGCGCGCCCGATCGCAACGGCCCCAATCTGTTCGGCGCGATGGGCGCGCCGGTCGCGGGCGTCAGCCCGCGCTTCGGCTACACCGCCGCGCTGCAGCGCATCGGCGGCCGCTGGACGCCGGAGCGGATGGATGCGTGGCTCACCAATCCGCACCGCTTCGCACCCGGCACGTCGATGGGCTATCCCGGCCTCGCCGACCCGCTCGCCCGAGCGGACCTGATCGCGTATCTCAGCGCACAGCGGTGAAGCACGGCGGGCGATATTCCTACGCATCGTCATTGCGAGCGTAGCGCGGCAATCCAGAGCCGGACCAGGACGCCCTGGATTGCTTCGCTCCGCTCACAATGACGAAATAGGGGTGTCGTGCAGGACGTCTCTCGCAACATCTGACGAGCCACCCCACTGGCGCCGCAACCCGATCCGCGCCACTGTCACACCATGACCCAGCCCCTCGTCCACACCGCCCGCGACGGCCATGTCGCGATCCTCACCTTCGCGCGCCCGCCGCACAATTTCGCCGATCTCGCGCTGATCGAGGCGATCGGCGCCGCCTTTGCCGCGGCGGACGCCGACCCGCAGGTACGCGCGATCGTGCTGCAATCGGACGGCCGCATCTTCTGCGCCGGTGCCGACCTCGCCCGCGACAATCCGGTCGAAAAGGACCAGCCCGCGGGCACGCGCAACCCCTTCTACGTCGCCGCCGCGCGCCTCTACGCGGTGAAGACCCCGGTCGTCGCCGCAATCCAGGGCGCGGCGGTGGGAGCAGGCCTCGGCCTCGCGCTCGTCGCCGATTTCCGCGTCGCCGCGCCGGAGGCGCGCTTCGTCGCCAATTTCGTCGCGCTTGGATTTCACCCGGGCTTCGGCATTTCGGCGGTGCTGGAGCGGGTTATCGGACGCCAGCGCGCACTGCTGATGAATCTCACCGCGCGTCGCATCAAGGCGGAGCAGGCGGCGGACTGGGGTCTCGTCGATCTGTTGGTGCCCGCCGACCGCCTGCGCGCCGAGGCGCTGGCATTGGCGCAGGAGATTGCGGCGGGAGCGCCGCTCGCGGTGCAATCGACGCGTGCGACGATGCGCGGCGATTTGTTCGCGCTGGTCGAGGCGCAGACCGACCACGAACTGGCCGAACAGGCCTGGTTGCAGAAGACGGCCGACTTTGCCGAAGGCGTGCGCGCGGTCAACGAACGCCGTCCTGGACGGTTCGTAGGCGCCTAACGCCGTCCCATACACGCCGTCACCCCGGAACGAGTCCGGGGTGACGGGGGCGCTTACTTCATCAGCACCAACTCTTCCGCCATCGTCGGATGCAGCGCGACCGTGTCGTCGAACTGCGCCTTGGTCAGCCCCGCCTTCACCGCGATCGCCGCGGCCTGCAGGATCTCCGGCACGTCCGGCCCGATCATGTGCAGCCCGACGATCTTCCCCGACACGCCATCGCACACCATCTTGTACAGCGCGCGCTCGTTGCGCCCGGCCAGCACGTTCTTCATCGGCCGGAAATCGGACGAATAGACCGCGACCGACCCCAGCTTCTGCTTCGCCTCGCTTTCGGTCATGCCGACGCCCGCCATCGGCGGATGGCTGAACACGGCCGACGGGATGTTGGCGTAATCGACCGTGGTGGGCTTGTTGCCGAAGAAGGTGTCGGCGAACGCCTGGCCCTCGCGGATCGCCACGGGCGTCAGCTGGATGCGGTTGGTGACGTCGCCGATCGCGAAGATGCTATCGACGCTCGACCGGTTCTGCTCATCGACGACGACCGCGCCCTTCTCCAGCGCGACGCCAGCCTCTTCCAGGCCCAGCCCTTCCGTATTCGGCACGCGCCCGGTCGCGAACATCACCATGTCGACCGTCACCGGCTCGTGGTTCGACATATGGACCGTCAGGCAGCCGTCTTCGCCCTTGTCGAGGCGCTCGAATTTGGCGTCGAACTTGAACTCCAGCCCCTTCATCATGCTGATCTGGAGCAGGCGGTCGCGGATCGAGAGGTCGTAACCGCGCAGGATGTCCTGCGTGCGGTTCATGATGATCACGTGTGCGCCGAACTGGTGGAAGATGCCGGCAAATTCATTGGCGATATAGCCCGCGCCCGCGATCAGGATGCGCTTCGGAATGGCGTCGAGGTGGAACGCCTCGTTGCTGGTGATGCCGTGTTCGGCACCGGGGCAGGCGGGGACGGCCGGATGCGCGCCGACCGCGATCAGGATGCGCTCGGCGGTCTTCTCGGTGCCGTCGGCCAGCCGCACGCTGTGCGGGCCGCTGACGGTGGCGCGCTGGTGGATGATCTCGACGCCGTGCGTTTCCAGCGTCTGCGTATAGGCGCCGTTGATCCGGTCGACCTCCTCCAGCACATTGTCGCGCAGCGTCTTCCAGTCGAAATCGCACTGGTCGGGGACCTGCCAGCCGAAGCGCTTGGCGTCCTTCAGATCCTCGGCGAAATGCGCGCCGTAGACGAGCAGCTTCTTGGGCACGCAGCCGCGGATCACGCAGGTGCCGCCGACGCGATATTCTTCGGCCACCGCCACGCGCGCACCATGCGCCGCTGCGACGCGGCTCGCGCGCGTGCCACCGGACCCCGCACCGATGACGAAGAGGTCGTAGTCGTATTGGGGCATGGTGTTACTCCGGGGTGGCGAGCGCCGGGCGAAGGCCCAGATGCTGCACGAAAGGGTCGAAATCGCGATCGCTGTATAACAAGGGAAGCCGGTCGAGGATGCACCGCGTCGCAATCAGCGTGTCGATCGTCTTGCGGATGGTGATGCCGAGGCTGCGCAGGTGCCGGTAATTGCGGGCGGCCTGCACGGCGACGCGGTGGTCGGCGATCTGGACTTTGTTAAACTTGGCGAAGAAGCGGATTGCATCATCGGCGCTCCGTTCGCTGCGGGCGCCCTGCAATACCTCCATCAACACTAGGTCGCCGATCGCGAGTGGGTCGCCACGATCAAGGCACTGCGTCAGCGCGCGGGTCTGTACAGTTGAGCGGTTGGCCAACAGGTCGATCCATACGCTCGAGTCGACGAGCGTCAGCCCCATTCGCGCACCGGGTCGTCGGTCCGCATGGCGTCGAGATCACCGTCCCAGCCCAAGCCACGTAAACCTTCGAGCGCTTCACGCTGCCGCTCGATGTTAACGTAGCGGTTAAGCACGAACTGCACGACGTCACGCTTGGTCTTCAAGCCGCTGCGCTGGATGGCCTCCGCCATCAAAGCATCGTCAATCTCGATATTCGTCCGCATGTGTATGGCTCCGCAGAGCCATACACATAGCGTCTAGCCCGAGCTCAATCCAGACCGGCGCGGCGGATCAGGTCTTCGGTGGAGGGGTCGAAGTCCTGCCCGCCCTGGTCGGCGGCCTTGGCCATTTCCTTGCCCAGCTCGACACCGAACTGGTCGAAGCTGTTGATGCCGAGCAGCACGCCGTTCACGAACACGCGGTGTTCGTAGAAGGCGATCAGCGCGCCCAGCGTGCGCGGGTCGAGCACGTCGAGCAGGATCGTCGAGGACGGGCGGTCGCCGCTGTATGAGCGCGCGGGATCGTCCACCTGCTTGCCCTTCATCAGCGCGGCGCCCTGCGCAAAGGCATTGAGCAGCAGCTGGCGATGGTGATCCTCCGCCAGCGTATCGCCCGGCTCGATCACCGCGATGAATTCGACGGGGACGAGGTGCGTGCCCTGGTGGAGCAGCTGGAACACCGCATGCTGCGCATCGGTGCCGACGCCGCCCCAGGTGATCGCCGCGGTCGGCCGCCCGACCGGCTGGCGGTCCACCGTCACGCCCTTGCCGTTCGACTCCATTTCCAGCTGCTGGAGGTAGCTCGGCAGCAGCCGCAGCCGCTCGTCATAGGCGAAGGGTGCGCGCGTTTCGGCGTGGCGGACCTGCGTGTAATACAGGTCGGCGAAGGCGGCGAGCGCGGGGGCATTTTCGTGCAGCGCGGTTAGGCGGAAATGGCGGTCCATCTCGGCCGCGCCTTCCAGCAGTTCCTCGAACGCGCCCCAGCCCAGCGCCACCGCCGCCGGGAAGCCGATCGACGACCACAGCGAATAGCGGCCGCCGACGCCTTCGCTGAACGGCAGGATGCGGGTTTCATCGATGCCCCATTCCATCGCCTTGTCGGGCGCGGCGGTCAGCGCGATCACCTTGCCGTACGGGTCTTCGACGCCATGCTCGCGGAACCACTGCATCGCCGATTCGGCGTTGAGCATGGTTTCCTTGGTGGTGAAGGTCTTGCTGGCGATGACGAGCAGCGTCGCCGACGGATCGAAATCCTTGATCGCCTCTTCCAGCGCCACGCCGTCGACGTTGGAGACGATCGCGACGTCATAGCGCTTGTCTTCGCGCCCCAGCGCATCGACCAGCAGGTCCGGCCCCAGCGCCGATCCGCCGATGCCGATGTGCAGCACGTGGCGGATGTCGCCCAGCGCGCCCGCCTCGATCGCGTCGATCAGCGCGCGCATCCGCTCGTGGAAGCGGCGGGCGCGGGCGACGCTATCTGGGTTACCCTCGCCGCGTTCGGCGGTATGCTCGACCGGGCGATCCTCGGTGACATTGACGTGTTGGCCGCCGAACATCGCGTCGCGCTTGCCGGCAAGGTCCTTGGCCTTGGCCAGCGCTTCGAACGCCGCGACCGCCTCGCGCGTCAGATGCGTCTTCGACCAGTCGAAATGGATGCCGGAGACGTCCAGGCTGAACGTCTTCAGCCGGTCGCCATCCTCGGCGAACAGGTCCATCAGCTTGGGGGAGGGCAGGGCTTCGATCGCAGACCAGTCGCTCATATGTCCGTCCTTCATGGGAAGGGGTAAGTCGTGACCGTCCCGTATCGATCCTGCGCCGGGCGACAAGCCCGTTTCCGCCGACACCGGAACGACTGGTGAGGACGCACGGGGGCGGCTAAAGCTCCGCTCCTATGGCCGATACTCCTGCCCCCGCGACGCCCAAGCCGGTACAGCCCCGCTCGGAAACCAGCGAGACGATCCGCTTCCTCGTGAAGCTGGCGGTCGCCGTGTTCATCCTGCGCAGCTTCATCTTCGCGCCCTTCTCGATCCCCAGCGAATCGATGCTGCCGCGGTTGCTGATCGGCGACTATCTGTTCGTCACGAAATGGAATTACGGCTATTCGCGCTGGTCGCTGCCTTATGGCTTCCCGCCGATCCCGGGCCGCCTGCTCGGCCGCAATCCGGCGCGTGGCGACGTCGTCGTGTTCCGCTCGCCCGATCCCGCGCCCGGCGACACCGATCCCGAACACGCCGACCACGACGTCATTAAGCGCGTCATCGGCCTGCCCGGCGACACGATCCAGATGCGCCGCGGCCAGGTGATCCTGAACGGCGTGCCCGTGCCCAAGCAGCGCGTCGCCGACTTCGTCCTGCCGCTGACCGCCAATTTCAACGAGCAGAAGTGCGGCGCGACCTTCGTCGACGTCGACGCAAAGGGGCAGCCGATCTGCCGCTACCCCCAGTTCCGCGAAACCCTGCCCAACGGCAAGAGCTATATGGTGCTCGACCAAGCGGACATCCCGCAGGCGGACGACACCGGCCTCTACACCGTGCCCGCGGGCAGCGTGTTCCTGATGGGCGACAATCGCGACGACAGCGCCGACAGCCGTTTCCCCGCACCGATCGGCATGGGTTACATCCCGATGGAGCGGATCGAGGGCAAGGCGGTCGTCACCTTCTTCTCGACCAACGGCAACTATCGCTGGTTCAATCCGATCAGCTGGTTCACCGCCGCCCGCTGGAACCGCATCGGAGAAGGCTTCTGACCCCCGATCTCGCCAGCTGGATTGCGCAGACCTTCGGCCGGGCACCCGCCGACCTCGCCCCGTTCGCGCGCGCGCTGACCCATGGCAGCCAGGCGGCGGAGAATTACGAGCGGCTCGAATTTCTCGGCGACCGCGTGCTCGGCCTCATCATGGCGGAATGGCTGTGGGAGCTGTTCCCCAGGGAAACCGAGGGCAGCCTGTCGAAGCGCCTGAACGCGCTGGTGACCGGCGCAGTCTGCGCCGACGTCGCCCGGTCGATCGGCGTCCGCGCGCATCTGAAGCTCGGCAAACAGGCGCGCGATGACGGGGCGTATGAGAGCGACAATATCCTGGGCGACGTGATGGAGGCGCTGATCGGCGCCTGGTATCGCGAAGCCGGCCTGGATGCGGCACGCACCTTCGTCCGCACCGCCTGGGGCGACCGCGTCCGCCGCAGCGACAAGGCGCCGCAGCACCCCAAGTCGGCGCTGCAGGAATGGGCCGCCGCGCATGGTCGCCGGACGCCGGAGTATGTCGTCGTCGACCGCTCCGGCCCGCATCATGCGCCACGGTTCACCGTGCAGGCGAAGATCGGGACGTTCGCGGAAGCCACCGCGACGGGGGCGAACAAGCAGATCGCCGAAACCGCGGCGGCCAAGGCTCTGCTGGCAAAGGTGGCGTCGTAAATTCCTCCCTCGGCGCAGCCGGGGAAGGGGGACCGTTCGCGCCAGCGAATGGTGGAGGGGGCGGTTCCACAAACAACCTCTGTGCCGTATCCTCCCCCTCCGTCGGCGCGGTAGCGCCGCCACCTCCCCCTGGCGGGGGAGGAGTGACTTGCCCAACGCCTGCCACCCAACCAAAAGAAGCCCCATGACCCAGACCCAACATTGCGGCCTCGTCGCCGTCGTCGGCGCGCCCAACGCGGGCAAGTCCACGCTCGTCAACGCCCTCGTCGGCCAGAAGGTCGCCATCGTCAGCCCCAAGGCGCAAACGACGCGCACCAAGCTGCTCGGCGTCGCGATCCAGGAGGCGGCGCAGATTTTGCTGGTCGACACGCCCGGTATCTTCGAACCGCAGCGGCGCCTTGACCGCGCGATGGTGTCCGCGGCGTGGAGCGGCACCGAGGGCGCGGACATGATCGCGCTGGTCGTCGACGGCAAGGGCGGCATCGGCCCTAAGGTGGAGCGTATCGCCGAGGCGCTGAAGGACCGGCCCGAGCCTAAGATCCTGATCCTCAACAAGGTCGACGTCGCAGACAAGCCAAAGCTGCTGCTCCACGCCGAAAAGCTCAACGCGCTGATGCACTTCGCCGACACGTGGTTCGTGTCGGCGCAGACCGGCGACGGCCTTGCCGAGCTCAAGTCGGCGCTCGCCGCGGCGATGCCGGAGGGGCCGTGGCACTATCCGGAGGATCAGGTCTCCGACGCCACCGAACGCGCGCTCGCCAGCGAGGTAACGCGCGAACAGCTCTATCTCCAGCTCCACGCCGAACTGCCCTACGCCAGCACGGTCGAGACGGAAAAGTATAGCGAGCGCGAGGACGGATCGGTCGAAATCCATCAGCAGATCCTGGTCGAACGCCCGACGCAGCGCGCGATCGTGCTGGGCAAGGGCGGCGTGCGCATCCGCGACATCGGCGCGCGCGCACGCACCGAACTCGCCGGCATCCTGGGCGTGCCGGTCCACCTCTACCTGCACGTCAAGGTCAAGCCCGGCTGGGACGAAGACCGCGAGATCTACCGCGACATCGGTCTCGACTGGGTGGAGTAAAGGCCTGCCGGCGACCGCGCCCACATGGCGCGGCATGCGGCGTTTTATCCCCCTCCGTCACCGCTGCGCGGTGCCACCTCCCCCTGGCGGGGGAGGCATGAGGCGCGCGAGAGTCTATCCCTCCGCCGGGCTGCCAGCCTCCGCCAGCAGCGCATCCACCCATGCCGGCACCAATTCCCCCGCCGGCCCCAGCCGCGTCTCGGCAAAGAAGCCGCTGCCCGCCGATCGCTCCAGGTTCAGCTCCAGCGTGTCGGCGCCGTAGGCCTCCGCCATCTGCACGAAGCCGGCGGCGGGATAGACGGCGCCCGACGTGCCGATCGACACGAACAGGTCGCACGCCGCCAGCGCCGCCTCGATCCGGTCCATGTGATAGGGCATCTCGCCGAAGAACACGATGTCGGGCCGCAGCGCCGGCTCGCCGCAATTGGGGCATTCGGTGTCGGGTGGCAGCGCGCCGTCCCAATCCTCGCGGATGCCGCAGACCGCGCACAGCGCCCATCGAAGCTCGCCATGCATGTGCAGCAACCGCGTCGCACCGGCACGCTCGTGCAGATCGTCGACATTCTGCGTCACGATCAGCAACTCACCCGGCCACGCGCGATCCAGCCGCGCCAGCGCGATATGCGCGGCATTGGGCGCGACCTCGGCCAGCGCCGCCCGCCGCAGGTCGTAGAAGCGATGCACCAGCGCCGGGTCCGCCGCCAACGCCTCCGGCGTGCAGACGTCCTCCACGCGGTGCCCCTCCCATAGCCCACCCGGCCCGCGGAAGGTGGCGATGCCGGATTCGGCGGAGATGCCGGCGCCGGTCAGGACGACGATGTTGCGGATGGCGGTCATGACCCGCGACGATAGGGCGGGAACCGGGTGGCGGGAAGGTGGTGGCCGGCGATCGGCGCACCACCGTCCCCGCGGTCAGAATTCCGACCAGTCGTCGTTGCTCACCGCCAGCGCGGTATTGCCGACCGCGCGCGGCGGCGCGGGGCGGGCGATACGCTGCGCGGCCGGGGCGGGGCGGTGACGCAGGACGGCGACGGGCACGGCGGCGCCCACCGGGGCCTCGCCCACCCGGAACCGAGCGATCTGGCGGCTCATCTCCTCGACTTCGGATGCCAGGCTGCGTGCGGCGGCGGTCGCCTCCTCCACCATCGCGGCATTCTGCTGGGTCACGCCGTCCATCTCGGACACGGCGGTGTTGATCTGCTGCAAGCCGGTCGCCTGCTGCTCGGCCGACGCCGCGATGGCGGAGACGAGGCCGTTGATCTCGCCGATCTTGCCGATGATGCGGCCAAGCGCGTCGCCCGTCTCGCCGACCAGTTGGACACCCGCCGTCACCTGGACCGAGGACGCGGTGATCCGCGCCTTCACGTCCTTCGCCGCTTCGGCAGAGCGCTGTGCCAGCGCGCGCACTTCGGATGCGACCACCGCGAAGCCTTTGCCGGCATCGCCGGCGCGCGCGGCCTCGACGCCGGCGTTCAGCGCCAGCAGGTTCGTCTGGAACGCGATGCCGTCGATGACGCTGATGATCTCGGAGATTTCGTGCGAGGTGCGCTCGATCCCGCCCATCGCGTCCACCGCGCGCTGCACGACCTCGCCCGAACGCTCGGCTTCGACGCGGGCGTCGCGCATCGCGGCGTCGGCGCGACCGGCACGCTCCGCCGTCGACCGGACGGTCGATGTGATCTCGTCCATCGCGGCTGCGGTTTCCTCCAGCGATGCCGCCTGTTGCTCGGTCCGTTGCGACAGATCGTCCGAAGCCTGGCGAATGTCGTTGGCGCCGCTGTTGATGCCGCTCGCCGACTCCGTGACCTGCGACAGGGCGCTGCGCAGCGATGCGGCCGCGTCGTTGAAGTCCGACTGCAGCTTGGCATAGGCGGGCGGGAAGCTGCCGTTCAGCTGGCAGGTGAGATCGCCGTCGGCCAGGGCGGCCAGCCCGGTCGCCAGCGCCTCGGTCGCCTGCGCGGCGGCCGCGGCCTTGTCCTGCTCGGCCCTGACGACGGAGTCGCGGAAGATGTCGACCGCCCGCGCGATGTCGCCGATCTCGTCCTGCTGATCCAGATGCGGCACGGTGGCCGTGCCATTCTGTGCGGCCAGTCCGCGGATCGTTCCGGACAGGCGTTTGACCGGCGCGACGACCTTCGACGCGATGATGAACAGCGACACGGCAAGCACCGCGATTCCGGCGAGCACCAGTGCGATCATGATCGTGCGGTTCGTCTGCGCGGTGACGGTGGCGTTGGTGCCGGTTTGCTCCGCGATCTTCAGTTGCAGGTCGACGAGCTTGCCGATCGAGTCGGACACGGGATCGATGGCTCGATATAGAGAGGTGACGACGAAATGGTCGAGCGCGGCGCGATCGCCGCTATCCAAAATCGTCTGAAGTTCGGCGACGCGCGCGTCCGCGATGCGCATGCGCGCCTCCGCCTCGTCGGCCAGCGCCGCTTCGTCGCCGGTGATGTGGGTGGCGCGATAGGCCTTCCAATGCTCATGCAAGGTGCGCAATCCGGCGCGCACTTTTGCCGACGATTGGGCGAAGCTGAGATTGCCGTTGCGCGCCTTGTGCGACGCATCGACGATATCGACGGCATATTTGTCTGCGACCATCTTCAGATCGCGCATCGGCACCACCCGATCCTGCAGGATCGAATCGAGCGCCGTCTTACTGTTGTGCATGCTCCACAGCGACACGCCTGCGAGCAGCACGATCGCCACGGCGAGGGATGCGAGGCAAGAAAAGAGCTTGTTGCGGATAGTCATGCGATCCTCCTGAGAGGACCCGATAAGCAACATGAGTTAATAAAAAGGTTCACTATGGCCATAAACCAAATGTGGGAAAGTGGCCTGCAGAACCTCCTTAAAGCAGTGGCTTATTGAAGTAGGGCGCCGCGCGGACGTATCTGTCCACCTGAAAAGACTGGAAAATATCGGCCGTTGCAAACCGATGTGATCACTGTCCGGCGAACAGCAAGTCTACCTTGATGGCGTTAGTCGGAATCGGAATAAGGAACAGCAGTACAGCACTGAACACTCCGATCAGGCCCCAGCCATAACGGCGGGCGCGCAGATCGACGATCCCTCTCGCAAGACAGTAGAGCGCGGGGATGGTGATCGCGATGATCGTCAGGACGGTGGTCCACATCAGAGCAGACTAGCTTGCGCGACCTTGGCAGGCAACGGCCGCAGGGGACGGGGCCGTCCTGTCCGCGCATCACGGATGGTGCGATAGTTCCGATCCGGATCAACCACATATTAAGAAACGGTCGATATCGGTTTAACCATGCTGTTCAAACGCCCTTCCGACACGCTCGAAGCACGCACTGCGCTCGCCGTCTTCCGCCATTCGCCCGACGCGATGATGCTGTTGCGCGATAATCGGTTCGTCGCCTGCAACGCGGCTGCCGAGCAGGTGTATGGCGCGCCGACTGCCGCGATCCTCGGGCAGAATCCCGTGGTCTTCTCGGCGCCGGAACAGGGCGACGGGCGTCCGACGATCGAACATGTCAACGAACGCGTCTCGCAGGCCATCCGTGACGGCCATGCCCGGTTCGAATGGCTCAACATGCGTAACGGCCAGATCGTGCGCATGCTGGTCACGCTGATCCCGGTGGCGATCGACGGCGGGGCAGAGGTCCTCGTGCTTGTGCAGGACATGACCGCGACGTCGCAGGTCGTCGATGCGATCGGCGAGGGGCTGGAACGCCTGGCCGGGGGCGACCTCACCGTACGGATCGACGCCGCGTTCACTCCGGAATTCGAACCGCTGCGCGCCAGCTTCAACAGCGCCGCCGCGACGATGCAGGATTCGCTCCAGACGGTGGTCGCGGTCGGCAACGGCCTTGCGTCGGGTTGCGGCGACATCCGCACCGCGGCGGACGATCTGTCGCTGCGCACCGAGCGTCAGGCGGCAAGCCTCGAAGAAACCGCGGCGGCGATGGACGAGATCACCAGCAACGTCCGCATCACCGCCGACACCGCCGGCCGGGCCGAGACGATCGTCGCCGGCGCGCACCGCGCGGCGGAGGAATCGAGCGTCGTCGTCGAGCGCGCCATGCAGGCGATGGCGGGAATCGAACGCGCGTCGAACGAGATTTCCGAAATCATCAGCGTCATCGACGGCATCGCCTTCCAGACGAACCTGCTCGCGCTCAATGCCGGGGTCGAGGCGGCGCGTGCCGGCGATGCGGGCAAGGGCTTTGCGGTCGTCGCCTCCGAAGTGCGTGCGCTGGCGCAGCGCTCGGCCGATGCGGCGCGCGACGTGAAGGCGCGGATCACCGCCTCGACGCTACAGGTCGACAATGGCGTCGGCCTCGTCTCCGAAACCGGCGCTGCGCTCCAGCGGATCATCACGCAGATGGCCGACATCAGCAGCTCGGTCGCCAGCATCGCATCCGCCGCGCGCCAGCAGGCCGGCGGGCTCAGCCAGATCAACACGGCGGTCGGCGAGATGGACGCGATGACGCAGCAGAATGCCGCGATGGTCGAGGAAACCACCGCCGCCGCCCGCAATCTGGCGGCGGATGCGGAACGCCTCGCCGATGCGGTCTGCCGCTTCCGCGTCGGCGAGGCGCGGCACGAGCCGGCGATGAGCGGTCGGGTCGTAGCCCTCGCCGGCCGCGCCCGCCGCTGATTCTCGGCGCGCGGGGCTGACCCCGGTCGCGCGCGGGTGGCGTCGGGCGCCGATCAATAATTCCGGCAAAAGCTCCCACCTGTCCTGCGCGCCCGACTTGTGCCAGACGGGCGGCATGACCTGTGACCTGCGCCGCCGTCGCTCCGCGAACCTTGCGTGTTCGTGCGCCCCTCGTGACCTGTCGGGGGCGCTATGACCGCGATCGGCATCTACGGCAGCAGCGGTCGTATGGGCCGCGCGATCGCGGAGCAGATCGAGGCGGCGGGCGCGCGGCTGGCGGGCGGCGTCGATGCCGGCGGCGATCCGCGCGCGCTTGCGCAGATATCCGACGTTCTGGTCGATTTCTCCACCCCCGCCGCGCTGGAGGCGCATGTCGCCGCCGCCCGCGCGACGCGCACGCCGATCGTCATCGGCACCACCGGCCTTAGCATCGACCAGCATGCCATGATCGACGCCGCGGCGACGGACATTGCGGTGCTCCAGACCGGCAACACGTCATTGGGCGTCACGTTGCTCGCACAATTGGTCCGCGAGGCGGCAACTCGGCTCGGCACCGACTGGGATATCGAAATCGTCGAGGCGCATCACCGCCACAAGGTCGACGCGCCGTCCGGCACCGCGATCCTGCTTGGCGAAGCCGCAGCGAGCGGACGGGGGACGACGCTGTCCGAATTGCGCGTCGACGGCCGCGCGGGGCTGACGGGCGCGCGGACCGAGGGCACGATCGGGCTGGCCAGCATCCGCGGCGGTTCGATCGTCGGCGATCACAATGTCGTCTTCGCCAGCGAGGGCGAGCGGATCGAACTCGCCCATCTGGCCCAGGATCGCGGTATCTTCGCCAAGGGCGCGGTGCGGGCCGCGCTGTGGCTGGCCGGCCGGCCCGCCGGCCGCTATCGCATGGGCGACGTGCTCGGCCTGTGATCACGAGGGGCCGGTGAAAAAGGCAGACGTCTTCGAATTCTACCGCCGTCTGGCGGAAGCGAACCCGCATCCCGAAACCGAGCTGGAATCGGGCAACGTCTTCCAGCTGCTGGTCGCGGTGGTGCTGTCCGCCCAGGCGACCGATGCCGGCGTCAACAAGGCGACGCGCGCGCTCTTTGCCGAGGTGAAAACGCCCGAACAGATGGTGGCCTTGGGTGAGGACGGCCTGAAACAGCACATCAAGACCATCGGCCTGTTCAATACAAAGGCGAAGAACGTCATCGCGCTTTCGGATGCCTTGATCGCACAGCACGGCAGCGAGGTGCCGAACGATCGCGCGGCGCTGGAAGCGCTGCCCGGCGTTGGCCGCAAGACCGCCAATGTCGTCCTCAACGTCGCCTTCGGCGCCGAAACCTTCGCGGTGGACACGCATATCTTCCGCGTCGGCAACCGCACCGGCCTTGCCCGCGGCAAGACGCCGCTCGCGGTCGAGTTAAAGCTCGACAAGGCGACGCCGCAGCCATTTCGCCTGCACGCGCATCACTGGCTGATCCTGCACGGCCGCTACATCTGCAAGGCGCGCACGCCCGAATGCTGGCGCTGCCCCGTCGCCGACCTGTGCGCCTATAAGCCCAAGACCCCGCCACCCAAGCGTACCAAGGCCCCATAAACCACTGGCGCAACCCCAACGCCTTTGCTAGGCGAGCCACCTAGGCACCCGTAGCTCAGCTGGATAGAGCGCTGCCCTCCGAAGGCAGAGGCCGCAGATTCGAATTCTGCCGGGTGCGCCACCTTTTCCGCCGTTTCTGGCCCCCGCACGCCTCGCCGCACTCGTAGAACCGCGCAGGAACATGCGCGCACAAACCCGGAACGTGCGTACAATCCGCGTACATCGGTTTGGCCAGATCCCAGCCCGCGAATCATCCTTGCCTACCTGAAGTCCGATCCATCGATCGTCGTACGGTTCTGGGATAAGGTCGACCGTCGCGGCGCCGACGATTGCTGGCCGTGGACCGCCAGCAGCGACGGGCGCGGTTACGGCCACATGAAGGTCGCAAGCCATGAGACGCGCAGCGCGCATCGTATTGCATGGGCAATCCACCACGATCGCGAGCCGGCTCCCCTGCTGGTGCGCCACGCCTGCGATAACCCCGCTTGCTGCAACCCAGCGCACCTGCTGCTTGGCACGCATCAGGACAACATGGACGACAAGACCGCCCGAGGGCGAGGACGAACCGGCCGTCAAGATGGCGAGCATAACGGCGCGGCGGTGCTGACCGAGGAACAGGTCGGACAGATCGTTCAGTGCTTTCGGGATGGCCTGAATAATCAGCAGATAGCCCGGCGGTTTCCGGTGAGCGATTCGCTGGTCAGCCGCATCCGCACCGGCCGGTCTTGGCGGAAGCAATCAGCAGCGTTCGGATGGGAGCCGCGACCGATGATCGCGCATCCGTTCTGCCAAATTGAAAAGGGAGCCGCATGATGCGCGGCGACTTCGGCTTGCCCGCCCCGCGCCAACGGGACGGGCTGCCAAAGACCGTAGGAGGGTCGAATGGCTGATGAACAGATAACGTTACGCGAGATTGTCGCAAGACGAATGCTACTAGACGAACTGGTTGACACGCAGCGAGACTTTGACACGACGTGGGCAGATGAGGCTAATGCGTGGCTTCGCAACGCCGATAGCGCCCTTGCCGTCGTAGCCGAGATGCTTCGAGGCGGCGGAGACAAGGTCCGCGGCGTCTGGTATGCGTGGGACAGTGAGCAGCGCGGTTATGCAAATGGCTTTGCAGATCGCATCTCGCCGAAGGCGTGGTCATGAATGTCCTGTCGCTGTTCGCCGGGATCGGTGGGTTCGACATCGGGCTGGAGCGCACTGGCGGCTTCAGAACCGTCGCCCTTTGCGAGGCGGACGAAAAGTGCCGGCGTGTGCTGGCAAAACATTGGCCAGGAGTGCCGATCTATGACGACGTGCGCGACCTCAGCGCCCAGCACCTTACCGCAGATGGAATTACCGTTGACGCCATCTGTGGGGGATTCCCCTGCCAGAACATCAGCCTCGCCGGCCGCATGGAAGGGATCGACGGTGCCAAGTCCGGCCTGTGGCAGCATTACCGGCGCCTCATCGAGGAAACGCGCCCCGCGTGGGTCATCATCGAAAACTCCCCCGTCCTTCGCTCTCGCGGACTGGAAGCAATGCTCAGCGAGCTCGCTTCGATCGGGCATGATGCGGATTGGCACTGTATCCCCGCTAACGCCGTTGGCGCACCTCACCGGCGGGATCGCCTCTGGATTGTGGCCTACCCCTCTGGCCAGCGAGACGGGTTTCCGCCGCTCGAAATTTCCACAGGGTGGGACCAGTCTCAGCACCGCGCTTGGTGGGATACCGAACCCACTGTGGGTCGAGTGGTTGATGGGCTTTCCGCCGACCCCACCGCTTAGCGCAACTCGGCAACGCCGTCGTGCCGGCTATTGCGTACAATATTGGGCAGGCAATCATCGCAGCCTGCCGGCGGAATAGGGTCCAGCATGAGCAGCAAGCCACCCATCCCGCGCGCCGATGCCAAGCTAATAGCTGAAACTTGCGCCGATCTGGCTGACAAAGTGCTGTACTGGAAAGACAGGGCTTTGCGCGCCGAAGAAGCAGAGCGGAAATTCGCCAGCGAGATTTACGCCACCACCCCCCACCACCTCGACAAGGGAGAGGGATAGATGAACCTAAGCCCAAGCGACAACGCGTTGGACGAGGCGTTTGACGATCGGCCGGCATCCTATGAGGATTTGCAGCGCGGCTATGAAGGCATGCGCGACCTATGCCGTGACGCTCAAGCCGGATGGACTGCCGAACGACGGAAGCTGTGGGCAGCAGAGGCGGCAATAGCTGAGGCCCTGCGCTGGCTGAATGTCGATAATGCATCAGGTACTGGCTACGTCACACGCATCTGGGAGGCGCGCAAGGCGCTGGCCAAGGTCTCCACCCCCACCACCAAACCCAGGAGCGCAGAATAATGGCGTACAGCGACTATGGCGGCTATGCGTACCGCAATGGTGAGCGGGTCGAGGAACGCAGCGATGCAGTCATTCGGCCGGATATGGTGAACGTCGGCGCAGCAGGTGCGTATCCAGGCTTCGTCGCCCTTGCCGCTGGCCAGACGCTGGCGCAGTTCGAGCAGGTGCGCGATGCCTCGCTGGATGGACATGTCGTGCTTGGCGATGGCCCGGTATTCGCAGTCATGTACAAGTCATGCCACCTGATGGCCTATAGGTTGGTAGACGGTGCATTCGTGAAAGCTCCCGAGTTGGACGGCCTTAGCGGATATGATTTGGCTAAAAACGACGCGCCTGCCGTTATCTTCGACCTTAGCGGCCATAAACTGGAAGTGCTGTTCGAACAGACCGACAATTACTATCAGTATGCGCGGCTGACGCATCCTGACGGCACGGTATGGACCGGCTTCAGCGGGTATGGTGTAGGTGCCGGTCTAGAGGACTGCGGCTACGGCTACAGCACCGAGGATCAGATCGACCGGCTGCAAGAGGTGTTCGCATGACCGACCTCACGCGCGAAGGGCTGGTGGAGCTGCTGGCAAGGGCGGATAAAGCTGCGGCACTTGGCCGAATGACGGGCAACCACAGCGATAAGCCGACGAACGTTTACCGGATTGTGGAGGACTTGGCGCTGGCTCTACGCGCCCGAGCGATGGAGGCGGGTCGTGGATAACGTCGTCGCATTCGTCTGGGGCGGACTGGTTGGCGCCGCAATCATGGACTTCGGTTGGCGTCGGTTGTCGCGGAAATGGGCAAACCTCGCCGAGATGATCGCCGAACTGAAAAAGACAGGAGCCACCGATGAGCGTTGAGGTGAAGCAGATCGATCAGGAGGCGGCGCGCCAGTTCATTTTGGATGAGTGGCCATCGTGGGACACGGATCATCAAACCGTTTCAGCGGCGCTGATGGTCGTCCTTGCCGCCCACCGCCGCCAAGCCGAAGAGGCGATGCGGAAGCGTGCGGCCGCGCTAGCCGAACAGCGCCTGTCGGTATGCGAGGATCTTGCTTGGCAAGCCAGGTTCGCTGTGTTCGAGGCGCTTCCGGATGCCATCCGCAGCATTGATACGCGGGGGGAGTGATGGAAATAGGACGATCCGAGGAACTGGTAGCCGTAGCAGAGGCCATGCGCAACGCGGTCATCCGAGACGACGAGGGCGAGTTTCCGCGCCTGTTTGACCTGCTGGATTTCAGCGGTGAGAACAAGGCGCATACCGTGGTGTATGGCCTCGCCCGCGCCGCGATCGTCGCGCTTGATGAGGTGAGGGGATTAAACGGAAAGCCCCGATCGTAAAAAGTGGCCACCGCGGATTATACATCCGTTGCATGTTCCGCTAACGTTCCACCATGGACCCGCGCTGCAAACACGCCGACGATATGGTGAACCCCATAACGGATGCGTGCGCGAAGGAGCTGGCAGCCTACACACCGGTCAGCGAAATACCGTTCGACGTACCGTTTGGAACGACGTGGTTCACCGCCACCGCTGAGTATCGGGACTTCTTCCGCGATCGGGCGCGGCGGTTTCTGGCTGGCGATCTGTCCATGCTGCCGATGAAGGGGTGAGGTGGCGGCTACCGGAACCGCCACCCCAAGCCTGATGCGCCGACCGGGTAAGCCCAATCCATAGCGCAGAGCAGGGACCTTCTACACCATTTTCCCAGCGGCGTAACGATGCCGGGCTTGTGTGCTAGTCAGCTTAGCTACTGCATCTTCAGGCGACCAACCCAACGCCAATCGCTTCCTCAACGTTATGCGCGAGACGCTGAACTGTGGATCGGCGTGGAAAAGGGACCCCGTTAGCGGGGTGATCGGCGTCGAAAAGGGACCCCTCATCCTGGTGTTCTAGGCTGTTCGCTTGGCGGTGTGTCAGGCGGCGAGATCGGGATGCTGGTATTGGAGACGGTGTTGAGGATCCGGCGCGAGCACGCGTCGGGCAAGGCCATCAAGGCGATAGCGCGGGACCTGCACCTGTCGCGCAAGGTGGTGCGCAAGGCGATCCGGGCGCCGGAAGCGGACATGGGTTATCGGCGAGAGGTGCAGCCGCTGCCGAAGCTGGGGCCGTTTCAGGCGCGACTGGATGCGTTGCTGGAGGAAGATGAGGCACGGCCGCGGCGCGAGAAGCTGCGCCTCACGCGCATCCACGACCTGCTGCTACGCGAGGGGTTCGATGGCTCGTACGACGCGGTTCGCCGTTATGCGGCGCGCTGGCGGCAGGCGCAGCGTCGCGACGTGATGAATGCGCCGGCGTTCATCCCGCTGCTGTTCCGGCCGGGCGAGGCTTACCAGTTCGACTGGAGCCACGAGGACGTCGAGATCTCGGGCAAGCCGATGCGCGTGAAGGTCGCGCATGTCCGGCTGTGCGCGTCGCGGGCAATGTATGTGCGGGCCTATCCCCGCGAGACACAGGAGATGCTGTTCGACGCGCATGCACGGGCGTTTGCTTTCTTCGGAGGCGTGCCGACGCGCGGCATCTACGACAACATGAAGACGGCGGTGACGAGCGTGTTCACCGGCAAGGAGCGGGTCTTCAACCGTCGCTTCCTGGTCATGGCCAACCATTACATGGTCGAGCCGACCGCCTGCTCGCCGGCGTCGGGCTGGGAGAAAGGTCAGGTCGAGAACCAGGTGCAGACCGCACGCGGTCGCTTCTTCCAGCCGCGCCTGCGATTTACCGGCCTCGAGGAGTTGAACGGCTGGCTGGAGGCGGAGTGTCGGCGCTGGGCAGAGTTGCACCAGCATCCCGAGCAGAAGGAGCTGACAGTCGCCCAGGCATGGGCAGCAGAACGGGCGGTGCTCCAGCCTGTTGTCGCACCCTTCGACGGCTTCCACGAGAGCGAGCATGCGGTAAGCGGCACATGCCTCATCAGCTTCGAGCGCAACCGCTATTCCGTTTCTGCCAGGGTGGTGCGACGTGCCGTCCAGGTCCGCGCCTATGCCGACCGCATCGTCGTGCGCTGCGACGGTGAAGTCGTCGCCGACCATCCCCGGTTCTTCGGCCGCGACCGGACCATCTACGACCCGTGGCACTATCTGCCGGTGCTGGTGACCAAGCCGGGTGCCCTGCGCAACGGCGCACCGTTCCAGGGCTGGGAGTTGCCGCCTGCGCTGGCACGACTGCGGCGCAAGCTTGGCACCGGCGACGATGCCGACCGGCGGTTCGTGCGGGTGCTGGCAGCGGTGCTCGACGACGGGCTGGAGGCGGTAGAAGTGGCCGTGCGCGAAGCATTGCTGGCCGGCGTCGCCAGCGACGACGTCATCGTCAACATCCTGGCCCGCCGGCGCGAACCGCCGCGACCGCTGACTATTGTCACGCCAGAAGATCTGGCGCTGCGCCATCCGCCCCGTGCCGACTGCAACCGCTATGACAGCCTGCGAGGTCTCCATGCAGCGGCATGAGATGATGACGGCCATGGCCGAGTTGGGGCTGAAGGGCATGGCTGGCGCCTTCGACGAGGCGGTCACTACCGGTCTCCAGCGCAAGCGCACGACCATGGAGGTCCTGACCGACCTGCTGCGTGCCGAGGCGACGCACCGCCATGCAGCCTCGGTCCGTTACCGGATGTCGGCCGCCAGGTTACCCGCGGTGAAGGACCTCGACGCCTTCGTCTTCGGCGACACTCCCATCAACGAGGGACTGGTGCGCTCGCTGTACAGCGGCTCGTTTCTTCCGGGCCAACGCAACGTCGTGCTGGTCGGTGGAACGGGTACCGGCAAGACGCATCTCGCCACCGCCATCACTGCCAATGTGGTACGAGCCGGCGCCCGCGGACGCTACTTCAACACAGTGGACCTGGTGAACCGGCTCGAGGAGGAAACGCGCCTCGGCAAGGCCGGCACGCTGGCGGCCCAGCTTTCGCGCCTCGATCTCGTGGTGCTCGACGAGCTTGGCTACCTGCCGTTTGCACGCTCGGGCGGTCAACTGCTCTTCCACCTCGTCAGCAAGCTCTACGAGAAGACCTCGGTCATCGTCACCACCAACCTGGCCTTTGGTGAGTGGCCGACCGTCTTTGGCGACCCCAAGATGACCACCGCGCTGCTCGACCGCATTACCCACCATTGCGACATCGTCGAAACCGGCAACGACAGCTGGCGCTTCAAACATCGAAGCTGAAGCCTGGGGCACCGGCAGAGAACGCTTCGTGCTGGTTGCGCCTCCGGTCGGGCTACGCCCGCCCTACGCCGCAACCAGCACGAACAGTGCGCCCGTCATACCCGTTACGCTGCTCGACGAAGGGGGTCCCTTTTGCACGCCGATAGGGGGTCCTTTTTGGACGCCGATTGACAACCGGGTGTCGACGAGGTCGGTGATGGTGCTGTGCCGGAGCGTATAGGCGGCAGTCCCCACCGGCAGCTTTACGGCGGCGACGGCGTCGGCAATCGGCCGCTTCCACGTTTCTTTCGCCCAAGGCTTGTCGTTCGCGCGGGCTAGGGGGGGAGCGGGGGGGGCTCCCTTCAGCGCGGGCGCCGAGAAGCTCCGCAGCTTTGCTCGGTATGAGGATGCGCCGCGGCTTACCGCTCTTGTCATGTCCTATGCTCAATTCCGACGTTCGCGCGTCGAAGTCGGCGACGGTCAGGCGCGCCACAGCGCCCGGACGCAGCCGCCGTAGGCATAGTGGCCGGATGAACGGCTCCGCTTCGGGATCGATCTTTTGCAACGGCAAACGCCGCTGATCCCGATCGAGATAAAGGGTACGCTGGGCGATCGGCATTTCGGATCGCGCGCAGGGCTTCCTGCCACGCGGCCTCCGTCCCAGGCGTTCCTGGCGTCAGCACCTTGTTGAGGGCTGCCCGAAGAGTGGCCAATTCACGATTAATCGATGACGGCGCGCGAGGGCGCGTGACCTGCGGTCCCTTCTTGCGACGTGTCACCAGCGCCGGCTTCTGCTGCGGGCGCTGGCGCCATGCCTGAAAGTGGCTGCGCCGAAGTTTTGTCAGCTTTACGCTGGCGATAGGGTCGGAAAAAATGCCGCATGTGACGCGGCCTACGACGTCGGGGTGGGTTTCAAGGTAGCGTCGGCAAGCATCCTCGACGGTGTCGATCCGCTCCGCAGGCTGGCCGCCTGACTCGACCAAAAGCGCGACCGCTTCAGCCGCTTTCTTTGCATCAGCGAACCGCTCACGACCGGGGAGGGTGCCGAAGTCGCCGAGAGCCTTGAGGTGATAGCGGCGTTGTCCCTCATCGTAGGCGCGCCATCCACGTTCCCGCACCTTCACGTGCGGACGGACGGTAACCATGAAAGCACCCTGGCTGAATGCGTTGCCAAAACGGCTCGCGCTGCGCCCGCAGCGCATCCTGCTCCTTGACCCTGCTCAAGTCGATCGCCATGATCCAACTTCGGCTAATTCCTTGCGGAAAAATCACGGAAAACATGGCCGGATAATGTTGTACGCCATGGTGCAACAAATCAAACAAATACAACCCGGTTATATATTTCAATACTTCTTAAAAGTAATGCCTTTCGGCGCTCCGAAGGTAGAGGTCCCAGGTTCGAATCCTGTCGGATGTGTCAAAATCGGCAACTGCCTTCTTCCATGGCTTTGATAGTGGACTGACCTTCACGGGTCGGACACGTCTGGTATTCTGAGCGTTGCGCCTGTTCCTGACGCGCTATCGCTACATTCCATCGTTGCTACGAATAGGGTCGATCACGAGGATCAGGCGCTGTCCGCCCGTGGCGGCGATGGGCGGTGATCGGTGGAGGCCGGTCGGGGGATCGAGCAGCATCCGGCCTTTGAAGACGCCGACTGCGCCGGTCGGCACCTCGCAGATCGCATCCGGCGCCGCGGCGCGGCACCATTGCGTTCCCGGCCCCGCATAGGTGCATAGCAGCCGCAGCGTGACATAGTCGGCATGGAAGCGCCGGCAGGCATCTGTCTCGATCACTTCGAGCCGCAGCCGGAGGTGATCGTCACCGGTCAGCGCTGCCTGCCGCCGGAGCAGGAGGCCGATGTCCGCAGCAAGCGGGGTGGCGATATCGTCGGGGTAGCCAGCGTCGCGCAGCGTATCATCGAGCGGCGCGTCCGCGTCGAGGTCCAGCGTCACGTCATCGACCGTGTCGAGGTCCAGCGCAGCCAGTCCGGCCTGCAGTGCGTCGGGGAGCGGGCGCCACCAGATCGCCAGCGCTGTTTTCGGGCGGGCGATTGCGTCGAGCGACATGCGATCATAACCGAAGGCAACGACGTCCTCTAGCATGGCGGGCGTCATACGGAGGTCTCCAGCTGGCGCTCACCCCAAGCCGGGAATGGGTCTGGCAGCGACGTCCACAGCGTCGGGGTAAAGGCAGAGGCGGCCACCAAGCATGCGTCGAGCCGGCGCCGGAGGGAGGGTTCGTCCATGGTTATGCCTATGAATACGATTTCCTGTCGGCGGTCGCCCCAGATGTCGTCCCAATGCTGGGCAACGAAGTCTTCGAAGCGGCCGTCGTCGGGCCAGTGATGCTTGGGCACCGCGGCCCACCAGCGGCCCATCCGCGAGGTGGTCGTCTGGCTGCCCGCCACCGCCAGCTCGCCGACCCAGTCGGGGCGCGTCGCGAGCCAGAAATGCCCCTTGGCCCGCACGACATTTTCGAGCCCCCCTTCGGTCAGGAACGCATAGAAGCGCGCCGGATCGAACGGCGCGCGGGCGCGATAGACGAAGCTTTCGATCCCATATTCCTCGGTTTCGGGCTGATGGTGGGCATAGCCGTACAGCTCCTTGGCCCACAGCGGGTGGCGCGCCGCTTTCTCTTCGTCGAACATCCCGGTGGCGAGCACGAGGTCGAGGTCGACGCGCGCCTGATCGGCGGTCACGATCACCGCATCGGCGTTCAGGCTGGCGACGAGCTTCTTGACCGTGGCCAATTGCTCTGCGGACACCGACGAGGCCTTGTTGACGATCACGACGTCGGCGAACTCGATCTGCTCGACCAGCAGGCCGACGAGACTGCGCGTATCGTCTTCCCCCATGCTCTCGCCGCGATCGGCGAGGAAATCCTGGCTGGAATAATCGGCCAGCAGGTTGAGCGCGTCGACCACCGTCACCATCGTGTCGAGCCGCGCGACGTCGCCCAGCGACACGCCGTCCTCGTCACGGAAGGAGAAGGTGGTGGCGACCGGCAGGGGTTCGGAAATGCCGGTCGATTCGATCACCAGATAGTCGAACCGCCCGGCCTCGGCGAGCGTGCGCACCTCGGCGAGCAGATCGTCGCGCAAGGTGCAGCAGATGCAGCCGTTGGTCATTTCGACCAATGCCTCCTCCGACCGCGACAACGCCGCCTCTCCGCCGCGCACGAGATCGGCGTCGATGTTCACTTCCGACATGTCGTTGACGATCACCGCCACGCGCCGCCCTTCGCGATTGGCGAGGATATGGTTGAGCAGCGTCGTCTTGCCCGCGCCGAGGAAGCCGGACAGGACGGTCACGGGCAGACGGGTGTCGGATGGGGAGAGGCTTGCCATGATGACGGTCCAATGTGATATGTTACAACATGACCTATCCAGAGATGCCCAACGATGTCCAGTGACATCCTGATCATGAAACCGCGTGGACCGATGCAGGTGAGGGCGGGCCGTGGCGCCGTCGCGGCGAGGCGTGTGGCATGAGCAGCGTTCCAGAGGGGCCGGGCACGCGTATTCCCGTGTCGGTGCTGACCGGCTTTCTCGGCAGTGGCAAGACAACCGTCCTCAACCATCTGGTCCGGTCCCCCGGCATGGCGCGGGCTTTGGTCGTCATCAACGAGTTCGGCGCGGTGGGGCTGGATCACGAATTGATCGCCCGATCGAACGAGGATCTGGTCGTCGAGATGATGGGCGGCTGCCTGTGCTGCACCATCCGCGGCGACCTGTCGCGGACGCTGCGCGACGCGCCGTGGCGCTTCGCCCGCGACGGCGAGTGCTGGTTCGACCGCGTGGTGATCGAAACCACCGGGCTGGCCGATCCCGCACCGATCCTGCACACGCTGATGACCGATCCGCAGCTGGCGCCGCTCTATCGGCTGGATGCGGTCATCGCGACGGTCGATGCGGCGGCGGGCATGGCGACGCTGGACGCCCAGCCGGAAGCGGTGAAGCAGGCGGCCGTCGCCGACCGGCTGCTGCTGACCAAGACCGACCTTAGCGATGCGACGTCACAGCAGGCGATCCGCGACCGGCTGGCCGCGCTGAACCCCGGCGCGCCGATCATCGCGGTGACCAACGGCGCGGTCGACCCCGCATCGCTGTTCGACGTGGGGCTATGGGACCCGGCCAGCAAGAGCGAGGACGTCAATCGCTGGCTGGCGCACGAGGCCGCGCATGCCGGCCATCACCACCATCACCATCATGACGTGAACCGGCACGATGCCGGTATCCGCGCGACCTGCCTGACGTTCGATACGCCGCTGGAGCCGCTCGCCTTCGATCGCTGGCTGGGGCTGCTGACCATGTTCAAGGGCGCCGACCTGCTGCGCGTGAAGGGCATCGTGAACCTCGTCGGGCATGACGCGCCGGTGGTCATTCACGGGGTGCAGCACGTCTTCCACCCGCCGATCGAACTCGATCGCTGGCCGTCGGCGGACCGGCGCACGCGGATGGTGTTCGTCACGCGCAACATCGATCCCGAAGAATTGCGGGGCACGTTGGCGCTGATGACCGTGGGCCTGAACGGCGTCGACCTGCAGGGACTGATCGAGAGCGTGACGCCGTGATGGTCGGCGTGATCCGGGGCGACGACACTGCCGCCTCCGCGCGCGCGTAGCGATCGCGCGCCACCGGCGGCCGGCGACGATCCGGCCGCCCATTATTTTCAACGGGAGTGAATACGATGTTTACCGAAGAGATGGTCCATACGGCCTTGCAGACGTGGTGCGACAATGTCGTGGCGGTCGGCAAGGCACATGCCGAAGGCGGCGATCCGCGCGCGGTGGCGGAACGGGTGCTGAGCGACAATTACGACTATGACCATGGCAAGGTGCTGTTCAAGCCGACGCTGACCTTCGGCACCCAGACCTACCGCCCGACGAAGGAGGGCGCGCTGGCCTATTTCACGGGCGGGAGCGAGGCCTTTCCCGACGACAAGGGGTTCAAGCTGAAGCCCTGGGTCAAGGTGTGGTACAGCAAGGAGGACTTCATCCTGCACGGCGATCTGGCGATCGTGCAGTGCAACGTGCATTTCATCGGCCAGGACGACAGCCACATCTTCGTGAACAAGAGCTTCGTGTTCAAGGCGTGCGAGGATGGCAAGGTGCGCATCGTCCTGCACCAATCGTCGCTGCCCTATCAGCCCTGATCGTTCGGCACGGCAGCGTTGCCCGCAGCGCTGCCGTTCCTTCGATGACGCGCGTCAGGCGATGCGATGCGTCGCGGGCCGCCGAAGCAGCAGCGCGCCGCCGAGCAGCAGGGCGGCCTCCACTCCCAGACCCGAGACGTCGACGGGACGCATGAGCAGGTAGAAGAGGGCGACCCCGAGGAGCGTACCGCCCACGGCCTGACGCGCGCCGATCGACCCGGCCGCCGCGCCGAATTGTCGGGACAGCCCCGCGGCGAGCAGCAGGGCGAGCGTCAGCGCAAGCCACAGCCATATCAGGGCGTCGCCGAAGGTCGGCAGCGCGAGGGACGCCGCGGCGGTGAGCGCCAGCGCGACGGGCTGGCCCCAGGCGACCGCCGTCCACAGCCGTTCCCACAGCGGCACGGCGCGGCCGCGGTCGCGGCGGCGGGCGAGCCAGATCGTCACGCCGCTCGACGTGACGAGGCAGAGGGCGAGACCCAACAGACCGTAGAGCAGCCGCACCGGCAAGCCGCCGAACCAGCCGAAGTGAAGCTGGCCGATCCCGCCCAGCAGCGTCACGCCGGCGGGCAGATCAGCGGGGTGGCGGTCCGTCACCATCCGGCCGCGCGCGTCGAACACGGTCGTGTCCTGCGGCACGAGCAGGCGGTCGCGGCGCGAGGTGATGGCGATGCGCGCATCGGCCCGGCCGGCGCGTTCGATCATCAGTTGCTGCGGGGCGGCGCCGTCGCTGCGGCGGCGGGCGTCCAGCAACAAGGGGGCGAGGGCGGGCAGCGGCTGGGCGGCGGCGTTTGCGGCGGGCGGTGGCTCGAAGAAGAAGCCGTACACGCGCGCGGTGTTGCCGCCGTAGAGCAGCATCGCAAGCACGCCGACGATCAGCGTGGTCAGCCCCAGGATCGCACCCGTCAGCGCGATGGTGACGTGGAACGGCAGCGCCCAGGTGCCGAGGCGGTTGTGCAGATCCGCCTCCTGCAAGCGCCGTGCGCCGCCGCGTCGCAGGCTGAAGGCGTCCTTGAAGACGCGCGGATGCGCGAGGATGCCCGAGATCAGAACGGATAGCAGCGCGACGCCGGTCAGCCCGACGAGCATCGCGCCCCATGTCCGCGGCAGGTGCAGCGCGATGTGGAGATCGATCAGAAATTCGCTGAACGGCGTGTGCTGTTCGGTCAGCGTGCCGTCGCGGGCGATCGCCCAGTCGTGGTGCTCGGCTGGCGTATAGGCGAGGATGCGGGCGCCGTCCTGGGCGGGGGAGGGCAGCGTCAGATAGAGCGTTGCCTGTGCCGGGCCGCCGGTCTGCGCCGCCTTGACCGCGCGATCGAGCGCGCCGGGGGCGAACTTGTTCGCCACGGGTGTGCCGGGCGCTTCCCACCGTGCGATGTCCCCGGCGAAGACGGCGAGCGTGCCGGTGAGGCAGACGAGATAGATGAGGGCGGCGAAGGCGAGGCCGAGGATGCCATGCCCGTTGAGCACGGCGCGCACCGTGCCCGGCGCCAGCGGCCAGCCGCGCGGCGCGTCCGTCTTGGCGGCTTTGGTCATACCGGTCCCTGCAAGGCGGCGAGCGCGAAGCCGGTCAGTGTCGTGGTGACGATCATGGCGAGCGACCGCATCAGACGGGGGTCGGCGAGCGTCCAGATCATCGCCAGCGCCCAGACGATGGGGATCGTGAGCCCGCCGATCAGCACACGGGTGGGCGGCGCGCCGGGCACCCAGGCGGCGGCGCAATAGGCGATGGCCACGGCGGCGGCCAGCCCGAGCGGCCCGGCCAGGATCGTCTTCAGCACGCCGCGCCACGCCCTGGACGGTTCGTCGGGCTCGGACGGCGCGGTGGTGGCGCGGGTGGCGCGCGTGGCCTTTACGGTCCGGCCCCGGATGAGGACGATCAGCGCACCGATGCCGACCGCGACGACGGCGAGCGCGCCGCCCCGGATCCAGCCGATCCAGGCGGCGTCGGCCAGGATCGTGCCGCCGATCACTGCCCAGCCCGCCGCGATCAGGTCGGGTCGCTCGCGCTGACGATCGGCCCAGGCGCGGCGCAGCAGCGTGGCACCGGCGATGCCGCCTGCGATGGCGAGGAGTGCGGGCAGCGCGATCATGCCGGTCGTCCGATCGGGGCTCGGCCTGACGGCCCGTCAGCCGGACGCGGCGTCAGGCGATTCGGGACGGTGCGGGCAGGCGCATGTACGGTCGGTGTCATCGGTCCCCCTTCCGAACGACGACCTAGTGCGAGCCGTAATGCGAATCAATATCAAATAGGCGGTGGTTGGTCGAGGCTGGCTCAAACGCTCTCCGGGCCGGTCAGGTGCGTGCGTCGCCGCGTGCCAGAAAGTCGCGCACCGTACGCCATGCCGTCTCGCGCACCGCCTCCGGCGTGTCGTCGGCGGCGATGATCGCATGCCGGTCGGGTGCCGCGGCGGCCTGTGCCAGGAACGAGGCCCGGATGCGCTGGTGGAAGGGGAGGGCGAGGCTTTCGAAGCGGCCTTCGTCGATCGCCTCGTCGGACAGGCGCTTGCGGCTGCGGGTGAGGCCGATCGCCGGGTCGAGGTCGAGGACCAGGGTCAGGTCAGGCCATAGATCGTCGAGCATCGTCGCGTGGAGGCCGCGGATCAGCGCTTCATCCATGCCGCGGCCGGCGCCCTGATAGGCGAGCGTCGAGCCGGCGTAGCGATCCGAGACGACGATCCGGCCGGCGGCGACGCCGGGGCGGATGACGTGCGCGGCGTGCTGGACACGCGCGGCGGTCATCAGCAGCAGTTCGGCGCGCGGTTCCCATGCCGCGTCGTCGCCGGCGAGCAGCAGGCCGCGCAACGCCTCGCCCTGCGGCGTGCCGCCGGGTTCGCGGGTGGCGACGACGTCATGCCCCGCGGCCTGCAACGCGGCGACGAGCGCGCGGACGACGCCGCTCTTGCCCGACCCGTCGACGCCCTCGACCGCGATGAACGCGCCGCGCGGGGTCATGATTCCCGGCGCCATATCTGCGATTTGCAGATGAAGCCGCCGATCAGGCAGCCCTTCACGTTCAGCGTATCGGCATCGATCATCGTGACGGTCGACCCGAAGGCGCGGCCCATGTCGGGGACGTAGATCTGCCCCGCCCAGCGGCCCTTGCCGTTGGTGCGATAGCCCCGCAACAGCGCGGTGCCGATCAGCGGCGGATAGCCCTTGTTCGCGACGTCGGCCTTCGCCTTGTCCGAGGCACGGATGACCCAGCCGCACAGGTTCGAGCCGCACCGCCCGGTGCGCACCGCGACGGTGTTCTTGGGGTTGTGCCAATTGCCGATGATCGGCGCATGCGGGTCCGCCGGTAGCGTGGCGGACTGAAGCGCGAGCGGCAGAGCGGCAAGGAACGAGAGGACGGACACGTCGATCAGATGGTTGGCGAGGGTCAGCCGCGCAACTGTTCGTGGTGGCGGATCACTTCGTCGATGATGAAGCGCAGGAATTTCTCGCTGAATTCGGGATCGAGTTCGGCGTCTTCGGCGAGGCGGCGCAGGCGCGCGATCTGGCGTTCCTCGCGACCTGGATCGGCGGCGGGCAGGCCGCTGGTCGCCTTGTGCCGGCCGACCGCCTGCGTCACCTTGAACCGCTCGGCGAGCAGATGGACGAGCGCGGCATCGATATTGTCGATGCTCTTGCGATAGCCTTGCAGCACGTCGTCGCTCACCGGTCGCCCCCTTCGATGGTCAAGTCCGACCCCCATGAGCGTTGTTGCGGGCGCGAGCAAGACTTGCGTTCGGGGGCGCCAGCGGCCACAGCGCGTGGCGAGATGACCGCCACCATCCACCGCCTCGATCGTCCCGAACCGTCGCTGGAGCCGATGCTCCAATTGGTCGCGGCCGACATGAACGCCGTCAATGCGGTGATCCTGGATCGCATGCAGTCGCAGATCCCGCTGATCCCCGAGCTCGCCGGGCATCTGATCGCGGGCGGCGGCAAGCGCATGCGGCCGATGCTGACGCTCGCGAGTGCGCGGCTGATCGGCTACACCGGCACGCGGCACCACCGGCTGGCGGCATCGGTGGAGTTCATCCACACCGCGACGCTGCTGCACGACGATGTGGTCGACGGGTCGGACATGCGGCGCGGTAAGCGGGCGGCGAACCTGATCTGGGGCAATCCGGCGAGCGTGCTGGTCGGCGACTTCCTGTTCAGCCGCAGCTTCGAACTGATGGTCGAGGACGGCAGCCTGAAGGTGCTGAAGATCCTGTCCAACGCCAGCGCCGTCATCGCGGAGGGCGAGGTCAACCAGCTGACCGCGGCGCGGCGGATCGACCTGGGCGAGGACCGTTACCTCGACATCATCAACGCCAAGACCGCGGCGCTGTTCGCGGCCGCCTGTCGGATCGCGGCGGTGGTGGCGGAGCGGAGCGAGGCGGACGAGCTGGCGCTGGATGCGTACGGCCGATACCTGGGCATCGCGTTCCAGCTGGTCGACGATGCGATCGATTACGTGTCGGACGCGGGCACGATGGGCAAGGACGCGGGCGACGACTTCCGCGAAGGCAAGATGACGCTGCCCGTCATCCTGGCCTATGCGCGCGGCGACGAGACCGACCGCAAGTTCTGGAAGGATGCGGTCGAGGGACGGCGCGCGTCGGACGAGGATTTTGCGCACGCCATCGACTTGGTGCGCAAGACGCGTGCGGTCGACGACACGCTGGCGCGGGCGCGGCATTACGGCCAGCGCGCGATCGATGCGATCGGGCACTTCCCGAACGGGAAGGCGAAGGACGCGATGATCGAGGCGGTCGAATTCGCGGTGGCCCGCGCGTACTGACGGGCGCAGGCGCGGCCACGCCCGCGCCGCTGCGAGCATAGCGAGCAGCGCCCGGCCCGGCCGGCGGGTCGGCCCAGCCGAACCCGTCCGACGTCAGGTCAGATGCGCGTTATGGACACCATGAACACCTTGACCGAAACGATGTGGAGCTATCGTTTTGGAATGGGCGGTAATTCAGGGCTGAGACAGAGTGCTGTCAGGGCAGGATTGCGCTGCTTGGTCAGCAGCTTGCGAGGGGTGGTGTCCAACACTCTCCTTCTCACGTCCTTCCCGCGCAGGCAGGAATCCGTAACCGCTACCGCTTCGCTGGAGTCGACAGGCTAGCCAATCTGGATCCCCGCCTTCGCGGGGATGACGGACGTGGGTGGGGCTGAGCGGGGCTCAACAGCTCGCGCAATCGCTACCCGTTTCGACCTGCAGCGTCGTATGGCCGATGCCGAAGCGGTCGTGGAGCATCGCGCGTGCGTCCACGAGGAAGGCGTCGCCCGGATAGCGCCCGGACATGACCAGATGCGCGGTGAGCACGGGTTCTGTGGTCGACATCGGCCAGATATGGAGGTCGTGGACGCGCGCGACGCCGGGCAGCGCGGCGAGCGCGGCGGTGACCGCGTCATAATCGATGTGGCGCGGCACGGCGGAGAGGCTCATTTCGACCGTCTCGCGCAGCAGGCCCCAGGTCTGCCAGAAGATCAGCGCGGCGATGACGAGGCTGACGATCGGATCGATCCAGCCGAGGCCGGTCGCCCAGATCGCGAGGCCGGCGAGGACGACGCCCGCCGAAACGACTGCGTCGCTGAGCATGTGGAGATAGGCGCCGCGCACGTTGATGTCGTGCTTGCGCCCGCGCGCGAACAGCCAGGCGGTGAAGGCGTTGACGGCGATGCCGATGCCCGCGACGGTCGACACGGTGAGGCCGGCGAGCACCGGCGGGTCGCCGATCCGCTGCACCGCCTCCAGCACGATCGCCCCCAACGCGACGAGCAGCAGCAGCGCGTTGGCGAGCGCGGCGAGGATCGTCGAGCCTTTGAGGCCATAGGTGAAGCGCTTGGAGGGCGCACTGCGGGCGAGCGCGGCGCCGCCCCAGGCGACGGCGAGGCCGAGCACGTCGGACAGATTGTGGCCTGCGTCGGCGAGCAACGCGACCGATCCCGTCCACAGGCCGGCGCCACCTTCGGCCAGGACATAAGCGATGTTGAGCGCGATACCGATCGCGAAGGCGCGGTCGAACGATGCGGGGGCGTGGGAATGGCCGTGGCCGCCGTGGCTGTGGCCGTGTTTGCTATGGTCGTGCGCGTGGCCGTGGTGGTGATGGGCGCCCAATGATCTCGTCCGGGTGGTTGTGGGGTGGTCGTATCACTGCGGCGGTGCGTGATACTAGCGCATCGATTGTCGGGGGGCGTTGCGGCGGCTGGTGCGGGGGACGTTCGCCACACCCCCCCCCGTCACCCCGGCCGAAGAGCCGGGGTCCCGCTTTTTGAGGCAACTGCGGGAAGAAGCGGGACCCCGGGTCGAGCCCGGGGTGACGGGAGTGTGGGTCTGGCGGGGTGCCTCATCTCCTTCGTCACCCCGGACTTGGTCCGGGGTCCACCGGGCCGCGGGGGGAGGCTGGAGTCTGTGGCCGTCCCCCTCGCCGCGGAGTGGACCCCGGAACGAGTCCGGGGTGACGGGGGTGTTTGGGGCGTGCCTCGCGCTCTCATTCGTTTGGGGGATTTGGGGTGGCGGGCCTTTTCCCTCGTCACCCCGGCCGGAGAGCCGGGGGGCCGCTTTTTGGGGCGAGCGCGAAAGAAGCGGGACCCCGGGGCTAGCCCGGGGTGACGAGAGGGGAGTAGGCGCGCGCCCTCAAGACTTGCCGAAGAAGCCGCCGAGCATGCCGCCCAGATTGCCGAGCGCGCCGTTGCCTTCGCCGCCGAGCAGGCCGCCGATGTTGGCGAGGGCGCCTTCGCCGCCGAGGTGGGCGAGGATCTGGTGCAGGACGTCGGGGGGCAGGCCGGTCGAATCGGCGGCGCCGGCCACCGTGTCGCCTGGTTCGGCGTGCGCGGCACCCAGCGCGGCGATCGCCTGGGCGACCTGTTCGGGGGAGAGGCCGATCTTTTCGGCGAGGTTGGTGAGAATCGGATTGTCGCCCATCTGGCCGAGGATGCCGTCCAACAGACCCATCATATGTCTCCTGCGCGCGTCGATTTGCGCGGGCGTGGAGCATAGCAGCGCCGTGCGGTCGCGTCGCGGGGCGATCCGTGGCAAGAAGCCGCGCATCGTGACCGACCTGCCGATTTTCGCCGTCCTGCCCGACCTGCTCGCCGCGTTGCGGACCGGGAGCAACGCCGTGCTCGTCGCGCCGCCGGGGGCGGGCAAGACGACCGCGGTGGCGCCGGCGCTGCTGGGCGAGGACTGGTGTACGGGCGAGGTGCTGCTGCTGTCGCCGCGGCGACTGGCGGCGCGTGCGGCGGCGGAACGGATGGCGGCGCTGGCGGGGGAAAGCGCGGGCGGCACCTATGGCTATGCGACGCGGATGGACAGCAAGCGGTCCGCGGAGACGCGGGTGACGGTGGTGACGGAGGGCATCTTCGTCGCGCGTATCCAGGCCGATCCCGAGCTGACCGGCGTATCGGCGGTGCTGTTCGACGAGGTGCATGAGCGCAGCCTGGACGGCGATTTCGGTCTGGCGCTGGCGCTGGATGCGCAGGGCGCGCTGAGGCCCGACCTGCGGCTGGTGGCGATGTCGGCGACGCTGGACGGGGCGCGCTTTTCGCGCCTGCTGGGCGCCACGGAGCAGGGGGCGCCCGTGATCGAGAGCGAGGGGCGCAGCTATCCGCTCGCCCTGCGCTATCTAGGGCGCAGCGGTGATGGCCGGATCGAGGATGCGATGGCGAGTGCGATCCGGCAGGCGCTGCGCGAGGCGGAGGGCGGCGTGCTCGCGTTTCTGCCCGGCGTCGCCGAGATCGAGCGGACGGCGGAGCGGTTGGAGGGGCTGCCGGAGACGATCCGGGTGCATCACCTGCACGGCAGCATGGAGCCGGCGGCGCAGCGCGCGGCGATCCGGCCCGAGCCCGATGGCGCGCGCAAGCTGGTGCTGGCGACGGGCATTGCGGAGACCAGCCTGACGCTGGACGGCATCCGCATCGTCGTCGATTCGGGGCTGGCGCGGCGGCCGCGCTACGACCGGGCGGCGGGGATGACGCGGCTGGTGACCGAGCGCGCGAGCCAGGCGGCGGTGACGCAGCGCGCCGGGCGTGCGGCGCGGCAGGGACCGGGCGTCGCCTATCGCCTGTGGGAAGAAGCGGCGACGGGCGGCCTGCCGCGATTCGACCCGCCGGAGATCGTGGAAGCGGATCTGTCGGGACTGGTGCTGGCGAGTGCGATCTGGGGCGTCGGCGATCCGCGCGACCTTGCGTGGCTCGATCCGCCGCCCGCCGCGGCGGTGGCGGAGGCGCGCGAGCGGCTGGCCGCGATCGAGGCGATCGACGGCGACGGGCGGCCGACCGCGCACGGGCGGCGCGTCGCGGCGATGCCGATGCCGCCGCGCCTGGCGCATATGCTGCTGCGCGCGGGGGCGATGGGGCAGGGCGCGCTCGCCGCCGAGGTGGCGGTGCTATTGTCCGAGCGCGGGCTGGGCGGCAACGATCCCGACCTCGAGGTGCGGCTGCGGCGCTGGCGGAGCGACCGGGGGACGAAGGCGACCGCGGCGCGGCGGCTGGCGGAGCGGTGGACGGCGCTGGCGGGCAAGCCGGTGGGCGAGCCGCTGCGGATCGACGGCGCGGGCGTGGAGGTGGCGATCGCGCTGGCCTTCCCCGACCGGATCGCGAAGGCGCGGGATGCGAGCGGCGAATTATGGGCGTCGGCGGGCGGGCGTGGCTTCCGGCTCGACCCGACGCTGCCGCTGGCGCGGCATGCGTGGCTGGCGGTGGCGGAGACGCAGGGGGCGGCATCGGGCGCGCGCATCCTGGCGGCGGCGCCGATCGCGCTGGCGACGATCGAGCGCCTGTTCGCCGACCGGATCGAGACGCGGCGGACGGTGACGTTCGATGCGGCGAGCGGCGGCGTGGTGACGCTGCGCGAGCGGCGGCTGGGCGCGCTGCGGCTGTCGTCGGGGCCGGACGCGGGGGCGGAGCCGGATGCCATCGCCGCGGCCTTGCTGGAGGGCGTGCGGACGCATGGGCTGGCGCTGCTGCCGTGGAGCGCGGGGGCGGCGGCGCTGCGGGCGCGGGCGGACTATGCGGGCGTGCCGCTGGAAGACATGCTGGTCGAGCGGCTGGACGAATGGCTGCCGGCGCTGCTGGTCGGGCGGCGGCGGCTCGATGCGATACCGGCGGGGGCGTTGACCGATGCGGTGCGCACGCTGATCGGTTGGGATGCCATGCGGCAGATCGATCGGCTGGCGCCTGCCGACTTCACCAGCCCCGCAGGGAGCACGCACGCGATCGACTATGCGGCGGAGGGCGGGCCGAAGGTGGAGCTGCGCGTGCAGGCGCTGTTCGGACTGGGGGAGCATCCCTGTATCGGGTCGGGGCGCGTGCCGCTGGTGCTGAGCCTCACTTCGCCCGCCGGACGGCCGATCCAGACGACGCGCGACCTGCCGGGCTTCTGGGCGGGCAGCTGGAGCGCGGTCGCGAAGGAGATGCGCGGGCGCTATCCCAAACATCCCTGGCCCGACGATCCCGCCGCGGCGACCGCGACGTTGCGGACGAAAAAGGCGGATGCACGGGGCGGCGGGACGCGCTAAAGGGGCGTCTATGCCTACCGCCCGCATCTTCCAGCGCCCCAAGAACGCCATGCAATCGGGCAAGGCCCGCACGCACACCTGGGCCCTCGAGTTCGAACCGGCCGAGCCGAAGCAGCCCGATCCGCTGACCGGCTGGGCGGGCAGCGGCGATACGCGCGAACAGGTGCGGCTGAGCTTCCCGTCGGCCGAAGCGGCGATCGCCTATTGCGAGACGCAGGGCTTCGATTACGAGCTGATTCCGGCGCCGGAGCGCAAGCTGAAGCTGCAGGCGTACGCGGATAATTTCCGGTAAGGGCGTTTTCCAACACGCACCGTCATTCCCGCGGAGGCGGGAATCCATAACCTCTGACGTTGCGGCTTGAGCCGGGGCGGTAGCGTTTCTGGATTCCCGCCTTCGCGGGAATGACGATTGGGGTGGGTTTACCGCCCCATCATCTCCGCGACGATTCCGCTGCCGAGCAGCAGCAGCATCTTGGCGTCGATCGCGACGCCGGCGCGGCGTTTCTCCGCGACGAAGCCTTCGACGCCCGATAGCGGCACGCGGTGGACGGTGATGTTCTCGTCGGCATCGCCGCCGCCGTCGCCGGTGCGGGTGAGGCCGGTCGCCAGCACGAGCGTGAAGCTTTCCGAGGTCATGCCGGGCGAGGAAAAATACTCGCCGCGCTCCTCGACGAATTGGGCGTGATAGCCGGTTTCCTCCTCCAGCTCGCGGCGGGCGGCCGAGGCGATGCTTTCGCCGGCGCTTTCGTCGCCGACCAGGCCGGCGGGGAGTTCGAGGCAGGGGCGGCCCAAAGGCACGCGATATTGCTCGACGAGCAGCAACTGCCCCTCGGCATCGATCGCGACGATCACCGCGGCGCCGATGCCGCCGTTGCGCTCGGCATATTCCCAGGTGCCCGCCTTGCGGACCGACAGGTATTTGCCCTGCCACATCGTCTCGGTCGTCATAGCTGAATCAGGCGGTCCGGCAGTTCGTTGGTATCGTCGGCGCGCGGCGGAAAGTGTTCGGTGAGAACGATGCCGATCTGACGGATCGCCTCTGCCATGCCGTCGCCGGGGCGGCCGTCGCGCGTTGCGGTGATGAGCGCCGCCATCGCGGCGCCCCAGACTTCGGGCGCGACCCGGGAGTGGATCGCAGCGTCTGCGATCAGCTCGGCGCGATGTTCGTCGAGCGAGAGGTACAGCAGCACGCCGGTCGCATCGCGGGTGCGGGCCTCGGCGCTGGCGCGGAACAGCATCAGCGCACGGGCGCGGACGCGGCGGGCGGCGGTGCCCTTGGGCGTCAGCGCGAGGCGGAGCGGCATCCAGGCAAGCGCGACGCGGACGATCAGGAAGGTCGTGGCGAGCAGTACCAGCGCCACCGTGAACAACCCGCCGGGCGCGGGCGCGCCGTCCCAGGGATTGGCGACGAGACCGTGGAATGTCACCGCGATCCCCGGCCAGAGCGCGAGCAGCGCGAGGACGAGCAGCATCGCCAGCACCGCCCAATGCAGTGCGACGTCGTGATATTTGTCGGATCGGTGTGCGACGATCGTGACGATCTCGCCCGAGGTGGTGCGCTCGGCCTCTGCCACGGCTTCGGCGACGCGGGCGGCATCGGCGGGGGTCAGGCGCATGTCACCAATCCCCCGAGGCGCCGCCGCCCCCGAAATCGCCGCCGCCGCCGCCGGTGAAGCCACCGCCACCCCAGCTGCCGTCGCTGCCGCCCGACGCGCCGCCGCCGCCCCAACCGCCGCCACGATCGCCGGACGAGCGGCCGATCTCGTTCGCGATGCCCCACAGGACGATGGGCAACGCGCTGCCGCCGCCATCGTCATAGCGGCGACCCCACGGCCCTGCGCTGCGCCGGCGACCGATGATCAGCGGCACGAGGACGAACAACAGGATGACCGCCCAGATGATCAGGCCGAACGGCACGCCGCCACCGCCGCTGCGGCGTTCGGCGGAGCGCTGGTGGATCTGGTCGAACTGCTTCGCCGCCGCATCGAGCCGGGCCTGCTGTTCTTCGGGTGAGGCGCGGAGTTGCTGGGCGAGGGCGTCGACGCCGGCGGTGATGCCACCCGGCATGTCACCCGCCTTGAAACGGGGAATGACGTCCTGATTGATGATGACGCTGGACAAAGCATCGGTGATGAACGGCTCCAGCCCGCGGCCGACTTCGATGCGGACCTTGCGCTGGTTGGGCGCGACGATGAGGATCGCGCCGTTGTTGACGTCACGCAGGCCCACGCCCCAGCTCCGGCCGAGCTTGTAGCCGTAATCCTCGATCGTATCGCCCTGCAGATCGGGGATCGTCGCGACGACCAGCTGGCGCTTGGTGTCCTTCTGCAACGCCTCCAGCTTCTGCGTCAGCGCGGCCTTCGTCTCCGGCGGCAGCACGTTCGCGGCGTCGACGACGAGGCCGGTGAACTTGGGGAAGGTCTGCGCGGTCGCGGGCGCGAGCATCAGGCTCGCGGCGAGCAGCAGCAAGGCTGCCCGCCACACGATCGCCGCCCGCTCAAAGAGGCGCATCGCCGTCAGCTCGCATTCCCGAAGTTGACGGTCGGGGCCTGATCCGCCCCCGGCGTCGTCGCCGCGAAGGGGGTGAGCGGCTTGGCGCCGTAGAAGATCTTCGCGCCGACCGCGTCGGGGAAGGTGCGAATTCGAGTGTTATAGTCCTTTACCGCATTGTTGTAATCACTGCGCGCGATGGTGATGCGGTTCTCGGTGCCTTCCAGCTGGCTCATCAGCGTGGTGTAGTTGCTCTGGCTCTTCAGCTCGGGGTACGCCTCCTGCAAGCGCTGGAGCGACAGCGTGACGGCGCCCTGCGCGCGTTCGAACGCCTGCATCTTGGCCGGATCGGTCAGCTGGTCACCCGACAATTTCACCTGGTTGGCGCCGGCGCGGGCCTGCGTCACCTGCACCAGAATGTCCTTTTCCTGCGCGCCCGCGGCCTTCACCGTCGCGACGAGGTTGGGGATCAGGTCGGCGCGGCGCTGATACTGGTTCTGGACGTCGGCCCAGCGCGCCTTGGCGTTTTCCTCGGCCGTCGGCACGGAATTGATCCCGCATCCGGCGAGCGACAGGCTCGCGGTGGCAGCCAGCGCGAAGGCGGCAACGGGACGAAGCGACGACATGAACATCCTCCTGAGAGCGTATCTGTCCTATCCATATAGGACAGCGTGCGGGCTTGGCGAAGGGGTAATCGCAGCCTACCCTTTCGCCCGACGCCTGAACAACGGGGAGGACGCGAACATGTTCAAGGAATTCAGGACCTTCATAGCGCGAGGCAACGTGCTGGACCTGGCGGTGGCGGTCATCATCGGTGCCGCATTCGGCAAGATCGTGACGTCGCTGACCGAAGACATCATCATGCCGGTGGTGGGCAAGATCTTCGGCGGGTTGGATTTTTCGAGCTATTTCATTCGGTTGGGCGCGATCCCCGCGACCTATTCCGGATCGCCGACCGATTATGCCGCGCTGAAGAAGGCGGGCGTGCCGCTGCTGGGCTATGGCGAGTTCGTGACGCAGGCGGCGAACTTCCTGATCCTCGCCTTCATCATTTTCCTGCTGGTGCGCAGCGTTAACCGCGTGATCGCCAAGCCCGAGGCGCCCGCCGCCCCGGCGCCCGAGCCGGCCGACGTCGCGCTGCTGCGCGAGATTCGCGACGAACTGAAGGCGCGGCCGCGGGTGTGATGGATCCTCCCTCGCTTTGGCGGGGGAGGGGGACCGTTCGCGGAGCGCATGGTGGAGGGGGCGTTGCCGCAAGCGCGACGGGAGTCGTTGACCTCCCCCTCCGTCAGCTTCGCTGCCACCTCCCCCTGGCGGGGGAGGAATAGGGGGTGCCCTTACGCCGCGACAAGTTGGTCGGCGGTGGCATCGGCGAGGCTGGTGCCGTCGAGGATGCGGGCGGTTTCGTCGCGGACGCGCATCATCGCGTGGCGGATCGCGCAATCGGCCTCGCTCTTGCAATCCTTGCACGGACGGTAGGCGGTGCGGCTGACGCAGGGGACGAGCGCGAGCGGCCCTTCGATCACGCGGATCACGTCGCCCAGCGAAATGAGGTGCGCGGGCCGGGCGAGGACGTAGCCGCCCATCTTGCCGCGCGTGCTCTGGATGAAGCCGGCATCGCGCAGATCGGCGAGGATCAGTTCCAGGAACTTGCGCGGCACGTTGGCGGCGACGGCGATCTTGCCCATCGGGATCGGCGGGCTGGCGGCGGGTGCTTCGGCGAGAAACAGCATCGCGCGCAACGCGTAACGGGAACGCTGGGTCAACATGATGGCGCCGCTATGGCCGGATATTGTGGCTAACGAAAGGCGTGGATTGCAGGGACGTGACGCTGCCCCTATATCGACCGGGCCGGCTTCCAGCCGGCTATGGCGATAAACGGTGGCGTTAAATAGGCGCAGCGGACCCGGGGGCAGTACCCGGCGGCTCCACCACCGACGCTGAGCCGCTCGGCGGCACGCTTCATGCGTGCTGGTGATCGGCACAGCATCGATGACGGGGCCGAACTAGGATCGACGTGTGTTGAAAAGCGCTGTCTTTCGCTCGGAATGGGACCACCGCAACGGCCCATTACACAAGTGCCAACGATAACGAAGCACTCGCGATTGCGGCGTAACTGAGGGCCTCACGGCCTAAGGTTACTCCAAAATAGCGCGGTTGGACCCCACCGGGCAACAGAAGGGGATTCCAGCGGTACGGGGAGCACCGGGCAACAGAAGCTCCCCACTGTCCCTAGCGATGGTCGTACGAAACGCAGCGTTCCCGCTGCGGGCGTTGTCGCTGCGCGGCGTTGCCGCCATCTTGGGCGGGAAGGAGCCTTTCGCATGACCGCCCGCACGCTTGCCGCCATCCACCCCGCCCATCGCGACGATATCGGCGATCTGGTCACGCGGCGGCCAGTGCCGGGGCCGGGGCTGGAGCAGGTCGATCCGTTCCTGTTCCTCAACCATCATGGCCCGCAGACGTATCGCCCCGGCAACAACGGCCTGCCGTTCGGGCCGCACCCGCATCGCGGGTTCGAGACGGTGACGTTCATCCTCGACGGCAGCCTGGCGCATCACGACACCGGCGGCCATGCCAGCATCATCGAGGCGGGCGGCGTGCAGTGGATGACGGCGGGGTCGGGGCTGATCCATGCCGAAATCTCGCCGCCCGCGTTCAAGCGCGACGGCGGGCCGATGGAGATCCTGCAATTGTGGGTAAACCTGCCCGGCCGGCTGAAGATGACCGCGCCGGCCTATACCGGCTTGCAGGCGGATGCGATTCCTGTGGTGCCGCTGCCGGACGATGCGGGCAGCGTGGCATTGGTGTCGGGGCGGTTCGGCGACGTGGAGGGACCGATCCGATCGCTGACCGGCGTGATGCTGTCGACCGTGCGGTTGCGTAGCGGTGCGGCGGTGACGCTGCCGGCGCCGAAGGGACGGTCTGTGTTCCTGTATGTCGTTGCCGGCACCGTGGCGATCGGCGGGCGGAGCGTGCCGCACTGGCATCTGGCGACGTTGCGCGACGACGGTGATTCGGTGGAGCTGACCGCGAGCGACGATGCCGTGCTACTGTACGGCCATGCCGATCCGATCGACGAGCCGGTGGTGGCGCATGGGCCGTTCGTGATGAACACGCGCGACGAAATCGGCCAGGCGATCCGCGACTATCAGGCGGGGCTGTTCAACGGCACGGGGCCGCTACCGGCGGTGTGATCATTGCGCTTGGAAGTGGTGCCCGGGGACGGATTCGAACCGCCGACACTGCGATTTTCAGTCGCATGCTCTACCAACTGAGCTACCCGGGCAGGGCCGTCACGCGAAGGCTTCGCGTTCGGAAGTGGCGCCTCTAATGGTCCCCGCCGGTGCTGTCCAGCCCCTCATGCGCATCATTTTTCACCGGGATGCGATATCCTTCGCCCAGCCATTGCAGCAGGTCGCGATCGCGGCAGCCGCGCGAGCAGAAGGGCGTGTGGAGCGGGTCGACGGCTTTGTCGCAGATCGGGCAGGTCGTGGCGGTCATAGGCTGTCGAACAGATGGGTAACGCCGGTGCGGCGTGCAAGCTCGGCCAGCCAGTCGGGGCGGCTGACGAGGCGGGCGTGGATGGGGGCGGGCAGGCGGTGATGCAGCGGGCTGCCGGGGGGCTCGCGCTCCAGCCGGCGCAGCAGCGCCCGCGTCGCGGCGCCGACCGGATCGGTGCGCAGCAGTTCGGGCAGCGAGGCGCGGGGGCGAGGACGGACGATCTGCAGGAAGCCGAAGCCGTTGACCGCGGTGCGTTCGAACGGCGGCATCAGCGCGGCGTCGAGCGCTTCGGCGACCGCCTGTCGCGCGGCCTTGCCCTCCAGCGTCGGAAAATCGATGCCGATCGAGCCGCCGATGCCGTGACGGCGGATCGCCGCGGCGACCGCCTTGGCCGCGGCGACGGCGAGCGGTTCGAGCGGGGGCGGCCCGTCGACGTCGAACAGCGTCATCGCCGGGGTAGGCGACAGGCGTAGCGCACCGAGCGGGAAGGCGATCGCGCCGTCCATCGCTTCTTCGAGCAATTCGGACCAGCCGGCCGCTTCCAGCGCGTCGGGTTCGTGGGGGCGGAGCGTGCGGACGGGATGGCCGGTGGCGTGGAGGCGGGCGAGCAGGTCCGGGCCGTCGGCGGGCCTAGCGTCGGTCGCCACGGCGCGGGGCGGCTTGGGGCGGCCGGGTTCGGGGATGGCTTCGCGGACGATCTCGACGGTCAGGCTCGCGCCCTTGGTCAGCCCTTTGGGAATGCGGGGGAGGACCGCGTCGTCGCCGGCGATCGACAGGCGGCCCATGCCGCCGGCGGTCAGTTCGACCAGCTGGGCCCTGGCGATGGTGCCGAGGCGGAGCGTGTTCGGCAGTTCGATCGCGGCTTCGACGATGCGATCGTCCTCGATGAGTGCGGCGCGGGCTTCGCCGATGCCGGCTTCATAGACCCATTCAGGCAAGGGGGAGCCCGGCGGCGCGGAGGAGGGCGCGGGTTTCGGTGAGCGGCAGGCCGATGACGCCCGAATGGCTGCCGTGGAGGAAGCGGACGAAGGCTTCGGCGCGGCCCTGGATGGCGTAACCGCCGGCTTTTCCAAGGCCTTCGCCGCACGCGATATAGGCATCGATTTCGGCGGGGGAGAGCGGGCGGAAGGCGACGATCGTGTCGGACAGGCGCGTGCGCTGCGTGCCGTCGGGGCCGATCACGCAGATCGCCGAGAGCGCATGGTGGCGGCGGCCGGAGAGGCGGAGCAGCAGGTCGCGCTGGATCGCCTCGGTCTCGGCGGGCGGCAGGATCGCGCGGCCGAGCGCGATCGTGGTGTCGCCGGCGATGACCGTCTCGTTCGGTGCGCGCTCCACCGCCAGCGCTTTTTCAACGGCGAGGCGCTGCGCATAGACGCGGGGCAATTCGCGGAGGCGCGGGGTTTCGTCGATCGCGGGCGCGGCGATGCGATCAGGCACGACGCCGAGACGCGCCAGCAGATCGCGCCGGCGCGGCGAGGAAGAGGCGAGAACCAGTGGCATAAGGTCGGGCGGCACGCGGGTGCCGCCGCCGCTTATTGCGGGCCGGGGCCGCCGCGGCCGGGCATGAAGCGGTAGGTGATCCGCCCCTTGGTCAGGTCGTAGGGGGTCAGTTCGACCAGCACCTCGTCACCAACCAGCACGCGGATGCGGTTCTTGCGCATCTTGCCGGCGGTATGGCCGAGAATTTCGTGGTCGTTTTCGAGCTGTACACGGAACATCGCGTTGGGGAGCAATTCCACCACGCGGCCGCGCATCTCGAGCAGTTCTTCCTTGGCCAAAAATCAACCTCTGTTCGCGTGTTCGGGCGCGCCCTTAGCGCAAGTCGCCGAAAAAGGGAAGCAAGGCGGACGGGCGGCGCCGGTCCAACAGGGGGCGGCGCGTCGCAAGACCTTGCGGGATGCGAGATGGGGGCGGCGGGGGCGATTCGCAAGCCGGCCGGCCCCCTCGGAAGTGGACGAAGTGGACGGTACGTCATGTGCCGGAGACCCCCTCATGCACGGGGAGCGCGGGGGGTGGGGTCGGACGGGTCAAAGAGCGATTGCGGGATGATGCATATTCGGGGGCTGTAGGACAGGGGAAAGATCGGATCAGAGCAGCCGGTCCTGCCGGCCCGTGTCTTCGCGGGCTGCCTTGCGGAAGGCGAGGTTGGGATCGGGATAGGGCAGATCGGGCTTTCGCCCGGCGAACAGATCGGCGACCGTCAGGATTTGAAGCCGCGGATATGTACGCTTGAATCCGTCCTCGAAGCGGCCGACCGCCGCCGCCGCCTTCAGCATCGGCCCGGTCGGCGTGGCGAGCGTGACGAAGACGCCGATCGGCGCGTTTTCGCGGACCATCGCCGAATGCAGGTCGCGGATCATGCCGACGCCGACATGGTCCCCGCCCTTGACCGAGACGATCGCCTTTTCGGTGCGTTTGCCGTCCGGCTTGAAATAGAGCAGGCCATCGACGCCGCCGTCCGCGCCCTTCTTCTTGCCGCCATAGGGCACGGCATCGACCATCGACACTGCCCACCATTGGAACTGATATTTGTCGCGCCTGGCGAGATCGGTGGCGGAGGCGAGGTCCTTGGGCGTGCCCTCTACCGTGAAGCTGGCATCCGGGAAGGCGGCCTGCATGCGCCGTTCGATCAGCGAAATGGCGAGATGGGTGACGTCGATCCCGATCCAGTGCCGGCCGAGCTTCTGCGCGGCATGGACCGCGGTGCCGCAGCCGCAGAAGGGGTCGAGCACGACGTCGCCTTCGTTGGACGAGGCGGCGACGATGCGTTCGAGCAATTTGATCGGCTTTTGCGTGGGGTAGCCGAGATATTCCTTGCCCCGCGGCGCGATGGCGAAGTTCCAGTAATCCTCCGGCACCTTGCCCTTGGCGTGGATCAGGTGATCGGCGCCGACGAAGCCCGATCCGACGAGGCCGGGTTTATAGTTTTCGCGCGTCTTGGCGCTGTGTTCGACGCGGACGGCGTCGGCGTTGAAGGTCCAGGTGTCGCCCTTGTTGAACCAGAAGATCGTGTCGTGCTTGCGCATGAACTGCCGCATGCCGGGCGACCCCGGTCCGGTGTAGCACCAGACGATTTCGTTGCGGTAGCGCTGGGCGCCGAACACCGCGTCGAGCAGCAGCTTGAGATAATGGCTGGCGGTCGGATCGCAGTGGAGGAACAGGCTGCCGGTCGGTTTGAGCTTGCGATGCAGTTCGACCAGGCGGATCGCCATCATGGCGAGATAGGCCATCATGTCGTTTTCGCCGAGGAACGCGCGCATCGCGCGGAGCAGTTCGAACGCGCGCGTGTTGCCGCTCTTGCAGACCTGGTCGAAGGCGTCCTCCGCCGTGTCGTTCCAGTGCCACGTGTCTTCGAACGCCTCGATCTGGGCATCCGCGCCGGCGCCGGTCGGCGACTTGAACAGGATGTTGTAGTTGGCGTTCGAATTGTAGGGCGGGTCGAGATAGATCAGATCGACGCTGGCATCGGCGATATGGTCGCGCAGTACGTCCAGATTATCGCCATAGTAGAGGTGATTGAGGGGTCTGTTCCGCATTGCCGGACTGTGCGGGGGGCAGCGGCGAGCGTGGCATGACGTTTGATCCGGATCGGCTGCGACGCATCCGATGTTGCGGGCCTGTTCCCGATCGATTCATCCAAAGCGGATGGTTGGCGTCGGCAGGCCCGCCCCGATCACCCCGCCGAGCGGAAGCCGTTACGCCCGCCGGCCTTCGCCCGGTACAGCGCATCGTCGGCACGGGCGATGACGTCGCGCAGGCGATCGGGGGGCGTGATGCCGGCGATGCCGCAGCTGATGCTGAGCAGGACGTGCGTCGCGGCGTCGGCGGCGATCGGCTGCTGGCGCAATGCGGCCTGGATGCGCGTGCAGATCGCCTCGCCCGTGTCGTGATCGCCGACCTGCAGGATCATCACGAATTCGTCGCCGCCCAGCCGGCCGATCAGATCGTCGGGACGGGTGTTGGCGCGCAGCGTCGCGGCGAGGTGGCGCAGCACGTGATCGCCGAAGGGATGGCCCCAGGAATCGTTGATGCCCTTGAAGTGATCGATGTCGATCGCGACGCAACACAAGGGCGAAGCGGCGCGATCGAGCAGCGCGCCGGCGCGGCGTTCGAAGCCGCGGCGGTTGAGCAGCCCGGTGAGCGTGTCGGTGATCGCCTCGGCATGCGCTTCGGCGGCCTGTTCCTCCAGCTTGCGCGACAGGCGGGTGCGCGCGGCAATCTCCGCCGCGACGGGCAGGCAGGTGATCAGCATGATGGCGAGGAAGGACTGGAACAGATGCGCCTGGAGCACCGGGTCGCCGGTCGTCATCACGACCGGACCATGGCCCGACGCGGTGGCGCACGCGCCGATCACGGCAATGGCCATGACCGCCATCTTGGTGCCGAGCGGCCCGACGCGGAAGGTGACGAGCATGACCGGCGCGTACAGCAGGAACAGCGCGGGCAGCACCGCCACGTAGAAGACGAGATAGGCGGTGGCGACGACCAGCCCGAGATAGGCGAGCGATTCCAGCCGCTGCATCGGCGACTTGCTGCGGATACAGTCGGTCAGCTGGCCGCCGAGGATGGCCATGAACACCGGCGTGAAGACGAGCAGGCCGAGGCCGTCGCTGAGGAACCACGTCTTGAACGAGGAGACGAACGCCTGGTCGTAGACGAGGGTCGCGGTGGCGGCGCCCGCCGCGCCGCTGAGCGCGGGCGCGATCAGGCCGGCGGCAAGGATGAAGCGCAGCAGCGCGCCGGTGGAGCGGAGCAGGTCGATCGATCCCGAGCCGCGGCGGATGAGGATCGTGGCAACCACCACCTCTAGTCCGTTCGCGGCAGCATAGAGCAGCGGGCCGGCGATGCTGCCCCGCGTCAGCCAGTTGGCGGCGACATTGCCGACGAGGCCGGCGCTGAGCACCGTCCACCAGCGCGGGCGCCGATCGAGCAGCAGCAGCGCGACGAGGACGGCATTGGCCGGCCATACCGTCGCGATCGTGCGGCCGTCGCTGGTGAGGTGGATGGTCGAGGCGGCGCACAGGAAATAGAGCGATGCCGCGACCAGCCAGATGATGCCGGATGGCGTTCCCGATGGGCGCGTGGTGCGGACTGTCTCTCCCATCCACCCAAATTGATCGAGATCAGTCAAAACGGGGTTAATGTTCGCCGCGTCGCGTGAGCGAAGCCGTGGGAAGACGACGACAAATCACCCGCCGTGGGTTAATCGGCCCTCGTCACACGCGGGGGGATGGCCGGGTGCGGCAATCGCCCTCACGCCGGATTATACTTCGCCAGGAACGCGCCCATTGCGGTGAGGAATTCCAGCCGGTCCTGGCTGCGGGTGAAGTGGTGATCGCCCAGCGGCTGCTCGATATATTGATAGGGCTTGCCGGCGGATTTCAGCGCATCGGCCATCTGGCGGGATTGCTTGACCGGCACGCGCTTGTCGGCCTTGCCGTGCAGCAGCAGGACGGGGATGGTTACCTGATCGGCGCCGAAGCGGGGGGAGACGGCGTGCAGGTCGGTCGCGCGCTTGGTCCAGTAGCGGCCCAGCGTCTTGCCGTTGAGGAATTGCGCGTCGTATTTCTTGATGCCGGCAAGGTCCGATACGCCGGCATAGGAGATGGCGCAGCGATAGAGCGCGCCGTCGCGCTGCGCGGCGCGGAGCGCGGCATAGCCGCCATAGGATGCGCCGGCGATGCAGACGCGCTTGGGATCGGCGATGCCCTCCTTCGCCAGAAAGGTGATCGCATCGTTGAGGTCGTCCTGCATCTTGAGGCCCCATTCGCCTTCGCCCGCCTTGACGAAGGCGGTGCCATAGCCGGACGAGCCGCGGTAATTGGGCTGAATGACGGCATAGCCCTGTTCGGCGAGATACTGGACCCACCAGTCCCAGCCTTCGCTGTCGCGCGCGATCGGGCCGCCGTGGGGCAGGACGACCAACGGCAGGTTCTTCGCGTTCGGGCGATGGCGGGGGAGCGTCAGGATCGCCTCGATCGCCGTGCCGTCGCGCGCGGTATAATGGACGGTTTTGACCGGCGACAGGCTGCGGCCGGCGAGCGTGTCGTTCTGGAAGGCGTAGCGCTGCATGCGGTCGCTGCCGAGATCCCAGTAATAGAGCGCGCCGGCCTGCGACGGGCTGCCGACCTCGACCAGCATCTGCGAACCGCTGGCGCTGCGCGAGACGATGCGTGCGCGGCGATTGCCCACCGCGGCGTCGGCGGCGGCCTGGATTCGCTTCAGAGCGGGATCGAGCCAGACGATATGGTCGAACGTGTCGGTGACGCTGATCCCCAGCACGTCGTTGCCGTCGCGGTTTTCGACGACGCCGTCGATGTCGTAGCCGGGGTGGTCATACACCTTCTTGCCGAGCTTCAAGTCGGGCAGCGAGACCTCGTACAGCGCGTCGCGGCCGCCGCTGTCGCTGGTCGCAAGCGCGGTGCCGTCGGCGCGGAAGGTGGTGGGGACGATGAAGCTCTGCTCTTTGCGCGAATCGCTGCGCGCGATGGTGCGGAAGGATTCGGCGTTGGAGCCGCGATACAGCAGCGCGCCGCGGCCGGTATCGTCGATGTAGCGGATGCCCATGCGCAGTGTGCCCGCGCCATCGGCATACCAGTCCCATACGTCGGGCTGGCTGGCGGCGACGCGACGGACCTTGCCGGTCGAGACGTCGGCGTCCCACACGGACGGATAGATGTCCGCCATCGTATCGATCCCGGTCGAGCGTGCGAACAGGATGCGCGGGCTGCCGTCCTTGGCCGACCAGAGCAGGTCGTCGGCGCGGATGCCCGAATTGCTCCAGTCGATGCGGTTGAGCGTCTTCAGATCGGCGCTGAGGCCGACCATGCGGGTGATGTAGATGTCGTCCCCGTCGAGATGCGACTGGCTGCCGATGCCGGCGACGAGCCACTTATCGCCCACCCAGCGCCACCAGTTGATGTCCATATTCTCGCCGACCTTCAGCGCGGCGGGTTTGCCGTCGAACAGCGGCATGACGACGAGGCTCTGGACGCCGTCGATCGCCATCTTCGCCGCGATGCGCGTGCCGTCGGGCGACAGGCGGGGGGATTCGAACCTAGGCAGCTGGGCGAAGACCGCGGCGGGAATGGGGGCGTCTGCGGCGGGTGGGGCGGCGGGCGTGGTGGCGGGCGGCGTCTGCGCGGTGGCGGTGGTCGCGAACAGAGCGGTGGCGAGCGACAGCGCGCAGGTACGAAGCATGGAAATCCCCCCGGCGGCCTTCCCCAAGGCCAGTGACGAAAGACTAACGCAGGTTAGTGTGGCGTCAATCCGCGTCGGGCGCGGGCGTGTAGGCGACGTCGAGCACGCGGAGCCGGTAGCGGCCGGGGGGCAGCATTAGGGCGATGTCTTCGCCAGGCCGGATCGCGACGCGGTCCATTGGGACGGAGGCGGGCGGTTCGCCGTCGGGGCGGGCTTCGATGACGCGCCAGCCCGTGGTGGGGCGGAGCTGGGCGGGGATGCTGACGGGCGTGTCGCCGGCGGCGATCCGCCACGCCGGGCGACCGCGGACGAAGCGGGCGGTGGGGTGATCGACGACGAGGTCGAAGGTGCCGGGCGGTTCGTCGGCGGGCAAGGCGGCGAGGCGGGTGGTGCTACCGCCGCCGTGGCAGGTGGTCTGCGAGATGGTGAGCGGATCGATCCCGGTCTTGGCCTTGAGCCGCGTCGCCATCCAGCGCAGGCCGTCGGCGGTGGGGACTTCGATGGCATGGTGATAGCCGACGTGGACGAGCAGCTTGGCGCCGGGATGCGCGGCGACCCAGGCGGCGAGGGTGTTCGCCTGCCCTTCCTCGCGGATGCCAATCCGTTCCTTTTGGGAGAGTTTGGCGGTGGCGGGATCGTAATGCGCTTCATAGGGGACGAGCGCGTAGCCCAGCCGCTTCGCCGTGCGGCCCAGCCGGCCGAAGGCGGCTTCGCCCAGGTAAAAGCCGTCCTCGTCCTCGAGATAAGGCAAGCCGGGATCGCGCTGGAAGGACGGCAGATACTGCTTCGGCGTATCCGGCTCCGGATGGGCGAGAGCCTCCAGCGCCAGCGTCGTATAGCCCTCGGCATGCAAGGGGGCGAGCAGCGCCGTCGTGAAGCCGCGATGCTCGGAGCGTTCGTGGCTTTCGTTGATGATGACGATCGATGTCTTGCGCGCGGCCTGGATGATCGCCGTCAGCGGATCGGTAGTGTCCTTGGCGGGGGCGCAATGGGTGGGGCGATAATCGTCGCTGCTTGCGGCGATCAGGTCTTCGCGGCCGAACAGGCTGAACGTTTGCAGATTGGGGTCGCCGGCCAGAGGATGGGCGGGATCGATGCGGGCGAGCGATTTGAGCCGGATATCGGCGAGCGATCCTGCCTTCGGCGTCGCGGTTTCGTAGGGTGGTAGCAGGGTGACCGCGCCCGACTTCGGGGCGGTGTGGGCGGGGGTGGCGGCCAGGACGAGGGCGAGCGTGAGGGCGCGGCGATGGACCATGGCGTGATGAACTCCCCCGGGTAGTTTCGGGAGGGTAACAGGGCCGATGTGGCCGTCAATTGGTGGCGGGACGCGGGCGGACGTCACGGGGAGTGGAGGTGAACGATGCGGGGCATCGTTCACCTCCACTCCCCGTGACGTCGGACGGATCGGGCGCCTTTACGCGCCCGTCCGCCGGCCGGTCGCGCTTGCTGAGGCTCTGCCTCAGCCTCCGCCGCCAGCCAAGGCTGCCAGCAGCAGCAAAGCCACGATATTCGTGATCTTGATCATCGGGTTGACCGCGGGGCCGGCGGTGTCCTTGTACGGATCGCCGACGGTGTCGCCCGTGACGGCGGCCTTGTGGGCTTCGGAGCCTTTGCCGCCGTAATTGCCGTCTTCGATATACTTTTTGGCATTGTCCCAGGCGCCGCCGCCGCTGGTCATCGACAAGGCGACGAACAGGCCGGAGACGATGACGCCGAGCAGCATCGCGCCCAGCGATGCGAAGCCCTGCGCCTGGCCCGCGACGGTACGGATGATGAAGTAGAGCGCGACCGGTGAGAGGACGGGGAGCAGGCTGGGGACGATCATTTCTTTGATCGCGGCGCGGGTGACGAGGTCGACGGTGCGACCGTAGTTCGGGCGGCTGGTGCCTTCCATGATGCCGGGATTGTCGCGGAACTGGCCGCGGACTTCCTCCACCACGGCGCCCGCCGCGCGGCCGACCGCGGTCATGCCGAACGCGCCGAACAGATAGGGGAGCAGCGCGCCGAGCAGCAGCCCGACGATGACGTAGGGGTTGGACAGGCTGAAATCGACGCTCACCTCGGGGAAGTAGGTGGCGAGGTCGGTGGTATAGGCGCCGAATAGGACGAGCGCGGCGAGGCCCGCCGAGCCGATCGCATAGCCCTTCGTCACCGCCTTGGTGGTGTTGCCCACCGCGTCGAGCGCGTCGGTGCGGGTGCGGACGTCGTCGGGCAGACCCGCCATCTCGGCGATGCCGCCGGCGTTGTCGGTGACGGGGCCATAGGCGTCCAGCGCCACGACCATGCCGGCGAGCGCGAGCATCGCGGTGGCGGCGAAGGCGATGCCGATGATGCCGGCGAGCTGGTAGGTGGCGATGACCGCGACGACGATGACGATCGTCGGCAGCGCGGTCGCCTCCAGGCTGATCGCGAGGCCCTGGATCACGTTGGTGCCGTGGCCGGTCTGGCTGGCGGCGGCGATCGATTTTACCGGGCGATAGTTGGTGCCGGTGTAATATTCGGTGATCCAGACGATCAGGCCGGTGACGGCGAGGCCGATGACCATGCACCAGAACAGATCCATGCCGGTGAACGCCTGCGCGGTCGCGGCGGCGGCGCGGGGGGCGTCGAAGCCGGTGGTGAGGTCGTCCGACACCGCGTCGAGGAAGCCGGCGCTGCCGATCGTGCGGTTGAGGTCGCCGAGGACGTATTTGGCGGCGAGGTAGATGGCCGGGATCGACAGCAAAGCGCTGGTCCAGAAGCCCTTGTAGAGCGCGCCCATGATCGTGCCGCCCTTGCCGTTTCTCACTGGGCCAAGGCGGACCATGTACGTGCCGATGATCGAGGTGACGATGCACACGCCGCCGACGATGAGCGGTAGGCTCATCAGGCGCATCAGTTCCGCGGCGTCGGCGCGGATCAGGAGGGCGATCGAGATCATCGTGACGCCCAGCGTGACGACGTACGTCTCGAACAGATCGGCGGCCATGCCGGCGCAGTCGCCGACGTTGTCGCCCACGTTGTCGGCGATGACTGCGGGGTTGCGGGGATCGTCCTCCGGAATGCCGGCCTCGACCTTGCCGACGAGGTCGGCGCCGACGTCCGCCGCCTTGGTGAAGATGCCGCCGCCGAGGCGCGCGAAGATCGAGATGAGCGATGCGCCGAACGCGAGCGCGGTCAGCGCCTCGACGATGACGCGGTCATTGGGGGCGTGGCCGGCGGGGCCGGTGAGATACCAGAAGAAGGTGCTGATCGCGAGCAGGCCGAGCCCCGCGACGAGCATGCCCGTGACCGCGCCCGAGCGGAACGCCATGGTGAGGCCGCCCTGCAGCGAGGTGCGCGCGGCTTCGGCGGTGCGGACGTTGGCGCGCACCGAGATGTTCATGCCGACATAGCCCGCGACGCCCGACAGCACCGCGCCGACGACAAAGCCGATGGTGGAGACCGCGTTGAGCGTCAGGAACAGGATCGCGGCGACGATGACGCCGACGATCGCGATGGTGGTGTACTGGCGGCCGAGATAGGCCTTGGCGCCTTCCTGGATGGCGGCGGCGATGTCCTGCATCCGGGCGTCGCCCGGAGAGGCGCGGAGCACCTGTTGGCTGGTGACGAAGCCATAGACCACGGCGATGACGCCGCAGAGGATGGCGAGGGCGACCGTGGTCATTCGCGCAAATCCTTCTCCTGTTGACGTCGCCGGCCGATGTCCCCCGGTCTGGCGCGCTGCGGGTGAGGCTATGGCGGGGACGGGGGGAGTGCAAGCGGTTGTGGGTTGCGGTGGGTGGGGGGGGCCTGCCCCCTTCCTTCGTCATTCCCGCGTAGGCGGGAATCCAGACGCGCAGGTCTCGCTTGAGCCGGAAGGTCAGAGGTTATGGATTCCCGCCTGCGCGGGAATGACGGTATTTTTTGGGGGTGTTAGTGTTGGAAGCCCAAGCGGTCGGGGAGGGGGATTGGTTCTCCGCCGTCGAACAGGTGTAGGCCTTCGCCTCTGGCGAAGCGGCCGATGTGGGTAGCGTCCACGGGGGGCACGACGTTGGCGGGCATGGCGAAGAGGAGTTCGTAGTCGTCGCCGGCGCTGGCGGCCGTCAGGCGGGCGGCGCGGTCTTCGCCGGCGTGGGCGATGTAGGCGGGCGACAGCGGAACGGCGGCGAGGTCGAGGATGACGGCGAGGTTGCTCGCCGCGCCCATGCGTGTGGCGTCGATGAGCAGGCCATCGCTGACGTCCATCATCGCATGCGCGAGGCGCGCGAGGATGCGGCCTTCCGCGAGGCGCGGCGTCGGGCGGCGGTAGCGGGCGGCGAGGGCGGCGGGGCCGGGCTGGCCTTGCGCGATGGCGAGGCCGGCGCCGGCGTCGCCGATCGTGCCCGTTATCCAGAGCGCGTCATTCTCGCCGGCGCCGCCGCGCGGAGGGGCGGGGGTGTCGCAGCCGAAGGCAGTGACGGTGAGAACACGCGGCGCGCCGGTCGGTAGGCGGACGGTGTCGCCGCCGAGGATCTGCGCGTCGCAGGCGGTTAGCACGTCGGCGAGGCCTTCGAGGAAGGCGCGGTCCCACGCGTCGTCGGTGAGCGGGTAGTTCAGAAGGATGCCGTCGGGCTTGCCGCCCTTGCCGGCGATGTCGGACAGGTTGGTCGCGACGAGCTTCCACGCGACGTCCTGGGGGGTGTCGGTGGGGAGGAAGTGGACGCCCTCGACCAAGGTGTCGGTGGTGACGACGAGGGGTGCGCGCGTCAGGCGGGCGCTGTCGTCGCGCAGCCCGCGCGCGGCGGGGTGGAGCGGGAGGATGCGCAGGGCGGCGAGGAAGTCGGCTTCGGTCATACGCGGAAGAAAGAGCCTGCATCGGTCCTCCCCCGCAAGGGGGAGGGGGACCGTTCGGCGTCAGCCGAAGGGTGGAGGGGGAGGGCGGCGGCGCGACGCGATGATCGGGCTTGCCGTGTCCTCCCCCTCCGTCACCGCTGCGCGGTGCCACCTCCCCCTGGCGGGGGAGGACTTGGGTTAGCGGTCCCCCTCCCCCGCTGATGTGGGGGAGGACTTTTGGGTTAGCGGACGTCCTTGGCGATGGCGTCGAGCAGGCCGTTGACGAAGCCCGATTCGCGGCGTTCGTAAAAGGCGTGGGCGACATCGACATATTCGCTGATCGTCGCGCCGACCGGCACGTCCTTGCGCGCCATCAGTTCGTAGGTGCCGGCGCGCAGCAGCGCCTTCATCGGCTTGTCGAGGCGGGCGAGCGTCCAGCCGCTGGCGAGCTTCTTTTCGATCGCGAGGTCGATCTCGCCCGCGCGCGCGGTGGTGCCCTTGACCAGATCGTCGAAGAAATCGACGTCGGCTTCGGCATATTCCGCGTCCTCGATCGTCGCGCCGAGGCGGTGGTTGTGGAATTCGTGGAGCAATGCGGGCACCGGCGTGCCCTCCATCTCATGCTGGTAGAGCGCCTGGACGGCGGCGAGACGGGCGGCGGCGCGCGCCTGGGTACGGTTGGTGGTACGGGACATCGTGCGGGCATGTAGTGGCGTGCGGGGCGTCCGTCACCCCTTTGCGGAACGTGCGGTAGAGCACGTTCCGAAGGCGGTGCCGGCCCGCTCCCCCTCCCGGCCACCCGTCAGGATACGATGTGGGTGGCCGGGAGGGGGAGCGGGCCGGCACCGAAGCCCACTCAGGGCATCAACACGGTGTCGATGACGTGGACGACGCCGTTCGACTGCATCACGTCCTTGGTGCTGACGTGGCTCATGCCGCCCTTGGCGTCGGTGAGCATGATGCGGTTGCCCATCATCGTCGCGGTCAGCGGTTCGCCCTGCACGGTGGTCAGCGTCGCCTTACCGCCGCCGGCCTTGATCGCGGCGGCGATCTGCTTCGACGTCATCGTGCCGGCGACGACGTGATAGGTCAGGATATTGGTCAGCTGCGCCTTGTTCTCGGGCTTCACCAGCGTGTCGACGGTGCCGGCGGGCAGCTTCTTGAACGCGGCGTCGGTCGGCGCGAAGACGGTGAAGGGGCCGGGGCCCGACAGCGTGTCGACGAGGCCGGCGGCCTTCACCGCGGCGACCAGCGTGGTCAGGTTGTTGGCGGTCGAGGCGTTTTCGACGATCGTCTTGGTCGGGTACATCGCGGCGCCGCCGACCATCGGGTTCTTGGCGGCGGACATCGCCGGACCGGCGGCGAGCAGGGCGACGGCGGCGATCGCGCCGCGGAACTGGAAGCGGGTCATCTCAGGCATCCTTTGTCTGGTCACCCTGGGGCGGGTGCGGCGGAGATACGTCCGTCGCGGCACAAAGATGCGTTGTTTCAGCAACTTAAATGTAAGTAGCTGAAATTGATGTATATTAAGTTTTGTTGCTGGGAGCGTTGCGTGGTGCCACCGCCGCAGCGGCTAGTCGATGGCGTTGACGCTGAGACAGGGCTGGAAGACGCCGCTCTCCCCCTCCTCCCGTTGCCAGATTTCAACGACTTTGTAATAGTCGAAGTAGCCGCCCCTCTCTTTGGAGATCGTATCTCCAATGCGCGGAAGAAAGGCGAATTTGCCCTCAAAGAGGGGTTTCAGTTCGTCCTCGCCATAAATCTCGACAGGCGACATCTCTACTTCCCGGACCCTTATCTGTTGAGCCGCAACCGCAGGGCCACGGACCGCGCGTGGGCGGGCAGGCCTTCGGCATGGGCGAGGGCGACCGTCGCGGGGCCGAGCGTGGCGAGTGCCGCTTCGTCGAGCCCGAGGAAGCTCGTGCGCTTCATGAAGTCGAGGACCGACAGGCCGCTGGCGAAGCGGGCGCGGCGGCCGGTGGGGAGGACGTGGTTGGGGCCGGCGACGTAATCGCCGATCGCTTCGGGCGTGTGGCGGCCGAGGAAGACGCTGCCGGCGTGGCGCACCTTATCGAACAGCGCCTGCGGGTTATCGACGGCGAGCTGGAGGTGTTCGGGGGCGAGGCGGTCGACCAGCGGGCAGGCGGCCTCGAGGCTGTCGACGACGATGATCGCGCCGTTGGCGTCCCATGCGGCGCGCGCGACTGCGGCCGTGGGGAGGATGGCCAGTTCCTCGTCCACTGCCCGCGCGACGGCCTGCGCATAGTCGGCGTCGTCGGTGAACAGGATCGACTGCGTCGTGGTGTCGTGCTCGGCCTGGCTCAACAGGTCGGCGGCGGTCCATTGCGGATCGTTCTTGGCGTCGGCGACGACGACGATCTCGCTGGGGCCGGCGACCATGTCGATGCCGACGACGCCATAGACCTGGCGCTTGGCCTCCGCGACCCAGGCATTGCCGGGGCCGGTGACGACGTCGACCGGGGCGATGCGCCCGGCGCCATAAGCGAGCGCGGCGATCGCCTGCGCGCCGCCGATGCGCCATACTTCATCGACGCCGGCCAGGTGCGCGGCGGCGAGGACGAGCGGGTTGATCTCGCCATCGGGGGTGGGGGTGACCATCACCAGCCGCTCGACGCCGGCGACCTTGGCGGGGATGGCGTTCATCAGCAGCGATGACGGATAGGCCGCGCGGCCGCCGGGGACGTAGATGCCCGCGGCATCGACGCCGCGCCAGCGCGCGCCGAGGCGGACGCCGGCCTCGTCGACATAATCGGTGTCGGTCGGCTTCTGGCGTTCGTGATAGGCGCGGATGCGGGTGGCGGCGAGGTCGAGCGCGTCGCGCAGCTGCGGGTCGAGCGCCTCATACGCCGCGGCGCAGGTGGCGGGTTCGATGCGCCAGCCGGTCTCCGCCAAGTCATGCCGATCGAGCTTTTGCGTGAAGGCGCGGATCGCCGCTTCGCCATCGTCGCGGACGGCGCGGATGATCGTTGCGACGTCGCGGGCGACATCGGCGGCGGCTTCGCGGCGACCGTCGACCAACAAGGTGAAGGCGTCGGCGAAACCGGCGTCGCGGGTGTCGAGGTGGATCACTTCATGCCCTCCGCCACGGCGCGGCGGAATGCCTCGACCAGCGGCACGACTTCGGCGCGCGTCTTCATCGCGGCGCGGTTGACGATCAGGCGGCTGGTGACTTCGGCGATCACCTCTACTTCGACGAGGCCGTTTTCCTTGAGCGTGCGGCCCGAGGAGACGAGGTCGACGATGCGCGGGGCGAGACCCAGCGTCGGCGCCAGCTCCATCGCGCCGTTCAGCTTGACGCATTCCGCCTGGACGCCCCGATTGGCGAAGTGGGCGGCGGTGATGTGCGGATATTTGGTCGCGACGCGGACATGGCTCCAGCCGCGCGGATCGTCGGTCGCGGCCATGGCGGCGGGTTCGGCGACCGAGATGCGGCAATGGCCGATGCCGAGGTCGACGGGGGCGTAGAGTTCGGAATAATCGAACTCGGCCAGCACGTCCGACCCGACGATGCCGAGTTGCGCGGCACCATGTGCGACGAAGGTCGCGACGTCGAAGGCGCGGACGCGGATCAGCTCGATATGCGGCACATCGGTGGCGAAGCGCAGCGCACGACTGTTTTCGTCGCCGAACGCGGCTTCGGGATGGATACCGGCGCGGGCGAGCAGGGGAAGGGCCTCGGAGAGGATGCGCCCCTTGGGCACGGCGATGACTAAAGGTGTCGGCACGCGCGGGGCTTTACTGGCGGTGGGGAGCAGGCGCAACACGGCGCCGGCAGGAGGCGAGTCGATGGCGAGTGAGGCAGAGAATCTCAAGTCGTTCGAGGTGCAGGCGGGCTATTGCAAGGCGATGGACGCGCCGGTGACCAACCGGATCGTCGAAGCGCTGCCAGCGGCGCTGGATCGATCGACGGAGACGGGGCGGACGGTGCTCGACTGGCCGGGCGAGCCGGTGGCGGATGCGCTGGTGCTGCGTCTGGTCGGCGGGCTGCATGCGCTGCATCGGGCGGGCGCGGACGCCGATCTGTCACGGGTGTTCGCGGGCGAGATGACCGATCCGGCGGCGATTGCCGACGTGTTGCGGGCGACGCTGGCGCGGCACGATGCGGCGATCCGGCCGTGGCTGGACGGGCCGCCGCAGACCAATGAGGTCGGGCGATCGGCGGGGCTGATGACCGGGCTGCTGCATATCGCCGCACGCTATGGCCCGCGCGTCGAGCTGCTCGAGATCGGGTCGAGCGCGGGATTGAACCTGATGATCGGGCATTATGGCTTCGACCTTGGCGGCACGCGGGTGGGGCCGGCGGAGGCGGCATTGATGCTCACGCCCGACTGGCGCGGGCCGCCGCCGCCGGCGGTGCCGATCGCGGTGGAGCGGGTGAGGGGCGTCGATATCGCGCCGGTCGATCTGTCCGACGAACGCCAGGCGCAGCGGTTGCAGGCCTATGTCTGGGTGGAGGCGACCGATCGGCAGGAGCGGCTGGCGCGGGCGATCGATCTGGTACGCGCGCACGGCGTCGATCTGGTGCAGGGCGATGCGGCGGACTGGGTGGAGGCGCGGCTCGCCGAACCGCAGGCGGCGGGCGTTACGCGCGTGCTGATGCATTCGGTGGTGTGGCAATATCTACCGCCCGCGACACGCGCGCGAGTCGGCGAAGCGATGGCGGCAGCGGGCGCGCGTGCCACGGCGGAGCGGCCGCTCGGCTGGGTGATGATGGAGCCCAATCGCGATCTGCACCGGCATGAGGTGCGCGTGCGCGGCTGGCCGGGCGAGACGCCCATGGAGCTGGTGGCGCTGACCCATGCGCATGGCGCCTGGGTGGAAGGGCTGTCGCCGCCCTACGAGACGCGCGACTATGTGATGCGGCGCGGGGCGTATGAGGCGGATACCGGGACGGCGTGAGCCGCCCCGGTGTGTCGCGGGGTTGATCGCGCTATTCTGGTCCTCCCCCGCCAGGGGGAGGTGGCATGCCGCAGGCATGACGGAGGGGGAGGTCAGGGTGGCGGCAAATGACTTGGGACGTTCCTATCCGCCCCCTCCGTCACCGCCTTCGGCGGCGCCACCTCCCCCTTGCGGGGGAGGACTGAATACCACCCTGACTGCCGACCGCGCTTAGTAGAAGAAGCGGTTGTAGACCTGGACGACGCGGCCCGAGCGGGTGTCGACCAGCACGACGTCGTTGCCGTAGCGGACCCAGCGCTGATAGCCGTAGCCCGGGCGCGGCAGGCGGTAGGTCGCGTAGTCGTTGATCCAATATTGGCGGCCGTAATAGCTCGGCGCGAAGCGATAGCCGTTGGTCACCGGGCGATAGCGATAGCCGCGCGGGCCGGCATAGGTGCCGCGGCGATAGACGTCGCCGTGCGTGCGGCGATAGTCGCGCCAATCCTCGCGAAGCTCCTGACGATTCTCGCGCACTTCGCGGCGCGCATCGCGGATGTCGCGGCGGTCGCCGTAGCGGCGCGCTTCGGCGAGATCGCGCTGGCTCTGGCGCAGCTCGCGTTCGCTCTGGCGGACTTCGCGGGCGCTCTGCGCATTGGCGACGCCAGCAGGCAGGATGGTGGCAGCGGCGAGGGCCGCGATCATGATCTTACGCATGTGTTTCACTCCTCGGTTCGCGTACCGCCCGCTTGTGGGTCGGGGCGTAACGCAGAACGGTCTTGTGACCGCGCGTCGCTGAACGCGTGAGGAATGCTTTGGTCATCTTGGGGAAAGGTGGCTGTCCTTTATTCCGGTTTCGCATCTACGCATTGCCGCCCCATCCACGCCGTTCGTGCTGAGCCTGTCGAAGCACGGATACCACGGGCGATGGCGGTGTGTGAGGCGCCCCGCCCTTCGACAGGCTCAGGGCGAACGGGGTGGGTGTGGGGGCGTCAGATGTCCCAGCGCCGCATTGCCGCGACCACCGCCTCGGGCTTTTCCCAGGGGACGAAATGGCCGGCGTCGATCTTCTCGACCGTCAGCTGCGGGACATAGGGCGGCAGACCGTCGACCAGCACCGGCAGCAGCGCCGAATCGCGCATGCCCCAGATGACCAAAGTGTCCTGCGTGATCGGCGGGAAGGGCGCGTCGAGGAAGGCGGGGCGGGGTGGGATTTCGTCCATCGCGGGGACGATCACCTTCGACGCGCGATACCAGTTGAGCATCGCGGTCATCGCGCCCGGCTGCGACCATTCGTCCAGATAGGCGGCCTTGTCCGCGCCGGCGATGGCGTGCGTCACGTGATGCGCGAAGGTGGAGCCGAGGAATTTTTCGAGGCCGGCGCCGACGAGGCCCTGGTCGATGCCCGTGTCGCGGAAGCGGGTGATGTACTGGCTGGCCTTGCGCTGCTCCGGCTCGTCGAACAGCGCGCGCTGGAAGAGCAGGGGATGCGGCGCGTTGACGATGACGAGGCGCGCGACGCGATCGGGCCGGGTCAGCGCCGCCATCCACGCGATCGCGCCGCCCCAGTCATGGCCGACCAAAGTGAAGCGATCGATGCCGAGGTGATCGGCGAGCGCGATCAGGTCGGCGAGGATATGCTCTGCGGCATAGGCCTCCACCCCTTGCGGTTTGGAGGAGCGGGCGAAGCCGCGCTGGTCCGGCGCGACGACATAATGGTCGCGGGCAAGATCGGGGATCACGCCGCGCCACGTGCGGTGCGATTCGGGAAAGCCGTGCAGCAGGATGACCGGCGGATGTGTGGGATCGCCGGCGATCGCGACGTCGAGTTCCACGCCGGTGGGCAGCGCGATACGGGTCAGCGGCATGTCGGTCATCACTCTCTCCTGTCGCAAGCCCTGTGCGGGTCGTCGTGCAGCAAGCCTAGCGGCCTTTGGTCATGCCGTCATGCCCGTGCGCAAGGGCATACCGATCTACCATGTCATGGGTGCATCCTGGCCGATAGGCACTGTGAAACAGCACGTTAGCGTGCCGCCCCATGACCGATACGCCTTCAGAGACACCCGTTTTCCGGTCCGGCCCCGAGGAGCTGGCCTATCTGCGGCGCCGGGCGGAGGAGCATCGGCAAGGTGCTGAAAAAGCAGCGGATATGGGATCGCGCGCGATCCATCTGCGGCTGGAGCAGCTATATCGCGAGCAAGTTGGGCTGCTGGAAATAGTGCTTCCTGACTAGGTATTTGCGCAAAGATACCAGGAACGGACCAGCCTAACATGGGTTGATGCGCCCGAACCGGCCCTGCTGTGGGGCCGGCAGAGGCAGGGATCGGCCATGGGGCATACCCGGACCATAGCGACGGTGTTTTGCGGTGCGGTGGCGCTGGCCGCCTGTGCTGCACCCGCGACGCGGATTTCGACCGGGCTGCAGCGTTATGGCCTGGACGAAAGCCGCGCCGATTGCGTCGGCGGGCGGCTGCAGAGCGACCTGACGCTCGGCCAGCTGCAACAGCTGGGCCGCGCCGCTGCAGCCTACAAGCAGAACGATCCCAATCCGGGCGTGCTGACGGTGGGCGACCTGATCCGCGTCGCGGGCGAGCTGAAGGATCCGAAGATCGCTCTGTCGGTCGGCAAGGCCGCGGCGGGCTGCGGCGTCCTGCCCTGATCCTGCTTTTTCCCATCCGCAAAGGAGATATTCCATGAACAAGGACGAATTCCACGGCGGCGTGCGCTATGCGACCGGCAAGGTCGAAAAGGCGATCGGCGATACGGTAAACAGCCGCGACTGGCAGGTCGACGGCGTCGTCGATCAGGTCGCCGGCGGTGCCCAGCACACCTATGGTCGCGCCAAGTCGATCATCGGCGAGGCGGTGGATAGCGCACCCGAGTTGCTCGACGAAGCGCGCGACCGGCTGAAGGACGCGGGCGAGCGGATCGCCGACGTGGCGGGCGACACCGCCGCGCGCGCCAAGGATGCCGCGGGCAAGCACGGCAAGGTCGCCGCGGACGCCGCGCGCGAACATGGCAAGGCGGCGGCGAAGACCGTGCAGGACACGCCGGCTCTGTGGGCGGTGGCCGCGCTGGTCGGTGGCTATGCGCTCGGCTGGCTGATCCACGGGCGTCGCGCCTGAGGGGCACGCGATGACGGCCGCCCTGCTCAAATCCCTGCGTGATACCGTCGATCTGCGCCATTTGCGCCAGATCATCGTCGGCCTCGACGAAGGGGTGATCCTGATCGATCCCGACCAGAGCCTGCTCTGGGCGAACGACGCCGCGCTGGCGATGCACGGCGTCGGATCGGTCGAGGAGCTGGGCGCGACCGTCGACGAATATCGGTCCCGCTTCCAGCTGCGCTATCGCAACAACCACCGGCTGGAAGCGGACGATTACCCAATCGAACGCGTCGTCGCGGGCGACAGCTTTTCCGAAGTGGTCGTCGAGGTGACGGTGGCGGGCGAGGATGCCCCGCGCTGGGTGCATCAGGTGCGCAGCCTGGTGCTCAACGACGCGGACGATGGCGAGCCGGCGTGCCTGGTGCTGATCATCCAGGACGTGTCGGCGCGCTACGAAGCGGAGGATCGCTTCGAACAGTCGTTCAATGCCAATCCGGCGCCGGCGGTGATCTGCCGGCTCAGCGACCTGCGCTTCGTCAAGGTCAACCAGGGTTTCCTGGAGATGACCGGGCATCAGCGCGACCAGGTGCTGTGCAAGACGGTGTACGACATTGACGTGCTGCGCGAGGCGGAACGCCGCGATCTGGCCAAGGAACGGCTCGCCGAAGGGCGGACGATCCCGCAGATGGAGGCGGAGCTGGAGCTGCCGGGCGGCGGCACCAAGCTGGTGATCGTCGCCGGGCAGCCGATCGACATGGGCGACCAGCCGTGCATGCTGTTCACCTTCGCCGACCTGGAACCGCGCCGGAAGGCGGAGGGCGCGCTGCGCCACAGCGAGGAGCGGTTCACCCGCACCTTCCAGATGGCGCCGGTGCCGATGGCGATCGGCGCGCGCGACGGACATCTGCTGTGCGAAGTGAATGCCAGCTTCACGCAGATGACCGGCTATGCCTCGACCGAGATCATCGGCCGCCCGTTGGGCGAGGTGGAATTGTGGGAACATTCCACGATGCGCGAAGAGATCGAGGCGCTGATCGAGGACGGCCATGCTCTGCGCGGCCATGAGGCGCGCATCCATGCCAAGGACGGCGCGGGGATCGACTGTCTGGTGTCGACCGAGGCGATCCGGCTGGGCGACGACGCCTGCGTGCTGTGGGCGTTCCAGGACATCACGCAGCGCAAGGCGACCGAGCTGGAGCTGGTCGAGGCGATCGAGGCGGTGATGAAGGACACCAGCTGGTTCAGCCGGTCGATCATGGACAAGCTCGCCCGGCTGCGCGCGCCCGAGCGGCAGGCGGACGGGCCGGGCCTGGACGATCTGACGCGGCGCGAACGCGACGTGCTGGCGCTGATCTGCCGCGGCTATGATGACAAGCGCATCGCGCGGGCGCTCGACGTATCGGGCAACACGGTGCGCAACCATGTCGCGCGCATCTACGCCAAGATCGGCGTCAACCGTCGCATCGCCGCGGTCGCCTGGGCCCGCGCGCGCGGCTTCGACGGCGAAGGCGTCGTCATCGAAACGGAGGCGGCGGCATGAGCAAGACCCCGAAAGCCGATGCCGCCAAGCGCGCGACCAAGGGGTCCGTGCAGGAAGCGATCGGCAAGTTGATCGGCGACGATGCGGCGCGCGAGCGCGGTCGTGCCGAAAAGGACGCGGGCACCGCTGCGGCGACCCGGCGGACCAAGGATTCCCGGGACTGATCCCGGACACGCATTTTTCCAACAGGAGTGATTATGGCTACCCATGCTTATACCGGCCCGGTGCCGGGCGATGACCTGCGCACGGCGAAGACGCCGACCCGATTGTCGTGGGGCGCGGTGTTCGCCGGCGTCGTCATCGCCGTGGCGGTGCAGCTGGTGCTGGGCATCCTGGGCGCGGGCATCGGCCTGACCATGGTCGATCCGGTCGAGGGCACGACGCCGGGCGCGGCGGGCTTCGGCATCGGCGCGGGCATCTTCTGGCTGATCACCACCGTCATCGCGCTGGGTGCGGGCGGCTATGCCGCGGCGCGCGTCGCGGGCGTGCATGACCGGTTCGACGCGCTGGTCCACGGCCTGGTCGTGTGGGGCGTCACGCTGATCCTGACGCTGTACCTGCTGACCTCGGTCGTCGGCGGCATCATTGGCGGCGCGTTCCGCACGGTGGGTGCGGTCGCCGGCGCGGCGGGCAGCACGGTGGGCGCGGCGGCACCGGCCGCAGCCTCGGTCGCGGGCATCGACAAGCAGGACGTGCGCAGCGAGGCCGCGGCCTATCTGTCGGACGCGCCGAATGATCCCGCACAGATGACGCCCGAGCAGGCGCAGACCGCGATCGCCAAGGAACTGCCGGCGATGGCCCGTGGCGGCGCCGAAGGCCAGCAGGCGGAAGCCCGCGTCGTCGACATCGTCGCCGCGCAGCGCAAGATCAGCCGCGAACAGGCGCAGGCCCAGGTGACGCGCGCCAAGCAGCAGTTCGTCCAGGCCAAGGACAAGACGGTCGAAACCGCGAAGGTCGCGACCGACAAGGCGGCGGGTGCTGCTGCCGGCACCTCGTTCATGCTCGTGCTTGCGCTGCTGATCGGCGCTGGTGCGGCTGGTTTCGGTGCAACTGCGGCGACCCGCCGCAAGCTGCGCTGAGTGTGCGCGGCGGGCCGGCGTATTCGGGCCCGCCGCATCCTTTTACGGACTGTCTGGAAAGGACACGATGATGACCACCAAGACCATCGGCGCCGCGCTGGCGCTCGCCACCGTGCTGTCGCTGTCGGCGTGCAACACGGTCAACGGCGCGGGCAAGGACCTGAAGTCGGCCGGCTCCGCCATCTCCGACGCCTCGGGCGAAAAGAAGAAGTGACGCCGGGCGGGGCGGGCCGAAGGGTCCGCCCCGTTTCGTATCGGGGGCCGTTATAGCGCGGGAACCGGTGAGCGGATCGCGCGTTGTAGATCAAACGGGCGGGTCTCATCCGATTGCGCCCGCATCGTTTGACCTGCCGGACCTGCCCTGACCAAAAGTCTCCCCATCGCGATGCCCCTTGCACGGCCTGAGCAGCGCCATCCGAACCGGATGCGCGGATGCGGGTCCTTCGTTTTCCTAAGCCATCGCGATGGCCCGCGCCGCTGGGCGCGCCGGCGCTGTTGCGTAGCGTATCGACCATCTCGATCGACCATGCAGAAAGGGGCCTGACGCCATGGAGAGCTATTATCGGGACCAGGCGGCGTCCTGCGCGCGCGAGGCCGCGGCGACCCAGCTGTCGCAGGTGCGCGATCGCTATCGCCGGTCGGAAGAGGCATGGCTGGCGATGGCGGATCGCATCGCCCGGACCGCCGCGTTCAAGGCAACCAACGGCGCATAACGAGCCCGCCATTAAATCGCGGCGGATCAACGACATGATGGTTCGCCGCCGATGCCTTTTGACGCCAATCCGATTGCATCCGTAACGGTAGCGTCTCTTGTCCGGGCATCCGCTTTAGCCTAAGACTGTTCCTGCTTTGGACCGACAGCCGCTGCCCCCCGTGCCGCACACGCCATTCGACGCGCCGCCCGCCGTGCGCGCGGCGATCGACGCGTTCCTGCGCGGGCTCGACCCCAGCGATCCGTTCCTGGCGGTGGTCCAGCATTCGATCACCGCGATCGTGGTCAGCGATCCGACGCTGCCCGATAATCCGCTCATCTATGTGAACGACGCGTTTACCGCGCTGACGGGGTTCGAGGCGGCCGAGGTGCTGGGCCGCAACTGTCGGTTCATGCAGGGGCCGCTGACCGTTTCCGCGGATGTCGAGCGGCTGCGCGCCTCGATCCGACGGCGCGAGCGGATCGAAGTCGACCTGCTTAACCACCGGCGTGACGGTACGCCCTTCTGGAACCGGCTGATAGTGGCGCCGGTGTTCGATGCCGCGGGCGAGCTGCGCTATTTCGTTGCGTCGCAGCTGGACGTGACGATCGAGCGGCACCGGCTGCAGCAATTGCAGCAGGATCGCGACTCGCTGAATGCCGAACTGGAAAAGCGCGAGGCGTTGCTCGCCGAGCGCGAGGCGCGGCTGGCGATGGCGCTCAACGCGGGTGGCCTCGGCACCTGGACGCTGGCGCTGCCGAGCAACGTGCTGACCGCGTCGGAATCGTGCCTGGCGAATTTCGGCTTTCCTCCGGGCGCGCATTTCGGCGAGCAGGACCTCGCCGAAAGCCTGCACCCGGATGATGCCGCGCGCGTGCTCGCCGCGATCAGGGACACGGTCGTCAACGACGCGCCCTATGACATCGAATATCGCATCCTGACGCCGGCGGGCGAGCAGCGCTGGATTCATGCGCGCGGCGCGGTGCAGCGCCGCGCCGATGGAACGCCGCTGGAAATGTCGGGCTTCACCAGCAACATCACGGCGCGCAAATTCGCCGAGGAGCATCGCGCGGTGCTGGCGCGCGAGCTGACGCACCGGGTGAAGAACACGCTGGCGACCGTCGGCGCGGTGGTCAGCCAGACGTTGCGCGACGCGCCGTCGCTCGGCGAGGCACGGGCGGCGGTGGCGGGCCGGATCGCGAGCTTGGGCGCGGCGCATGAGCTGCTGGTGCGCGACGAGGTGGAGGGCGCGGCGATCGGCGAGATCGTCGAGCGCGTGCTGGCGCCGTTCCTCGATAGCAACGGCCGGCGCTTCACGATCGAAGGGCCGGACATCCGCCTGAGCCCCGAAATCACGCTGGCGCTGTCGATGGCGCTGCACGAACTGGCGACCAACGCGATCAAATATGGCGCGCTGTCGGTGCCCGAGGGGCAGGTCGCGATCCGCTGGGCGCTGGTCGGCGCGGTCGGCGCGCGGCGCTTCGCCTTCAGCTGGGCCGAACAGGGCGGCCCGCCGGTGACCGCGCCGATGCACACCGGCTTCGGCACGCGCATGATCCAGCGCGTCTTCGCCCAGCATGTCGAGGGGGAGGCCGGCATCACCTATGCGCCCGAGGGCGTGCGCTTCGCGATCGAGGCCCCGGTCTGAGCGGGACGACCCCGCCGGTGACGCCGGACCTGCGCTATATCGTGGTGCGCGGACGGCTGTGGCGGCGCGCTAACCCTGCGCTGGCAGAGGACGAGCGGCAAAGGCTGGTAGCGCAGCTGATGGCGGCGCGGCGGGCGGTGGCGGCGGCGAAACGGGCGGGTGACGCGGACGCGGAGACGCAGGCGCATGCCGCGGTGGATGCGGCGAAGTTGGCGCTCGGCGAACGCGGACCGGTGTGGTGGGATGACGGAGCGCCGGACCTCAACCGGCATATGGCGCGCAACACGGTGTATGCGGCGTGGTTTGCGGGTTTAGGGGCGTAGGGCGTTCTCTGGCTGGCGGGCGTCGGTAGGCTAGCCGGTGTCGGTTGGCTGGCGGGTGTCGGTCGGCTAGCCGGTGTCGGTTGGCTGGCGGGTGTCGGTCGGCGTGCCCTTTAAGCCTGACCGTCATCCCCGCGGAGGCGGGGATCCATAACCGCTACCGACTGCGATGGAGTCGCGACGGTAGCGCGTCTGGATTCCCGCCTTCGCGGGAATGACGGGTGGGGCTGTGCGATCGGTGGGGCAGGGGCTGCCGGGGCTGTGTACCAAGCGCTTCGGTCGACGCCCCTCTCCATTCGTCATCCCGGCGCATGCCGGGATCCATGGATGCGCGCGTGTCGAGGGTTGCGCGCTGACGCTGGGGGCGTCGCCCTCCATGGATCCCGGCGTGCGCCGGGATGACGAAGAGAGAAGCGTTACTCCAGCGTCAGCGTGTCGTCGTCGGGGTCGACCTTGCCGGCGAGGCCGGGGACTTCGTCCAGTTGGCGTAGCGCGGTGAAGCCGCCGCGGTCTTCGCGGTAGCGGACGATTTCGAAGCCGTGGCCGGCGAGTGCGGGAACGGCGTCGAGCTCGTCCGCGGTGGCGGTGTTGACATTGACGCTCACAGGTTCGCCTGCTCCTCTTTCGGCAGATCGGCATCGGGGCCGTAATACAGTTCGGCGCACTCGTCGGCGAGGCAGCCGCCCTCGATCTCGATATCGTCGCGATAGGCGTCGGCGATGAAGGCGAGCGTGTCGACGTGGCGCGCTTCGAAATACATTGGATGGACGTCGTCACGGCCGGCCCCGAAGACGACGCGGCCGACCTTCGACCAGATCGACGCCATCGTACACATGCCGCAGGGTTGCAGCGTCGAATAGAGCGTCGCGCCGCGCAGTTCGAGTTCGCCGATCCCTTCGCAGGCGCGGCGGATCGCCATCATTTCGGCATGTGCGGTGGCGTCGGGCAGTTCGTGTGTCTGGTTGCGTTCGGCGGCGAGCACCTTGCCGTCGCGCACGATCACGCAGCCGAGCGGCGAGGTCGACGGATCGGACCCTTTCGATCGCGCGACGTCGATCGCCATCCGCATCCAATATTCGTCGTCACCTGCGCACATATTCGCCCCGCTTTCGAAGGGCCTAACGCACAAGCGCGGGGAAAGACGCCTCAGGGATAGCTGACCGTGTTGGGCACCTGCGGGATGGGAATCCATTCCTTGTCGTCGCCGGGGACGAGCGGAAATTCGCCCGCGGTCCAGGCGCGGCGCGCCTCCTCGATCCGTTCGCGGCGCGACGAGACGAAGTTCCACCAGACGTGGCGCGGCGTCGTGAAGGCGTCGCCGCCCGCCAGCATCGCGCGGCCGCCGGTCTCCGAACGCAGGGTCGCGGCGATACCGGGGCGCAGGACGTAGAGCTTCATCGGTTCGAGCGGTACGCCTTCCAGCGTCGCCTCACCGAAGGCGAGATAGATGGCGCGCTCATCCGCCGCGGCATCGATGGGGACGGCGGCGCCGGGATCGAGCAGGATGTCGGCGTAGATCGTGCCGGCATAGGTGGTGGTCGGCGCACGCTGGCCCCACAATTCGCCCATGATGATGCGCGCGCGGGCGCCGTTCGCTTCCAGCGTCGGCAGCGCATCGCGCGCGACATGTTCGAAATCGGGCGCCATTTCCTCCTGGGCATCGGGCAAGGCGAGCCAGGTCTGGATGCCGGACAGCACCGGACCGTGCGCGCGCTCGTCGCCGGGCGAGCGCTCCGAATGGACGATGCCATGGCCGGCGGTCATCAGGTTCACGGCGCCGGGTTCGATCCGGAGCTGCGTGCCGAGCGAGTCGCGATGTTCGATCGCGCCGTCGAACAGATAGGTGACGGTGGCGAGGTTGATGTGCGGGTGCGGGCGCACGTCAATGCCGCCGCCCGCGGCGAGCTGTGCCGGGCCCATCTGGTCGAAGAACAGGAACGGCCCCACCATCGTGCGGGCGCGGCCGGGCAGCGTGCGGTGAACCTTGAACCCGCCCAGGTCGTGGGTGACGGGGGTGATGGTCTGGAGGACGAAATCGTCAAGCACGGGCAGGCTCCGTTTCGCGAAGAAGCTGTTCGAGATCAGCAGGGTAGATGACTTCCGGCCAATCGGCGAGTTCGGACAATGCGAACCAGCGCGATCCCGCCAGCACGCGCTGTTCGAGTGCGGTCAGCGCGCCGGCCTGCACGTCGTGGCGATCGATATCGACACGGAAATAGCGTTCGTCGGCGATCACCTCGACGCCTTCGAAGGTCAGGAATTCGCAGGTGCGCTGCGCCACCTCAGGCCCGCAATCGATGTCCAGCCCCACCTCTTCCCACAATTCGCGGCGGGCCGCTTGCGGGTAGGTTTCGCCGGGATCGACTGCGCCGCCGGGGGTACACCACAGGGGCGGGCGGTCGCCGGGGGTGAAGCGCATCAGCAGCACGCGGCCGGCGCCATCGACCAGCAGGATGCGGGCGGCGGGGCGGGGGACGCGGGGCACGGACGATGACATCGGGCTTCCTTCCACTCCCGTTCGGTGTCAGCCGTACGGGCACGGCTCCCGCCGACGCGGCGGGAGGCCAGCGGGCTGGGGCGTGTCTTACCGGTCCAGCGCGATTGCGACAGCCCGCAATCCGGAAACGCTGCGGTTCAGTGCAAGCGCGATCCGCAGTCGAGTTCGGGATAGTGGCGAAAGATGCCTTCGGTCGTGAAGGGCAGGCGCCGATCGCTTTTCAGATAGGCGCGGATACCGGGCAGGTCCGCCACCGCGTCACGCAGGCGGAGCAAGGCGGGATAGCGCGATTCCAGCGCCGCCATCCGCTGCGGGAACATGTAGCGCAGCCCCTCGACCAGCTGGAACAGCGAGGTGTCGGCATAGGTCCAGCGATGGTCGACCAGCCATTCCGTCGGGCCATGCCGGGCCGCCGCCTCGAAATGGTCGAGATATTTGGGCAGGCGTTCCCGGCGGAACTGGTCGGCGGCGAGTGCGGCCTCGTCCTTCTGATCGTCGTAATAGGCCATCATGGCGACCGGATGATGGACGCTGTGAACCTCGGCGATGCAATCGGCGATGGTCAGTTGCAGCTGGTTGATCCACTGCCGGTCGGCAAGGTTCGACGGCGCCAGATCGTGCTGCTGGCCGAGGAATTGCAGGATGTTGGCGACCTGCGCCACCGCGTGATTGTCGAGCGCGAGATAGGGCGGGGCGAACGGGCCGCGGCCGGCCTTCGCCCGCGTTTCCATGTCGGCCATCATCGCCTCGACACCCTCCAGCCGGGCGCAGTCGAGATAGTCGATGCCGGCCGCCTCCAGCGCCAGGCGCACGAATTCGCCGCGCCCCTGGATCGTCGGCCAATACCACAAGCGATAGGGCATCAGGCTCTCCCGTTCACTCGCCCGGCGCGCGTGCCTTGATCGCGAGGGCATGGATGCGCGTCGACAACAGATCGGCGAGCGCTTTGTTCACGCGGCGCTGGCGTGCGACGCGGGTTTCGCCGGCGAACAGCGGGCTTTCGACGGACACGCTGAAATGCGACTCCCCCGTGCCGTCGTCCCCCATATGGCCGGCGTGATGATGGCTGTCGTTGACGACCTCAAGATGGGTCGGTTGCAGCGCGTCGCGCAGGCGCTCCGCGATGATGTCGGCGAGGGGACGGGCGGCGGTGGCGGTGTCGGTCATCGCGCCTATATAGCCAGACTTGCGCAGATTAGGGAGCGTTCGTGGCGCGCGGAAGTGACAGGAAAGACCGGCCGCACACGCGGTTTCATGGCCGGGTGGAAGCGAATGGCCGGATGTGTGCCGAGCCGGGTTGCGAGGAGCCGGGCGAATTCCGCGCGCCGCCGCTGGAAGGCGCGAGCGATGGCGGCAGCGGGCCGGGCGCGTTCCGCTGGATGTGCCTGGAGCATGTCCGCGCGTTCAACAGCCGGTACAATTACTTCGACGGGATGACCGCGGACGAGATCCATCGCGCGCAGCGGCCGCTGGCGGGTTGGGAGAGCGAAACGCGGGCGTTCGCGCGGGCGGGCACGGGCGACCAGGGGCCGCGCTGGGCCGATTTCCGCGATCCGCTCGATGCGATCGGCGCCCGCTATCGCCGCAAGGTCGCGCCCGAGCGCCGCGACGGCAAGCCGCTGTCGGGTCAGGACCGGGCGAGCCTGAAGGTGCTGGGGGCTGGCCCCGGACGCCGATCGGACCGCGCTGCGCAAGCGCTATTCGGAACTCGTCCGCACCTATCACCCCGATCGCAACGGCGGCGATCGCAGCCACGAAGCGATGCTGCAAAAGGTGATCGCGGCCTATCAGCAGCTGCGGCAGGCGCCCGCCTTCCTGTGACCGCTGACGCGACCCGCATATAGAACCATTGCGCTGGAAAGCCCGAAGCGGACCAGTTTGGATTTTTGTTTACTTTTGTCCGGTAGGATGGCCGCATGAGGCCTCCGACCATCCCACGCGCCCGTGCCCGGCGCCCGGCGCATCGCGCGCCCGCGGCGCACCGCGGCGCCGCGCGCCTGTTGCGCGATGCGCGGGGGGCGACGATCGTCGAATTCGCGATCGTCGCGGTGCCCTTCGTCGCGCTGATGCTGGCGGTGGCCGTGACGAGCCTGGCCTATTTCGTCCAGGAAACGTTGGAAACCGCGGTCGAGCGCGCCGCGCGCGGGATCGTGACCGGCCGGACGCAGGCCGCCGACAATAACGGCACCATGTCGGGCATGACGCGAGCGCAACTGGCCGAACGATTCCGTCAGGCCGGCTGCGCATCGCTGCCGGCCTTCCTGCCGTGTTCGCGCCTGTACGTGGAGGTGAAGAGCGCGGTCGATTGGACGCTGCTCGACAATTCGCCGCCGGCGATCACCATGGGCCCCGACGGCCGCATCGCCAACGTCTTCGCCTACGACCTGGGGAACCAGGGATCGATCGTCGCCGTCCGCTTCATGTACGTGTGGCCGATCCAGACGTCGCCGCTGTTCGATTTCAGCAATATCGGCAAGGGCCGGCGGCTGCTGATGGCGACGTCGGTCGCCAAGTCGGAGACCTATCAATGACCGGGCGCCGCATCCGATGGCCGCGCCCCTTCCGCGCATTGCGGCGCGATCGACGCGGGCTGGCGCTGATCGAATTCGCGATGATCCTGCCGATCCTGCTGATCCTGTATCTGGGCAGCGTCCAGTTGCAGGACGGCATTTCGTGCAATCGCAAGGTGACGATCGCGACGCGCGGCGTCGCCGACCTGATTGCCCAGAACGCGACCGGCTCGACGACGCAGCGCGAGATCGACAACAGCCTGGCCGCCGCGACGCAGGTGATGGCGCCCTATCCCGCCGCCCGCGCGACGATCCGGCTGACGCATGTCACGATCGACAACAATTACCAGGCGCGCGTCGACTGGAGCCGGGCCCTGAACGGTATTCCCGACGTGAAGGGCACCGTGGCGACGATCCCCACCCAGATGCGGGTGCGCGGCGTGTCGTTCCTGATCGCCCGCGTGACCTATGCCTATCAGCCGCCGACCAATTTCGGCTTCATCGGGCCGATCAAGCTGGGTGATTCGCTGATCATGCTGCCGCGCAATTCCTCTGCCGTCACCTGTGTGGATTGTTGATCCCATGACCTTTTCCCTGCTCTCCCGCCTGCGTGACGTCCGCCGCGACCGCCGCGGCAACGTGCTGATGATGTTCGGCTTCGCCGTGATGCCGATGACCTTCGCGGTCGGCATGGGCATCGATTACGCGCGCGCAATGAAGTCGCAGACCAAGCTGAACGGCGTCGCGGATGCGGCGGCGCTGGTGGCGGTCAGCAAGATCGCGATGCCGCTGGACGACAAGACCGCCGCCGATCAGGCGCGGCAGATGTTCCTGATCCAGGCGCAGTCGGTGCTCGGCCCCGGCGCAGTGCAGCTGACCAACGTCACCGCGACCGCGGTGAAGGACAGCACCGGGCGGCGCACCGCGTCGGTCACCTATACCGCGACGTCGGGGAACGTCTTTGCGCGCGTGCTGGGCCTTCGGGTGCTCAACATCAGTGGTGCGTCGTCGACGACCAACGCCATCGCGCCGAACATGAATTTTTACATGCTGCTCGACGTGTCGGGATCGATGGCGCTGCCGACGACGAGCGCAGGCCTGTTGAAGATCGCCCAGAGCAACAGCAAGGGCTGCAAATTCGCCTGCCATTCGGTCAACGACCTGACCGGCACCGACGCCAACGGCAATCAGACGAGCCTGTACAACGTCGCCCGGTCGTACAATCTGACCTTGCGGGTCGATGAAGAGGCGACCGCCGTGCGCAGCCTGATCAGCACGGCGACGACGACCGCCAGTCGCAACGGCGCGGCCTATCAGTTCGCGATGGCGGGGTTCCGGGGCAAGGGCGGCTTTTCGACGTTCCAGGCCCTGACCGGCACCGTCCAGAAGATCATCGATGCGACCGGCCTGATCGGCCCATCGAAATTCTACAGCAATGGCTGCCCGACCTCCGCGTGCAAAAGCACCGAGGTCGGCTTCAACGACCAGGACAGCGCTACCAGCGATGCCATGGACAACATCAACGCGATGATGACCGATCCGGGATCGGGGCTGAACGGCGAGGCGCCCAAGGCGGTGATGTTCATGATCACCGACGGCATGCGCGACGAAGCGCGTTCCGGCGGCAAGCCCGAAATCGCGATCGACACCGCCAAATGCGACGCGATCAAGGCGCGCGGCATCCGCATCGCGGTGCTGTACACCGAATATCTGCGCGAATCGCTCGACAACGACAATTGGTCGCAGGTCAACGTCGCACCCAATCTGTACAAGGTCGAACCCGCGCTGCAGGCCTGCGCCTCGACGGGCCTGTACACCAAGGTGACGACCGATGGGGACATTGCGGCCGCCTTGTCGGCATTGTTCCAGAGTGCGGTGGCGACGGCGCGGATCACGCAATGAGGGTGTGCCACCGCGACGTATAACGTGTAAATATATGCGAGTAGCTCGCATTAGCGTTGACGGTGATAATAACTCGCATTAACGGACGCCCCATAAAGGGGACCGTTCTTAATGACCAAACCACCGTTTCTGGCGCTGTCGTGCATCGGCTTCCTTGCGTCCGCGCCAGCCTTTGCCGCTGATCCGGTTGCGGCGACCGCAAAGGCCGGCGTTGCCGCCGACCCGCAGGCGCAGGATGCCAGGCGCGAGGGCGAGCGCGACGACATCATCGTCAACGGCAAGGGGCAGGTGGCGCCTGCGGTGGTCGAAAGCCCCAAGGCGACGTCGGCGCTGATCGACACGCCGCAGACGATCACCGTCATCTCCGACCAGGTGCTGCGCAAGCAGAACCTCCAGACGCTGCGCGATGCGTTGCAGACGATCCCCGGCATCACCTTCGGCGCGGGCGAGGGCGGCGGCGGCTATGGCGACAGCATCAACCTGCGCGGCTATTCGGCCAATACCGACATCACGATCGACGGCATTCGCGACAGCGCGCAATACAGCCGCACCGATCCGTTCAATCTGCAGCAGATCGAAGTCTATAATGGCGCCAATTCGGTGTTCAACGGATCGGGCAGCGTCGGCGGCACGATCAACCTCGTCACCAAGGAACCGCGCGCCGAAGACCTGACGATCGTGCAGGGATCGGTCGGCACCGACGCTTACTGGCGGGGCACGGTGGATGCGAACCATCGCGTCGGCGACGATGTCGCGGTGCGCCTGAACGCGGTCTATCACCACAATGACGTGCCGGGCCGCGACGTCGAGAAGTACGAACGCTGGGGCGTCGCGCCTGCGGTGACGATCGGGATCGGCGGGCCGACCAGCCTGACGCTCGCCTATGTCCACCAGCGCGACGACAACACGCCGCTGTACGGTGTGCCCTATTTCAACAATGCGCTGGTCGGCGGCCTGATCACCGGCGCGGATCGCAGCGACTATTACGGCTACAGCAACCTCGATCGCCAGCGGATCACGGTCGATCGCTTCACCGCGACCTTCCGCCATCAGGCGGATGCGCATGTCTCGATCCGCAACCTGACCCGCTGGCAGCGCGTCGGCCAGTATAGCGTGACGAGCGCGCCGCAGGGCACCTTCTGCCTCGCCGGTACGGGCCGCCAGCCGGTTGCGACGAGTGCGACCAATCCGCAGGGGCTCGCCTGTCCGACGGGGTTGCAGCCGGGCCAGTGGATCCCGTCCGGCCCGCGCGGGCTGGTGCGCGACCAGGAGAACCAGCTGCTCGCCAACCAGACCGACCTGCGGCTGGAGCATGGTGAGAAAGGCGGGCTTCGTAACGTCGCCAACATCGGCATGTCGGCAATCGTCGAGGATTATCGGATCACCAGCGGATCGCTGCTGCGCAATGCGGACGGATCGGCGGTGTCGCCGCTGCCGACGCTGTCGATCAGCAACCCCGACAGCGTCTATCGCGGGCCGATCAATTATGTGACCACCGCCCAGTCGCGGTCGACCCAGACCAATGTCGCGGTCTATGCCTTCGACACGCTGGAGCTGAACCGCTTCTTCGAACTGAACGGCGGCGTGCGCTGGGAAATGCAGCGCAGCGATTTCCGCGCGCTGCCGCTCCGGACGCTGGCGCCGGGCGTGACGCAGCCGGTTGCCGCGTTGCAGACGCCGCAGATCAACAACGAACGGCTGTTCTCGTACCGCGTCGGCGCGGTGTTCCACCCGGTGCGCGACGTCAGCGTCTATGCCGGCTACGGCAACGCCAAGACGCCCTCGTCGCCGAGCGTGCGCGCCGGCTGCGTCAGCGTATCGAACAATATCGTCACCAACACCTGCGGCGTCGCGCCCGAAACCGCACGCAACTACGAAGCGGGCGTGAAGGCGGGGCTGTTCAACCGCCGGCTGGAACTGACCGCGGCTGTGTTCCGCAACGAGCGCACCAACTATCGCGTGCCCTCGAACGACCCCGCGCTGCCGACGGTGCAGGTGCTGGGCGGCAAGAGCCGCGTCGACGGCATCGCGCTGGGTGCATCGGGCAACATCACCAAGGCGTGGACGATCTTCGCCAATTACACCTATCTGGACAGCACGGTGTTGCAGTCGGTGTCCGATTACTGTCTCGCCAATCCCGGCAGCACGGGCACGCCCAATTGCGGCAATTCGGTCGCCAACCCCGATCCGCAGCGTGGGAGCCCATTGGTGCAGACGCCGACCCACTCGGGCAGCCTGTTCACCACCTACAAGCTGCCGTTCGGGCTCGAGATCGGCTATGGCCTGACCTATCAGGGGTCGTTCACCACCTATGTTCCGGTGCTGACCAACGGCGTGCAGCTGCGCGCGCCCGACTATCTGATCCACCGCGCCTATCTGGCCTACAGCTTCGGCAACGGCTGGACCGCGCAGCTCAACATCCAGAACCTGACGGACGAAAAGTATCTGACCAACGTCCGCAACAACATCAACGCGACCAGCGGCGTCGTGACCGGCGGCTGGGCGATGCCCGGCGACCGGCGCCAGACGGTGCTCAGCCTGTTCCGCAGCTTCTGATCTTTGCTACTCTTCCCCGCCACATCAGCCCCCGGCGGGGAAGAGACCTGAGGAACGACCAGTCATGCTGATTGCCATCCCCGATATTCTGGATGCGGCGGGCGTGGCGCGGCTGCGGGGGCTGATCGACGCAGGCGAATGGGTGGACGGCAACGTCACCTCGGGCCCGCAGGCGGCGCTCGCCAAGCGCAACCGGCAACTGGTCGAAGGCACGGAGGCGGCGCGGGCCGGCGCGGCGTTCGTGCTCGAGGCGCTGGGGCGGTCGCCCCTGTTCTTCGCCGCGGCGCTGCCGCTCAAGGTGTTTCCGCCGCTGTTCAACCGCTATGAGGGCGGCGAGGATTTCGGGCTGCACGTCGACAATGCGATCCGTCTGCAACGCGGCAGCGACTTCCGCATCCGGTCCGACCTGTCGGCGACATTGTTCCTCGACGATCCCGACAGCTACGACGGCGGCGAGCTGGTGATCGAGGATCGTTTCGGGCCGCAGGTGGTGAAGCTGCCCGCCGGGCATCTGGTGCTCTATCCCGCCTCCAGCCTGCATCGCGTGACGCCGGTGACGCGAGGCGTGCGCACCGCGAGCTTCCTGTGGCTGCAATCGATGGTCCGCGACGATGGCGAGCGGCGGACGCTGTTCGAACTGGACGAGGCGATCCAGTCGGTCGCGGCCAGCAACGGCCAGGGCGATCCCGCGGTCGTCAAACTGACCGGCATCTACCACAATCTGCTGCGGCGCTGGGCCGATGCCTGATATCGCGGCCCCTGCCTGCGGCTTCATCGGCCCGGTGAAGCGGTCGATCACGATCGCCGGCCACCAGACGTCGATCAGCCTGGAGCCCGTGTTCTGGCGTGCGTTGGAAGAGGCGGCGCAGGGCTGCGGCCTGCCGCTGTCCGCGCTGGTCGCCGAAATCGACGTGCTGCGCATCGCCGCGGACGAACCGCCCAACCTTGCCAGTGCGTTGAGAAGCTGGCTGTTCGCGCGGACGTTGACCTGACGCCCGCCGCCATGCGACCGCCGGTGCACAGTCGGGGATATGCAGCGATGAACGCGGTCAAATGGCGAAAGACCTGGTTTCAGGTCCATAAATGGATCGGGCTGACGCTCGCCATCCTCATCATTCCCCTGTCGCTGTCGGGTGCGGCGCTCGTCTGGCGCGAGCCGCTGGACCGGCTGATCCATGCCGAACGCTATGCCACCAGCGGCACCGCGTTGCTGGCACCCGAAACCTATGTGGCGGCGGCGCAGCGCGTGCTGGCGCCGGGCGAGCGGATCAGCGACCTCGGCCTGCCCGAGGGAAATGGCCCCGTGACGGTCAGCGCGGTGGGTGCGCAGGCGCCGCGGCGCGGACCGCCAGCGCGCACCACCGTCTATCTCGACCCGCCCACCGCGCGCGTGCTGGCCGTGGCGCCGCGCAGCGGTGGCGTGATGCGCTTCCTGCATGTGCTGCACGGCAGCCTGCAGGTGCCGGGGATCGGGCGGACGATCGTGGGCTGGATCGGTGTCGCGATGCTGCTGTCGAGCATGACCGGGCTGTGGCTGTGGTGGCCGAGCGTCGGTCGCTGGACCAAGGGGTTTCGCTGGCGCCGGCATCGCAACACCGACAGCAACCTGCATTACCAGATGGGCTTCTGGATCGCGCTGCCGCTGTTCGTCCTGTCGCTGACGGGCGTGTGGATCAGCTTTCCTGGCGTGTTCGGGGGGCGGGAGGGCGGCGGGCGCCCCGCCTTCGCGCCGCCGGTGGCCGAGCCGGCGCAGTCGGTGGATACGGTCGTCGCGCGTGCCGCGGGGGTGGCGAAGGGGCCGCTGCGCAGCGTCGGTTGGCCGACCGAGCGGTCGGCGGACTGGACGGTCAGCCTGGCTGATGGGCGCCGGATCAAGGTGGCGGACGACGGCGGCGTTGCGGTCGCTGCGGCGGCGCGCAAGCCGGGCGGCGCGGCGCGCTGGATGCGGCGGATCCACGATGGCGACGATATGGGGATCGTCTGGCAGGTGGTGATTTTCCTCGGCGGGCTGCTGCCGGCGGGACTTGCGGTGACCGGCGTGATCATGTGGTGGCGCGCGCGGGGCTGGCGCGCGAAGGTGGCGGCGCGGGGGTAGGGGGGCGACCTGCCACCCAGTACTCCGTCACCCCGGACTTGGTCCGGGGTCCACATTGCGGCGAGGGGGATGGCTGGAGGCTCCAGCGCTGCCCTTGCGGCCCGGTGGACCCCGGACCAAGTCCGGGGTGACGGAGTGGGTGGGGCTGCCGTGGTGGAATATGGCGCGTGCTGGACGCGCCCGTCGTCGGACTGAGCGATGCCTCAAGTCCTCCCCCGCCAGGGGGAGGGGGACCGCCCGGCTTTAGCCGGGTGGTGGAGGGGGTGGGCGGCGGTGTCCGTCCGAACGGCGCTCCACCCTTACCGCCCCCTCCGTCACCGCTTCGCGGCGCCACCTCCCCCTGGCGGGGGAGGAGTTATGGGGCTTACCGACCCAGTAGCACGCGGGCCTGGCCGGCGATCTGCGCGAGCATGGCCGCATTGGGCTGCGCCGCATGGCGGGCGCGGTCGACCAGCGCCTTGAACTGCGCGACGCGCGCGCCGTTCGCGGCCAGCCATGCCTGCACCGCGCTGCGCGGATCGCCGTCACCGGTGCGGCCGAGGAACTCCAGCCGCTGCTGCTGGAAATCGCGCGCCAGGCCGGCGAGCAGCAGGCGTTCCCACGGATCGCCTGAGACGATGCGCGCCGCCGCTGCCTGTGCCCAGTCGAGGCCGAGATCCTGGCCGAGGTGGGTATAGGCCCGCGTCAGCTCGATCTCGTCGATTCCGAGGCGCTGGCCCAGCGCGGCGAGGCCGACGACGCCGTCCATGTCGAACAGGCGGACGACGCGACGTGCCAACTCGGCGGGCGCACCCGCGGCTTCCAGCTCGGCCGCGATGCGGGCGCTCTGCGCGCTCGCTTCTTCGAGCAGTAGCGACTGCGTCTGGCGTTCCAGCGCGGCGATGCCCTGGCCCAGCCGTTCGATCACCGCACCCGGCAGCGTGCCGGGCGCATTGGCGCGCAGCAGGTCGGCGATGTGCGACCGCGTCGCCACCGCCACCTCGTTGAACAGCGCGATGCGCGCGCCCTCGGCGATGTCGGCGCGTTCGATCTCCGCCCACAGGCTGTCGAGGCCGAAGACACGTTCCGCCACCACGAACATCGCGGCGATGTCGGCGACCGCGGCGCCTTCCTCTTCGGCCAGCTCGAACGGGCGCAGCACGCCGAGGCGATTGACGATGCGGTTGGCGAGCTTGGTCGCGACGATCTCGCCACGCAGGCGATGCTCGTCGATCGCCTTGGCGAAGTCGCGCTGCATTGCCGGCGGGAAGGCGGCATGCAGGTCCGGCGCGAGTTCGGGGGCGAGCGCCAGCGGTGCCTGCTCGATCCCGTCCTGCAGCGACAGCTTGGCGGTGGCGAGCAGCACGGCGAGTTCGGGGCGGGTGAGGCCATGGCCCTCCTGCCCGCGGCGCAGCAGGTCGTCATTGCCGGCCAGCCCCTCGACCGCACGGTCCAGTCGCCCGGCGCCTTCGAAGATTTCGATGACGCGGACGTAGCTCGGGATGGCGCTCGCGCCATCGGCCTCGGCGATCGACAGCGCGAGCGTCTGGAGGCGGTTGTCCTCCAGCACCAGATGCGCGACGTCGTCGGTCATGCTGGCGAGCAGCGCGTTGCGCTCCTCGTAGCCGAGGCGGCCTTCGTTCATCTCGCGATTGAGCGCGATCTTGATGTTCACCTCGTTGTCCGAACAATCGACGCCCGCCGAATTGTCGATGAAGTCGGTGTTGATCCGGCCGCCGCGTTCCGAGAAGGCGATGCGCGCTGCCTGGGTGACGCCCAGGTTCGCGCCCTCGCCGATCGCGGTGACGCGCAATTGTTCGGCATCGACGCGCAGACGGTCGTTGGCGGGATCGCCGACCGCAGCATTGTTCTCGCGCGCCGCCTTCACATAGGTGCCGATGCCGCCGAACCACAGCAGGTCCGCAGGCGCCTTCAAGATCGCGGAGATGAGCGATGCGGGGTCGAGCTGCGTCGCGGTGATGCCGAGCGCAGCCTGTGCCTGCGGCGACAGCGGAATGACCTTCTCGCTGCGCGCCCACACGCCGCCGCCTTCGCTGATGAGGCCGGCGTCGTAATCCGCCCAGCTGGAGCGGGGCAGAGCGAACATGCGCGCGCGCTCTTCCCAGCTCGCCGCGGGATCGGGATTGGGGTCGATGAAGATGTGGCGGTGATCGAACGCCGCGACGATCTTCAGCGCCTTGCTGAGCAGCATGCCGTTGCCGAAGACGTCGCCCGACATGTCGCCGCAGCCGACGACGGTGATCGGCTGGGTCTGCACGTCGACGCCGCGCTCGGCGAAGTGGCGCTGCACCGACACCCACGCGCCTTTGGCGGTGATGCCCATCGCCTTGTGGTCGTAGCCGACGCTGCCGCCCGACGCGAAGGCGTCGCCCAGCCAGAAGTCGCGCTCCAGCGCCAGCGCATTGGCGACGTCGCTGAACGTCGCGGTGCCCTTGTCGGCGGCGACGACGAAATAGGGGTCCTCGCCATCGAGCACCGCGACGTCCGCCGGATGCACGACGCGGCCGTCGACGATATTGTCGGTGATCGACAGCAGCGAACGGATGAAGATCCGGTAGCTTTCGGTGCCTTCCGCCAGCCACGCGTCGCGGTCGACCGCGGGGGAGGGGAGCTGCTTGGGGTAGAAGCCGCCCTTGGCGCCGGTCGGCACGATCACGGCATTCTTGACGCGCTGCGCCTTCATCAGCCCGAGGATTTCCGTGCGGAAGTCGTCGCGCCGGTCCGACCAGCGCAGGCCGCCGCGTGCGACCGGGCCGGCGCGCAGGTGGATGCCCTCGACCCGCGGCGAATAGACCCAGATTTCGCGCCACGGCACGGGGGCGGGCAGGCCGGGGATCAGGTGGCTGTCGAGCTTGAACGCCAGCGCCTCGTTCGCCGCGGGGGCGAAGGCGTTGGTGCGCAGGCAGGCGCCGATCAGGTCGCGATAGGCGCGCAGGATACGGTCGTCGTCGATAGCCGACACCGCGTCGAGGCCGCGCGCGATCGCTTCGTCGCTGGCGGTCAGGTCGCCGCTGCCCTTGGGATCATGCGCGGCCGCGAAGCGCGCAATCAGCGCCTTGGTCAGCTTGGGCGCACGGCGCAGCGCGTCGACGACGGTGGTCAGGCCATAGGGCAGGCCTGCCTGACGCAGATAACGGAACCAGGCGCGCAGCAGCACCACCGACTGCGGCGAGAGGCCGACGTCGATGATCAGGCGGTTGAACGCATCGTTTTCCGCTGCGCCTTCCAACACCGCGGCGATCGCGCCTTCCAGCACCGCGGCGTCATTGGCATCGTCGGTCGCATCGGTTTCGACGACGAAATCGTGGACGAAGGTGTCCGCTTCGTCCTGCAACCGCGTCGGCAGTTCGCCGATCACGCGGAAGCCGAAATTCTCGAGCACCGGCACCGCGTCCGACAGCGCGAGCGCGCCGTGCAGCTTGTAGATCTTGAGCTGGCGATCCTCTCCCGCGACGACCGGGAAGATGCGCACCGAGCGGTCGTCGGCGCTTTCCAGCCCCGCGACGCGCAGGATGTCCTGCGCCGCTTCGGCGGGGCTGCTGACGTTGCGGTAATTGGCGGGGAAGGCGTTGGCCCAGCGCAACGCCAGCCGCGCCGCACGCTGCGCGGGCACCTGTTCGGCCAGCGCCGCCTCGACGTCCGACATCCAGCCGCGCACCATCTTGCGCAAGCGCTCGGCGAGCGGTTCGGTCTCGGGCATGCGGCCCGACCCGCGCAGGTCGATCGTGTAGCGCAGCAGCGCGACGACGCCGTCGTCGAGGCTGATCGACCAGTTGAGGACATTGCCGTTCGAGGCGTCGGCCAGCATCTGGCCGATCGCGACGCGGCGCGCGGTGGTCAGGTCGTCGCGCGGCAGCCAGGCGAAGGCGAACAGGTGCCGCCCCAGCGCCGACTTCACCAGCACCAGCGCCGGCCGCGGCCGGTCGGCGAGGCTCATCGCCGTCAGCACCACCTCTTCCAGCGCATCGGGTGCGAAGGCGACGACGAGGTCGTGGGGAAGGGCTGTCAGCGCATGCGTCAGCGCCTTGCCGGTATGGCCCTTGGGATCGAAGCCGAACTTCGCCTCCAGCACCGACAGGCGCGCCCGCAGCACGGGGATGTCGCGCGGCTTGGCGCTGAGCGCGGCGCTGGTCCACAGGCCGGCGTGGATCGACAGGCCGACGACCTCGCCCGCTTCCATCACCGGCACCAGCACCAGGTCGAGCGGCACGGCGCGGTGGACGGTCGAGATCAGGCTGGATTTCAGCAGCAGCGGCGCGTCATTGCCCTCTTCGAACCAGCGGATCGCGAGCGCGCGGTTCGCCTCGGCGAGCACCGGCGTTTCGTGCGGATGGCGGACGATGCCGAGCGCTTCGCCCGCGCTGCCGTCGCGCCGCCAGATCTGGTGGCCGAGCAACGTGAACTGGCCGTCGAGGAACCATTGCAGCAGCGCGGCGCCCTCGCCCTGCGGCAGCGCGGCTTCGTCGCGCGCCATCGCGCGTTGCAGCGCGGGCCAGTCGGTGACGGCGGCGCGCACGTCGGCGAGTACCGCGGTCAGATCCTCGACCAGGCCGCGCCGGTCACGCGCATCGGCTCGCTCCAGTTCGATATAGATCATCGATTCGGGCGTGCCGGCGCCGCCGATGTCGGTCAGCGCCCCCGATGCGTCGCGCGTTACCCGGACGACGGGGTGGATCAGGCGGTCGATGTCGAGATCCTGCGCGCCGATCGCGGCGGCGATCGAATCGACCAGGAAGGGCATGTCGTCGTTGACGATGGCGAGGCGCATGCGGCGGCGCACGTCGTCCGACGCGATCGGCTCCAGCCGGATCGCGGGTTTCCCGGGCTCACGGCGCGCGGCGGTCTCCGCAACGAACGCCGCGGCGGCGGCCCGCTCGGCATCGCCGAAGCCGGTCAGCTCCCCCGGTAGCGCGCCCTTGGTCAGCCGGGCGGCAAGCGCCTCGGCCATGCTCTGGTTCTGGTCGGCCATGGCAGCCGCCTACGCCCGTCTCTTCCGGGCTTCAAGCTTTGCTGCAGTGCGAAAATTACGTGGTAGCGCAATAAAGTGTTGCGCTGGTCGGGCGCCCTCCGCTCGTCGTCGAAGGGCGCTCGCGGCTCAGGCCGCGGCCTTGCGCAGCACGCTTTCCAGCAGCGCTTTGTCATCGACGCATTTGATGACGTCGACCAGGCCATCCTCGCCGGCGCGCGCCAGCAGCACGACGAATTCGTCCGCCACCGCGGGCAAGGCGACGCGGCCCAACACGGGCAGCGCCCGCAGTTCGGCGGCGGCGCGATCGAACAGGTCGACGCGCTCGTCGGGGCGCCGCGTGGCGCGCTCGGCAGCGACCACCGCCTTGATGCCGCCCTGCGCGCTTTCCAGCACGGTGGTGAGGCCGCCTGCGGGCACCTCGGTGCGGTGGGCGTAGGCCAGCACGGCGGCATATTCGGCAAGGCGCGTCTTGTCGTAATCCGATCCGAACACGAGCTTGACGATCGCGGTCAGCGGCGCGCGCGGCTGCGCCGTCAGTCCGGCCTGCGACAGTAGCGCGGCATAGCCCTCGGCATCCCGCTCGCACGCCAGCGCGAAGTCATGGGCGCGGCCCAACGCGCGATACAGCGCGGCGCGCCCGCGCGCATCGGCGGCGCGCACCGCCGCCGCGCTTTCGCGCGCCATCGCCAGTCGGTCGCGCAGCGATGCGTCGGTCGCAGACTCGGCGATCGGTTCCTCCGCCGTCTCAAACCCACCGCTCGGCCCGTCCGCCCACACCGGCGTCGCGGCGAGCGCGCGCGGGGCGCTGCGCACCGCGGCGTCCAGCTCGGCGGCGAGCGTCGCCTGCGTGTCGGCGTCGGCCAGCTCCTTCCAGTTGATGACGCCGTAGATGAAGTCGATCGTGCTGTCGTCGGAGGTGAAGGGCATCAGGATGCCGCGATACAAGGTCGTGCGCCCGCGGATGCCGACGAACTCCGCCTCGAACCCGATCGGCGCCCGATTCGCGATGATCTGCAGATAATGGTCGGTCAGGCGCGACAGCAGCGACCGGCCCGGCACGTCCGCGACGCGCACGACATTCGCGTCCAGCCCGCATTCCTCGCGCAACGTGCGCCCCAGATAGGCGATGGTCGGATCGTCGATGCCGCGGGTGAAATCGATCAATACGCTGTGCGGGCCGAAGTCCGCGATATTGGCGGGATCGAGGTCGTTGATGCCGGGGCAGGGGCGACCCTTCAGCAGCGACACCCAATGGTTATAGGCGCGCACGTGCATGCGCCGCTCGTCGCCGCCGAGCGAGAAGGCGGCATCGTCCACGCCGCCACCGTCGATGTCGCCACCATCATCCGGCGGGCTCGCCAGCGCTGCGTCGAGCACGTCATGGCCGCCGCCATCGGCGCGCAGGCCCTCGCCATCCCCGACTCGCCCGTCATCGAAGCCGCGCGCCGTATCCATGCCCAAACCCTTCTCGCATCAGGACATGACGGTCCTGGTCCTAGGCTGCTTCTGCACCGTCCGTGGTAAACGGAGCGTAAAGCCGCGGGGCGAACAATTGGCATGTTCCGACACAAAGGCCGCTTGTCAGCCGCGATCCGACCTGTTAGGCGCACCCCCGAACGGCCCCTCAGCGGGCCGGTCCACCCCGGGCCGCTTTAGCTCAGCTGGTAGAGCATCGCATTCGTAATGCGGGGGTCACAGGTTCGAGTCCTGTAAGCGGCACCATTTTTCCGAAAATCGTTGTAAAACAACCGTCCAAGCGACGGTTTCGTGCTGTTTGTCGCACATGAGTGCCGCAAAACGGCCCTTTCGAAGAAGGGCTAGGCCGTTCAAATCATTCCCGAAATGAGGGCGCATAGACGCACGTTCATGACGTCGAAGCATCTTCGCCTTCCGCTTCCACCCGGGTTTGAACAGCGGCGACACAGCGCGGGATGACCGCAATGGGTCTCGGTCGCAAACGGGCCCGTTGCGGTCGTCAAAGCGCCATTGGCATCGTCCCGGTCGGTCCAACCGACTGAATTCGCGGCCGAGCGCCGGACCGGAATGGCAGTTTGTCCGTTCAGCGCTCCTGACGTTGCACTGCTTGATGGATATCGCTGACCATGCCCGACCATTCCGCATCGCCCATATTGCAGCCCGTCCAGATCGGGGACCTGTCTCTACGCAACCGCATCGTTATGGCGCCGCTGACGCGCAGCCGTTCGAACGACGACGGAATCCCGCCTGACTTCGCCGCCGACTATTACGCGCAGCGCGCTGACGCGGGGATCATCATAAGCGAGGCGACCAATGTATCCCCTCAGGCGGTCGGCTATGCGCTGACACCGGGCATCTGGAACGACCAGCAGATCGAGGCATGGCGCCCGATCGTGCAGGCCGTCCATGATCGGGGCGGCGTCATGTTTCTGCAGTTGTGGCATACGGGCCGCATCTCGCACCCGGACCTGCAGGGCGGGAAGCCTCCGGTGGCGCCATCGGCCATCAAGCCGGTCGGACAGGCGTTCACCAAAGACGGGATGAAGGACCACGTCACGCCGCGCGCGCTCGAAACGGACGAGATCCCCGGCATCGTGGAGGACTATCGCCGCGCCGCCGCCAACGCCAAGGCGGCCGGCTTCGATGGGGTCGAAGTCCATTCGGCGAACAATTATCTGCTTGAACAGTTCGTCCGCGACAGCACGAACCAGCGAACCGACCGCTATGGCGGGTCGATCGAGAACCGTTTGCGCTTCCCACTCGAGGTCGTCGACGCGGTCGTCGGCGTTTGGGGCGCGGGGCGTGTCGGCATCCGCTTGTCGCCGGCGACGACGATGCCCGGCGAAACCCCGCTCGACAGCACGGTGATGGAAACCTTCGGCATCTATGTTGACGCGCTGTCGCAGCGCGGCCTGCTGTATATCCATGATATCGAGGGCGTGACCCAGCAGACCCGGGACGCGGACGGCGTCGATTTCGCCGCTTTGCGCAAGCGGTTCGACGGGGCGTACATCGCGAACAACCAGTATACGCTCGAGCTGGCGGAGGAAGTTCTCGCGCGCGGCGATGCCGACCTGTTCAGCATGGGGCGGCCGTTCATCGCCAACCCCGACCTCATCGATCGCCTGCGCACGGGCGCGCCGCTTGCGGAGGCGCCAAAGGAATATTGGTACGGCGGCGGATCGGTCGGCTATTCGGACTGGCCGACGATGCGCGGAAACCCGGACCGCGGCTGAGCCAACCGAGTATCGGACCCTGTCGTAGGATCGGGTCCATGCCGTGGGTGAGCGAGGCTAAGGTGTGGCGGCCGTGGGCGCGGGTGGTCGAAGACCGGCCTCCGCGTCCGATGTAAGTCGGAAGTCCGAAGGCGGCACCTGAGTGTCCGAACGGGGATCAGCGCGGGCAGCCGGCGCCGGCCTTCTCGATCAGCCCCGATCGAGCCATTCGCAAATTCCGCCCATCACGTTCGGTCGGCTGGACGCCGGAGCCCAGTCCCCGCCATAGCGCCGCGTTGAAGGCCGCGGTGTCGAGATGATCCTCGGTGCGGAAATCCTGCCCGCGCATCGCCTCTGCCCACCAGGCCGAGCTGGGGTGATCGCACCGCCCGGTCGTTGCCGCGATCCGGGGGGCGAAGCGATCGGCGGGGATCGGAAGCTGCGTCGTGCGCAGCACGTCGGCCGCGTCGGCGCGATACGTCCAGTGCGTTTGCCCGGGGTCGAACAGGTCGGCCATCGGCGCCGCCAGCCCGTCGTTGAGCCCCAGCGGCTTCAGCCCCAGCACCGCCTCGATCGTGCGCAGGACGTTGACCGTCGTATAGCGGGTCGAGACGACCACGCCCTGCCGGACATAGGGCCCGGCCACGAACGCGAACGATCGGCGCGCATCGACATGGTCGGCACCGTTCTGGGCATCGTCCTCAATGACGAACACCAGCGTCGAGCCGGCGACGCGGCTGTTGGCGATCGCCTCGACGACCATGCCGAGCGCGTAATCATTGTCGGCCATTTCCGTTTCGACGGTGTTCACCCCGTCGATCGCCTCCTTGAAGTCGCCGAAGTGATCGTGGCTGAGGCGCAGCAGCGTCAGGGCAGGGACCTTGCCGGCCGCATCGGCGGCGTCGAATTCGCGCCGCCATTCCAGCATGCGCCAATAATCGGGGAGTTTCTGGTCGAAGCCACGGAAATAGGGATCGCTGCGCTTCGCCAGCAGCCGGTCCCCGGGCGTGTAGATGCGCGTGCCCGTCTTCCACGGTTCGCGGATCACCGGTATCGCGCCAGGCGCGCCGGCATCGTAGACCGAGGCGTCGGAAAAGCCGTAATTGCGCACCGAAAGGCCTGCGCGGATCGCCTGATCCCACAGGAAGCCCTGGTTCCTGTCATCGTCATCGTCGCCATCGGGCGCGGTCAACAGGGCAGGGCCGGCGAGCAGGTCGGGGTCCTTCGATAGCGCCGGGTTCGTCGCCTGACGCTCGGCCGGGGTCTGCTGCGCGTAGACGAAGCGGTCTGCTTCCTCCGCTTCATAGGCGAGGCCGCGCTGCGCATAATTCACGGGCGCCGTCTTTTCGAGCAGGTCGGGCGTGCGCGCGGCGGTCGACCAGGTCCAGCCGGTGCTCGATTGCTCTCCCGAATCGTAGAAATTGTCGAGCGTTGCGAACTGGCGCGCGAGGCGATGGTGGTTGGGCGACAGCGCCCGGCCGAGGATGGCGAGATGCGGATCGCCGTTGCTGACCTCCAAGTCGCCCAGCACCTGGTCGTAGGTGCGGTTCTCCTTGATGATGAAGACGACGTGGCTGACCCGCGCCCGGATCGTCGCCATGTTCGCCTCGGCTGCGGCGCGGGCGGCGGCCCCGGGGAGCCCGATATTGTCGGCGACCTGAAGCGTCGTCGCGGCCAGCGCCTTATCGTCGGGCAGCGGGAATTCCAGCATCCCCGCTTTTTCCAGCTGGTAGATATATTGGTTCGCCGCGCCGCAGGCATTGGGCTGACCGCGATAGATGGCGAGCTTCGGTGCGCAGCCCTGCGGGTTGGGGCCGGGCGGGCTCTTGCGGTTGACGACGAACACGCGCTTGCCATCGGCCGACGTCGCAACTGCGCTGGGATACCAGCCGGTCGGCACCAGCCCCGTGACGGTCCCGCCGGTGGCGCTCGGGGCGACGATGGCGACGGCATTGATTCCGCCCAGCGTCACCAGCAATCGCCCGTCGCGTAGCTGGGCAAGGCCGTTGGGGTTGAGCCCCTTGCCGATCGCGGGGGCGGCGAGCGCGTCCGGCAAGGTGAGGCGCGGCTCCGCGACCAATCGCGCCTGGACCGTATCGATCACCGCAAGCCGGTCGTCATTGTCCTCGGTGGCGAACAATCGGTGGGTGCGGGCATCGGCCAGCAGGGCAGTGGGCTCGCCGATCATCGCGATCCGGCCGGTGATCCGGATGCCCGACCGCGTCGGCGTCAGCGCGACAATCTGCCGATCGCGGGGCGACGACACCCAGGCATGGCCGGCATCGGTCCATGCGATCGCAAAGGGAAATTCGCCGCCCGGGATGCCGCTCTGCGCCGGGTCGATCTTTCCGGGACGCAGGTCCTGTTCGGCGATGACCGTACCGCGATCCAGGTCGAGCAAGCTGACCGAGTCGTTGTAATAGTTGGCGACCAGTCCGTAATGCCCGTCCGGGCTGACCGCGACGCCCGCCGCCTGCGGCTTGACCCCGGCTCCGATGCCGGCGGTGTGGCCGAGCCTGATCGTCGCGGTTTCGACATACCGCTCGCCCGCCCATCCGAACACATGGACGTTGTCGTCGACGCCGCCACCGACGACGAACCCGCGTCCATCCGGGCGCCATGCGATGCCGCCATAGCTGTTGGGGACGGTCAGCGTCTGTATCCGCCGGCTGCCATGCCCATCGATCGCGTAGCGGAAGATGTACTGAACGGACTGCGCCGCGACGACCTTCCCGTCGGGCCCGTTGAAACGGTTGAACCCGCTGGTCAGCACCAGCATTTCGCGCCCGTCCGGACGGCGCGCGATCGCCGCCGCGCCATCGACGACATAGGCGGGGTCGGGACCGGTGCGCGCGACCAGCGGCTCGAACCGCGCGCCCGGCGCTGCGGTAGGGGTGAGGCGCTGGCCGGTCGGCAAGGGTTGCCCGGCCCGGTCCTGCGCAGCGCAGGGGGCGGACAATAGGATCGCGAAGGCGGATAGATATGGGCGCATGGTGATCTCCGAGATCGGTGACCATAGAACTGGAATGTGACGTCTCACCATTCACGTCGCGACGACAGCCCTTCATCGCGTCGAACACAACAGGGATGAACGGCAGAAACTGGAAGGTGGCGCACGTCGGCGACTGACCGGCTTTGCGTCGTCAAGCCGGTGGCAAGGATGCTTCCGCCCAATCATGGCGCGGGACCAATGGAGCTATTCTCTACGGGTAAGTGGTTGTTCCTGCCTCGAAACATAAACACAAATTTAGACAACTCTATGCCGGTGGTCGCGTTCATCCTTTGCCTGTCAACAGCCTGAGCCGAACCACCCTGGCTGAGGCTATCGCCGAAGGAATACGAATGATGCGCTTCGCTTCGCTCGCCGCGGTCGCGTGCCTTTTTGCCACGCCTGCTTTCGCCCAGAGCACCGATACCCGGTCCGACAATGGGTTTCCCCAGAACAGCCTGTCCAGCCAGGTCCACGGCGGTCCCCAAGCCCAGGCACAGCGCGCGTCGATCGCGGCACTGCAGCAGGCGCTGATCGAGCTGCAACAGCTCCAGCTTCAGACCAAACAGGCCCATTGGAACGTGTCGGGCACGCTCTTCTATCCGCTGCACGAATTGCTGCAGGACCATCACGACGGCGTCGCCAAATATGCCGACGAGGTGGCCGAGCGATTGCTCGCGATCGGTGCGTCGGCGGACGGCCGCGCCAACACCATCGTCCGCACCAGCCGCGTGCCCGAAATGCCGGGCGGCTTCATCGACGACGCGCAGGTCATCACATGGTTCGCGACCAATTATCGCGTGGTCAGCGACGAGATCGGTCAGGGTATCAAGGCCAGCGAGGACGGCGATCCGACCACCTCGAACCTGTTGCAGGAGGTGCAACATGTGATCGACAAATATCAGTGGCAGATGCGCGCCATGATCCAGCCGACGCCGACGGACCCCAATACCGGGGCTGACCTCAACGGCGGACGCCCGGTGCCGCCGATGACACGGACGGCTCCTGCCCGCTGATTGGACGGCCGAAAACATCAATTACCAAACCATCGCGACGGAGCGCCTGGAGAGGCGTCCGTCGCGATGGTGGCTTTTGCAAGTTGCGGCTCCGCCTACGGGAAGTTCGCCGTTGCCGGATCGCGGAGGGTAAACCTTCCTGGGGCCATCCGGATGCGCCATCACAGGCGCCCTCGCATCGTCCTTATGCTTTCGTGATGCCGTCTGGTTCGATCCCCGACACGACCCATGCGAGCGCGTCGTCGTAGGACGTGGCGAAGCGGGTGAAGGGCTGGTTGAAGATGCGGCGGACTTGCAGGCGGACCAGCGTGGTGCCGGTGACGATGGCGAGGGCGCGCGCGTTCCTCATCTTGGTTAGGTGATCGCCCATCGCGGCGATCATGTCCTGCGCTTGCACCGGACAGCGTGAGACGTCGATGATCATTGCGTAGCTGGGCAGCCGGGCGGCGGTGATCTGGGTGATCAGGTCGGCGACCAGCTGGTCGGCGTCGGCGCGGGTGAGCATGCCGTGCATGTCTAGCCTGATGAGAGCATGGGTGCGGTCGACGACGATCTTGTACATGCGCGGTCCTCCAGCGCATGTCACGCTAGCGGTAAGTCGTTGATAAAGTGACTATCGGCTGGCCCGCGCGTGGGGGCGATCATCCGCATGCCGGGCCCTGTTGGCGTGCCACACACCTGTCACATCCGCGTGGCATCGTCGCGGTAGGAAGACCGTAGACATCCCATGCGCCTGCTGATCGTCGAGGACGATCCCGTCATCGCCGATCAGATCGCCCGCAGCCTGCACGCCGTGGGGCATCAACTACGCGTGGCGGCGACGGGGGCGGCGGCGCTGCTGGCGTTGCGGCAGGACGATTGCGACGCGATCGTGCTCGACCGGATGCTGCCCGATCTCAACGGCCTGTCGGTGATCGACCAGATTCGCCGTGACGGCCTGTCCACGCCGATCCTGATGCTGAGCGCACTGGGATCGGTGAAGGACCGGATCGAGGGGCTGGCGAGCGGCGCGGACGATTATCTCGCCAAGCCGTTCGATATGGACGAACTCGCCGCCCGCATTGCGGCGATCGCGCGCCGTGGCACCCCGGCGGGTGACAGTGCGCGGCTGGAGGTGGGGCGGCTGCGGCTCGATCCCAGTGGCCATCAGGCCTGGTTCCGCGGCCAGTCGGTGACGCTCAACCGGCGGCAATATTCGCTGCTCGCGCATCTGATGCGCCATGCCGACCGGCTGGTGACGCGATCGATGCTGCTGGAGGCGGTGTGGGGCTATGCCTTCGCGCCCACCGCCAATATCGTCGAAAGCAATCTCAGCCGGCTGCGTACCGCGCTGATCGGCATCGACTGCGACCCGATCGAGACGCAGCGGGGTGCGGGCTACATCCTGCGCTCCGAGCGATGCGCCTGATCATGCGGCTCGCCGGTTGGGGAGGGCGGGGGCGTCCGCATGGCCTGGGGCGGCTGCCGATTCAGGTCGGGTTGACCTTTACCGTGATGATGGCGCTGGTCGGGGTGATCGGGTTCAGCGTCGCCGATGCGTGGATCGCGCGCCGGGTCGACACGTCGCTGCGCGCGCATGCCGCCAAATATCTGGGGCTGGGCCATGGCCAGCCGGTGACCGATGCGGTGGTCGCCGCGAAGATCGTCGACTGGCAGCGGCGCAAGGTGCTGAGCCAGCGCACCTATGTGCTGTTCGGCGCGGACGGCAGGCGGATCGCCGGGCGGCTCGACATCGCGCCGCCGCCGCTCGGCTATTCCAACGTCCGCTTCCATGCGGGTGGGCGCGGCACGCAAAAGGGCCGGGCGCTGGCGACGCGGCTGCCGAGCGGTAGCCTGCTCGTCATCGTTCAGCATAGCGAGGCGGGGGAATCGCTGCACGAACTCCTGCCCTGGGTCGTCGTCGCGCTGTCCCTCGCCGCCGCAGTGACCGGCGTCGCGGTGACGTTGGTGTTCGCGCGGCTGATTGCGGTGCGGCTCGCCGCGACGCAAGAGACGGCGGATGCGATCGCGGGGGGCGACCTCAGCCGCCGGGTGCCGACGCAGGGGCTGGACGGCGTGTTCGCAGGACAGGCCGACAGCCTCAACCGGATGCTCGACCGGATGGACGATCTGGTCCGCTGCCAGCGGTTGTTCGCGAGCAACCTGGCGCACGATCTGCGCACGCCGCTCACCCGGCTGCGCGGCATCCTGCGCAATGGCGCGGAGGAGCCCGCCGTGCTGGAGCGGGCGGAGCGCGAATGCGCCGCGATCATCCGCATCTTCGACGCGCTGCTGCGGCTGGCGGAGATCGAGGGCGGGCGGCATCCGGCGGCGCTCGCCCCGCTCGATCTGCGTGCGTTGATCGAGGATGTCGCCGAGACGATGGAGCCCGTGCTGGCCGACCACGATGGCACGCTGACGCTGGAGGCGGGGGCGCGGCCGATGGTGGCGGGGGACGCCGATCTGCTGGGGCAGATGCTGGTCAACGTGCTCGACAATGTCGTGACGCATACGCCGCGCGGCACCCGCGCGCGCCTGTCGCTGGCGTCGGACGGCGGATTTGCGCGGATCACGGTGGCGGACGATGGCCCGGGGCTGGCCGAGGCCGACCGCGCGCGCGTGGTGCAGGCGTTCGAGCGCGCGGCCCAGGCGGAAACGCGCGGCAGCGGGCTGGGGCTGGCGATCGTCCAGGCGATCGTCCGCTTCCACGGCGGCACGCTGCGGCTGGACGATGCCCGGCCGGGTCTCGCCGCCCGGATCGCGCTGCCGCTTATGCCGCCTGACGCTTGCGCCGGTTCCGCCGCCGGTTGAGCCACATCGTTAGATACATCCAGAACCCTGAGCCCGCGAAGAACAGTAGCGCGGCGCCGCCGCCGATGTTGAGCGCGATACCCGCCGGGCCCAATGTCTCGCCTGAATGGATGTGCTTGAACCAGCGGTTCCAGCTCTTCATCGCGCTTGGCGCCGCCGGCGCATCGGCGGATGCCGTCTTGGCCGGCGCGCGATCGAGCAGGTCGGTCGCCTGCGTCGCCAGCCCGGTCGCGGCGAGCAGCAGCAGCAGGAGCGCGAACCAGGGGGCGAGCAGGCGGTGCCAACGGCGCATCGACGCATATCCATCATGGGGGGCAGGTGGCGTCGCCCTGACACCCGCAATGTGACAGGCCGGCGATGCTTTCATTCTAAGTTTGCAATGTAGGCACGCTTTGCCCGCCCCGGCGCCCGATTGTCACGGATCGGTCATACAGCGCACCTAGCGCGCCGCTCGACACGGTCGTGCCCCGGCGGGAGGGGGCCGCCGACCGGTCGGGGGATACCATGATGCATATCCGATACGGGATGCCGGTCGCGCTCGCGCTCGGCCTGCTCGCAACCGCTGCGGTCGCCAAGCATGACGGACGGCCCGCGGCGTCGCTGCTCGATCCGGCTGCCTTCGCGCCCACCGCGATCATCGCGCCGCCGCCCGCGCAGGACTCGGTCGTGGCGCGGCAGGAACTCGCCTATCTGCGCGCGCTGCATCAGGCGGCACCGGCGGAGCGGATCGCGCGCGCCGATGCCGATGGGCATGACAAGGGGCCGCACGCCTTCAACGCGGTGACGGGGCGCGACCTGACCGCGCTGCCCGCCACCGCCGCGCTGCTCGCTCGCGTCGATACCGAGACCGACGCGGTGGTCGATCGCGCCAAGGATCACTTCCGCCGTATCCGCCCGTACCGCACCGACCCGACGCTGCCGCATTGCGGCAAGGGCAAGGGGGTCGATGACAGTTATCCCAGCGGTCATTCGGCCTTCGCCTGGTCGACCGGCTGGACGCTGGCGCAGCTGATGCCGGATCGCGCCGCCGCGATCCTCGACCGGTCGCGCGACTATGCCGAGGGGCGCGAGATCTGCGCGGTCCACTACCCCTCCGATGTCGAGGCGGGCCACGCGGTCGGCCAGCTGGTCGCCGACCGGCTGCTCCACGACCCGCGCCTGGCCGATCAGGTCGCGGCCGCCCGCGCCGAACTCGCCCGCCGCTGACCGCACTTCCCTTTCGTCCGAGGACCCGATGATGACCCATGTTCCGTTCCGCGCCGCTCTGCTGGCGGCCACCACGCTCGCGTTGCCGACGCTGGCGCATGCCGATCCCGTTGCGGGCCCGGTCGCCGTGCCGGTGAGCGAGCCGACGGCGACGGCCGTGCCGCAATCGACCAGCGCCGACCAGGCGGGGCAGGCCAATGACAAGCAATCGCTGACCACGTCCGACATCATCGTCACCGGATCGCGCACCGCCCAGGCGGCGCCGCTCACCGCCTCGCTCACCACGACGCAGCCGCAATCGGCGGTCAGCCGCGACTTCATCGAGAACAGCGCCGCCACGGCCGACGTGAACGAGCTGATCGCATTGACGCCGGGCGTGTCGATCTCCGGCGCGGGCAACGGCTATGGCCTGTCGGAAACCAAGGCGACGATCCGCGGCTTCCAGGATGGCGAATATAACGTCACCTACGACTCCATCCCCTTTGCCGACACCAACAACCCGACGCACCATTCGACGGCCTTCTTCCCGTCGAACACGATCGAGACGATCGTCGTCGATCGCGGTCCGGGCAACGCCAGCCAGCTCGGCCAGGCGAGCTATGGCGGCAACATCAACATGTATTCGCGCGCCGCGACGGCGGATGCGGAGCTGCGCGGCGAGGCGATCGTCGGCAACTGGAACACCTTCATCGGCCGCGCGCTGTTCGAAAGCGGCAGCATCGACAAGCTCGGCGGCACACGCATCGTGCTGACCGGCCAGTATCTCCAGTCCGACGGCGCGCTCAGCTATTCGCCGGTCGGATCGAAGAACCTGTTCGGCAAGGCCGTCGTGCCGATCGGCAGCGCCAACACGCTGACCGTGATGAGCAGCTGGAACCGCAATTTCTATTATCAGTCCGACGTGCTGAAGGGCGCGACCTGCGGCAGCGCGGCGACCGACGCCTATAACGCCGCCAATCCGACGGCGACGATCACCACCGCGCTGGGTGCCGATGGCCAGCCGTTGACGCAGCTGAGCGGGCGCGGCTGTGGTGCGACGTCGCAGGTCGGGCAATATGGCTTCAATTACGGGCTCGGCAACAATCCGACTCAGCACGATTATTGGGAATATAACCGCACCGACAAGACGACGGACTTTTCGTACCTGCGTCTACAGAGCAACCTTGGCGGCGGGCTGACGCTCGACAATCGCGCGTACGTGTATGGCTATACGAACAACACGCTGTCGGGGAATGGCAGCTCGTCCTTCGGCGTGCCCAAGGGCGGCACGCTGCCGGTGTTCATCGTCAAGTCGAACGGTGTCGTCACCGGCTTCACCGGCGCGGGCACGGCAGCCTCGCCTTATGTCGCGGTGTCGGGTGGCAACGACGTGCTGGGCTATGACAAGCTCAACAAATACCGCGTCTTCGGCTATATAGGCCAGGCGGATTACGACTTCGGGTTCGGCAAGCTGCGGCTGGGTGGCTGGTACGAATATGCCGTCACCGATCGCCACAATTTCGACCTCGACCGCACCACCAGCCTGCCCAGCTATAACGAGAAGTTCGCCAGCGGCACGGCCGCGACCAGCGCGCTGCCGCCGATTTCGCAGGCGAACATCAACTTTGCGCAGCATTCGACCTGGCACCAGTATCAGCTGTTCGGCGAGATGGAGATCCGCCCGGTCGACGGCGTGTCGATCACGCCGGGCGTGAAATATGTCCACTTCACCCGCGGCGTGGATGCGGTCCTGCAACAGAAGACCCGCACGCCGCTCGACCTCCGCGCGACCTGGACCAAGACGCTGCCGTTCCTGACCGCCAATTGGCTGGTGACGAACAGCTGGTCCTTCTATGGCCAGTACGCGCAGGGCATGTACGTGCCCGACCTGTCGAGCTTCTATTCCGCTTCGGGCCAGCTCGTCACCGCGCTCGATCAGCTGAAGCCGCAAACGACCACCAACTATCAGATCGGCACCGTCTGGCACGGGCACGGCGTCTCGCTCGATGTCGATGGCTATATCATCAACGTCGACAACAAGATCGGCACCTGCACGACCACCGGCTGCGACCAGACGCTGCTCGTGAACCAGGGGCAGGTCCGATACAAGGGCGTCGAGGGGCAGCTCAGCGTCATGCCGATCCATGGCCTGACCCTGTTCGGCAATGTCAGCTACAACCAGGCGCGCAGCGAGCAGACCGATGCGCAGATCGGCAAGGCGCCCTTCGCCACCGCGGCAGCGGGCTTCATCTTCCGCAAGGACGGCTTCCGCGTGTCGTTCGACCAGAAATATACCGGCTCGCAATATGCCAATGATTACAACGGCAGCCCCGGGTTCCGCCTCTATCGCATTCGCCCCTACAGCATCGGCCAGTTCGCGATCAGCCAGACGTTCGAGGGCGGATTGAAGCTGGGCGTGACGGTGAACAACGTCTTCAACAGCCGCGCCGTGACGCAGATCGCAACCAGCATCACCGGCGCACCGACGACGACCATCAACGGCACGAAATACCAGTCGGGCTATGGCCAGCTCGACCAGTTCAACTATTTGCCGCCGCGCTCCTTCCTGCTGACTGCGGGCATCTCCTTCCGGTAAATCCTGCCTGCCCGACGGCGTGGAGATCGACGAGGGGGCGTCCGCCCGACCGCGGCGGACATACGTGGGCCTGGACGTGCCGGTTGTTGTGGCCGGCACGTCCAGGCTGGCCGTCAGGCCGTCGCACCGCCATCGATGTTGAGCGTGGTGCCGGTGATGTAGCTGGCATCCGGGCCGGCGAGGAAGGCGACCGCCCCCGCAATCTCCTCGACCGTGCCATAGCGGCCGAGTGGTATGGATTGCAGCAGCTGTGCGGCGAAGTCGCTGTCGGCGGGGTTCATGTCGGTGTCGATCGGCCCCGGCTGCACGGTGTTGACCAGAATGTGACGGTGGGCGAGGTCCTTGGCCCAGCCGCGCGCCAGTGCGGCCACCGCCGCCTTTGTCGCGCTGTAGACCGTGGTCGCGGGGAAGGCCATTTCGCCCGAGATGCTGCCGATCAGGATGATCCGGCCACCGTCGCGCAGGTGCGGCAGGGCCGCGCGGGTGCCGACATGCAGGCCTTTCACGTTCACGGCGAACTGGCGGTCGTACGTTTCGTCGGTGTCCTCGGTGACGGACGCGAACTCGGCGACCCCGGCATTGTGGACCAGAATGTCGATCCCGTCCAAAGCCGCGGCGGCCTGTTCGACACCGGCCCGCTGCGACGCCGGATCGGCGGCATCGGCCTGGAAGGCGAAGGCGGTGCCGCCCGCACGCTCGATCGCCGCCACCGTGGCGTCGGCCGCAGCCTTGTTGCCCGCATAGGTGATCGCCACGGTCGCGCCCTCTGCCGCCAGCCGCTTGGCGATGGCCGAGCCGATGCCGCGCGATCCACCGGTGACGAGCGCTGTCCTGCCCTGAATCGACATATAAAATCTCCAAAAATGCTGGCCCGCGATCACGGCATCGTGCGCTGTCGGCAGGCGAGAAATGGGGTGACGTTTCAATCGTTCAATAATACCGAACTATTAAATTCGCTGCGGCGTCCTATATCGACGGCATGGCCCGCTTCACGCACCCCCGGCTGGAGGACGTTCCGCTCGATCTGGCGCTGCACGCGCTCGCCGATCCCAATCGGCTGGCCATGGTGGCGCGGCTTGCCGCGACCGAGCGGCTGAGCTGCACCGATGCCGCGCCGTGCGAGACGATCCCGAAAAGCACGCTGTCCAACCATTTGAAGTTGCTCCGCGCGGCCGGGCTGATCGAGACGACGCAGGCCGGCCGCGAGATGATCAACAAGTTGCGCCGGGACGAGTTCGACCGGCGCTTCCCGGGCTTGATCGACGTGGTGCTCGCCAACCGGCCGGGCTGAGCCGGCCGATCGCGGCCGCCGCATCGTCGTCGCGGTTTGTTTCGCGCGTCTTGCATCTTGCCTAGTTTTTATAGACTTGGGTGACGGTCGGCACCGTCTTGGCTGGCCGTGTTTGCAGCTATGGTCCGTTCGGCGACAGGGAAAGCCTGGGGAAAAGCGCCCCAGAGCCGGTAACTAGGACGGAGGGTGGTACGATGCGGCCCCGTGCGGGATCAATTCAGACAGCGCGGGCGGCGCAGCGCAGCGAGGATGACGGGCCGAACGAAGAAAATGCCGGTGCAAGAATATTTTCAGGGGTGGTCATACGGACCACATTGTACGCATCCGTTGCACACAAGGATGGGTAAAGCGTGCAGGAGGACCGCCTGAACCGCGCACATCCGCCGTTCCGGCGAGCGCTGGTGACCCCTACGGGAATCGAACCCGTGTTTCAGCCGTGAAAGGGCCGCGTCCTAACCGCTAGACGAAGGGGCCGTGAAGGCGTTGGGGGCGGTTAGGGGAGGCGGGGCCGTCGGTCAAGCCTCTTTTCGTCAATCGGCCCAGGCGGCGTCTTCCAGATGCAGTTCGGCGACGGGGCGGCTGCCCCAATCGTCGATCTTGGCGCGGCCAGCGACCCACAGGCGACGGTGCGGGGCGGCGGCGAGCAGCGCCTGACCCAGCGCGCTGTCGGCGGCGCGGAAGGCGACCGCCTTGAAACTGCGGCCGTCGTCACCCGCGACGATGGCGCGGACGTGGCCGTTGCCGACGACGTCGGCCTTGATGATGCGCACCGGGCCGGCGGCGATGCGCGGCGCGGGCCAGCCCATGCCATAGGGACCGCCGACATCGAGCGAATCGACCAGTGCCGGATTGACGCCGCCGGGGGCGAGCACGGCGTCGACCAGCAGCGCACGCTCGCCGATCGCACGGGTGACGGCGGCGGCGAGGCGCTCTTCTAGAAAGTCGGTGAAAGCGGCGACCTGGTCGGCAGCGATGGTGAGGCCTGCCGCCATCGCATGGCCACCGCCAGCGACAAGCAGGCCGTGCTCCTTGGCAGCGAGTACCGCGGCGCCCAAGTCGACGCCGGCGATCGACCGGCCCGATCCCTTGCCGACGCCATGTTCGTCGATCGCGATGACGATCGCGGGGCGGCCGAGCTTTTCCTTCAATCGCCCGGCGACGATGCCGATGACGCCGGGGTGCCAGCCTTCGCCTGCGACGACTGCGACCGCGCGGTCGCTCGCGATCATCGCGTCGGCGGCTTCCTGCACGCCGCTTTCGATCAGGCGGCGCTCATCGTTGAGGCGGTCGAGCTCTTCGGCGATCGTGCGGGCTTCGGCGGGATCTTGCGTGGTGAGCAGGCGCACGCCGAGGTCCGCCCGGCCGACGCGGCCACCCGCGTTGATCCGGGGCCCCAATGCGAAGCCGAGGTCGCTGCACGTCGGCGCGCGGGTGAGGCGCGATGCCTGGATCAGCGCGTCGAGGCCGATGTTGCGGCGCTGCGCCATGACCTTCAGCCCCTGCGCGACGAAAGCGCGGTTGAGGCCGCGCAATTGCGCGACGTCGGCGACGGTGCCGAGCGCGACGATATCGAGATGATCGATCAATTTGGGTTCGGCGCGGCTGACGAAGAAGCCACGGCGGCGCAGCTCGCGGATCAACGCGGCGGCGAGCAGGAAGCAAACGCCGACCGCGGCGAGGTGGCCATGCGCGGCGCCTTCGTCCTCGTCGAGCCGGTTGGGATTGACCAGAGCATGCGCGCGGGGGAGGGCGGCGGCGCATTTGTGATGGTCGACGACGACGACGTCGACCGGGTGGGCGTGCGCCATGGCGAGCGCGTCGAATGCCTGCGCGCCGCAATCGACGGTGACGATCAGCGAGGCGCCTTCGTGGGCCAGGCGGACGAGCGCGTCGCCCGACGGGCCATAGCCTTCGAGCAGGCGGTCGGGGATGTAGGGGCGCGCCTCGATGCCGAGGTCGCGCAGAACGAGGATGAGAAGGGCGGCGGAGGTGGCGCCGTCGACGTCATAATCGCCGAAGACGGCGATGCTCTCACGGGCTTCGACCGCGTCGGCGAGGCGGGCGGCGGCGCGGTCCATGTCGCGGAAGACCGAGGGGTCGGGCATGAACGCGCGGATCGAGGGTGCGCGATGCTGCTCCAGCGCCTCGCGCGGGGCGCCGCGGGCGAGCAGCAACTGCGTCACCAGATCGTCGGTGCCGAAGCCGTCGCGCCCGTCGGCGGCAAGGCTGCGCCAATGCCAGGGCTGGCCGAGAATCGAGTGGGTGACGCCGAGAACGGGGGACATGGGAGTTGAATTTTCCGAAAATGGTTGAGCCGCAGAGCGCGACCGTCAAACGATATGCGTGGCGGACTCGCGCGGATCATATTCCGACGGCTGGTCCGCCGGCTACCGATCCGCTGGCATACGCCGTCGGAACCACCAATACCATATGAGCGCGAGCGCAACTGCCACGCCTGCCGCACGCGGCAGCCGCGCGTCTGCCATCCACGTGGGCGTTTCGCCGCTCAAGCGTGCGATCGCATAACCGATCGCCAGCATAAACGCGCCGAACCGGGCCGGGGCGTTCGGCGCGAAGCGGCTGATCGCCCAATTGCCGAGCCCGGCGAGCAGGAGTGTCGACAGGAATGCGTTCAACAGATGCGACAGCGACGTCATCGCCGAAGCATAGCGCGCCACGAGCGCCTGGACCATCGTCCGCCCTTCGACACCAACCCCTTGCGCTCCTATAGAGGAACGTGATGGCCGATTCCTTTGACCTTGGCGAACCGCCCCAGCCTGCGAAGGCCAACCCCTACCGCGTGCTCGCGCGCAAATATCGTCCGCAGACCTTTTCCGAGCTGATCGGGCAGGATGCGATGGTGACGACGCTGGGCAACGCGATCAAGCGCGACCGGCTGGCGCATGCGTTCCTGATGACCGGGGTGCGCGGGGTGGGCAAGACGTCGACCGCGCGGCTGATCGCCAAGGCACTCAACTGTGTCGGGCCGGACGGGCAGGGCGGGCCGACGATCGATCCGTGCGGGGTGTGCGAGCCGTGCCGCGCCATCGCCGAAGGCCGCCATATCGACGTGATCGAGATGGACGCCGCCAGCCACACCGGCGTCGACGACGTGCGCGAGATCATCGACGCGGCGCGCTATGCGGCGGTCAGCGCGCGCTACAAGATCTACATCGTGGACGAAGTCCACATGCTGTCGAAGAACGCGTTCAACGCGCTGCTGAAGACGCTTGAGGAGCCGCCCGCGCACGTCAAATTCCTGTTCGCCACCACGGAGGTGAACAAGGTGCCGATCACGGTGCTGTCGCGCTGCCAACGGTTCGACCTTAGGCGCATTTCGGCAGAGCAATTGGCCGAGCATTTCGCCTTCGTCTGCCGTGAGGAGGGTGTCGAGGCGGAGCCTGAAGCGCTGATGCTGATTGCGCGCGCGGCGGAGGGGTCGGCGCGCGACGGCCTGTCGATTCTGGACCAGGCGATTGCGCACGCCGGGCTGGAGGGCGGCGGGGTCAGCGCAGCGGCGGTGCGGCAGATGCTGGGCCTGTCCGATCGTGGCGCGGTGCGTGACCTGATGGCGTTGCTGCTGGCCGGCGATGCGGCGGGCGCGCTCGCCAGCCTGCGGCGGCAATATGACTATGGCGTCGATCCGCAATCGGTGCTGCGTGCGTTGCTGGAGACGGTACACGGCATCACGCTCGCCAAAGTCGGCACGGCGGAGGACCCGGCGCAGCCGGTCGAGGAACGGCAGGCGCGCAGCGAATGGGCGGCGAGCCTTTCCTTCCCGGCGCTGCACCGGCTGTGGCAGCTGATGCTGAAGGGGCATGACGAGGTTGCCAAGGCGGTGCTGCCGATCGAGGCGGCGGAGATGGCGCTGCTGCGCGTCATCCATGCGTCCAGCCTGCCCGATCCGGGCGAGTTGGCGAAGCAGATCGCGAGCGGCAAGATCGGTGGCGCTGCGCCCGCGTCCGCCCCGGCGGCGGCCCCGGCGCCTGCGCCGGTTGCGGTCATCGATGAAAAGCCAGCCATGCCGGCGGACTTCGAGGCGCTGGTTGCGATGCTGGAGGACAAGGGGCATCACGCCGTCGCCGCCCAATTGGGCTATGGCGCGCGCGTCGTGCGGTACGAACCGCCCGAACTGATCCTAAGTGGATCGCGGCCGATGTCTGCGGATACGCTGCGCGATGCCGCGGATGCGCTGAAGCGCGCGACCGGGCAGGTGTGGAAGATAGCCTTGGAGGATGCGCCCGGCGCGCCTACCTTGCGCGAGAAGGACAAGGCCGAGGAAGAGGCGACGCGGCAGGCGATCCTGGCGACCCCGCTGGTACAGGCGGCGTTGGCGGCGTTTCCCGACGCGGAGCTGGAAACCTGGCCCGGTAAACGGAGTGTGGCATGAAGAACCTCGATGAAATCCTCGCGATGGCGCAGAACGTCCAGAGCGAGCTGCAAAAGGCGCAGGACCAGCTCGACACGATCGAGGTCGAGGGTGTGTCGGGCGGCGGCCTGGTGAAGGTGAAGGCGACCGCCAAGGGCCGGATCATCGGCATCGCGATCGACGATTCGCTGATCGAGGTGAGCGAGAAGCAGATGCTGGAAGACCTGCTCGCCGCCGCGTTTAACGATGCGCGGGCCAAGGCGGATGCGGCATCGGGCGCCGAAATGTCGAAGATGACGAGCGGCCTGCCGTTGCCGCCGGGCTTCAAGCTGCCGTTCTGATGGACGGACCGCTGGGATCGGTCGCGCGTGCCGCACCGGCGATCGCGATGCTGGGGTGCTTCGCCTGCCTGATCGGCGGCGGCGCGCTGCTGGCGCGGGGCGGCGACCGGAAGAAGGCGGTGCTGTTGCTGGTGATGTCCGCCGTGCTGCTGGGGAATGTGCTGATCTGGCAGATGTGATGTTGTAGGTCCTCGCTCGCCTTAGCGGGGGAGGGGGACCGTTCGCGTAGCGAATGGTGGAGGGGCGTTTCCGCGGACGCCCTGTGCTCGGGATTTCAGAGCCTCGTGGCGGCGGTATGCCCAGTGCCGCGGCAACGGATAGGGGCGTCGTGTCCTCCCCCTCCGTCACGCCCTTGGCGTGCCACCTCCCCCTGGCGGGGGAGGAATTTGGGAACCGCTGGTCGCCCGGCATAGGCGAAGCCTATGCCGTCAGTCGGGGCTGCGCCCCGCTGGCCGGGCTGGCGGCCGAGACGCGGATTAGCGTGCCGCTATTCCGCTACGCCAGCCTCACCGGATCGGCGAGTTCGGGTCCAGCCGCATATCCAGATAATTGTCGACCGAGCGCATCAGTTCGGGCGTCTCGTTCTCGAAGAAGTGGTTCGCCTTCGGGATCGTGTCGTGGTGGATGGTGATATGCTTCTGGGTGCGCAGCTTGTCGACCAGCTTCTGCGTCGCGCCAGGCGTCGCGACTTCGTCGGCTTCGCCCTGGATGATGATGCCCGACGAGGGGCAGGGGGCGAGGAAGCTGAAGTCGTACATGTTGGCTGGCGGCGCGACCGAGATGAAGCCGCGGATTTCGGGGCGGCGCATCAGCAACTGCATGCCGATCCACGCGCCGAAGCTGACGCCCGCGATCCAGGTGGTCGAGGCTTCGGGGTGGAAGCTCTGCACCCAGTCGAGCGCGCTTGCCGCGTCGCTGAGTTCGCCGACGCCATTGTCGAACGTACCCTGGCTCTTACCGACGCCGCGGAAGTTGAAGCGCAGCGTCGCGAAGCCGCGGCGCTGGAACGTCTTGTAGAGCTCCTGCACCAGCCGGTTGTTCATTGTGCCGCCCGCGCTGGGGTGCGGGTGCAGGATCATAGCGACCGGTGCGCGGGGACGGGGAGCGGGGGCGAAACGCCCTTCGAGACGGCCTTCGGGGCCGGGAAAGATGACTTCGGGCATGGGTCTCGCCACAGATAAGGGGCGCGCGGGTATGCGCAGAATGTTGCGCGCTATATAGGCCGCACACCCGTTTTCGCAATTGGAACGAATCCTGCCCGACCGTCTCTACCTGGATCATGCCGCGACGACGCCGATGACCGCCGCGGCGCGCGCGGCTGTGGCGAAGGGATTCGATCTGTGGGCCAATCCGTCGTCGCCGCATCGCGAAGGGCGCGCGGCGCGTGCGGCGCTGGAGGAGGCGCGGCGCGCGATCGCGGCGGCCCATGGCTGGCGGGGGGAGACGATCCTGACCAGCGGGGCGAGTGAATCGCTCGGCATCGCCCTCGGGCGGACGACCGCGCCGCGGCGGCTGATGACCGCGGTGGAGCATGATGCCGCGCTGAGGGCCGGGGGCGATGCGGGTGTGGTGCCGGTGGGCCGCGACGGGCTGGTCGATCTTGCGGCGCTGGAGGCGATGGTGGCGGCGGGGCCGGCGCTGGTCTGCGTGCAATGGGCGAACAGCGAGACGGGGGTGCGCCAGCCGCTGGCCGCGATCGCCGAGCGCGTGCATGCGGCGGGGGGATGGTTGCTCGTCGATGCGGCGCAGATGCCGGCGTCGGCCGAACTGGCCGACCTTGCCGACATGGTTGCGCTGTCGGCGCACAAGCGCGGCGGGCCGCCGGGCGTGGGGGCGCTGCTGGTGCGCGATCTGGCACTGCTGCATCCGAGCGGGGGGCAGGAGCGGGGCTACCGGCCCGGCACCGAAAATTTGCCGGGGGTGCTCGGCTATGCCGCAGCGTTGGCTGAGCCGGAGCCGGATCATGGCGCGCTGCGGGCGAAGCTGGACGATGCGATCCGGCGATCGGGCGGTGAGGTGGTCGCGGAGAGCGTGCTGCGTCATCCGGCGATCGGTTCGTATCGGTTGCGCGGGTCCGCGGCGGCGGCGCAGCTGATTCTGCTCGACAGCGCCGGCTTTGCAGTCTCGGCGGGCAGTGCGTGCTCGAGCGGGAGCATGAAGCCGAGCCATGTGCTCGCCGCGATGGGCTGGAGCGCAGAGGCGGGGCGCGAGGTGATCCGGGTGAGCTTTGGCCGCACGACGACCGAGGCGGAGGTCGACGCCTTTATCGCGGCATGGCGCGCGATGGCGAAGCAGATGCGGCGGGCGCCGTGATCTACCTCGATTATCAGGCGACGACGCCGCTCGCGCCGGAAGCGCTGGCGGCGATGCTGCCCTGGCTGGCGGATCAGCACGCCAACCCGCATTCGCCGCACCGTCCCGGCCGGGCCGCCAAGGCGGCGGTCGAGGTGGCGCGCGCGCAGGTCGCGGCGCTGCTGCCGCCGGGCGGGCGCGTGGTGTTCACCAGCGGAGCGACCGAGGCGCTCAACTGGGCGATCAAGGGAACGCAGGGGGCGATCGTCACGCTGGCGACGGAACATGCCGCGGTTCTCGATACGGTGCGGGCGTCGGGGCGGGCGGCGTCGGTGTTGGGAGTCGGTGAGGACGGACTCGTCGCCGCGACGGACGTGTCGGTTGAGGGTGGGCTGGTCGCGGCGATGCTCGTCAACAACGAGATTGGGGTGGTGCAACCGATCGCGGAGCTGGCCGCGCGGGCGCAGGCCGGATCTGCGCTGATGCTGTGCGATGCGGTGCAGGGCTATGGTCGCGTGGCGATTCCGGAGCATGTCGATCTGGTCGCGGTGTCGGCGCACAAGATCTACGGGCCGAAGGGGATCGGCGCGCTGTGGGTGCGCGATGGCGTCACGCTGGCGCCGTTGCTGCACGGTGGCGACCAGGAGGGTGGGCGATCGGGCACGCTGTCGCCGGCGCTCTGTGTCGGCTTCGGGGTGGCGGCGCGATTGATGGCGGAGCGGTGGGACGCAGACGCAGCGCATGTCGAGCGATTGTGGGCCCGGGCGATCGAGCGGCTGCGCGGGTGGACGATCAACGGTGCGGTCGAGCCGCGCTATCGCGGCAATCTCAACGTGCGGCGTGACGGGCTGGATGTGGCGCGATTGATGTCCGATTGCCGCGACATCGCCTTTTCGGCGGGGTCGGCGTGCGCGAGCGGATCGGGGCGTTCTAGCCATGTGCTGCGCGGGCTGGGTCTCAGCGAAACGCAGGCGCGGTCGAGTATCCGGCTCGGCTGGGGGCGCTACACGACCGAGGACGAACTGGAGCAGGCGTTGGAGGCGATCGCCGCGGCGGCGCGGGCGCAGGGGGTGGTGTGATCCGGGTGCGGTTCATCGGGACGGACGGCAGCGTGCGCGATGCGAAGGGCGTCGAGGGCGCGCGGCTGCTCGACGTGGCGCAGGCGGACGGGCAGCCGCTGGAGGGGACGTGCGATGGCGATATGGCATGCGCGACCTGCCACGTGATCGTCGCGGCCGAGGATGCCGATCGCCTGCCGCCGCCGCGGGAGGAGGAGGAAGACCTGCTCGACATGGTGCCGCAGGCGACGCGGACCAGCCGGCTGGCGTGCCAGATCCGGTTGAGTGCAGCGCTCGACGGGCTGACGGTGCGGGTGCCGGGGTAGGGGTTACCCGTCATCCCGGCTTTGAGCCGGGATCCCGCTTCTGTTCGCTGGCCCAGAAAAGGCGGGACCCCGGATCAAGTCCGGGGTGACGGATAAGGGGGGCCTGTGGCGCATCTCATCGTTGATCCCACCAAAATGCTCCCGCCTTTCCTGACGGTTGGACAACGACGGGTTCAGGGATCGTGCATCGCGGATCGGCGATTGTACGCTCATGCCCGCTTTGGCGGGTTCATGAGAGGGAGTGTTCGATCATGAAGCTTGTCGCTCTATTCGGTGCCGCTGCGCTCGCCGCGGGCACTGTCGTCGCCGCCGCCCCGGCCGAGGCCGCTCCGGGGCCGCATGGCTGGCATGGCCCGCGCGGCGGACCGGGCTGGGATCGCGGACCGGGCTGGGATCGCGGACCCGGTTGGGGTCGCGGTCCGGGTTGGGATCGTGGGCCGGGTCGCCACCGTGGTTGGGATCGCGGTCCCGGCTGGGATCGCGGGCCGGGCTGGGGTCGCCCCGGTTATGGCTACGGCCGCAGCCGTGTCGTCTGCCGGTTGCAGCCGGGCTATTACGGGCCGGTGCGGCGCTGCTTCCGCGTATGGCGCTGATCTGACCACTTGATCCTGCCGCCCGACCCCGCCATATGCGCCGCGGGAGTCGGGCGGACGTGGTCGTCGCCAACCCGGTCAGGTCCGGAAGGAAGCAGCCGCAACGATTTCGCCGCGGGTCGTCCCGGCTCCCACCGCAGCATGCCAGGCATGCTGCGCGGCCGGCGGTGCTGAGCACTGTCCGACGTCATGGCTTCGCCATGATCCGTTTTTGCTTATTTCGCCTTTTGTCGCTGCATCCTCTGCGGCACGTTCCACTGATCTGTACGCGCAAAAGAAGCGGGACCCCGGATCATGTCCGGGGTGACGGTTTAGGTGTGGCCAGATGTTCGGCCGGTCCGAGCCTCATCCCCGCTTGAGCCATGATCCTTCGCGGAACCACTTGGTCACGATATATTTCGTGCCCTCCACTACATCCATGCCTTCGTGCAGCGTCAGCGTGTTGGGCGTCCCGTCCGGGTTCATGTTGTTCCAGGCGAGCAGCAGCCCGCGGCGTGGTGCGATCTTGAAGCCGGCCTGCGGGAACCAGGTTTCGCCGCCTTCGGCGACGTCGTTGAGGTAGATCATCGCGGTCCATGTCCGCTGCCCGCCCGACGCCTGGATCTGCGGCCAATAGCTTTCGGTGTCGTGGAAGTAATCGTGGTGCGCGCGGAAGTGCTGGCCGGGCGCGTAGCGCTGGCCCTGCATCGTCTCGCCCTTTTCGTGCGGCAGGCCCAGCAGGTCGGCGATCGATTCGTCGATCGGCTGCACCTCTGGCGCATAGCGATTCATGTCGCAGCTTTCGCTGGTACGAAAATCCGATTCAGGGCGGTCGGATAGCAGCGACGACGGCCGGCGGTCCGCGTCGATCATCGCGATCAGCGTGTCGCATTGGGCGGCATCGAGAAAATCGAGGTGGTAGAACAGTTCGACGCCCGACACCTCGGCCGCCGTCATCTGCGGATTGGCTGCAAGGCGGGTGGCGACCGCGCGACCCGTGTCGCGGCGTGCGGGCGAGGGGGCGGCGGCTTTCTTGCGGAAGAACATGGCGCGGGGAAAATGCCGTCGGGATAGGGACAAGACAAGAGGCCCGATGTCGCCATCGGGCCTCCCGTCATCCTGCCGATCGATCAGTAGAAGATGCCGTAGACCGCATCGACCACCAGCCCGCTGCGGACGTCGACGAGCAAGGCGTCGTCGTAATAGCGCACCCAGCGATACGGGCCGTAGGCTTCGGGCAGGCGATAGACGAAGGGATCGTCGATCCAGTAGCTCTGCGAGAAGAGCAGCGGCGCCAGCGAGATGCCGACCGAAAAGCGGCGGTAGCCATAGCCCCAGCCCGACGGCGCATAATAGCGCGGCAGGCGGAAGACACCGCGGTTCGCTGCACGCTCACGCGCCCAGTCGTAGCGCCGGTCGTTGCGCCAGCCCCGATCCCAGTCGTTACGGCCCCAGTCGTTACGCCGGTCGAACCGGCCGCGCTGGTTCCAGCCTTGATCCCAGCCGCGCTGTTCGGTCCAGCGCCGGTCGATGTCCTGACGCCGCTGCCAGTCGCGCTGTTCGCGGTCGCGACGCTGCCAATCCTGGCGTTCACGGTCGCGACGGTCCTGATCGGCACGATCCGGTCCGGGGCGATTCCAGTCGGGGCGGGGACCCGGGTCGATGCCCGGTCCGGGCCGGCCCGGACGCTGCCAGTCGGGGCGGCGCTCCATGCCGGGATCGGGGCGATCGGGCCGCTGCCAATCGGGGCGTTGCCCATCGGGGCCGGGGCGCCGATCCGGGCCGGGCGCAGGGCCTTGGCCGTCCGGGCCGCCGGGCCGGTCGCGGCGCCACTGACCGCCATCGGGGCCGCCGGGGCGCTCGCCGCGCCATTGCGGGCGCTCGGTACGAATCTGGGCATCGACGCCGACCTCGGCCGACAGCGGCGGACGACCGCCGTCGGGGCGTGGGCCACCCGGCGCCTGCCAGTCGCCACGACGGCCGGGACCGCCCGGGCCGCGCTCGCCCACCTCCTGCGCCTGCACCGCAACCGGCATCAGCATCGATGCAGCCAGCAACGCCTTGATCACGCTCTTCATGACGAACGTTCGTCCTTCCACTGCCGGCGCACGAGCCGGCCCCGATGATGACGTCGGAATGACACACCGGCGCTGTGCCGAAGCTGAATTGGTTCGTCAGCGTTGCGAAAGCTTGGGCCCGTAGCGGACCCGTTTCCCCTACCGCGTGGGCGGCGGCACCAGCGCGGGGACGACGCGGGCGGCGTCCGCGGGATCGATGCCGGGACGGGCGCCGGCGGGGATGGTTTCCTCACCGCGCGCGGCGCGGGCGGCGCGCTGGATCGCCTCGACCAGTCGCGGATAGATCCCGCAGCGGCACAGGTTGCGGATCGCCGACTTGATCGCTGCTTCGTCGGGGTCGGTGTCGCGCTTCAGCAGCACCGACGCCGCCATGATGATGCCGGAGATGCAGAAGCCGCATTGCGGCACATTGGCGGCGATGAAGGCGAGTTGCAGCGGGTGGTTGCGTTCGCGCGACAGCCCTTCGATCGTGGTGACGTAGCTGCCCTCGATCGCCCCGATGGGAACGCGGCAGGACAAGACGGCACGACCGTCGATATCGACGGTGCAGGCACCGCAATCGCCGGTGCCGCAGCCGTATTTGGTGCCGGTCAGGTTCGATGCGTCGCGCAGCGCCCACAGCAGCGGCGTTGCGGGGTCGAGCCGATATTCGACCGGCTGGTTGTTGACCGTGAGGCGCGACATGAAAGCCCCATAAGCGAAACGCGGCGTTTCGATCCACAGCGATTGCGGACGGGGCGGCGTGCGGCGATCTTGGCGGCATGACGCTTCCGACGCTGTTCGTGCCGCATGGCGGCGGCCCGTGCTTCTTCATGGACCCGCATGGCGGGCCGCCCGACCCGATGTGGCGGCCGATGCAGGCGTATCTTGCCGGGCTGGTCGCATCGCTACCCGAACGGCCGCGCGCGATCCTGATGGTATCGGGTCATTGGGAGACGCCCGATCTGACGGTGCATGTCGGTGAGCGACCCGAGTTGCTGTTCGACTATTACGGCTTTCCCGACCACACTTATCGCCTGCGCTGGGATGCCCCCGGGGCGGTCGATGTGGCACGTGCTGCGGCTGATCTGTTGCGCGCGGCAGGGCATGCCGTCGGCGAAGAGGCGCAGCGCGGCTGGGACCATGGCGTCTTCATCCCGATGATGGTCGCCAACCCTGACGCCGACATCCCGCTCGCCCAGCTGTCGCTACGGGCCGACCTGGACCCCGCCGCGCATATCGCGATCGGGCGGGTACTGGCGCCGCTGCGCGATGCGGGGGTGCTGATCGTCGGATCGGGGATGAGCTTCCACAATCTGCGCGCGCGGGGGCCTGCGGTGACGCCGGTCGCGCGCGAATGGGACGATGCGCTGGTCGCCGCCGTGACCGATCCCGATCCGGCGCGGCGCGCGGTAAGGGTGGCAGCGTGGGAGACGCTGCCGCACGCCCGGTTCGCGCACCCCGAGGCCGAGCATCTGCTGCCGCTGATGGTCGCGCTGGGGGCGGGCGCCGACGATGCGGCGCTCTGCGACTATCGCGACGTGGTGATGGGCTGGGCGGTGTCGGGGTTTCGATTCGGGTGACGGGTATGCCGGGGGTCGGTGGTGCGGCTTGCCAGCGATGGCGGCGGGCGCCTATGCGCTGGGGATCATAATCTTCCCCAGGAGAGGCTGCCAGTCCCATGGCCATGCATGTCGACACAACCCAAGCCGCGGCCCGCGGCGATGCCGCGCACGGCTATGACGCGCCCGATCTGCGCATCTTCGTCATCGCGCTATTCTTCATCTTCGGCGGTATCACCAGCCTCAACGACATCATCATCCCGAAGCTGAAGGAGCTGTTCACGCTCGACCATGCGACGTCGATGCTGGTCCAGTCGGCGTTCTTCCTGGCCTATGCGCTGTTCTCGCTGCCCGCGGCGGCGATCGTGCGCAAGGCGGGCTATATGCGCACCGCGTCGATCGGCCTCGTCACGATGATGGTCGGTTGCCTGCTCTTCATTCCTGCGGCGCAGAGCGCGACGTTCGCGATGTTCCTGGTGGCGCTGTTCGTGCTGGGCGCGGGCATCACGATCGTGCAGGTCGTCGCCAACCCGCTGATCTCGCTGCTGGGCAAGCCCGAGACGGCGTCGAGCCGCCTGACCTTCGCGCAGGCGTTCAACTCGCTCGGCACCACGATCTTCCCGCGCGTCGGGTCGTCGCTGATCCTCGGCGGGCTCGCCAGCGTCAGCGCGGCGTCGCTCAGCGGTGCGGCACTGGTGACGTACCGGCAGGAAGCGTCGCAGGCGATCGTCCACACCTATCTGGGCCTCGCCGTCGCGCTGCTGGTGATCGCCGCCGTCGTGTGGACCCGCCGCAACCGCCTGAAGGAAGAACAGGACCAGACGGGCAGCATCTTCCACGCCTTCACCCTGCTGAAGCGCCCGCGCTTCGCGATGGGGGCGGCGTGCATCTTCCTGTACGTCGGTGCGGAAGTCGCGATCGGGTCGGTCATCGTGCTGTATCTGATGCAGGCGTCGGTGTTCGGCATCGGCGATCAGGCCGCGGGCAATTACGTCCCTTATTACTGGGGCGGGGCGCTGGTCGGCCGCTTCATCGGTTCGTGGGTGCTGACGCGCGTCGCGCCGGGCAAGGTGCTCGCCGCCGTGGCGACGGGCGCGATCGCGCTGATCCTGATCTCCGCCAACACGACGGGTGCGATCTCGGGCTATGCGCTGCTCGCGATCGGCTTGATGAATTCGATCATGTTCCCGACGATCTTCAGCCTCGCCAGCGAAGGCCTGGGCAAGCGCGCCGCGGAAGGATCGGGCATCATCGCCACCGCGATCGTCGGCGGCGCGATCATCCCGCCGTTGACCGGCCTGATCGCCGATGCGACCGGATCGATGCAGTTGTCGCTGACGCTGCCGGCGATCTGTTACGCGCTGATCCTGGCCTATGGCCTCTACGCACGGCGGTCGGCGGTGACGGCCTGAGCTACAGGCCGAGGCTCGCGATCTCCGCGGGCGTGAAGCCGAGATCGGCGAGCGTGGCGGCATCGGTCCGCTCGCTCCCCAGCGCGGGGGGCACGGTGGCGCTCGCCGAGTAGCGCGGGGCGGGGGCGGGCTGGATCACGCCGCCCGCCTCGACCAGCGTCCCCCGCGCGATATTATGCGGGTGAGCGGTGGCTTCGTCGAAGTCGAGGACAGGGGCCACGCACGCCTCGCTGCCCGCAAACGCTGCGACCCAGGCATCGCGCGGCCGGGTGCGGAACAGAGCCGCCAGACCGTCGCGCTGCGCCGGCCACGCGGAGGGATCGAGCTGGCGGTCCCAAAGCGGATCGCTGAGGCCCAGGACTCGGCGGAGCGCGGCGTAGAAGGCCGGCTCGATCGCCCCGACCGCGATCCATTTGCCATCCTGCGTTTCATACGTGTCGTAGAAGGGGGCGCCGCCGTCGAGCAGGTTGGTGCCGCGCGCGTCGCTCCACCGTCCCATGCCGCGGAAGCCCCAGATCATGCTCATCAACAGTGCTGATCCGTCGGTCATCGCGGCGTCGACGACCTGTCCTTCGCCGCTGCGTTGCGCGTGGAGCAGCGCGGCGAGCATACCAAATGCCAGCATCATGCCGCCGCCGCCGAAATCGCCGAGCATGTTGATCGGTGCCGTCGGCTTGTCGCCAGCGCGCCCGAAGGCATGGAGCGCGCCGGAGATGGCGATATAGTCGATGTCGTGGCCAGGGTCGGCGGCAAGGGGGCCGGTCTGTCCCCAGCCGGTCATGCGGCCGTAGACGAGGCGCGGATTGTCGTTGAGCAGCACGTCGGGGCCGAGGCCCAGCCGCTCCATCACACCGGGGCGGTAGCCTTCGATCAGGCCGTCAGCGCTCGCGACGATGCGGCGGACCGCGGCGATGCCCTGCGGCGTTTTGAGGTCGATCGCCACCGATCGACGCGAGCGGAGCAATGGGTCCTTGGTCGGATCGCTGAACCCCGGCTGGGGGCCGCGATCGATACGGATCACCTCCGCGCCATGGTCGGCGAGCATCATGCCGCAGAACGGGCCGGGACCGATCCCGGCCATCTCGACGATGCGTAGCCCGGTGAGCGGTGGTGGCGCCATGGGTCCTCTCCCTCTGTTTAGAGGGAGGGTAAGCGGCGCGGCGAGTGAGCACAACAAATGTTATGCTAGGTGTGAGGCGTCTTAGCTCAGGCAATGCCCCACTTCCGTCACCTTGGACTAGTTCCGGGGTCCCGCTACGCCTGTGCGGTCAAAGAAGCGGGACCCCGGCTCAAGGCCGGGGTGACGATGGGAGGTGACGGACCGGCGAACCCCTGGGAACCTCTCGCGACGTCCTCAGAACGCCGCGATGCCGGTGATTGCGCGGCCCAGGATCAGCGCGTGGACGTCGTGCGCGCCTTCGTAGGTGTTGACCGTCTCCAGGTTCATCGCGTGGCGCATGACCTGATATTCGCCGCTGATGCCGTTGCCGCCGTGCATGTCGCGCGCCATCCGGGCGATATCGAGCGCCTTGCCGACGTTGTTGCGCTTGACGATCGAGACCATCTCGGGCGCGAACCGCCCCTCGTCCATCAGGCGGCCGACGCGCAGCGAGGCTTGCAGGCCGAGTGCGATCTCGGTCTCCATGTCAGCGAGCTTCTTCTGGTAGAGCTGGCGGCCAGCGAGCGGGGTGCCGAACTGCTTGCGGTCGAGGCCGTATTGGCGGGCGGCGTGGAAGCAGAATTCCGCGGCGCCCAATGCACCCCAGCTGATGCCGTAGCGCGCGCGATTGAGGCAGCCGAACGGGCCCTTCAGCCCCTCGACATTGGGCAGCAGCGCGTCCTCGCCGACCTCGACATCCTCCATCACGATGCCGCCGGTGATCGAGGCGCGTAAGGAGAGCTTGCCCTCGATCTTCGGCGCGGACAGGCCCTTCAGTCCCTTGGTGAGGATGAAGCCGCGGATTGCGCCGCCGTGTGCGTCGCTCTTCGCCCAGACGACGAAGACGTCGGCGATCGGGCTGTTCGAAATCCAGGTCTTGGCGCCGTTGAGCACATAGCCGCCATCGACCTTGCGCGCCCGCGTCGTCATGCCGCCGGGATCGGAGCCTGCGTCGGGTTCGGTCAGGCCAAAGCAGCCGATATATTCGCCGCTCGCGAGCTTGGGGAGGAAGGCGTGGCGCTGTTCCTCCGAACCATAGGCGTAGATCGGGTACATCACGAGGCTCGACTGGACGCTCATCATCGAGCGGTAGCCGGAGTCGATCCGCTCGACCTCGCGCGCGACCAGGCCATAGGCGACGTAGCTGGCGCCGACGCCGCCATATTCCTCCGGGACGGTCGGGCCGAGCAGCCCCAGTTCACCCATTTCGCGGAAGATCGCAGGGTCGGTATGTTCGTGCTGGAACGCCTCGACGATGCGCGGGGCGAGGCGATCCTGCGCATAGGCGCGCGCGGTGTCGCGGATCATCCGCTCGTCTTCGCTCAACTGCTCGTCGAGCAGGAAGGGATCCGCCCAGTCGAACTTGCCCATGCCGGCCATCGCATCGTCTCCTTTTGAAGAGCCGGTACGGGAGGTTGGGGGAGGGGGCAAGGGGGGCATCCATCCCGTCACCCCGGAACCGGTCCGGGGTGACGAGGGGCGCGAGGCGAGCGGCGGTTACAGGCCGAAGCGCAGCGTCACACGGATGTCGCGGCCGGCGAGCGGCGCGAAGTCCTTCAGGAAGCTCGAATGGCGGCGCGCCAAGACATCGAAGATGTTGTTGGCCGAGAGCAGCAGGCTGGTCTTGCTGTCCTGCCCGAACGGACGGATCGAGGCGCTGGCGTTGACCATCGTGTAGCCCGGCGTGCGGGTTTCGAAGGCGGCGAGGCGATTTTGCGCGAACACATGCTCCGCCTCGATCCGGCCACCCAGCCGGTCGCCCTGCGCTTCGAGCCCGCCGAGGACACGGGCCGGCGGGATGCGGGGCACGGGGCCGACGTCGACGATATTGGCGTGGACGTAATCGCCGAGCAGGTCGGCGTTGATCGTGTATTTGCCGATGCGCGCGAGGCGGACCGAGGCGTCGGCCTCGAACCCGTAATAGCGCGCGTCGCCCTGCTGATACTGGAAGCAAGGCAGGCCCGACAGGTCGTCGGTGCGGGCGAGGCAGACGGCGGGGTCGACGCGGTTTTCCGAAATGTAGTTGGTGAACCAGTTGTAATAGGCCGAGGCATCGAGGCTGAAGCCGTCGCCGTGCGCGTGAAGCGTCGCCTCGAGGCCCCAGCTCTTTTCCAGGCTGAAGTTCGGGTTGCCGAGCTCATAGGCCTGGGTGCCGGCGTGCGGGCCGTTGGCCAGCAACTCCTCCGCCGAGGGGGCGCGCTCGGTGCGCGACCCATTGAGGCCGATGCGCACCCCGTCGGCGATCGCATAGGAGGCGCCGATCGAGCCGGACAGCGCCTCGAAATGGCGCTTGCCGCCGAAGAAGCGATCGTTGCCCACCGGCACGCGACCGGCGACGTCGGTCAACTCATAGCGCAGGCCGCCCTCGGCGCGGAACGGGCCGTTGGCATATTGTTGCAGCGTGAAGAAGCCGGTCTGGTTGGTTTCGTTCTTGGGCAGGAAGGCTTCGTCGCCAACGACGTTGAAGATGCGATTGAAATATTGAACGCCGCTGGCGCCCTGCCAGCCGCCGCGATTGGCCTGGACCAGCTCGAGACGCCCCTCAAGGCCCTTGTTGTAGAAAGCGGTGCCGACGCTGCCGTCCTCTTCGAGTTCGAAGTGGCGGTAGTTCGCCTGGCCGGCGCGGACGCGGATCTTCTCGAGGACGCCGCCGCCGGTCTGCACCTCGCCGCGCAGGTCGACGCGGTTCTGGACGACGGAGAGGCGCGGCGCTTCCTGTTCCTGACCCACCGTGGTCGCGTAGCGGATGGGGACGCCGTACAGGCTGTCATAATGGCTGTACGACACGCCCAGATTGCCAGTGTCGGTGATGATCGATGCGCCGGCACCCGCGGTCCACGTCTCCGACGCCGAATTGGGCAGGCGGTTCCGCAGCGCAGCCGAGGCGGCGAAGTCGATCGGTTCGTCGGTATCCTGCGGCAGGCCGACCTGGCTGAGTGCGGCGGCACGGGCGGCGGGGGAGAGGATGTAGCCGCGGCCGGTGCGCAGGTCGTTCGACTTGAGGTACGATCCGTCGGCGTGCAGCACGATGTTGTTCGTAACCGCGAGGTCGCCCGCAGCGCCGCCCGACCGCTCGGTCGCCGCCGAGCCGTAGGCGGCGATGCCGTTCAGGCGGTAGCCGTTTTCGGGCACGGTGCGCGGAATGCGCGTGTCGATGACGTTGACGACGCCGCCGACCGCGGACGATCCGAACAGCAAGGCGGACGGGCCGCGCAGCACCTCGACCCGCTCGGCGAGCAGCGGATCGATGATGACGGCATGGTCGACGCTGGTGTTGCTGACGTCGATCGCGCCGATACCGTCGGTCAGCACGCGGATACGGTCGCCCTGGAAGCCGCGCAGGATGGGGCGCGAGGCGCTGGGGCCGAACGATGTCGCGGACACGCCGGGCTGGCGGGCGAGCGTTTCGCCGATCGTCGGGCGCAATTCGCGGGTCAGCTGCTCGCCCGACAGGACGGTGGTGCCCTGCAATACGTCGCGCTCGCTCTGCGGTACGGCAGCGGTCACGATGATGTCCTTGCCCTGCGGCGCGGCTTCGGGGGCGCCGGTCTGGGCAAAGGCGGGGCTGGCGAGCAGGCTGGCGCCGGCGAGCAGGAAGGTGCGCATGGATACTCCGCGTAAGAACAGGCCCGGACCCGGGCGTTGTGCAAGTGCGAAGCGTTTGTGCGACGTGATACGTTATATCAAGATGAAATCGGTGTGACGGCGCGGTTACGTCAGCACTGTGGCCCCGATGCTACAGGCTGGTGCGGACGTTGAGCAGCTCGGGGAAGAAGCGCTGTTCCACCACACGCGCGAGATAGGGGACGCCCGCGGTGCCGCCGGTCCCGGTCTTGAAGCCGATGACGCGCTCCACCGTCTTCAAATGGCCGAACCGCCACAACTGCACGTGATATTCGAGGTCCACCAGCTTCTCGGCCAGTGCGTACAGATCCCAATGATCGTTGGGATGGCCGTAGATCGTCGCCCAGCAGGCTTCGACGTCGGGCGACGGGGGGACGCTTTGGGCAAAGTCGCGCTCCAGCCGGTCGGCTGGGATCGGCAGGCCGCGACGCGCGAGCAGGCGCAACGCCTCGTCATACAGGCTGGGGCGGGCGAGTTCGTCGGACAGGCGGGCGCGGACGTCGTCCTCGTCGAACACGTCGACCATCGCCGGATTGCGATTGCCCATCACGAATTCCAGGCTGCGATACTGGTCGGACTGGAACCCCGAGCTCGACCCCAATTTGCCGCGCATCGCGGCGTAATCGGCGGGGGTCATCGTCGCCAGCACCTCCCACGACTGGATCAGCTGCGCCTGGATGCGGCTGACCCGTGCCATCATCTTGAGCGCCGGTGCGACGTCATCCGCCGCGATCCGTCGCCGCGCCTCACCCAATTCATGCAGGCACAATTTCATCCAGAGTTCGGACGCCTGGTGGATGGTGATGAACAGCAGTTCGTCGTGGACGCCGCTCAACGGGCTCTGCACGTCGAGCAGTTCGGGCAGGCGCAGATAGCTGCGGTAGGTGATCGTCATGGCGACAGCGTAGCGCAGCCTGATTCAGGCTTCCAGCAGCACCAACAGTTCGAGCCGCATGGCGTCCGCGTCGCGACGCAGCGCGAGGTCGGCAACGAGGCGGCCGGGCGCAGACACGTCTTCCTCGGGCAGGGCGGCGAACCAGGCGGTAGCGTCGCCATCGACCATCACCGCCATGGTCAGGCGATAGCCAATGAAGGTGGCGCTGGACCAGGGCGTTTCCGAAAAGTCACTAAAAGTCGCACCCACGCCATAGTTTCGCGCACTGCGTTCCAATGATTTCAACAGCCTGGCATGCGGGTCGTGGCCACGGCTCATGCGCGCCGCTCCGCCATGAAGCGTTCGATGCGATGTTCCAGATCCTGGCCGACGATCCGGCCGCGCATCATGTCGGTCACGAGCCGGGGATCGTTGACCGTCCGCCGGCCGAACTCGCTGCGCGACATCTTGGTCACGCGCAGATAGCGATCGATCTTCAACAGCAGGCACATGCATCTCCCTCCCGAGTCCGCGAATCATGTTCCTCATATGTTCTCATCGTTTCCGCTTGTCTAGGAAAAATCCTACGCTAAGGTCGGGCTCGTGGAGCAGGACGATCCAAGGGGGCGGCTGAAGGCCCTGGCCGACGCGCGGGGTGACAGCCTGGCGGCGCTGTCGGCGATGATCGGGCGCAACGCGGCCTATCTGCAGCAGTTCGTGATGCGTGGATCGCCGCGGCGACTAGCGGAGGACGACCGGCGGCGGCTGGCGGACTATTTCGGGGTCGACGAGGCGGCCTTGGGCGGGCCGCAACAGCGGCGGGCGTTCACCGTGCCGCGGCTGGACGTGGCGGCGTCGGCGGGGCCGGGTGCGCTGGTCGACAGCGAGATCGTGCTGGGGGCCGAGGCGCTCGATCCGGCGCTCGCCGCGCGACTGGGCCTGCGCGAGGGGCTGACGGGAATCGTGCGGGTGCGTGGCGATTCGATGGAGCCGGGGCTGATCGACGGCGACCTGATCGTGGTCGACCGGGCGCGGCGGTCACCGGACACGGCGGGCGCGGTGTTCGTGCTGCGCGTCGACGATGCGGTGATGGTGAAGCGCGTGGTGCGCGGGCGGGACGGGCTGACGATCAGCAGCGACAATCCGTCGGCCCCCCCGGTGCCCGAGGGGACGGTCGAGGTGATCGGCCGCGTCGTCTGGCTGATGCGCGCGCCGCGTTAGCGCTGTCGGTCGCGCAGCCAGACCGCAACGGCACCGGCAGCGCCGATCGCCAGTCCCGCCAGGAAGCCGATCGTCACCTGTCCCTGCATCAGCCCGATGGCGGTGCCGCCGATCGAGCAGAGGGCGATCAGGATGCCGCCCGCGGCGGAAGGAGGAGTGTCGGCCATGGTCGAGCCCTGCCACGTCCCGCGCCGGGACGCCAGCGTCCCCGCTCGGGACACGTGGGACGGTAGGCCGCACAGGCATTTACTATCGGACGCGGCAGGCGCGCGCCGATCCGCCGACATTGGCACGGCGATTGTAGATACGACCGGTGCCGCGTTCGCTTGAGGAGTTTTTCGCTTATGGTCGCTTTGTATGTCGTCGATGCGCAACAGGTCGCTGAGGCGGCCGAGCTGATCGCGACGTTCGGCGATCATGCACCGGTGGAGGCCGCGATCCGCGCAGGCCATATGCGCGACATCGGCAACCACGTGCATTTCTGCCGCTGGCGTCAGACCGAGCGACTGGTGGAGCTGCTGGCGTCGGACGAGGTGGTCGGTACGGTCCACTAAGCCGCGCGCGCAGGATTCGGGCTGCCGGCGCATGACGTCATCCGCCCGACAGTGTTTTGTCATGTGGGCGCTGCGATCCTCCGCCGATGGAGCAGCGCAAGGACAGGTGGCGGACGCCGTTGACCGTGGGGAGCGCCGCCGTGGGTTTCGCCATCGAGCGGCTGGCGTTCAATAACGTCTGCCTTATCAAGCGGCATGACCTTATCCTGTTGGCGGCCGTGACAGCGCCGTCGATTGTGCTCGATGTCTATCGGCTGGTACGCCAGCGCTGGCCCGTAACAGTCAAATAGCATCGCTGGCGTGTGGGCGGGGGGACGTGCGAACGCAGGAGCACAAGCCCGGGCAAAACGTCGACATATGGGATGCGCGGCTCTGGGCCTCGGCGTCTGCATGCGTCCGGCCGGTTCCTCGCTGCGTCGGGTCGATCGGGATTCGCGCCGGTGTGGGACTTTTGCGCCGGGGCGCCGCGCGCTAGGACAGGCGCATGGTGTCGCGTTGGGGGTGGTTCGGGCTAGGCGCGACTGCCGCGTTCCTTGTTGCCGGATCGGCTGCGGCGCAGACCTCGCCCGCGGGGGATACCACGCGCCCGCAGACCCCGCAGACCCCGCCGACCACGGATGGCGTATCGCTCGACCCCAACGCCCCGCTCGCGGCATTGCCCGATATCGGGGTCGCCTGGCCCGAGCTGAAGCCCGACGCGACCGAGGCGGCCGCGACGCAGGCGACCGATGCGGCGGGCGAGCGGCGCTATGGCTGGCGGATCGAGGGGATCGATAGCGCCGCGACGCCGCTGCTGCGCCGCCGGTTCGAGGAATTGTCGACGCTGGCGGAGAATGACGGCAGCGCCGCCAATGCCGCGCAGCTCGACCGGCGCGCGCGCGAGGACGGCGACCTGCTGCGCACGTTGCTGCGCGGCGAGGGCTATTATGATGCGCGCGTCACGACGCGGATTGAACCGGGCGCCAAGCCGCAGGTGGTGCTCGCGGTCGAGCCGGGGACGCTGTATCGCTTCACCGCGGTGACACTGGGCGGCGTCGGCGCGGCGGGGGACAAGGCGCCGGTGCTCGACAAGGCCTTCGGGGTGAAGGCGGACGACCCGGTCAACGCCGACGCGATCGTGGCGGGCACGACCCAGCTGCGCGCGAAGGCGGGGCAGGCGGGCTTTCCCTTCGCCGACATCGGCGAGCCGCAGATCGTGGTGGATCATGCGACCAAGACCGCGACGCTCGACCTTGCCGTCGCGACCGGCAATGCCCGGCGGTTCGGGCGGATCGTCGCATTGCCCGGCAATCGGGTGTTCGACGCGGACCATGTGCAGGAGATCGCGCGCTTCCAGCCCGGGGATGCGTATAATGCCGCGTCGCTCGACGATCTGAAGCGCGCGCTGATCCAGACGGGCCTCGTGTCCTCCGTCGAAGTGAAGCCGATCGCGGACGCCGATCCGGGCACGGTCGATATCGGCGTCAAGATGGAGCCTGCGCCGCCGCGCACGATCGCAGGCGAGCTGGGCTATGGCACGGGCGAAGGCGCGCGCGCCGAAATCAGCTGGACGCACCGCAACCTGTTCCCGCCCGAAGGCGCGCTGACGCTGCGCAGCGTGCTGGGCACGCAGGAGCAATTGGGCAACATCGTCTTCCGACGCAGCAATGTCGGCGGGCGCGACCGGGTGCTGACGCTACAGGCGGCTGCTGCCCATACGGTGCGTGACGCCTATGACGCGAAGACGTTCACGCTGGCCGGCAGCCTGGAGCGGCAGACGACGATCTTCTTCCAGAAGGCGTGGACCTGGTCGCTGGGCGGCGAACTGATCGCGTCGGACGAGCGCGACGTGATCGCGGCGACGGGCGAGCCGCGGCGGCGCACCTTCTTCATCGGTGCGGTGCCGACCAGCCTGAATTACGACGGATCGGACGACCTGCTCAACCCGACGCGCGGCTTTCGCATCGGCGGGCGATTCAGCCCGGAAGTGTCGTTGCAGGGCAATGTCTTCGGCTACGCGCGGATGCAGCTGGATGCCAGCGCCTACCAGCCCGTCCATAGCGGCGTGGTGCTGGCGGAGCGCATCCGCCTGGGGTCGATCCTGGGCGCGCCGCGCGACCAGATCGCGCCGTCGCGGCGCTTCTATGCGGGCGGCGGCGCGTCGGTGCGCGGGTACGGCTTCCAGGCGATCGGCCCGCGCGACGTCAACAACGATCCGATCGGCGGGCGCAGCTTGGCCGAGTTCTCGATCGAGACGCGGGTGAAGACGTTCGGGAATTTCGGCATCGTGCCGTTCCTCGACGGTGGCACGGTCTATACCACGGCCTTCCCGGGGCTGGGCGATTTCCAATACGGCGCGGGCGTCGGCGTGCGCTATTATTCGAACTTCGGGCCGATCCGCCTCGACGTCGGCACGCCGCTGAACCCCAAGCCGGGCGATAGCCGCATCGCCGTCTACGTATCGCTGGGGCAGGCGTTTTGAGGCGCGCCTTGCGCTGGCTTGGGCTGGGCATCGCCGCGCTGGTGGCGGTGTTCGTCGCCGCACTGGCGCTGGTCGATACCGGCATCGGCCATCGCTGGGTCACGGAGCGGATCGCGACGGTGCGCACCGCGAACGGGCTGCGCTTCGCGATCGGGCGGATCGACGGGTCGCTGTATGGCAGGGCGCGGCTGACCGATGTGCGCGTCTACGATCTCGACGGACTGTTGCTGCAGGCGCCATCGGTCGATCTGGATTGGCGGCCCTGGGCATGGGTGCGGCATCGGCTGGTGATTCGGCGGCTGGCGGTGGGGCAGGCGGTGCTGTTCCACGCGCCGCATACGCGGGCAAACCCGCAGCGCGGACCGATCCTGCCCGATTTCGATATTGCGATCGACGATCTGCGTGTCGACCGGTTGGTGCTGGCGAAACCGGTGCTCGGCACACCGCGGGTCGGGCGGGTCGCGGGGCGGGCGGATATCCGCGACGGACGCGCCCTCGTGCGGCTCGGCGCCGTGGTCGCGGGAACCGACCGGCTGGCGGTGCGGATCGATGCGGCGCCGGATCGTGACCGGTTCGATATCGACGTGCGCGCGGCCGGCGCCGCGACCGGCGTGCTCGCGCGCAGTCTCGGCGTACGGCGGGCGGTGCGGCTGGACGTCGACGGCAAGGGCAGCTGGACGCACTGGCGCGGGCGTGCGGTCGGGCGGATCGGTACGGCACGGGCGGTCGACCTTGCGCTAGCCGCGGATGCCGGCCGCTATACGCTGGGGGGCGAGGTGGCGACGGCGGGATGGACCAGCCCGGTCGTCCAGCGGCTGACCAGCCCGCGTGTGCGTATCGCGGGCTCTGCGACCTTCGCCGACCGGCGGCTCGACGGCACGCTGTCGCTGCGCAGCACGGCGCTGGCGATGACGACGACCGGGGTGATCGATCTGGGCACATCGGCCTGGCGCAATGTGCGGATCGAGGCGCGGCTGCTGCGGCCCGCGGCGGTGATCCCGACGATGAGCGGCAGCGGCGTCGTGCTGCGCGCGGTGCTGGATGGCGGGTTCCGGACCGCGCTGTTCGACTATCGCCTGCGCGCCGACCAGCTGGCGATCGACCGGACCGGCATGCGCGGGGTGCGGCTGGCGGGCAGCGGACGGCTGGGCGGCCGTGTGCTGACGATGCGGACGCGCTTCGTCGCGGCGGAGGTGACGGGCGTGGGCGACGTCGCCGGCGGCATCCTGCGCAACCTCAGCCTCGACGGGCCGGTGCGGCTGACGGGATCGTTGCTGACCGCCGATGCGCTGCGGCTGCGATCGGACAAGCTCGACGGGCGGATCATGGTGTCGCTGGATCTGGCGACCGGGCGATACGAGGCGGGGCTGAACGGCACGCTCGGGCGGCTGTACATCAAGGGGCTGGGCGTCGTGGACGTCCGATCCGACCTCACCGTCGTGCCGGGGCCGGGCGGCAAGGGCACGCGGATCGTCGGGCGTGGCACGGCACAGGTCGTGCGGCTGGATAACGGCTTCCTGCGCACGCTGACCGGCGGTTTGCCGCGCGTCGTCGCGTCGCTGGAACGCGCGCCCGACGGCACGATCCGCTTTGCCGATCTGGTGCTGACGTCGCCGCTGCTGACGTTGCGGGGCAGCGGTTATCGCCGCAACGACGAGACGTTCCATATCGACGCGACCGGGCGGCACGCGCGCTACGGCCCGGTGACGCTGCTGCGGCTGGACGGGAAGATCGACCGGCCGACGCTCGATATCGTCTTCGCCGCGCCCAATGCGACGATGGGGCTGAGTCAGGTGCGATTGCACCTCGACCCGACGCCGACCGGCTTCAACGTTCAGGCGCAGGGCGGATCGCGGCTGGGGCCGTTCGCGGGGACGGGACGTATCCTGCTGCTGCCGCCGGGCGTCGACGACGTGCTGTTCGTCGACCGGCTGGCGGTGAGCGGCACAATTGCATCGGGCCGGCTCGCGATGCCGCCGGGCGGGTTCGAGGGCACGCTGACCGTAGCGGGCGGCGGCCTGTCGGGCGCGTTGCGCTTCCACCCGGTGGGCACGGTGCAGCAGATCGTGATGAGCCTGGATGCCGCGAATGCGCAGCTGTCGGGTGCGACGCTGCGGCGTGGGCATCTGGAAGCGACGCTGCTGCTCGATCCGGCGGGCGCTTCGATCGACGCGACCGCATCGGGGCAGGGACTGCGGCAGGGGCGGCTGAGCCTCGCGCGCTTTGCGGGGAATGCGAAGCTGCGCGGCGGGACGGGCGAGATCCGCGCGTCGATCGCCGGATCGCGGGGGCGCGCGTTCGACGTGCAGACCGTGATTGCGGTGGCGCCGGATCGCTATACCGTGTCGGCGCAGGGCACGCTCGACCGCCGGCCGCTGAAATTGCTCGAACCTGCGATCGTCACGCGCGATGGCGACGGGTGGCAGCTGGCGCCGACCAAGCTTGCCTTCGCGGGTGGTGAGGGCAGCCTGGCGGGACGGTTCGCCGACAACGCGCTGGCGGTGGATGCCAGCCTGACGCGCATGCCGCTCGCGATCCTCGACATTGGCTTCCCGCGGCTGGGACTGGGCGGCACCGCGTCGGGGCGGATCGTCTATGCCAGCCGGGCGGGCGAGGCACCGACCGGGCGGATCGACCTGACGCTGCGCGGGCTGAGCCGCGCGGGCCTCGTCCTCGCGTCGCGGCCGATCGACGTGGGGCTGGCGGGCGTGCTCTCCGCCGACCGGCTGGGCGTGCGCGCGGTGATGGCGTCGGGCGGGCGCACGATCGGGCGGGCGCAGGCGCTGCTCAAGCCGCTGGGGGCGGGCGATCTCGCCAGCCGTATCGCCGCGGCGCCGCTGATCGCGCAGCTGCGCTATCAGGGGCCGGCGGATACCTTGTGGCGGCTGACGGGTGTCGAGCTGTTCGACCTGTCCGGTCCCGTCGCGATCGGCGCGGACGTCAGCGGGCGGATCGGCGCGCCGGTGATCCGGGGCGTTTTGCAGGCCAATGGCGCGCGGATCGAAAGCGCTGCGACCGGCACCGTGCTGACCAACGTCGTCGCCAGCGGCAAGTTCGGCGGATCGCAATTGCAGATCGATCGCTTCGCGGCCGATGCGGGCAAGGGCGGGCGCGTGACGGGTGTCGGCACGTTCGATTTCGGCGCGGCGCGCGGCGTGGGGGTCGAAGTGCGCTTGCAGGCGGATCGCGCGGTGATGATCAACCGCGACGATTTCGGCGCGACCGTCACGGGGCCGCTGACCTTCTTGTCCAAGGGCGTGGGTGGGCAGATCGCGGGTAACGTCCTGCTCGACCGCAGCCGCTATCGCCTGGGCCAGGCGAGTGCCGCCACCGCCGTGCCGCGGCTCAACATCCGCGAGATCAACCTGCCCGACGGCGGCGAAGAGGACGAGGCGCCGCCATCGCCCTGGACGCTGGCGATCAAGGCGAAGGCGCCCGACAAGATGATCGTCAGCGGCCTGGGCCTGTCGAGCGAATGGTCCGCCGACCTGGCGATCGCGGGCGAGCCGGGCAATCCGGCGATCACCGGCCAGGCGACGCTGGTCCGCGGCGACTATGAATTCGCCGGCCGCAAGTTCGAGCTGCGTCGCGGCATCATCCGCTTCGGCGGCGAGGTGCCGGCCAATCCCGCGCTGGATATCGAGGCGAATGCCGACAGCACGGGCCTGAGCGCTTCGATCCGCGTCACCGGCACCGCGCTGAAGCCCGAGATCAGCTTCACCAGCGTGCCGGCGCTGCCGCAGGACGAATTGCTGTCCCGCCTGCTGTTCGGCACGTCGATCACCAAGCTGTCCGCGCCCGAGGCGTTGCAGCTCGCCGCGGCGGTGGCGGCGTTGCAGGACGGCGGCAACGGGCTCAACCCGATCAACGCGGTACGGCGCGCGGCGGGGCTCGACCGGTTGCGCATCCTGCCCGCCGATCCGCAGACCGGGCAGGGCACGTCGATCGCGGCGGGCAAGTTCGTGACGCGGCGACTGTACGCGGAAATCGTCACCGACGGGCAGGGCTATTCGGCGACGCGGCTGGAATATCAGGTCACGCGCTGGCTCTCGCTGCTGTCCAGCATCTCCACCCTGGGCCGGCAAAGCGCAAACGTGCGCGTGTCGAAGGATTATTAACCCGCCGCCAGCGGTTCCGCTGAGCGCCATCGTCGGCTAGGGCCTGTCCATGTCCGACGCATCCGCCCCGTCGCCGCGTTCCCGCCGCTGGACGCTTTACCGCCTGCGCGCGCTGCTGCGATCGCGCGGGCCGACCAGCGTGCGCTTCCGGCGGCGGATCGCGGTGATCACCGGGGCGATCCTGATCGGCATCGTCGCGGTGCTGTTCGCCGAGGCGGCCGATTATACGGGACTGGTGTTCAGCGCCTATGCGCGCACCTGGCACTGGCTGCCGCTCGTCACGACGCCGCTGGGCTTCATGGCGCTCGTCTGGCTGACGCGGCGGTTCGTGCCGCTGGCGCGCGGTTCGGGCATCCCGCAGGTGATGGCGGCGCAGACCGACCCGACCGCGGCGATGGGCGGGCTGATCGCGGTGAAGACGGTGCTTGGCAAGGTCGTGCTGACCATGGCGGCGATCCTGTGCGGCGCGAGCGTCGGGCGCGAAGGGCCGACGGTGCAGATCGCCGCGGCGGTGATGGGGATCAGTCACCGCGTGCTGCGCGTGCCGTTGAAGGGCGCGGTGGTGATCGCGGGCGGCGCGGCGGGCGTGGCGGCGGCGTTCAACACGCCGCTGGCGGGCGTGATGTTCGCGATCGAGGAACTCGCCGCTGCCTATGAGCAGAAGGTGACGCTGCTGGTGCTGTCGGCGATCGTCATCGCCGGCCTCGTCGCGCAGAGCCTGGCGGGCGACTATATCTATTTCGGCGCGATCGGCGCGCATATGCCGACCGCGAGCGCGCTGATCGTCGTGCCGGTCGCGGGCGTCTTCGGCGGACTGGCCGGCGGGCTGTTCTCGCGCGTGCTGCTGGGGCTCGCCAGCGGGCCGGGTCGCGTGACGCGCTGGACGAAGGCGAACCCGGTGCTGTTCGCCGGCATCTGCGGCGTCGTCGTCGCGGTGCTGGGCGTGTTCTCGGCGGGGCTGACCTGGGGCACCGGCTATTCCGCGGCGCGGGCGATGATCATCGGCGTCGATGCACCCTTGTGGTTCGGACCGGCGAAGGCGCTGGCGACGACGGCGACCGCGGTCGCCGGGCTGCCCGGCGGCATCTTCGCACCCAGCCTGGCGGTGGGGGCGGGTGTCGGCAATCTGTTGCACGCGGTGTTCCCGAACGATCCGGCGGGCGCGGTCGTGATCCTCGGCATGGTCGCCTATTTCGCGGGCGTCGTGCGCGCGCCGCTGACTGCGGTGATCATCCTGTCCGAAACGACGGTCAGCCGCGGGCTGCTGCTGCCGATGTTCGCCACCGCCTTCATCGCCGACTGGGCGAGCCAGCTGGTGTGCCGCGAGAAGCTGTATCACGGGCTGTCGCAGACGTTTCGGTAAGGCGCGCGACGACAAACCCCTCATCGTCATTCCCGCGCAGGCGGGAATCCAGACGCGCTGCCGTTTCGCTTCTGTCGCTGAGGTTAGAGGTTATGGATTCCCGCCTGCGCGGGAATGACGGGGGGTGGGGGTTAGCGCAGCGCGCGGACCTCGGGCGTGTCGAGGCAGCGCATCATGTCGGCGGATTGCATCGCGCGGCCGGTCTGCGGCGCGGTGTAGACGGGCACGTCGAACGGCTTGCCGAGCCCTTCCGCCGTAAAGCCGCTGCCGCCCGTGCAGCGCATCGCTGCTGCCAGCATTTTGGGCGGCGTATCATAGCCTTCGTAGGACAGGCGGAACGTGCCCCAATGGATCGCCATCGATCGCGCCGCGCCCAGGCGCTGGTGGATGAGCGCCGCCTCTGCGGGGCCGACATGGCTGCCCGACGACATTTGGCCGGGCGCGAAGCGGAAGGCGCCGATCGGGAGCATTGCGAAACGGATCGGGCCGTAGGTCGCGGCCTCCGCCGGCCACAGGCCGTCGCCGAATCCGGTATCGCCCGCGAAGAAGATGTTGCCGCCGCTGGGCAACGCGACGACGAAGCTGGACCAGAGCGCGCGGTTGCGATCGGTGAACCAGCGGCTGCCCCAATGGTGGTTGCGCGTCACGAAGACGCGGGCGCGGTCGCCGGGGCACCAGCTGTCCGGGTCACAGCGGATGTCGCTGCTGGTGTCCTGAATCCCGGCGGCGGTGAGCGTCGCGTTGCCGCCCCAGTCGAGTGCCGTCGCCTCCGCGCCGGTCTGGCCGATGACGCTGTCGTTGCCCAGGCTGGTGACGATCGCGGGGTGATCGCGCTCCCACAGCCGCTTCAGCGTCGCCTGATCGAGGTGATCGTAATGATTGTGGCTGACCAGCACGAGATCGATCTTGGGCAGATCGTCGAACCGGATGCCGGGTGCTGCGACGCGCTGCGGACCGAAGCCGAACGGGCCGGCGCGCTCCGCATAGATGGGGTCGGTGAGGATGTTGAGGCCGTGCGTCTGGATGAGGACGCTGGCATGGCCGATCCACGTCACGACCATGCGATCGCCGTCGATCCGCGCGGCGGGGCGGGACGGTGTGACCGCCACGCTCTTCGGCCAATCGGGACGCCCGTCGTTTCCGGTCAGGTAACGCCAGAAGAAGCCGGTGCGGCTGCCGCCCGTGGGCATGCGCATCGTGTCCTGATCGCCATCGGGATTGAAGAAGCGCTGCCCGTCGTAATGGTCGCTTTCGTCGCCTTCGTAATAGATGCGGTCGAGGAAGCGCGGGACGATCGTCACGGTGAGGCCGAATGCGATGACGAGCGCCAACACGATGCCGCCGATGATCTTCAGTGTCAGCGCCACGGCAGCCCCTTTGGAGATTGATGCGGGTGAACGCCGCGGAGGTGCCGTGGGTTCAATGGCACGTCAATCGCGGGTGGGCGTGGGAGGGGACTTGTGCAGGCCGCGCGCTCGGCTAGCATCCCGCCGCAAAGGGGATGGATATGCGTCGGATTGCGTTGGGTTTTCTGCTGGCGAGCGCGGTGCTTGCAACGCCGGCTGTCGCGCGTCGGGTGACGGTCGAAGAGGTGCCGCTGGAGCAGGTGCAGGCGCTGATGACCGCGGGCAAGGCGACGAGCGTCGAGGTGACGCGCGCCTATCTCGACCGGATCGCCGCGCTGGATCGCAAGGGGCCGGCACTCCGCAGCGTCATCGCGATCAATCCGGATGCGCTCGCGCAGGCGAAGGCGCTGGATGCCGAACGCAAGGCGGGGCGTATCCGGGGGCCGCTGCATGGCGTGCCGGTGCTGATCAAGGACAATGTCGAAACCGCCGATCGGATGGCGACGACCGCAGGCAGCCTGGCGCTGAAGGACAATGTCACCGGGCGCGACGCGCCGGTGGTGGCGCGGCTGCGCGCGGCGGGCGCGGTGATCCTCGGCAAGACGAACTTGAGCGAATGGGCGAACATCCGGTCGACGCACGCGATGAGCGGGTGGAGCGCGGTCGGCGGGTTGGTGAAGAACCCCTATGCGCTGGATCGTACCGCGTGCGGATCCTCGTCCGGCTCGGGCGCGGCGGTGGCGGCGAGCTTCGCCGCGGCGGCGGTGGGGACGGAAACCGACGGGTCGGTCGTGTGCCCGTCGTCGATCAACGGCCTTGTCGGGTTGAAGCCCTCGATCGGCCTCGTCAGTCGCACGCATGTGGTGCCGATCAGCCATTCGCAGGACACGCCCGGGCCGATGGCGCGCAGCGTGCGCGACGTGGCGGTGCTGTTTTCGGCGATGGTCGGGTCCGATCCCGCCGATCCGGTGACGGCGGGCGCGGTTCTGCGCGATTATGCGGCGGGGCTGTCGGTCAGTGCGCTGTCGGGGATGCGCGTGGGTGTCATTCGGCCGAAGGACATGCCCGCGGACCTCGCCGCGCGCTACGACGCGGCGCTGGCCGTGCTGACCGCGGCGGGCGCGGTGCTGGTGCCGGTGACGCCGCCCAAGCTCGATGGGGTGGGCGATGCCGAATTCATGGTGCTGAAGACCGAGCTGAAGGCTGACCTGAACGCGTATCTCGCGACGACGCCGACGGCGGTGACGGCGCGCGACCTCGACCAGCTGATCGCCTTCAATCGCGATCATGCGACGCAGGAAATGCCGTTCTTCGGGCAGGAGATTTTCGAGATGGCGGCGCAGACCAAGGGGCTGCGCGATCCCGAATATCTGGCGGCGCGGGCGAAATCGCTGAAGGCGGCGAGCGGGGCGATCGACGGCATGCTGGCGGCGGCGGGCGCACAGATATTGGTCGAGCCGACCTATGCCGAGGCGTGGCTGAGCGATCCCGTATATGGCGATCAATATAACGGGCCGTCCTCGTCAGAGCTGCCGGCCATCGCAGGTTATCCCAATCTCACCGTGCCGATGGGGCTGGTGAGGGGGCTGCCGGTGGGCTTGTCGTTCATCGCGACGAAGAACGGCGAGGCGACGGTGCTGGGCGCTGGCTATGCCTATGAGCAGCGGGCGAAGGCGCGCGTGGCGCCGCGCTATCTCGCGCAGGCGGATGTGGGGGCGGGGCTGGAGGGGAGTCGCTGAGGTCTCGCACCCACCCTCACCCCGCGGGTGAGGGTGGATTAGGCGCGAAACCGCTTTTCCAGGCGCCACTGCCACAGCATTAGCAGCGGCACGGCGCCCAGTTCCATCGCGAAACCGAACACATGCCCCGCGGACGGTGCGCCGACCGCGACCAGCGATACGATCCGGCTGAGGCCGCCCGCCACCACCAGCTCACCCAGCAGGCGGAAGCGGGGGCCCTTGCGCTCGATCCCGGGGATGCACGTCGCGAAAGCGATACCGACGGCGAAGAAGATGCCGGAGATGTAGCGGAAATGGCTGTCGAGATCGGTCGGGATCACCGGCGGATGGCCAAGGAAGCCGGGCCCCCGCGCCACGCTCCAGCCACCGACCGACAGCGGTACGAGGCAGGCGAATGCTACGACCACCTGTAGCGCACGGCGCTCCACCGCGGGGCTCACGACAGAATCTCCTTCCGCACGTGAATGGCGCGGAGCGACACGCGCACCTCCCACATGAAGGCGGCGAGGCAGCAGGTGAGCAACGTCACCGCGACGATGAAGCAGAAGGCGATGCCGGTGCCGATATGCAGCCGCGCGATATTGGCGACGAACAGCATCGCAATGACGATGCACGCCATCACCGCGCTCAATACTGCCAGGAACAGCGCCGCGTTGATGATCGACATGCGTTCGTCGAGCAGTTTCAATTCCCAGATGTCGCGCTGCTGATCGCGGCCGCTTTCGGCAATGACCCGTTCTTCCAGCACGCGGGCGCGATCGATGACGCGGGCGAGGCGGCCGGCGAGCACGTTCAGGATCTGGCCGATCGCCGCCAGCATGAAGACGGGGGCGAGCGACAGCTGGATCGTCTGCGCGATCGTGGACACCTGGAGCAACGTGGGCATGGCGCCATCATATCCGGGACGGCGCCGCGGGAAAGGGCCGATCCGTGCCGGGCGGGCAGTTTGTCGATCGCGGGGCCGCGATCGGCGGATTTTCGTTGCCCGCCGCCGATCGAGCGATAGACCCGCGGACGTGCGGCCGCCGATGCGCCTTTCGACGTTCGAACGTCTGCCTCCCGCCGCGCGCGCGCGGATCGACGATGGCCTGTCCGTGGCGATCGATGCGGTGGCGACGCGGGCGGCGTCGACGCACGGCTTCCTGCGCTATGGATGGTATGCCGCGGCGCTGGATGCCTATGGCGGCAGGGCCCGGACGTTGGTGGTCGAGGAGGAGGGGCGGCCCGCGCTGGCGTTGCCGTTCGTCGGTATCGGGCCAGGGTTCGCGCGCGGGGCGGCGGTGCCGGGCAGCTATTGGCCGTTTCGCAGCTTTCCGCTCGCCGCCGACGCGGGGGAGGCGGTGCTGCGGGTGGCGCTGGCGACGCTGGCGCGCGCCGTCACACTGTTGCGGATCGGACCGGTGTATGACGACGATGCCGCGGTGGTGCCGCTGATCGCCGCGGCGCAGGCGCAGGGCTGGGCGGTGCTCGACCGGTTCGTCGCGGACAGCTGGCTGCTCGACATGGCGGCACGGCAGCAGGAGGGGGCGTGGCCGCGCGGGTCGACGCTGCGCAAGAACCGCTTCCACGAAAAGCATCTTGCGAGCCATGGCGTGCCCGACTGGCGCTTCCTGTCGGGGGCGGACTGGCCGGCGGCATTCGACGATCTGGCGGCGGTGGAGCAGACGAGCTGGATCGCATCGCGCACCGACGGCCGCGATGCCAAGTTCACGCGCGACGGCCATGGCACCTTCTGGCGCGCGGCGGCGCGGGACCCGGTGCTGGCGCAGAAGATGCGCGCGGCCTTGCTGACCATCGACGGCACGCCTGCGGCCTTTTCGTTCGATCTGGACGCGGGGGCGCTGACCTACGCGATCGCGAACAGCTACGACCCCGCCTATGCCAAGCATTCGCCGGGCAAGCTGCTGTATTACCGCAATCTCGTGCAGGCACAGACGCGGGGGATTACGCGGGTCGACTGGGGGGCGGGCGACAGCGGGTACAAGCAGGTGATCGGTGCCGATCGGGGGCCGGCGATCCGCGACTGGCTGCTCGTGCGTCCGGGCGTGCCTGCGCTGGTCGGACGGCTCGCTGCGGGCGTATGGCGGCGATCGGGGCAGTAGACGGAACCCGGCCCCAGCGCGTAGGCGTTGAGGCATCATGTTCGTCTTCCTCGATTTCGAAGCCTCGTCGCTCGCCAAGAAAAGCTATCCGATCGAGGTCGCCTGGGTGTTCGAGGACGGCACCGAGGAAAGCCACCTGATCCGCCCGCCGCTGCAATGGTCGGACTGGGACGACGAGGCGGAGGCGATCCATCACATCACGCGCGCCGAGATCGAGGCGAACGGCACGCCGCATGACGTGGTCGCGCAGCGGATGATCGACGTGCTGAGTGGCCATGCCCTGTTCGCGAGCGCGCCGTCGTGGGACGGCAAATGGCTGAGCGCGTTGCTGCGGGCCGCGAAACAGCCGCGCCACGCGCTGCGATTGCGCGATAGCGAGGAGGCGCAACGCGAGACGGCGACCGCGATCCTGCGCGGGGTGGTGCCGGATGTCGAACTGGGGCGGGCGGTGGCCGATGCCGTGGTGCTGGGCGAGGTGCGCGATCATGACGTGCCGGCGCACCGGGCGCTGGCCGACGCGCGCGACGAATGGCGTCGTTGGGGGCTGGTGAAGCGCGCCGCGGAAGAGCGGGCGGGGGCCTGATGGGCGAGGTGGTCAACTTCCGCCGCGCCCGCAAAGCGCGAGACCGGGCTGCGGCGGGCAGGGTCGCCGACGCCAATCGCGCCAAGTTCGGGCGGACCAAGGCGGAGCGTGAGGCGGCAGACGCCGAGGCGGCGCGGGTCGAGCGGACGCTGGATGGGGCGAAACTGGAGGATTGAGGAATAGGGCATCGCGCCCACCCTCACTCTTCCGGCGCTTCGCGCCTCCCTCTCTCTCCCATCGGGAGAGGGAAGAGCCGCCGAGGGCGGCGAAGGGTGAGGGCAGGTACGGCGCGTCGGCGGCTCACACCCGCCGCCGCACCCGCCACGCCATCGCCGCAACCAGCGCGGCCAGTCCGAACCAGGTCAGCGCATACACCAGGTGGCTGTTGCGGAACCGCACCACGGTCAGCCCGCCGCGCGGCCACCCGCTCTTGGGTTCGCTCGCATCGATGAAGTAAGGGGCGACCCGGCCCAATCCCCGGCGCGCCGCGATCGCGGCGATGTCACGCGAATACCAGCGGTCCGCCGCCGGGTCGTTCGTGCGCAGGAACGCGCCACCCGGTTCGCTCAGCCGCAACAGGCCACGAATGGATTGCATGGCGGGGGAGGGGGCGATGCCGGTGCGCCGGTCGGCGGGGACGAAGCCGCGGTTGACCAATAGGGTAAAGCCGCGGTCGGTATCGAAGGGCGTCATCACCCAGAAGCCGCCGCCTAGTTCCGTCACCGCCTGCACCAGCGTGTCGGCGTTGGTGCGATAATGTCCGCGAACGACGACGGGGCGGTAGACATCGTCCTTGCCGATGGCGGGCCAGCGATCGGGTCCGGGGGCGGGCACCGGCGGCTGGGCCAGCATCGCCTCGGTATGCGCGATCAGCGCCAGTTTCCACGTCCGGCGTTCGAGCTGCCAGACGCCCAGTCCGATCAGCGCGGCGATCACGAACAGCAGCAGGCCGGTCGTGATCGCGCGCCCACGATTCATGGGGCTACATCGCCCCCATGTCGCCGCCGCTCATGCCCGGCATCATGTTCGCGTTCATGTGATACATGACCCACATCGAACCGGCGAGGCAGATCGCCACGATGATGACGGTGAAGATCAGCGCCATCAGCGTCCACCCATTCTCCGACTTGGAGTTCATGTGGAGGAAGTAGATCATGTGGACGACGATCTGCACCAGCGCGAACGCCATGCAGATGCCCGCCGTGATCCGCGCGTCGGCAATCACGCCGCTCATCACCAGCCCGAACGGAATAGCGGTGAGGATCACCGACAGGACGAAGCCGATCACATAATCGCGGCGGGTGCCGTGCGCCTCGCCAGAGGAATGGCCGTGGTCATGGCCATGGCCGTGATCGTGCGCATGATCGTGTGCGTTGTGCGCGCTCATCGCAGCACTCCCAGCAGGTAGACGAAGGTGAAGACGCCGATCCAGATCACGTCGAGGAAGTGCCAGAACAGCGACAGGCACTGCAGGCGCCGCTGGTTGGCGGGGATCAGGCCCTTGCGGCCGACCTGCACCATCAGCGTCACCAGCCAGATGATGCCGAAGGTGACGTGCAGGCCGTGCGTGCCGACGAGCGTGAAGAACGACGACAGGAACGCGCTGCGCTGCGGGCCGGCGCCCTCGGCGATCAGGTTCGAAAATTCGTAGAGTTCGATCCCGAGGAAGGCGAGGCCGAACAGGCCGGTGATCGCCAGCCAGCCCTGCGTGCCCTTCACGTTGCCGTCGTTCATCGACAGCATCGCAAAGCCATAGGTGATCGACGACAGCAGCAGCATCGAGGTGTTGAGCGCCACCAGCGGCAGCTCGAAAATCTCGTGCGGCTGCGGGCCGCCGGCATAGCTGCTGCCAAACACGCCATAAGCTGCGAACAGCATGGCGAAGATCAGGCAGTCGCTCATCAGGTACAGCCAGAAGCCCAGCATGGTGCTGCCGCCGGCGTCGTGATGATGTTCGTCGGTCTCGTAGAAGACCGGGGCCTGGGTGCCCGGGGGGATGGTCGCTTCGCTCATGGCTCCTCAGGCCCCCATTGCCGGGGTTTGGGCCGGGGTTTGGGCCGGCTGCTGGGCCGCGCGGGCGGCGAGTTGCTGCGTGCGCAGGTCCTCGCACGCCGTCACGTCCTCGGCGGGGATGTAATAATCGCGGTCGTAGTTGAAGGTGTGGCCGATGCTGACCGCCACGATCCCGACGAAGGACAGGATGGCGAGCCACCACATGTACCAGATCATCGCGAGGCCGAAGACCACGGCCAGACCCGCCAGGATCACGCCCGTGCCGGTGTTGCGCGGCATGTGGATGTCGCGGAAGCCGGTGGTCGGGCGCACGGCGTTGTTCGCCTTCATGTCGTACCAGGCGTCGACATCGCGGACGACGGGCGTGAACGCGAAGTTGTAGGCCGGCGGCGGCGACGAAGTCGCCCACTCCAGGCTGCGGCCCTGCCACGGGTCGCCAGTCTCGTCGCGCAGGCTGTCGCGATTCTTGATGCTGACGAAGATCTGCATCAGGAAGGCGCCGATCCCCACCGCGATCAACAGCGCGCCGATCGCCGCGACGATGAACCAGATCTGCAACGACGGATCCTCGAAGTGGCGCAGGCGGCGCGTCACGCCCATCAGGCCGAGCACGTACAGCGGCATGAACGCGACGTAGAAGCCGACGACCCAGAACCAGAAGCTGATCGTGCCCCAGAACTTGTCGAGCTTGAAGCCGAATGCCTTCGGGAACCAGAAGTTGATGCCGGCGAACATGCCGAACAGCACGCCGCCGATGATCACGTTGTGGAAGTGCGCGATCAGGAACAGCGAATTGTGCAGCACGAAGTCGGCAGGCGGCACTGCGAGCAGCACGCCGGTCATGCCGCCGATCACGAAGGTGATCATGAACGCGACCGTCCACATCATCGGCAGTTCGAAGCGGATGCGCCCCTTGTACATGGTGAACAGCCAGTTGAAGATCTTCGCGCCCGTCGGGATCGAGATGATCATCGTGGTGATGCCGAAGAACGAATTGACGCTCGCCCCCGACCCCATGGTGAAGAAGTGGTGCAGCCAGACGAGGTACGCCAGGATGGTGATGACCAGCAGCGCGTAGACCATCGACGTATAGCCGAACAGCCGCTTGCCGCAGAATGCGCTGGTGACTTCGCTGAACACGCCGAACGCCGGCAGGATCAGGATGTACACTTCCGGGTGGCCCCAGATCCAGATCATGTTCACGTACATCATGGGGTTGCCGCCCATGGTGTTGGTGAAGAAGTGCGTGCCGAGATAGCGATCGAGGCTGAGCAGCGCGAGCACCGCGGTCAGGATCGGGAAGGCGGCGACGATCAGCGTGTTGGTGGCGAGCGCCGACCAGGTGAAGATCGGCATCTTCATCAGCGACATGCCCGGTGCGCGCATCTTCACGATGGTCGCGAGCAGGTTGACGCCGGATAGCAGGGTGCCGACGCCGGCGACCTGCAACCCCCAGATGTAATAATCCACGCCGACGTCGGGCGAATAGTCGAGTCCCGACAAAGGCGCCATCGCCAGCCAGCCGGTGCGGGCGAACTCACCCACGAACAGGCTGACCATGACGATCGCCGCGCCCGCCGCGGTCATCCAAAAGCTGAAGTTGTTGAGGAACGGGAACGACACGTCGCGCGCGCCGATCTGCAGCGGCACGACATAGTTCATCAGGCCGGTAACGAAGGGCATCGCCACGAAGAAGATCATGATGACGCCGTGGGCGGTGAACACCTGGTCGTAATGGTGCGCGGGCAGGAAGCCTTCGTTGGCGCCGAACGCCATCGCCTGCTGGGCGCGCATCATCAGCGCGTCGGCAAAGCCGCGCAGCAGCATGATGATGCCGAGCACCATGTACATCACGCCGATCTTCTTATGATCGACGCTGGTGAACCATTCCTTCCAGAGGTAGCCCCACACCTTGAAGTAGGTGAGCGCGCCCAGCACCGCCGCACCGCCGATCGCGACCATGATGAAGGTCGCGACCAGGATCGGCTCGTGGATCGGGAAGCTGTCGAGCGTCAGGCGCCCGAAGATGGTCTTGAGAAAGCTATCGGACATCATGTCGGTCCTACGAACGGGCCACGGCGGTAACGCCGGGAAGGGGCAGCGGATCGATCGCGGTCATGCTGCGGTTGGCTTCGCTGCCCGGCTGGCTGCTGCCGGGGGCTTGCTGGCGGGGGGCGTTGCGGTGCGGGCTGCTGCCCTTTTCCTCCGGCTCCTTTTGCAGCGCGCCCTTCGAATCGCTGCCGCGCATGTGGCCGGTGTCGTTGACGGGAGGGGCATGGCCCATGTCCATCCCACCGTCCTTCATCATCGTCGCCTGCATGCAGGTTTCGCCGGGCTTGGTGCACATGCCCAGAATGCGGTCGAACAGGCCGGGCGCGAAGCCGGCGTAGCGGATCGCGGGGACCTTTTCGCTCGGACGCTCCAGCTTCAGGTAGGTCGCATTGTCGAGCTTGCCCTGCGCACTGCGCGTTTCCGACACCCACTTGGCGAAGCCGGCATCGTCGAAGCCATCGACGGTGAAGCGCATGTCGGAGAAGCCGGCACCGCTATAGTTGGCCGAAATGCCTTCGAACCGGCCGGGCTTGTTGAGCACGGCGTGCAGCTGCGTCTCCATGCCCGGCATCGTGTAGATCATGCCGGCCATGGTGGGGACGTAGAAGGTGTTCATCACCGACGACGAGGTCATCCGGAACACGACCTGACGGTTCACCGGCAGGACCAGCTCGTTGACGGTCGCGATGCCCTGTTCGGGGTAGATGAACAGCCACTTCCAGTCGAGCGAGACGACCTGGATTTCCAGCGGCTTCGCGTTCTTCGCCACCGGCTGGCCGGGCGCAATGCGCGCGAGCGGGCGATAGGGGTCGAGGCTGTGCGTGCTGATCCAGGTCAGCGCGCCGAGCGCGATGACGATCAGCAGCGGCGCCGACCAGATGATCAGCTCGAGCGCCGTCGAATGGTCCCAGTTGGGGCGATATTCGGCGTCTTCGTTCGTGTGGCGGTATTTCCACGCGAACAGGACGGTCAGCGCGATCACGGGGACGATGATCAGCAGCATCAGGCCGGTCGACCACAGGATCAGATGGGCCTGTTGCCGCGCGACATCGCCGGCCGGGTTCATCACCACCAGATCGCACCCACCCAGAAGGGCCGGCGCGAGGAGCGCGAGGGCGGCGGTGCGCATGCGCGCCGCGCGGAAAGACGGAAGGGTTCGCATCGTCATTCGCGCTAATCCCGTTCGCTGCACCGCAAAATAGGACATTTTGTCCTATCCCGTCCCCGCCGTTCGCGCGCTAGAAGGTCGTGCGCGCGCTGCGTCCGAAAGGACACGACGTGCGTTGACGACCGGTGGCCGAAAGGCCGTGAGACGACAGGACTGCGATACATGTCAGTGGCTTCCGCCCATTCCGCACCGCTTGAACGCGATGCCCGTGCCGTCAACACGCGGGGCGACCATGAGGTCCGTCCGGGCGAGATCGCGATCGGCGTTATCATCGGCCGCACGTCCGAATTCTTCGACTTCTTCTGTTATGCCATCGCTTCGGTCATCGTCTTTCCGGCGCTGGTGTTCCCCTATGTCGACCGGTTGACCGGCACGCTGTGGTCGTTCGCGCTCTTCCCGCTGGCGTTCATCGCACGACCGATCGGCACGCAGATCTTCATGTGGGTCGATCGCACCTACGGCCGCGGCACGAAGCTGACGATCGCCTTGTTCCTGCTCGGCACGTCGACCGTGTCGCTCGCCTTCCTGCCCGGTTATGCCGAAGTCGGCATCTGGTCGGCGATCCTGCTGTCGCTGTTCCGCATCGGCCAGGGCCTCGCGCTGGGCGGGGCGTGGGACGGCCTCGCGTCGCTGCTCGCGCTCAATGCGCCGGCCGAAAAGCGCGGCTGGTACGCGATGGTGCCACAGCTTGGCGCACCGCTCGGGCTGATCGTCGCCAGTGCGCTGTTCGCCTTCTTCCTGTCCAACATGGATATGGGCGATTTCCTGTCGTGGGGCTGGCGCTATCCGTTCTTCGTCGCCTTCGCGCTGAACGTCGTCGCGCTGTTCGCGCGGCTGCGCATCGTCGTGACGCCGGAATATACGCAGCTGTTCAAGACGCGCGAGCTGACCCCCAGCCGCGTGACCGCGACGGTGAAGGCGCAGTGGCGCAACATCATCATCGGCGCCTTCGCACCGCTCGCCAGCTTCGCGTTGTTCCACATGGTGACGGTCTTCCCGCTGTCCTGGGTCGCGCTGTTCACCAAGGAAGACATCGCGCGCTTCCTGGGGATCGAGATCGTCGGCGCCTTCTTCGGGTTGGGCGCGGTTGTCATTTCGGGCCTGCTCGCCGACCGGATCGGGCGGCGTTCGGTGCTGGGCTATACCGCGGCGGCGATCGCGGTGTTCAGCGGTTTCGCGCCGCAGCTGCTGGGTGCGGGCAGCTCGGGTGAGCTTGCCTTCATGATCGGCGGCTTCATCCTGCTCGGCCTCGCGTTCGGCCAGTCGTCGGGCGCGGTGACCAACAATTTCCCCAAGGGTGCGCGCTATACCGGTGCGGCGCTGACGTCGGACCTTGCGTGGCTGTTCGGTGCGGGCTTCGCGCCGCTCGCTGCGCTGGTGCTGGCCAGCGAGTTCGGGCTGATCGCCGCGGGTGGTTATCTGTTGTCGGGTGCGATCGGCACGCTGGTGGCGCTGGGCCTCAACAAGGAACTGGCACGCCGTCTCGACTGATCGACGCTGCTTACAGGGTATGCGAGCGCGCGTCGGCTTCTGGCCGGCGCGCGTTTTGGTTTCTGGGGCAGGCGGTTGAATTGGCCGTCGTCACAGCGAGGGCTTGGCCCCCCCCGGTGGTGGCATTTGGCAAAGGCCGGCGGGGGCTACCGCCTGCGCTGGGGCGACGATTTCGAAGGCGTAAGATGCGGCGCCGTCAGTCGATCGCGCGGACCGACAGCACCTCGATCGCATCGTCGCGGCCGCCGAAGGGCAGGGTGTCGCCGGGCTCGGCCCCCATGAGCGCGCGCGCGAGTGGTGACTGGAACGACAGCCGGTCGGCCTGCGGTTCCGATTCGTCATCGCCAACGATGCCGATCTCGCGCGTGCGACCGCCCATCCGGATCGTGACGATCGTGCCAAAGCCGGCGCTCCCGTCCGCAGGCGCCGGCGTCTCGATCGCGGTCGTGCGCCGCGTCTGCCAATAGCGCAGATCACGCCGGATCGCCTCAGCCTGTTCGGTATCGGCGTCGGCCAGTCTGGCTTCCAGGTCGGTTATCTGGCGTTCGATCAACGCCTTGCCTGCTGCCGTCACCCAATTAGGGCCGGCTGGCAGGGGACGTTCGAACTTGGGTTCCAGATGCTCTTCGTCGCTCTCGCGGCGGAAGGCGACGCTCATCTCATCCTCTCCATCACTGTCCCACCATCGGACAGGCGGGGCTTAACCACCTTTGCCGCTGGTCCAAATCGTAAACGCGGCGTTAACGCCTTTGCTATGACCAGACGCCTCGTCCTCACCAACGAATCCGCCCGGCATCCTTTCCGTCGCGCGTTGCCGCCGCCGAAGGTGGTCGATACCCGCAAAAGCGACGACAGCGACTGGAAGCTGTTCCTGCTCAGCTTCGCCGCCTTCTTCACCTGCTTCTACACGTTCCTGTTCTGAACACCGCGCGCCTGCCTCAGTCGCAGGCGAGATGCAGTCTCTGCGCGATCCATGCGGAGACGAGGCACATGGCGGCGACCAGGAACAGCATGTCGACCGCCTGAACCCCCGCGACGTTGATCCCGATCGCGGCGATCGAACCCAGCGTCATCGCGCCCGAGTTGACGACGTTGTTCGCCGCCACGGTGCGCGCGGTCTGATCCTTCTCTACGGTCGTCGTCAGGAAGGCGTAGAGCGGCACGACGAACATCCCCCCCGTGGTCGCGATCGCGAGCAGGGACAGCATGATCGGGATGGCGCGCGGCTGGGCGACGAATTGCGCCCAGTCGTAGAAATGGCCCGGCGCCGCGGGCGTCCAGCCGCGGCACAGGAACGAGAACAGGACGACGAACGCGCCCATGGCGATCACCGATACCGGTGAATAGCGCGCGCTGATCCTCCCCTTCAGCATCGTGTTGATGACCACGGAGCCGATCGCGACACCGACCGAGAAGATGGCGATCGCACCGCTCGCCACGCGCTCGTCGGCGGTCAGCACGTTCTTCACCAGCGGCGGGAAGATGATGATGAGCACCGACCCGATCGTCCAGAAGAAGCTGATCGCGCAGATCGCCAGGAACAGCCGCGGGATGTGCATCGTCGTGCGGATCAGGCGGAACGAGGCGGTGAAGGGGTTGTAGTTGAGCTTCAGGCGCGGCCCCTCGCGCGGCGCGGGCGGCACCGCGCGGGCGGTGACCCAGCCGATGCCGGCAATGACGAGGACGAGGATCGCGGCGCCCTCGATCGGCACCCAGCCCGCCATGATCGTGCCCATCAGGATGGCGAGATACGTGCCCGCCTCGACCAGGCCGGTGCCGCCGAGGACGTCGTGCGCCTTCAGATGCTGCGGCAGGATGGCGTATTTGATCGGGCCGAAGAAGGTCGAATGGACGCCCAGGAACAGCACTGCGCCCAGCATCAGGCCGATGCCGACGTGCGGATAGCCCGCGCGGGCCACCATCAGGCCGCCCGCGCCGAGCAGCATGATGCCGATTTCCGCGGTCTTCACGATGCGGATGATGCGCGCCTTGTCGTGGCTGTCGGCGAGCTGACCCGCCAGCGCGGACAGCAGGAAGAAGGGCAGGATCGCGATGCCGGTGGCGACCGCGTTGAAGATCGTTTCCACCTTCGGATCGTTGAAGATCGCATAGGTCGCGAACAGCACCATCGACGTCTTGAACAGATTGTCGTTGAAGGCGCCCAGGAACTGCGTCGTGAAGAGGGGCAGGAAGCGGCGCTGCTTCAGCAACCCCAAAGCATTGATCATGCGGAACACGGCCTTCGATCGTGGCAGGATTGCGGCGGGCATAGCCCAGTGGCGGCGCGACGCCAACCGGGGTTGGGTGGGCGGGTGCTTCCCCGCGCAGGTCGTCATTCCCGCGAAGGCGGGAATCCAGAACCTCTGACGCTGCGGCTCCATCGATATGGTAGCGCGTCTGGATTCCCGCCTGCGCGGGAATGACGGTTGAGGAGGGCGCTTGCACATGTTTCGCAGCGGAATGCAAAACATCATTACTTCCCGGCCCGCAGCGGGTTAGGAGAGACCCACGATGCTGACCTTGCCCAATCTTCTGACGCTGTCGCGGATCGTCGCGGTGCCGTTGCTCGTCGCCTTTCTGTGGTGGCCGCGGTGGGAGGCGGGGTTCGCCATCGCCTTCGCGCTCTACTGCCTGATGGGGATCACCGACTATTTCGACGGCTATCTCGCGCGCGCGCAAGGCGCGGTGTCGAAGCTCGGCGTCTTCCTCGACCCGATCGCGGACAAGATCATGGTCGCGGCGGTCATCCTGATGCTGGTCGGCACGCGGCACGACGACAGCGCGCTGATCACCGGCGTGCATCTGATCGCGGCGCTGATCATCCTGCTGCGCGAGATCGCGGTATCCGGGCTGCGGGAGTTTCTTGCCGGGCTGCAAGTGTCGCTGCCCGTATCGAAGCTCGCCAAGTGGAAGACGACGTTGCAACTCGTCGCCTTCGGCGCGTTGATTCTGGCGGGGGCTTTGCCGGCGCAGGTGTGGATCAAGGTCGCCGGCCTCGGCTGTTTGTGGGGCGCAGCGGTGCTGACGCTGGTGACGGGCTGGGACTACCTGCGCGTCGGCCTGAAGCACATGGATTGAGCGTGATGCGGATCGACATGCTGTATTTTGCCTGGGTCCGGGAGGGCATGGGCCGGGCGAGCGAGACGGTGGACGCGCCGGACACGCTGGCGAGCGTCGCCGATCTGGTCGACTGGCTGGCGGCGCGTGACGATGCCTCCGCCGCGGCGCTGACCGATCGCGCGCGGTTGCGGGCGGCGGTGGATCAGACGTTCGTGACGCTCGACGCGCCGATCGCCGGCGCGCGCGAGGTGGCGTTGTTCCCGCCGGTGACGGGCGGATGATCCGCGTCTACGTCTCGCCCGCACCGATCGATCTGGCGGCGGAGATGGCCGGAGTCGAACGCGCCGATGGTGCCGGGGCAGTCGCGACCTTTACCGGCCTCGTGCGGAGCGACGACGGCGTGGGGACGCTGGAGCTGGAGCATTATCCCGGCGCGACCGAGGCTGCGCTGACGCGGCTGGCGGAGGAGGCGACGGCGCGCTGGGCGCTGGGTGCGGCGACGATCGTTCACCGTGTCGGGCCGATGGCGCCGGGCGAGCGGATCGTGTTCGTGGCGGCGGCCGCGGCACACCGCGCGGCGGCACTGGAGGCGTGCGCCTATCTGATCGACCGGCTGAAGACCGATGCGCCGTTCTGGAAGCGCGAGACCCGCGGCGGCGAGGCGCGCTGGGTGGAGGCTCGCGAGAGTGATGCCGACGCGGCGGCGCGGTGGAGCGAGCGTTAGAGCCGCTCCGTCATTCCCGCGGAGGCGGGGATCCATCAGCTCCGACGTTTCGACCTGAGCCGTGGCGGTAGCGCGTCTGGATTCCCGCCTTCGCGGGAATGACGGAGTGGGTGGGCGCCGGAGATTTACGGCAGCCGCGGCACCAGCACGCCGTTGACGACGTGGATCACGCCGTTCGCCTGAGCAACATCCGCCGCCTCGACATAGCTGCGATTGCCGCTGGCGCTGGTCAGCGTGATGACGTCGCCGGTCATCGTCGCGGTCAGCGGCTGGCCGCCGAGCGTCGTCAGCGTCGCGCGGCCGCCGCCTGCTGCAATGCGCGCCTCCAGCTGCTCGGTGGTCATGGTGCCGGGGACGATATGGTAGCGCAGGAGCGCGACCAGCGTCGGCCGGTTCTCCGGCGCGAGCAGATCGCCTGCGATGCCGGGCGCCAGGCGGGTGAAGGCCATGTCGGTCGGCGCGAACAGCGTGTAGGGGCCGTTGCCCGCCAGAAGCGGATCGAGTTCGGCGACGCGCAGCTCCCGCGCGAGTGTGGTGAGGCCGGGCGTCGTCGCGACCGACTGGGCGATCGTCGCTTCCGACTCCATCCGGCTGGGATCGACCGCCACCGGTGCCGGCGCGGATACGACGGGCGGTGGCGTGACCACCGGCGCGGTGGCCGGCGGCACGCAGCCGGCAAGGCTGGCGAACAGGACGGACGGGCCGAGCCGGCGGATCGATCGGGCGTAGGGTCGGGTCACGCGCACTCCTGTGTTTCTCGGCCCTTACCGGGCTTCGGCCAGCGCCTCGGCAAGCAACTGGAAATCCTTTTCGCGTGGCGACGCGCGGCGCCAGACCAATGCGATACGCCGCACCGCATTGTCGGCGTCCAGCGGTTTGGCGACGATATTGGTGTGATCGAGGATGCCCGCCTTCAGCGCCATTTCGGGCAGCATCGTCATGCCCAGGCCGTTGTCGACCATCTGGACGATCGTGTGCAGCGAGGTGCCGAGCATCGTCGCTTCCGCGCGCAATTCCGGGCGGTTGCAGGCCGAGAGCGCATGGTCCTTCAGGCAATGCCCGTCCTCGAGCAGCAGCAGCCGCGTCTCGTCGATCAGCGCGGCGGGCACGGCGGGCGGGTCCGACGGCATGTCCTGCGGCTGATAGGCGACGAACAACCGATCGTCGAACAAAGGCTGGCTGGCGACGTCGCCGCACGCGAAGGGCAAAGCGAGCAGCACGCAATCGGTGCGGCCGTTATGCAAGCCTTCGCATGCGGCGCCCGAAGGCTCTTCGCGCAGGAACAGCTTGAGGTCGGGATAGTCGCGGCGCAGGCGGGGCAGGATGTGGGGGAGCATGAACGGCGCGATCGTCGGGATCACGCTCATCCGCATCTCGCCCGACAGCGGCCGGCCGGCAGCGCGCGCGATGTCCCCCAATTCCTCCGCCTCGCGCAGCACACGGCGTGCCTTGTCCGCGATCCGGTCACCCAGCGGCGTGAAGCGCACGACACGGCGGGTGCGTTCGACGAGGGTGACACCGATCAGCGTTTCGAGTTCGCGCAGGCCCGCCGACAGCGTCGACTGGGTGACGAAGCACGCCTCTGCCGCGCGGCCGAAATGGCCATGGTCCTTCAGCGCGACGAGATATTGCAGCTGTTTCAGCGTGGGGAGGTAGGTCGCCGCCATGGCCCGGCGAGATAGGGGGTGGGGCAGGGGGATGCCAGTCCTAAGTCTGGCGGGTTGGCTGGCGTGGCGGATGCCAGGCAAAACTCGTCACCCCGGACTCGTTCCGGGGTCCACGGAGCCGCGGGGGGAGGGCTGGAGCCTCTTGCCACTCCCTCGCCGCCCGGTGGACCCCGGAACGAGTCCGGGGTGCCGGGTTTTACTGGGCGATCATTTCGCCTGGGGGATTACTCCGCCGCTTCTTCCCAGTCGCGCGTTTCTTCCACCGGCATGCGGATCAGGTGATCGAAGGCCGACAGCGCCGCCTTCGACCCTTCGCCCATCGCGATCACGATCTGCTTGTACGGCACGGTCGTCACGTCGCCGGCCGCGAAGATGCCGGGCTGCGAAGTGTGGCCGCGGTGGTCGATTTCGATCTCGCCGTGCGGCGACAGCGCGACGGCTCCCGCCAGCCACTCGGTATTGGGGACGAGGCCGATCTGTACGAAGATACCGGCGAGATCGACCCGATGCACCGCCTCGTTATTCCGATCGCGGTAGGACAGAGCGACGACCTTGTCGCCGTCGCCATGGACTTCCGTGGTCAGCGCAGAGGTAAGGACGGTGACGTTGGCGAGGCTGCGCAGCTTGCGCTGCAACACCGCGTCGGCGCGCAATTCGCTGTCATATTCGATCAGCGTGACGTGCGCGACGATGCCGGCGAGGTCGATCGCCGCTTCGACGCCCGAGTTGCCGCCGCCGATCACCGCGACGCGCTTGCGCTTGAAGAGCGGGCCGTCGCAATGCGGGCAATAGGCGACACCCTTGTTGCGGTATTCCGCCTCGCCCGGCACGTTCATCGTGCGCCAGCGCGCGCCGGTCGACAGGATGACGGTGCGCGCCTTGAGCGACGCGCCGTTTTCCAGCACGACTTCGTGCAGGCCGTCGGCGCCCGCCGGCACCAGCTTTTCCGCGCGCTGCAGGTTCATGATGTCGACGTCATAGTCGCGCACATGGCGTTCCAGCTCGGCGGCGAGCTTCGGACCTTCGGTATGCGGCACCGAGATGAAATTTTCGATTCCCATCGTGTCGAGCACCTGCCCGCCGAAGCGTTCCGCCGCGATGCCGGTGCGGATGCCCTTGCGCGCGGTATAGATCGCCGCGGCGGCACCAGCGGGGCCGCCACCGACGACGAGGACGTCGAACGCGTCCTTGGCTCCGATTTTTTCGGCCGCGCGCGCGGAGGCGCCGGTGTCGAGCTTGGCGACGATCTGTTCCAGTTCCATCCGGCCCTGGCCGAAGGGTTCGCCGTTCAGGAATACGGTCGGCACCGCCATCACCTTGCGGCTGGCGACCTCGTCCTGGAACAGCGCGCCATCGATCGCGGTGTGCGTCACGCGCGGGTTGAGGACCGCCATCAGGTTCAGCGCTTGCACGACGTCGGGGCAATTGGCGCAGGACAGCGAGAAATAGGTTTCGAAATGATAGTCGCCGTCGAGCGCCACGACCTGCTCGATCAGGTCCTGCGCCGCCTTCGACGGGTGGCCGCCGACCTGGAGCAGCGCGAGCACGAGCGAGGTGAATTCGTGGCCCATCGGCAGGCCGGCGAAGCGGACGCCGATGTCCGTGCCGGCGCGGCGGATCAGGAAGCTGGGCGTGCGGTCGTCATCGCTAGTGGTGACGCTGACCTTGTCCGACAGCGCGGCGATCTCGTCGAGCAGCTCGCGCATCTGCTGCGACTTGGCGTCCTGCCCCAGGCTCGCGACCAGCTCCACGGGGAAGCGGACGTGGACCAGATAGGCTTTGAGCTGCTGCGTCAGATTGGAGTCGAGCATGGGAGGCTCCCGAAAGGAATGGGTCTACGTAAAAAAGCGAACGGCCCGAGGCGGATGGTCCGCCCCGGGCCGCGCGTGCCGTGGCCCCGGGGGCAGCCGGCTTAGATCTTGCCGACGAGGTCCAGGCTGGGGGCGAGCGTTTCTTCACCCTCTTCCCACTTCGCCGGGCAGACTTCGCCCGGATGCGCGGCGATATACTGCGCGGCCTTGATCTTGCGCAGCAGTTCGGCGGCGTTGCGGCCGACGCCTTCCGACGTCACTTCGATCAGCTGGATCACGCCGTCGGGATCGATCACGAACGTGCCGCGATCGGCCAGGCCCTGGCCTTCGCGCAGGATCTCGAAGTTGTTGCTGATCGCGTGGTTCTGGTCGCCCAGCATGTAATAGTTGATCTTGCCGATCGCGGGCGAGCTGTCATGCCACGCCTTGTGGCTGAAGTGGGTGTCGGTCGACACGCTGTACACCTCGACGCCCATCTTCTGGAGCGTGGGATATACGTCGGCGAGGTCTTCCAGCTCGGTCGGGCAGACGAACGTGAAGTCGGCCGGATAGAAGAAGAACACCGCCCACTTGCCGAGCACGTCGGTGTCGCTGACCGACACGAACTTGCCTTCCTTATAGGCTTGCGTGGTGAAGGGCTTCAGCTTGCTGCCGATGAGGGCCATGGGTCGTCTCCGTTGAATGGTGTGGAGCCGATATAGGCGATCATGCTGCAATGCAAAATTGATCTGTTTGCGCCGCATGATCGATGTGATCGATTAGTACGAGGGCGCTGGCATCTTTCTACCGCAAGCGCGAGTGTATCACTTTGCAAGTGCGGAATAAATTGACCAGGCGCTGGTGAGGGTCAGCAACACGCCGACCAGCGCCATCAGGTGGCGGGTGGGGACGCGCTTGGCGAGAATGCCGCCGAACGGCGCCGCGACGATACCCCCGATGAGGATGCCAAGCGTGTGCAAAGTGAAGGCGGACCAGCCTAGCACGGAGAAAAAGGTGACCGAGGCGGTGGCGGTGAGGAAAAACTCCGCCGTGTTGACCGTGCCGATCGTGTGGCGCGGCGTCGCGCCCTGAATCAGCAGGTTGGAGGTGACGACCGGACCCCAGCCGCCGCCGCCCGCGGCATCCAGGAAGCCGCCGACCAAGCCGAGCGGCGCGACGACGCGGGGTTTGCGCGGCTTGATCTCGCCACCGACCGCGCGGAACAGCAGATACAGGCCGATGCACGCGAGATAGGCCATGACGAACGGCTTGGCGACCGAGGCGTCGATCGTGCTGAGCAATTTTGCACCCGCCACCGCGCCGATCATGCCGGGGATGACGAGCCGGCGGAACAGCTTCCAATCGACATTGCGGTGTACGACATGGCTGACGCCCGACGCGGCGGTGGTGAAGGTTTCGACCGCATGGACGCTGGCGGAGGCGACCGCGGGCGGCACACCCATCACCGTCACCAACAGGGTCGAGTTGATGACGCCGAACGCCATGCCGAGCGCACCGTCGATGACCTGCGCCGCAAAGCCGATCGCGATGAACGGCAGCACCTGGGACCAGTCGATCGCAGTCAGAAAATCAGGCATCGCAGGCGGTAACTCCCGGCGCCCGGCAAAGACGCATTGGTCGCATCGTGCCCGCTGTGGCCAATTCCGACAACAAAGCTGGGCTTTGCCGCCCCCAAGCCGCGGGGTCTCTGCCGACGGCTCTGCGGCGGAACCATGGAAATTACGCCGCCGAAGCGTTACATGCAGCGGATGACGAGCCGGAAGGGCAAGGGGAAGTAACGGATGTTCGGACGGCTGGCCGCCTATCTCGATTCGATCCGGGCGCGTGATCCGGCCCCGCATTCGCGTGCCGAGATCCTGCTGTATCCGGGCGTCTGGGCGCTGGGCCTGCACCGTGTCGCGCATGCTTTGTATCGGCGGCGGCTGTTCTTCCTGGCGCGGGCCGTCAATCACTTCGCGCGGGCGTGGACCGCGATCGATATCCATCCGGGCGCGACGATCGGTCGAAACTTCTTCATCGACCATGGTTTCGTCGTGATCGGCGAGACGGCGGAGATCGGCGACGACGTCACCATCTATCAGTGCGTGACGCTGGGCGGGACCAGCCCCGACAATGGCGTCGCGGGCAAGCGCCACCCGACGCTCGCCGATGGCGTGATCATCGGATCGGGCGCGCAGGTGCTGGGACCCATCCTGGTCGGTCCGCGCGCGCGTGTCGGGGCCAATGCAGTGGTGACGCGCGACGTGCCGGCCGGTGCGGTGATGGTCGGCATCCCGGCGCGGCCGACGATGGTGGAGGGCGGTGCGGCCGAAACGCCGTCGCGCTTCGTGCCCTATGGCACGCCGTGCAGCGAGATGTTCGATCCGGCGACGCAGAAGATCGAGATGATGCGCTGCGAGTTGGAATCGATGCGCAAGCGGTTGGACGCGCTGCTCGCCGAACGAGCGGACGACGCCGTGCCGCAGGCGGAGCGTGACAGAGCGTGATGGGCGGGGCCTGATGGGGATCGTCACGCCGTTTCCGCTGGGACGCGAGCCGGGGCAGGTCGGGTTCGAACGCGTCGAGCTGAACCGCATTCTCGACCTGTACGGCCGCATGGTCGCGGCGGGGCATTGGAAAGACTATGCGATGGAGCTGGGCAAGGATGCCGCTGTCTTCGCCGCCTTTCGCCGGACCGCCGAACGTCCCGAATTCCGTATCGAGAAACGCCCTGCGCTGCGTGCGCGGCAGGGCATGTGGGCGCTGATCGGCGAGCAGGGCATGGTCCTGAAGCGCGGTCAGGAGCTCGGCCCGGTACTGGCGCCGATCGAGCGGCGGTTGATGAAGCTGGTGGACTGACGGCGGCTGCTCCGATCAGAGGATGATGGGGAAGGCGGCGCCTCCCCCGGCCTCCTCAAGCGTATTGTACCGGTGGCAGCCGGCGGCGGAGCGATTGCGACAGGGCGGTCACGACGGCGCGGCGCATCGGCTGCCAGAATGCCGACAGGCATAGCAGCGCCGATCCGATGACGAAGGCGGTGAGCGCCGCGCCCAGTTCGATGGCGCCGGCGTTGCGGAACAGCGCGTAGAGCGCGGCCAGCACATAGGCGAGGCCCGACACCAGGAGCGCGCGCCGGTCGACCGCCAGCGCGATGGCGGCGAAGCAGACGTAGAGCGCCAGCACCACCACCGCCATGCCTGCGCCGATATCGCCGCGGAACACGCCCAGCATCTGGAAGATCGAATGCGCGATCATCGGTGCAGCGGCGAGGTGAAGCCAGAAGGCGACATCCGACCGACGCGTCTTGCGTTCGGTATCGCTCATGTCCCAGCGCATCGCTGCGGCAAAGACGCCAAGGCCGCCGACCAGCAGCAGTGGCCAGACCGCATCCTTCACATCGGGGATGGCGGCGAGGATCAGGCCGATCGCAGTGGCGACCAATGCGGCCGCCCCGGCGGCGACCGTGATCGGCACCATGAAGCGGCGCCAGTGCAGCCACGCTGCGCCGGCGGTGGCCAGGCCGATGCCCGCGATCGCCAGCGCCCCCGCACGATCGCTGAGGTTCGGCGCGATGGCCTGCACGCCCTCGAACAGCCCGCCAGCGACACCGCCGACGAAGGCGATCAACAGCAGGATGCTGGGCAGCGCCATCCGACGTTTGGCGGTGAAATATTCCGCGAGCACCCATGCCGTGCCCGCGACGAACACGCCACCGAACGGACGGGCAAGCGAGGTGCCGATCTGCCCCACCGCGACGAGCAGCAGCACGATCGCGATCGAGACGAAGATATCGTTGAAGCCGGTGAGCAGACGGAAATGCTCTTCGTCCACCGCCGGTGCTGCGTGCGCCGCGGCGATGTGCGCGCGCAGCGCCGCCGCGGCGTCGGCGGAGATCGCCCCCGCCGCCACCGCGCCATCGATGTCGCTTTCGCTATACATGGCGATCCTTCCCCAAGTTGCCGATCGGGGGAGGCTATCAGTAGTGTATTATTTGTTCAACACACTAATGTCTTGGGTGTTTGGGCGCTTAGCGGACGAGGGAGTTCCTCGCTCCGTCACCGCGACCTACGGGACGCAATGACGGTGGGGTTCCGGTGGGTGTGACGGGCGACTCGCCTGAGCGGTGATGGGCCGCGCCGTCACTCACGCGGGATCAGCGCTTGCCGACGCGGGCCTTGCGGGCGGCGTAGCGGGCGTCGCGGGCAGCCTTCATCTCCGCTTCGGTCGGGATGCGGGGCTTGGCCTTGGCGGCCGCTTCCTCGGCAGCGATGCGCGCGGCTTCGGCCGCGGCCTTCTTCTCGGCGATCGCCTGTTCGCGGGCGGCCTTCTTTTCGGCGCTCGCCTTGGCGCGCGCAGCTTCCTTGGCTTCGGCGGCGGCGATACGCTCGGCGAGAACCGCTTCGTCGACCTGCGGACGGTTGCGCAGCTTTTCGAGTGCGGCCTCCTTGGCCTTGGCGGACAGCGCGGCGCGCTCCTGGAACGTCTGGGGTTTGTAGGCGGCCATGTGGTGAACGGTATTCCTTATTGTCGGACTGACGGGTCGATGATGCGACCTCGGCGGCGTGCCGTTACAGCAAAACGTCGCATTCTCCAAAACGCTGCGTATCGAACCGGCTCGCGGTGCGGCGGGCGAGCGTGTAGGGCGGCGCCTTTCGCCGCAACGAAGGACGCGATCGATGACCCCGCGCGAGTTATTGGGAACCGCCGAGGTGCCGGGCGGCGAGCCGCTGCGCCTGTTCCGCCGCGGCGGCGATTTCATGATCGTGCTGGAACGCAACGAGCTGATGAACAGCCGGATGAGCGGGTCGGAAGAGGCGCTCGCCGTCATGACGATCGAGCGGCTGGCGTCCCGCACCCCGCATCTGCTGATCGGCGGATACGGCATGGGATTTACGTTGCGCGCGGCCTTGGCGGCATTGGGGCGGGATGCGCGTGTGACCGTGGCCGAGCTGGTGCCGGAGATTATCGCCTGGGCGCGTGGGCCGATGGCGGACCTGACCGCGGGCGGATTGGATGATCCCCGCGTGACGGTGCGGATGGGCGATGTCGCCGACGCGATCGGGGCGGGGACGTATGATGCGATCCTGCTCGACGTCGACAACGGCCCCGACGGGCTGGTGCGGGCCGAGAACAACCGGCTCTATTCGAACCGCGGGCTGGCGGCGGCGCGTGTGGCGCTGGCACCGGGGGGCATATTGGCGGTGTGGTCTGCGGGGAAGGACGCGGCGTTCACCAAACGGCTGCGCGACGCCGGGTTCGAGGTGGACGAAGTGAGCGTCCGCGCGCGCAGCAACGGCAAGGGCGCGATGCACACGATCTGGTTCGCGCGGAAGCGGTAGGGCTCGGCGCCCTCACCCTTCCCACCCGGCTGCGCCGGGCGGGCCCCTTCCCTCTCCCGATGGGAGAGGGAGGGAGGCGCGAAGCGCCGGAAGGGTGAGGGTCGCGACCTCGGGAATGATGACGCGTCCGTGCGTCTCCTACGCCGGCTCGCCGACGATCGTCTTCAGCTCCATGAAGTCGGCGATGCCGTATTTGCCGCCCTCGCGGCCGTTGCCCGATTGCTTGAAGCCGCCGAACGGCGTGCCGACCGGGCCGCTCCAGCCGTTGATCGTGACGAGGCCGGCGCGCAAGCGCGGCGCCACCTTGGCCGCTTCCGCCGGATCGCCGGAGATCGCCGCCGACAGGCCATATTCGGTGGCATTGGCGAGGCGCACGGCCTCGTCGCTGTCCGTGTAGCGCGTGATCGTCGCGACCGGGCCGAAGGTTTCCTCGCGCGCGATGCGCATGTCGGGCGTCACGTCGGCAAAGACGGTCGGGCGGACGTAATAGCCGGCGTTGCGACCATCGGGACGACCGGGGCCGCCGGTGACAAGCGTCGCGCCCTCGTCGATCGCCGACTGGATCAGCGCCTGGATCTTGTCGAACTGCGCCTTGTTGACCACCGGGCCGATGTGGGCGCCCATCTCGGCGGGGTCGCCGACGGGCACGGATTCGAAGATCGCCTTGGCGACCTGTGCCGCTTCCTCCGCCTGGCTGTCGTGGACGAGCAGGCGGGTGGGCGCGATGCAGCTTTGCCCCGAATTGGCGAGCACACCCTGCAGCGTCGGCGGCAATACGCTGGCGAGGTCTGCGCCCTCCAGCACCAGATTGGGGGCCTTGCCGCCCAGTTCCTGATGCACGCGCTTGACGGTCGCCGCCGCAGCCTGTGCCACCGCAATGCCGGCGCGGGTCGATCCGGTAAAGCTGACCATGTCGATGCCGGGGTGAGTCGACAGCGCGGCGCCGACCGTGGGACCGTCGCCGTTGACGAGGTTGAAGACACCCGCGGGTACGCCCGCTTCGTGCAGGATTTCGGCGAGGATCATCGCGCAGCTTGGCGCTTCCTCGGACGGCTTGAGAATCATCGTATTGCCGGCAGCAAGCGCGGGCGCGACCTTGGCGCAAATCTGGTTGAGCGGCCAGTTCCACGGCGTGATCATCGCGACGACGCCGATCGGTTCGTGGACCACGCGCGCCTTGCCGACCTGTTCGGAGAAGGTGAATTCGCGCAAGGCCTTCACCGTGCCCATCAGGTAACCGAGGCCCGCGGGCGCCTGTGCCGCCTGAGCGAAGCCGACCGGCGCGCCCATTTCCTGGCTGACCGCCTTGGCGAGATCGGGGATGCGGCTCTTGTACACCTCGATCACGCGGTCGAGCAGATCGGCGCGTTCCTCCGGCGTGGTCTGCGAGAATGTCTCGAACGCGCGGGTCGCGGCGGCGACCGCCTTGTCGACATCGGCCTGCGTACCGAGCGTGATCGTCGTCACTGCCTGTTCGGTCGACGGATCGATGACGTCATAGGGGCGGCCACCCTCGCTCGCCACCCAAGCGCCGTCGATGTAGAAGGTGAGGGGATCAGTCATCGCATCGCTCTCCATCGGATTTGCATCGATAGTGCGATGCGCCGGGATCGGTTGCAACCCGAAACGCGTATCGCGGGTTGGGGCGGGGCACGAGAAGGACGGACGGCATATGAGCGAACGCGTCGCACGCATCACCCGCACCGGCGGGCCGGAGGTGATCGAATGGGTCGACGTCGACCTGCCGCCGCCCGGGCCGGGTGAGGTGCGGATGCGCCATCATGCGGTCGGCCTGAACTATATCGACACCTATCATCGCAGCGGCGTCTATCCGGTCGATCTGCCGGCGGGGCTCGGCAGCGAGGCGGCGGGTGTGGTGGAGGCGGTGGGTGAGGGCGTCGACCGCCTGTCGGTGGGCGATCGGGTCGGCACGTTCGGGCCGTCGCGCGGCGCCTATGCCACCGCACGCAACGTCGCGGCGAAGCAGCTTTTCCGGCTGCCCGACGATGTCGACGATCGCACCGCCGCCGCGATGCTGCTGAAGGGCTGTACGGTCGAGGCGCTGGTCGACCGCTGCGCACGCGTGCAGGCGGGGCAGACGGTGCTGGTGTGGGCGGCGGCGGGCGGCGTCGGGCAGCTGATGACCGGTTGGCTGAAGGCGATCGGCGCGACGGTGATCGGTACGGCAGGCACGCAGGAGAAGGCGGAGCATGCGCGGGCGGCGGGCGCGGATCATGTCCTGCTCCACCGCGACGAGGATGTCGTGGCGCGCGTCAAGGATATGACCGATGGCGCGGGCGTCGCGGTGGTGTTCGACGGCGTCGGCATGGCGAGTTGGGAGCGGACGCTGGCCGTGACCGCACGGCGCGGCCTGATCGTCAGCTATGGCAATGCCGGTGGCCCGGTGACGGGCGTCAATCTGGGCGTGCTGGCGGCCAAGGGGTCGCTGTTCGTCACCCGTCCGACGCTGTTCGACTATTATGTCACGCCCGACGAACGGCAGGCGGGGATCGAGCGGCTCTACGCGATGCTGCGATCGGGCGCGATCCGTCCCGAGATCGGCCAGACCTTCGCGCTGGAGGACGCGGCGGACGCGCATCGGGCGCTGGAAGCGGGCGAGACGCGGGGCAGCACGATTTTGACCGTTTGAGGCGCCGGATCGCGGAGCGCAGAGAAAAGGGGCAGTCACCCTGTCGGGGTGGCGCAAGTCGTTCGAGGGCATCGTGCTGTAAAGGCCGGGTAATGGCCGCACGCAATCGGATAGACGAAGCAATAGGGGCCGGCTGCATGAACGGTTTGTCATTCTGACGTCTTGATCGTGCCATCGATCGTCGGGCATGGCGGGCGCCGGAGTGTCGCCAATGTCCCAGAATTCGGTTTTCTACGATGCCAGCGGTCGGCGTAAACGGCGGTTTACGCTGGCGGTCGTCGCGTTCGTCCTGTTGCTCGTGCTGTCGGTCGCGATGTTCGCGGTGTCGATCGGCGCGGTGCCGGTCGCGCCGCTGCTGCCCGTGGAGGTCGAACGGCCGCCGCTCCAGCGGATGGCGGCGCCGCATGGCGTGTTGCGGCGCGCGCGGCGCAGCATCGCCTATTATGAGAATAAGCTGTTCGGCACCGCGGCGCGTAAGCCGGCGGCATCGGGCAATCCGTCGCTCGCCATCGCCTTCCACACGCCCTGGGACCCGTCGAGCGCCGCGAGCCTTCGCCGCCATGTCGAACAGCTCGACTGGGTAATCCCCGGCTGGGTCTCGGTAACGGGCCCCAACCACCAGATCACCGTGTTCCGCGACACGGCCGGCCGCACGATCCTGAACAAGGCGATCCACCGCCCGGTGGTGTTGCCGATGATCCAGAATGCGCTGAACGGCAATTGGGACGGCAAGGGCACTGCCGCACTGATGGCCGATCCGAAGGCGCGCGCGGCCTTCCTCGACAAGCTCGTTCCCTGGCTCGCGAACAATCGCGCGGGCGGCGCCTTCTTCGACTTCGAAAATCTGCCCGCCAGTGCGCAGGCCAATTACCGCGCCTTCCTGGCCGATGCGCAGCGCCGCTTCGCGCCGCGCGGCTGGGTGGTCGCGATCGCGGCGCCGGTCGGCAATCCGGAATGGAACCTGCCCGCTTACGCCAAGGTCACCGACAAGATCTTCCTGATGGCGTATGACGAGCATGAAACCTCGGGCGAGCCGGGGCCGATCGCGTCGCAGCACTGGTTCGTCGAACAGGTCGCCAATGCTTCGCGCGGGATCCCGCCGCAGAAGCTGGTCGTGGCGATCGGCTCCTACGCCTATAATTGGTCGCCGGCGGGTAACGACGCGATGAGCGTCGAGGAAGCGTGGCAGGCCGCACGCGATTCGGGCACGGTCCCGACCTTCGATCCGGTCAGCGGCAACAGCAGCTTCGCCTATAAGGAAGGCGACGAGAGCCATGTCGTCTGGCTGCTCGATGCGGCGTCCGCCTATAACGAGATGACCTTCCTGCAGCGTGCGGGCATCGGCAGCATCGCGCTGTGGCGCCTGGGTGCCGAAGACCCCAGCGTGTGGAAGCTGTTCGGCCGCGATCATCGCACGCTGCCGCCAGCCAGCGTCATCGATACGATCCCCGCGGGCACCGACGTCGATATCGAAGGGCCGGGCGAAATCCTGAAGGTGGCCGGCACGCCCGTCACCGGCCAGCGGTCCGTGGTCACCGGCCCCAACGGCGCGATCACCGACGTGCGCTTCGATCGCCTGCCGGCGCCGCTGGAGGTGGACCGTACCGGCTATCGCAAGAAGCTGCTGGCGCTGACCTTCGACGACGGACCGGACCCCAAGTGGACGCCGCAGATCCTCGACGTCCTGAAGCGCGAACATGCCCCCGGCACGTTCTTCATCGTCGGGGAGAATGCGCTGACGCAGCGACCGTTGTTGCAGCGGATGATCATGGAAGGCCATGAGATCGGCAGCCACACCTATACCCACCCCAATCTCGCGACCTCGTCGCCGGGGCAGGTGCTGTTCGAGCTGAATGCCAACCAGCGCCTGTTCCAGGCCTTCACCGGCCGATCGCTGCGCCTGTTCCGCGCGCCCTATTTCGGTGATGCCGAGCCGAGCACCGCGGACGAACTGGGGCCGGTGCTCCAGGCGCAGAACCGTGGCTATGTCTCGGTCGGTCTGCACGTCGATCCGGACGACTGGAAGCGGCCGGGCGTGCAGGCGATCATCGACCGCACGATCGCGCGCGTCACGGATGGTCCCGCCAACTGCACCAACGATTCGCCCGTCGATTGCAGCCGCAACGTCATCCTGCTGCACGATGCCGGCGGCAATCGTGCCGAGACGGTGGCGGCGCTGCCGGTGATCATCGATCGGCTGCGGGCGATGGGCTATCACTTCGTGCCCGTCTCGACCCTCGCCGGCCTGTCGCGCAACGCGTCGATGCCGCCGATCAGCGCCAGCGACCAGCTGGCCGCGCGCGTCGACCTCGGACTGTTCAGCGCATTGGGCTTCATCGTCGTCGCGCTGCACTGGATGTTCGCGATCGCGATCACCGTCGGCATCCTGCGCGCGCTCGCGCTGTCGGCCCTGGCGCTGATCCAGGCGCGGCGCGAGGGGCGTGAGGTGTTCCCGGCGATCGATCCCACGCGCTTCGTGACGGTGATGATCCCGGCGTATAACGAAGAGCGCGTGATCGAGCGCGCGGTGCGCGGCGTGCTTGCCTCCACCGATGTCGCGATCGAGGTGATCGTGATCGACGACGGGTCGAAGGATCGCACCTCTGCCGTCGTGGCGGAGGCGTTCGGCGACGATCCGCGCGTCCGCCTGCTGACGCTGGAAAACGGCGGCAAGGCGCGTGCGCTCAACACCGCGCTGGCGCAGGCGAAGGGCGAGATCGTCATCGCGCTCGACGCCGACACGCAGTTCGAACCGACGACGATTGCACGCCTCGCCCGTTGGTTCGACGATCCGAAGCTGGGCGCGGTCGCGGGCAATGCCAAGGTGGGCAACCGCGTGAACCTCGTCACCAAGTGGCAGGCGCTGGAGTATATCACCGCGCAGAACCTGGAGCGGCGGGCGTTCGCGCGCCTCAATGCGATCACCGTGGTGCCGGGCGCGGTCGGCGCGTGGCGGCTGGCAGCGATCCAGCAGGTCGGCGGCTATCCGCACGATACGCTGGCCGAGGACCAAGACCTCACCATCGCGATCCAGCGCGCGGGCTGGGCCGTCCGCTACGATCAATATGCGGTGGCGTGGACCGAGGCGCCCGAGACGTTCCGCGCGCTCGCCAAGCAGCGGTTCCGCTGGGCATTCGGGACGCTGCAATGCCTGTGGAAGCATCGCTCGGCGATCGGTAGCAGCCACCCGCGGGGGCTCGGCTGGGTCGGTCTGCCGCAGGCGATCGTGTTCCAGATCCTGCTCGCCGCGATCAGCCCGATCATCGACCTGGCGCTGCTCGTCAGCTTCGTCGTCACCTATCTCGACGTGCAGGCGCACGGTTGGGCGCAGACGAGCCACGACGTCTACACGATGCTGACCTTCTGGGCCGTGTTCACGACGATCGACCTGCTGGCGGCGACGGTCGCCTTCGCATTGGAACGGCGCGAGAAGTGGAGCCTGTTGTGGCTGCTGATCCCGCAGCGCGTCGGCTATCGCCAGATCATGTATTACGTCGTGCTGAAGGCGATCACGCAGGCGATGCGCGGGCCGATGGTCGGCTGGGGCAAGCTGCAACGCACCGGCCGCGTGCAGGCGGGGTGAGGGAGCGCGCGCCGTGTTCCGAACACGCGTGAAGGTGTGCTGCATCGCGTCACGTGCCGAAGCGGACATGGCGACCGCCGCCGGGGCGGATGCATTGGGCCTGGTGGCGCGGATGCCATCGGGTCCCGGGCCGATCCCCGATGACCGGATCGCCGACATCACGGCGGCGGCCCTGCCGCCCGTCGCCACGTTCCTGCTGACGTCGGAAACCACGGCGGAGGCGATCGCGGAGCATGTGGCGCGCACGCAGCCGACGACGGTGCAAATCGTATCGCATATCGATGTCGCGGAGTCCCGCACGCTTGCGGAACGGCTTCCCCACGTCCGTCGGGTACAGGTGATCCACGTCGAGGGGCGTGAAGCCCTCGACATGATCTCCTTGTATTCGCCGTACGTCCACGCATTCCTTCTCGATTCTGGCAGGCCGAATGCGGCGATCGCCGAATTGGGCGGCACGGGCAGGGCGCATGACTGGACGATCAGCGCCGACTTCGTCCGGGCGAGCATGCGTCCGGTCTTTCTGGCCGGCGGCCTGTCCGCGAGCAACGTGGGCGAGGCGATCCGCCAGGTGAGGCCATATGGGCTCGACCTGTGCTCCGGCGTACGGACGGACGGTCATCTCGACGCTGCCAAGCTCGACGCGTTTATGCATGCCGTGCGCGCGGCTGACATGGCGATGTCTCGATAGGCTGCCGCACCGTTAGCCGGTAAACGTCGGCAGAATGGCATCGCCTTCCCGGCGCGCGAGGTTTACGAACGGTTGCACGCGTTTAGGGAGCCTGCATGATCCGTCCGTTGCTGTTTTTGGCGTCGCTGTTCGCTGCCGCTCCGGCGATCGCGCAGGCCAAGCCGCCGCTGGTGCTGGCGGCGGCCAGTCTGCAGGAATCGATGACCGCCGCCGCTGACGCCTGGGCGAAGCGGGGCCATCCGCGGCCCGTCATCTCCTTCGCCGCATCGTCCGCACTGGCGCGGCAGGTAGAGGCGGGGGGCGACGCCGATCTGTTCGTGTCGGCAGACCAGCAATGGATGGAAGCGCTCGCCGCCAAGCGACTGATCGTGCCGGCAAGCCGCGTCACCTTCCTCGGCAACCAGCTGGTGGTCATCGCCGCGAAGGACAATCCGGTGCGCATCCCGGTGCGTCCACCCGCCGCGCTGGCGCGGGTGCTGGGCGCGGGGCCGCTCGCCATGGCGGATGCACCGGTCCCGGCGGGCCAATATGGCGAGGCGGCGTTGACATCGCTGGGCGTGTGGAGTGCGGTCGCGCCCAAGGTGGTGCGCGGCGACAGCGTCCGCGCGGCACTGACATTGGTCGAACGCGGCGCAGCGCCGCTCGGGATCGTTTATGCCACCGATGCCAAGGCGTCGGCCAAGGTGCGGATCGCGGGCGTGTTTCCGGCGAGCAGCCATCCGCCCGTCACCTATCCGATCGCGCGCCTCGCCCGATCGACGAACCCGGAAGGCGAGCGGTTCCGCCGCTTCCTGATCAGCGCGCCGGGCAAGGCGATCTTCCGCCGTTACGGGTTCCTGCCCCGCTGATGCTCTCGGCAGAGGAATGGGGGATCGTCGGGCTGAGCCTGCGCGTCGGCGGGGTGGCGGTGGCGGCGATGCTGCCGGTCGCCTTCGCGCTGGCGTGGGCCTTGGCGCGCGGGCGGTTTCCGGGCAAATTGCTGCTCGACGCGATCGTCCACCTGCCGCTGGTGGTGCCGCCGGTGGTGACGGGGTGGCTGCTGCTCATCGCTTTCGGCCCGAACGGCCCCGCCGGCGCGCTGCTCGAACGCTGGTTTGGGGTCAGCGTGCTGTTTCGCTGGACCGGGGCGGCGATCGCGGCGGGCGTAATGGCGATGCCGCTGATGGTGCGCGCGATGCGGCTGTCGATCGAGGCGGTCGACCCGCGGCTGGAAAGCGCGGCGCGCACGCTGGGGGCGGGGCCTGCCCGCGTGTTCTGGACGCTGACGCTGCCGCTCAGCCTGCCTGGCGTGCTGGCGGGCGCAGTGCTGGGTTTCGCGCGCTCGATCGGGGAGTTCGGCGCGACGATCACCTTCGTCTCCAACGTGCCGGGACAGACGCAGACGCTGCCGCTCGCCATCTATTCGGCGCTTCAGCAACCGGGGGCAGAGGCGAGCGTGTGGCGGCTGTCGGGGATCGCGGTGGCGCTGAGCCTGATCGCGCTGCTGGCGTCCGAATTGCTCACCCGGCGCGTGCGACGGGGGCTGCATGTCCTTTGAAGTGCGCGTCACCAAGACGCTGGGCGACACGCGCGTCGCGATCGATCTGGCGGTGGGGGAAGGGCTGACGGTGCTGTTCGGGCCGTCCGGCATCGGCAAGACCAGCGTGCTCAACATGGTCGCCGGCCTGCTGCGCCCCGATGCAGGCCGGATCGTGGTCGGCGACACGGTGGTGTTCGACGCGGCGGCCGGCATCGACCTGCCGCCCGAGCGGCGGCGGGCGGGCTATGTCTTTCAGGACCCGCGGTTGTTCCCGCACCGCCGGGTGCGCGCGAACCTGCTGTACGGGGCGAAGGACGAGAGCGCCCTCGATGCTACCGTCGCGATGCTGGGCATCGGCCATCTGTTGGGGCGCTGGCCGGGCACGTTGTCGGGCGGCGAGGCGCGGCGGGTGGCGATCGGCCGGGCCCTGCTCAGCGACCCCGCCTTCCTGCTGCTCGACGAACCCCTGTCGTCGCTCGACCGGGCGCGACGGGGTGAGATCATGGACGCGATCCTGCGCGTTCGCGACGAGGTTCGCCTGCCGATCCTGATGGTGACGCACGACCCCGACGAAGCGGAGCGGCTGGGCACACGTATCGTCCGGCTCTGACCAATCTTTCACCGCAATTGCCTGCCAGACATCGGGGCGGTCGGGAGCATCGCGGCCGGGCTTTGGGGGGAGAAGCGGTCATGCACGACTCGCGTCTTGGCTATCTGCGTGTGCTCGCTGGCGTTGCGATGTTGGTTTCGGGTGTCGCCGCAGCGCAGGCGGACGAGGCGAAGACGGGCGACATCGTCATTACCGGCAAGCGACCACGTGGGTCGGCGATCGGCGATGTGGAGCCGGTTGCGGTGCTCGACGCCGGGCAATTGCGGACGCTCGGCACCAATATCGACGATATCCTGCGTCAGTTGAAGCCGTTGACCACCTCGCCCAGCGGCGCGGATCCCGTGCTCCTGCTCAACGGGCGCCGCATCTCGGGCTATCAGGAGGTGCAGACGCTGCCGCCCGAGGCGATCGAGCGGACCGAGGTGCTGCCCGAAACGGAGGCGTCGCGCTTCGGCTTTCCGCCAACCGTTAGGCTCGTCAATTTTATCACCAAGCCGCATTTCCGGGCGCTGGCCGTGGAGCAGAGCGCGTCGACCACGACCGATGGCGGCGGCAGCGCCGCGACGCTGTCGCTCAGTCCGACGCGGATCGATCGCGACCGGCGCTTCGTCGCGACGATCGAATATCTCCACCAGGACGCGTTGCCCTATGCGCGGCGGCCGACCTTTGCCGATCCCGACAGCCTGTTCGATCCGACCGGCAACATCACCGGGATCGGCGGGGCCAGCCTGTCGCCGACGCTCGACGCGCTGGCGGGGCAACGCGTGACGGTGGCGCCCGTGCCGCTCGATCCGGCGCAGCGTGGCCTGTTGTCGGCCTATGCCGCGGCGGCGAACGTGCCACGGCGGTTCGACATGGCGCCGTATGGAGCGCTGCAATCGAACGACGAGGTCAAGATCAACGCGACGCAGGCCGTACCGATCGGCAAAACGGTGACGGCATCGCTCAATCTGTCGATGGACGCCAAGGGCGGGTCGCGACCGGGCGGCCTCGCCACCGCGGTGCTGCGCGTGCCGGGCAGCAACCCGTATTCCCCCTTCGGCACCGATGTGCTGCTGTACCGCAATCTGCCGGAAGCGGGCGTCCTGCGCCAGTCGGGCGGGGGCCTGCAATTGCATGCGGGTGGCACGGTGCAGGGGAGCGTGAAGCGCTGGCTGTGGACCGTTACCGGCAATTACGACCGGGCGCTGACCCGCTTCATGCTCGATCAGGGCGTGGATCTGACACGCGTCCAGGCGGCGATCACGGCCGGTGCCGATCCGTTTCGCGGCTTTGCGGCGCAGGACGTCGCGACCCGGTTGACCAGCCGCAGCCGATCCGTCGCCGAGACGCTGTCGAGCAACGCGACGGCGACGGGACCCGTGGCGCGACTGCCGGCGGGAGAGGCGCGGATGACGCTGACCGCGGACTATGCCCGCACCGGTAGCAACGGCACCCTGGCTGGGAGCGACGGGACCGCGCGAAGCCTGACGCGGTCGGTGCGGAGCGCAAGCGCCAACGTCGATCTGCCGATCGCATCGCGGGAGCGGGGTGTGCTGGGCGCGATCGGCACGCTGTCGGCCAATGCGACGCTGGGCGTATCGTCGGTATCGGACTACGGGAGCCTGCTGTCGCGCTATCTGGGGCTGACCTGGACCCCCGTTTCGCCGGTACAGGTCACCGCGTCGCTGAACGTGACGCAGACCGCGCCGGACATCGCGCAACTGACCCAGCCGGTCGTCACGATCACCAACGTCGCCTTCTTCGACTTCGCGACGGGCACCAATGCGCTCGTCACCCTGACGAGTGGCGGCAATGCCGATCTGGCGCCGGAGCGGCGGCGCGTCAGCACAGTGGGGGCGACGTGGAAGCCGATGAAGGCACGCGAATTGCGGCTGGCGCTCAATTATATTGAGACGCGGATCGACGATCAGACGGTCAACATCGTCCGGGGCAGCCCGGCGCTGCTCGCGGCGTTTCCGGAGCGGTTTCGCCGCGATGCCGATGGCCAGTTGCTGACGGCGGACCTGCGGCCGATCAACGTCGCCTTCGAACGGGAGCGCAAGCTGGAAGGGCGGATCAACCTGTGGACGCCGTTGGGCGCTGTGCCCAAGCCGCCTGCCGCGCCGGTCGGCAGCACCGCCCCGCCGCCTCCGCCACGCCAGCGGCCGTCGCTGTACAGCTTCGTCACCGCGACGCTGCGGCTGGACGATCAGGTGAGGCTGCGACCGGGTCAGCCGGTCTTCGACGCGCTGGTCGGCGATGGGGTGAGCAGCGTGCAGGAGCGGTCGCGGTTCGAGGCACAGGGGGCGATCGGCGGTTCGGTGGGGGCGGTGCAGGGCGGCATCTTCGGCCTGTGGAAGTCGCCGACCCGGATCCGCAGCGATATTCCGAGCGCCGACCTGCGCTTTTCGCCGAGGATGTTCTTTTCGCTCTATTCGACGTTCGATGCCGCCAAGCTGGCGCCGAAGGCCGATTGGACGAAGCGGATGACGCTGCAATTTACGGTGCAGAACCTGTTCAACAACCGGGTGCAGGTTCGGGACCGTAGCGGGGCGACGCCCTATGCCTTCCAGCCGTCGTTTCTGGACTGGTATGGGCGGATCGTGAAGCTGTCGGTGCGTAAGCTGTTCTGAGGGAAACGAAAAAGGCGGTCCCTTGCCGGGCCGCCTTTTCGTTTTTGGCTTCGGGCCGTGCCGTCACGGAGCAAGTCCGTGACGTCGAACGGGGCGGGCGAGCCGCCCCGCCGGCCGGCGCTATGAGTCCGCGGATTGCCGAAGCAATCCGAGGCTCATTAACGCTTCGAGAACTGGAAGCTGCGGCGGGCCTTGGCGCGGCCGTACTTCTTACGCTCGACCGTACGGCTGTCGCGGGTCAGGAAGCCAGCGGCCTTGACCGGCGAGCGGAGGATCGGCTCGTACTTGGTCAGCGCCTGGCTGATGCCGTGCTTGACCGCACCGGCCTGGCCCGAGAGGCCACCGCCCTTGACGGTGCAGACGACGTCATACTGACCTTCGCGCTCGGTGATGCCGAACACCTGGTTGATGACGAGGCGCAGCGTCGGACGCGCGAAATAGACTTCCTGATCGCGACCGTTGATCGTGATCTTGCCCGAACCCGGCTTCAGCCAGACGCGCGCAACGGCGTCTTTACGACGGCCGGTCGCATAGGCGCGGCCGAACTTGTCGAGTTCCTGCTGACGCAGCGGCGTGGTCGGCTGGGTCTGCACCGGCGCGGCGGTTTCGCCCTCGGCACCATTGGCGGCGCCGTTGGTCGCCGAAGCGGCGGCGGGAGCCTGGGCCGCCTGCTGGGTCAGCGAGGCGAGGTCGGAAAGGGACTGGCGATTGTCGGTCATTACGCGCCCACCTTGTTCTTGCGGTTCATGCCCGCGATATCGAGAACCTCAGGGTTCTGGGCTTCGTGCGGATGCTCCGAACCCTTGAAGATGCGCAGGTTGCGCATCTGCTCGCGGCCGAGCGGACCACGGGGAATCATACGCTCGACGGCCTTTTCGAGGACGCGCTCCGGGAAGCGGCCTTCGAGGACCTTGGCGGCGGTGATGCCCTTGATGCCGCCGGCATAGCCGGTGTGCTTGTAATAGACCTTCTTCGCCGCCTTGTTCGACGTGAAGCGGATCTTGTCGGCGTTGATGACGATGACGTTGTCACCGCAGTCGACGTGCGGGGTGAACGACGTCTTGTGCTTGCCGCGCAGGATGTTGGCGATGATCGACGCGGTGCGGCCGACGACGAGGTCGGTGGCGTCGATGATGTGCCACTTCTTTTCCACCTCATGCGGCTTGGCCGACTTGGTGGTCTTCATGAGCGCCTTCATGGGCGAGACCTTTCGGTTTGAAACGAGACACGCCGCCTGTTTCCAAGCGGCGTGGTTGAGCGTGCCAATGCGGGAGGGCCCCGCGAAAGTCAAGCAAACAGCGCGTTTGCTGACGGGTAAAATAATACCACAGTCCGACGCCGCTCAAGCGAAGCGGCGGTCGCGGCCCCCGATCGCATGCGCGGCAAAGACGGTGGCGATCAGCAGCAGCGCGGCATTGCCCTGATGCGCGACGGCGATGTCGATCTGCACGCCGCTCATCAGTGTGGCGATGCCGAGTACGATCTGCAGCGTCACGAGCAGCACGACCCACAGACCCGCCTTCGATCCGCTGCGCGTCGCGCGGATCGCGAGCCAGACCAAGGCGGCGGCGGTGGCGAACGCCCACCAGCGGTGGAAGAACTGGACGACGACGGGATTGTCGATCGCGTTGCGCCACGCCGGGTCGACCATCGGCACGCCCGCGGGGAACAGCGCGTCGCCCATCAGCGGCCAGCTGGCGAAGGCATAGCCGGCATCGAGCCCGGCGGTGAATGCGCCATAGACGAGCTGCACGACCAGCGCCGCCAGCGCCAGCACTGCGGTGCGCGTCAGCCGTGCTGGCGGGGCGGAGGGATCGCGGTGCAACGCCATCAGGTCGAGCGCGGTCCAGACGATGCCGGCGAGGATGGTCAGCGCGGTGAGCAGATGGACGGCGAGGCGGATGTGGCTGACGTCGGTGCGGACCGACAGGCCCGAGGCGACCATCCACCAGCCGATCGCGCCCTGAAAGCCGCCGAGCGCGAGCAGCGCGCCGAGGCGCCAGCCGTAGCCCGCCGGGATCTGCCGCCGGACCGCGGACCACAGCAGCGGCAGTGCGAAGGCCATGCCGATCAGCCGGCCCCACAGGCGGTGCAGATATTCCCAGAAGAAGATGTGCTTGAACCCGGCGAGCGTCATGTCGCGGTTGAACGCCTGATATTCCGGGATGCGTTTGTAATTGTCGAATTCGGCCTGCCACTGCGCCTGGTTCAGCGGCGGGATGGTGCCGCTGATCGGTTTCCATTGCGTGATCGACAGGCCGGATTCGGTCAGGCGGGTGATGCCGCCGATCACGACCATCGCGACGATCAGGCCGGCGACGACAAACAGCCATCGCGCCACGCTGCGAGGGCGGGCACGGGAAAGGAAAGCGGCGCTGGGTTGAAGCATGCCGAGGCTCATACGCCTGTTCCCGACTGCCGACCAGCGGCGTCGAAACCGCCAAAACGAGCGTGGAAGTGGACGAAGTGGACGATACGGTGCGTCCCGAAGCCCTCCCATGCGAAGGGGCGGATCGACCGGAGCGGCGAGGGACGTCCTACGACGGAACAGGATGCCGGCAACGAATCGTGCCGGACCGAATCAGTCATATGTCGACTGTTCACGCTTTTTCCTAAATAGGACAGCGATATTTTGCGTCCCTAAAAGGCATGCACCTTCCCGTAACCAAATGGCGATAGACCATGTCCAGGATAGGGCGGGAGTTTTCGATGTTTAACGTGACGGTAGACATCGAACGCGGCTGTTTCGAAAGTACAATCTTCGGCTTTTGGACGCTCGAGACCATCAGCGACTTCCATCGCGCGGTTACCGAAGCGGGGCGCCGTATCCAGGCGACCGGGCGGGCGCCGATCAGCCTGTGCGATTACACCGGTGCGATGACGCAGAGCCAGGAGGTCATCGCCGCGCTGACCAAGATCATGGAGAATCCGATCGTCCGATCGCGGCGGGTGGCCATGTATACGGGCGACGTCATGCCGCGGATGCAGGCGGTCCGCGCGACGCGCAACCGCCCCGAGTTCCGGTTCTTCACCGACAAGGACGAGGCGCGGGCCTAGCTGTTTGCGGAAGAGGGTGACGTGTCGTCGCAACCGGTTGCGGCATAGGTGGGACGGGGGCGGGGGGCTGACACGGGTCATGACGCGCGGATCGATCGGCACGTGCTGATCGGCGTAGGGAGCGTAAATTCCTCCCCCGCCAGGGGGAGGTGGCGCCGCCGAAGGCGGTGACGGAGGGGGCGGATAGGAACGTCCTCGGCAATCAAACGCTGCCCTGACCTCCCCCTCCGTCATGCCTGCGGCATGCCACCTCCCCCTGGCGGGGGAGGAATTTAAGAGGGCATCTGGTGCCGATCACTGATTCGATACCCGAGTCCCTCCGCCGACTGGACAACGCCTCCGACCGCACCTAACGCATGATACATTATATCATGGAGGTGACGATGCACGATGACGTGCAAGTGCCGCGGGCGCTGGCGTCCGGGACGATGGGGGCGGCACGGTGATGCTGGTCCCGTATCTGCTGGGGATCGCCGCCGCCGGATCGACCTATGCCGGCGGGCGGCTCGCCATGCGGTTCGGGCGGCGGCAGGACCTGCTGTTCGGTCTGACCGGCGGGATGGTCGTGGGGCTGGCGTTGCTCGATCTGCTGCCCGAAGCGGTGGAGGGCGGCGGGAGCGCGAGCGAATGGGTGTTCGGCGCGGTCGCGATCGGCATGGCGCTGTATATCCTGCTCCACCGGTTGCCCGGAGGGGCGATGGTCGGGCGCGTCAGCCTGGCGCTGCACAGTCTGATGGACGGGCTGGGCATCGGCTTTGCCTTCCAGGTGTCGCAGTCGACCGGCTGGCTGGTGGCGGCGGCCGTGCTGGCGCACGACATGGCGGACGGCGCCAATATGATCGGCCTGTCGTCCACCGTGTGCCGGCCGGAGCGGGCGCATCGCTGGCTGATCGCCAATGCCGCCGCGCCGCTGGCGGGCGTCGCGATCGGGCAGGCGATCCGCATCGACGCGCATCACCTGTCGTTGCTGCTCGCGCTGTTCGCCGGCGGCTTTCTGTACATCGGCGCGTCCGAATTGCTGCCGCGCAGCCGCGGCGGCGCGCGGGGCTATGGCGCGGGGCTGGCGAGCATGGCGGGGATCGGCGTGATGGCCTGCCTCACCTATGCGGCGGGGTGACGGCGCCGTGCGGCTTCATCGCCGGTACAGCCGGGGCGGATAGCATCGCGCCATATTACGGGAAGGACGATGGCATGGCGCATATAATCGGACGCGGGTGGCCCCTGACGCTGCTGGTGGCGGCCGCATGCGTGCCCGCGCCGCTGCTGGCCCGGCCGTTGGCGAACGGCGCGACCGCCCCATCGACGTTCATCGTGTCATGCGATTGCGCGACGTCCGCGAAGCGGGCGAGGGTGCAGCGCAGGATCGAGCGCGCGGGCGGCAGGATCTTGTATGCCTACGCGACCATCGGCGGATTTGCGGTGACGGCCCGGCGGCCGCAGGACGGCGCGGCGTTACGGCGACGGTTGGAGCGCGTTGCGGGAATCCAGTCGGTACAGCCCGATAGCGTGATCCGGCTCGCCCCGCCCGGCGCGCCGCAGTGACGGCGTCGCCTGTTGCCGTAAAATTCGGAGATGTAATGTTGTAACGCAGCGCGGCTGCGCCTAGATGGTCGGCTCGGATGGACCATAGGACTCACTCCCATACGACCTCGGTCGTGCGCAGCTTCGGCTGGGCGGGGCTCGATCGCGCGGCGATCGCGTTGTCGGGGCTGTGCGTCGTCCATTGCATCGCGAGTGCGGTGCTGCTCGCCATGCTGTCCGCGGCGGGCGGGCTGCTGCTCAACCCGCTGTTCCACGAGATCGGTCTCAGCATCGCGATCCTGCTCGGCGCAGTGGCGCTGGGGCGGGGGGTGATGGAGCATGGCTATATCATGCCCGCCGCGATGGGATCGTTCGGTCTGGGGATCATGGCAGGCGCGATGAGCCTGCCGCATGAGGGCGGCCATGGTGCGGAGACGCTGTGGACCGTGATCGGCGTCGGCCTGCTCGCCTTCGGGCACGACCTGAACCGCCGCGCCGGGCACTGACGCCGCTTGCCGCGGGGGCGAGCGCACCTTATTTCAGCAGCATGGCCAGCCACGCGCATCACGATCACCACGAGCCGCAAGGCGACGACCTGATGAAGGCCGCGCAGACGACGCTGGAAAAAGCCGGCGAGCAATGGACGCCGATGCGCGCCAGCGTGTTCGCGGCGCTGGCGGCGTTCGACAAGCCGGCCAGCGCCTATGACATCGCCGACGCGCTGTCGCAGCGCGAGGGGCGGCGGGTGGCCGCCAACAGCATCTATCGCATCCTCGACGTGTTCGTCGCCGCGAACCTGTCGCGAAAGGTCGAAAGCTCCAACGCTTACGTCGCCAACGCGCATCCCGATTGCCTGCACGACTGCATCTTTCTGGTGTGCGATTCCTGTGGACGAACCGTGCATCTGGACGATGACAGCGTCACCCGCGGGGTGCGGTCTGCCGCGCAAGCTGCTGGATTCACACCGGTTCGTCCCGTGATCGAGGTGCGGGGGCGCTGCGCCGACTGCGACTGAGCCCGGTTCGCGCTGCCAATCGACAGCCGATGGCGAAGCGCGTAGACGGGTGGGATGGCCGAACTCCCTGAGACTCCGCTGCTCGATACCGTCAACACCCCGGAAGAGCTGCGAAAATTGAAGCCCGAGCAGCTGCGCCAACTGGCGGATGAGCTGCGGCAGGAGACGATCTCCGCCGTCGGGACGACCGGTGGCCACCTCGGCTCCGGGCTGGGTGTGGTCGAGCTGACCACCGCGATCCACTATGTCTTCGATACGCCGCGCGACCGGCTGGTCTGGGACGTCGGGCATCAATGCTATCCGCACAAGATCCTGACCGGGCGCCGCGACCGTATCCGCACGCTGCGTCAGGGGGGCGGCCTCAGCGGCTTCACCAAGCGTAGCGAGAGCGAATACGATCCGTTCGGCGCGGCGCATTCGTCGACCTCGATCTCGGCGGCGCTGGGCTTTGCGGTGGCGAACAAGCTCGCCGGCACGCCCGGGCGCGGCATCGCGGTGATCGGCGACGGATCGATGTCCGCCGGCATGGCCTATGAGGCGATGAACAACGCCGAACAGGCGGGCAACCGGCTGGTCGTGATCCTGAACGACAATGACATGTCGATCGCGCCGCCGGTGGGCGGGCTGTCGGCATATCTGTCCCGCATCGTGTCGAGCCGCGAATTTCTGGGTGTGCGCGACATCCTGAAGCGCTTCGCCCGCCGCCTGCCGCGGCCGTTCCATCACGCCGCGCGCAAGACCGACGAATTCGCCCGCGGCATGACGATGGGCGGCACGCTGTTCGAGGAGCTGGGCTTCTATTACGTCGGGCCGATCGACGGGCATAACCTCGACCATCTGATCCCGGTGCTCGAGAATGTGCGCGATGCCGAGGAAGGGCCGATCCTGGTCCATGTCGTGACCAAGAAGGGCAAGGGCTATGCCCCCGCCGAGGCCGCGGCGGACAAGTATCACGGCGTGCAGAAGTTCGACGTCATCACCGGTGCGCAGGCGAAAGCGCCTCCCGGGCCGCCGCAGTATCAGAACGTGTTCGGCGACCAGTTGGTGAAGGAAGGGCAGCGCGATCCGACGATCGTCGCGATCACCGCGGCGATGCCCTCGGGCACCGGTGTCGATCGCTTCGCCAAGGCGTTTCCGGATCGCGCGTTCGACGTGGGGATCGCGGAGCAGCATGCCGTCACCTTCGCGGCGGGCCTCGCGGCGCAGGGGATGCGGCCGTTCTGCGCGATCTATTCGACCTTCCTGCAGCGTGCCTACGATCAGGTCGTCCATGACGTGGCGATCCAGAATTTGCCGGTGCGCTTCGCGATCGATCGTGCGGGGCTGGTCGGCGCCGATGGCGCGACGCATGCCGGATCGTTCGACGTCACCTATCTGGCGACTTTGCCCAATTTCGTCGTGATGGCGGCGGCGGACGAGGCGGAGCTGGCGCATATGACGCACACGGCCGCGCTGCACGACATCGGGCCGATTGCGGTGCGCTATCCGCGCGGGGCGGGCGTCGGCGTCGATCTGCCGGAGGTGCCGGAGCGGCTGGAGATCGGCAAGGGCCGCGTCGTCCGCGAGGGCAAGACGGTGGCGATCCTGTCGCTCGGCACCCGGTTGGAAGAGGCGCTGAAGGCCGCCGACACGCTGGAGGCGAAGGGACTGTCGACCACGGTCGCTGACCTGCGCTTCGCCAAGCCGCTCGACGAGGCGCTGATCCGCCGCCTGCTGACGACGCACGAAGTCGCGGTGACGATCGAGGAGAATGCGGTCGGCGGCTTCGGCGCGCACGTGCTGACGCTGGCGAGCGACGAGGGGCTGATCGACGGCGGGCTGAAGCTGCGCACGATGCGCCTGCCCGACACGTTCCAGGATCAGGACAAGCCCGAGAAGCAATATGCCGAGGCGGGCCTCGACGCCGACCATATCGTCAGCACGGTGCTGACCGCGCTGCGCCACAACAGCACGGGCGTGCACGAGGGCGCGCGCGCGTGAGCGGACCGCTGAAGGCCGCGATCATTATCGGCCTGGCGGTCTTGGTGCTGATCGCGGTCAACGTGCGCATGTATCGCGCGATGAAGGCGGCGACGGCGAAGGGCCGGGCGCTGGAGGCGGACCCGCGCGAGGACCGCGGTGTCTGAGCGCGACCGCTTCGCCTCATTGACGGAGGCGGAGCGGCAGATTCTGGCGCTGCTGGCGGCGGGGCATACCGCGAAGACGGCGGCAGCGACGCTGGGCCTCAGCGTCCACGGGGTGAACGAGCGGCTGCGCGAGGCGCGGCGCAAGACGGGCGCGGGCAGCAGCCGCGATCTCGCCCGCGCGCTGGCCGCCCAAGAAACTTGTGACGCAAAAATCGGGGTGGCCCCCGCCGCCGCCGTGCCGCCAGAGGCCGTGCCGGACCTGCCGCAGCGTGCGGCGGGCACGACACGGAAAGGGGTGCGTCCGATGGTTTTGGGACTCGGCATAGCGGCGGCGGCAGTGCTGCTGGGCGGCATCGGCTGGCAGCGGGAGCGGGGGCAGGCGCCCGATCCGTTGCTCGGCTCTCTGGTGGTGGACAAGCCCCATGACGCGGCGGCACTGCATGCGAAGGTGCGCCGGGAAGCGCGTGATGCCGGCTGGGCCGCGCCGGCGGAAACGCGGCTGATGAACCGGTTCGGCAGGATCAACGGGGTCAACAGCCTGCGCGTCCTGTGCGGGACGGATCTGTGCGAAGTGGCCGGGCGGATCGCACCGGGCGACACCGCCAATGCGGCGTTGCTGGAGGTGCAGCAGGTCGCCCTTTTCGGCGTGCGGACGCTGGGATTTTCCAGCGAATCGAGCTTTTCGGTGGGTGGGGACGACACGGGGCAGGGGGCTGCGTTCGTCGCCTATCTGTACCGGCGCGCCGCCGACGTACCCTATGTGGTGACGACGACGCCGGCGATGCACGCGACGATCGCGCCGGGGCCGTTCACGCTCGGCGTCACCTTCGATCGACCGATGCAGCCGGGAGACTTTTCGTTCGTGACGTCCGACCGCGGCGCCTATCCCGAATGCGACGGCACGCCGCGTCGGTCGGCGGATGGGCGCAGCTTTACGATGCAATGTACCGCGGTGGCCGGACAGGCCTATGCGGTGGGCTTCAACAGCGCACACTATCGCAACTTCAAGAGCCTGGACGGGGTGCCGGCGGAGCCATCGCTACTGACGTTCGACGCGAAGCGCTGACGGCGGAGGCCCACGGCCGGCCGCTCGCACGGCGGCCGGTTTCGTGGTATGCGACGTGCCATGAAGCTCGAGAAGACCGCCGACGGTTATGTGGTGCAGGTGCCCGACGATGTCGTCGCGGCGCTGGGGCTGCATGAGGGCGACCAGGTAAAGGTCGCCAAATCGAATCCGATTACCATTCCTGTGACGGAGGAACAGCGGCGGTGGGCAATGGGCACGATCCGCGAGTTGCGCGGCACCAACCCGCTCCCGCCCGGGTATAAGTTCGATCGGGAGGAAGCGAACGCGCGGTGACCCGCGCCTTCTTCGATACGAATATTCTCGTCTACACCTTCGACGAGGACGCGCGGGGCGCCGTTGCATCGCGATTGCTGGACGACGGCGGCGCGATCAGCGTGCAGTCGTTGAACGAACTGGCCAATGTTCTGCTGCGCAAACGGCGATGGACCTGGGAGCAGATCACCCGCGCGACACAGGCCGTGACGTTTCGCTGCCCGACGATCATCACGCTGACGCCAGACCTCCACCACCTCGGCCTGCGCCTCGCCGAACGCTATCGGCTGTCAGTCTACGATGCGATGATCGCCGCGGCGGCGCTGACGGCGGAGTGCGACACGCTCTATTCCGAGGATATGCACGACGGCCTCGTCATCGACGGGCGCGTGCGGATCGTGAATCCGTTTGCGCCCGTCGCGGGATAGCTATCGGCCGAGATAGTGCGTCTGCGCGGCGTCGGTCGCGTTGATCGCCAGGATCGAGCGGGCATCGCCGGGGGAGCGGGCATGGCCGTGCCCGTCGGTGCCGGCGGCGATCACGCGGTCGAGCAGTTCCTGCCCTTCTCGCCACCAGCCGACCCCGCTCGCGGCGTTGAGATGGCCCTGCGGCCCGGCGTCGACGAAATGACTGCCCCATTGCGCCGCGAGGCTGTGCGCACGGTCGATGGTGATCCACGGATCGTCACTCGACGCGACGACGATCGACGGGAAGGGCAGGGGCGTCTTCGGCGTCGGCGCGAAGCCACGCAATTCGTCGGGCGCGTTCGGGCGGTCGACGTCCGCAGGCGCGACGAGCAGCGCGCCGGCCACCGGCCAGCCATAGGGTTGCGGCGACAATTCCGCCCACCACGCCACCGCAAGGCAGCCGAGGCTGTGCGCGGCGAGGATGACGGGGGCTTCGGCGCGGGCGATCGCCTGGTCGAGCTTCGTCACCCAGGCGTTGCGGTGCGGCGTATGCCACATGCCGAGTTCGACGCGGACGGTGTCGGGCCGCGCCTCCTCCCACAAGGTTTGCCAGTGCGAAGGCCCGGAGCCGCCGAGCCCGGGCACGGTCAGGATGGTCGGCAAGGTCGCGTCGTAATGGGAAAATCCGGTCATGCTGCATCTCCCTCCAATGGGGGACAGCGGGGCCGGCCGGCGTATCGGGACACGCCGTACGGTCATGCTTCCCGACAGGCAAGGTAATCCTACTATTCCTATAGGCAATAGAGTCGCGGCTGATGGAGGGCGGGATGCGACGGGTGGAGCGGGAGGGGGCTCTGCATGCTCCGGGGGCCGTCATTCCCGCGTAGGCGGGAATCCATAACCTCTGACATTCGCGATGGAATCGGGACGGTAGCGCGTCTGGATTCCCGCCTTCGCGGGAATGACGGATGGGGCAGGGGTGGGCGACTGCCCAGGAATGACGGGGGGCGGGGGTGCCTCGCACAGCAGGGGGCGTGACGCCGGGCGGTGCCCTCGCTACGGAGCCCTGATGGCGAAGATCCGTGCCGACCAGTTGCTCGTGGACCGCGGGCTCGCCGAATCGAAGACGCGGGCGCAGGCGCTGATCATGGCCGGCCTCGTGTTCGTCGACACGCGCAAGGTCGACAAGCCGGGGCAGGCGCTGCCCGTGGATGCGCCGATCGAGGTGCGTGGGCGCGATCATCCCTGGGTGTCGCGCGGGGGGATCAAGCTGGCGCACGGCCTGGACCATGTCGGGTGGGACGTGACCGACGCGGTGGCGATCGACGTGGGATCGTCGACGGGCGGCTTCACCGATGTCCTGCTGACCCGTGGCGCGGCGCGCGTCTATGCGGTCGACAGCGGCACCAACCAGCTTGCGTGGAAACTGCGCCAGGACCCGCGCGTGATCGTCCACGAACAGACCAGCGCACGCATCCTGACCGAGGCGCATATCCCCGAGCCCGTCGACCTGATCGTGTGCGATGCGAGCTTCATCGGCCTGTCCAAGGTGCTGGAACGGCCGATGACCTTCGCGCGGGAGGGCGCGCGCCTGCTGGCCCTCATCAAGCCCCAGTTCGAGGCGGGGCGCGAGGAGGTGGGCAAGGGCGGCGTCGTGCGCGATCCCGCCGTACATGCGCGGGTGTGCGACGACGTGGTCGCCTGGCTGGAGGCAAGCGGCTGGAGTGTCGCGGGCGTCACCGAAAGTCCGATCACCGGGCCCGAAGGCAATATCGAATTTCTGGTTGCGGCATCCCGAAACGGGCCATGACGGAACGATAATCGTAACGGACGCTTTACGAACGGGCCGTCACGCGACAAGGGGCGCGAAAGGCATGCGGAGGAAGCGTCGGTGAGCGGGATTGCGTCCAAGGGTCAGCTGCGAATGTCGTTTCTGCGCTGGGCGATCGTGACCGTGCCGCTGATCCTGCTGCTGGGCTTCGCCTCGGGCCGTGCCGTGCCGGCGGGGTCGGAGAACAGCTGGTACGTCGCGCTGCAAAAGCCCGAGCTGACGCCGCCGGGCTGGGTGTTTCCGGTCGCCTGGACGTCGCTGTACATCCTGCTGGGCCTTGCGGTCGCGCTGATCCTACATGCGCGCGGCGCCCGCGGGCGGGGGCTGGCGCTGGCGGTATTCGCGGTGCAGTTCGCCCTCAATCTTGCTTGGACGCCGCTGTTCTTCGGGGCGCATCGTATCGGCGCGGCATTGGTCGTGATCGTCGCGATGCTGCTTTTGTCGATCGTCACGACGGTGCTGTTCGGACGGATTCGCACCGCTGCGGCGTGGCTGATGGTGCCCTATATGGTGTGGATCAGTTTTGCCGGCGTGCTGACCTGGCGGATCGGCCAGCTCAACCCCGGTGCGGAAACCCTTGTGCCGGGGGCGCACACGTCCCAGATGCTGTGACGATACGCACGCTTATGTGCCGGGAACCGAAGATATGCAGTCCGACAACCGCCTGTTCGATGATTTCGTGAAGCTGATGAACGGCGCCGCCGGCACGCTCGCCGGCGTGGGGCGTGAGGCGGAATCGGGCGCGCGCGCCCGGATGCGCGAATGGATCGGCGGGCTCGATTTCGTCAGCCGCGACGAGTTCGAGGTGGTGAAGGCGATGGCCGTCGCCGCCCGCGACGAAAATGACGCGCTGAAGGCCCGGATCGATGCGCTGGAGGCGAAGCTTGCCACCAGTGCGGCGCCGGTTGCCTGATTGGGGCGTCCAACCCACTTTTCCACAGCTTTATCGACAGGCTTGTCCACGACCGGGTTGCATGGGGCTTTTTGCCTCGGCAGCCTCGTCGTGCGATAAGGGGCACGATAATGCTCGATTCCGCCGAACACGATACCGATCCCGCCGCCCCCATCGACATGCTCGAGGCCTATTACGCCGCGCATGGCTGGGAGCATGAGCGGCATGACGACGAGATCGTCGCGACGGTCAAGGGCAGCTGGACCACCTACGAATTGCGCGCGCTGTGGCGTGAGGACGACAGCGTCCTGCAATTCCTCGCCTTCCCCGACATCAAGGTGACCGACGATCGGCGTGGCGGCGTCTATGAGGCGATCGGGCTGGTCAACGAACAATTGTGGATCGGCCATTTCGAGCTTTGGTCGTCCTCGGGCGTGCTGCTGTATCGGCATGCGGCGATGATCGACGGCGAGGACGAAGGCACGATGTCGCTGGGTGCGGCAGAGCTGCTGGTCGAATCGGCGATCGAGGAGTGCGAGCGCTTCTACCCGGTGTTCCAGTTCGTCCTGTGGGGCGGCAAGACCCCGCGCGAGGCGCTGGCTGCCGCGCTGATCGAGACGCAGGGCGAGGCCTGAGGCGGTGAAGCTGCTGATGATCGGCGCCGGCAATATGGGCGGCGCGATGCTGCGCCGCTGGCTCGCGGCCGGCATGGAGGCGCGTGACGTCACCGTCGTCAGCCCCAGCGGCCGTGCGATGCCCGATGGCGTCCGCGTCGTGCCCGCGGTGCCGGCGGCGGAGGAGGGGGCGTATGACGTCATCCTGCTCGGGCTGAAGCCGCAACAGCTGCGCAGCCTGTCGGGCGGTGCGATCGCGGGCCATGCGCCGCGGCTGCTCGCGTCGATCCTGGCCGGGGTGGAGGAAGCGACGCTGGCGCCGCTGTGCCGCGCCGGGGCGGTGGTGCGCGCGATGCCGAACCTGCCTGTCGCGATCGGCAAGGGCGTGGTGGCGCTCCATTCCTCGAGCGCGGACGCAAGCGTGCGCGACGAGGTGACCGCCTGGATGAGACCGTTGGGCCATGTCGAATGGATCGCCGACGAAGCGCGGTTCGACGACGTGACCGCGCTGGCGGGCTGCGGACCGGGCTTCGTGTTCCGCTTCGCCGATGCGTTGGCGCAGGCGGGGGCGGCACTGGGGTTGCCGGCGGATCAGGCGGCGCGGTTGGCGCTCGCGACGCTGGAGGGCGCCGCGGTCATGGCGGCCGACGCCGATGCTCCGCCTGCGACGCTCGCCGATCGCGTGGCGAGCCCGGGCGGATCGACGCGGCAGGGGCTGAACGTGCTCGACCGTGCCGACGGGTTGGTCGCACTGCTGACCGATACGCTGGCCGCCTCGGCGCGCCGGAACCGCGAGATGGCGGCCGAAACGCGCTGAACGGCCGCGGGGCCGATAGGGCGTGCGGGTTAGAGCCCCAGCTTCTGGATGTTGGCGCGCTCGGCCTCGGGGATCATGCCCTCCAGCACCGCCCAATAGCCCGACACCGCCTCCTGGCCGGCGGCCTGATAGGCCTGCGCCATCTTGATCCGCACCGCCTCGAACAGGTCGCTTTCGAGCTGCGCCCCCTCCGTGGTCAAACGCAGCAGCCGCTGGCGGCGGTCGCGTTCGCCGGGCCGGGCGGTGACGAGCTTGCGGTCGCTCAGCTCGTTGAGTACGCGACCCAGCGATTGCTTGGTGATCGCTAGCATCGCCAGCAGCTCGCTGACCGTCAGATCGGGCTTGCGGGCGATGAAATACAAGGCACGGTGGTGCGCGCGGCCCAATCCCTGGGCGGCAAGCCCCTGGTCGATGGAGCGCGTGAGATGGCTATGGCCGAAATACAGCAGTTCCATGCCACGACGGAGTTCGGGTTCACGCAGGAATTGCGCGGATGCGGAGGACACTGGGGCAGCCATATTGACCGGTTTAGCCACCGTCCCTACGCGTCTGCAACCCCTGATGTCTGAGAGAAATCAAATGAATGCGCCTTCGACGGCCGGGTCGGCCGCTTTTCGCTTCGATCCCAGCACCACGCCGGTGGACGCCAACGAGCGCGCGGCGCGGCTGGTCGATCCGGGGTTCGGCCGCGTCTTCACCGACCATATGGCGGTGATCCGCTACACCGAGGGGCAGGGCTGGCACGACGCCGTCATCACCGCGCGCGCGCCGGTGACGGTCGATCCGTCCACCGCGGTGCTGCATTATGCGCAGGAGATTTTCGAAGGGCTGAAGGCCTATCGTCTGGATGACGGCGGCATGGCGCTGTTCCGTCCCGACGCGAACGCGCGCCGCTTCAACAACAGCGCGCGGCGCCTCGCGATGCCCGAACTGCCCGAAGACCTGTTCCTCGAATCGTGCCGCCAATTGGTCCGGACCGAGCGCGACTGGTTCCCCCAGATCGACGGCGGCGCGCTGTACCTTCGCCCCTTCATGTATGCGAGCGAAGCGTTCCTGGGCGTGAAGCCCTCCGCCGAATATCTCTACATGGTCATCGCATCCTCCGTCGGCGCCTATTGGAAGGGTGGCGCGCGCGCGGTATCGATCTGGGTCAGCCAGAATTACACGCGCGCCGCGCCCGGCGGTACGGGCGAGGCGAAGTGCGGCGGTAATTACGCCGCCAGCCTCGCCGCGCAGTCGGAAGCGATCGCGCAAGGGTGCGACCAGGTCGTGTTCCTCGACGCGGTCGAGCGCCGCTGGGTCGAGGAACTGGGCGGCATGAACGTCTTCTTCGTGTTCGACGACGGATCGATGGTCACCCCGCCGCTGACCGGCACGATCCTGCCCGGCATCACCCGCGATTCGATCATCCGCATCGCTCGCGACCAGGGCCTGACGGTGCGCGAAGAGCTCTATGGCATCGACCAGTGGCGCGCCGACGCCGCGAGCGGCCGCCTGACCGAAGCCTTCGCCTGCGGCACCGCCGCGGTCCTCACCCCGATCGGCCAGGTGGTGGAAGCGACCGGTCGCTTCACCATCGGCAGCGGCGGCACCGGCCAGCTGACGCAGCGCATGCTCGACGCGCTGTCGGCGATCCAGCGCGGCCGCGCCGCCGACCCGCACGGCTGGCTCGAACGGTTGGATTAAGGACGCGCGGCCGGGTTTTCGTGGCTTTCACGCGAAAACCCGGCGTGTTGGGGCTTTTCACACGCCGCCCGCCGGCTATAAGGCGCGCCTCCCGGTGGGGCGTCGCCAAGCGGTAAGGCAACGGTTTTTGGTACCGTCATACGCAGGTTCGAATCCTGCCGCCCCAGCCATCTGCCTGAAATCCCAGCCAATTGGCTGCTAAGTGTTTGAAGATGCTGGCTGACTATCAGGGTCGGCTGTTGGCACCTGCACAATTGTGCATCGGATTGTGCCAATGCGCTGGCCGGGAAGGCCGCGGTTTTGGACTGTCTTCAACACGTTTACCGGCGCGGGCACATTTTCTGGTGGCGCCGAATTCACCGTTTATTGGATAATGGCACCCTAGATGTTCGGCTGTCGCTGCGGACCACCGACCGGAAGGCAGCGCGCAACATGGGGGCGGCGCTCACGGCGGTGACGCCGAGGGTGCTGGAGATGCTCGACAGGCGGGCCAGGCAGAAGACCAATATCACCGAGCAGGAGCTCCAGGCGATCGCCAAGGCGATGTACGAGGAGCGCCTAGCCGAGGTCTGCACCTTGCAGCGATCGACGCCATACGATGTCGAGAACCACTCAGCCGCCAATCTCGCCTTCATCGATTATTTCGAGCGCCTGAAGAACCAGGGCGGCCATATGTCCTTCCTACCGGCCGAAGAGCGCAAACTGGACGCGGAGGGCTGGAGCGCGCAGCGGATCGCCGATCTGCGCTCCATCATCGCGATGCGCGAGGAGCGTGGCGTTAGCCTGATCCGGCGAGACGAGATCGATCGCCATCTCGCCGCTGCGGGTTTCGCAGTCGATGACCGGCTGCGCTGGATGCTGGAGCTAGCCCTCTACCCGGCGTACCGCGACGTCTATGCCGCCGCAGAGGCGCAGCTTCGAGGCGCGGCCACGCCCAGGACGGTGGCCCCTAACAGTTCGGCCACGCCTGCACCGGCGCAGCCATCGCCTTCTCCGGTCGCCGGCATCCATCCGGCGCCGGTCGGTATGGCTCCGGCGGTGCCAGAGGACTGGCTGCATTGCACCCCAGTCGAGGCAGCGGAGCGAATGATCGCCACGACGCCCCGCCTGCTGGAGCATCGCAAGGGCGGCAAGCGTGAGAAGGACAGCGTCGGCGAACAGACGCTGCGCCAGATCCGCTGGGCCGCCGTGCTGCTGCAGAAGTCGTTGTCGCCCGGCACGCCGATGTGGCGGGTCACCAAGGCGGACATCGTCAAGCTCGACAAATGGTTCGACCGGCTCTCCGTCAACTATGGCAAGGCGGCTGGCGACCACGACCTCGGGCAGAGCCTGGAACAGGCGGCGGCCGTGTTCGCCGATCGAGTTGAGACGGGCGATGTACCGATGGATCAGATAGGCTTGTCCACCGGCACCGCCAACAAGCATTTCAACAAATTGGGCCAGATCCACAGCTTCACGCGCAAGGCGGTGCCCATCGCCGAACCGATCGACTTCGGTGAGTTCACGGCCCCAATCGACAAGGACGAACGCGAAGCGCGGCTGCGCTACACGCGGGAACAGGGCGAGGCGATCTTCCGCCTGCCGCCATGGACGGGCTGCGTGGGCGTTGAGGAGCGACTGAAGCCCGGCTCCAAGGTCATCCACGATGGCTTGTTCTATCTGCTGCTGCTCGTCTGGTACACCGGCGCGCGCCGCGAAGAATTGGCCAAGCTGATGCTCGACGATGTCGAGGAGCGGCATGGCATCGACTATCTGCTGATCCGCCCGACCATCACCGGGCGGATCAAGAACAAGTCCGCCCGGCGCGTGATCGTCATCGCCGATGAGCTGATCCGGCTTGGCTTCCTCCGCTATGTCGAGGCGATGCGCGCGGCTGGCGAGACGCTGCTGTTCCCCGAGTTTGTGCCCGGCGGCGATACCAAGCGGAAGCTGGGCGATGTCTTTTACAAGCTGTGGTGGATCTATATCGCGCCGAGCGTGCCAGACCGGAAGCGCGGTCAGGCGATGCACTCCGCCCGCCACACCGTCTCGGACGAGTTGAAGGACCAGGAGGTGTTCATCGAGTTCCGCAACGATCTGCTCGGCCACAAGGGGACCGGTGGCGAGGGCATGACCCGCTATCCGGGGCGCGCCTCGCTCGAGAAGCTCAAGGCCACGGTGGCGAAGATCCCGATCGTTACCGGCCATCTGGCCGACCAGCGGACCATCCGCCTTTTACCGCCAAACATGCGGCAGGCGCGCCCGACGCGCGCCAAAGGGGACCGCGCATGACGCGCTTCAGGCAGCCCCGGCGGGCTGAGCAGAAAAGAAGAAGAGGGGTGCGCACCAATAAGGAGAAGAGGATGCGCTCCGGCTCTCACCTTCGCAATGCCGAGCGAGGAAAAGAGGTAGCAGGATGGGTGGTGTACAACACCACAGTTCGCCGGGGCGGACCCGCTCCGCGCCGATGGCTTGTCGCAGGGGCAGAGAAATGAGCAAGGTCGCGACCGACCGGCCAAGCCGTAAGCCACGCGGGAAGCGCGCGCCGCGCGCAAAAACTGGCGAGAGCATCAACATCCGTGTCACGGCCGAGGAGAAGCGGCTGCTCGTTCAAGAGGCAGGTGAAATCGGCATATCGAAGTACGTCCGAAAACGCCTGTTTGACGGCGGCTTGCGCGATCGGGACGCGCTTCGAGAGATAGCCGTCCTCCATGTGCTTGGGCGACGTATTCAGGAGTTGGCCGAGAAGACAGACATTGATGCCATGATCGTCGCAGACACGCTTGGTGACATATGCGCGGCGATCGGGGGCCTGACCGTCGATCTAGACGATGCTAGCGACGGGGCGCTCGCGTCGTGATCGTGAAGCATATTCCGGCACGGCCTGCCGGACGCAACGCGACCATCGAGCGGGCGAGGCACGCCCGCAATCTCGTCGACTATCTTCGACAGCCTGAAAAGCAGAGCGCTGAGAAGGATTATCAGGTCGCCTACATGCTTCGCGAGGGGCTGGGCGATACGAAAGGAGAGCGCCTTTTCCATATCGGTGCACGCAACTTCGTCAGCACGGATATCGCCGGGCAACGCGCTGAAATGATCGCCATCGCTCAGATGGCAAGCCGCAGTCCCAATCCGATCGATCACTGGCTGCTCAGCTGGCGCGAGGGCGAACTTCCGACGCCTGCAGAGATCGACGAGACAGTGGCGATGTTCCTCGAGCACCTCGGCGTCGATAACCAGCCTTGCATCTATGCCTGCCACGGCGACACCGATAATCGGCACGTCCATCTGGCACTCAATCGATACGATCCGCTGTCGGAGCGGATGGTTGAAATCAACGACGGTTTCACCCGCGAAGCGGCGCATCAAGCGATCGCTTTGATTGTCGATCAGTTCGGATGGCAGGCGGAGGCCGACGCGCGATATAGCGTCGTGAACGGCAGGCTGGTTACGGCGGCCAGTGCCGCAGCAAAACGAAAGGAGGGACGCAAGCCGGTTAGTCCGAAGGCGACGGCGTTCGAGAACCGGACCGGCTATCGCTCTGCACAGCGGATTGTGCAGGAGGACGCGGTACCACGCATCAAGGCTGCCCGATCGTGGAGCGACCTGCATGCCACGTTGGCGGAGGTCGGTATTCGCTACGACATCGTCGGTACCAATGGGGTGACCCTCACGGTCGATGACGAACGCGTGAAAGCGTCCAGCATCGATCGAGCGATCACCCGGACCCAGGTAGAGAAACGTCTCGGTCCATTTGAGCCACGCAGTGAGACGATTCGTGACGTACCGCGTAATCCCCTGTGGATCGGCGTGGAAAAGGGACCCCGTTAGCGGGGTGATCGGCGTCGAAAAGGGACCCCTCATCCTGGTGTTCTAGGCTGTTCGCTTGGCGGTGTGTCAGGCGGCGAGATCGGGATGCTGGTATTGGAGACGGTGTTGAGGATCCGGCGCGAGCACGCGTCGGGCAAGGCCATCAAGGCGATAGCGCGGGACCTGCACCTGTCGCGCAAGGTGGTGCGCAAGGCGATCCGGGCGCCGGAAGCGGACATGGGTTATCGGCGAGAGGTGCAGCCGCTGCCGAAGCTGGGGCCGTTTCAGGCGCGACTGGATGCGTTGCTGGAGGAAGATGAGGCACGGCCGCGGCGCGAGAAGCTGCGCCTCACGCGCATCCACGACCTGCTGCTACGCGAGGGGTTCGATGGCTCGTACGACGCGGTTCGCCGTTATGCGGCGCGCTGGCGGCAGGCGCAGCGTCGCGACGTGATGAATGCGCCGGCGTTCATCCCGCTGCTGTTCCGGCCGGGCGAGGCTTACCAGTTCGACTGGAGCCACGAGGACGTCGAGATCTCGGGCAAGCCGATGCGCGTGAAGGTCGCGCATGTCCGGCTGTGCGCGTCGCGGGCAATGTATGTGCGGGCCTATCCCCGCGAGACACAGGAGATGCTGTTCGACGCGCATGCACGGGCGTTTGCTTTCTTCGGAGGCGTGCCGACGCGCGGCATCTACGACAACATGAAGACGGCGGTGACGAGCGTGTTCACCGGCAAGGAGCGGGTCTTCAACCGTCGCTTCCTGGTCATGGCCAACCATTACATGGTCGAGCCGACCGCCTGCTCGCCGGCGTCGGGCTGGGAGAAAGGTCAGGTCGAGAACCAGGTGCAGACCGCACGCGGTCGCTTCTTCCAGCCGCGCCTGCGATTTACCGGCCTCGAGGAGTTGAACGGCTGGCTGGAGGCGGAGTGTCGGCGCTGGGCAGAGTTGCACCAGCATCCCGAGCAGAAGGAGCTGACAGTCGCCCAGGCATGGGCAGCAGAACGGGCGGTGCTCCAGCCTGTTGTCGCACCCTTCGACGGCTTCCACGAGAGCGAGCATGCGGTAAGCGGCACATGCCTCATCAGCTTCGAGCGCAACCGCTATTCCGTTTCTGCCAGGGTGGTGCGACGTGCCGTCCAGGTCCGCGCCTATGCCGACCGCATCGTCGTGCGCTGCGACGGTGAAGTCGTCGCCGACCATCCCCGGTTCTTCGGCCGCGACCGGACCATCTACGACCCGTGGCACTATCTGCCGGTGCTGGTGACCAAGCCGGGTGCCCTGCGCAACGGCGCACCGTTCCAGGGCTGGGAGTTGCCGCCTGCGCTGGCACGACTGCGGCGCAAGCTTGGCACCGGCGACGATGCCGACCGGCGGTTCGTGCGGGTGCTGGCAGCGGTGCTCGACGACGGGCTGGAGGCGGTAGAAGTGGCCGTGCGCGAAGCATTGCTGGCCGGCGTCGCCAGCGACGACGTCATCGTCAACATCCTGGCCCGCCGGCGCGAACCGCCGCGACCGCTGACTATTGTCACGCCAGAAGATCTGGCGCTGCGCCATCCGCCCCGTGCCGACTGCAACCGCTATGACAGCCTGCGAGGTCTCCATGCAGCGGCATGAGATGATGACGGCCATGGCCGAGTTGGGGCTGAAGGGCATGGCTGGCGCCTTCGACGAGGCGGTCACTACCGGTCTCCAGCGCAAGCGCACGACCATGGAGGTCCTGACCGACCTGCTGCGTGCCGAGGCGACGCACCGCCATGCAGCCTCGGTCCGTTACCGGATGTCGGCCGCCAGGTTACCCGCGGTGAAGGACCTCGACGCCTTCGTCTTCGGCGACACTCCCATCAACGAGGGACTGGTGCGCTCGCTGTACAGCGGCTCGTTTCTTCCGGGCCAACGCAACGTCGTGCTGGTCGGTGGAACGGGTACCGGCAAGACGCATCTCGCCACCGCCATCACTGCCAATGTGGTACGAGCCGGCGCCCGCGGACGCTACTTCAACACAGTGGACCTGGTGAACCGGCTCGAGGAGGAAACGCGCCTCGGCAAGGCCGGCACGCTGGCGGCCCAGCTTTCGCGCCTCGATCTCGTGGTGCTCGACGAGCTTGGCTACCTGCCGTTTGCACGCTCGGGCGGTCAACTGCTCTTCCACCTCGTCAGCAAGCTCTACGAGAAGACCTCGGTCATCGTCACCACCAACCTGGCCTTTGGTGAGTGGCCGACCGTCTTTGGCGACCCCAAGATGACCACCGCGCTGCTCGACCGCATTACCCACCATTGCGACATCGTCGAAACCGGCAACGACAGCTGGCGCTTCAAACATCGAAGCTGAAGCCTGGGGCACCGGCAGAGAACGCTTCGTGCTGGTTGCGCCTCCGGTCGGGCTACGCCCGCCCTACGCCGCAACCAGCACGAACAGTGCGCCCGTCATACCCGTTACGCTGCTCGACGAAGGGGGTCCCTTTTGCACGCCGATAGGGGGTCCTTTTTGGACGCCGATTGACAGACGTGATGGAGAGACTGACGATCCGGCCGTCGTCCGTGGTCGCGGGGATCGTGACAGGCAATCGCGACGCCGCGTCCAGGCCGCCATCGTGCAACCGACCGGACCGTATCGCGCCGTCCGCGTGGTCCGTTATCCGGATGGATGCGGGCAGGTCCTTCCACTGGATCGTCAGATAGACCGGCGATGCTTCGACGGACATGATGCGACGCTCCTCGCATAGGCGGTTCATAAGCGGGACGAGCCAGCGTCCGCCCCCGGGCGCACCCTGCTGCCGGAGCGGCATGTCCAGCAATTCCGAAACAATACGGATCGCATGCGGCGGGGTGATCCCTAATCGCGCGAATGTTCGGGAGGCCCTGGCGGTCGTAGCGATAGCGGCAGGAGGTGCGTCATGCCGGACACAGTTTTGCATCGGGCGGTGGAAGGGAAAACTGACGATCGGCACGGCCGGCTGATGCCCGCCTTCAGGGTGGACGCCCGTGCCGACCGTCGTGGGCGGCCGGGCGCCATCCTGCCGGATCGGTTCCGGGATCGCCGGGCTTGCCCCAAAGCCCCCCGCGTGGTGTCCGGCGTGGCCACGATGGCTGGCCGATCAGGACGACAGCCACTTCCGTCCTGAATCCCGGCGGTCGTCGCTCGCACCTCCCCCAGGTGCGAGCGGCACTGCCGATCGAAAGGAAACCCGAAGATCTGCGGCGGTCGTCACGGACGCGGTCGTCGCGCGCGGTGCATTGCCGCGGGATCTGCCTGTCCGTCATCGTGCGGCCCGCCGATCCGCGCGGTGTGTTCCAGGCCGGACGGCGACCCCTTCGCCGGCCGTTCACCCAACGACAGTTGGTCAACAGGAGCACTTGCCATGAAGAAAGCTATCTACAGTTCGCTGTCGGTTCTTGCATTCGCGATCGCCGTGCCCGCCGCAGCGCAGACATCGGGCACGGTGACCGGCGGCGCCGGCATCGGCATCGGTGTCGGCGGCTTCACCAACGGCGCCATCGATACCTCGGCAGTGAGCGGGACGAACAATCAGGCGCTCAGCGTCGATGTCACCCGCAACATCTCGGCATCGTCCGGCAGCGGCTTCGGCGGCACGATGAACATCAGCAGCGTGCCGGCCGGGTCGAGCTATGCCGTGGTCGGCGGCGTCGGTACGTCCGGATCGTCGATCGCCGCGAACATCGATGCGGCGAACAACGGCACCATCACCACGACTAGCTTCAATGCGGGCCTGTACGGTGGTCTGACCGGCGGTTCGGCGGCGCTCAACATGCAGGTCATGAACTTCGGCCAGAGCACCGCGGACTTCAAACTGGTCAGCTCGTTCGACGCGACCCACTCCGACCAGTTCAACCTCACCTCGACCGACTGGACGATGGCCGGGGCGGCAGGTGCCACCGCCTTCGGCTTCGGCTCGCTCGGCTGGGACGTCGATTGATCGACCAACTCGGGGTGGCGCGGCCGCCACCCCATTTCTTGAAGAGGGAGAGGGAAGATGAAACGTGTCCTGGGTCCAGCCGCCGTTCTCGCGCTCCTGCCACTGAGCGCCACGGCGCAGCAAATGGAGGCGCAGTCGAGCAATACGGTCAACGTCATGGCCATCACCGGGCCGCAGACCGACGTTCCCACACGGCAGGAGGTCGTCTACGGCGGGCACACATGGACGACGCCGAGCGCCCAGGGCAGTTATTTCGGCGGTGCCAATCCGTGCCTGATCGGCAGCGGCGGCGGCGCTGCGGGCGGCCCCATCGCCTTCAACATCAACGTCGGCAAGAGCGACGAGGGGTGCCAGCGCCGGTCCGATGCGGCCGCGTGGCATGCCATGGGCTTCGACAATGTCGCGGTAGCGCGCATGTGCCAGGACATCAAAAGCGCGGATGCCTTTTTCGCAGCCACGGGAGAGGTCTGCCCGGGGGCGATGGCCACGCGTTACAAACTCGCGGACGGCTCGCCGGCGCGCCCCGCGGCGCTCGTCGCGAACAGCCGTGCGATACCCGGCAACCAGTATAGCGGCCCCGTCGACCTCACCAGCCCGCAGGTGCAGGCCGCGATCCGCGCCGAGGCGGCGAAGATGCTGCGGTCGCAATCGACCGTGAACGCTCCGCCAGCGGGCGCATCGCCGTCGATCGGAAGCGAAGTGCCATTGATGAGGAAATGAAAGGTTGGCTGGATATGCGCTCGCACATCGTTGGCCATCATCTGCGCTCGTAAGGGATATCGCTTGAGACGCGACGCAGTGATGGCCGCGCGACGTCGCTTCGGTGTTGATCTTCCGCCATTCGCTCGACCGTTTCGCCGATGCCACCGGCCGTATGCAGGCAAATGTGGTATAGTCGAACGGCGCCATGAGCGACGACGGTCTTGCCCGCGTCGCCGTAACGACGACGCCGCTGCCCATCGCCTGACGTTTACGCGTTGCACCGACGCCGTCGCCATCGCATGCTCCGCGGCGAAGCGCCGGGGGGAGACGAGACATGCGGAACGGGTGGATGATCGCTGGACTGCTCGCCCTGCCGACGGGCGCGGGCGCGCAGGTATCGCCGACGACCGTGCCGTCCCCCGCCGCGGTCCCGGGGGCGGGCAGCGCGCAGGGCGACGTGTCGGTCACGATCTACAATGGCGACGTCGCGCTGGTGCAGGACGTCCGCCAGCTCACCCTCGCGGCCGGCCGCGTCCGCCAGTCCTTCCCGGATGTCAGCGCCCAGATCCGGCCCGAGACGGTGTCGCTGACGATGCCCGACGCCGGCATCGTCGAACAGAATTTCGACTATGATCTGCTCAGCCCGTCGAGCCTGATGGAAAAGGCGGTAGGCGAGACGATCACGCTCGTCCGCACCAACCCCGCCACCGGTGCCGAAACGCGCGAGCGCGCGCGGGTGCTGGCGGTGAACGGCGGTGTCGTCCTCGACATTGACGGGCGGATCGAGGTGCTGCGCGACGACGGCCTGCCGGTGCGTGCGGTGTTCGACCGCGTGCCGGAATCGCTGCGTGCGCGCCCGACCCTGTCGGTGACGCTGGCGAGTGCGCGATCGGGAACGCGGCCTGCGACGCTGTCCTATCTCACCCGCGGCCTCGGCTGGAGCGCCGACTATGTCGCGCTGTTCGACGACAAGGCCGGCACGATCGACGTGCAGGGCTGGGTGACGCTGCGCAACACGACCGGGACCACCTTCACCAATGCCAAAACCCTGCTCGTCGCAGGCGAGGTGGGCAGCGCGAACGATGAGGACGACGCCCCGGTTCGCCCCCGGCGGCCGGTGCGCACCCAGGCCGGCACCGAGACGTCGGCGCGCGAGCAGCTTGGCGACTATTACCTCTACCCGCTCGCCGAGCGGACGACGATCGCCGACAAGCAGACCAAACAGGTCAGCTTCCTCGACGTGAAGGGCGTTGCTGCCAGCTCGGGCTATCGCTTCGACAACGGTTGGCTCGGCACGGCCGACGCCCCGCGCAGCGCGCAGAGCGTGCTGCGCTTCTCCAATCGCGGCGGCACCGGCGGGGTCGGCGATGCGCTGCCGGCCGGCACGGTGCGTGTCTACATCCGCGATGCGCGCGGCCAGCCGCAATTTACCGGCGAGAACCGCATCGAGCACACGCCGCAAGGGTCGACGATCGCGCTGCCGACCGGCGACGCCTTCGACGTGAAGGTGCAGCCTGCCGTGGTCGAACGTACCCGGCTGGGCGGCGACCGGTGGCGGACGCGCATGCGCTACACGCTGACCAATGCGCGGCCGCGCGCCGTGACGGTCGAGCTCGTGCAATCGGGCCTCGACTGGTCCGACACGCGGATCATTGACGAGAGCCGCAAGAGCGAGCGGCCCAATGCCGGCAGCGCGACGTGGCAGGTGCCGGTTCCCGCCAATGGGGAGGCGGTGGTCACCGCGATCTTCGACACGCGTTACTGATGCGTGCGCTGCTGATGGTCTTGCCGGCGTTCATCGCGATCGGCGCCGCACCTCCGCCTGTGACGCCAGTCGTCGTGACGTCGCCGGCGCCCGCAGCCGTCGCGCTGACCGTCTATCGCGCGCCCTACGGCCAAGGCGCGATGAACCTCGGCTATCTCCAAGGCTTCGCGCTGGTCACCGAAACCCGCCGCATCGCCGTGCCGAAGGGCGCATCGACGCTGCGCTTCGAGGGCGTCGCCGAGGGCATCGTGCCGGTGAGCGCGGTGGTCGAGGGGTTGCCCGGCGGCGTCATCGAAAAGAACCGCGACGCGCGCCTGCTGTCGCCTGCCTCGCTGATCGACGGCACGTTGGGCCGCACCGTGACGCTGACGCACACGGATCGCGCCACCGGCCGCCGGGTTTCCGAACAGGCGACGATCGTCGCCGGTCCCGCGAGAGGCGTCGTGCTGAAGACGCGCGCCGGGATCGAGACGCTGCGCTGTTCGGGCTTGCCCGAGCGGCTGAGCTTCGCCGGCGTGCCCGGCGGACTATCGGCGAAGCCCGTGCTCAGCGTCGCGACGGTCAGCGCGGTGGCGCGCACCGTCACCGTAAAGCTGAGCTACCTCGCCAGCGGCTTCGACTGGCGTTCGAGCTATGTCGCCACCGTCGCGCCCGACGGCCGTACGCTCGACCTGTTCGCCTGGCTGACGCTCGCCAACGCCAATCCCGAGCGCTTCCCCGACGCGCAGCTCAGCGCGGTGGCGGGTCGCCTCAACCGCGTCTGGACGCCGGGGATCGAGCGCGCCGTCGCAGCGCTGTCGCTGTCCTGTTATCCGCTCGGCACGACGACGTCCGATCTGCCTGAGGAGACGTTCGAGCAGGCCGACGACATCGTCGTCACCGGTTTCCGAATGGCAGCGCCGCCTCCGCCGCCGCCGCCGCCGGCACCGGAGCCGGCACCTGCACCGCCGGCACCGGAGAACCTCGGCGACCTCAAGCTCTACCGCGTGCCGATGCGCGTCACCGTCGCGCCGCGCGCGCAGAAGCAGGTCGCGCTCTTGTCCCGCGCCGGCGTTCCCTTCGATCGACGGTATCGCGCTCGCCTCTATCCCGGACAGCCCGTCGCGAGCGCGCCGACCCGAATCGTCCTCGCGCTGCGCAACCGCCGTGACGCCGGCCTTGGCCTGCCGCTGCCGGCGGGCAGCACCGCGGTCTATGCCACGCGCAACGGCGAGCGACTGCTGCTCGGTCAGGGTGCGTTGACGGACCGAGCGGAGGGGGAGTCGTTTCGCATTGCCGCAGGCATCAGCCCGCAGGTGGCGATCATGCAGGAGCCTATTTCTGCCGACATTATGCGGGTGGTGCTGACCAATGCCGGTGCTGCCCCTGCGTCGGTCGACGTGCCGATCGGCACTGCCGGCCAGCGGATCGAGGCGATCGACGCGACGTTGCCGATCGTCGACGGTGCCCACACCTGGTCGGTTGTCGTCCCGGCAGGCGGCACTGCCGAATTGCGCTATCGCTATTGCTGGGACCGCTGCCAGCGCTAGCCGCGGGGTGCGGGTGACGGGGCATCTCGGCCGATGAGGTTCCTGCTGGCGGGGGACGATGCGACCACGGCGGAGCAGATCGGCGCCAGCCTCGCCTGTGCGCGATAGACGTCGTTGGGGATGTCGCGGAATATCCGTCCGCGCGCCGGTTGCCTTGCGATGGGCTAACCGGGCTTGGGCGGGGCCGTATCCGTCGTGACGTTGGTGACGGCCATAGACCGCTCGACGCCGATCGCACGAAGGAAGCGAGCGTCGTGGCTGACCACGAGCAGTGCGCCGTCGAACCGTTGCAGGGCGCGCTCCAGAATCTCGATCGACTCGATGTCGAGGTGGTTGGTCGGCTCGTCGAGGATCAGCAGCCAGGGCGGCTGCGGGCCGGAGAGGGCGGCGGCCAATCCCGCCCGGAGCCGCTCCCCACCCGACAGCGTGCCGACGACCCGCTGCGCGTCACGGTTGCGAAAGGCGAAGCGCGCGCAGGCGGCGTGGACCGCCTCGTCGTCCAGTGTGGGGTGGAGGCGGCGCAAGTTGCCGACGATGGTGTCGGCGGCGTCGAGCAGGCCGACATGCTGGTCGAGCATGGCGATCCGATCGGCGCGTCGGCGAACCGTACCGCTGGCCGGGGCGAGATCGCCCTTGGCGAGGCCGAGCAGGGTCGATTTTCCGGCGCCGTTATGGCCGGTCAGCGCGACTCGTTCCGGTCCGCGGATCGTCAGCGTCCAGGGGCCGAAACGTCGATCGCCATAAGCGACGGTCGCGTGCTCGATCGAGAGTATCTCGGCCTGCGCCGGGAGGCCGGTGGCGGGGAGGTCGATCGTGAGCGGCGTCAGCACCTCGACCCGTGCCTGGGCAGATGCGCGGGCTTGCACGGCTTCCTCGATCTGCCGTTCGGCGAGGCGGCGGCCGTGCCCACTGCTGTTCTCGGCGCGCTCGGCTTGGCGGCCGAGCAGGATCTTCGGCTCCGATCCCTTGGCGGCGAAGCTGCGCCCGGCCTTGTCGCGCCGGTCCTTGGCCTCGCGCGCGGATTGGGCGGCCAGGCGGGTGGTGCGAAGGGCGGCATCGGTGCGGGTCTGTTCGGCCTCCACACGGGACCGTTCGGCATCGCGTGCCGCCGCGAAGGCCGACCAGCCGCCGCCGACGATGCGATTGCCGATCGGGCTCAATTCGACGATGCGGTCCATGTTTTCGAGCAATGCGCGATCATGGCTGGCGACCAACAGGCCGCCACGCCAGCCCGCGATCCAGCGTTCGATGGCGGCTCGGCCTTCGGCGTCGAGATTGTTGGTCGGTTCGTCGAGCAGCAACAGGTCGGGCTTGGCGATCGCCAGCCGGGCCATGCCGACCCGCGTCCGCTCGCCGCCGGACAGGCTTCCCATCGGGCGCTCCAGGGCAATGCCGTCCAGGCCGACATCGGCGAGCGCGGCGTCGATCGTGGCCGGCAGCGTCCAGTCGGCGGTGTCGAAGTCCGTGGCGGTGCCATCCCCGGCTTCGATCCGTGCCAGGATCGACAGTGCGGCGTGGACGCCGAGCGCTTCGGCGACGCTGTCCCCGTCATGCCAATGCTGGGCAAGCCGATCGACCGTGCCCGTGCGGTGGACTGTGCCGGACACGGGAAGCGTTTCGCCTGCGACGATGTGCAGCAGCGTCGACTTGCCCGATCCGTTGCGCCCGACCAGGCCGATGCGCTCCGCACCGACAGACAGGGTCAAGTCTTGGAAGAGCGGTCGGCCGTCAGGCGTGGCGGCGGAGAGATGAGAGAGGGTGAGGAAGCTCGACATAGACACCGTGGCGGACGGAAAGGGCAGGGCGGGTGGCGCTGATCTTCCGGTCGTTCATGGTCGTGGCTCCTTCGGTCTCGCCACCGATATAGTCGATGGCGACGCCTGCGTCACCTGGCGCCAGACGAGGACCGCAGGCGTCGCCAACAGCCACGGCGCATATTCCACGCGCCGTGGCAGTCGTGCCCTGACCGGGATTGCATGCTAGAGCCGCCGGCATGTCCAAATCGCATAGCACCGACGGCGTCGTCCTGGTCGATGGCGCCACCTATGAATGGCACCTGCAACGTGAACCGCATCAGTCGGACGACGAAGGGTGGAAGGGCATGACGATCGCGCTGCTGCAACGCGATGCCAAGCGCGAAGCCTGGGTGGAATTTCCGCCGCCCAAGCGGTTGTTGAAAGGCTTGCCGCGCGGTCGTCTGCAACTGGATGACGCGACGATCTCGCGATGCGTGCGAGCCGCTCTGTCGGCGGGGTGGGAGCCGACGTCGCGGGGCAAGCCGATGGTGTTTTCGGTCGATGCCGAAGGCAATTGAGCGGTCGATGCGGGCGGGACACGACCGCGATCCTGCCTGACCGCGAAAGCCAGCCGTAGCCCGCGGCCGGTCCGATCGCTTTCCATTCGTGCCCGATGGGTTACAGCGGCCGCCTTGCGCGGCGCCACCTGTCGCGGCGCATATGGGGTGGATCGTCAGGAACTAGCGTCGCCGTGAATTATCGCCATTCCTTTCATGCGGGTAACAGCGCCGATGTGGTCAAGCACAGTCTGCTGATCGCGCTGGTGCAGGCTTTGCAGCAGAAACAGACCCCGCTGACCTTGATCGACACCCATGCCGGCTGCGGGCTGTACGACCTGTTCGGCGAGGATGCCCTGCGCACCGGCGAATCCGTGCACGGCGTAATGCGGGCCTTTGCCGACCAGACCCCATTGCTGGACGACTATCGTGCCGCCGTACAAGCAGTGAATGGCGCGGCCGAGCCAAACCTCTACCCCGGGTCGCCGCGGTTTCTGGCGCAGCTGCTACGCCCGCAGGACGTCCTGATCCTGAACGAGAAACATCCCGAGGATGTCCGCACGCTACGCCGGGCGATGCGCGATACGCCCGCGGCCGTGCACGAGCGCGACGCCTACGAATTCTGGCTGGCGATGGTCCCGCCCCGCACCGCACGCGGTGTGGTGGTGGTCGACCCGCCCTATGAGCAGACCGACGAACGCGACCGGATCGTCACGACCCTTGCCGCCGCCCATCGCAAATGGGCGCATGGCGTGACCGTGATCTGGTATCCGCTGAAAGACCGCGCCACGCATTCGCGGTGGAAGGAACAGCTGCACAGGCTCGCCATCCCGAAATTCCTGACGGTGGAGCATTGGCTGTACGACGAGGATCAGCCCGGCATCTACAACGGCGCCGGCCTGTTCATCATCAATCCGCCCTACGCCTTCACCCAGGCGCTGCCGCCGCTGCTGGAGGCGCTGCGCACCGTGCTGGCGCCGGAGGGGCATGACGGCGAGATCACGGCCAACTGGCTGCGCGGCTGATTACCGCGCCGGCTGCTCGGCGACGGTAGGGCTGCGCTGAACGACCAAGTTTAATGGACGCCGGTTGATCCGCCCGGATGCGCGGTCATGAGAAGCCGACCACCGCATGCGGCACGTACGGCGTCTCCAGCCGGGCGATCTCGTCGTCCGACAGCTCCAGGTCGAGCGCGGCGATGGCGTCATCGAGGTGTGCCGGCTTGGACGCGCCGACGATCGGTGCCGACACCTCGGGCTTGGCGAGCACCCAGGCGAGCGCGACCTGCGCGCGGGGCACGCCGCGCTCCGCGGCGACGGCGGCGACGGTTTCGACCACCTTGCGGTCCGCCTCCTGCGTCGCGGCATACAGCGTGCGGCCGAATTCGTCGGTGTCCGAGCGGGCGGTGGTCTCGTCCCAGTCCCGCGTCAACCGACCGCGGGCGAGCGGACTCCATGGGATCACGCCGATCCCCTCCGCCGCGCACAGCGGCAGCATCTCGCGCTCCTCCTCGCGATAGAGCAAGTTGACGTAATCCTGCATGGTCGAGAAGCGCGTCCAGCCGTTCGCCTCGGCCACGTGGAGCATCGTCGCAAACTGCCAGGCGGCCATCGATGAGGCACCGATGTAGCGTGCCTTGCCCGCCTTCACGACGTCGTGCAGCGCCTCCAGCGTTTCCTCGATCGGCACGTCATGGTCGAAGCGGTGAATCTGGTAGAGGTCGACATAATCGGTGCCAAGCCGGGTGAGGCTGGCATCGATCTCTGTCATGATCGCCTTGCGGCTGAGGCCGGCGCCGTTCGGGCCGGGACGCATGCGGCCATGGACCTTGGTCGCGATCACCACGTCGTCGCGGCGAGTGAAGTCCTTCAGCGCGCGGCCGACGATTTCCTCCGATGTGCCGTCCGAATAGACGTTTGCCGTGTCGAAGAAGTTGATCCCGGCCTCCACCGCCTGGCGCAGGAGCGGGCGGCTCGTCTCTTCGTCCAGCGTCCAGGCGTGATTGCCGCGATCGGGAATGCCGTAGGTCATGCAGCCGAGGCACAGCCGCGATACGTCGAGGCCGGTGTTGCCGAGCTTGATATAGTCCATGGGTCGTCTCGCTTGTTCAATTTGCCGCATCAACGCACGGGCGGCGATTGTGTCGCTGCCGATCGTCGTTGGTGCGGGCGGGTATGCGAGGGTCGTGGCGGCCTGTTGATCAGCGCGCGTTGCTGCTGGAGTAGGGGCGGTCCGCGGGGCGTGTGGCCCATGTGGTGTTTGGCGCCGCTTGCATGACGAAGCGCAATTCGCCGCCCGCCATGATCTCATCGTGGCGTACATAGGCGCGGGTGACGGGCGCTCCGTTCAGCGTGACCTTACCGACATAGGGGTGTCGGTCGTCGAGACTGTCCGCGATGACGGTCAGCGTTCGGCCGTTGGGCAGCGTCAGCACCGCCCGGTTCACGAACGGCCGGCCGATGACATATTCGAGGCTTCCGGGCGTCACCGGGTAGAAGCCCAACGCAGTGAAGACGAGCCATGCCGACATCTGGCCCAGATCGTCGTTGCCGGACAGGCCATCGGGCGTCGCGCGATACTGGCTGCGGACGATCTGCGTCAGCCGCGCCTGCGTGCGCCACGGCGCGCCGGCATAATTGTACAGATAGGCGACATGGTGGCTGGGTTCGTTGCCGTGGATATACTGGCCGATCAGCCCGGCGATGTCCTCGGCATGACTATAGTCGAGCTTGGACGTGTCGAAGTCGAACATCGCATCCAGCTTTGCGACGGTCGCCGCGTCGCCGCCGAGCGCGCGGATGAGCGAGGCTTGATCCTGCGGCACGAACCAGCTGTATTGCCAGGCATTGCCCTCCGTATAATCCGATCCGTAGTTGATCGCGGTCGGATCGAACGGCATGCGGAACGTCCCGTCGCTCTTGCGCGCGCGGATGAAACCGGTCTTCGCATCGAAGCTGTTGCGCCAATTTTCCGAGCGCTTTGCGAAGGTTGCGGCGACGTCGGTGCGCCCCATCGCGCGCGCCAGGCGGGCGATGGTCCAGTCGTCGTAGGCATATTCAACCGTCTTCGATGCCGCTTCGGGTTCGCGGTCAATCGGCACGTAGCCGCGCGCCATATATTCGCCGAGCCCGGCATAAGGCGCATAGGTGGCGCTGGCGACCATCGCCGCCAGCGCGGCATCCGCGTCGAACCCCCGGATGCCCTTCAGATAGGCGTCGGCGATCACCGGGGCGGCGTGATAGCCGATCATCGTCCACGTCTCGCGCCCCTGGAACTGCCAGACGGGCAGGATGCCGTCGGGGCTGTGTTCGCGGCTGGCGATGAGCGAGCGGACGATGTCGCGCGTCGTGGCGGCCGACTGCACCAGCGTCAGCAACGGATGTTCGGCGCGGAACGTATCCCACAGCGAGAAGGTCGATCGGAACGTATAGCCGTCCGCGCGATGGACCTGATTGTCCGGCCCGCGATAGCGGCCGTCGACGTCGCCGGCGACGGACGGGGCGAGGAGGCTGTGATACAGCGCGGTCGCGACCGATCGTTGCATAGGCGCGGGCGCGTCGATCCGCAGCACGTCGAGCGCGGCGTGCCATGCGGTCGCGGTACGGGCGGCGATCGCGTCGAAATCGCCGGTTTCGCTCAGCAGGTTGGCGACCGCGCCCGCCTCGTCGACCGAGGAGATGGCGCTGGTCACCTCGATCGGGCGATCGGTGGTGCCGAAATCGAACCGGGCGACGAGCGCCCGCCCGGCGCGTTCGGCCACCGCGTCGCTGCCGCGCCCGGGACCCTGGAAGCCCTTGTACGCGACATCGGTCTCGGTCGACACGAAGGCGTGCCCCGTCAGCTGCGCCGAAAAGCGGATGGCGAAGCACAAGTTGCGATCCGGCGCCCAGCCGCGCGTCTGTCGGCAGCCGGTGACGATGCCGTCGGGACGCAGCCGGATCGACGACCACAGGACCTTGCCCGGATAATTGTAGAGCGAGCTGCGCAGGTCGAGCAGCAGATGCATCGGCTGCGCCCCGGCGGTGGGACGATAGCGGGCGACGCCGATCCGCGTCCCTGCGGTGAGTTCGGCGCGGACACCCCGATCCTTCAGGGCCACCGCATAATAGCCCGGCCGTGCAACCTCCGTCGCATGATCGTAGCGCGATCGATAGCCCGTCCCGGGCTTGCCGGCGTCGCCCGGCTCGAACGGAACGGTGTCGCCTGCCACGGGCATCATCAGCACATCGCCGAGATCCGAATGCCCGGCGCCCGAAAAGTGCGTCAGCGAAAAGCCCTGGATCGTCGGGTCCTCGTACCGGTAACCGGCGGCATGGCTGTAGCAGGCGCGCAGGACGCAGGTGGTGTCCGTGTCGGGCGAGAATTGCACCATGCCGAACGGCGCGACCGCACCGGGAAAGGTATGGCCTTCGCCGCCGGTGCCGATCATCGGATCGACCTGATCGTACGTCGATTGGGCGAGGAGCGGCGTGGCCGCGAACCCGGCCAGCAGCACCAGAAGCGTACGGAAGCGAAGGGTGGTCATCGGACGGTTAGAGCATTCCCCCGGCATCAGGGGAAGGCCGTTTGTCGATGATGCCGCGTTGTTTCAACGACTTGGGCGGCGGTGCGGTGCGGCGATCCTATGCCATGGGGCGCAAGGTGAAGCGCGTGATCTCCGACGGCACGCCCAGCCGCAGCGCGAAGCCCGGCCACAGGCCGGTGCCGTTGCTGACGTAGAGCGTCATCCCGCCGACCGCATAACGTCCCGACACGAAGCCGGCATTGCCGCGCGCGACGAGCCGGTCGAGCCCGCGGATCATGCCGCCATGCGTATGCCCGGACAGTTGCAGCGCAACTCCGCGCGCAGCGGCGTCGCGCGCCTTGCGGGGCTGATGGTCGAGCAGGATGATCGGCGCACCGGCGGGGGCGCCCCGCAGCGCGAGGGTAAGATCCGGCCCGGCCTCGCCGACGCTCGATGCCGACAGGTCGGTGACTCCGGCGACGACCAGCCGCTCCCCGCCGCGTGCGATGACCGTATGGGCGTTGGTCAGCATGCGGACCCCCAGACCCGACAGGTGCCGCATCCATGCGCCGTAATCGAAGAAATATTCGTGATTGCCCGGAATGGCATAGACGCCGTCCGGCGCACGCAGCCGCTGGAGCGGCGCCACGTCGTCGCGTCGCATGGCCACCGACCCGTCGATGAAGTCGCCGGTGACGACGATCAGGTCGGCGCCCGACGCGTTGGTGCGATCGACGACCGCTTGCGCCCAGCGCGGCGTGAAGAGACGGCTGATGTGCAGATCGGTCAGCTGGACGACGCGATAGCCGTCGAAGGATGGCGGCAGGTCGCGGATCGCCACCGTCACGTCCTTGATCGGGGGCACGCGCAGTGCGTTGGCGACACCGAGCCCGGCGAGCACCGCCGCCAGGCTCGCAACGGCGTAGCGCAGCGCGTCCGGCTCGCGGATCGCCGTCTGCCGCACGAGCATCGTCAGCAGTGCGCCGAGGTCGAGGACCAATTGGAAGACGGCGAGCAGCACAAGGGCGCCGAATGCCCAGTTGAACAGGATGACGATGGGGCGCGGAAATTCAGGCGCGAAGACCGATCCCGACGACAATCGGCTCCATAAATGGAATTGCGACGCCGCCAGCATCAGGACGCCGACGGCTATCTTGGCCCAGAGCGGTAGCGGCAGGGGCCATAGCCAGCGCGCGATGACGATCAGCGCCGGGATGGCAAAGACGAGGTTGAAGATGAGATGCACTCCGGCGTTTGCATGCGATGCCCGCTGTAAACGAGGCACGGGGCCGCTGTGTCCATCCCCAAGTCCGCGCAAGACGGCGTGGCTGTGGCTTTTCCCTAAATTGGACGCGATGGCAGAGGGGACGAACTAGGCCGTATCGACATTCACCGTCGTGATGGATTTTCCGACGAGCGGACAGACATGCAGAAATAAGAGTTTTGTTCGCGCGGAGGCGCGGAGGACGCAGAGCTGTCACGCGGGTGGCAGCGCTTCGCCTTGACCTGACCGAGATAGACAGGCCGCTCGCGCGGCAAACGCGACACCTCTGCGTCCTCCGCGCCTCCGCGCGAACCGTCTTGTCTTCACCTCTTCGTATCTTGGCGGAAATGAATGTCGATCGGTCCTAAAAGCCCTGTTTGACCGTGACATGCAGGCGGTCGAGCGTGCCCGCCGATCCATTGGCGAGTTCCCGGTGCGACAGGCGTGCCTCCACGCCCAGATCGAGGCGCGGCAACGGCGAGACAAACAGGTTGATCGCGGTGTCCCATACCTGCCGCGTCGACAGGGGCGAGGCGGACGCGGGGTTCCAGATGCGCTGGAACGACCCCATCCACGTGCTGCGCAGCGTGCCGGTCCAGACATGGCGGATCGCCGCAAATCCCGCGACCAGCGGCACGGCCACCAGTCGGTCGTCCGCCGCCTGATAGATCGCATCGGCGGCGACGTTCGCGCCGACATAGCGGCCGAGGCCGCGGCCGCCGGTCATCATGAAGCGGATATCGTCGCCCTTGCCCGTAGGCAGCGGCGCAATGCCCGCCAGCGAGATGCCATAGCCTTGCGCCGTTGCCGCCGGCCGGCCGTTGGCGGGATCGAGGCGCATCGATCGGAACAGTCCGGTGAGCGACAGGCTGGCCCCCTTCGACGCCCAGAGCAATTGCCCGGTGAGGTCGGGGATGCTGTCATCGTCATTGTCCGATAGCGCGGTCGCGCCGGCCATCGCGGACACGGTTTCGGGGTTCTCGATCGAGGCGGATACGGTCCATCCGGTGCCGATCGGACGGCTGTAGCGCAGCAGCATCTGCCGGACGAGCACGGTGCCGTCGGTGACGCCGACGAAATCGGCGGTTTCGGGCAGGGCCGCGACATATTGGAAGTTGCTCCAATCCTGTCCGACCGCAAAGCCGCCATAGCCCGCGACCGCGCGGCGCAAGCCGAAGGTATAGGGATTGAGCGCACGTTCCCCGCCGGCCACCGCGGGCGCGACCTGGAAATCCGCCTCGATCAGCGTTGTCAGCGACTGGGTGCCGACCGGTGTCGCGGTCTGGAAGGCGATGCGCGATTGCTTGGCCGAGGCATCGGTGAGGATACCGGATCGCCGGCCGCCGACGGGAATCGATTGCGGCAGCGACAGTTCGCGCCCCAGCGGGTTGGTCGCGGTATCGCCGTTGCCGTAGCGGCTGACGATCAGGTCGCCCTTGATGAAGCCCGCGATCCGGAAGCTGGTCTCACCGATGCGGAAGCCATAGCCCGACGGCAGCGACGCCGTGCCGCCTTGTGCGGTGATCGACGGGGTGCCCGCCGGGCGGGGCAGGGGGTCTGGCGCGGCTGCGCGCGCAATCGGGGGGTGCGCAATCGGGGCGGGCGCTGTCTGGGCGGGCGTGGCGGCGACGACCGGCACGGGCTGCGCGGGCGGGTGCGTCGCATCGAGCGCGCGTTGCAGCGCGTCAAGCTGTTGCTGCAGTTGCGCCACTTTGCTGCGCAGCGCCTGATAGTCCTCGGCGGACTGCGCGGCGGCTGATGTCGCGGTGATCAGCGCCACGCCGGATAGCAATATGGCGCACGTCGTCCGCTGCCGAAGATGCGGCATCCTGTAGTCCCTTTATCGAGAGGCCCGGCGCGCGTCGCCGGCCCGGTCGGCGTCAGCGCGCGATGATGGTGGAGTCGATGTCCGCGATCGTCCGCACGCCGGTCAGCGCCATCGCGACCCGCATCTCGCGGTCGAACAGGTCGAGCAGGTTGGCGACCCCCGCCTGGCCATCGGCGGCCAGCGCGTAGATGAAGGCACGACCCAGCATCGCCGCGTCCGCGCCCAGCGCCAGCATCCGCACGACGTCCAGCCCCGATCGCACGCCGGAATCGGCGAGGATCGTCAGTTGTCCCTTCACGGCGTCGGCGATGGCGGGCAAAGCGCGCGCCGATGACAGCACACCGTCGAGCTGCCGCCCGCCATGGTTCGACACGACGATACCCTGCGCACCGAAACGCACCGCCTCGCGCGCATCCTCGACATCGAGGATGCCCTTGATGACGATCGATCCCTCCCAGACGTCGCGGATCCATTGCAGGTCGCGCCAGCCGATCCCCGGATCGAAATTGGCGCCCAGCCAGCCGATATAATCCTCAAGGCCGGTGGCAGCGCCGCGATAGGCGGAGATATTGCCGAGGTCATGCGGCCGGCCATGGATGCCGACGTCCCAGGCCCAGCGCGGATGGGTGATCGCCTGCAGCATCCGCCGCCATGCCGCCCCCGGTCCCGACATGCCCGAATGCGCGTCGCGGTAGCGCGCGCCGGGGACGGGCATGTCGACGGTGAAGACCAAAGTCTCCACCCCGGCTGCCTGCGCGCGTTCCAGCGCGTCGCGCATGAAGCCGCGATCCTTCAGTACATAGAGCTGGAACCAGATCGGTGCGGGCGACTGGCGCTGGACTTCGTCGATCGCGCAGACCGATACGGTCGACAAGGTGAAGGGCACCTCCTTGCTCGCCGCCGCGCGGGCCGCCTGCACCTCGCCGCGCCTGGCATACATGCCGGTGAGGCCGACGGGGGCGAGGACGACCGGCATGCCGACCGACCGGCCGAACAGCGTGGTGCCCAGGTCGATATCGGCGACGTCGCGCAGCACCCGCTGGCGCAGCGCCACCTCGGACAGGTCCGACACATTGTGGCGCAGCGTATGCTCGGCATAGGCGCCGCCGTCGATATAGTGGAACAGGAACGGGGGCAGGCGCCGGCGCGCGGCTTCGCGATAGTCGGTGGGGGCGGAGATGATCATCGGGTCGTTCCCAATCTATAACGTGAGTTCGGCGCTGCGCGCGGCGGTGGCGCGCTCGGTGCGGGCCAGGTCGTCCTCGACCTGCCGGACCGTAGTGCGCACGAATTCGAGATGGACATCGGCCGCATCGCGTGCGCCGTCCGCGTCGCCCGCCACGATTCGCTCCATGATCGCGCGGTGCTGCGCCGACAGCGCCTCGAACGTCCGCGGCACGGCGTAGATCTTTTCGCGGCTCTGCGAGATGCTGGTGTGCAGCAGCCCGAACAGGCTGGACATGACATGCGTCAGCACCGCGTTGCGTGAGGCATGCGCGATGGCGAGGTGGAAAGCGGCGTCGGCATGCGCCTCCGCCGCAACGTCGCCCGCGCCGTGCAGCTTCTCCATCGCGTCGAAGCGGCGGCGGATACGGTCCTTGTCCACCGCGTCGGCGCGCCGGGCGGCATGATAGGCGGCGGTGCCGTCCAGCGACTCCCGCACCTCGAAAATGTCATGGCCATAGCCCGGATTGGCCTCGACGAGCGGAGCCAGCGGTTCGGCGATCATCTGCTCGGTCCATTGCGCCGAGGGCTCGGCCAGGATCGCCCCGGCACGCGGGCGGATGATGATCCGTCCCTGCGCCGCCAGCCGGTTCATCGCCTCGCGCAGGATGTTGCGCGATACCCCCAGCGTCTCGGCCAGCGATCGTTCGGAGGGCAGGCGCGCGCCGGGCAGCAATTTGCGCTGGGCGATCAGCGCCTCGATCGCGGTTTCCGCGCGGTGGGATACGCTGGCTGGGACGCTCATGGGATCATCCATGGTAGGAGATAGGCCTGGATCGTGGTGATGATCCCGACCAGTGCGCAGAGCGGCAGGCTGTGGCGTACGGTGAAGCGGAACAGGTCGGACTCCTTGCCGACCAACCCGACCGCAGCGCAGGCGATGGCGATCGACTGCGGCGAGATCATCTTGCCAGTGACGCCGCCGGTCGTGTTGACCGCGACCAGCAGCACGTCGCTGACCCCGATCTGGTGCGCGGTATTGGCCTGCAACGCCGCGAACAGCGCGTTCGCCGAGGTATCCGACCCGGTCAGGAACACGCCCAGCCAGCCGAGGAACGGCGAGAAGAAGGTGAAGGCCGACCCGGTATGCGCCAGTGCCAGCGCGAGCGTCGCCGACAGCCCCGAATAATTGGCGAGGAACGCGAAGGCGAGGACCATGCCGATCGAATAGATCGGGATGAGCAGGCTCTTCAACGTGTCGACGAAGGTACGCGCCGCATCCGCCGGCTTCATCCGCAGGAAGGCGATGGTGACGATCGCCGCCAGCATGATCGCGGTGCCGGTCGCCGACAGCCAGTCGAACTTGTACACCGCTTCATAGGGCGTGACCTGCGGGACGATCGGCGGCACCTTGGCGACCAGCTTGTCGAGGAACGGCACGTGCAGCTTCAGCACGAGGTGTGCGAGCGGCCCGTCGGCGGCGAACAGCGCCTTGACCGGGGCGATGCTCCACAGCGTGACGAACACGGTCAGGATCAGGAAGGGCGACCAGGCCCAGGCGATCTGTGCGGGCGAATGGCGGACGGTCTGCGCCGTGACCGGCGCGACCGGCACCGCGCCGTCGGCGGCGACCTCCGCCGCGTCGAAGCGGAAGATGCGCTTGGGCTGCCAGAAGCGCAGGAAGATGGGCAGCGTGATCAAGGTCGCGAGCGCGGCGGTGATGTCGGGCAGCTCCGGTCCGATGAACTGCGCGGTCAGAAATTGGACGATGGCAAACGACCCACCGGCGACCAGAATGGCGGGCCACGTCTCGCGTACGCCGCGCGGGCCGTCCATGATCAGGATCAGCCAGAAGGGCACGAGGACCGACAGCAGCGGCAACTGCCGCCCCGCCATCTGTCCGATCAGGAACGGGTCGATGCCGGTCACCTGTCCGGCGACGACGATCGGAATGCCCATCGCCCCGAACGCCACGGGAGCGGTGTTGGCGATCAGGCACAGACCCGCGGCATAGAGCGGCCGAAAGCCAAGCCCGACGAGCAAGGCCGATGTGATCGCGACCGGCGCGCCGAACCCCGCCGCGCCTTCTAGGAAGGCACCGAACGCAAAGCCGACTAGCAGCAGTTGCAGACGCTGATCCTCGGTGACGTTCAGGATCGACTGCCGGATGATGTCGAACGCGCCGGTCGCCACCGCGATACGGTAGAGGAACACTGCGCCCAGGATGATCCAGGCGATCGGCCACAAACCGTAGAAGAAGCCGAACACACCGGCGGCGAGCGCACTGTGCATTGGCATGCCGTACAGCGCGATGGCGACCGCCAACGTCAGCGCCACGGTGATCGTCCCCGCGACATAGCCTTTCAGGCGGAAGACGGTGAGGGCTAGGAAGAAGAATATGATTGGTACGGCGGCGACCAAGCTAGAAAGCCAGATATTGCCCAACGGGTCGTAATTTTGCGCCCAGACGTCCACGGCACCTCTCTCTTCTGGTAGTACCAGATATGCGATGTTGTGGACATTCATCGGCTGAGCAGACACGCGCGTCAACGCGGCTAAGGGTTTAGCTAGCGCTTTGTGGTCCTACCAGTGTTGCATGCGGCCCTGCTTGGCGGTCGTGCATGGCCGCGCCGCGTTCACTGGTGGCGTAGGGTCTTTTCGAAGCCTTCGTTCGCCTTCGTCATCTTGGCGACCTTGCGCAGATAGGTTCGGACGTGCCGTTCGAACCGATCCTCGTCATTCAGGCCGGTCGCGGGATAGTCGTCCTGCGCGATCAACTGCTTGAGGCGGGCGGCGAAGGCGGTTTGGTCGGCCGTGCTGTCGTCATCCTTCAGCGTGCGGCACACCCATTCCTCGGCCGCCGCCTTGTCGTAATCGTCGCGCGCGTCATAGCCTTGCCGATCGGCCGCCGCCTGATCCAGCCGCGCGGCGGCGTGGCGACGGTCCAGCCATCGGCGCACCAACGCCGGGTCCCAAGGTTTCACTGAATCTGTCATGATAGTCCCCGATCGGTCCGCGGTGATCGGACCCTGTTCGCCGCTTTCTTTAGGACGCGGCGGATCGCTTCGCTACAGGCGGGGGCAATCGAAGCAATCGGATCGCGCCATGGCCAGACGTTCGAAATATGATCCCTACGATCACCTTCCCGCCGACGACGACACGCCGGCCGCGCCGCCGCCGTGCTGGCTGTGCGGCCGGCCGACGGGCAAGACCATCGTCTGGCATCATCCCGTGCCCAAGAGCCGTGGCGGCCGCGACGTCGTGCCGATGCATCCGATCTGCCAGCAGACGCTGACCGCGAACTTCACCAATTCCGAATTGCAGCGGCACGGCATGAACGTCGCGGGCCTGCTGGATCACCCCAACGTGCGCAAATTCGTCGACTGGGTGGCGAAGAAGGATCCCGATTTCACGGCGACAATCACGAAGAAGCAGCGCTGATCGCCGCCGCCCCGATCCGACGGCTGGCTATGCGGGATCGTCGGTCGGCGTCTGGGATCGGCCGAAGAGCTTCCAGCCGAGCAGCGCGGCCGCCAGCAGGCCGACGATCACCCAGGTGAGGTTGCCGAGGAGGCTGGCGATCGTCTGCACCTGATCGCTGAACGCGCGGCCCAGCGACACGTAGATCACGAGCCACAGGACCTCGCCCGCCACGTCGAGGGCGAGGAAGCGGGCCCAGGGATATTCAGTGAGGCCGCTGGTGACGTTGATCCACGGTCCGAGCGGCCCGATCAGCCAGCGGCTGAAGAAGATGCCCCATCCCGCCCATTTGCGCGAATAGGCCTCTGCCTGTTCGACCTTGTCCGCGCCGCCGATGCGCCTGGTCACCGCCGCGAGCAGGGGGCGCCCGCCATAGCGCCCGAAGGCATAGCCGATCTGGTCGCCGATGACGGCGCCGGCCGCGCCCGCAGCGACGACGGGCCAGAACGACAATTCGCCCTGCGCGACGAACGATCCCATCGCCACCAGCGTCAGCGAGCTGGGGAAGGGCATGCCGGCCGCCGCCAGGATCATCGCGACGAACAATGCCGGCAGCCCATAGGTCGTCAGCAGTTCGAGCAGTTGGTCGGTCATCGGGCGGGCGACGCCGATCGGGACGACGATCCGGACGATGTTGATCCGGATGGGGCCACGGGCGGCGGTGGCGGGCCGGGGGGCGGATAGGGCGGCCGGACGTGGACGATCGCATAGGTCAATTTCGCCTCGACCTGGGACATCGACCGGCCGCTGTCGCGCGCGATGCGGGCGAGCGGCCGGCGATCCGGCGTCGGCGGCAGGTTCAGCGCGGCGTGCAGGATGTGCGGCGGGACGTGATAGGAATGCGCGACATAGCCGATCGTCATCCACGGCTCGATCGGTTCGTCGCGGTGCGCGTTCCAATAGAGGGCGTCGCTGACCGTCCGCACCGCGTGATAGCCGGTGAACGCCACGATCGCGACGAACAGCGCGATCAGGGCTTTGCGCCAAGGCTGTGTGCGGGTCATGTCCCCGCGATACGCCGGGCCGGGGCGGCGATCAACGTTGCGGCGTCATCCGGGGGCGGGGCGGGCGCGATGCCCGCTTGCCCCGAATGACGTCCGGCGGCCGTGTCAGGCGGATCGCAGGCCCAGCCATTGCGACGGGCCGGGGAGCCACCGCCGTGCGATCCCCTCGAACAACAGAACGAGGATCAGCGTCAGGCCGAACAGCGGCAGGTAAAGCGCGAGCGCGAGGATCGCGACGACCAGGCCGGCGCCGAACCGCGCCCGGCCGACGGGGATGGGGGCGCCGAGCAGGCCGATCGGCCGCCGTCGCCACCACATGACCGCGCCCGACACCGACAAGAGGACGAGCAGCAGCGCGGTGGCGGTGCCGAGCAACTGGTTGGCGAGGCCGAACAGCGCGCCCTCATGCGCCGCGATGCCATAGCCGATCACCCGATCGATCCAGTGGCGTTGGGCGAAATCGGTGCGGCTGACGATCCGACCGCTGGCGCCGTCGATCTTGAGCGTGCTGCGCAAGGGACGGTCTGCCGTGTCGGAGGCGACGGACCAGGGCGCGCCGGCCCGCGCGGGGGGCGTGATGAGCACCGGTCCGGCGAGGCCCAGCGGGCGGGTGGTCGCGATGACGCGGGCCAGATCGCCCGGGACCGGAGGCGGCGCCGGCATCGTCATGCCGCCATGCCCGGCATGCTCGCCCGACGCGGCATCGGCCTTGGGGGCCTTGCCGCCGATCGTCCAGTCCACCGGGCCCCGCGACGTGCCGGTGATCTGGCGCACCTGGGTGAGGTAGGTTCCCCACCCCTTGGCCCAGGGCAGGCCGGTGAGGATCAGCCCCAGCGCGAACACCGTGACCCAGATGCCCGCCGTCGCATGGAGGTCACGCCAAAACAGGCGTCCTCGTGCGCGTAGCCGCGGGTAGAGGATGCCGGCGAGGCCGCGCCGCCCGCGCGGCCACCACAGATACAGGCCGGTCAGCAGCATCACGATCGCCCAGCAGGCGGCGATCTCAACGAGGTAGCTGCCGGCCGCGCCGGCGAGCAATTCGCCGTGCAGGCGGAAAATGACGCGCATGGGGCGCTGCTCTTCCGTCACGACGCCCAGCACGGCGAGCGAGTGGGGATCGACGTAGACGCGCCGGTCCGCGCCGTCGCGGGTGACGAGCACGCGGACTGCGGCGTCGGGCCGTTCGGGCATCACATATTTGCGCAAGGTCGCGCCGGGCACGGCGTGCAATGCGGCGGCGACCTGTGCGTCGGGCGAGGCCGGCGCGCCCGCGACGGGCAGTCGATCATAGGGGCGGTCGAGCCAGGATTCGATCTGCGGACGCCACAGATAGATCGTGCCGGTGAGTGCCAGCCAGATCACGAACGGGATGCAGAACAGCCCCGCATAGAAATGCCAGCGCCAGACCGACGAATAGAAGCCGCCTGCCTGTCCAGTGCGGCCCTGCGTGTCGCGTGCCATCAGAACCGTCCCTTGATGCCGGCGTAGATCGTGCGGGGCTGGCCCGCATAGACCGAGCCGGTGACGCCGCGCAGCACCGTCGGCGAATTGAGCGTGCCGTTCGCGGCCAGGCTGTTAGCGATGATCGAGGCGGAGCCGACATAGGTCTTGTCGGTCAGATTCTCGAGCGAGGCGTAGAAGGACAGGCGCGACCACCAGCCGGCGCCGGCGGGGGGATCGTAATGCAGGTTCAGGTTGACCAGCGCATAGCCCGGCACGCGCAGCGAATTGGCATTGTCGATCCAGTAGCGCGAACGCCACGTCACCTCGGCGAACCCGCCCAGTCCGGCGAGCGGACCGGCAGGGCGGTCATATCCGGTTCGAAGGTTGGCGAAGGTGGGGATCACCCCCGGAATGCGGTTGCCGTCGCGGTCGAACACGGCCGACACCGCGCCCGACGTCAGCCGCTCGAGATATTGGGTGTAGCGCTGGTCGTTGTAGCTGTAATTGCCGCGGACATAGCCGCCCTCGACCAGATCGGGGCGCCATTCCACCGCCAGTTCGACGCCGCGGTGGATCGACCGCGGGACGTTGGTGGTGAACGACAACAGGTTGACGCCCGCCGACTGGCTGACCTGTTCGTTGCGGAACCATTCGTAATAGCCGGTCAGTTCGGCGGTGAGCGTGCGGCCGAGGCGCAGCTCGGCGCCGAGGTCGACGCCGGTGTTCTTCTGGGTCTTCAGCGCGACATTGTCGCCCGGTACGCCGGCGGGCGTGACGAATAGCTGGCCGGCTTGCGGGATGCCATAAGCGGTTCCCACGCGGGCGTGCAGGCGCAGCGCCGGATCCACCTGCCAGACGAGCGAGGCTTCGGGGGCGACATTGCCGAAGTGGCGCAGCGCGGGCACGACCGTCATCGTCGGGCTGGCGCCGACCGGATAAGTGTAGGCGGTCTGGCGCATGTTGATGATCGAGCGTTCCGCGCCGATGCCCGCCACGAACGTGAGCGTTGGGGTCAGCCGCAATTCCTCACGCGCGCGGATGCCGAGGTTGCGCACGTCGCCGAACACGGTCTGCGTCGGCGCGCCGATGCCGTTGCGGCCGGCAGGCGTCTTGTTGAACGAAAAGCTCTGGTTATCGAGATAGCCGTAGAACAGGCCGACGAAGCTGACCGCATCCATGCCGAACAGCCGCCCGCGGTTCGTCACGTCCGAGCTGATCGCATAACTGTCCAGCGTCCCCTTGAAGGGGGTGGCGCCGGTCGGCTGGTTGACGACGCGGCTGTCGAACAGCGCCTGCGTGCGCCAGGTCGTCGCCGACGACAGGTCATGCTCCCAGCGCGCGCCGACGATCGTCCGGCGATCGTTGCGGGCGAGATCGCCCTCGGTCGCGGTCTGGGCGATGCGGGTGCCGTTGATCCCGTTCACCAGGACCGAGATCGTGCCGCATCCCGGCGCGGCGGTCGCCGCCTGCTCGCACCCTTGCTGATAGGGGTTGGCGGCGAACTGGTTGAACGACAGGCGCGTGGACAGGCGGAACTCGCCTTCGTTGTAGATGAGCTTGCCGGTCAGCCGGTCGCGATCCGACAGCGCGACGGTCGCCAGCGCGTTGATCGTGCCCGTCTCATAGCCGGTATGTCCCGTCGCGCCGTTGGCGCGCACGAAGCTGCCGAACAGCGCATAGTCCTGGTCGGCGTTGCCGTGGCCGATCGTCGCATAGGCGTTGAGATAGCCGTAGCTGCCAGCGTCCAGCCCCAGCTCGGCCCCCTGGATGTCGCGGCCGCGGCGCGTGCGGAAGTTGATCGCGCCCTCGATCGCATAATTGCCGTACCGGGCGGACGACGGCCCGCGGACCACGTCGACCGCGCCGTAGGCATGCGGATCGGTGAGGTCGAAGCGGGCGAGGCCGTCGGGCTGGGTGACGGGGAAGTCGTCTTCGAACACCTGGATGTTGCGCGCGCCGAAGCTGTTGCGCGCGTTGGAGCCGCGGATCGACACGCCCACGTCGCGCGGGCCGTTGCCGCCGATCACCGTCACGCCGGGCGAGAGCTTGACGATGTCCGCGATGGTGCGCGCCGGCGTGTTGCGGACATCGCGGTCCGAAATGGTGGTGTCGGTCTGGCCCGTGACCTGCGTGGTGAGCGTCAGTGCGCGTCCCGTGACGATGATGTCGCCGGGCGCGGCTTGCGTGTCGATGGGCGTGGACGCCACCGGCGTCGGCGTGGCGGCGGGTGCCGACGCAGGCGCGTCGAGCTTGCGCAATTCGGCGTCGATGGCGTCGCGCTGGCGCAGCAATTCGGCGCGGCGCGGGTCGGTGGATTGGGCAGACGCCGACGACGCGGCGAGCGCGGCCAGCGAGGCCGCGGCAAGATACTGAAATGAAGGCACGATGATCCCCTGAAAGCATCAGGCGCCGTGCCGCCCGATGGGCGGCCGGCAGCCGAAACCGCGCGCGATTCGAACGATCGCCTGCGGCACGGGCGAGGGGAACGCCGCGGGGCGTCCCGTCTCGCCATCGATCAGGCGGTGGCGGGTGGCGCGCGCAGCGGGGGGCGGAGGCGGGTGAACTGCCGCGGTGCGGGCGGAACGACGGTCCGGAAGACGGTCGCGACGATGAAGGCGACGACCAGCGCGAGCAGCAACGGATCGGCGCCGCTCATCGCAGGGGCGTTGAGGCCGGCGAAGGCGCAGGGCTGCTCCGCCTTGCCGTGATCCGGCTTGTCGTCGTGATGCGCCATGCCGGGCATCGCCATGGTCATCGTCACCGGGCCATAGCCCGAGCAGATCTCGATCGTGATCGCGCCGTTCGACGAGCCCAGCATATAGCCGGTGGGCACGACGATTTTCATCAGCAGCGTCAAGGCGATCAGCCAGACGGCCAACCAGCGATGATGCAGGACATGATGGCGTATCGCGCTCACCGTACCGCCCTATCGCCCGATGGTGCCGCCGTCACCTTGCATTTTGGTAGGAGCGCGATGCGCCGGCGTGCCGTCAGCCGAACAACGGCTTCAGCGGGTTGCCGATCAGCCCGCTGACCATCGCCGCCTGGATGCGCGTTGCCGGCCACAGCGTCGACAAGGGCCCGACGATCCGGTCGCGGACGAACGGGAGCGCGTGGCTGTCGGATTGGTAGACGGGGGTGAACAGCGCGGTGAGGGCTTGGTACAGATGCACGTGCCGCCGCCGCATCGCGATCGCCTGGCCCAGCGCCGCGGCCACGTCCGGCGACTGGCGCAACGCCAGCGCGAGCGCATAGGCATCGAGCAGCGCCATGTTCGCGCCCTGTCCCAATTGCGGGCTGGCCGAATGCCAGGCGTCGCCAATGTGGATCATGCCCGCCTCCGCCGGCGTCGGCAGCGTCCGGTGGGCGTAGCGGGCGAAGGTGAGCTGGTCGGGGGAGCGGATCTGGTCGAGCAGAGCGCGCGTCGCCGGCCATAAGGCAGAGACCTCCGCCTTCCAGGCATCGAGCCCCGCCGCCTGCCATTCGGCGAGCCGATCGGCGCGCAGCGACCAGAAGAGCGCCGCCTGCTGGCGCGGATCGCCCGGAAACCGCCCGATCGGCAGCACGCCGACCATCACGCTCGCCCGCCGATAGCGCTGTTCGAGCGCGGTGGGATCGAAGCCGGCATCGGCGGGCCAGTCGAGCGTTCCCCACAGCGCGCCATAGGCGAGCGTGCGGCCGCAGGGCGGCGCCAGCGGCGTCCGCGTGCCGAGCGCATCGACGATGAGGTCGAATGGGCCGATCCGGCGGCCGCCCTCCAGCAGCAGGACGCGACGGTCGCCGGCGGCGAGGTCGCTGCCCGACACCGCGCAGCCGGTTTCGATCGCGATGCCCTCGGCCGCGACGGCCTGGTGCAACAGTGCGAACAAAGTCGCGCGATGCACGCCGACGCCGAACTCGGCCCGCTTGCCGAGCGCGGCATAGCGGACGGAGAGGACGACGCGGCCGCTGCGTCCCGCCTCGCCATGCAGGCGATCGATGCGGGCACCATGGTCGAGCAGCGCGTCGGCCAGCCCCAGTTCGCGCAGGACCGCGAAACCGGTCGGCTGGATCATGAGCCCCGATCCCACGGGGCGGGGCGCATCGAACCGCTCGAACAAGGTGACATGATGGCCGTCGCGATGCAGCAGCAGCGCGGTGGCGAGGCCCGCCGGGCCGCAGCCGGCAATCGCGATGTGAAGACGCCGCATCGCGCTAGCCTAGCCGGACGGCGGCGTCGCGCCATCCCTTTCGATCGTAATGACGTGCCGGCCGCGGTTCACACCGCCAGATCGTTTGCCTCGACATGCGCGGCGATATCCCCGGCGGTGGTCCACCAGATGCGCGGATCGTTCGCGGCCCGGAGCTCGGTCAGCACGCGGGCGAGGGCGGGCGTGCGATGCGCCTGCCCCATGATGTACGGGTGGAGCGCGATGCCGAGCACCACGGGGCGGCGGTCGCATTCCGACAGCAATTGATCGACGGCGGCGCGGATCATGTTGGCGAACGTCTCCGCCTCTTGCCGGCGCGCGATGATCGCGGGGATGTCGTTGATCTCCTGCGAATAGGGGACCGACAGCAGCCCGCCGTGGGCGGTCGACAGCCGGGTCGGCTGGTCGTCGTGCGCCCAGTCGAGCACGTAGCGATAGCCCTGTTGAGCGAGCAGGTCCGGCGTCTGGTCGCTTTCCGAAATCCAGGGCCCGAGCCACCCCGTCGGGCGGACGCCCAGCGCGGCGAGCCGATCGGTAACGTCGCCGATCATCTTCGCTTCGTGCCGGCCGGACAGGTCGCCCTGCGCGGCGGCGTTGGTCGCGCCATGCGCCGCAATCTCGTCGCCGCGGTCGCGGCACGCCTCCGCCAGGCCGGGGCAGGCATCGAGCACGTCCGCGTTGACCAGCGCCGTGGTGCGCAGGTCGAGGCGGTCGAACAGATCGAACAGCCGCCACGCGCCGACGCGGTTGCCGTAATCGCGCCAGGCGTAGTTCATGACGTCGGGATCGGTCTGCGCCGGGGCCAGCTCGGCACCCAGGCCGCTGCCGAACTGGAACACCTCGTAATTGACGCCCAGATAGATGGCGAGGCGGCCACCATTGGGCCAGTCGTAGACGGGGCGATCGGTGATCGGGCGATAGGCGTAGCGGTGGTGGTGCGAGCTCATTCGCCGGTAACGCGTCGCGGGCGGCTTGGGCCCAAATCGCCGGTCGTCGCATGGGCTGGAACGTCCGCGCGCGTGGCTCGCTGTAGCGGCAGGTCATCACAGGAGGTCAGACGTGGGCACGGATAGCGGACGGACGACGGACACCGGCGGCGGTCGATGGGGTCGCGGTGCGGCGCTGGCGTCGGTCGCCGCCGTGCTGGGAATCAGCGCGCTGGTGGGGCGCCGCAATGCGCCCGACGCGACGCATCCGGGCGTGCGTCGCTGGTATCGCAAGCTCGACAAGCCGGGCTTCACGCCGCCCGATGCCGCCTTCGGCGCGGTGTGGCCGGTGCTGGAGACGGGGCTGGCGGTGGGCGGCTATCGCCTGCTGCGCAGCCCGTCGGGGGCGAGCCGCAATGCGGCGGTTGGCCTGTGGCTGGTCAATAGCGCGCTGATCGGTGGGTGGACACAGCTGTTCTTTCGCGAGCGCCAATTGGGCGCAAGCGCGGCGGTGTCGGGCGCGATGGTGGCGACGGGCGCGGCCTATGTCGCCACCGCCGCGCGCGTCGACCGGCCGGCGGCGGCGCTGGCCGTCCCCTTCGTGGGCTGGCTGGGCTTTGCGACGTTGCTGGCCGGGCGGATTTGGCGCGACAATCCGGCGGAGGGGCGATGCACCGCGTAACCGTATGGCATGATGGCCAGTGTCCGCTGTGCCGGCGTGAGATCGCCATGATGCGCCGGCTCGACCGGCGCGGCCGGATCGACTTCGTCGACGTCGCCGGCCCGGGAACCTGCCCGATCGACCGCAGCGCGATGCTGGCGCGCTTCCATGCGCGCGAAGGCGACGGGCCGTTACTGTCGGGTGCGGCCGCCTTCGCGGCGATGTGGCGGGCGATCCCGCTGCTGCGCCCGCTGGGCATCGCGGCGCGCAACCCCATCGTTCTGGCGATGCTGGAGCGCGCGTATCGCGGCTTCCTGCGGGTGCGGCCGCGCTTGCAACGCTGGCTGCGGCGGCGCGAGGCACGCGCATGAGGCCGTGGCGCGATCCCGTTGGTCCGGGCCAGCAGAGCGTCTGGGATTTTCCGCGGCCCGCGGTGGCGGAGGCGAGCGACCGGCACGTCCGCATCGAGCATCGCGGGGTCGTGGTGGCGGATACCCGCGCGCCCGTCCGCACGCTGGAGACCAGCCATCCGCCGAGCTGGTACATTCCGCCGGCCGATATCACGCCCGGCGTGCTGATCCCGTCCGACCGGCGATCCTTCTGCGAATGGAAGGGGCATGCGGTGTACTGGCATGTGCAGGTCGGCGACGTCCGGCTGACCGATGTCGCCTGGAGCTATCCCGATCCGACACGCGGCTTCGCGATCCTGCGCGACCATGTCGCGTTCTATGCCGGGCCGTTCGACCGCTGCCTGGTCGATGGCGAGCAGGTGATCCCGCAGCCGGGCGGCTTCTATGGCGGGTGGATCACGGCGGATCTGGCGGGGCCGTTCAAGGGTGTGCCGGGCAGCATGGGCTGGTAGGCCGGGCGCCGCTTGCGGAACGGCGGTTCGCGTTGCAGTTTCGGTCGCCGTGCCTGGAGTGACCGAATGACCGAGGATTTCATCGCCGCCTTGCCCAAGGCCGAACCGCACCTGCACATCGAGGGCAGTCTGGAGCCCGAGCTGATGTTCGCGCTGGCCGAGCGCAACGGTGTCGCGATCCCCTATGCATCGGTGGAGGCGGTGCGCGCGGCCTATGCCTTTTCCAATCTGCAGGATTTCCTCGACATCTATTATGCCGGGGCGGACGTGCTGCGCACGCGGGCCGACTTCCACGATCTGGCCGCTGCCTATTTCGACCGTGCCGCGGCGGATGGCGTGGTGCATGCCGAGATCATGTTCGATCCGCAGACGCACACCGCGCGCGGCATTCCCTTTGCCGAGGTGATCGAGGGGTTGCTCTCCGCAATGGCGGAGGCGGAAGCGCGGCATGGCATGACCAGCGCGCTGATCATGAGCTTCCTGCGCCATCTGAGCGAGGAGGAGGCGTTTGCGACGCTGGAGGAGGCGACGCCGTGGCTCGACCGGATCACCGCGGTGGGCCTCGATTCGTCGGAGGTCGGCCACCCGCCCGAGAAGTTCGCGCGCGTCTTCGCCGCCGCCCGCGCGAAGGGGCTGAAGCTGGTCGCACATGCCGGCGAGGAGGGGCCGCCGGAGTACGTCCGCCAGGCGCTCGACCTGCTGGATGTGGACCGGATCGATCATGGCAATCGGTCGCTGGAGGACGCCGCCTTGGTCGCGCGGCTGGCGGACGAGGGCATGACGTTGACCGTGTGCCCGCTGTCGAACCTGAAATTGTGCGTGGTCGACCGGATCGAGGATCACCCGATCGATGCGATGCTGGCGCAGGGGCTGCGCGCGACGATCAATTCGGACGATCCCGCCTATTTCGGCGGTTATGTCGCGGACAATTACCGCGCGGTGGCGGCGGCGCGGGGGCTGGACCGCCAAGCGCTGGCGACGCTGGCGCGCAACAGCTTTACCGGATCGTTCCTGCCGCCGGACGCGGTGGTGGCGCATCTGGCGCGGCTGGACGCCTTCGTCGCGGCAGCGTGAGAGGGGCCAGCGTAAAAACATACGGAAAACATACGCCCTGACCCGATAATCGCTCTCGAAACCCTACGGACGCACGGCCTAATTGCCTTGCCCGCAGGAGGATCCGGCGCCCGTTCGCGGCGCCCGGATCTTCCGTTCGTGGGAGGTTCGATTTCGTGCGTATCCGTTATTGTTTTGCCGTCGCCCTGCTGCCGGTCGCGGCGCCCGCTTATGCCCAGAACGCCGACACCGCGCCGCCGCCGGCCGTCACCGTCAGCGGCTCTGCCGCGATCCTGTCGGACTATCGCCTGCGCGGCATCTCGCAGACCGACGAGCATATGGCGGTGCAGGCCGGGCTGACCGTCGCGCATAAGAGCGGCGTCTATGTCGGTGCCTGGGCGTCGAACCTTGCCGGCTGGGGCACGTTCGGCGGCGCCAATATGGAGCTGGACCTGATCGGCGGGTACAAGACGAAGATCAGCCCGACCGGCACGCTCGACGTCGGCCTGACCTGGTACATGTATCCGGGCGGCGCCAACAAGACGGACTATGCCGAACCCTATGTGAAGCTGTCGGGCACCACCGGCCCGGTGTCGCTGACCGCGGGCGCGGCCTATGCCCCCAAGCAGCAGGCGATCGGCAAATGGTACGATAACGGCGCCAGCGCGGCGGCGGGCGTCTACGACCATCCCGGCGCGAAGAGCGACAATCTGTACGTCTGGGGCGACGGCGCGGCGGCGATCATGGGCACGCCGTTCACCGCCAAGGCGCATATCGGCCACAGCTGGGGCATGGACGGCCTCGGCCCCAACGCCACCGCGCCGACGCCGACCGGCGATTATTGGGACTGGTCGCTGGGCGTCGACACCAGCTGGCACAACCTGACGCTGGGCGTTGCCTGGATCGATACCAACATTTCGGACCGTGACGCCGCCTATCTGCGGCCGAGCTTCAGCAAGGGACAGGACGGCACCGGCAACATCGCCGGCAGCACCGCGCTCGTCTCGCTCACCGCCGCCTTCTGAACGGGGAGACCTTTCCATGCAGGATATCATCTGGCTGTCGATCATCGGCGGGCTGTCGGCGCTGACGCTGGCCTATGCCCGCCTGTGCGACAAAGCGTGAGGGCGCGTCCATGACCATCGACCTGTGGCTCGCCGCCGCCTGCGCGCTCGGCCTGCTCGCCTATCTGGTGGCGGTATTGCTCCGCCCCGAACGCTTCTGAAGGGAGCGCCGTCATGACCATCCAGGGTTGGGGCCTGATCCTCGCCTTCGTCGCGGTGCTGCTCGCCCTCGTCAAGCCGGTCGGCCTGTGGCTGTTCGCGCTGTACGAGGGGCGGCGCACGCCGCTCCACGCCGTGCTCGGCCCCGTCGAGCGCGGCTTCTATCGTCTGTCGGGCATCGACCCGGCGGAAGAGCAGGGCTGGCGCCGCTACGCCGTCCATATGCTGCTGTTCAACATCGCGCTGATGCTGTTCACTTATGCCATCTTGCGCTTGCAGGCGGTGCTGCCGCTCAACCCGCTGCATTATGCGGGTGTGGGTGCGGACGGTGCGTTCAACACCGCGATCAGCTTCACCACCAACACCAACTGGCAATGGTATGCGGGCGAATCGACGCTGTCGAACCTCAGCCAGATGCTGGCGCTGACCATCCACAATTTCACGTCGGCAGCGACGGGCATCGCGCTCGCCTTTGCGCTGTTCCGCGGTTTCGCGCGGCGGCAGGCGAGTGGCATCGGCAACTTCTGGGCCGACATGACCCGGATCACCCTGTACCTGCTGCTGCCAGCGTGCATCGTCTACACGATCTTCCTGATCGCGAGCGGCGTGCCGCAGACGCTGGCCGGTTCGGTCGACGTGACGACGCTGGAAGGGCTGCGCCAGACGCTGGCGCTGGGCCCGGTCGCCAGCCAGGAAGCGATCAAGATGCTCGGCACCAACGGTGGCGGCTTCTTCAACGCCAATAGCGCGCATCCGTTCGAAAACCCCGGCGCGCTGGTCAATTTCGTGCAGATGGCGTCGATCTTCGTGATCGGCATGGGCCTGACCTGGACGTTCGGCAAGGCCGTGGGCGACACGCGCCAGGGCTGGGCGATCCTGGCGGCGATGATGCTGCTGTTCCTCGCGGGCGTCGGCGTCACCTATTGGCAGGAAGCGGCGGGCAATCCGGTGCTGCACCATCTGGGCGTTGCGGGCAGCAACATGGAGGGCAAGGAGGTGCGCTTCGGCATCGCCGCGTCCGCACTCTTCTCGGTCGTCACGACGGCGGCGTCGTGCGGCGCGGTCAATGCGATGCACGACAGCTTCACCGCGCTGGGCGGCATGATCCCGCTCATCAACATGCAGCTGGGCGAAGTGGTGGTCGGCGGCGTGGGTGCCGGTATCTATGGCTTCCTGCTGTTCGCGATCCTCGCCGTCTTCGTCGCCGGCCTGATGGTCGGGCGCACGCCCGAATATGTCGGCAAGAAGATCGAGGCGCGCGAGGTGAAGCTCGCCGTGCTGGCGATCGCGGTGCTGCCGCTGGTCATCCTGGGCGGCACTGCGCTGTCCGCGGTCGTGCAGGCGGGCCTTGCCGGGCCGCTCAACAAGGGGCCACATGGCTTCAGCGAGATCCTGTACGCCTTCACCAGCGCGGTCGGGAACAACGGATCGGCCTTTGCCGGCCTGACCGCGGGTACGCCCTGGTACAATGGCCTGCTGGGCGTCGCGATGTGGATCGGGCGGTTCTTCGTGATCGTGCCGATGCTGGCGATCGCCGGCAGCCTTGCCGCCAAGCGCCACACGCCGGCGGGCGCGGGATCCTTCCCGACCACCGGCGGCCTGTGGGTCGGCCTGCTGGTCGGCATCATCCTGGTGCTGGGCGGCCTTACCTTCCTGCCGAGCCTCGCCCTCGGTCCCATTGCCGATCATCTCGCGATGATCGGTGGCCAGCTTTCGTAAGGGGCGCCACTATTATGGCCCAGACACGCAACGCATCCTTGTTCACCGCAGAGCTGATCGTGCCGGCGATCCGCGATGCCTTCGTCAAACTCGATCCCCGGCAATTGATCCGTAACCCCGTCATGTTCACCACCGCGGTCGTCGCGGTGCTGCTGACCGTCCTGCTGGCGGTGGGGCAGGACGGCCTGTCGACCGGCTTCAAGCTGCAACTGGTCGTCTGGCTGTGGCTGACGGTGCTGTTCGGCACCTTCGCCGAGGCGCTGGCGGAAGGGCGCGGCAAGGCACAGGCGGCCAGCCTGCGCGATGCCAAGGCCGAACTGAAGGCCAAACGGCTGATCGGTGTCGGCGACGCCTGGGAGCTGGTGGCCGGCACGCGGCTCAGCGTCGGCGACGTCGTGCTGGTCGAGACGGGCGACCTGATCCCGTCCGACGGCGAGGTGATCCAGGGCGTCGCCTCGGTCAACGAAGCCGCGATCACCGGGGAAAGCGCGCCGGTGATCCGCGAGGCGGGCGGCGACCGGTCGGCGGTGACGGCGGGTACGCGCGTCATCTCCGATTCGATCAAGGTGCGCGTCACCGTCGAGCCGGGGCAGGGGTTCCTCGATCGCATGATCGCGCTGGTCGAGGGCGCCGAGCGGCAGAAGACGCCGAACGAGATCGCGCTGACCATCCTGCTGACCGGTCTGACGATCATCTTCCTGATCGCGGTCGCGACCATTCCGGGCTTCGCCAGCTATGCCGGCGGGTCGATCCCGGTCGCGATCCTGGCGGCGCTGCTGATCACGCTGATCCCGACGACGATCGCCGCTTTGCTCTCCGCGATCGGCATTGCGGGGATGGACCGGTTGGTCCGCTTCAACGTGCTCGCCAAGTCGGGTCGCGCGGTGGAGGCAGCAGGCGATATCGATGTGCTGCTGCTCGACAAGACCGGGACGATCACCATCGGCGACCGGCAGGCGAGCGAGTTCCGCAGCGTCGGCGGCGCGAGCGCGGAAGACCTCGCCGAAGCCGCACTGCTCGCCAGCCTGGCGGACGAGACGCCCGAAGGCCGGTCGATCGTCGTGCTGGCGCGCGAGCGCTTCGGCCAGACGGCGACACTTCCCGAGCATGCCGAGGTGATCGCCTTTACCGCGCAGACCCGCGTGTCGGGCGTGCGGATCGGCGACACGCTGATCCAGAAGGGCGCGGTCGATTCGATCCTGCGCGCCAATCCGGGCAGCGGCGAAACCGCGGCGGCGACCGAATTGCGCCGCATCACCGACGAGATCGCTCGCGCCGGCGGCACGCCGCTGGCGGTGGCGAAGGACGGCCGCCTGCTGGGCGCGATCTTCCTGAAGGACGTGGTGAAGGCGGGCATCCGCGAACGCTTCGCCGAGCTGCGCCAGATGGGCATCCGCACGGTGATGATCACCGGCGACAATCCGCTGACCGCCGCGGCGATCGCGGCCGAGGCGGGGGTCGACGACTTCCTCGCCCAGGCGACGCCCGAGGACAAGCTGGACCTGATCCGCAAGGAACAGACCGGCGGGCGGCTGGTCGCGATGTGCGGTGACGGCACCAACGACGCGCCCGCGCTGGCGCAGGCGGACGTCGGCGTGGCGATGAACACCGGCACGCAGGCCGCGCGCGAGGCCGGCAACATGGTCGACCTGGACAGCGACCCCACCAAGCTGATCGAGGTCGTCGGCCTGGGCAAGCAGCTGCTGATGACGCGCGGGGCACTGACGACCTTCTCGGTCGCCAATGACGTCGCCAAATATTTCGCGATCATCCCGGCGATGTTCGTCGCGCTCTATCCGGGGTTGGGCGTGCTCAACGTGATGGGGCTGACGACGCCGCAGAGCGCGATCCTGTCGGCGATCATCTTCAACGCGCTGATCATCCCGGCACTGGTGCCGCTGGCGCTGAAGGGCGTGACCTATCGCCCGATGGGGGCGGGGCCGCTGCTGGCGCGCAACCTGGCGATCTATGGCCTGGGCGGCCTGCTCGCACCGTTCATCGGAATCAAGCTGATCGACATCGTCGTCGGTGGCCTCGGACTGGCCTGAGGAGTAGAGATAATGGGTAAGGATTTCTCTTCGGCCTTGCGGCCGGCGATCGTGATGACGCTGTTGTTCGCTGCATTGCTCGGCATCGTCTATCCGCTGGCGATGACCGGCGTCGGCCAGATCGTCTTCCCCCATCAGGCGAACGGCAGCCTGATCGAACAAGGCGGGCGCGTGATCGGGTCGGACGTCGTCGGGCAGGCGTTCACGTCGGACCGTTATTTCCAGACGCGCCCCTCCGCGGCGGGCAAGGGCTATGACGGCATGGCGTCGAGCGGATCGAACCTCGGCCCGGCGAGCAAGGCACTGGCCGATCGCGTGACCGCCGACGTGGCGAAGCGCCGGGCGGAGGGCGTGACAAGGGCGATCCCCGCCGATCTCGTCACTACCAGCGGATCGGGCCTCGACCCCGATCTGTCGCCCGACGCTGCAATGGCGCAGGCCCCCCGCATCGCGCGCGTCCGCGGCCTGCCGGTGGCACGCATCGAGGCGCTGGTCGCCGCGGCAACCGAGGCCCCCGTGCTGGGCGAACCCCATGTAAATGTGCTTGCACTCAACCGCGCGCTCGACGCATCCCGCAGGTGATGAGCGACGGCCGGCCCGACCCCCAGGCATTGCTGCGTCAGGCGGCGCAGGAGGGTCGCGGCCGCCTGAAGATCTTCCTCGGGGCGGCACCGGGCGTCGGCAAGACGTTCGAAATGCTGTCCGAGGGGAAGGCGCGGGCGCGCGAAGGCGTCGATGTCGTCGTCGGCGTGGTCGAGACGCACGGCCGCGCCGAGACGGACGCGCTGACCCGCGGGTTCGAGATTCTGCCGCGCCTCGCCATCCCCTATGAAGGGCGGACGCTGCACGAGATGGACCTCGATGCGCTGATCGCCCGCGCGCCGCGCCTCGCGCTGGTCGACGAGCTGGCGCATAGCAATGCGCCGGGCAGCCGCCATCCCAAGCGCCATCAGGACGTCGAGGAACTGCTCGCTGCGGGGATCGACGTCTATTCGACGATCAACATCCAGCATGTCGAAAGCCTCAACGATATCGTCGCAGGGTTCACCCATGTCCGGGTGCGCGAGACGGTGCCCGACAGCGTGCTGGAGGCGGCCGAGATCGAAGTCGTCGACATCCCGCCCGACGAGCTGATCGAGCGGCTGAAGGCGGGTAAGGTCTATCTGCCGCAGGAGGCGACGCGCGCGCTCCAGCACTTTTTCTCCAAATCCAACCTGTCGGCGCTGCGCGAACTGGCGCTGACCCGCGCTGCGCAGGCGGTCGACGCGCAGATGCTGGAGCATGTCCGCGCGCTGGGCGTCGGCGGCACCTGGGCGGGGGGCGGAGCGGATCGTCGTCGCGATCAACGAACTGGCGGGCGGCGAAGGGCTGGTGCGGGCGGGCAAGCGCGTCGCGGACGGCCTGCGCGGGCCGTGGACGGCGCTGTTCATCGAAACGCCGCGTGTCGCCGCGTTCAGCGACGCGCAGCACGCCCGCGTCGCGGCGGCGATGACGCTCGCGACGCAGCTGGGTGCGACGGTCGTGACCGTCCCCGCGGCGGGGGGTGGTCGAGGGGATCAAGGCCTATCTGGCCGATGCGCGCGCGACGCAGCTGATCGTCGGCAAGTCGCGGCGGTCGCGCTGGTTCGAGCTGCGGCATGGTTCGGTGGTCGACCGGTTGGTGCGCGAGACGCCGGGCGTGACCGTCCACGTGCTGCCGGTTGCGGACCGTACTGGAAAGCCCGAACGCCAGCCGCGCCGGCGCGGTGTGTGGGGCACGCGGCTGGGCTATGTCGCGACCAGCGCGATGATCGCGGGCGTCACCGGTGCCGGCACCGCGCTGTTCCGCGTGCTGCAACTCGGCAATGTCGGCATGCTGTACCTGCTGCCGGTGATGGCGGCGGCGAGCCTGTTCGGTCTGCGTACCGGCCTATTCGCGGGGCTGGCATCGAGCCTGGCCTATAATTTCTTCTTCCTGCCCCCGACCGGCACGTTCACGATCAGCAACCCCGAAAACGTCATTTCGGTATTCGTGCTGTTGGGCGTCGCCTTCGTCACCAGCCATCTCGCCGCGCGGGTACGGGCGCAGGCGGACCTCGCCAGCCAGAGCGCGCGGACCAATGCGGCGCTGACCGGCTTCCTGCGCCAGCTGACCGAACTGGCCGACGATGCGGCGGTGAAGCGCGCCACCTGTCGCGAAATCGCGCATATCCTCGACGTGCATAGCGTGCTGCTCGGTGCGGGCGCCGGCGGATTGGACGTACAGGCCGCCGATGCGGAGGGGTATCAGCTCGGCACGCTCGACCTCGCCGCGGCGCAATGGGCGTTCGACAATGCGACGACGACGGGGCGCGGATCGGGGACGCTCACCGCATCGGACTGGGTGTTCCACCCGCTGTCGCATGCCGGGCGGACGCTGGCGGTGCTGGGGCTGGCGCGCGACGGCGGCGGCGATCCGGTGCGCGCCGACCAATTGCCGCTGCTGACCAGCCTGATCGACCAGGCGGCGATGGTGCTGGAACGGCTGCGGCTGGAAGGCGAGATGCGCGACGTCGAGACGATCCGCACCCGCGATCGCCTGCGCGGCGCCTTGCTGTCGTCGGTCAGCCACGACCTGCGCACGCCGCTGACCGCGGTGAAGGCGGCCGCCGCTGAGCTGCGCCACGGCGTGACGCCGGATCTGGTCACGACGATCGAGGTCGAGACGCGGCGGCTGGACCGGTTCGTCGCCAATTTGCTCGACATGGCGCGGATCGAGGCGGGGGCGCTGACGCTGGCGATCGAGCCGACCGACCTTGCCGATGCGGTGACGGGCGCGGCGCATGACGCGCGTGCGGCGCTCGCCGGCCATGCGATCCGGCTGGACGTGCCGCCCGACCTGCCACTCGTCCGCTGCGACGCGCAGCTGCTGCATCATTGCCTGCTCAACCTGCTCGACAATGCCGGCCGCTATGCCGATCCGGGCACCGCGATCCGCATCGTCGGCGCGCATCGTGGCGCAACGTTGCGGTTGTCGGTGGTCGACGAGGGGCCGGGCCTGCCGCCGGGGGCGGAAAGCGCGATCTTCGATACGTTCCGCCGTTTCGACGGATCGGACCGGTCGGCCGGGGGCACGGGTTTGGGTCTTGCGATCGTCAAGGCGTTTGCGGAGGCGATGGGCGTCGGCGTGGAGGCGGCCAATCGTGACGATGGCGCGGGCGCCCGGTTTACGCTGGTCTTCCCGTCCGCGACGATCGTGCGCGACGCAATGGTCGAGGGGCAGGTCTGATGGCGCGGGTGCTGGTGGTGGATGATGAGCCGGCGATCCGGCGGTTGCTCCGCCAGACGCTGGAGCGCGCCGGCCACGACGTGATCGACGCCGCCGATGCGCGCACGGCGCTGGCCGCGGTGGCGCAGGACGCGCCGGATGCGGTGCTGCTCGATCTGGGGTTGCCGGGGCGGGACGGGTTGGAGCTGGTGCCGGTCATTGCGCGGACGCCGGGGATCGCGCTGCTGGTCGTCTCTGCGCGCGATGCGACCGAGGACAAGGTTGCCGCGCTCGACCTCGGCGCGGACGATTACGTGACCAAGCCGTTCGACAGCGAGGAATTGCTCGCCCGGCTGCGCGTGGCATTGCGGCGCAGCGAGGCGAAGGGCGGCGGCGTGGTGCGCGCGGGCGAGGTGACGATCGATCCCGCCGCGCACCGCGTCGAACGCGCGGGCGCGGAGGTGCATCTGACGCGCAAAGAATATGAGGTGCTGACGCTGCTCGCCGACCACGCCGGGCGCGTCGTGACGCATAAGTTGATTTTGCAGCGCGTGTGGGGCGGTCACGATCCGAAGGTCGAATATCTCCGCATCGTGATCCGCAACCTGCGCCAGAAGCTGGAGGCGCCGCATGCCGTCGGCAGCCTGATCGCGAACGAACAGGGGATTGGCTACCGGCTGATAGGGTAGGGTTTTTTTGCTGGCACGGTGTCGCCCTCACCCTTCCGCGCCTTCGGCGCTCCCTCCCTCTCCCACAGGGAGAGGGAAGAGCCGGCAAAAACCGGCGAAGGGTGAGGGTAATGTCAGCCGGTCCGGGATGTCACGCGGCCTCGTGCGCTTCCGCCAACGCACGGTCGATATCCGCTGCGCTGTGGCGTTCGGCGAGGAAGGTGCCGGGCGCGCCGGTCAGGCGGTTGACGATACGGCCGCGGCGGACGCCTTCGCGTGCGGCGATCGTATCGGTCCAGCGGCGGACGTTCGGATAGTCCTCGACGGACAGGAACTTTTGCGCACTGTAGATGCCGTCCATCAGCCCGCCATACCAAGGCCAGGCCGCGATATCGGCGATCGTATAGTCGTCGCCCGCGAGGAATGCGTTGTCGGATAGCCGCGTGTCGAGCACGTGCAGCTGGCGCTTCGCCTCCATCGCATAGCGGTCGATCGCATATTCGATGCGGAAGGGGGCGTAGGCGTAGAAATGGCCGAAGCCGCCGCCGACGAAGGGCGCGGAGCCCATCTGCCACATCAGCCAATTGAGCGTTTCGACCCGCGCGGGACCGGAGGCGGGCAGGAACGCGCCGAAGCTTTCGGCGAGGTGGATCAGGATCGATCCGCTTTCGAACAGGTGCAGCGGCGGATCGCTGCGGCGGTCGAGCAGCGCCGGGATTTTCGAATTGGGATTGATCGCGACGAAGCCGCTGCCGAACTGGTCGCCCTTGCCGATCTCGATCGGCCAGGCGTCATATTCCGCGCCTGCATGGCCGGCGGCAAGCAGCTCTTCGAGCATGATCGTCACCTTCTGCCCGTTGGGCGTGCCCAGCGAATAGAGTTGCAGGCCATGATCGCCGGTCGGGAGGTCACGTTGCTGCGTCGCGCCGGAGATGGGGCGGTTGATGCTGGCGAAGTGGCCGCCATTGCCCGGGTTCCACGTCCATACCTCGGGCGGGACATAGCCGGCGGGCTGGTTGTTGGCACTGGTGTCGTCGGCCATCGATCGGGCTCCTCTTGGGTCGAGCGCTGAACGCGCAAAAGGGGGTTTGGCGCCGTCAGGGGATCGTGAGGCGGAAACGGGTCGGCGCATCGGAGGCTAACGTCAACGTGCCGCCATGCGCCAGCGCGATCTGCCGCGCGAGGCTGAGGCCCACACCGGTGCCGTCCGCCTTGGTGGTATGAAAGGGGCGGAAGATGCGGGCGACGGCGTCCGCGGGAACGCCGGCGCCATTGTCCTCTATCTCGATGGCCAGCGCGTCGCTTACCGTGATGCGCAGCGCCACCTGCGCCCCGGCGGCGTGCGCCGTGGTGGCCGCTTCGGCGGCGTTCTGTAGCAGCGCCCAGACCGCCTGTACGATCTGGTCGCGATCGAGCGTCCAGGCGTCGGCATCCGCCGCCACCGACAATGCGACGGCGGGCCATCGCGTGGCGAACAGGCGCGCGAGATCGTCCGCCAGCTCACCCACCGGCACCGCACGCCGCGTGGGTTCCGGCAGGCGGGCGATGGCGCGATAGGCTTCGGTGAAGCGCTGCAACCCCTCCGCGCGGCGCGCGAGCGTGTCGAGGATCTCGCGCAGCAGCGCCACGTCGACCTCGGGCCGCGCGACCGCGACGGCGCCGCTTTCGGCGAGCGAGGCGATGGGGGCGAGGCCGTTGAGCAATTCGTGCCCCAGGACCTGGATCATCTCCGCACTGGCGCGGGCTTCGGCGGCGCGCTCCTCCTGTTCGATGTCGATCAGCGCGGCGACGTCCTGCCCATTGGCGACGCGCACGCGGTCGATCCGCCAGCCGCGGCCTTCGTGGCGCAGATGGGTGGCGGTGGCATCGGTCAGTGCCGGCGGCACGGGAAGGATACGGTCGTCGGTCGCGAACAGACGGCGCGCGGCGCGGTTGAGCGCGCGCGCGGCAGTCGCGTCGATCGCCAGCAGCGGCGTCGGCGCGGCGTCGAGCAACAGGCGCAGGACCAGCCCGTCGGCGTCGTCGGTCCGTGCCGGGTCCGGTCGCACCACGTCGCGCGGGCGCGCCACCAGCCACCAGTTAAGCGCGGCGAGCCACAGCGCAACCAGCGCTGCGCCAGCGCCCACGCCCCAGGTGCTCTGCTGCCAGGCGAGCGCCGCGACGATGCCCGCCACGACCAGTCCGAGGCTGAGGGCGATCGGCGAGGGCCCGCGCCTAGAGACCATAACGCGCCATCCGCCGATACAGTGCGCCGCGGCTGAGGCCGAGCGCCGTCGCCGCCTGCGTGACATTGTGGCGATGTTCGCGCAGCGCTGCCTCGATCATCGCGCGCTCCGCATCGCTGAGCGCGAAGTTCGCCTCTGGCGCGGTGGGGACCGCACTGTCCGCGATCGGGGCGGCGGGTGCGATGAGCGCGGCATCGAGGATGCCATCGTCCGACAGCAGCACCGCGCGCTCGATCGCCAGCGCGAGGCCGCGGACCTCGTCCGGCCAGACGGCGCTGCGGATCGCCGTGACCGCGGCGTCGGTGAAGCGGACCGGCGGCCGCACGAACCGCTCGGCGGCGAGGCGCGCGAAATGGCGGGCGAGCAGCACGGCATCGTCGTCGCGCGCGCTGAGCGGCGGCATCGCCACCTCCACCGTCGCCAGCCGGCGTTGCAGCGCGGGCGACAGCGCGGTGACGCTGGACGCGATCGCGATGCAGCGGATGCCGGCGGGCAGCCGATGAGCGAGCCGATCCTGTGCGAACGCGTCCAGCCCGTCCGGGTGGCGCAGGATCACGGTGCCTTCGGCCGTCTCGAGCAGGGCCCAGGCGGCGGGATCGCGCAGGTCGATCGTGATCGGCGCCTGCGTGGCCCATGGCGAGGCGGCGTGGATCGCGAGCGCGGCGAGCGTCCGGCCGCTTCCGGCGGGGCCGGTGATGGTGACGCCCGCCGGTGTCGGCGCGATGCGGCGGATCAGCGCGCGCACGCGCTCCATCGCCGCACTGTCGCCGAGCAGACGGGCGGGTTCGGCTCCGGCGAACTGCGGCGATGCCGGCACCGCGGCCGCCCCGCGCAGGATCGCCCCCTCGACGCGGGCGAGCAGGTCGGCGTTGCGCCACGGCTTCATCGCGAAATCGCGCGCGCCGGCCTGCATCGCCGCGACCGCGATGCGGATGCCGCTGTGCGCGGTGAGCACGATGACGCAGGCGGCGGGATCGTCGGCCATGATCCGCGCGAGGCAGGCGAGGCCCTGTTCGCCGCTCGATTCCCCCGGCGTGAAATTGAGATCGAGCAGGATCGCGTCGTAGCGCTGTGTCGCCAGCCGCGACATCGCCTCTTCCGGCCCCTTGGCCCCATCCAGCCGATGGCCGGCCATGCGAAAGGCGATGTCCATCGCGCCGAACACCGCCGGATTATCGTCGATCAGCAGAATTGTCCGTCCGGTTGACACGCCCTCCGACCGTCCATTTCCGGACAGTGCGTCCGCCTGCGAACGGTCACCGTCCGGTGTTTGAGGAAAAAGTCCAGTATTCATAACGGTTTGGGCTTTTCGGCTGTTCGCGGCGACACTGGCGCCATGATGACCGAACCGTCCGAACACGCAACTGCTTCCCCCGGTACGTCGCCGGGCGCCGCCATGGACCGCCGCGTCGATCGGCCCGCACGCCCCTGGTGGCGCCGCCGCGGCGCGATTGCCGTCTGCCTCGCGCTGATCGCGGCGATCGCGCTGTGGCGGATCATGCCGGCGAGCGGATCGACCGACGTCGCCGCCACGGACATCGACACGGGCACCGTCGAACGCGCGCCCTTCGCCGATTATCTGCCCGTCCGGGCGACCGTGGCACCGCGCGTCACCACGTTGGTCGGCGTGCTGTCGGGCGGGCAGGTCGAGAAACTGTTGGTCCAGGACGGCGCGATGGTGGCGGAGGGGCAGCCGCTCGCGACCCTCGCCAACCCGACGCTGAAGCTCGACGTGCTGACCCGCGAGGCGCAGATCGCCAGCCAGCTGGGCGGGCTCGCCGGCGAAAATCTCGGCATCGCGCGCAATCGCCTCGATCGGGCCGGACAGATCGCACAGGCGAATTACGACCTCATCAAGGCGCGCCGCGACCTCGGTATCCGCCAGCAGCTGCACGACAAGGGCTTCGTGTCCGATGCCGGCGTGAAGAGCTATGCCGAAGAGGCGGCCTATCAGGAAAAGCGGCTGGCGCAGCTGCAATCGGGTGGCGCCGCGGAGGCGCGGATCACCACGACGCAGGGCGCACGGCTCGACGACACGCGTACGCGGCTGGAGCGCAACCTTGCCGCGGTCCGCTCTGGGCTCGACGCGCTGACGATCCGCGCACCGGCGGGCGGGCGCCTGACCAACTTCACGCTCCAGCCCGGACAGACGCTGAAGCCCGGCGACCCCGCGGGGCAGGTCGACAGCGAAGGGTTGTGGAAGCTGGAGGCGGATGTCGACGAATATTATCTCGGCCGCGTCGCGGTCGGCCAGCGCGCCACGGCGAACGGCATGGCGCTGACCGTGTCGAAGGTGCTGCCGGCGGTGAAGGACGGTCGCTTCCGCGTCGAATTGACGTTCGACCGCGCGCCGACGGCCAGCCTGAACCGCGGCCAGACGATCGACACGCGCATCACGCTGGGCAGCACCGCACCCGCACTGGTCGCACCGGTCGGCGGCTGGCTGGAATCGGGTGGTGGTTCGTCCGCCTTCGTCCTCGACGCCGATGGCCGCCATGCCCGCCGTCGCACCATAAAGACCGGCCGCCGCAACCCCGAACAGGTCGAAATCCTGTCCGGCCTGCAATCCGGCGAACGCATCGTCACCACCAACACGTCGTCCGTGAAGGGCGACATCCTCAACATCCGTTGAAAGGGCCCTTCGTGATCCGTCTCGAAAACATCCAGCGCCGCTACGTTTCCGACGAAGTGGAAACCACCGCGCTTGCCGACATCGACCTGCACGTTGCGGCGGGGGAGTTCCTCGCCATCATGGGGCCGTCGGGCTGTGGCAAATCGACATTGCTCAACACCTTGGGCACGGTTGATCGGCCGACGGGCGGCCGCTATCTGTTCGGCGATCGCGACCTTGCCGCGCTGGACGAGGCGGAGCTGGCGAAGTTTCGCGGTTCGACCCTCGGCTTCGTGTTCCAGAGCTTCAACCTGATCGACGAGCTGACGATCGAGGAGAATATCGCACTCGGCCTCGCCTATCGGAAGGATGCAGGGGACCGGAAGGCGCGCGTGGCCGCGGCGATGGACAAGGTCGGCATCGCCCACCGTGCGCGCCACTTCCCGCACCAATTGTCGGGCGGCCAGCAGCAGCGCGCCGCCATCGCCCGTGCGATCGTCGGCGATCCCAAGCTGATCCTGGCGGACGAACCGACCGGTAACCTCGATACCGCCAACGGCGAGCAGGTGATGGGGATCCTGTCTGCGCTGAATGCCGAGGGCGCGACGATCGTGATGGTGACGCACTCGCCCAGCCACGCCGACATGGCGAAGCGCCGTATCGACATGCTCGACGGTCGCATCGTCGCCAGCGCCATGCGCGCGATCTGAGGGGAGGGGACGCATGAACCGCTTTGCGCTTTTGTCGCTGTACCGCTCGCTGACCCGGCACAAGCTGTATGCCGCACTCAACATCGGGGGCCTTGCCGTGGGCATCGCCGTGTTCCTGGTGCTGGGCCTCTACGTCCGGTTCGAGACGAGCTTCGAGAAGTGGCTGCCGAACCATGACAAGATCTATCTGGTCGAAACCGTCTGGAACATGAAGGGCAGCGAATATAACGGCCCGACGCCCGAGACGATGGGTGGGCTGCTCGACGAGTTGAAGGGCGATTTCCCAGAAGTCGTTGGCACCCGCTTCGACGGCGGCAAGAATGGCGGCAGCGTGCTGCGCAACGGCGTCGCGACGCCTGAGGACGTGGCGCAGGTCGATCCCTCCTTCTTCGACGTCTTCGACATTCCGATGGTCGAGGGGGACGGGCGGCAGGGTATCGCCTCGCCGACCGGCTTGCTCATCAGCGAAAGCCTGGCACGCAAATATTTCGGGACCACCGACCCCGTCGGTCAGATGATGACGATCGCCACCGGTCGCGGCACGCCAAAGCAATATCAGGTCAAGGGCATCTTCCACGACCTTCCCGCGGCGACCGAACGGCAATTCACGATGCTGGTCCAATTGCCGAAGACGGGGCGTCCCGAGCAATGGACGCACTGGGGCAGCACGTCGCTGTCGACCTATCTCCGCTTCGATACGTCGGCGGCGGCGCAGGCGTTCGAACAAAAGATGCCTGCGTTCGTCGAGCGGCATGGCGTGCGGGACATGGGGCCGAAGCCGTCGGAGTCGATCGGGCTTGCGATGTACCCGCTCGCCAAGGTTCATCTGACCAACGATATCGGCGATGGGCAGCGCCAGACGGTGGTGACGCTGGGTATCGTCGGCGTGCTGACGTTGCTGATCGCGCTGGTCAATTACGTCAATCTCGCCACGGCACGCGCGGGGCTGCGCGCGCGGGAAGTCGCGATGCGCAAGGTGCTGGGGGGCAGTCGCAGCGCGCTCGTGCGCCAATTCCTGGGCGAAGCCGTGCTGACCGTCGCGGTGGCGGCGCTGGGTGGATTGATCCTGGCCGAGCTGGGGCTGCCGCTGGTCAATGCGGCGGGCGGCCTGTCGTTGACGATTCCCTATCAAATCGTGGTGCCGGCGCTGGTCGTGCTGGCGATCGTCACCGGGATCGCGGCGGGCTTCTACCCTGCAGTGATGCTGGCGCGCTTTCCGGCGGCGGCGGTGCTGGCGTCGTCACGCGCGCCGGGCGGCGGCCGGGCGGGGACGCGGACGCGCGAGGCGCTGGTCGTCTTTCAGTTCGGCCTCGCCATCGCGTTCATGATCGGCACCGCGGTGCTGGTCGCGCAGACGCGCTATGTGCGCACCGCCGATATCGGGTTCCGGCGCGACGGCCTGCTGGTGATCCCGTCGCTGTCGAGTGCGCAGATCAGTCCGGGCCAGGCCAATGCCATCGTCGCCGCGATCCGCGCGCTGCCGACTGTCAAGGCGGTTGGCCTCTCCAACTTCGCCGTGGGCGGCAGCGGCAGCATGAGCAGCGACAACGTTCCGATCCCCGGGCGGCCGGGAGACGGCCCGATGCTGAACTGGGTCGATGTCGGCCCCGATTTCTTCCGAGCGCATGGCGTCGGCGCGGTGGCGGGGCGGCTGTTCGACAACGCGCACCGCATGGACGACAACAGTCAGCGACCGGCCGGAGCGGCCAAGAACATCATCATCACGATGAAGGCCGTCGGTACGCTGGGTTTCCGTTCGGCGGATGAGGCCATCGGGAAGACGGTCGGCGGCGACCGTCCGCGTACGATCATCGGGGTCGTCCCCGATATGCGCTTCCGATCGCCCCGCACGCCGACCGTGGCGACCTATTATTACTACACGACCAAGGCGCCGTCGTTCGTGACCGTCGCGAGCGTGCGGGTCACAGGCGATCCGCGTGTCGCGCTGGCGCAGGTGAAGGCGATCTGGCAGCGGATGGCGCCGCAGGTGCCCTTCGGCGGCAAGAGCGCGGATGACCGGCTCGATGACTTCTACAAGGCCGATGAGCAGGCGACGCGGCTGTTTGCTATCGGCGCAGGGCTGGCGGTGGTGATCGGGTGCGTCGGCCTGTGGGGGCTTGCCTCGTTCAACACCGCGCGGCGGATCAAGGAGATCGGCATCCGCAAGACGCTGGGTGCGTCGTCGGGCGATATCGTGAAGCTGCTGGTCGGGCAGTTCCTGCGGCCGGTGCTGATCGCCAACCTCGTCGCCTGGCCGATCGCGTTCTTCGCGATGCGGACGTGGCTGGCAGGGTTCGTGGATCGGATCAGCCTGTCGCCGCTGTTCTTCCTCGGCGCGACCTTGCTCGCCGTCGTGATCGCCGTGCTGACCGTGCTGGGGCAGGCGTTGAAGGCGAGCCGCGCGGCGCCGGCCTGGGCGCTGCGCCATGACTAAGCGCCTCGCCGCCATCGCGCTGCTGCTGCTGAGCGCAGCGCCCGCCTCTGCCGAGACGCTGCGCGAGGCGATCGCGGCGGCCTATGCCACCAACCCGCAGCTCGCCGCAGCGCGGGCGCGGCAGGAGGCGCTGGCGGAAACGCCTGCACAGGCGCGGGCGCTCGGGCGGCCGACGCTGTCCGCCAGTGGCGGTGCGGGGTACGACCGGCTGGGGTATGGCAGTGCCGGCAATGCGTCGGTCGCGGCCGACCTGCCGATCTGGACCGGCGGGCGGGTGCGCGCGGCGGTCCGGGCGGCGCGCGAGGATGTCGCCGCGGGCGCGGAGGGGCTGCGCGATACCGAGGCAGCGATCCTGCAGGGCGTCGTGCTCGCTTATGCCGATCTGCTCTACAATCAGCAGGCGGTCGAGGTGGCGCGTGTCGGCATCGAACGGCTCGACCGGCAGGTGGAGGAGGCGCGCTCGCGCTTCAACCTGGGGCAGGGGACGCGCACCGACGTCGCGCAGCTGGAGGCGCAGCGCGCGACGGTCGTCGCCAATCTCGCCGATGCGGAAGGGGCGCTGGCCACCGCCGCCGCAGCCTATCGCGCCGCGGTGGGGCAGGATGCCGGTGCCTTGGTCGCCGACGTGCCGCCGCCCGCCGCGCTGCCCGCCGATCGTGGCCAGGCACGCGCGGCGGCGGAGGCGTCGAACCCCCTGCTGCTCCAGCAGCGCCGCGTCGTCGCAGGATCCGCCGCACGGATCGAGGCGGCCCGTGCGGAGGGCGCGCCATCGCTGGACCTGACGGGCGGTTACGGCCGCGGCCTGATCGTCGGCGATGGCCGGACGCGGGGGTATGACGCCGCCGCCTCCGCCGGTCTCAGCCTGCGCATACCGTTGTTGACCGGCGGCCTCGTACCCTCGCGCATCCGCCAGGCGCAGGCGACCAACCGCGCCGAACGCTTTCAGGCCGAGGCGACGCAGCGCGAAACCGTCCGCAGCGTCGATGCCGCCTGGGCGACGCTGAGCGCGGCGCAGGCACGGCTGCGCGCAAACGTCGATGGTCTTGCCGCCGCCGACCTCGCGCTGAAGGGCGTGCGTGCCGAATATGCTGTCGGCCTGCGCACGACGATCGACATTCTCGTTGCCGACCAGAGCTATCGCAGCGCGCAACTGGCGGTCGCGTCGGCGCGGGCGGATGTGCTGGTGGCACAGGCGGCGCTGCTGCGCGCGACGGGGCGGCTGGATGGCAGTGCTTATGGCTGATTGCGGCGCATGCAATCGATTGTTGTATTGATCGGCGCAAACCGCTATCGCTGACCCGATGACGCTGCGACGATGGCGTCCGTCAGGGAGAGGCGCCATGCGTATGCCGGAGATGAAGCCGCGATTGTCGGTGCCCCGCATCCTCGAGATGAACCTGGGGTTCCTGGGGCTGCAGTTCAGTTTCGGGCTGCAACAGGGCAATATGGCGCCGATCTACAGCTATCTCGGCGCGTCGGAGGCGTCGCTGCCGCTGCTGCAACTGGCGGGGCCGATGACCGGGCTGCTCGTCCAGCCGCTGATCGGTGCGCTGAGCGACCGGACGGATACGCGCTGGGGCCGGCGGACGCCCTACTTCCTGGTGGGTGCGCTGATGTGCGCGATCGGGCTGTTCTGCATGCCGCTGAGCAGTTCGATCCTGATGGCGGTATCGCTGCTGTGGATCCTGGATGCCGGCAATAACATCACGATGGAGCCGTATCGCGCCTATGTCTCCGATCGGCTCGATCCCAGCCAGCATCAGATCGGTTTCCTGACGCAATCCGCGTTCACCGGCCTTGCGCAGATGCTCGCCTTCCTGACGCCGTCGCTGCTGGTGTGGGCGGGGATGAACCAGGATTGGGTCGACGCGCACAACATCCCCTATACCGCGCGCATCGCCTTCATGGTCGGCGCGGTGCTGTCGCTGACGACGATCGTCTATTCGGTGCGGCGCGTGCCCGAACTGCCGCTGTCGCTCGCCGAGCGCGCGCGGATCGCGGCGGCGCCTAAAGGACTGGGGGCGGCGCTGCGCGAGATCGGCACGGCGATCGTCCAGATGCCGCTGGCGATGCGCAAGCTCGCGCTGATGAGCCTGTTCCAATGGTATGCGATGATGGCCTATTGGGCCTATGTCATCTACGCGATCGGCCGGTCGGTCTATGGCACCGCCGACGCGACCTCCAGCGGCTTCCATTCCGCGGTGCTGACCAATGGCGTGATGGCGGCCTGGTATAACGGCATCGCCTGCGTCGCCGCCTTTGCGATGGTGCCGCTCGCCCGCCGGATCGGTGCGGCACGGCTGCATGGCGTCTGCCTGGTGCTGGCGGGCGCGGGGATGATCGCGCTGCCGCATGTCACGACCGCGGCGATGCTGTTCGTGCCGGCGATCGGGATCGGCATCGGCTGGGCGAGCATGATGGGCAATCCCTACGTGATCCTCGCCGGTGCGATCCCGCCCGAACGGACGGGCGTGTACATGGGCATTTTCAACATGATGATCGTCATTCCGATGCTGATCTTCTCCGCGACGATGCCGCTGATCTACGGCCCGTGGCTGGGCGGCGATCCGCGCAACGTGCTGACCCTGTGCGGCGTGCTGATGGTCTGCGCGGCGGCGGCGGTCGTCTGGGTGCGCGAACGCCCCGCGGCGGAGGCAAGGGCATGAGCGTGTGGCGGCGCGAGGATGCCGTGCGGGCGGTGGCGGATACGGCGGCGCGGCTGCCGGCGATCCTGGCGAAGGATGTGAAGGCGATCGATCCCGCCCGCGACCTGTGGGACATGTGGCCGATCGCACGCCGCGACGGCACCACTGCGACGATCGACGGACGGCACTATTGGTTCTTCCTTGCCGTGCCGCATGCGCCCGATCCCGAGGCGCGACACGATGTCGCGCGCATCCGCCTGTATAGCGTCGGCGCGGACGACTGGCGCGATCACGGCGACGCCTTTCCCGAGGGCTTCACGCCGGGCACGCGCGAATGGTCGGGCAGCGCCTGGCTCGCCGATGACGACGTGACGCTGACGATGCACTTCACTGCGGCGGGTGTGCGCGGCGGCGGCCCGCGCTTCACGCAGCGCCTGTTCGAAACCACCGGCCGGCTGGTCGACGGCCGCGTCACCGACTGGAGCGCGCCGGTCGAGACGGTGCGCGCCGACGGCCGTTGGTACGCGCCGGCCGAACAGGACGCCGCGATCGACGACCGGATCAAGGGATTCCGCGATCCGGGTTATTTCCTCGACCCCGCGACGGGGCGCGAACACCTGCTGTTCACCGGCTCTGCGGCGGGCGCAAGCGACGTCCATGACGGCGTCGTCGGCCTCGCCACCCGCAACGGCCTTGGCTGGGCGATCGAGGCGCCGCTGGTGGACGCGACCGGCGTCAACAACGAGCTGGAACGGCCGCATATCGTCGTGCGCGACGGGCTGTATTATCTGTTCTGGTCGACGCAGGCGAAGCGCTTCGCCCCTGGCATCGGCGCGCCGACCGGGCTGTACGGCATGGTCGCCGATCGCCTGTCCGGCCCGTGGCGCCCGCTCAACGACAGCGGCCTCGTCGCCGCCAATCCGGCCGAGGAACCGACACAGGCCTATTGCTGGTGGGTGACGGGCGAGGGGGATGTCATCAGCTTCGTCGATTATTGGGGTCTCGACGGTGTGCCGCGCGGCAGCAACGCTGCCTTCCGCCGCGCGCATTTCGGCGGGACCGCGGCGCCGTTCTTTCGATTGGAACTGAAGGGCGATAGCGCGCGGATCGCCTGACCTCTCGTCAGGCGCTGTCGCGTGCGACCAGCACCGGCTCCATCACCAGCGACGGGCGATCCTCACCCGCGATGCGCGCGAACAGCGCATCGACCATCGCCTCCGCGCCGCGTGGCAAATCCTGCCGCACCGTCGTCAGCCCGATGCGCGCCTGCGCGGCGAAGGGCAGATCGTCGAAACCGGTGACGGCGATCCGCTGCGGCACGGCCATCCCGCGCCGATCGAGCACCGCGATCGTCTGCATCGCGATCACGTCCGAGGCGGCGGCGATGCCGTCGATCGCATCGCCCGCACGGTCGAGATTCGCGGCGATCTCCGCGGCCATGATGTCGGAGGCGAGGTGCGTGTCGAGCTGCAGCGGTGGCGGCAGGCCGGCGGCCTCCGCGGCGATGCACAGGCCGCGGTGGCGATCGATCAGCTCCAGCGTCCGCACCTCGCCCATGAAGGCGAGCCGGCGACAGCCGCGGGCGATCAGCCGCTCGCCGACCAGTCGGCCGCCCGCGACATTGTCGACCCCGATCGCGCAATGCGCCTGACCCGGCACGGTGCTGCCCCAGACGACGAGCGGGCGATAGCGGCGCGCGACCTCTTCGATCACCGCAAACTGGTCCGACTGCCCAATCAGCAGCACGCCGTCGAGCGTCCCCGACCGGACGATATCGTCCAGCCAGTCGTCGCTGTCGGGCACGACGCGCGACAGCAGCACGTCATAGCCGCGGGCGGTGATGCCGTCGGCGAGATGGCCGAGCAGCGTCATGAAGAACGGGTCGGACAGATGCTGTCGCCGCTCATGGCCCAGCGGCACCGCGATACCGATCACGCCGGTGCGCTGCGTGCGCAGCCGACGCGCCATCAGATTGGGGCGAAAGCCATGTTCGGCGGCGATCGCGGCGATGCGCTGGCGCGTCTGTTCGTTGACCAGCGGGCTGTTGGCGAGCGCGCGGGATACCGTGCCGGGATTGACGCCGGCCAGCCGGGCGATGTCCTTCAGGGTGCGGATCGGGCGCTCAGCCGTGGTCATGGTGACGGCATAGGTCGCACTGCGGCGGAAATGAAGATGCCACCGCATCTTGCGCCAGAGCGCCCGCCCGGAAATGGCTTTGACCGCAGCCGTCAAATAGTATCATATGATGAAAAGCTGTCCTATATTTGAGAGGATGCCGGACATGGCCGACTGGAGCCGCAGGACGTTCCTGCTTTCGACGACGGCCGCGACCGCGGCAAGCGTGATGGGCACGGAGGCGGTCGCCGCCGCCGATGCCGTCGCGAAGGCGACAGGCGCGACCGGCGGCAATGCCGGCTGGCTCGACGGCACCCCACCCGCAGCGCATGAGGGCATGACCTGGGGCCAGCCCTGGCCGCGCGGCACGCGAATGGCCGATGCATACCGCGTCCGCGCAGGCGGGGCGACGCAATCCGTGCAGAGCTGGCCGCTGGCATGGTGGCCCGATGGCTCGATCAAATGGACCGGCCATGCGGTGCCCTCCGATGCGGCGCTGGCAGCCGACCTGCGGGTCGAGGCGGGGAAGGCCGGCGGCGTTGGCGCCGCAGTGCGCGTCACCGAGCGCGGCGACGCGATCGAGGTCGCGGTAGGCGACACGCGCTGGACGATCGGCCGCAGCGGCGCGGCGATCATCCGCAGCGCGACGAGTGGCGGGCGCGAGGTGCTGCGCAACGTGGCACTGACCGCATCGGCGCAAGATGGTTCCGACGACGATGCCGAGGCCGCCCCGCGGCGGTTGCGCTACGCCAGCCGCATTGATCGTGCGGTGGTCGAACAGACCGGGCCGATCCGCGCGGTGGTGCGGGTCGAAGGCCAGCATGAGGGCGAGGGCGAGCGGTGGCTGCCCTTCTCGCTCCGCCTCTACTTCCATGCGGGCTCCGCGTCGGTGCGGGTGGTGCATAGCCTGATCTTCGATGGCGATCCCGCCAAGCGCTTCGTACGCGGCCTAGGCGTCACCGGTGAGGCGCCGCTGCGCGACGCGCTGTACGACCGTCACATCCGCTTCGCCGGACAGGATGGCGGCTTGTGGGCGGAAGCGGTGCGGCCGCTCACCGGCCTGCGCCGCGATCCCGGCAAGGCGTTCCGCACGGCCCAGGCCGAGGGCCGCGCCGTACCGCCGATCGGCCAGATGGCGGCGGCGGTGCGCGACAAGCTCGACTATATCCCGGCCTGGGGCGAATTCCGCCTGCGCCAGCCCAATGCGGATGGCTTCGCGATCACCAAGCGGACCAGACCGGGCCATGGCTGGGTCGACGTGGATGGCGGTCAGCGCGCCGCGGGCCTCGGCTATATCGGCGGGGCGAGCGGCGGCGTTGCCTTTGCCATGCATGATTTCTGGCAGCGCTGCCCGGTGGGCCTCGACGTTGCCGGCGCGGATGGCGACGCGGCGCGCTTCACGCTTTGGTATCACGCGCCCGACGCGCCGGCGATGGACCTGCGCTTCTATCACGGCACGATGGGCATGGCGGATTACGCGCACCAGAATCTGGGGCTCGACGTCACCTACGAGGATTATGAGCCCGGCTGGGGCGATGCGTCGGGCATCGCGCGGACCAGCGAGTTCCGGCTATGGGCGCTGCCCGCGACGCCGAGCCGTACGCGCCTCGCGCAGATGGCGGCGCAGGTCGCCCGCCCACCGCGCATCGTCGCTGCCAATGCCGCGGTGCATGACGCCCATGTCTTCGGCATCTGGGGGCCTGCCACCCCGCCTGGTCCGGGGGTGCGCGGCGGCATCGAGACCCGCGCGGCGAGGGAATTGGATTTCTACATCGGCCAGATCGAGCAGCGTCGCTGGTACGGCTTCTGGAATTACGGCGACGTCATGCACAGCTATGACGACGACCGGCACGTCTGGCGTTACGACATCGGTGGTTTCGCCTGGGATAATAGCGAGCTGTCGAGCGACCTGTGGCTCTGGTACGCCTATCTGCGCACCGGCCGCGCCGACGTGTTCCGCATGGCGGAGGCGATGACGCGCCACACGGGCGAGGTCGACGTCTATCACACCGGCCGCTTCAAGGGCTTCGGCACGCGCCACGGCGTGCAGCATTGGGGCGACAGCTCGAAGCAGCCGCGCATCTCCAACGCCGCCTATCGCCGCATCTTCTATTACCTCGCCGCCGACGAACGCTGCGGCGACTTGATGCACGCGCTGATCGACAGCGACCGGATGCTCGCCACCGTCGACATCATGCGCAAGGTCGGCGCGCATCTGCCCAATGACGGTGCGACTGTGGGGACGGGGGCGGTCGTCTCCGAAAAGCCCTTGCCGGAGGGGCAGGTGTTCATGTCGTTCGGCACGATCTGGGGGCCGCTGGTCGCCGCCTGGATGACCGAATGGGAGCGGACGCGCGATACGCGCTGGCGCGACCGGATCGTCGCCGGCATGCGCACCATCCCGACTTTGCCCAAGCAATGGTTCGCGGGCGGCGCGGCGTTCGATCTTGCCACCGGGCGGTTCGTGGGCGGCGGCGATACCGTCAGCATGAGCCATCTCAACGGCGTGTTCGGCGTGTTCGAAACGATGGCCGAGTTGCTCGAACTGGTCGACGTGCCCGCCTATCGCGCGGCGTGGATCGACTATTGCGCCTATTATAACGCGCCCGAAGCCGCGTTCCGCGTGAAGACCGGCGATCCCGGCAAGGGGCGCGCGCTGACGCAGGCACATTCGCGCTTCACCGCTTATGCCGCCGTGGCGACGAAGGACACGGCGCTCGCCCGGCGCGCGTGGGCGGAATTTACCGGCGCGGGCGACCGCGCGGGTCGCGATCAGACCAAGGGCACGCGTCGCATCCTGCCGCCTGCGGTGCTGAAGCCGGTCGATGAACTGGCCGATGTGTCGACCAACGATGCCGCGCAATGGGGGCTGGCGGCGACCGCCAATCTGGTGCTGCTCGCGCCGCTGATGGACGGCGGGACGTTGTGATGGTGCGTGCGCTGCTGCTCGCCGCGGTGGTGGTCGCGGCGCCGGCGGCGCGCGCGCGCGAAACCCTGTCGCGCTGGCGGATCGAGGCGGAGCCGGGGGCCAAGGTCACGCTGCGGCGCGGCGGGGTGATCGATATCGATGCGGCGGACGGCGTGACGCTCTGGTATGCTCGCCCGCTGACCGGACCCGTCGCGATCGATTACGACGTGATGGCGGTACAGGCGGGCGGCCCGCATGATGCGGTCAGCGACGTTAACGCCTTCTGGATGGCGCAGGACCCGACGGTGACCGGCGGATCGGTGCTCGCGCGGCCGCGCAACGGCGCCTTCGCGCAATATGATACGCTGAAGACCTATTATGTCGGCATCGGCGGCAACCGGAATACGACGACGCGCATGCGGCGCTATGTCGGCCGGCCGGGGGATCGGCCGCTATTGCCCGAACACGACCGCAGCGACGCCGCGGCGATGCTGGTGCCCAACCGCTGGATGCATATCCGCCTGATCGCGAACGGGCAGGAGATCGCCGTGGCGCGCGACGGCGTGCGGCTGTTCACGATGCAGGACGCTGCGCCCTACACGCGCGGCTGGTTCGGCTTGCGCTCGACCCGCAGCCATTTGCGGGTGCGGAACGTGCGGTTCTCGCGTCCATAGAGAAAGGGCCGGATCGTCTGGCGATCCGGCCCGTGCCTTGTCAGAACTTGAGCTGGAACCCCGCAAAGAAGCGCTGGCCCGGGTAATAGACTTCCACGGTGCCGATATTCTTGATGTAGCTCTGCGAATATTCCTTGTTGATGTTCTGCATTTCCATGAACAGGCTGTAGTGCCACTGCGGGAAGCGGAAGGTGATTTTACCGTCCAGATAGCCCTCGCCCTTACGATAGATCGGGTTGTTGCTGTTCGCGCTGTTGACCGCCTCGACCAGCCAGTCGGAGCGATAGTTATAGCTGAGCCGCGCGTTGAGCCACCCCTTATCGTAGAAGACGCTGGCATTGTACGTCCACTTCGACAGGCCGGGATATTCGTCGAGCGGTTGACCGGTCGCACTATTGGTCAGGTTGGTCCGGATCGCGCGGGCGAAGGTGACATTCCCGGAGGCACCCAGACCGTCGAACGGCGCCGGCAGGAACGTGAACGCGGTCTGTGCGCTCGCTTCGATACCGTCGAGCAAGGCGCCGAAGCCATTGATCGGCTGGCGCACAGTGTAGGTGATGCCGTCACCGAACAGGTCGACACCGCTGCGGGTGACGTTCGGAACGACGAAGCTCTTTTCGTACTTCTTGTAATAGCCGATGCTCACCAGCGTGTCGCGGTTCGGATACCAAGCGAGGTTCGCTTCCCAGGCATCGGCGCGATAGGGCTTGAGCGCGGGATTGCCGGCAGTGCAGATGTCGTCGGCCGCAGCGACGGTCGCGTCATCGAGGCAGTTGATGTTGGGCACGAGGTCCAGCGGCTTCGGCCGCGCCAGATTCTTTGCCCAGTTTGCCCGCAACACGAGCGTAGGCGTGATCTCGAGCGCTGCGTTGAACGCGGGCAGGACATCGAAGTAACTGTTCGTGAGCGACAATTGCTGGGCGCGAAGGAAGACGGTTTCGGTGCCGCCCGTCGCCGTAAAGCGGGTGACGCGGGCGATATTGGTGCCCGTGCCCTGATCGCGTGTATAGGTGTAGCGTGCGCCGGCGTTGCCGGTCAGGCGCATGCCCAAAACCCGGGTGTCGAAATTCGCCTGCACGTAACCGGAGGCGATCTTCTCGTTGATCTTCGCCTGTGGGATTTGGGGCAGCCCGTCCGACTGGAACAGCAGATCCTGATCGAACCCGGACAGATCGTACAACTGACCGATCAGTTGCGGGGTGAAGTTTGCGAACGCGATCCGATCAGGAATGCCGCTTGGTGCCCCCTTCAGTCCGCTGAACAAAGGTGCGCCGCCGCTGGTCGCACCGAGCGACGTCAGCAGCGCAGCATATTCCGCCTGCGTCAGCTGAACGTTGTAGCCGCCGCCACCGATCGTGCCGGTCGGCGTTATGCGATTGGTGACCGTCGGTACGATGCTGGTCGTGTACGACACGTTGGCGCTGGTCTGGTACACCGGCGCGCTGGTCCCGCCCCCCGACAAAATCCGCGACCCGCCACCGTTGTAAAGCAGATAGTCCTGATTGCGGAACTGGCCGCCATACTGAATATTCTTCAGTGGACCGGCTTCGACCAGCCAATCGACGTCGAGCTTCAGCTGGTCTTCGCTGTTGCCGGAGAATGTCGGACGATATTGGACGGTCGGTCCGAGCACCGTCGACGTCGTGCCAATCCCATTACCGGGACGCGTGAAGTTGGTGTAGATGCTGGGATCGGCCGGATTGATCGAGCTCGGATACGTGAAGACCGGAATGCCGAGGCTGTTGCGCGTATCGACCTGAACACTCGAAATGCCGGTCGACAGCGAAATCAGGTTTGTCTGGCCGTTGGTGTCCGCCGTCGAATGCGACACAAGCCCCTTCACCTTGACACGGTCGAAGTCCCAATCGAAGCCGCCGAGATAGTAGCGTGACTGCTGATTGTACTGGAAGTCGCGGCGCTGGACGCCAAGGATGTTGCTGGAGCCGCTGTAATTCGGGGCGGTTGCGCTGCCGATATTCACCGGGTTCGCCGCCGTGGTGTAGCTCGTCACGATGTGATTGGCGTTGACCGTAGCGCTGCTCTGCTGAACCTGCGGGCGCGACGTGCCACCGTTGAGGCCCGCTGGTAGCTGGGCATCGAGGGGGAAGCGCTGAAAGCGTCCAAGGTCGAGCGCGTAGTTGGTGTCGAACAACCGCTGATCACGATTGTTGATTACCGCCTCGCCAAACACGCGGAAGTTGGGCGCCACTTCATATTGGACCGTCAGGTCGGCGGAGAGGCGCTTGTCGCGGCGGACGAGGTTACGATAGCGCGGACCATTGGGCGCCCAATCGAAGAACTGCGTTTCGCATGCCAGCCGCCGCGCTGTCGCATTCGACGCGTTCTGGCCGCCAACGCCTGCGCAGCTCGCATAGGTGTTGAAGTTGGAATAGAGCGGATCGGCGACGGTCTTCTGATCGGAGTGATCGAAGTCGGCGAGGCGGGTCCAGCCAGTGTTGCTGGCATAATCCTGGCGGGTCGACTTGTCGTCGTAGGTTGCGTTGAACAGGACGCCGAGGCCGTCGATCAGGAACTTCGGCGTGCCCAGGATCACCGTGGCGCGCGGACGCCAGTCCTGCGTCAGGTCGAGGTGCTGTTCGGAGAAGACGACGGTTCCCAGCGGCTTCCTCAATTCGAGCGGCTTGCGCGTTTCGATCGACACGGTGCCGCCCAAGCCACCTTCCGTCAGGCTCGCCTGATAGCCCTTGTAGACGTCGATCGACTTGACCAATTCGGTGGCGAGTTCGCGGAAGTCGCCAGCGCGCGAGCCCAGAGCCGATGCCTGGCTGACGCCATTGACTTCGACGCGGTTGAGGTCGGGTTCGACGCCGCGGATCGACACCTGCGTGCCTTCGCCGAAGTCGCGGCTCAGCTGCACGCCGGTGACACGCGCCAAGCTGTCGCCGACGTTCTTGTCGGGGAAGCTGGCGATGTCGTCGGCGACGATCGAGTCGACGACGGTGCCGGCGTTGCGCTTGCGCTGGATCGCCGATTGCAGCGAGGCGCGGGTGCCGACGACGACGATGTCACCCGGTGCTTTTTCGTCGAGGTCCTGCTTGGGGGCGTCGGGCTGGGCCTGCGCGGTCGGGGTTGCGGTCTGTGCCAGCGCGGGTGTGCCTGCGATCAGTCCAAACGCCAGGGCGCTCCATGCCGAGGTGCGCAGCATGGCGCGGGCACCGGACCGCGAAACCGTGAATGCAGTGGAACCCGTCATGTCATCCTCCCTCATGCGTCCATGCCTGCCCCCGATCTGCGCGGGTTGGCGGCGGTGGAGCCCCATTCTCGATTGGCTTTGTAACTAACCACAATGTGGAATGCAATCGTATAGATTGGAATTTTGAAAAAGGGTGCTATCACTGTCGCAAGCCGCACCGACGAGGCGGCGCAGGGGTAAGCGGCGCGATGCGTCTGGAGAGGAATGCGATGGGACGGCAGGCATTACGGAGCGGAATCGCGGGCTGGGTCTTGCTGGCAACGGGCGTGGCGGCGTCCGTGCAGGCGGGGGCGGAAGGGCCGGCGCGGCAGGCCGAACGGCTGGACCGCGGTGTCGTCGCGGTGCCGGCGGAGGGCGGCGGCGTGCTGATCGATTGGCGCTCGCTGTCGTCCGATCCCAAAGGCGTCGGGTTCGACGTCTATCGCGACGGACGTAAGGTGACCTCTGCACCCGTCACGCAATCGACCAACTTCCGCGATCCCGACGGCACGCCGGCCAGCCGCTATGCGGTGCGGATGATCGCGCCGGGCACGGCAGGCGCGATGACGCCGGCGGTGCCGGTCTGGGCGAAGGGCTATTGGTCGATCCCGCTCGATCCCCCTGCGGGCGGCACGACGCCGGATGGCGAGGCGTATAGCTATACGGCGAACGACGTCGGTATGGGCGATTTGGACGGCGACGGTCAGCCCGATCTGGTGCTGAAATGGGACCCGACCAACAGCCATGACAACAGCCAGGGTGGCTATACCGGGCCGGTCTATCTCGACGGCTATACGCTGGGCGGCAAGCGGCTGTGGCGGATCGACCTGGGGCGCAACATCCGCGCCGGTGCGCATTACACGCAATTCCTGGTGCAGGATTTCGACGGCGATAGCCGCGCCGAAGTGGCGATGAAGACCGCCGACGGCACGGTCGATGGCCTGGGCACCGTTATCGGCGACGCGAAGGCCGACTGGCGCCAGCATGACGGCGAGGTGCCGCAGGCGGACAAGACCGGCGCGCATGTCACCGCCGACGGGCGGATGGTCGCGAAGCTCGCCGGGCGTATCCTGACCGGCCCGGAATATCTGACCGTGTTCGACGGGCGCACGGGCAAGGCGCTGGCCACCGCGCCCTACGATCCGCCGCGCGGCCCCCGCAACGATCCGGGCTTTGCCGAGATGGCGAAGCTGTGGGGCGATGCGTACGGCAACCGCGTCGACCGGTTTCTGGCGGGCGTCGCCTATCTCGACGGGCGGCACCCGAGCATGATCTTCGCCCGCGGCTATTATGCGCGCACCGCGATCGCCGCGTGGGACTATCGCAACGGCAAGCTGACCGAACGCTGGCTGTTCGACACGAACCAGCCGGGCAACGCGGATTACGCCGATCGCGGCAATCACCAGTTGAGCATCGCCGACGTCAATGGCGACGGGCGTGACGAGGTGATCTACGGATCAATGGCGGTCAGCGCCGATGGCAAGGGGCTGTGGACGCAGCCGCTCTACCATGGCGACACGATGCACGTCGGCGACCTCGATCCATCGCGACCGGGGCTGGAGAAGTTCGGGGTTCATGAACAGATTTTGCACAATGGCGGGATCGGATCGGCACTGCTCGATGCGCGGACCGGCGAGATACTGTGGACCAAGCCCGCCAAGACCGACACCGGCCGCGGACTCAGCGCCGATATCGACCCGCGGTATGTCGGCGAGGAAATGTGGGGGGCAAACCAGCCTGACCTCTATGACGTGCACGGCAAGGCGATCGGGCCGCATCCCAGGCAGACCAACTTCGCGATCTGGTGGGACGGCGATCTGCTGCGCGAACTGCTGGACGGCACGACCATCAGCAAGTGGAACTGGAAGACGGGCAAGGCCGAACCGCTACTGGTGGCGGAAGGCGCGGCGTCCAACAACGGCACCAAGGCGACGCCTGCCCTCCAGGCCGACCTAATTGGCGACTGGCGCGAGGAGGTGGTGTGGCGCAGCGCCGACAATCGCGAGCTGCGCATCTATACGACGCCGTGGCCGACGACGCACCGGATCACCACGCTGTTGCAGGACCCGATCTATCGCGCCGGCATAGCGTGGCAGAACACGGCGTATAATCAGCCGCCGCACACGGGCTTCTACCTTGGCATGACCAAGGCATCCGATACACCGGAATGAACGGCGCGCAGCCCGGTCAGAGGACCGGGTTGCGGCCCCACAATCGGTCGTAGCGCCAGCCCGACAGGTCCTCGACGATCGCGCCGCTCTGCGGGGTGGCGGGCGTCGTGGCGCCGGCGCGCAGCCGTTCGATCTCGTCCATCAGCACGGCATGGGTGGTGGGATCGAGGCGGAAGCGCAGCGATACCCATAGGCCGAAGGCGAGGATGGCGAGCGTGCCGCCGATCATCACCGCGACGATCGCGTGGACGGTGACCGATGACTGGCTGGTCGCGCCGGCGACAAAGCCCGACAGCTGCAAGATCTGCCCGACCGCGATCAGCGCGATCGCCTGCGACATCTTCCGTACGAAGGTCATGACGCCGGCGAACGCGCCCTCGCGGCGGCGGCCGGTGACGATCTCATCGACGTCGGCCATGAAATTGTAGGTCGCCCAGGGGATGTAGTTGAGCGCGCCACGGCCGAGTCCTGCAAAGACGACGGGGATCGCGAAGATCCAGCCGCTGGCGCCATGGCCGCTCCACCACAACCCCAGGAAGATCAGTACGCCGATCGCGAAGCTCACGCCCGCGATACGATAGGCGAGCGCGGGCGACGCCCGCAGCGCGAAATTGATCGCCAGCAGGACCGCGACCGTCTGCACCGCATAGGTGAGACCGGCGAGGTTCGACACCGCCAGCGTCGTGCCGCCCAATGCGAAGACGACGAAATAGGCGAAGGCGGCGTTAAAGATATCCTGGCTGATATAGCCGCCGAGATACATGCCGAGGTGCAGGCGGAAGGCGCGGATGCGCAGCGTCGAGAACAGGTTGCGATAGAGATCGCGGATCGCGGCGGTCGGCGTCATCTTTTCGCGCGCGAGCGCCGCGGTCTCCGCCGAGCGCGGGCGTTCCCAGCTGAACAGGTACAGCAGCGTCGCCGCACCCATGAACAGCACGGCAAACAGGATGCCCATGTAGAGGTAGGTGTCGGGCGAATCCTTGCCGAGATGCTCAATCAGCCGGCCGGGCAGGATCGCGGCGAGGATCGCGGAAATCTGGCCGCACATGATGCGCCAGCCGGCGAACTTCGCCTTGCTGCGATAGTCGCTCGCCATTTCGGCAGCGAGCGTTTCGTAGGGGATGATCTCGAGCGCGTAGACCAGCTCGAACAGGACGTAGGTTACGAGATAATACCAGAAGGTCTGGCCCGACACCCACATGATCGCGAACGAGGGTAGGAGCGGGATGGCGGCGAGGATGAACGCCCGCCGTCGCCCGAACCTGCGCCCCGCCCAGGTGTCGCCGAACCGATCGGAGATATAGCCGATGGTCGGGCTCGCCACCGCGTCGAGGACGCGGGCGATGCCGAAGATCAGCGTCGCTTGCGCCGCCGACAGGCCGCAAAAGGTGGTGTAGAAGAACAGTACCCAGGTGCTGATGACCGCCATCGATCCGGCGCCGAGGATGTCGTTCGATCCATAAGCCGCGAAGTTGTACCAGCGGACCGGACGGGCGGGGGCGATGGCGGTCTGGGTCATCAAATGTACGTCCGCAGGAATTCGCCGAGCGCACAGATCGCCAGGCTCTGGCCATAGGGCATCGAGGTGAGGGCGATGTCTTTGTAGAATTGCATCGTGTCGCCCATCGCGGTGCCGAAGCTGACCTGCTTCAGTTCGCCCTTGTCATCGATATTGGCGAGGACGGCGCGGATCGCCTTGATGCCGACCGCTTCGTAATGGCGCGGCAGATAGCCCTTCCGTACGGCCTTCAGAATGCCATAGGCGAAACCGGCGGTCGCCGACGCTTCAAGATAGCTGGTCGGATCGACGATCAGCGTGTGCCACAGGCCGCTGTCGTCCTGATGTTCGGCGAGCGTCTTCACCTGCGCGGCGAGCGTGTCGATCAGGAAGGTGCGGAAGGCATCGCCCGGCGGAAGATCGAGCATCTCGATGATCTCGGGGATCGCGATCGTCACCCAGCAATTGCCACGCGCCCACAAAGCCCCTGCGAAATTGTGGCGACCGTCGAAGGTCCAGCCGTGATACCAGAGGCCGGTCTGGCGATCGAACAGGTACTTGATGTGGATCAGGAACTGGCGCTTGGCCTCCTCGATATAGTGCGGGCGACCCAGGATCTGGCCGATGCGCGCAAGCGGCAGCACGCTCATCATCAGCGTGTCGTCCCACATCTCCTGCGGGTTCTCATCGTTGAAGACGATATGCTGGAAGCCGCCTTCTTCGGTCTTGGGCAGGCCGTCGTCCGCCATCAGCCATTCGGCCCAGATGTCTAGATAGGGCAGGTACGTCTGGTCGCCGGTCTGCTCGTAGAGGTTGGCGAGCGTCAGGAAGGGCGACATGGTGTTGATGTTCTTGGTCGGCGTGCCCGCGGCGAAACGGTCTTCGAACCATTTTAGCATCACGTCCCAGGCGGCCTGGTCGCCGGTCTGTTCCCAATAGCGGTACAGGCCGAACAGGCCGATGCCGTGGGTCCATTCCCAGTCGTTCCACCCCTTGGTGTCGATGACGCGGCCGTCCTCCAGCCGGAGCAGGAACTCGCCGGTCTCGTCCTTGATGTTGACGAGGTTGTCGATCAGCTTGGCGATCTGCGCGGTCACCTCGGCGCGGGGAATGTCGTGATTGAGGGCTGCCACGGGAAAGGGTCTCCGAAGGATCAGGGGGTTGGATAGAGTTCGCGATAGGCAGGGGCGGCCACGTCGGTGACCGCGACGCCGCCGCGTGCGTGATGCAGGGTGACGAGCTTGACCGGCTCGATTGCATTGCCGGGCGCGCCGTCGCTGGTGATGGCGAGTGCCAGCGTGTTGCGGCCACGATGGTGCAGGATGCCGTCCGGGATCGGGAAGACGCGTTGCGGGCCGACGTTGGATACGAACTGGCCCATGTTCCAGCCGTTGACGAAGATCAGCACGCGGTAGCGACCGGGCGAGCGCGGTGTCTTGGGATCGCCGATCTGGACGCCGATCGTCGCGTCATCGCGCTTGGGCACGGACAGGTCGAATTCGGTGCGATACCAGCTGGTGCCGGTATAGGGTTTGGCGTCGGCGAGCTTGCGCGCTGGCCATGCGCCGTCGGGAAAGCCGGGCAGGGTCCAGCCCATGCGTTCGCCGTACAGGCCGCCATTGTTGCTGGGACCGCGGGCGACATCCTTCAGGTCTTCGCCCCCCACGCGGCCCTGGATTTTCCACGCGATCGGCATGGCGAAGCTGTCGCCGCCCGGCCGCGCGAGCGAGACGGAGATCAGCCCGCGCGGTTCCTTGTGCGCGTCGTCGACGTCGAGGTCCCAGTTGTGGCCGTTCACCCGGACCATCGCGGCCAGCACATGCTCGCCCGGGGCCTGTGCCTCCCGGGGCAGGGCGAATTCCGCGACGCCGGTGGTGATCGGCCGGGGCAGGCCGCCCGCCAGCTCGTGCTGGCCGACCAGCTGGCCGTCGAGGAACAGCTGGAGCATGCCGGCACCGCCCGCGCCGTAATGGACGGTCACGGTCTGCGCGTCCGCAGAGCCGGTGAAGCGCCCCCGATACCAGACGTCGCCGTCGTGGAAGCCATAGGAGTCCGCGCCGAGATTGGGCTGCCCGGTTGGCGGGCGGATGGTCGCGACGTTGCGTGCCGAGCCTGCGGTAGCCCAAGTGGAATCGTCGAAGTCGCGGCGGGCTTCCGGCGACCCCTCGGTATAGCGCCAAGTTGCGGCGGTCAGGTCCGGCAGTGCAAGCGGCTGCGGTGCGGGCAGGGGGCGTCTCGCGATCAGGCTGCCGCTGACCGAGCGGGTCACGGGCACCGCTTGTCCGTTCCAGCGGACCGAGCGAACCGGACCCCAGACCTCCAGCGGTGCGGCGGTTTCGGTATCCCCTGTCAGTTCGAGCGTCGCGCCCCGCACGGTGGCGTGGCGGACGAGCGCGGGGCCGCGTTCCAGCAGGCCGTCCTGTCGAAAGAAGCTCTGCCCCGCCGCAACGTCGCCGATCAGCAGCAGCAACGGCGCACGACCGCCGCCCTCGATCCGCACGCGAGCGAGCCCCTGATGGGTGTAAGTCAGGCGTAGGTCGCCCTTGGCAGCATCGAAGGCACTGGAAACCTGCCCGTCGATCACCGTGACCTTCGGCGCGCTCGTGTAGCGCAGCACGGTCTCGCCGGGTTCGCCCGCCCGGCCGTAGAACAGCGCGATGTCCTCCGTGCCGTGACGGATCGTCGTCTGCAATTCGGACGACGAATAGACCAGCCGCTGGCGCTCGAGGTTCACCCCGGCGACCAGCAGCTTGGCGTCGCGGCCATGGAGTTCGCTCGCGAAGCTGTAGCGGCCATCGGGCAGGTCGGCGGTGATGGTGAAGCGCGCATCGCCGATCGCGTTGGACGGTTTGGGCGCGACGAACAGCAGACGCGCGTCCGTATCGGGATTGCGGTCGTGATAGACCTGCACCGCCTCGCTGCCGGTGATCGTGACCGGAGGCGCCTTCTCCAGCCGGGCGAGGTCGGGCACGGCAGCCAAGAACTGGCCGATCTGCTTCAGCTCCAGCGCCTTGGGCCGCAGGTTGCGCGCCTCGTCGATCGCCGACCCGTAATCGTAGGAGGTATAGACCACCGGCGCGGGCAGCCAGCCCCAGCTGGTGCCGCCATAGCCCATATAGATGCTCTGGATGGCGATGCCGTTGGCGATGTTGGTGCCGTAAAACACGCGCTGATAGCCGCTGCCGCGCTGGATCGCGTTGCACGGATACATGCCGTTCGACCCCCAATAGTCGAACCACCCGCCGCCGAACTCGGCGATGAAGCCGGGCGTGTGGGGCGAGGCGCTGGCCCCGCCCTTCGCGCCGCCGGGGCCGTAGAGGCCCCAGTCGGGGGCGGGGGCGCCCTTCGTCGGCTTGTTGTCGACGCCGCAGACGCCGCCGGGATAGCCGTCGAAGGCGTAGAGCTCCTGTGGCCCCGGCACGGTCAGCGGCACGCCCGAGCTTTTGGGCACCCAATAGCCGTTGCGGCCCTGGTCGTTGTGGAACATCGGCACGGTGATGCCGTCGCTGCGCGCCTTGTCGTACAGATGCTGCATGTAGCGGCCCTGGGCGGGGGTGGTCAGTGCCAGTTCGTTCTCGATCTGGTGGAGGATGACGCTGCCGCCGCGCCCCAATTGGTGGCGTGCGATGATCGGGTTGATCCGGTCGAGCCATTCGTCGACCGCCGCGAGATATTCGGGATCGTCGGTGCGCGCCTTGCCCGGCTGATTGACCAGCCAGCCCGGAAAGCCGCCGCGCGACAGCTCCGCGTTCACATACGGCCCTGCGCGGGTGATGACGTAGAGCCCTTCCTCCTGCGCCATGGTCAGCAGCAGGTCGATGTCGCGGATGCCGCTGAAATCGTACACGCCCTTCTTCGGGCTGTGGAATCCCCAGTCGATATAGATGGCGACGGTGTTGAACCCGCTCGCCTTCATCTTCTGCAATATGTCGCGCCACAGGTCGGGCGAGGGCAGGCGGAAGGGGTGGAATTCGCTCGACCAGATCAGCGTCGGCTTGCCGTCGATGCGCAGCGAGCGACTGTCGAAGGTGACGCGCGGCACCTCGGTCGCGGGCGCGGCCTGCGGCGCAGCGGCACCGGCCAGCAGCAGGGCGGCGGTGAGGCTCATGCGAAGTGGAACATCGGCGTCAGCGGCGCTTCGACCGGGCGGTTGCCCGGCTGCACCTCCATCAGGTCAGCCATATAGTCCCACCAGCGCTGCATCACCGGCTTAGCAGGCAGAGCGTCGCGCTTGTCGTCGGGGTGCAGACGCAGGACGGCGAACAGCGCGTTCGTCTCTTCATCGAGGAAGATCGAATAATCGTAGATTCCTGCCTCGCGCAGAGCCTCGGCGAGGTCGGGCCAGATCGCGTCGTGGCGGCGGCGATATTCCTCCGCCATGCCGGGCTTCAGCATCATGCGGAATGCGATCGGCTGGCTCATGCGTCGTCTCCGGGAATGTTGAGGCCGTGGCGGTGGGCGAAGGTCGCGAAGCGCGCGAGCCAGGTGTGGGGCTTGCCGTCGGCGCCGATCAGGCGAGGGCCATGGCCGCCGGTTTCGACGAGATGGAGTTCGGCCGGGCGGGGGAGGGCGTGGACCGCCTGGAACATCGCGATGCTGTTGGCGACCGGCACGACGGGGTCGTCGGCGGCATGGCCGAGGAAGGTCGGCGGCATGTCGGCGGGCAGGTTCAGCTCGGCGGAGTAGCGTGCGGCGGTCGCTGCGTCGGGGGCTTTGCCGAGCAGTTCGCGCTTCGACTGAGCGTGGGCGAAGCTTTGGGTCATCGTGATGACCGGGAAGAACAGGCCGACGGTCTTGATCGTCGTCGGCTGGCTGTCCGCCGCGTCTACGGGCGCGTAGGTCTTGAGCGCCGACTGCGATGCAAGGCGCGCAGCGAGATGCCCGCCCGCCGAAAAGCCCATCGCCGCGATATTGGTCGGATCGATGCCCCATTCCCGTGCGCGCGAACGGATCACTCGCAGCGCGCGCTGGGCGTCCTGCAAGGGCGCATCGGGGCCAGCCGCCCAATTGTCGTGGGGCAGGCGGTAGAGCAGGTCGAACGCTGTGACGCCCTGCGCCGCAAGCCAGCGCGCCACGGCGGACGGCTCGCGGCCCACCGCGACGCGGGCATAGCCGCCGCCGGGGATCAGCAGTACCGCCGCGCCGGTCGGCTTCGTCGCGGGGCAGACGGTGAGCATCGGCGTCGCGACATGCGGCCAGGCGATATTGTCGGCCGGACCCTCGGGCGCGCGCAGCACGAACGTGTCGACGACCGGCGGCGTCGGCATGCCCGGCGGCGTGGCGGGCCAGATCGGGAAGCGGCTGACGGCGGGGGCGGCGAGCGCCACGCGCGGCGTCGCGGCGAGCGACAGGCCGGCGGCGATCAGGGTGCGGCGGTCCAATGGCATGTCAGTTTCCTGCCGGGCGTTGCGTGCTGTGCGCGCCGCTGGCGGCGAGGCGAAAGGCCTCGGGCGCGGGCGGTTGTGAGGGGGCGAGCGGGGTCAGGTCGCGGCGCACCACGCGGGCGAGCGCGGGCACCTGTCGCCGCGCAGCATCGGCGACGATATGCGCGAGCACCCAGGCGCCATAATTGTCGTGATGCGTCGCGTCGCGACCGTCGTCGTTGAACGCGAGCGGCGCGCGCGTCCGCCCCAGCGCCTCGTAGACACGGATCGAGGCGGCGTTGAGGTCGATGACCGGCGTCTGCGTTTCCGCACCGACGGCGCGAACCGCGGCAGCATAATCGGCGAGCGTCGGGCGGATATGGCCGTCGGCGGTCCACATCCGCCGCTCGGGCGAGGTGACGAGCACCGGGGTGACGCCGCGCCGGCGCAGCTCGGCGATATAGGTGCGCAGATAGTCGCGATAGGTCGTCGCCGCATCGGCATAGGTCTGCGGCCACTGCGCCTTCTGATCGTTGTGGCCGAACTGGATCATCGCGATGTCGCCGGGTTTCGCGCTCGCCAGCACCTTGTCGAGCCGCAACTCGGTCAGGAAGGATTTCAGCGTTTCGCCCGATTCCGCATGGTTGGCGACGGCGATCTCGGGTGCCAGGAATGCGGGGAGCATCTGGCCCCAGCTCGCCGCGGGTTCGGCGGGCTGATCGGTGACGGTGGAATCGCCGAGCAGGAACAGCGTCGGTACGTCGACGGGCGCGATCGATACGGTGCGCAGGCCGGGCGCGTGGCCCAGCACCTCAAGCGTCAGCCGGTCGTCCCAGTTGAGGGCGCCGAGCTCGCGCGACTTCAGACGCACCGCACTGCCGCCGGGTGCGTTGGCGGGCGGCGGAGCCAGCTGGGGGTTGCGGACGTTCACGATAAACCGCCGCGTGACGATTTCGCCGGGACGCGTGCGGACCGCGTCAAGCATCAGGCGGCGGTTCTCCGCCTTGATCGTCGTGTCGGTCGCATGGGCGGGGTCGCCCAGCGTGACCGTCACCGCATAATTGCCGGGTGCCGCCGCGATGGAAAAGAGATGGGGATCGGCTTCATAGCCGAACCCGTCGGCATAGGCCCGGCCGGGCGCGACGCGGATCGCGGCGGGATCGCGGGTCGTGCCGGCGAGGACATAGGTGCGCGCGGGCACGGCGGCCGGCGCGACCACCGCCACTGCAGCTGCCAGGGCGGTCAGAGCGTACACGACGGGCCGCCCGCGGGCGTATCGCGGCGCAGGGCCGGACGGTCCTTCAGGACATGGCCCGCGATCGGCAGGCCGGTGGTGGCGAGACCGCCCGCGACCAGATCGGCGATGCGGCGCGCGCCCAATTCGCTGAAGTGCGTGTCGTCGTCGACCGCGTCCTTATAGCCGGGCAGCCCCTCACCCTTGGCGTAATGGAGGTAATAGCGTTTCGACCCGTCCGGCCCCAGCGCGTCGATCCAGCGTTCGGACAGCGCGGCAAGATCGATTAGCGGCACCTTCGTTTCCTCCGCGACGCGCTTGGCGGCAGCGGAATAGGTGGGGAAGCTCGGGACGACATGGCCGTCCTTGAAGGCGCGGCGCGTCACCGGGGTGATCAGCACCGGCTGCGCATGCGCCATGCGTGCGACCGCGATGAAATGCTTCAGGTTCGCTTCGTAATCGGGGATGGGCGTGTAGCGTTCGGGCTTGGCCTGGTTTGCGTCGTTATGGCCGAACTGGATCAGCAGCGTGTCGCCCGGCTTCAACGTCCGCGCGATCGCGTCGAGACGCCCTTCCGCCATGAAGCTCTTGGTGCTGCGACCCGCCTGGGCGCGATCGTCGATCGTCACCTCGGGCCCGACCGCGCAGCGCAACATGCTGCCCCAGCCCGACAGCGGATATTGCTGCGCGTTGTAATCCTTCGCGGTCGAATCGCCGGCGATGACGATACGCATCGGGCTTGCCTGATCCTGCGCGGCGGCGCTGGCCGCCAGCGGCAGCAGGATCGCGGCGATCCTGAGCAGTGGCTTCATCGTCGCCATATGCACCCATCCTCCTATCGCCCGCGGCTCTTGTTGGCCGTGATGCAGGGTATGGAAGACTATCCCACATAGTGCAAGCGGTGATTGGTATTTGAGAAGGGTTAGCCCTGTGCCGGGTCGCGCCAGCCGAGGTCGCGGCTGATCGCATGCGCGGTGCCGAGCACCTCGTCGGTCAGCGTCGTCATGCGATCGTCGGACATATATTGCGCGGCGCTCGACACGCTGATCGCCGCGACGATGCGGCCGCTCGCATCGCGGATCGGGGCGGCGACGCAACGGATCTGATCCTCGTTTTCCTCAAGGTCGAACGCGCAGCCGCGGCCGACGTAACCGCGCATCCGCGACAGCCACAGGTCGTAATCGGCGGTATTATGATCGGCCTCGAAATGCGGCTGCCACTGCCGTTCGGGATCGTCGAGCATCAGCGCCTTGCCAAGTCCGGTCGAGGTCATCGGCTGGCGGTCGCCGACGCGGCTGCTGATCTCCACACGGCGGCGGCCGGGGATCTTGTCGAGATACAGGGCGCGGTCATGGTCGCGCACGCCGAGATGCACCGTATCTTCCGACGCGGCCGCCAGCGCCTCGATATGGTCGCGCGCGATCTGGACGACGTCGGCCTGCTGCTGCGCGAGGAAGCCCAGTTCGAGCAGCTTCGGCCCCAGGCGATAGCCTTGGCGCGGCGTGAAGGTGAGGAAACGGCGGTCGATCAACGCGCTGGCGAGACGGTGCGTCGTGCTGCGCGTCAGGCCGAGCCGGCTGGCGAGTTCGGCGAGCGCGATCGGACGATCGGCAACGGCGTCGATCAGGTCGAGCCCCCGCAACAGCGTCTGGCTGCCGGAGGGGGCCTTTGCCTCGCTGGGATCGGCTGTTGCGGCCTTGGCGGCGGAAGCGGGCATGGTCGAGCTCTCCTGCGACGCGAGCGACCTGCGTCCTCGTGCCATAATATGGGACTATTTGCCCGGCGCATGGGGCGCTGTCGAGCGATAAAACGCGGGATATCTGACCGATCAGTGGCCAAACCGGAGAGAGTTCGGACCATGCGCCGCGGACGTCGCCGAATCCGCGTTGCGAACTCGGCGACGTGCGCAGGCGGCGTGATGGTGGGGTAGGGTGGCGCCTATTGCAGGTTCACGAAGGCGCCGCCATCGACCAGCAACGCCGCGCCGGTGACGTAGCGCGCGAGGTCGGACGCGAGGAAAACGGCCGGCCCCGCCATGTCCTCCGGCACGCCCAGCCGACCAAGCGGCACGCGCCCTTCCATATATGTGCGCTTGCCCTCGTCGGCGAGGTCGTCCTTGTTGATCTCAGTCAGGATGGTGCCGGGCAGCAGCGAATTGCAGCGGATATCGTGCCGGCCTAGCGCGATGGCGGCGGACTGCATCAGCGAATGGAGTCCCGCCTTGGTCGGGGTGTAATGCGTCTGGAATTCGCCGCCGACGAGCGCCGAAATGGACGAGACGGCGATGATCGACCCGCCATGGCCCTGATCGACCATCTGCCGCGCCGCCGCCTGGCACATATAATAGCCGCCGTGCAGGTTGACGCGCATCGTGCGTTCGAACGTCTCGACCGGCATGTCGAGGAAGCTGTGGAAGGGGCAAATGCCGGCATTCGACACCATGACGTCGACCTTGCCGAACGCCTGCACCGCCTGCGCAATGAAATCAGTCGCGGTGGCGGGATCGGCGACGTCGCCCTGGATCGCCACGCCGCGCTGGCCAGCCGCTTCGATTCCCGCGAGGCACTGCGCCGCGCCGTCCGTGTCGCGCGCGAAGTTGATCGCGACGTCCGCGCCATGCTGTGCCGCGCCGATCGCGATGGCGCGGCCGATGCCGGTGGAGGCGCCGGTGACGACCACCGTCTTGCCTTCGAGCAGTTTCATCGCATTCCTCTCCGTCGATCCATTGTGCTGTAGTCCCGGTGCCATTTCAGCCAAAGAGCCAATTGACGCCCGGAGTCTCACTAGCTAGTATACTATCCCATAAAGTGAGAAAGTAAACCGGGCAGAGGGGCTTGCCGTGGCGTTGTCGAAGATCAAGCATGTCCGCGCCTTCGTCGCGCGCGGGGCGGGGGCGGATTACCACGATCAGGGCGCGGGCCATTGGATCGACGATCACATCGCCACGCCGATGAGCCGCTATCCCGAATATCGCCAGTCGCGGCAGAGTTTCGGTATCAACGTACTGGGCACGTTGGTGGTCGAAATCGAGGCGGAGGACGGCACGATCGGCTTCGCGGTGACGACCGGGGGCGAGCCCGCCGCCTATATCGTCGAAAAGCATCTTGCCCGCTTCCTCGAAGGCCGCAGCCCGCACGAGGTCGAGAAGATCTGGGACCAGATGTATTTCTCGACCCAATATTATGGCCGCAAGGGGCTGGTGGTGAACGCCATCTCCGGCGTCGACCTTGCGCTCTGGGATCTGCTCGGGAAGCTGCGCGGCGAGCCGGTCTATCACATGCTGGGTGGCGCGGTGCGCGACGAACTGCAGTTCTACGCCACCGGCGCGCGGCCCGACGTCGCCAAGGAATTGGGCTTCATCGGTGGCAAGCTGCCGCTCCATCACGGTCCGGGCGAGGGGCTGGAGGGGATGGAGAAGAACATCGCGCTGCTCGCCGATATGCGCGCGAAGTGCGGCGACGATTTCTGGCTGATGTACGATTGCTGGATGGCACTCGACCTGGATTACGCCACCCGGCTCGCGCATCGGGCCTGGAACGAATGCGGGCTGAAGTGGATCGAGGAGGCGCTCTCGCCCGACGATTACTGGGCCTATGCCGAGCTGCGCAAGAAGGCGCCGCCGGGCCTGCTCGTCACCACCGGCGAGCATGAGGCGACGCGCTGGGGCTTTCGCATGCTGATCGACATGGGTTGTTGCGACATCATCCAGCCCGATGTGGGCTGGTGCGGGGGCGTGACCGAACTGATCAAGATCGCCAATTATGCCGACAGCCGCGGCGTGATGATGATCCCGCACGGATCGAGCGTCTACAGCTATCACTTCGTCATCACCCGGCACAATTCGCCCTTCGCCGAATTCCTGATGATGCACCCCGGCCCCACCGAGGTCGTGCCGATGTTCGCGCCGCAATTGCTGGGCGAACCGGTGCCGCAGAACGGCCGCATTCGCGCGAGCGCGCTCGATAAGCCCGGCTTCGGCGTCGAGCTCAACGCCGACGTGCCGCTGCATCGCCCCTATTCGCACTGAGGATTTGTCCCATGAAGCTCTGTCGTTACGGCACCCGCGGTGCCGAAAAGCCCGGCCTGATCGATGCGGACGGCCGCATCCGCGATCTGTCGGGCGTGATCGCCGATGTGACGCCCGCCGAGGTGACGCCCGAGGCACTGGCGCGCCTAGGGGCACTCGATCCCGCCAGCCTGCCGCTGGTCGAGGGGGAACCCCGCTACGGCGTGCCCGTCGCCGGCATCGGCAAGTTCATCGCAATCGGCCTCAACTATGCCGACCACGCCAAGGAGGCGGGTCTGGAACCGCCGCCCGAGCCGATTTTCTTCACCAAGGCGATCTCGTGCCTGACCGGACCGAACGATCCGGTGATGATCCCCAGGGATTCGCAGAAGACCGACTGGGAAGTCGAACTGGGCATCGTGATCGGCAAGACCTGCCGCTACGTCGAACAGGCGGATGCGCTCGATCATGTTGCCGGTTATGTGCTCGCAAACGACGTCTCGGAACGCGCGTTCCAGAAGGAACTCGGCAGCCAGTGGGACAAGGGCAAGGGCTGCGACACGTTCGGCCCCGTCGGTCCGTGGCTCGTGACGGCGGACGAGGTCGGCGACTGCCAAGCGCTGGACATGTTCCTCGACGTCAACGGCAAGCGGATGCAGACCGGCAATACGGCGACGATGATCTTCCCGGTCGCCGAATGCATCGCCTATGTTAGCCGCTTCATCACTTTGCATCCGGGCGACCTGCTGATCACCGGCACGCCGCCGGGCGTGGGCGAGGGGCAGAAGCCCGACAAGATTTTCCTTAAGGCGGGCGATACGATGCACCTCGGCATCACCGGCCTCGGCGAACAGCGCCAGACCTGCGTCCCCTTCGCGATGGAGCTGCCCGCGTGACCAGCTACGCAGGCCGCTTCGCCGGCCGCACCGCGATCGTCACCGGCGGCGCGTCGGGTCTCGGCTGCGCGGTCGCCAAGCGGATCGTCGAGGAAGGCGGCAGCGTCGCCTTGTGGGACGTCGATGCCGACCGCCTCGCCGAAACCCAGGCGGCAATCGGGGCAACGCATATCGAGGCGTTCGACGTGTCGGATGCCGCTGCCGTCGCCCGCGCGACCGATGCCACGGTTGCGGCGTTGGGGAAGGTCGACATCCTCGTCTGTTCGGCGGGGATCACGGGCGCGACCGCCTTGGTCGATCAATATCCGATCGACAGCTGGCTGCGCGTGGTCGACATCAACCTGAACGGCCTGTTCTATTGCTGTCGCGCGGTGGTGCCGCATCTCGTCGCCAACGGCTATGGCCGGATCGTCAACGTCGCGTCCGTCGCGGGCAAAGAGGGCAATCCCAACGCCTCGGCCTATTCGGCCACGAAGGCGGGCGTGATCGGCCTCACCAAATCCTTGGGTAAGGAACTGGCGGGCAAGGGCGTGATCGCCAATGCGTTGACCCCGGCGACGTTCGAGAGCCCGATCCTCGCGCAACTGCCGCAGAGCCAGGTCGATTATATGCGCGGCAAGATTCCGATGGGGCGGCTGGGCGAAGTTGCGGAAAGCGCGGCGATGGTCTGCTTCATGGCCAGCGAGGAATGCAGCTTCACCACCGCGTCGACCTTCGACACGTCGGGCGGGCGGACGACCTACTGATGACGCATGAGAGCGGCGAGGCGGCGATCCCGTTCGTCGACGCGCACATCCATCTGTGGGACCTCGCGCGACTGCGCTATCCGTGGCTGGCCCCGCCCTTCGCCGACGATGGCCCGAACGGATCGGTCGAGGCGATCGCCAGCACCTATCTGCCCGAGGATTACCGGCGCGAGATGGCGCGGTGGAACGTCGTCGGCGCGGTGCATGTCGATGCCGGAGCCGATCCCGCAGACGCGCTCGCCGAGACCGAGTGGCTGGAGGGGCTGGCGGAGACGGATGGGCTGCCGACCGGCATCGTCGCCTTCGCGGCACTTGACGATCCCGAGGTGGAGGCAGTGCTTGCCGCGCATGCACGCCACCCGCGGGTGCGGGGCATCCGCCATATCGTCAACTGGCACGCCGATCCGCAGCGCAGCTATACCCCGCGTGACGTGACGCAGGACGACGCATGGCAGCGCGGTTTTGCGGCGCTGGCGCGGCATGGCCTGTCGTTCGACCTGCAATGCTATCCGGGGCAGATGCCGGCGATGGCGGCGCTCGCCGCGCGGCATCCGGAGGTTCCGGTGGTCGTCAACCATGCTGGCATGGCGGTGTTGAGTGATGCCGATGGGTGTGACGACTGGCGTCGGGGCCTTGCTGCGCTGGCCGCGTGTCCGCAGGTAGCGGTGAAGCTGTCCGGTTTCGGATTCGCCCGCCGCGACTGGGATGCGGCGTTCGTGCGCGACACGGTGCGCACCGTCATCGATCTGTTCGGCCCGGAGCGGGCGATGGTCGCGAGCGATCTGCCGACCGACCGCCTGTTCGGCAGTATCGACGCGCAGATGGAGGCGTGCCATGCCGCCGTCATCGATCTGGGCGATAGCGACCGCCGTGCGCTGTTCGCCGGCAACGCCAACCGCATCTATCGGCTGGGGCTCGACCTGCCGCTTACCAAGGACAATCACTGATGTACGACCGGACCTATTACGCGACGCATCCGGACATGATGGAGTGCGTGTCGAACGACGAGCTGCGCGATCGGTATCTGATCCAGGGACTGTTCCGCGACGGCGAGTGCGTGTTGAACTACACGCACGCCGAGCGCTTCGTGATCGGCGGCGTCGCGGTGGCGAGCGGCAGCGTCAAGCTGCCCGACCAGACCGAGCCGGCGTCGGCGGCGGGCCATCCGTTCCTCGAGCGCCGCGAGATGGCGATCGTCAACGTCGGCAAGGTCGACGGCATTGTGACGGTCGATGGTGAGAGCTTCACGCTCGGCAACAAGGACTGCCTCTACGTCACGATGGGCGCGAAGGACGTTCAGTTTTCGGGTGACGGCGCGCGTTTCTATCTCGCCTCATGCCCGGCGCATCAGGCCTATACGACGCGGAAACTCGGTATCGCCGACGCCAATGCGCTCGAGCGCGGCAGCCTCGCCGAATCGAACGAGCGCACGATCTTCCAGCTCGTCATCCCCGGCATCTGCGACAGCGCGCAGCTGGTGATGGGCCTCACCGTGCTGAAGCCCGGCAGCGTGTGGAACACGATGCCGCCGCACATCCACGAGCGGCGCAGCGAGATCTATTTCTACTTCGAACTCGATAACCTCGATACCGACCGCGTCATGCACTTCATGGGCGAGGGCGAGGCGACGCGTCACATCGTGATGCAGAACGAGGAAGCGGTGATCAGCCCGCCCTGGTCGATCCATATGGGGGCGGGCACCAAGGCCTATGCCTTCATCTGGGCGATGGCGGGCGAGAACCAGGATTATACCGACATGACCGTGCTGGACATCTGTCAGCTGGCGTAACGGCTTAGCCCCTCCCCGGACAGGGGAGGGGTGGCGTGCTCGCGGTACGGACGGGCGAGCACTGCCGGCCACCGTATCCCCGAACCCCACCCACCCCGGCCCCTCCCTTCCAGGGAGGGGAGGAGCGTAACGATGAACCCCTTCGATCTTTCGGGCCGCGTCGCGGTCGTGACCGGTGCGAACACCGGCATCGGGCAGGCGATCGCGATCGCGCTGGCGCAGGCCGGCGCCGATGTCGCGCTGGTCGGCCGCACCCCGGCCGAGGACACCGCTGCAGCGATCCGCGATCTCGGCCGCCGCGCGCTGATCGTCTCGGCCGACCTGTCGAGCATCGAGCCGGTACAGCGCATCGTCGACGAGACGGTGGCGGGGCTCGGCGGGCTTGATATCCTGGTCAACAATGCCGGGATCATCCGCCGCGCCGATGCGGTCGATTTCACCGAAGCGGATTGGGATGCGGTGGTCGACACCAATTTGAAGTCGGTGTTCTTCCTCTGTCAGGCGGCCGGGCGCCACATGATCGCGCAGGGCAGGGGGCGAATTATCAACATCGCCTCGATGCTGACCTTCCAGGGCGGCATCCGCGTGCCGAGCTACACCGCGTCAAAGTCGGGGATCGGCGGCCTCACCAAGCTGCTCGCCAACGAATGGGCGAAGCATGGGCTGAGCGTGAACGCGATCGCGCCGGGATACATCGCGACCAACAACACTGCTGCGCTGCAAGCCGACGAAGCGCGCAACGCCGCGATCCTCGATCGCATCCCGGCGGGGCGCTGGGGCGATGCCGCCGACCTCGGCGGCGCAGCCGTGTTCCTCGCCTCCGACGCCGCGGCGTACGTCCAGGGCCATATCCTCGCCGTCGATGGCGGGTGGCTGGCGCGCTAGGTCGCGCCAGCCGTATCGTCAGATGCCGTAGCGCAGCGACAGCATCACGTTGCGCGGCGCGTTGGCGAAACAGTCGCCGCGGACCAGGCATGAGGCATAGCCCCGCCGGTCGAACAGGTTGGTCGCGTTGAGCGACAGCCGCCACCGCTCGCGCGTGATCTCGGCGAGGGCGTCGACCATCGCGCGGGCCGGCGTGACGATCGACCAATTGGCGTCGCTCGTCACCTGCCGGCCGGCATAGCGCACGCCCGCACCCAGCCGCAGCGTGCCGAGCGCTGCGTCGAAGCTCTTCGTCGTCCACGCCGACGCGATGGTGCGCGGGAAATATCCCGCCGCTTCCTCGTCGCCGGTAATCGTGTTGTGGCCATAGGCGAGCGACAGGTCGAACCGGCCGGGCAGGCTGTGCGTCGCTTCGACCTCGAACCCCTTCGTCAACAGTTCGCCGGTCTGCGTGATCCGCATGCCGGGGCCGGTGATCGGGCGGCCGTTTTCCTTGATGCGGAAGGCGGTGGCGGTGACCATTGTGTTCGGGCCCGGCTGCCACTTGGCGCCCGCTTCGAATTGCGTGCCGGTCTGCGGACGGAACGGCCTGCCATCGCTGGTCGTCCCTGCGATCGGCTGGAAGCTTTCGGTATAGCTGAAGAAGGGCGAGATGTTCGCCGCGACCTCGCCGATGATGCCGGCGCGGAAGGTGGTGGCGCTGTCCGATGTGCGGGTTGCGCCGCTGTGGCCGATCACATGATCACGGCGGACGCCGAGGACGAGCGACACGCGATCGTAGAAGCGTAGCTGATCCTGCGCATACAGGCCCAACTGGGACTGGGTCGTGCGCGAATAGGGGTCGGTGGCGACCGGCGTCGCGAGCGTGGCATAGTCGATATTGTACAGGTCGATCGTCTGGTAATCATAGGCTGACGTGATGCCGACCTTGTTCCAACTGTAGTCGACCCCCGCGAGCAATGTGTGCTCGATATGCGCGCCGGTGTTGAAGCGGGCCTGCACGTTATTGTCCGTGGACAAGACGTTCAGCCGCCCGAGCTGGGACCCCGCGTAAACGCCGATCAGACGGCCGTCGCTGCCCGGCACGTAAGGATCCGTCGGGTTCGAATAACTGTCGGGATAATGGGTGTTATAGGTGAGGTGGCTATCGATGTAGCGCGCCTTCAGGCTCAGTTTCACTGCATCGCTGAACCGGTGGGTCAGCAGCCCCGACCCCTGCCACATGCGTCCGTCATACCGATCCCAGCCGGGCTTGCCGACGAAGAGATAGGGATCGAGCGGCGGCCGCCCGCGATTGTCGCGCACCGTGCCGACGATCGGCAGGAAGTTGAGCGTCGATCCGGTCTTGTCCTGCTGGTAGAGGCCGAGCAGCGTCACATCGGTGCGCGCGTCCGGGCGCCAGGTGACCGAAGGGGCGATCATGATCCGGTCGTCGGGAACGTGATCGACATAGGTGCCCGAATCGCGCACCCGCGCGACGATGCGCCCCGCCAGCTTGTCGCCGGCTGCAAGGTTGAGGTCGGCCAGCACCTCCTTGCGATCGAAGCTGCCATAGGTCAGCTGCACCTCGCCCGTGTTCGTGAACACCGGCGTCTTCGACACGAGATTGACGAGCCCGCCGATCGATCCCTGTCCGAACAAGACCGAGGCGGGGCCGCGCACCACCTCGACCCGCGAGAAATTGTACGGGTCCGACGCGATGTTGACGTAATAGCTGTAGATGTCACGCATGCCGTCACGAAACTGGAGCGCACTGACGCCGCGGATCGTGAACGTGTCGACGCGCGTGTCGCGGCCATACGGGTCGGTCAGCACGCCCGCCGCATAGCGCATCGTATCGGCAACGCTGATCGCGCCCTGCGACAGATAGGTCTCGCTCGGGATGACCGTGACCGGCTGCGGCACCTCGATCGCCGGCGTGTCGGTCTTGGTCGACGCCTGCGCTTCGGTCACGTGGCCCTCGACGAGGATATCCCCGCCCGACTGGCCATCTGCGACCTTACGCTGGGCGTCGGTAGTATCGTCGGTGGCGGCGGCGCCCGGTGTCAACGCGACCAGCGCAGTTCCGGCGAGCAATGCGAAAGCTGACATGAAATCCCCTTTGGTAACGGCGGGGCCAATATCGCTATTGCGAATCGCATGCAATTATCTCGAAGGGTAGCTGGGTGCCACTGCTGGTAATGGTTTTATGATAGCGAAACCATGAAGCGCGGACCTAAGCGGTTGACGGCGCTCGCCTCTGCCCGGCAAGTCAGCCCGACAGGATCAGGAGAGGTTGAATGGCGTTTTCCCGCAGCGTGGCGATGATCGTTGCCGCCAGCGCTCTGGCGGCCGGCATGGTGACAGGGGAGGGGCTTGCGCAGCAGGCGGCCTCTGCCGGCGTCGCGCACCCCGAGCTGTGGCCGACGCTGCCGATGAAGCTGAAACGCAATCCGAAGGTCGAGGCGCGGGTCGACGCGATCCTGAAGCGGATGAGCGTGGAGGATAAGGTCGGCCAGCTGATCCAGGTCGATATCGCCTCGATCACGCCCAAGGACCTCGAGACGTACAAACTCGGTTCGGTCCTCAACGGCGGCAATTCTGCGCCCAACGGCGATGAATTCGCCCCTGCCGCGGAATGGTTGAAGCTGTTCGACGCATTCTACGACGCGTCGGTGAAGCGCAGCGATGGGCGGCCGGTCGTGCCGATCATCTGGGGCACCGACGCGGTGCATGGCGACAACAATATCGTCGGCGCGACGCTGTTCCCGCACAATATCGGCCTTGGCGCGACGCGCGACCCTGCGCTGATCCGGCGTATCGGCGCGGCGACCGCGGCGGAAACGGCGGCGACCGGTATCGACTGGAGCTTCGCGCCGACGGTCGCGGTGGTGCAGGACGACCGCTGGGGTCGGACCTACGAAAGCTATTCCGAAGAGCCGGAGATCGTTCAGGCCTATGCCGGGCAGATGGTCGAAGGGCTGCAGGGCGCGGTCGGTCAGGACTTCATGGCGCCCGGCCATGTCATTTCCTCGGTGAAGCATTTCCTGGGCGATGGCGGCACCGGCGGCCGTGATCAGGGCGATACGCGCGTCAGCGAACAGGTGCTGCGCGACGTCCATGCTGCGGGCTACAAAAGCGGCCTCGCCGCGGGCGCGCTGACCGTCATGCCGAGCTTTTCCAGCTGGAACGGCGTCAAGATGACCGGCAACAAGAGCCTGCTGACCGGCGTGCTGAAGCAGCGCATGGGCTTCGACGGCTTCGCGATCGGGGACTGGAACGCGCACGGCCAGGTGCCAGGGTGCAGCAACGAGGATTGCCCGGCAGCGATCAATGCAGGCCTCGACATGTTCATGTATTCCGGCCCGAAGTGGAAGGAGCTGTACGCGAACACGCTGCGCGAGGCGAAGGACGGGACGATCCCGGCCGCGCGGCTGGACGATGCGGTACGGCGGATCCTGCGGGTCAAGATGCTGGCGGGCACGTTCGATGCCGGGCGGCCGTCGTCGCGGCCGATGGCGGGCAAGTTCGACCTGCTGGGTTCTCCCGAGCATCGCGCGATCGCGCGTCAGGCGGTGCGTGAATCGCTCGTGCTACTCAAGAACAACGGCGGCGTGCTGCCCCTGAAGTCCAGTGCCAATATCCTCGTCGCCGGCCGCGGCGCGGACAATATCGGCCAGCAGTCGGGCGGCTGGTCGATCACCTGGCAGGGCACGGGCGTCACCAATGCCGCCTTCCCGAACGGCCAGTCGATCTGGAGCGGGATCGATCGGGCGGTGCGGGCGGGCGGCGGCAAGGCGACGCTGGCGGTCGATGGCGCGTATACGACCAAGCCCGATGCTGCGATCGTCGTGTTCGGCGAAACGCCCTACGCCGAATTTACCGGCGACCGCCCGACGCTGGAATATAGCCCCGAAGACAAGAGCGACCTTGCGCTGCTGAAGAGGCTGAAGGCGGCCGGTATCCCGGTCGTCGCGGTGTTCCTGTCGGGGCGGCCGCTGTGGGTGAACCCGGAGTTGAACGCGGCCGATGCTTTCGTCGCGGCTTTCCTGCCCGGCACGGAGGGCGGCGGCGTCGCCGACGTGCTGATTGCAGGGCGCGACGGCAAGCCGCGCAACGACTTTCACGGTACGCTCAGCTTTTCGTGGCCCAAGCGGCTCGATCAATATGTGCTCAACCGGCGCGATCCGAACTACGACCCGCTGTTCCCGTTCGGCTACGGCTTGACCTATGCGAAGGGCTCGACGGTGCCGCAGCTGAGCGAGGCAAGGCCTGCGGGCGGTGCGGCCGATCAGAACGCTCTGTTCGTGCGCGGGCGCATCGTCCCCGGCGCGCGGTTGGAGACACAGGGACCGGTGCAGCTAAGCCGGGTCGATCGCACGTCGCAGGAGGATAGCCTGCGCCTCACCTTCGCCGGCACGGGTGCAGCGAGTGCCTATCTGGACGAGGCGACGCCGATCGATCTGACGCGCGAGACGAATGGCGATCTTAGCCTGATCGTCGACTATCGTGTGACGCAGGCGCCCACCGCGGAGGTAACGCTGGGGGTGCTGGGTAAGGCGGCCGGCACCTTGCCGATCACCGGTGCACTGAAAGGCGAAGTCGGCGAATGGCGGCAGATCGCCGTGCCGCTGCGCTGCTTTGCGCAGGGTGGGGCGACGATGGGGGCGGTGCAGCGCCCCTGGGTGATCGCGACCACCGGGCGGCTCGGCATGGATGTCTCGGGCATCCGCATCGCCAGCGCGCCGCCGGGACCGGTGAGCTGCGGTAAGCGCTGAACCAAGCCAGCCGATCCTCGCGTTGATCGCGTGGGAACCGGCCTGCCGGGCATTCGTCTGACGACATGGGATGCCGGCGATGGGGACCGGATCGAGAAGGGGACGACGTGCGCACAAAGGGTCTCGTGCGGCTGGTGGTCGGCGGTGCGCTGGTGCTGGCGTCGAGTGGCTGTGCCGCGCTGTCGCACGGGTTCGCCAACGCCGCCGGGCCGGTTGCAGCGGATCAGCGTCATCTGTTCGTCGTGCTCGCCTGCGTGCTCGTCTTCGTCGCCGGCCCGGTGCTGCTGCTCGTGCCGCTGTTCGCCTGGCATTACCGGCTGTCGAACACCCGCCATGCCTATCGCCCGAACTGGTCGTTTTCCTGGCCGGTCGAGGCGCTGATCTGGATCCCGCCAACCGCGATCGTCATCGGTCTGGCGGTGCTGCTGTGGCACCATACGATCCGCGACGATCCCTATCGGCCGCTTCCCGGCAGGTCACCGGTCGAGGTGCAGGCGATCGCACTCGATTGGAAATGGGTGTTTATCTATCCGGGGCAGGGCGTCGCTTCGGTCGATCGGCTGACCATTCCCGTCGGGCGTCCGGTGCGTATCCGGCTGACCAGCGGTACGGTGATGCAGTCGCTGATGATCCCGCAGCTTGCGGGGCAGGTCTATGCGATGGCGGGTATGACGACGCAGCTCCACATCATGGCATCGCGCCCCGGCACCTTTCGCGGCGCCAACACGCAATACAATGGTGACGGCTTTGCACATCAGCGCTTCGACGTGGTGGCGCTTCCGGCTGGCGCGTACGATCGCTGGCTGACGCAGGCGCGAGGAGCCAACCGCCCACTCGATGCGGCGACGTGGCGGCGGCTTTCGGCGCGTTCGGTCATCGCGCAACCAGTCGTCTTTTCCAGTGTGACGCCGCAGCTCTTCGACCGGGTCGTCGCCCAGGCGGGCGATCACGGCCATAAAAAGGATCATCGATGACCGCCGCGTCCCCCGTCTTCCCGGCGCTGCTGGGGCGGTTCGCCTGGGCCGATCTGCCGTTCGTACGGGCGTGGCAGGATCCGAATGCGAGCGAGATCGTCGGTGCCGCGGCCGGCGGGCTGGTGGTGATCGGCGCCGTTGTAGTCGTGGTGTTGTTGACCCGCTATCGATTGTGGGGCCGGCTGTGGACGGAATGGCTGACCAGCCTCGACCACAAGAAGATCGGCATCATGTACATCGTGACGGCCTTCGTGATGCTCGCCCGCGCGCTGGTCGAGGCGGTGCTGATGCGCGTGCAGCAGGCGGTGGCGATCGGCGATCCGGGCTTCCTGTCGCCCGATCATTTCGGCCAGCTGTTCTCGACGCACGGGTCGATCATGATCTTCTTCATGGCGATGCCGTTCCTCACTGGCCTGATCAATTACGTCATGCCTTTGCAGATCGGCGCGCGCGACATGGCCTTCCCATGGGCCAATTCGATCGCGCTGTGGCTGACGATCGGTGCCGCGGGGCTGATGATGGCGAGCCTCGTCGTCGGACAGTTTTCGACCGGCGGGTGGAGCGGCTATCCGCCCTATACCGAGCGCGCGTTCAGCCCCGGCGTCGGCGTCGATTACTGGATCTGGGCGGTGACGCTGTCGTCGATCAGCTCGACGATGGCGGGAATCAACATCGCCTGCACGCTGTACAAGCTACGCTGTCCGGGCATGACCATGATGCGCATGCCGATGTTCTGCTGGACGTCGCTCTGCACCGCGATCCTGATGATCTTCGCGCTGCCGCCGCTGACCGTCGCGACGGGCCTGCTCGCGCTCGACCGATATCTGGGCTTCCACATGTTCACCAACGACCTCGGTGGGAACATGATGAACTACGCCAACCTCTTCTGGCTGTTCGGCCACCCGGAGGTGTACATCCTGATCCTGCCCGCCTTCGGCGTCTATTCGGAAGTCGTGTCGACCTTCTCCGGCAAGGACCTGTACGGATATACCTCGCTGGTCATCGCAACGATGGCGATCGCGGTGTTGAGCTTCACCGTCTGGGTCCACCACTTCTTCACCATGGGGCAATCGGCTGAGATCAACGCGGTGTTCGGCATCGCGACGATGACGATCGGCGTGCCGACGGGCGTGAAGATCTACGACTGGATCTGGACGATGTTTCGCGGCGAGGTGCGGTTCAGCGTGCCGATGCTGTATGCCATCGCCTTCATGATGACGTTCGTGCTTGGCGGCCTGACCGGGATCGTGCTGGCGATGCCGCCGCTCGATTACCTCGTCCACAACACGCTGTTCCTCGTCGCGCACTTCCACAACATGCTGATCCCGGGGCTGCTGTACGGGATGCTCGCCGGTTACACCTATTGGTTTCCCAAGGCGTTCGGGTTCCGCCTCGACGAACGCTGGGGGCGGGTTGCGGTGGCGTGCTGGGTGGGGGGCTTCTACCTCGCGTTCATGCCATTGTACGTGCTCGGCGCGAGCGGGATGGCGCGGCGGACGAGTGCGATCTTCGAACCCGATTTCCGACCGTGGCTGTATGTCGCCTGCGTCGGCGCATTCGTGCTGCTCGCCGCGCTCGCCTCGCTGGGTATGCAATTGTGGGTGAGCATCCGCGATCGGGAGCGGCGCCGGGTGCTGGCTGGCGATCCATGGGACGGGCGGAGCCTTGAATGGGCGATCCCGTCTCCGCCGCCGGCATATAACTTTGCCGTGTTGCCGCCGGTCGACCGGCGCGACTGGTTCTACGACCGCAAGCACGATGCGGCGAAGCCCGATCCGTACCGGCGGCCCGCAGGCTATGAGGCGATCGACATGCCGCGCAATGCCATGAGCGGTATGGCAATCGGCCTGTCCGCGGCGATGGCGGCATTCGGGCTGGTGTGGGGGATGTGGTGGCTCGCGGTGGTGGGTGTCGAGCTGATAGTTGCGGCGGTGGTGTTGCGCAGCTTCGGGCGGGGGCAGCACCGGACTATTCCGGCGCGGCAGGTCGCGGCGGAGCATGATGCCTGGCTCGCGTTGGTCCATGCGACGTTGCCGACGCCGCGGCAGACGGAAATGAGCGACGCCAACCGCGGTCGGGCGGAGATCAAGGCATGAGCGATCCCGAACTGGCGCATGTCGGCCTGCCGCTCGGTAAAAGCGAGGGGTTGGACAAGGAGCGGGCGGAGACGGCGATCTTCGGCTTCTGGCTGTTCCTGATGAGCGACGCCGTGCTCTTCGCGTTGCTGTTCGCGACCTATGGCACGATGGTCGGCAATACCGTCGGCGGGCCGACGCCGGCGTCCGAGTTCAAGCTGCTGCCGACCTTCGTCGAAACGCTGCTGCTCCTGACCAGCAGTGCGACGTTCGGCCGCGCGAGCGTCGCCATGACCTGGCGCGAGCCGCGGCGCGTGCTGATCGGCTGGCTGGTCGCAACATTGGGGCTAGGGCTGAGCTTCCTGGCTTTGGAGGCAAACGACTTTGCGACAATGTTCGCTCATGGCGCCGTTCCGACCCGGAGCGGCTTCCTGTCGTCCTTCTTCGCCCTCGTCGGGCTGCATGGGCTGCATGTCACGCTGGGCAGCTTCTGGTTGGTGGTGATGATCGGGCAGATATTGGCTTACGGTTGCGATGCCAGGGTGCGGGTCAATCTGCTGCGGCTGGGGCTGTTCTGGCACCTGATCGACATCGTCTGGATCGCGATCTTCAGCCTGGTCTATCTGCCGGGGGCGATCCGATGAGCGATCCGGCCAAGGGGCGGGCGGCGGCGCTACGGACCTATGCGATCGGCTATGCGGGGTCGCTGGCGCTAACGGCCGCGGCATTCGTCGCGGTGCGCTGGCTGAGCTTTGCGAGCCGGACGACGTTCGGGATCGTGCTGGCGCTGGGGTTCGTGCAGATGGTGGTGCAGTTCCGCTGCTTCCTCCACATCGGGCTGAAGCGGTCGTCGCGGCACGACCTGCAGCTGATCCTGTTCACCGCGCTGATCATCGCACTGATGGCGAGCGGGACGCTGGTGATCCTGTTCAACCTGAGGGGGCGGATGGGGTAGGGGCCGCCCCGTTCCCATCCGTTCGTGCTGGTGAGCAGGCCGCCGAGCCCCCCAGGCTCGGCTGAAACCATCCGGGGGATGGTTTGACCTGGCTCACTGTCGAAGCACGGGCTTCCGCAAGCGATGACGATGCTTGTGGAAGCCCGCCCTTCGACAGGCTCAGGGCGAACGGAAATTGGGCGGGCAGTTACTGATCCAGGAACGAGCGCATCTTGCGGCTGCGGCTGGGGTGCTTCAGCTTGCGCAGCGCCTTGGCCTCGATCTGGCGGATACGTTCGCGCGTGACCGAGAACTGCTGGCCGACCTCTTCCAGCGTGTGATCGGTGTTCATGCCGATGCCGAAGCGCATGCGCAGCACGCGCTCCTCACGCGGGGTCAGCGACGCGAGCACGCGGGTGACCGTTTCCTTCAGGTTCGCCTGGATCGCGGCGTCGACCGGAATGACCGCGTTCTTGTCCTCGATGAAATCGCCCAGGTGGCTGTCTTCCTCGTCGCCGATCGGCGTTTCGAGGGAGATCGGCTCCTTGGCGATCTTCATCACCTTGCGGACCTTCTCCAGCGGCATGGAGAGGCGCTCGGCCATCTCCTCCGGGGTCGGCTCGCGGCCCTGTTCGTGCAGGAACTGGCGGCTGGTGCGCACCAGCTTGTTGATCGTCTCGATCATGTGGACCGGGATACGGATCGTGCGCGCCTGATCCGCGATCGAGCGCGTGATCGCCTGGCGAATCCACCAGGTCGCATAGGTCGAGAACTTGTAGCCGCGACGATATTCGAACTTGTCCACGGCCTTCATCAGGCCGATGTTGCCCTCCTGGATCAGGTCCAGGAACTGCAGGCCGCGGTTCGTGTACTTCTTGGCGATCGAGATCACGAGGCGCAGGTTCGCCTCGACCATCTCCTTCTTGGCGATGCGCGCCTCGCGCTCCGCCTTCTGCACCATGTTGACGATGCGGCGGAATTCGCCGAGCGCCATGCCGGTCTGCTGCGAAATCTCGCTGATCTCGCCACGGATGCGATCGACCGCCGCTTCCTCGTTGGCAGCGAAATTGCCCCACTTCTTGTCGAGCTTCGCGACCGATTGCAGCCACGTGTCGTCGGTCTCGTGGCCGACATAGCGGTCGAGGAAGTCCTTGCGGCTGACCTTGTGGCGTTCCGCCAGACGCAGCATTTGGCCGCCGAGCGCGGTGAGGCGCCGGTTGAAAGCGTAGAGCTGGTCGACGAGATATTCGATCTTGGCGTTGTGGAACTGGACGCTCTCGACCTCGGCGGTCAGCTCTTCGCGCAGCTTCTGATACTTGCGCTCGTCCGCGGCCGACAGCTCGCCACCCGCCTGCATCGCATCGAGGCGCGCCTGCTGGATCTTGCTGAACTTCTTGTACAGCGCCGTGATGTTGGCGAACCGCTCGAGCGCCTGCGGCTTGAGCGTCTCTTCCATCTGCGCGAGGCTGAGGGTGTTGTCCTCCTCCTCGTCGTCGCTGGGACGCGGCGGGCGCGGACTGCCGTCCTCGTCCTCGTCGTCCGCAGACGCTTCCTCGGGCTCGGCCTCTTCCTTGAAGCTGGCGCCGGCGGTCTTTTCGCTGATCTCGCCGGTGTCGTCGTCCTCGGCGCCTTCGACCTGCTCGGCCGACGGACCCTTCGACAGCATCGCGTCGAGATCGAGGATCTCGCGCAGCTGCATCGTGCCTTCGTTGAGCTGCGTCGACCAGTCGATGATGGCGTTGAAGGTGATCGGCGATTCGCACAGGCCCAGGATCATCGTGTCCCGACCGGCCTCGATCCGCTTGGCGATGGCGATTTCGCCTTCGCGGCTGAGCAGTTCGACCGCGCCCATTTCGCGCAGGTACATGCGGACCGGATCGTCGGTCCGGTCGACGGTTTCCTTCTTCTTGGTTTCGAGCGCAGGCGCGGCGGTGCCATCGCCGTCGACCTCGGTGACCTCGGCCTCGTCCTCCTCGGACGCTTCCTTCTCGTCACCGTCCTCGCCGGCTTCCTCGTTCTCGACGATATTGACGCCCATCTCGTTGAGGGCGGCCATGATATCTTCGAGCTGGTCGGAGGACATCTGGTCCTGCGGCAGCGCCTCGTTCAGCTGGTCGTAGGTGATGTAGCCGCGCTTCTTGGCGCGCGCGATCAGCTTTTTGATGTCGGCATCGTTCAGGTCGATCAGCGGTGCATCGGCCCCATCGCTACCGTCGTCACCACCGTTACCGTTAAGCTTCGCCATCAATTGTCCTCGGAACCAAACGCTCGGGCGTCTTCGTTCGCTTGCACGAGATTTGCAAGTCGAAGCTCCAACGCCTGTTTCTCTTTCACCAATGCCACTTGCCGTTCGAACGCCGCATCGGTGAAATGCGCCTGCATCGAGACGGTCGCCTCGTGCAGGGCCAGGTCGACTTCGGGGCGGGCCACCAGAATGGCGATCGCCTCGTCAAGATCGGCCCGGGCGCGGCTGACGTCGCCGCCGCTTTGCGTGAACGAATAGGGCATCGTGTCGGCCCTCAACAAATCGCTGGCGATCGTATCGAACCCACTCCGCGCCAATATGGTGCGCAGACGCGCGCTATCAAGCGCCTGATCCTCGAGCGCGACATCGACGACCGCTTCGAACAAGCGGCCGAGCGCGCCATCGACCAGTTTGAGGCTGCCAAGCACCTCCATATGCCGGGCGATCTCCACCGGATGGCGGATCAGGCCGGCGAGCACTGCCTTGGCGAGCACACGATCGATGCCGGCGGCGTGGAAGGCCTTCACATCCTCGGTCGGCGGGGCGATCGGCTGTTTCCACTGGCCGTCCGGTCCACGCTTGCCCTGGGGGCGCGATGCGTTGGGGGTGAAGGCGCGGCGTTTCGGCGCGAAATGCTCGTAGAAGCGATTGCGGAAGTCGCTTTCATATTCCTTGCGGACCGACACGTCGGCGATCGTCGCGGCGAGATCGGCGAGCCGTTGCTTCAGGCCGGCGCGCTGTTCGGGCGTGTCGAGCGGACCGGCGGCGACCTCGCTCTGCCACAGGCGGTCGACCAGCGGCTGGGGCTGGCCGAGCAATGCCTCCATCGCGGCGGCGCCGCCGGCCTTCACCAGATCGTCGGGGTCCTGCCCCTGAGGCAGCGTGACGAAGGACAGGCTGCGGCCGGGGGCGAGCATGGGGAGGGCGCGGTTCGCCGCCCGCAACGCCGCCTTCTGTCCGGCACTGTCGCCATCGAAGCAGAGGATCGGCACGTCGACCATCCGCCACAGCCGTTCGAGCTGCGCTTCGGTGAGCGCGGTGCCGAGCGGGGCGACGGCTTCGTGGATGCCAGCCTGCGACAGCGCGATGACGTCCATATAGCCTTCGACCACCAGCACGCGGTTCGCTTTGCGGGCGGCGGGGGCGGCGCGGTCGAGGTTGTAGAGCGTTCGGCCCTTGTCGAAGAGCGGCGTGTCGGGCGAGTTGAGGTACTTGGGCTCGCCGTCGCCGATCACGCGGCCGCCGAAGGCGATCACGCGGCCGCGGGCGTCGCGGATCGGGATCATCAGCCGGCCGCGGAAGCGGTCGTACGGGTCCTTGCCCTCGACCTGGATCAGCAGGCCACATTCGACGAGCGCGGGGTCGCCGTAATCCTTCAGCGCGGTCTTCAGCTTGCCGCGGCTGTCCGGGGAGAAGCCCATGCCGAAGGTGCGGGCGGTGTCGGGGGTGATGCCGCGCTTGGCGAGGACAGCGCGGGCTTCGGTGCCGCCGATGCCGTTCAGCTGTTCGGTGAACCACGACGCGGCGTCGGCCATCGCGTCATGCAGGCCCTTGGCGCGTTCGGCCTTGGCAGCGGCGCGACGGTCCTGCGCGGGCATCTCCATGCCGGCGGCCTGCGCCAGTTCCTTCACCGCATCGATGAAGGGCAGGCCGCGCTGATCGGTCATCCACCGAATCGCATCGCCATGCGCCGAACAGCCGAAGCAGTGATAGAAGCCCTTGTCGTCGTTGACGTAGAAGCTGGGCGTCTTTTCGTTGTGGAACGGGCAGCAGCCGCGCATCTCGCGGCCGGCCTTGGTCAGCTTGGTCGTCTTGCCGATCAGCGCCGACAGCGACGTACGGGCGCGAAGCTCGTCGAGGAACTGCGGGGACAGGCTCATGCGTGCGATTCTACTATGCCCGACGAGGGGCGTTTAGGCAATGCGCCGATGCCGGAGGCGCGCGGAAGTGGACGAAGTGGACAGTATGTAACGTTCGGAATGCGGCCCTGTGCGAGCGGGCCGCGGGAATGGCCGTTCGCGCCCCGGGAGCGCGGGTCGGGTGGACGATGGCAAAGAGCGAGGTGCTCTATACACGGTTTGTTCCGTGTAGGACAGAGGCGTGGTTGGCGTCGACTGCCGCAAATCCCTCGTCACCCCGGACTTGATCCGGGGTCCACTCTGCGGCGAGGGGGGCGGCTGGAGCCTCTTGCGCTGCCCCCGCCGCCCGGTGGACCCCGGAACAAGTCCGGGGTGACGGAGTGGGTGGGGTGGGCGTTGCGCGCCTTCGCTTACGACAGCGCGGCCTTCACCAGGCCGCTCGCCTTGCTCATGTCGAGGTTCGCGGCGTGGCGGGCTTTCAGTTCGGCCATGACGCGGCCCATGTCCTTCATGCCGGTGGCACCGAGTTCCGCCTTGATCGCCTCGATCGCCGCGGTCGTTTCGGCGTCGCTCATCTGGGCGGGGAGGAAGCGTTCGATCACCGCGACCTCGGCCTTTTCGGCGTCGGCGAGTTCCTGGCGGCCGCCGCTTTCGTACATCTGGATCGATTCGCGGCGCTGCTTGACCATCTTTTGCAGCACCTCGACCACCACGGCATCGTCATCCGTCGGGGCGGTGCCGGTGCGCAGTTCGATGTCGCGGTTCTTGATCGCCGCCTGGATCAGGCCGATCGCGGCGCGCGCTTCCTTGTCGCCGGCCTTCATGGCGGAGACCTGGGCGGCCTTGATGTCGTCGCGAATCATGGAAGAAAGCCTCGAATACGGGAAAGCCGGTGACCCTAGCGGAAAGCGGCGGCCCCGTGAACCGGTTGACCTAGACCAAGCTGGGGGGTAGCGGGCGCCACTTAGCGACATAGACGAAACCTTCAGGAGTGCCCGCCAAGCCATGGCCGAGCCTAAGCCCATTGCCATGCCCGCAAAGCCCGATGGGGCCACGGGCGTTCTGGTTCTTGCGAACGGCGAGGTGGCCTGGGGCCGCGGTTTCGGCGCGGAAGGCGCGGCGGTGGGCGAGGTGTGTTTCCACACCGCGATGACCGGATACCAGGAGATCATGACCGACCCGTCGTTCGCGGGCCAGATCATCACCTTCACCTTCCCGCACATCGGCAACGTCGGCGCCAATCCCGACGATATCGAGGCGGATGCGCCGCATGCGCTTGGCATGATCGTGCGGCAGGACGTGACCGAGCCGTCGAACTTCCGCGCGGTCGAGCGGCTGGACGGCTGGATGAAGCGGCATGCGCGCATCGGCCTGTCGGGCATCGACACGCGCGCGCTGACCCGCCGCATCCGCGCGGGCGGTGCGCCGAATGGCGTGGTCGCGCATTCGGCGAGCGGCGAGTTCGACCTTGATGCGCTGCTGGAGATGGCGCGCGCCTGGCCGGGGCTGGAGGGGATGGACCTCGCCAAGACCGTGTCGACCGAGACGCATTACGCCTGGGGCGAAGCGCGCGAGGGCGACGTGTGGCGGCTGGGCTTCGGTTATGGCGCGGCCGGCGAGGGCGAGCGCCCGCACGTCGTCGCGATCGATTACGGCAGCAAGCACAACATCTTCCGCAATCTGGTGAAGGCCGGCGCGAAGGTGACGGTGCTGCCGGCGCAGGCGACGTTCGACGACGTGATGGCGCAGAATCCAGACGGCATCTTCCTGTCCAACGGCCCCGGCGATCCGGCCGCGACCGGGGACTATGCGGTGCCGGTGATCCGGCAATTGCTCGATACGGGCAAGCCGCTGTTCGGCATCTGCCTCGGGCATCAGCTGCTTGGCCTCGCGGTGGGCGCGCGGACGACGAAGATGTTCCAGGGCCACCGCGGCGCCAACCATCCGGTCAAGCGCCTGAGCGATGGCGCGGTCGAGATCACCAGCATGAACCACGGCTTCGCGGTGGAACGGGAGTCGCTGCCCGCCAACGTGCGCGAGACGCATGTGTCGCTGTTCGACGGGAGCAACGCGGGGCTGGAACTGACGGATCGCCCGGCGTTCAGCGTGCAGTATCATCCGGAGGCCAGCCCGGGGCCGCAGGATAGTTTGTATCTGTTCGAAAAGTTTGTGGGATCATTGCGGTGAAACGCCGCGAGTGGGCCATACTTTTCGGCGGCCTATCCATCATTGTCGGTGGAGCTGTCTGGGTAGTCAGCCCTTCGGCCGGTGAGGATGTTTTGTATCAGGCGGCGAGCGAATGCCGTGTGGACAGAAGCTTCATCTACCATGTTCGCGACCACAAGGGCCCCCAGGGTGGTTTGGTTGCGGTGGAATATGGGACGGATGGCCACAGTCAGGACTTCGACTGTGTCCAACGTCGCTTATCAACAATGGGCGTTCGCCCGATAATTGGTCACCAGATAGATGCCTAAACGCACCGACATCTCCTCCATCCTCGTCATCGGCGCGGGGCCGATCGTCATCGGTCAGGCGTGCGAGTTCGATTATTCGGGCACGCAGGCGATCAAGGCGCTGAAGGAAGAGGGCTATCGCATCGTCCTGGTCAATTCGAACCCGGCGACGATCATGACCGATCCCGAGCTGGCCGACGCGACCTATGTCGAGCCGATCACGCCCGCCGTGGTCGCCAAGATCATCGAGAAGGAGCGCCCGGACGCGGTCCTGCCGACGATGGGCGGGCAGACCGCGCTCAACACCGCGCTGGCGCTGTTCCATGACGGTACGCTGGAAAAGTTCGGCGTCCAGATGATCGGCGCCGATGCCGAGGCGATCGACAAGGCCGAGGACCGCCAGAAGTTCAAGGTGGCGATGGACAAGATCGGGCTGGAAAGCGCCCGCTCGGCCATCGCGCATACCGTCGAGGAGGCGCTCGCGGGCCTGGAGATCACCGGCCTGCCGGCGATCATCCGCCCGAGCTTCACCATGGGCGGATCGGGGGGCGGCATCGTCTACAACCGGTCCGAATTCGTCGACATGGTGCGCAAGGGGCTGGACGCGTCGCCGACCACCGAGGTGCTGATCGAGGAATCGCTGCTCGGCTGGAAGGAATATGAGATGGAGGTCGTGCGGGATCGCAACGACAATGCCATCATCATCTGTTCGATCGAGAACGTCGATCCGATGGGCGTCCACACGGGCGATTCCATCACCGTCGCGCCGGCGCTGACGCTGACCGACAAGGAATATCAGATCATGCGCAACGCCAGCATCGCGGTGCTGCGCGAGATCGGCGTCGAGACTGGCGGGTCGAACGTCCAGTTCGCGGTGAACCCCAAGGACGGCCGCCTGGTCGTCATCGAGATGAACCCGCGCGTGTCGCGCTCGTCGGCGCTGGCGTCCAAGGCGACCGGCTTCCCGATCGCCAAGGTCGCGGCGAAGCTGGCGGTGGGCTATACGCTGGACGAGATCGACAACGACATCACCGGCGCGACGCCAGCGTCGTTCGAGCCGACGATCGACTATGTCGTCACCAAGATTCCGCGCTTCGCCTTCGAAAAGTTCAAGGGCGCTGAGCCGGTGCTGGGCACCGCGATGAAGTCGGTCGGCGAGGTGATGGCGATCGGCCGGAACATCCAGGAATCGATGCAGAAGGCGCTGCGCGGGCTGGAGACGGGCCTGTCGGGCTTCAACGCGGTCGACCATCTGGTCGGCGCGCCGCGCGCGGAGATCGAGGCGGCGCTCGCCAACCCGACGCCGGATCGGCTGCTGGTCGCGGCGCAAGCGCTGCGCGAAGGCTTCACCGTCGCCGAGGTGCATGCGATCGCCAAGTTCGATCCGTGGTTCCTCGAACGCATCGCCGAGATCGTCGCGGCCGAAGAGGAAGTGTGCCGCAACGGCCTGCCGATCGAGGCGGCGGGCATGCGCCGCCTGAAGGCGATGGGCTTCAGCGACAAGCGGCTCGCCTATCTGGCGCTGAAGTCCGCCAATCTGCGCGGCATGGAGCGGGGCATCGCGCGGGGATCGGGCCTGATCCATGAGGCGGTCGTCGCGATGACCGGCGGCGTGACCGAGGACGAGGTGCGCAGCCTGCGTCACCGGCTGGGCGTGCGCCCCGTCTTCAAGCGGATCGACACCTGCGCCGCCGAGTTCGACGCCAAGACGCCCTATATGTATTCGACCTATGAGGCGCCGTCGTTCGGCGAGCCCGAGGACGAGAGCATGCCGTCCGACCGGCGGAAAGTGGTGATCCTGGGCGGTGGCCCGAACCGGATCGGCCAGGGGATCGAGTTCGACTATTGCTGCTGCCACGCCTGCTTCGCGCTGGCGGATGCGGGCTATGAAACGATCATGGTCAACTGCAACCCGGAGACGGTGAGCACCGACTATGACACGTCCGACCGCTTGTATTTCGAGCCGCTGACGGCAGAGGATGTGCTGGAAATCCTGCACGTCGAACAGTCGAAGGGCGAGCTGGCCGGCGTGATCGTGCAGTTCGGCGGGCAGACGCCGCTGAACCTCGCCCGCGCGCTGGAGAAGGCGGGGATCCCGATCCTCGGCACCAGCCCCGACGCGATCGACCTGGCCGAGGACCGCGAGCGGTTCGCGGCGCTGGTCAGCAAGCTGCGCCTGAAGCAGCCGGCGAACGGCCTGGCGCGCAGCCGGGACGAGGCGGTCGCCGCGGCGGAGCGGATCGGCTATCCGGTGCTGATGCGCCCCAGCTATGTGCTGGGCGGGCGGGCGATGGAGATCGTCGACAGCCTTCAGCAGCTCGACGATTACATCCAGACCGCGGTGCAGGTGTCGGGCGACAGCCCGGTGTTGATCGACCAATATCTGCGTGACGCGATCGAGGTGGACGTCGATGCGGTGTGCGACGGCGACGAGGTGGTCGTCGCGGGCCTGTTGCAGCATATCGAGGAAGCCGGCGTCCATTCGGGCGACAGCGCGTGCTCGATCCCGCCCTATTCGCTTGGCGCCGAGACGATCGCCGAGATCGAGCGGCAGACGGTCGCGCTGGCGCATGCGCTGGGCGTCAAGGGGCTGATGAACATCCAGTTCGCGGTGAAGGATGGCGAGGTCTATCTGATCGAGGTGAACCCGCGCGCCAGCCGCACCGTGCCCTTCGTCGCCAAGGCGATCGGCGCGCCCATCGCCAAGATCGCCAGCCGCGTGATGGCGGGCGAGAAGCTCGCCGACATGCCGCCGATCGACCGCCACATCGATTATTATGCGGTCAAGGAAGCTGTCTTCCCGTTCAACCGCTTCCCCGGCATCGACCCTGTCCTGTCGCCGGAAATGAAGAGCACGGGCGAAGTGATGGGCATCGACCCCGACTTCACCACCGCCTTCATGAAGTCGCAGCTGGGCGCGGGCACCGTGCTGCCGACCGGCGGGACCGCCTTCGTCAGCGTGAAGGACGGCGACAAGCCGCATATCGTGCCGGCGGTTAAATCGCTGCTGGCGCGCGGGTTCAAGGTGCTGGCGACCGGCGGCACGGCCGATTACCTCGAGACCGCGGGGCTGGCGGTGGAGAAGGTCAACAAGGTCGCGCAGGGGCGGCCGCATATCCTCGACCGGATCATGGACGGCGAGGTGACGCTGATCTTCAACACCACCGAAGGCTGGCAGAGCCTGAAGGATTCCAAGCCGATCCGGCAGGCGGCGCTGGCGCAGAAGATCCCGTATTTCACCACGGCCCCCGCCAGCGTGCAGGCCGCCGCGGCAATCGGCGTCGCCTCCCTTGAAGTCCGCCCCCTGCAATCCTACTATTCGCAGTCGCACAACTGATCCCGACATAATGACGTGATGTGCGGGGGCGGGCCAGAAAACGGCCCGCCCGCGGGGATGAAGCAATTGGGGACTGACACATGGCGACCGTCGAAAAGATGCCGATGCTCCAGGAGGGCTATGAGAAGCTCACCGCGGATCTGAAGCGTCTGAAAGCCGAACGCCCCCTGATCGTCGACGCGATCGAGGAAGCCCGCGCGCACGGCGACCTGTCGGAAAACGCCGAATATCACGCTGCCAAGGAGCAGCAGGGCCAGAATGAGGCGACGATCGCCGACATCGAAAGCAAGCTGTCGCGCGCGCAGATCATCGATCCGCGCGAGCTGTCGGGCGACAAGGTGGTGTTCGGCGCGACCGTGACGCTGCTCGACGACGACGACAAGCCGGTGAAGTACCAGATCGTCGGTGAGACCGAGGCGAACGCCAAGACGGGCCGGATTTCGTACAATTCGCCGCTGGGCCGCGCGCTGATCGGGCGCAAGGTAGACGACGAGGTCGAGGTGTCGGTGCCGGCGGGCGACCGCTATTATGTGGTGTCGAAGGTCGAGTTTATCTGAGGGGGTGCGGGTTCGCCCGCCCCTTTGTCATCCTGGCGTAGGCCGGGATCCATGGACACGGCGCCATTCGCGTTGGTGGGACACAGCAGCCTTTTCGCCTCCATGGATCCCGGCGTTCGCCGGGATGACGGGGGGGGTGGTCTCGCCTTTAGCCGAAGCGCTGCTCGGCTTTTACGTCGCGGCTAGGTGTCTAACCCACGGCCGTCATCTGCTGTTGATCGCACGACGCGACCCCGCCCACGCCGTCATTCCCGCGGAGGCGGGAATCCATATGCCGAGGGCTCTCGACTTTATCGCTGTCGTTAGCGTGTCTGGATTCCCGCCTTCGCGGGAATGACGGGGGGGCGGTGGGCCGGCTCTGTCAACGTGACTCGGACGCTGCGGCGTTCCGCACGTCTTAACCATAATCTTTGCGGCCCCGCACCCGGTCCGGGGCGCAGTGGGGGCGAGGCGCCCCCGTCCGCTTACGCTTCGGGCGTCGTGACCAGGTCGGGTTCGAGCAGGCGGTGGAGGTGGACGACGACGAACTTCATCTCGGCATCGTCGACGGTGCGCTGGGCGTTGGCGCGCCAGGCCTTTTCGGCGCTCGCATAGTCGGGGAAGATGCCGACGACGTCGAGCTTCGACGGATCGGCCCAGTCGAGCGTGCGGGGATCGGTGACGCGGCCGCCGAAGACGAGGTGGAGCTTGCTCATGCGCTGAGATTCCTGGGGTGATGTTTTACCCCGCCATCCCTAGCGTGTTGCGGCGCAATATTGAACCCCGGATGGCCTAGGTAGGGTGGGCCATCGGGGCACCGTTTCGTCATGGCGAGCGAAGCGCGGCGATCCAGGGCGTCATGGTCCGGCTCCGGATGGCGTCGCTTCGCTCGCAATGAGGGGATTGGGCTTAATCCTTGGCGCGGGCCGACTGCGCCGCGGCGGAACCTGCGGTGGTCGCGGCCTTGGCGATGCCCTGGAACAGCGACTTCACCTGATCCTTGGCAGCGTCCTTCGACAGGCCGGCATTCTGGAGTTCGGTGGCGCCCGCTTCGCGCGCGGCGGCGACGGCGCTGCGGGCGCGCTCGCCGAGCGAACGGCCGAGCGGGGCGAGCAGCTGCTTTTCCTTCGCCGAACGCGGGATCAGCGCACCGGCGAGCGCGCCGATCGCGATGCCGCCCGCAACGATGGCGAGCGGGTTCGCCTCGATCGCGTCGGCGGTGCGGCGCGCGGCGTCGCTGGCAGCGTGCTTGGCATCGTCGAGACGGTCATGCACTTCGGCCTTGATGTCGGCGGTGGCGTCGGCGACGCGATCCTGGGTCTGGGTGTCGGTCATGGGTCTATCCTTTGCGTGGATGCGCGGGGAACGCGGATCAGTCCTTGGGGCCGAGGCCGGGTTCGTGATTGCGTTTGAAGCGATGCGGCTTGTCCTTCTTGCGGAACAGGCCGGCGAGGCGGTGGCGGGCGAGGAACAGGCCGGCGACGGCGGTTACTCCGGCGACCGCGCGGGGATTGCGCACCGCCGTGTCGAGGCTGGCCTGGGCCGCGGCCTGCCCCTTGTCGGCGACGTCGCGCGCCGCCTGCTTGGCGAGATCGCGCGGGTTGAGGCGAACCTGCAGCTTGCGCAACGTGCCCGACAGGCGTTCACGCGCCGCGGCGGCTTCCGCTTCGGCGTCGAGCAGGCGGGTGGCGGGATCGGTCACAGCTGCTTCTCCGTGGCAGGGGCGAGGCGACTCTTGCCGATGAGGGCGAGGCTGGCGGCGATCGCGAGCACCGCCATCACGACGGCGAGCGTCGCGAGGCCCGGGCCGATCAGCGTCGCGAGCGTCATGACCACACCGACCAGCGCCGTGATCAACGCAGCGAGCGCCAGCACCCCGGCGACGACGAAGAACACGATCGCGCTGCGATAGGCGCTGACGCGTTCGCCGATCCGGGCCTTGACCACCGCCACTTCGGCGCTGGCGAGCCCGCGGGCGTCCTCGACGAGCTGGCTGACGAGGTCGGTGATCCCTTCCTCGCCAGCGCCCGCGGTTTCAATTGTCGGCAAGACCGCCACGAGCCCCTTACGCCTTGTCGTCGAGGCCGGACTGGACGACCCGGGCGAGCGCGAAGCCCAGCGCCGCGGCGACGCCGATCGCGACACCCGGGCTCTTGCGGACGAAGGCGCGCGCGTCGTCGAGCAGCTCGTCGACGTTCTTGTCGCGGATCTGGCCGGAGAAGTTGGAGACGACGCCGGCTGCCGAGCGGGCGTAGTCGCCATATTGCGCGCCAAGCTTGTCGTCGACCTGGCCGGCAGCGTCCTGGATCATCTGCGACAGCTGGTCGAGGCCGCCGATCGCGCGCTCCTTGCCGGTGTCGGCCAGCGTGCGGATCTTGTCGGTCGCCTGCGCGCCGTATTTCGCCGAATAGTCCTTGGCGGTCTGCTTCGCCTGTTCGACGCGGCTGGTCGCGCCATCGGCATCGCTGCTGGCGGTGGAGGAGAGGGTGTCGCCGTCCAGGACGGGGTTCAGATCGGTATCGGACATGGTGGCCCTTTCGTGACAGTCTCGTATCGAAGCCTCTAACCCCGGCCGACGACGGCCGGTTCCCTTGCGGCAGGCAATTGCCGCCCGCGCGGCGAGCGGGTAGAGGCCGCGGCATCTGAGCCCCAGAGGTAGGAGCATCGTTACGTGACCGCAATCATCGACATCCATGGCCGGCAGATCCTCGACAGCCGCGGCAACCCGACGGTGGAGGTCGACGTGCTGTTGGAGGACGGCAGCTTCGGCCGCGCGGCGGTGCCCTCGGGCGCGTCGACCGGCGCGCATGAGGCGGTCGAGAAGCGCGACGGCGACAAGAGCCGCTGGGGCGGCAAGGGCGTCGACGATGCTGTCGAGGCGGTGAACGGCGAGCTGGTCGAGAAGCTGATCGGCATGGATGCCGAGGATCAGGCCGATCTGGACGCGGCGATGATCGAGCTGGACGGGACCGAGAACAAGGGGCGCCTGGGCGCGAACGCGATCCTGGGCGTCAGCCTGGCGGCGGCGAAGGCGGCGGCGGAAGCGCGCGGCATGCCGCTGTACAAATACGTCGGCGGCGTGTCGGCGCACATGCTGCCGGTGCCGATGATGAACATCATCAACGGCGGCGAGCACGCGGACAACCCGATCGATTTCCAGGAATTCATGATCGTGCCGGTCGGCGCGGAGAACATTCTGGAGGCGGTGCGCTGCGGATCGGAAATCTTCCACACACTGAAGAAGGCGCTGCACGACAAGGGGCTGGCGACCGGCGTGGGCGACGAGGGCGGCTTCGCGCCGAACATCGCCAGCACCGAAGAGGCGCTGGGCTTCATCATGCAGAGCATCGAGAAGGCGGGCTATACGCCGGGTGACGACGTGATGCTGGCGCTCGATTGCGCGGCGACCGAATTCTACAAGGACGGCCGCTACAATATCTCGGGCGAGGGCAAGGTGCTCGAAAGCGGCGCGATGGCCGAATATCTCGCCGACCTGACCCGTCGCTACCCGATCTTCTCGATCGAGGACGGCATGAGCGAGGACGATTGGGAAGGTTGGAAGGCGCTGACCGATCTGATCGGCGACAAGGTGCAGCTGGTCGGCGACGATCTGTTCGTCACCAACCCCAAGCGCCTGAAGCGCGGCATCGAGGGCGGCTATGCCAATTCGCTGCTGGTGAAGGTCAACCAGATCGGCACGCTGACCGAGACGCTGGAAGCGGTGAACATGGCACAGCGCAACCGCTACACCGCCGTCATGAGCCATCGTTCGGGCGAGACCGAGGATGCGACGATCGCCGACCTGGCGGTCGCCACCAACTGCGGCCAGATCAAGACCGGCTCGCTGGCCCGTTCGGACCGGCTCGCCAAGTACAACCAGCTGATTCGCATCGAAGAAGAATTGGGCGACTCGGCACGATATGCGGGCCGGAGCGTTCTGAAGGCTTGATCCCGGACGGGATGCAAGCGAGGATGTAAACCATGGCGCGGGCGGTAACGGCACGGAAAGGCACGAACGGAGGGCGGTCGAACCCATCGACCGCGTTCCGCAAGGTCATGCGTCGTGCCGCGCTGCCCGCGCTGGGCTTTACGATCATGGCGTTTTTCGGTGCCTATGCCGTGCTGGGGCCGAACGGCATCCTGGCCTATGGCGATTACAAGAAGCAGCTGGCGCGGCGGGAGGTGCAATATGCCTCGCTCGACCAGAAGCGGACGGTGCTGCAGAACCGCGTCGCCTTGCTCGACCCCGACCATGCCAATCCGGATATGGTCGATGAGATGGTGCGCAAGGAATTGAACGTGGCGCATCCGGATGAGGTGATCGTTCCGTTGAAGTAGGGGCGGTGGGCGCGTTGGGTGCGTTTGGGGGTTATGCCGCGAGCGCGCGGTTTTCGTCGTTGATTTCACACCCCTCACACTCTTCGTCACCCCGGACTTGTTCCGGGGTCCACTCTGCGGCGAGGGGGGTGGTTCGAGCCTCTTGCCGTCCCCCTGCGGCCCGGTGGATGCCGGAACAAGTCCGGCATGACGGGGTGGGGTTTGCGGAGGTGGGCCTCTACCAAGGTTGCGTCTTCGCTGAAGGTGCGGCGATATCAATTCCCCGCCATCATTCCTGGGAATGCGGCGGTCCGAGGTCGGTGTCGCCGCCTTTGTCGCGTCCTTCGCCGCCGGTCTGTGGGTAACCGTCGCCGGCCGCGGCGTCGCTGCTGAAGTCCTCGCCGGGATTGCCGCCGCCGGCGCCGCTGCCGCTGCCGTGAACCGCGCCCGTCTGAGGGTCGAACGAGGCGCGCAGGCCGTTTTCGGGCGGCAGGTTCGGGTCTTGCGGCGGATGCGGATCGTCGGGGCGGGCGGCGCTTGTGCCGCTGGGGGTCTGGCGACCGAGGTCGGATTCGCGGTCGCGGTGATAATCCAGGCCGTAGTGGCCGGCATCGCGATCGAAGGGATTGCCGGTCGTGTCGCGGCCGGGATCGACCTTGCTGGTGTCGGGCATCGGTGCCTCCTGTCGTGGGATGACAGGTAACGCGTTGGGATCGCGGGCGTATCCCGTCGGACATCAGGGGCGGCGCGAGCGGCTCAAAATCGGCGCAATCCCTATGGTCGGCAAGGCCGCCATTCTTTTAATACCGACCGGTACGAAAGCCGTTGACGGCGCGGTGATCCGCTTTTATACCGCTTGGTATAGAAGATGACGAGGCATTCATGTTGCGAGGGACCGCAGCGCCGGATGAAGAGCCTTCGCCATCTCGACTGAACGACACTGACGATGCAGCGCGCACCGTGCCCTTTGGCACGGACGGGAGGCCTGCGGCTCGGACAAAAGGGAGTGACACCATGGCTTTTCTCGCTTTCGCCGAACCGGGCAACGCCGGCTATGCCCGCGTGAGCGCGCAGGGGCTGACCGCGGACGCCCCACGGGTGACGGCGCCGACCGAGGACCGCCCGCTGCTGAGCGAGCTGGAGCGGTCGGTGATCGGCCTTGCGCGCGGCGATGGCCTGTCGACGCTGCGCCAGCCGGGGCGGCTGTCGCGCGGGCTGGAGCTGGTGTTCGGCGTGCGGATCAGCCCGATGCTGGCCGATCCCAAGCTGGAGGCGCTGCGCCGGGTCGCGGTGCTGAGCTGGAAGCGCGGCTATGCGATCGCGTCGGCCGAGGTGAAGGCCTTCCTGGCGGCCGGTTATTCGCCAGCGCATTACGAGCTGGTCGTGGATACGATCGCGGCGGCGCGGCAGGCCGAAAGCCGGCGCGGACGGCGCTGAACCTCCTTTTGTCTAACAAATTGACGGGCCGAATATAGCCCGATAGTCATGGCCCCAGCGCGCAGGGACGCGTCGGGGAGAGATGCATGAAGACGATGCTGAGGCTGCTGCTATGCTCTGCGCTGGCGGCGGCGGTGCCTGTCGCGGCGGATGCGCAGGATGCGACGGCGACAGCGACGGGGCCGACCGATATCGTATCGGTGCGTGGCGACCATCCGGGGCCCAAATACGATCGCCGCCTGTTCGGCCAGTTCGCCGAGCATCTCGGCACCGGCATCTACGGCGGCATCTGGGTAGGGCCGGGCAGCAAGATCCCCAACGTCCGTGGCTATCGCGCCGACGTGCTCGATGCGCTGAAGGCGATCCGCGTGCCCGTCGTCCGCTGGCCGGGCGGGTGTTTCGCCGACGAATATATCTGGCGCGAGGGCATCGGCCCGCGCAACAAGCGCCCGGTCAAGATCAACACCCATTGGGGTGGCGTGACCGAGGATAACGCGGTCGGCACGCACGAATTCATGGACTATTCCGAGATGCTCGGCGCCGACGCCTATGTGTCGGGCAACGTTGGGTCCGGATCGCCGCGCGAGATGGCCGAGTGGGTCGAATATATGACCTCGCCGACCGGATCGACGCTGGCCAAGGAGCGCGCCGCCAACGGCCGCAAGACGCCGTGGAAGCTGCCGATGTTCGGCATCGGCAACGAATTGTGGGGCTGCGGCGGCAACATGCTGCCCGACTATGCCGCCGACGAGACGCGCAAGTTCGCGACCTTCGTCAAGACGCCCGAAGGCGTACCGATCATGAAGATCGCGAGCGGCGCGAATTCGACCGACTATAACTGGACCGACGTCATGATGCGCAAGGCGGGCACCATGATCCAGGGCATCGGCGTCCATTATTATACCGTCCCCGGCAGCTGGGAGCATAAGGGCGCGGCCACCGGCTTCAGCGAAGACGAATGGGCGGTGACGATATCCAAGGCGCTGAAGATGGACGAACTGCTCCAGGAGCATTCGCGCATCATGGACAAATACGATCCCAAGAAGAAGGTCGCGCTGCTGGTCGACGAATGGGGCACCTGGTACGATCAGGAACCGGGATCGCATCCGGGGTTCCTCTACCAGCAGAACAGCCTGCGCGATGCGGTGGTGGCGAGCCTGAACCTCGATATCTTCGCCAAATATGCCGACCGGGTGCGCGGCGCGAACATCGCGCAGATGGTCAACGTGCTGCAGGCGATGATCCTGACCGACGGCAATCGCATGCTGAGGACGCCCACCTATTGGGTGTTCGACATGTACAAGGACTATCAGGACGGCACGGTGCTGCCGGTCGAGGTCGCCTCGCACTGGTATACGCGCGGCAAATACGAGGTGCGCGCTGTCAGCGCGAGCGCGGTGCGCGGCACCGATGGCGTCGTGCATGTCGGGCTGACCAACGTCGATCCCAACCGGGCGACGACGGTGACCGTCCAGCTGGCCGGGCTGGCGGGCAAGAGCGTGACGGGACGCATCCTGACCGCGCCGACGATGGATGCGCACAATACCTTCGATGCGCCTGACACGCTGAAACCGGTCGCGTTCACCGGCGCGAGCCTAGGGGCGAACGGCCTGCTGTCGGTGGCGCTGCCGGCGAAGTCGGTGGTGATGCTGGATGTAAGGTGAGGGGAGGGGCGGCGCTGTCTCTCGGCGCCGCTCGCCCCAATCACTCCGTCACCCCGGACTTGTTCCGGCGTCCACTCTGCGGCGAGGGGGTAGCTGGAGGCTCCGGCCATTCCCCTGCGGCCCGGTGGACCCCGGCTCTTCGGCCGGGGTGACGGAGATCAGGCGTAGGGCGGCTGGTGGAAGCCGGCGGGCGAGAGCGTGAAGATCTCGCAGCCCTCGTCCGTAATCCCGATCGAATGTTCGAACTGCGCCGACAGCGAGCGGTCGCGCGTTACCGCCGTCCAGCCGTCGTCGAGCAGCTTCACGTCGGGGCGGCCGATGTTGATCATCGGTTCGATCGTGAAGATCATGCCGGGCTTGAGTTCGGGTCCGGTGCCGGGCTTGCCGACATGGACGACTTCGGGCGCGTCGTGGAACAGCAGGCCCAGGCCATGGCCGCAGAAATCGCGGACGACGCCGTAGCGGTGCTTTTCGGCATGGCGCTGGATCGCATGCGCGACGTCGCCCATGTGGTTGCCGGGCTTGGCCTGTTCGATGCCCAGCATCAGGCATTCGTAGGTCACTTCGACCAGCCGCTTCGCCTTCAGCGGCACGTCGCCGATCAGGTACATGCGACTGGTGTCGCCGTGCCAGCCATCGACGATCGGCGTGACGTCGACGTTGACGATATCGCCCGACTTCAGCGTCTTGTCGCTGGGGATGCCGTGGCAGACGACGTGGTTGATCGAAATGCAGGTCGAATGCGTATAGCCGCGATAGCCCAGAGTCGCCGGCACGCCGCCGTTCGCGGTGATGAAGTCGTAGATCAGCCGGTCGAGCTCCGCCGTCGTGACGCCCGGCACCATGTGCGGCACCAGCATGTCGAGCGTTTCTGCGGCGAGACGTCCGGCCTTGTGCATGCCGGCGAAGGCGGCGGGGCCATGGAGCTTGATCGCGCCGGTGCGCCCTTCCGGCGCGTCGGAGGTGACGGTCACATATTCGGTCATCGCGCGTATATAACGTGGCGAGCGTCATTTTGCGAGGTAAAGCGGGTCACATGGAGCAGGAACGCATCTGGACCGCCGCGCTGGTCGTCATCGGCGACGAGATTCTATCGGGGCGCACGCAGGACAAGAATGTCGCGCAATTGGCCAGCTGGCTGAATGTGCAGGGCATCCGGCTGGCTGAAGTGCGCGTGGTGGCGGACAAGACCGCGGCGATCGTCGAGGCGGTGAACACGCTGCGCGCGCGCAACGACTATCTGTTCACCACCGGCGGGATCGGGCCGACGCATGACGACATCACCGTCGATGCGATCGCGGAGGCGCTGGGCGTGGGCGTCGAGCACCATCCGGAGGCGCTGGCGACGCTGGAGCGCTATTATGCGACGCGCGGCGGGCTGACCGAGGCGCGGGCGCGGATGGCCCGTGTGCCGGCGGGGGCGGGGCTGATCCCCAATCGCGTGTCGGGCGCGCCGGGGATCCACGTCGAGAATATCTACATCATGGCGGGCGTGCCGCATATCACCGCGGGGATGCTGGATGCGCTGACGGGCACGCTGGAGGGCGGCCGGCCGGTGGTATCGGGGACGATCGGTTGTTGGGTCGCGGAGAGCGAGGTCGTCGATCTGCTGCGCAACGCCGAGAAGGCGCACGAGGGCGTGTCGATCGGTAGCTATCCGTTCTTCCGCGAAGGGCGGACGGGGGCGAACTTCGTCGTGCGCAGCGCCGATGCGGGGTTGGTCGAGCGGTGTCTGGCGGATTTGACGCGGGAGTTGGAAGCGACAGGGCGTGCGGTGGTGGCGGGGGGGATTTAGTCCCGATCGCCCCGTCACTCCCTACTCCGTCATCCCGCCGCTCCGTCACCCCGGGCTTGACCCGGGGTCCCGCTTTTTCGTTCCTCGGCCTGAAGAAGAAGCGGGACCCCGGCTCTTCGGCCGGGGTGACGGAGTGGGTGGGGGTGACGGGGTGAGTGGGATTAGCGTGAACTGGCTTAGCGCGTGAATGCGCCCACGTCGGCGATCGCCAGCTTTTGCGCCGGCACCGCAGTCGCGGCGAAGGTGAGGCGCAGGTAGCGGACGGGGCGGGGCGTGGTGAACGGAATGCGCTGCGTCGAGAGGGCGTAGGCGATGTTCTGGAATTCGCCCTCCGCCGCCGGCGTCCAGGTCTTGCCGTCGGTGCTGGTTTCGGCGGTGTAGCCGCGGGGCGGGGCGCTGACCTTGTCGGGGTGGCGCCAGGGGGTGAGGCTGAAGCCGGCCACCGCCTGCGTCTTGCCCATGTCGAGCGTGACCGACGCCGGTGTCGTGGTCGGCGCGGGCTGGCTCCAGACGGTGGAGCCGTCGCCGTCGAGCAGGGCTTCGGCGCCGGGCGCGGTGGCGGTGACGACTGTCCAGTCGCGCGGCGACAGGACAGCGGCATCGTGGCTGGGCGGTGCGGCGACGGCCACGGGCGCGACGGCGAGGAACAGCGACAGCTCGCTGATCGCCGGGCAGGCGGGCGCTTCGAGGATGACGAGGCGGACGCGGCGGGCGGTGATCGGCTGGGGCAGCCGGATGATCCGCTGCGCACCGATGCATTCGTGGGTGGCGAGCCGCTGCCATGCGCCGCCGACCTCCGCCTCGACCGCGAAGCGGGTGACGCGGACGCCGAGGGGCAAATATTCGCGGACGCGGATGAGATCGAAGCGGCGGCCCGGCGGCAGATCGAGCGTCAGCGTCGGCGTGGTGTCGCCGTCGGGCGTCGACCAATAGGTGTCGCGGTTGCCGTCGAGCACCTTGGCGGGCGCGAAGGCGGGGCCGCGGGTCGCCGAGGCGCTGGCGACGGCGCCCGTCGCGAGATCGGTCGCGAAACTGCCGCGGATCGCGTCGCCGAAGCTCTTGAGCACCGCGACGTCATGATCGGGCAGGCGACCGCGGCGATCGGGCGGCAGGTTGAGGTGCATGTTGGTGCCGCGTGCGACCGATTCATCGAAGAAGCGGATCAGGCGCGCGGGCGTCTTCACCTTCGAATCCTCGTCGGCGTGGTAGAACCAGCCGGGCCGGATCGAGGTGTTGGTTTCCGCCGGCCACCACAAGGGCGCGCCGCGTACGCCGCTGTTGCCTTCCGACTGGACATAGGGGTGGTCGGGCATGGTCGGCCAGCAGGGGTCGCCGGCGATGCCGTCTTCATTGCCGACCCAGCGGATGTCCGCGCCCAGCGGATCGAAGGTGCAGGCCATCGGCTGATGCTGATGGACGAGCGCGATGATCGAGGGCCAGTTATAGTATTTGGGCGCGTCGATCGTGCGGGTTTCGCGTGCGCCGCCGTAATAGCCGTCACCGCCGTTGGCGCCGTCGAACCAAAATTCGAAGAGTTCTCCGTAGCGGGTGCAGAGTTCGACCACCTGCTTGCGATAATAGTCGATATATTCGGGGCGGCCGTAGCCGGCGTGGTTCCGATCCCAGGGCGACAGGTACAGGCCGAACGACAGGCCGTGACGGCGCGTGGCCTGCTCCATTTCGCGGACGATATCGCCCTTGCCGTTCTTGTAGGGGCTGTTGCGGATGCAATGCTCCGTCAGCATCGTCGGCCACAGGCAGAAGCCGTCATGATGCTTGGCGGTGAGGACGATGCCGGTCATGCCGCCGGCCTTCGCCGCGGCGACGATCTGGTCCGCGGAGAAATCGGTCGGGTTGAAGAGCTTGGGGCTCTCGTCGCCATAGCCCCATTCGCGATCGGTGAAGGTGTTGATCGAAAAATGGACGAAGGCGTAGCGTTCGCGCTTGTGCCACGCGAGCTGACGCGTCGAGGGCGTGGCACCCCATGGCTTGGGGGCGGCGACCGGGGTCGCGGCGAAGGTGGGGGCGGCGGTGGCGGCGCTCGCGGCGAGGCCGGAGGCGATCAGGGTGCGGCGGGAGAGGTCGGTCACGGGGTGGCTCCGGGTATTGGGTAGAGCGGGAGTGTGCGGCATTCGGTTCGTCACCCCGGACTTGTTCCGGGGTCCACTCCGCGGCTGGGGGCGGGGCTGGAGCCTCTTGCCTCCCCCGTGCGGCTCGGTGGACCCCGGAACAAGTCCGGGGTGACGGGGTGGGTTTGGAGAGGGATCACGCCAGTTGACGGCCGTTGGAGGGTGGGCGGTCGGCTTTGGCTTGGCCGAAGGTCTTCACCGGCGTCTTGCTCATTGTGAAGACCAGGCGCCCGCCCTTCATCAGGTCGGCGTGGCTGATCCAATTGCGCGTCCACGGGCGGCCGTTGAAGGTGATCGACCGGACGTAGGGCGCGTCGGCTGTGTTGCCGGGCGCCTCGATCGTCAGGCTCTTGCCGCCAGGCAGCGCGATCTGCGCGCGTTCGAACAGTGGCGAGCCGAAGACGTACACCGCCTCGACCGGATCGACCGGATAGAAGCCGAGCGACGACAGGACGAACCACGCGCTCATCTGGCCGCAATCGTCGTTGCCGATGATGCCGTCTGGGTCGTTCTTGTACATCTCGGTACACAGGCGGCGGACCATTCCTTGCGTCTTCCACGCCGCGCCGGTGTAGGCGTACAGATAGGCGGCGTGCTGATCGGGTTCGTTGCCGTGCGCGTACTGGCCGACGAGGCCGGCGATGTCGGGCGGGGCGTTGGCGGGCAAGGTCGAGGGTGCGGTGAAGAAAGCGTCGAGCTGGCGTTCGAACTTCGCCTCGCCCCCCATATGCTCCATCAGGCCGTAGATGTCGTGCTGGTTGAGGAAGGTCGCCTGCCAGCCGTTCGCCTCGGTATAGTCGCGCCACCAGGGCTTGGGCATGTGGCCCAGCTGGATCGGGTCGTAGGGCGTCCACCAGCTGCCGTCGGCGAAGCGCGGCCGGGCGAAGCCGATGCGGCCGTCGATGACGTTGCGCCAGTTGCGCGAGCGCTTGAGCAGGCGGTCGGCCTCCGCCGTCTTGCCGGCGGCGCGGGCGAGGTGCGACGAGGCCCAGTCGTCATACGCATATTCCTGCGTACGGCTGACGCTTTCGAACAGCTTGTCGGCGGGCACGTAGCCCATCGTGTCGTAGAGGTCGCGGCCCTTGCTGTTGTCGAGGTCGGGCGCCGCGAAGTCGAAGCTGCGTTTGGCGATGCCGGGCCAGGCGGCGGCGTAATCGGCCTTGATGCCCTTCTTCTGCGCCTCGGCGAGGACGGAGACGGCGTGCCAGCCGATCATCGTGCCCGTCTCGACGCCCTGCAATGGCCAGCACGGCGGGCCGTAGGGGCTTTGCTGGGTCTGGCGGATGAGGTCGGCGACGAGGCTTTGCGCCTTGTCGGGCGCGACGATGGTGAGCAGCGGGTGGAGCGCGCGATATGTGTCCCACAGCGAGAAGGTGCTGTAGGCGGCATTGCCCTGCGGGAGCGTGTGCGGCTTGCGATCGAGGCCGATGTAGCGGCCGTCGACATCGGAGAAGAGAGTCGGCGCGAGCAGGGCGTGGTAGAGCGCGCTGGTGAAGATCGTGCGCTGATCCTCGGTGCCGCCTTCGACGCCGATCGCGCCGAGTTCGCGCGTCCAGCGGCCTTGCGCCGCGCGGCGGACGGCGTCGAAGTCCCAGCTCTTGCCCTCGGCGGCGAGGTTGGCACGGGCGCCGGCGACGTCGACGCCGGAGATGCCGCAGCGGATGACGAGCGGCGCGCTGCCGGCGTCGTCGTAATGGAGGACGGCCTTGACGCGGTTGCCCTTCACGCCAGCTGCGCCCTTGGGCTGTTCGGCATCGGCGTCGCCATAGAAGGTAACGCGGTCGGGTTTGCGCGACAGCTGCATCGCGAAGTGGATGTGGCGGCCCTTGGCCCAGCGGTTGACGGTGCGGCTGCCGGTGAGCGTGCCGGCGGCGTCCATGTCCAGGCTGGCGTCGGCGACGAGCGGGGGATGGTCGCTCTTGTCGAGGATCAGGTGCGACATGTCGATCAGGACGTGTGCGGGGCCGGCGGGGAAGGTGTAGCGGTGGTAGCCGGTCCGCTCCGTCACGGTGAGCTCGGCGCGGACACCGGTTTCGAGCGCGACGCGGTAGTAACCGGGTTCCGCATGTTCGGCGGTAAAGCGCTGGCGATAGCCGGCGTCTGGGTTGTCGAGCGGGCCGGGGAGGAGCTTTACGGGGCCGCGTGTCGGCACGACCAGCACGTCGAGCATGTCGCCGATGCCGGTGCCCGACAGATGCGTGTGGCTGAAGCCCATGATCGACGTGTCGGTGCGGTGATAGCCCGAACACGCGTCCCAGCGTTCGACGTCGGTGTCGGGGGAGAGCTGCACCATGCCGAACGGGACGGTCGCGCCGGGATAGGTGTGGCCGTGGCCGCCGGTGCCGATGAAGAGGTTGGCGCGTGCCGGCGCGGCGGTCGCGGCGAAGGCGGGCAGGGGGAGGCTGGCGGCGGCGGTGCTGGCGAGCAGGGTGCGGCGGGTGACGCCCTCACCCTTCCCACCCGGCTGCGCCGGGCGGGCCCCTTCCCTCTCCCGGTGGGAGAGGGAGGGAGCGGCGAAGCCGCGGAAGGGTGAGGACATCAGAAGGTCTCCTTGAGTAGGGCAGGCCGCGTCTTCGCCAGATGCAGGATCAGTTCGGCGAACAGGCCGTTGGCCCAGGCGAACCAGCTCCGCGTGAACTTGGCGGGATCGTTCCGGTCGAAGCTTTCGTGGATGAAGCCGGTGCCGCCGTCGGTGTCGCGCAGCGTCTTCAGGCAGGCGCGGATCGTGGCGTCGTCGGTGGATGTCAGCGCGCGGATGGTGAGCGACATCGGCCAGATCTGGCCTTCGCCGACATGCGGGCCGCCGATGCCTTCGCCGGCCGTGCCCTTGAAGAACCAGGGGTTGGTGTCGCTCCAGCAGGCGTCGCGGGTACGCTGCCACAGGGGATCCGCGGGATCGACGCAGCCGAGATAGGCGAGGCTCGACAGCGAGGGCACGTTTGCGTCGTCCATGAACAGCGCGTTGCCGAAGCCGTCGACCTCATAGGCCCAGACCTCGCGCCCGTCGCGCAGGCGCATCGTGCCGAAGCGGCGCAGCGCGCTTTCGATCTCGAGCGCGAGCTGTGTCGCATCGCGGACGATGCCGCCGTCGTTGCCGGTTTCCTGCGCCACCGTGGCGAGTTCGCGCAGTGCGGTCATCGCGAACAGGTTGCTGGGAATCAGCATCGGATAGGTGCAGGAATCGTCCGACGGGCGGAAGCCCGAATGGATCAGCCCGTTCGGCCTGGTGGGGTTGCCATAGCCCCACAGCAACGTCTCGGTCGGCTGGGGGGCGGAGCGGCGGAAGCTGTAGGGGCCGTGGCCGTCCATCCGCTGCTGTTCGCGGAAGGTCGCGATGCTGCGCTTCGCCGCCGCGGCCCAGGTCGCGTCGAACGGTGTTTTGTCGCCGGTGGCGCGCCAATATTGGTAGGCGAGGCGCATCGGATAGCAGAGCGAATCCACCTCCCATTTTCGCTCGGCGACGCCAGGTTTCATCACGGTATCGTCGTGCAGCGACCATTCGAGGTTCGATTTCGCCGTCGGGTCTTCCATGAAGGCGTTGGCGTAGCTGTCGATCAGGATGCAGCGCGCCTGGCGGGCGATCAGGCCGGTGAACAGGCGGCGCAATTCGGGCGCGGTTTTGACGAGGTGGAGATAGGGCTTGAGCTGCGCGGAACTGTCGCGCAGCCACAGGCAGGGGATGTCGCCGGTGATGACGAAGGCGTCGGGCTTGCCGTCGACACTGCTCATGCGGACGGTGGTGTCGAGCGTGTTCGGGTAGCAGTTGCCGAACATCCAGCGCAGCTTTGGGTCGCCGATCAGCTTGGCGACGCGGGTGAGATCGCGCTCGACCGCGGGGCTGACGAAGCGGCGGTCGGCGGGGGCGGGGCGCTTGCTGGGAAAGGCGGGTGCGGCGAAGGCGGGGGTGGCGGCGCTGGCGGCGGTGGCCGCGCTGGCGGCGAGGAAATGGCGGCGAGAGAGGTTCGGAACGTCCGCCACACTTCCACCGTCACCCCGGACTTGGTCCGGGGTCCACTGTGCGGCTGGGGGGAGGGCTTGAGCCTCTGGCCCGCCCCTCGCGGATGGGTGGACCCCGGAACAAGTCCGGGGTGACGGGGTGTGGGTGGAGAGGTCGCGGGTCATTTCGGCAGGTCCGTGTCGGTGCCGGTCACGGCGAAGTCGAACCACTGGCCCGCTCCGTCGCCGGGCTGGCCGCCGCCGACGTAGAGGCGGTAGGCGCCCGGCGCGACGTGGCGGCGGCCGTCGTGGTCGACGATGCTCATGTCGCGGGGGGTGAGGGTGAAGGCGATGGACATGCCCTTGCCGCGCTTCAGGTTCACGCGGCGATAGCCGACGAGCTGGCGTTGCAGCACCGCCTCCGTGCTGCCGAGCGGGCGGGTGGAGGCAGGGGGGACGAGATAGGCCTGCACCACCTCGTCGCCGTCGCGTGCGCCGGTGTTGGTGACGGTGGTCTCGACTTTGAGCGGTTGGCCGGCGGTGATGCTCGCGGCGCCGCGCGGGGCGGCATAGCCGAAGCGCGTGTAGCTGAGGCCGTGGCCGAAGCCCCACAGGGGCGTGCCGGTGAAGTAGCGGTAGGTGCGCTCCTTCATCGCATAGTCGATGAAGGCGGGCAGATCGGTGGTGGCGCGGTAGAAGGTGACGGGCAGGCGGCCACCGGGGTTGGTGACGCCCGACAGCACATCGGCGAGCGCGGTGCCGCCGGCCTCGCCCGGATACCAGTTGGCGAGGATCGCGTCGGCGGACGTGGGATCGACGCTGACCGCGCTGCCGCTGCTGAGGACGAGGACGATCGGCTTGCCGGTCGCCTTCAGTGCGGCGAGCAGGCGCTGTTGCGGCAGGGGGAGGGCGATGTCGGTGCGGTCGCCGCCGACGAAGCCGGGGACGGAGACGGACAGCGCCTCGCCTTCCAGATCGGGCGACAGGCCGGCGACGACGATCGCGACGTCGGCGTCGCGCACCGCCGCCACAGCCTGGTCGAGCAGGGGTTGGGCGGGCGGCATCCAGAGCAGGCGGAAGCTTTCGTCTTCGGATACATGGTCCAGCGTGATCGCGATCGGTTGCGGCGTGCCGTCGCTGTCCACCGTCATCTCGACGCGGCCCTTGGGCAGCGGGCCGTCGTGCAGCACTTTGCCGCCCAGCGTGACGCGGGCGCTGTCGTGCGTGGTGCAATCCTTCCAGCATTGCGACTGGTCGATGATCAGGCGGTACTGGCCGGGGCCGGGCGGCACGAACTCGCCGGTCCAGCTCGCCTTGAACGGACCGACGGGCAGGCCTGGCGCGACGGGGGCGCGGTTGAAGTCGAGGTCGATGCGGCGGTCCTGCCGGGTGACCGACGCGGTGCCGCTATAGTCGGCGCGCAGGCCGGGCTTGCCGCCCGCGCGCAAGGCGGTTTCGGGGACGACGACCGCGGCCCCGTCGGCGAGCGCGGAGCCTTGCGCATAGCTGACGTTGGCGGCGCCGAAGCGCGCGCGGATGCCGTCGAGCGGGGTGACCGGGCGGATCGCGGTGCCGTGGTAATTGCCCTGAAGCACGCCGAGGTCGTCGGCGTCGGCGCCGATGACCGCGATCTTCGCGCCGGCCTTCAGCGGCAGGCGATCGGGGGTGTTCTGGAGCAGCACGATCGACTTGCGGGCCGCCTCCAGCGCGATCGCCTGATGGGCGGGCGTGCCGACCTGATCGGGGCGGATGCGGCTGTAGGGGCTGGTGCCGCCGAACGCGATGCCCAGCGCCTGGCGCGCGCGGAAGGCGCGGGTGAGCGCGGTGTCGACCTCGGCCTGGGTGATCAGGCCCTGCTTCAACGCCTGGGGCAGGGCGGCATAGGCACTGCCGCAATTGACGTCGGTGCCGCCGCGCACCGCCGCCGCCGCGCCGCCGGCGGTGTCGAGGCGATAATGGTGATAGCTGCTGATGTTGCCGACCGCGTCGCAGTCCGACACCGTAAAGCCGGTAAAGCCCCAGTCGCGGCGCAGGCGCTCGTTCATCAGCGGCGACGAGGCGCAGGCGGGGACGCCATGGATGCTGTTATAGGCGCACATCAGCGACATCGCCCGGCCTTCGGTGATCGTGCGGCGGAAGGCGGGGAAATAGGTCGCTTCGAGATCGCGTGGGGACGGATCGACGTCGAAGCTGTCGCGACCGGCTTCTGGACCGCTGTGGACGGCGAAGTGCTTCGGCGTGGCGACGACGCGCGGATGGGCGGGGTCGGGGCCTTGCAATCCTTGCACGAAGGCGACGCCCAATGTGCCGGTGAGATACGGGTCCTCGCCGTACGTCTCCTGTCCGCGGCCCCAGCGCGGATCGCGGAAGATGTTGATGTTGGGCGACCAGATGGTGAGGCCCTGGTAGATGCGGCGGTTCGCGGTGACGGGCTGCGCGTTGAACTTGGCGCGTGCCTCCGTCGAGACGACGGTGCCGACCTTCCCCAGCAGATCGGTGTCCCAGGTGGCGGCGAGGCCGATTGCCTGCGGGAAGACGGTCGCCTGGCCGTCGCGGGCGAGGCCGTGGAGGCCTTCGTTCCACCAGTCATAGGCGGGCAGGCCGATCGCCGGGTCGGCGGGCGCGGTGCTTTGCAGCTGCGCGGCCTTCTGTTCGGGCGTCATCGTGGCGATGGCGGTGGAGATGGGGTCGGCCGCTTGCGCGAGCAGCAGGAGGGCGGGGATCATTCAGGCGCTCCGATGATGGTTCGCGCGACGACGCGAAGACGCGAAGAGGGTGTGCGGTTGGGGTGCCCCGCGCGCTTCGTCACCCCGGACTTGGTCCGGGGTCCACCGGGCCGCGAGGGCAGCGTTCGAGCCTCTTGCCACCCCCCTCGCCGCGGAGTGGACCCCGGAACAGGGACCCCATCAAAGTAATACTTTGATGGGAACCCAAGTCCGGGGTGACGGGGGGAGTGGGGGAGCGTTGTGGCCGCCATCAGCGGGCGAGCGTCCTGAGGACCGGCGTCTGTTTGCCGGTCAGCGTCACCGTCTTGCTCTCGCCCGGCAGCAGGTCGAAGCCGCTGTCGCTTGCCTGACCGGGCGTATCGCCCATGTCGACCATCACCGCGCGGGCGAGGTTCTTTGCGGTGATCGTCAGGGCGTTGCCCGAGCGGCGCATGGTCAGGCCCGGATCGGGATAGGCCATGGCCTTGGGCACGAGGCGTTCGACGATCGTGCGGCTGACGGCCTGCCCACCGACGATCAATTCGGCAACGGCATAGCTCTTCGCCGGATCGGCGCTGCCGAACAGGTCGGCGTCGGGCAGCGTGGCGACGGTGGTCGACGACAATGGTGCGAGCGTCGCGTCCGCTTCGCGCACGCCCAAAGTCGCGCCGGTCATGTCGCGTACCGTCACGCGCCAGTGCGCGGGGATGGCGCCGGTCGCGTCCGACACCAGCACGACGCGGGTCGCGCCATTGCGGTGTTCGGCGACGATCGCCTGCGGCGCGAAGAAGCGCTTCGCCTGATATTGCAGCAGCTTCCACTGGCCGAGATGGTCGATGCTGGCCCAGCTGATCGACGGCCAGACGTCATTCAGCTGCCAGAACAGCGAGCCCATCGTCACCGGGCGGCAGGCGCGGTGATGGCGCGCAGCGAGGTCGATCGCCTGCGCCTGGTTGACCTGCGTCAGGTAGACGAAGTCGGCGAAGTCCTTGGCGGGGCGCAGCCGCTGGTCGAGGTAGAGCTTGAGGCGGGCATTGCCCTCGCCGGCCAGAAACTTCTGGTGCGCCTTCATCACCGGGCTTTCGGGGTCGAGCGTCCCCTTCCCGGCGAACAGGCGGATCGTCGCCATGGTCGGCATCGACTGGAAGCCATATTCGCTCATGAAACGCGGGCAGCTGTCGAGATAGTTCTCGACCGGCTTCGATCCCGACCACACATCCCAGAAATGGCGGTCGCCATTGGCGTCGGTATCCACCGGGCCTTCGTAATCGGTCGAGGGCGAGCCGGGCATATAGGGCGTGCCGGGGCTGTTGCGCGTCACCGCCTCGCGCAGCACGCGGTCGAACAGCACGGCCATGCCGGCGCCGATCCGTTCCTGCTCGTCGGCGCCGACCGCCTTCTTGAACGCCTTGCGGTCGCCCCAGTTTTCCCAGCCCGACAGCACTTCGTTGCCGCCGGCCCAGATCACGACCGAGGGGTGGTCGCCGATCCGCGCGACCTGTTCGTCGGCTTCGGCAGCGACATTGGCGCGGAAGGCGGCGTCGGGCGGCGTCACCGATCCGCCGAACATGAAGTCCTGCCACACCATGATGCCCATCCGGTCGGCGGCGGCGTAGAAGGCGTCGTCGAGATAATAGCCGCCGCCCCAGATGCGGACCATGTTCATGTTCGCGTCGCGCGCCGCCTTGAGCAGCGCTTCGGGTTCGGCAGGGTCGACGCGGGCGGGGAAGCTGTCGAACGGAATGACGTTCGCGCCCTTGGCGAAGATCGGCGTGCCGTTGACGATGAAGCCGAACGCGCCGCCCTTGCGATCGAGGGTGACGGTGCGCAGGCCGATGGCGCGCGTCTGCGTGTCGCCGTCGAAGGTGGTCGCGACGGTATAGAGCGGCTGCGCGCCATAGCCGACCGGTTGCCAGCGCTGCGGCTTGGGCACGGTCAGCGGGATCGTCACCGGGTTCTCGCCCGGCGCGAGCGTGACGGTCGCCTGGCCGGTCTGGCGGCTGCCGTCGGGGCCGGTCACGGTGGCGGTGAGCGTGACCTGCTTCGTCGTGTCCGAGACCACGGTGGCGTGCGCGGTCAGGCGCGCCTCGGCGTCGTTCAGCGCGTCCTGCGCGACGCGGACATGGTCGAGGCGGGCATCGTCCCACGCCTCCAGCTTGACCGAGCGCCAGATGCCGTTGGCGACGAGGCGGGGACCCCAGTCCCAGCCGTACTGATATTTCGGCTTGCGAATATAGGGACTTGTTTGCACGCCCTTGGGCTCGTCGCCGAACGCGCTGTCATATTCGCCGGGCAGCGGGTGCGCTTCCTTCAGCACCATCGGCTGGAGCGTCTTGATCGGGCTGGCGATGGTGACGAGGATTTCGTTCTCGCCCGCCTTTAGCAGCGGCTTCGCATCGGCACGCCAGCGGCGATGGGCATTGTCCGCAGTCAGCAGCGGCTGCCCGTTGACGGTGACGGTCGCGAACGTGTCGAGCCCGTCGAACACGAGGTCGAGGTGGCGGTGCGCGAGCATCTGCGGCGTGACGGTCAGCGTCTTGCGGTACTGCCACGCCGACAGGCCGGCCCATTGGATCGCGCCTTCATTGGTGCCGACGAAGGGATCGGGCACGCGTTTCAGGCGGATCAGGTCTTCCTGCACGCTACCGGGCACGCGCGCGGCAAACCAGCGCGCTTCCTTTGGGTGTGCCTTGGCGGCGGCGGTGTCGGCGGGGTCGAGCCGCGCCTGCCATGCGCCGTCGAGCGGCACTACCTCACGCGCGGCAAGCGGCGAGGTGGCGAGCAGCAGGGTCAGGAGGGCGCGCTTCACTTCGAACCTTCCGTCAGCTGGACTTTGCCCACCGTATAGAAGGGGTCGGTTAGCGGGGAGGTGAACTGGAAGCAGACGTCCCGATCGCCCGTCATCTTTGGCAGCGTGCCCGACAGCGTGAAACGCTGCGGCGCCGTCTTCGGATCGGGCAGCGGGAAGGCGCCGACTGCGATCGGGTGGGCGGTCTTGTCGCCGGCCTTTTGCGCGGCGGCGGCGGAAATGCAGCCGACCTGGACGAGCAGCTCGCCATGCGCCGACACATTGTAATGTTCGCGCACCATGCGCTGTTCGTGTGCGAGGCCGTAATGGCGGGCGAGGCGCACGACCTCGACGCTATAGCCGCGCGCGACGTCGAGCGGCGCGTCGGGGTAGAGCGTGCACGTGTCGAACAGGTTGATGTTGTAGACGGGCGCGTCGGCGGTCGCTTCCGAGGTCAGCGGCACGCGCAGGCCGAGCGCGCCGGCGGGGCAGGCCGCCATGTCCGAACTTGAACGCGCGAGCAGGGCGGCGCGCGACGTATCGAAGCTGCGGACCGCTGCCGTCGGGGCGCCGTTCGCGTCGAAGGCGACGGCCTTCACCATGATGCCGGGCTTCAGCGTCAACGGCGTGGTATAGGCGGGCGAGCGCAGCGTCGGCGCGCTGCCATCGACGGTGTAGCGGATCGTGCCATAGGGGACCTGCGTCGACAGCGCGAGCGCCACGCTGTTCTTGCGCAGCGCATCGCCGGGCGTGCCGGTGAGGTCGAAGCCGACCGCGAATGCGCTGTCGGCGACGCGCATGCCGGCGCGCGACCAGCGATCGTCCTGACGTTGCAGGCGGGGGAGGAAGGCGGCGAGGTCCGTCGGCCGGTCGCGCTGGACCTTGGGCGACCAGGTGGTTTCGGCGAGCGCGCCGGCGCGCGGGAAGATCAGATGCTGGAGCTGCCCCGGCGTGACGATATATTCGCTCCACAGATTGCCCTGCGCGCCGAGGACGTGGTGCGCCTTGTCCGCGGCGATGCCCTTGGGCAGCGGATCGTAGGCATAGACCTGTTGCAGCGTGGTGATGTCGAGCCGGCCGGGCGGCTCGTCGCTGCGGCGGCTCTGCAAGCCGTTGAGGTAGAGCGGGTTGCCCGGCGACATGACGACGTCATGCCCCATGTTGGCGGCGTCGATCCCGCCTTGTTCGCCGCGCCACGACATGACCGAGGCGGAGGCGGGCAGGCCGCCCTCCAGGATCTCGTCCCAGCCGATCAGGCGGCGGCCCTTGGACTGGAGGTAGGTGCCGAACTGTTCGATCATCCAGCTTTGCAGCGCGTTTTCAGACTTGATGCCCAGCGCCTTCATCTGCGCCTGCACCTCGGGGCTGCGTTCCCACTGGTCCTTGACCGCCTCGTCGCCGCCGAGGTGGATGTAGGTGCCGGGGAAGATCGTCATCAGCTCGTCGAGCACGTCCTTGACGAAGGCGATGCCCTTCGGCCCCGGATTGAACAGATAGGGCATGATGCCCCAATTGTTGCTGACCAGCGGCCGGTCGCCGAGGATGCCGAGCTCCGGATAGGCGGCGACCAGCGCATTGGCGTGGCCGGGCAGGTCGATCTCCGGCACGATGGTGATGCCGCGCACGCCGGCATAGGCGACCAGTTCCTTCAGCTCCGCCTGGGTGTAGAAGCCGCCGACGCGATCCTTCTCGGTCGGCTGCGGGCCACCAGTCCAAGGCGGCAGGCGCCAGCCGCCGATGCTGGTGAGCTTGGGGTATTTCTTGATCTCGACGCGCCAGCCCTGGTCGTCGGTCAGGTGCAGGTGAAGCGTATTGAGCTTCACGCTCGCCATCTGGTCGACGATCGCCCGCAGCGCCGGCATCGGCAGGAAGTGGCGCGCGGGGTCGATCATCAGCCCGCGCCAGCCGAAGCGGGGCGCGTCGGTGATGGTGAGGGCGGGGACGGCAACGGGCTTGCCGAACGCCGCATCGGGGCTGAGCAATTGCGCGAGCGTCATCGCGCCATGGACGAGGCCGCGGTTCCCCGATGCGGCGACGGTGATCCCCTGCGGCGTGACGGTGAGGCGATAGGCTTCGTCGCCGGTGACGCTGGCGTCGCGGACGAGGCGGATCGCGCCGGTGGTGCCGGGGGTGAGCGCGAGGCCGCGGGTGGTGCGGACGTGGTCGGCGAGCAGGCGGGCGGCGGCGCTGGCGCCGGCGTCGGTCGCGGCGATGCTCGCGCCGTTGGCGACGGTGAAGCTGCCCGTGCCGCGGACCACCGATTGCGGCATCGGCAGCAGCGCGAGCGCAGGCTCAGCGCCCGTCTGCGCAATGGCGGGGGTGGCGGAGGCGAGCAGGGCCAGCGCCGCTCCCCCGACGATGGTTGCGATACCGACGTGCTGCGTCATGCCTGCCCCTTGGTCATGTTTTGGTATTGCACGTATCTTGAAGCAGCATCGTCGCGGCGTCCATGCCCGCGCATCAAAAAGTCACAAAAAAGACCCCGGCGTCGCTGGATCGCGCGCCGGGGTCCGAGGCCGGAGCGCGCAGGGGAGCGCGCTCGTCGGGGAGGAAGGGTTAGAAGCGGGCGGTGCCCGTCAGCGAGAAGACGCGACCATTCTTGTACAGAGCGGTCGGCGCCGCCGGCGTGCTGCTGTACTGGTAATAGGTTTCGTCCAGCAGGTTCGAGGCATTCGCCGTGATACGGAAATGCTCGTTGATGTTGTACGTCGCCGAGAAGTCCAGCTGGCGATAGCCATCGGTGATGTTCGCCGACTGCAGGCGACCGAAGCCGTAGAAATACTTCGAACGGTAGTTGTAGCTGACGCGCGCCTGGAACGGTCCCATCTCGAAATAGGGGACGATGTTGTAGGTGTTGCGCGACAGGTAGGGCAGGCCCTGGCCGGCGACCGGGGTTTCGCCGCTGGCGAAGGTGTAGTTCGACTGGATGCCGAAGCCCCAGATCAGGTTCGCCTGTGCGGTGACCGAGAAGCCCGTGACCGACGCCTTGCCGCCGTTGGTCGGACGCGACACGCTGTACGTGTTGGTCTGGCCGGTCAGCTGGTTGGTGATCGTCTGCTCTTGCGTGGTGTTGCCGATGTAATTGGTGATGTCGCGGTAGAACAGCTCGCCCGACAGGTAGCTGCCCGGCGCGAAATACCATTCGGCCGACAGGCCGAAGTTGGTCGCTGCATAAGGCTTCAGGTCGGGGTTGCCGCCGCTGCCCGTCTTCTGCGTGTCGTCGAGGCTCAGCGAACCGGCAAGATCGCTGTAGCGCGGACGGGCGATCACCTTCGCCGCGGCACCACGCAGCACCACGGTGTCGCCGGCGTCATAGGCGATGTTGAACGACGGCAGGAAGCGGTCGTCGGTGCGCGGTGCGGTGACGAGCGTCGTGCGGCCACCCGAGGACAGATAGTAGTTCGAGATGTCCTTGGTCCGCACGAAGCGGCCGCCGATGTTGCCGCGGAACTTGCCGGTCTCGTAATCGACTTGAACATAGGCGGTGCCGATCCGCTCTTCGACCTGGAAGAAGCTGCCGGTGTCGAGCGGACGGGTCACGTTCAGCGTGCCGGGCGCAGTCAGCGCCTTGATCGCATTCGCCTGCGTCAGCGTCGCATAAGGCGTCGCGTTGCCGGTGGTCTGCAGGCCGTTGTAGACGTTGCCGTCCAGTACGTACGACCCGAGGTCGGCGAGCGTGAAGAAGTTGTTGGTGAAGGTCGCGCCACCGTAAGTGGTCTGCTGGTTGTTGTGCACGCTGGCACGCACACCAAACCACAGCTTGCGCAGCAGGCCGGCGTCGAGGTCGCGCTGTAAGTCGACCTGGCCGAACTTCTCCTTGTCGACCGTGTTTTCGGCGTTGGTGATGCCGCCAATCTGCGCGCCGAAGAAACCGGCGCCGTTCGTCGCGGCGAGAACCGCCGGCTCCGTGCGCAGGCTCGATTCCGCGGGTGAGGTGCTGATCCACTGCTTGGCGTCGCTCGCCGGATTGTCCCAGTTGAGCATCGTGTTGCGACCGTTGGCGCCGACGGTGAAGCCCTGACGGGTCCGGAAGTTCAGGAGATATTCGGGGTTCTTGCCGCCGCTGGCGCGCGTGTAACCACCGTTGCCGGTCACCTTCCAACCATCGACATTCCAGTCGAACAGCATGTTGAAGCTGTCGTTCCGGATACGGGTGCGGCGGAAGTTGGTATCGAGTTCGCCCATCCAGGTCTTGCTGGTGGACGGCTGCGCGGCGAAGGTCGCCGAGGTGATCAAGCCGTTGCTGATCGTCGCCGCAGTCAGCTGCGAACCACGGACGTTGTAGCTGTATTCGGAGTTGCTGAAGTTGTCGTAATTGCCACGGATCACGATCGCGTTCGCCGTCAGCGTCAAATTGTCGGTCGGCTTGAACTGCGCGGTCCCGGTGAAGCCCACGCGCTGGCGCGTCTGCTGGAAATATTCGTGGGCGAGGAAGGCCGGCAGGCGCGCGGTCTTCAGATCGTTGATCGTGCCGCCCGTGATCACCGCATTCGGGTTCTGCAGCACGGTTTGACCCGCGGCGTTGGTCGTCGTGAACTGGCTGCCGGTCAGGTAGCCGTAGACTGCGACACCAGCGCGGGCGAGGTTTTCCTTGTCGTAGTTGACCGAACCCAGGATCGCGAACGTGTCGCTGTCATTGTGCCAGCTGTACAGCGCCGAGCCACGAAAATTGCCGCGCGCCGAGCGGTCGTTATATTCGTAGCCGCCGGTTGCGGTGAACGTGTTGGGCTTCAGATCGAGCGGCTTGCGGGTGACGACGTCGACGGTGCCGCCGATCGCGCCTTCCTGAATCCGGGCTTCGGGGGTCTTGTAGACGACTGCTTGGCTGATGATTTCAGGCGACAGCAGCGAATAGTTGAACGTGCGGCTCGATCGATCGCCGGGGTTGCCGCCCCAGTCGGCCGAGGCGATCGCGTGGCCGTCGATCAGGATGCGGTTCAGCGCGGGTTCGACGCCGGCGATTGAGACCTGCTCGCCCTCGCCGAACTGGTGGTCGACGGTTACCCCGGGAAGGTGCGACAGCGATTCGGCGACGTTGGTGTCGGGGAACTTGCCCACGTCCTCGGCGCTGATGACATCAACGATGGCGTTGGTGCGGCGCTTGGTGGCGATCGCGTCCTGGAGGCTCTTGCGGTAGCCGGTGACGACGATGTCGTCGGACGAGCCGGGCGTGGTAGCGCTGCTGCTCTGGGCGGCGGCGGTCACATCCTGTGCGTGGGCGGTGCCAGCGACGCTGACGAGCGCGGTGGTCACAAAGATCATGTGGCGAAGGCGCATGTTTATTGTCCTTGTCGGAACACGCCCGGCCGCATGCCCCCCCCCATTCCCAGCTGCCGCAAAGCCGGCGACAGTGCAGCCACGGCGAAACAGTTACGCGTTTCCTGCTCGTTGCTGCTGCGTTGCTACATATCCAATAAAGCCCAAATGGTATATATAAAAACTGTCACATTTATTTTGGTAGGGTAGCTGACCTATTGTGTCGTTTCGCTCTCGTACGATGAGCTGTTTAGGGCGAAATGCCGTTCCAAAGGAGATTTCGAGGTGATGGTATCGCAAACAGTGGAGCGCTCCCGAGTCGCGCTCGAAATCTGTGTCGAATCGGCGGCGGGCGCGGCGGCGGCGATCGCGGGGGGATGTGACCGGATCGAACTGTGCGGCGCGCTGGCGCTGGGCGGGCTGACGCCGTCGGCGGGACTGGTCGCGGAAGTCCTTGCGCTGGCGGTGCCGGCGGGTGTGCCGGTACGGGCGATGGTGCGGCCGCGGGCGGGCGGGTTCGACTATGACGCCGAGGATTTGGCGCTGGCGTTGGCCGAGGCGCGTGCCCTGGTCGCGGCCGGGGTACAGGGGCTGGTGTTCGGCGCGACGGCTGGGGGAAAGCTTGCGGAGCAGGCGATGCGGGCCTGGATCGCGGGGCTTGGGGAGGATCGCCTGCCGCTCACCTTGCACCGGGCGATCGATGTCGTGGCCGACCCGGTGGCGGCGGTCGATGTGGCGGTCGCGTTGGGGTTCGACCATGTGTTGACCTCCGGCGGCGCGCGCACCGCGATGGAGGGGGCGGCGACGATCGCGGCGATGGTTGCGCGCGCGGCGGGGCGTTGCACGATCATGGCGGGGGCGGGGGTGGCGGCCGACACGGCAGCCGCGCTGCTGGATGCGACCAATGCGGGCGCGCTGCACGGCTCGGCAAGCGATCCTGCGTCCGCAGTGGAGCAGGACCGCTTTGGCTTCGGTCCGCTGCCGCGCCAGACCAATGCCAATAGAGTCGCAGCGCTGCGACAGGTGATTGACGACAAGTCCAATCTAAGACAATTGTAGCGCAAGGTGCCACTGGCGCCGGTCCGCGTAGCGTGGCACGCCTGATGCCGAAGACGCTTGCGGAAAAGGGGATCGACGATGAGTTTCATGAGCAAGGTGGGGCGGTTCCGCGCTGAAAATCCCTCGCCGCTCTATCTCCAGCTGCAACAGCTGATCCGTGACGCGATCGCCACGGACGTCATCACGCGCGGCGATGCGATCCCCGCGGAGCGTGATCTGGCGGTCGAATATGGCGTGTCGCGCATCACGGTGCGCAAGGCGATCGAGGGGCTGGTCGAGGAAGGCCTGCTGACCCGCCGTCGTGGCGCGGGGACGTTCGTTGCCGGGCGCGTCGAGAAGAATTTCAGCAAATTGTCGTCCTTCTCGGAAGATATGGTGGCGCGCGGGCGCGTGCCGTCGAGCGCGTGGATTTCGCGCGCGGCCGGCATCGTATCGCCCGAGGAATCGATGGCGCTGGCGCTGTCGCCCAGCGCGCCGGTCTATCGCTTCCAACGGCTGCGCTTCGCCGACGAGGTGCCGATGGCGCTGGAGCTGTCGACGATCGCCGGCTTCTGCCTGCCGTCGGTCGATGCGGTCGATGCCTCGCTGTACACGGCGCTGACCGAGGCGGGGCATCGCCCGGTCCGCGCGTTGCAGCGGCTGCGTGCGGTGCCGTTCGGCGGCGATCATGCGCGCATGCTGGGCGTCGATCCCGGCTCGCCCGGGCTGCTGATCGAGCGGCGCGCCTTCCTGCGCGACGGCCGCGCGGTCGAATTCACCCGATCCTATTACCGCGGCGACAGCTACGATTTCGTGGCCGAGCTCGCCGACACCTGATCCTTAGCGAAGGGCGCCTTGCTGTGACGACGGATACGATGACGGACACGACGATCGGCACGACGCTGATGCGCGCCGAGACGCTGGAGGCGGGGGCGACCGTCGCGCGGCTGGTCGCGCGCAATGCCGAAGCGCTGACCGCGCTGGGAGAGCGCCTGCGCGCGAACGCGCCCGACGTCGTCGTCACCTGTGCCCGCGGGTCGTCGGATCATGCCGCGACTTATGGCAAGTATCTGATCGAGACGATGGTCGGCGTGCCGGTCGCGTCGGCGGCCCCATCGGTCGTGTCGCTGTTCGATGCGCCGGTGTCGACGCGTCGCGCGCTCTGCATCGCGATCTCGCAATCGGGCCGTAGCCCGGACCTACTCGCGACCGTCGAGGCGCATGCCAAGGCGGGGGCGGAGGTCGTCGCACTGGTGAACGACGAAACGTCGCCGCTCGCCGAGATGGCGGATACGCTGCTTGCGCTGTCGGCTGGGCCGGAGAAGTCGGTCGCGGCAACCAAGTCGTGCATCGCAGCGATGGCGGGCCTCGCGGCGCTGGTCGCGGCCTGGTCGGGCGACGCAGCGCTGAAGGCGGCGGTCGCGGCGTTGCCCGAACAGCTCGATGCGGCGGTGAAGCTCGACTGGAGCACGGGCGTGGAGGTGCTCGCCGAGGCCAAGCAGATGTTCGTGATCGGTCGCGGCTATGGCTTCGGCGTGGCGCAGGAATGTGCGCTGAAGCTGAAGGAAACCTGCCAGTTGCAGGCCGAGCCGTTCAGCGCCGCCGAGGTTCGTCATGGCCCGATGGCGATCGTCGGTGAAGGCTATCCGGTGCTGGCGCTCGCCACGTCCGATGCGGCGGGCGACGACGTGATGGCGGTGGTCGAGACGTTCCGCGAACGCGGCGCGGCGGTGCTGGCGGCGCATGCCGGCGACGCGCGCGCGAACCTGCCGGCGCTGGAGGCGCACCCGGCGGTGCAGCCGATCCTGATGCTGGCGAGCTTCTATGGTTTGGCGGAGGCGCTGTCGCGGCATCGCGGCCTCGATCCCGATTCGCCGCCGCATCTCGCCAAGGTGACGCGCACGCTATGAGCACCGCCCATCGCTTCACCAACGGCCACGTCGTGGTCGGCGATGCCGTGTGGCGCGGCGCCGAGATCGTCGTCACCGGCGACCGGATCGCGAGCATTCGCCCGCTCGATGGCGCGGCGACCGATGCGGTCGACTTGGAGGGGGGCTGGGTGATGCCCGGCTTCATCGACACGCAGGTCAACGGCGGCGGCGGCGTACTGCTGAACGACGAGCCGACCGTCGAGGGCGTGCGCGCCATCGCCGCGGCCCATGCGCGATATGGCACGACCGCGCTGATGCCGACGCTGATCAGCGACACGCCCGACCGGATCGCGCTGGCGCTGGATGCCGTCGATCAGGCGATCGGCGCGGGCGTGCCGGGCGTCGTCGGCGTGCATATCGAGGGGCCGTTCCTGAACGTCGCGCGCAAGGGCATCCATGACGCCGGGCGTTTCCGCCTGCTCGACGAGGAGATGGTCGCACTGCTCGCGAAGCCGCGGCGCGGCGTGACGATGGTGACGATCGCGCCCGAACTCGCGAACATCGAGCATATCCGCCGGTTGGCGGCGGCTGGCGTCCGCGTCAGCGCGGGGCATACCGAAGTGCCCTATGACACGGCGCTCGCAGCGTTCGATGCGGGGCTGACCGGAATCACCCATCTGTTCAACGCGATGCCGGCGATGGTGCAGCGGACGCCGGGCTTGGTCGGCGCGGCGCTCGACGATCCGCGGCCGTGGTGCGGGCTGATCGTCGATGGCGTGCATGTCGCCCCCGCCGTGCTGCGGATCGCGATCCGCGCGCGCGGGCCGGAGCGGATGATGCTCGTCACCGACGCCATGTCCTCGGTCGGCGCGGAACATAAGGATTTCGTGTTGCAAGGGCGCCAGATCCGCGTGGCGGATGGCATCTGCGCGTATGAGGACGGCACGCTCGCCGGATCGGACCTCGATATGGCGACCGCGGTGGCCAATGCGATGGGCATGCTGGGGCTGGAGCCGGCGGTGGCGGCGCGGATGGCGGCGGGCAATCCCGCGGCCTTCCTGGGCCTGGAGGCGGAGCGGGGCACGCTCGCCGCCGGGCTGCGGGCAGACTGGGCGCGACTGACCGCGGCGATGGCGCCGGTCGAGACGGTGATCGGCGGCGTCGCGGTGCCGGGCGCCGCGGCGAAAGAGCATGAGGCAGTAAACGCATGACGATCGACCGGCGGCAGCTTCTCGGGACAGCCGCCGGTGCCGGCCTGACATTGGGTTTGTCGGCGGGATTGCCCGCCATCGCCTCCGCCAAGAGCGCGACGGGCTATGGCGCTCTGCCGATGCCGCTGCCCACCGATCGGCTGCCCGATCCGCTGCCGGTCATCGATCCGTCGCGGATCGGCTTCGACACGGGCTGGCTGTTCCATGAGGGCGACGTGATCGTGCCGCCCGCGACGACACACGAAGAGACGTATCTGCGCGCCAAGGCGGGTAACGCCCGCGGTGCGGCGGCGATGGACTATGACGACAGCGAATGGCGCCCCGTCACGCTGCCGCACGACTGGGCGAGCTTCCAGCCGTTCGTCGAAAGCGCCAATCCGTCGCAAGGCTACCGTCCGCGCGGGATCGGCTGGTATCGCCGTGCCTTCCGCCTCGATCCCGCCGACGAGGGGCGTTACCTGGAATTGCAGTTCGACGGCATCGCGACCAATGCGACCGTCTGGGTGAACGGCAGTCCGGTCGCGCACAATTGGTCGGGCTATAACAGCCTCTACCTCGACATCACGCCGTTCGCGCGGTTCGGGGATGCCCTGAACGTCGTGGCGATCCGCGTCGATGCCGATGCGATGGAGGGCTGGTGGTACGAAGGTGCCGGCCTGTACCGCCATGCCTGGCTGGCGCGCCGCGCACCGGTGTCGATCGAGACCGATGGCGTGCATTGCGATCCGCGCCATGATGGCGGCGACGCCTGGCGCGTGCCGGTGACCGTCACCGCGCGCTCGACCGAGGCGGCGCCGGTGCGCGTGCGCGCGGTGGCGAGCCTGGTCGATCCGGCCGGGCGGACCGTTGCGACTGCCACGAGCGAGCTGGTGGCGGTGCCACCGCTCGACGCTGCGGAGCTGACGACGACGCTGACCATCGCGCGCCCGCAGCGCTGGTCGGTCGAGACGCCGACGCTCTACACGGTGGCGGTTGCTCTGGAACGTGACGGGCAAAGCGTCGACGCGCGGCAGGTACAGGTCGGTTTCCGCACGATCCGTTTCGATGCCGACAAGGGCCTCTTTTTAAACGATCAGCACGTCAAGCTGAAGGGCGTGTGCCTGCACCTCGACCATGCCGGCGTCGGCACGGCGGTGCCCGACACGCTGCTGATGTGGCGGCTGGAGCGGATGAAGGAGCTGGGCTGCAACGCGATCCGCTGTTCGCACAACGCGCCCGCCACCGCCTTCCTGCAACTCTGCGATCGGATGGGGTTCCTCGTCATGGACGAGAACCGCAACTTCAATCCCTCGCCCGATTATATGGCGCAGCTGGAATGGCTGGTGCGGCGCGACCGCAATCACCCCAGCGTCATCCTGTGGTCGGTGTTCAACGAAGAGCCCATGCAGGGCACCGCGGCGGGCGTCGAGATGGTGCGGCGGATGGAAGCGGCGGTGCGCCGCCTCGACGACAGCCGGCCGGTGACCGCGGCGATGAACGGGTCGTTCTTCAACCCGCACAATGTGTCGAGCGTCGTCGATGTCGTCGGGTTCAATTACTATCCCGGCGATTACGACAAGTTCCATCGCCTGAATCCGACCAAGCCGATGACGAGTTCGGAGGATACCAGCGCGTTCATGACGCGCGGCGCCTTCGCCGACGATGCCGCGGCGCATGTCCTGTCGTCGATGGACGATCATGCCGCCGCCTGGGGCGAGACGCATCGCGCTGGCTGGGCGAAGATCGCAAGCCGGCCGTTCGTCGCGGGCGGCTTCGTGTGGACGGGCTTCGACTATCATGGCGAGCCAACGCCCTACGCCTGGCCGACGATCGCGAGCTTCTTCGGGATCCTCGACCTCTGCGGCTTTCGCAAGACCGCCTATGACATCCACCGCGCCGGCTGGATCGACGACGCACCCGTGATCGGCATCGCGCCGCACTGGACGTGGCCGGGCAAGGAAGGCCAGCCGATCAAGCTGCTCGTCATGTCCAACGCGGAACGGATCGTCGTGACGCTGAACGGCCGGGTCGTTGGCGAGGGGGCGGTCGACCGGTTGATGGGGAACGGCTTCACCGTGCCCTATGCGCCGGGAACGCTGGAGGCGATCGCGTATCGCGGCGGCCGCGAGGTCTCGCGGGCGGGGCATGAGACGGTCGGTGCGCCGGTCGCGCTGCGGCTGACGCCGGCGCGGCGTGTGATGGCGGGCGATGGCGAGGACGTGCAGCCCGTCACCGTCGATGCGGTGGATGCGAAGGGCCGGCATGTGCCGACCGCGAACCTGCCGGTCGGCTTCGCGATCGAGGGCGCTACGATCATCGGGTTGGGCAATGGCGATCCCAACAGCCACGAGTCCGAAAAGGGCAACGCCCGATCGCTGTTCAACGGATTGGCGCAGGTGATCGTGCAGGCGGATGCGGGGTCGCGTGGGCGGATCGCATTGCGTGCGACGGCGCCCGGCCTGAAGCCGGCGACGCTGCGGATCGACCGGCTGGCGGCGACGCCGCGGGTGCAGGTGCCGACGGCGACGATGGTGCGGACGATTGACTCCTGGCGTCGCTCGCCGCGGCTGAGCGCTAAGCCCGACGCCAGCCTGGCGCCGGCGGATGGCGACAACAACAGCTGGAGCTTCGTCCGCAGCGGGACCGCGACCGCGCCCGAACCGCAGGGGGGCTGGCAGGTCTATCGCGCGCGCGTGACGCCGATCCGCGCGATCGCCGCCAAGGGTAGCCGCATCGCCTTTGCTGCGGTCGCCGGGCGGGCGGAGCTGTGGGTCGATGGCGTACGGATCGCCGACAAGGCCGATGCGGCGACCGGACCAATTGCAGCCGCCCTGCCGCCTGGTGGCGGCGAGCGAACTATCGTGTTGATCGTGCAGGCGGATGCGCAGACGCCGTCGGGAATTGTCGGGCCCGTTGCACTCTCCCGTTGATGTTACAGATTTACTTTGCGATTGGTATGCAATCGGTATGATCGCCCCGTCAGGGAGCGGTGGCGGACGGCGGCAACGGCCGAAGGGATGACGGGATGATCGACGTGCAGCTGAAGGCGCCGCTGGCAGGATGGGTGCTGCCGCTCGGCGGGATTCCTGATCCGGTGTTCGCCGAGGGCATGATGGGGCCGGGGCTGGGTATCGACCCCGTCGGCGACACGCTGCATGCCCCCTGCGAGGCGACCGTGCTGACCGTTCATGCTGCCGGCCATGCCGTGACGCTGGGGCTGGGCGAGGGCGTCGCGCTGCTGATGCATATCGGCATCGACACCGTCGCGATGGCCGGCAAGGGCTTCACGCCGCTGGTCGCGCCCGGCGATGCGGTGCGCAGCGGCGATCCGCTGATCCGCTTCGATCTCGACGCCGTGGTGCTCGGCGCCGCGTCTGCGGTCACGCCGGTGATCGTCGTCGAAGGCGCATCGGTGTCACTGGCCGATGCGGTGGGCGAGGGGCTGGTCGCGGTCGGCGATCCGCTGGTCCGCATCGTCAGCGGTGCAGCCGACGCCGCCACCTTCGCCGCGTCGGGCGAGACGGTGCGCCACGAGACGATCGTGCGCCTGCCGCACGGGCTGCATGCTCGCCCGGCCGCGCGGATCGTCGCGGCGGTGCGCGAGAGTGGCGCCGACGTCCAGCTCATCGCGGCGGGCCAGACGGCTGCGGCATCGAGCCCGATCGCCTTGCTGTCGCTGGGCCTTGCGACGGGCAGCCCGGTGACGATCGTCGCGCGCGGTCGCGGTGCCGAGGGGGTGATCGCCGCGATCGAGGCGTTGTTGACGCATGAGGTGGAGGATGCAGCGGCGCCGGCCCCCGCCGCCCGGCCGGTGGTGCGCGCCACCCCGGCGGCGTTGCCGCCGGGCGTGCTGGGCGGCGTGTCGGCGGCGCCGGGCCTCGCGATCGGCCCCGCCTTCTGGCTACGTGCCGAACTGCCCGACGTGCCCAGCGCCGGCGAAGGCGTCGTCGTCGAGCGCGAGCGGCTCGCTGCCGCTATCGCCAGCGTCGATGGGGCGCTGGATGCAGAGGCGGCGCGCCCCGGCCATCTCGGCGGTGTGTTGAAGGCGCATCGCGCGATCCTGGCCGATCCGGATCTGCGCGCGCGTGCCGATGCGGCGGTGGCCAACGGCCTGTCTGCCGCCGCGGCGATGCTGAGCGCGGCGGAGACGCAGGGCGCAGCGCTGCGCGCCTCCGGCAACGCGCGCATCGCCGAGCGGGCGGACGACATTCGCGACGTAGCGCTGCGAGTGGTGCATGCGATCCTCGGCACGCAGCCGGCCTTGGCCAGCGTGCCCGCGGGGGCGATCGTGCTCGCCGACGAATTGCTGCCGTCGCAGCTGGGCGCCCTGTCGGCGGCGAAGGTGGCGGGCTTCGCTTTGGCAGGCGGCGGGCCGACGTCGCACGTCGCGATCCTTGCGGCGGGCATGGGCGTACCCATGGTCGTGGCGCTCGGCACCGCGATCGACACGATCGGCGACGGCTCAGTGCTGATGCTCGACGCCGATGCCGCGATCCTGATCCCCAATCCGACCGAGGAATGCCTTGCCGCCGCGCGCGATACGATCGCGCAGCGCGCCGCGGACGAAGCGGCGGCGCTCGCCGCGGGCGACCGCCCGGCGACAACCGCGGACGGACAGGCGATCCACGTCTATGCCAATCTCGGCAACCTTGCCGATGCAGAGGCCGCCGCGGCGCAGGGGGCGGAGGGCTGCGGCCTGTTGCGCACCGAATTTCTGTTCCTCGATCGGGCGACGCCGCCCGACGTCGCGGAACAGGCGGCGGATTATCGCGGTATCGTCGCGGCGTTGCCCGACCGGCCCGTCGTGATCCGCCTGCTCGACGTCGGCGGCGACAAGCCGGCACCCTATCTGGATATCCCCACGGAAGAGAATCCCGCGCTCGGCCTGCGCGGCATCCGCGTCGCGCTTGCCCGGCCCGAGGTGCTCGATGCGCAGCTGCGCGCGATCCTCTCCGTCCCCGATGTCGCGCGGTGCCGCATCATGGTGCCGATGGTCGCGAGCGTCGACGAGATGGTCGCGGTGCGCGCCGCGCTCGATGCCCTGCGCGACGAACTCGGCGTCGGTCCGGTGCAACTCGGCGCGATGGTCGAGACCCCCGCCGCCGCTGCGACCGCGGACCTGATCGCGTCGCACAGCGACTTCCTGTCGATCGGCAGCAACGACCTCACCCAATATGTGCTGGCGATGGACCGCGGCAATCCGGCGCTCGCCGCCGGGATCGACGGGCTGCACCCCGCCGTGCTGCGCTTGATCGAGATGACCTGCCGCGGCGCGGCGACGCGCGGTGTGCCGGTCAGCGTCTGCGGTGGCCTTGCCGCCGATCCGCTGGCGGCGCCCATCCTGGTCGGCCTCGGCGTCCGCACGCTGTCGGTGCCGCCGGCGCGTGTGCCCGCGATCAAGGCGCTCGTCGCGCGGCTAACGCTGCCCGCGGTGCAGGACCTTGCCGCCGCCGCGCTCTCTGCCGCCAGTGCCGCCGAGGTCCGCGGCCTTGCCCGACGTTTCGCCGAGGAGGCCGCCCGATGAGCCAGTCCCGCTTTTCCGTGATGAGCTTCCTCCAGCCGCTCGGCCGTGCGCTGATGCTGCCGATCGCGGTGCTGCCCGTCGCCGGCCTGCTGCTGCGGCTGGGGCAGCCGGACCTACTGAACATCGCCTTCGTCAGCGCGGCGGGGGACGCGATCTTCGCGCATCTTGGCCTGCTGTTCGCGGTCGGCGTCGCCACCGGCTTCGCGCGCGATGGCAATGGTGCCGCGGTGATGGCGGGCATCGTCTGCTATCTGACCATCGGCAACACCGCCCAGGTATTTCTCGTGCCGCCCCCGGGCACAGTACCGCCGGGCACCGCGGATGCCATCGCCGCGACGTTGGCGACGGCGTGGAAGGGCGCGGCGATCGACAAGCTGCAGGTGCCGATCGGCATCATCGCAGGCCTGGTCGGCGGCCTGTTCTACAACCGCTTCGCCACCGTGAAGCTGCCCGAATATCTCGCCTTCTTCGGTGGGCGGCGGCTGGTGCCGATCCTTGCCGGTTTCGCCGGCCTGGCGATCGGCGCGCTGCTGGGGCCGAGCTATGCGGGGATCAACGCGGGCGTCGATGCGCTGAGCCGCGGCGTCGTTGCCGCGGGCGGGTTCGGCCTGTTCGCCTTCGGCCTGCTCAACCGGTTGCTGCTGGTGACGGGGCTGCACCACATTCTCAACAACGTCGCCTATTTCGTCGTCGGCGATTATCACGGCAAGACCGGCGACCTGACGCGCTTCTTCGCCGGCGATCCGACCGCGGGCGGCTTCATGAGCGGGTTCTTCCCGGTCATGATGTTCGGCCTGCCCGCCGCGTGCCTCGCCATGTACCACGCCGCCGCGCCCGACCGGCGCAAGGCGGTGGGCGGCATGCTCTTCAGCCTTGCGCTCACCTCGTTCCTGACGGGCGTGACCGAGCCGATCGAGTTCAGCTTCATGTTCCTCGCGCCCGTGCTCTACGCGATCCACGCAGTGCTGACCGGCCTGTCGGAAGCGATCATGAACGCGCTCGGCGTGCGCATGGGCTATGGCTTTTCGGCGGGCCTGTTCGATTACGTGCTGAACTACGGAAAGGCGACCAAGCCGCTGATGCTGCTGCCCGTCGGCGCGGTCTATGCGCTGGTCTATTACACGCTGTTCCGTTGGGCGATCGTGCGATTCGACCTCAAGACGCCGGGCCGCGAGCCGGTGGAGGCGGGGGCCGCACCGGCCGCCGCCGTCCCCGCGGATGCCAAGGCCGCGGCCTTCGTCGCCGCGCTCGGCGGGCGCGCAAACCTGCGCAGCATCGACGCCTGCGCCACGCGCCTGCGCCTGGGCGTGGCGGACGCCACCGCGATCGACGAAGCGCGCCTGCGCAGCCTCGGCGCGCGCGGCGTGCTGCGTCCGTCCGGGACGTCGGTGCAGGTGATCGTAGGAGGCATCGCGGATGCGCTCGCGATGGACATGCGCGCGGCGCTGGATGCGGGGGACGCGGGCGAGGGCGCCCCGATTGTCGCTGCGGAGCCGACACCGGCCGCGGCGCCGGTGGACCTGTCGCCGACGCTGCAAGCGGCGCTGGGCGGCGGCGGCAATGTCGCCTCGGCCAGCCGCCACGGCACGCGCCTACGCATCGTCGTTACCGATCGGAACCGCGTCGACGCTGAGGCGCTAGCCGCCCAAGGCCGCGCGCTGGCCTGGGCCGCGCCCGACACGCTGCACCTGCTGACCTGACACACCGCTTGCATCCCCGCGGCGGCCCGGCTAACCGAGCGCCTGCGCGGGTGTAGCTCAATGGTAGAGCAGCAGCTTCCCAAGCTGAATACGAGGGTTCGATTCCCTTCACCCGCTCCCGTCTTCCTCCTGTGAACCGGCTCGAACCCTGGTGGGGGAGGGGGGGATGTCCGCTTTTGGCAAGTAAGCAGACACTCCCGCTTACATCTCGAACAGAGCTGCCGTATGTCCACGATCTAACGCAATTCGCGTAGGGCGGACCGCGTCATCGAGCCGAAGCTTGAGCGGCGCTGACCCGCTATCAACCCGATAGCCCCCTTCTCCTTCCCCGACGAAGCTCGCGGGCAGGATGTATGCACCCACTTTGTCGGCTTCGATTGTATAGGGAATCACGGCCTTGCCGATGTGCATTTCTCCATCTTGCAGGACCATCACGCCGCAGCACGAGCTTGCGTAGGATCCGTTGGCTCGGTCCTTCGGCAGCTGTTGTTCCCTACTCGCCAGAACGTAGATCATCAGGCTTAAACCGCCGATCAGCATCGCTCCGCCTAGCCATGATTTTGCTGCCATAGGCACATTCTACGGAAGCTCAGGGATGTCCGCTACTGGGCGAACGTGGTCCGTCTGCTTTCGGGGGTAGCGACCGTTGAGCGGTGTCTGGCGGCATGGTACGCCAGTACATGAAGACCATGTTTCTGGCTCTGACCGCAGTCGCAATGGGCTGGGCCGTTTGGCAATTCTTCAGCGGCTTGAGGGCGATCCGTCCCACGAACGATGATGCAGAGGCGCGCTCTCGATCTGATAATACTTGGAACAGCTAACGTCCACTACCGGACGTTCGCCGCCTTCCACTGAGGCACCGGCGAGCGGGTTACGAACATCCAGCCCAAAGCACTGCCCGCCGCCAGCGTCGGCGTCGCGATAATCCGCCAAAATGGGCACATGCGCGAAGCGTCCGGTTCGAGCCTGTTAATATCCTTGCGTTACATCGCGTTCGTCATCGACCGGAGTGGGTAGTGCGGCGCGGAGTGAGGTTTGGACGGGTGTTGGCGCTCGCGCTGATCAGCATGCTGGCGGTGGCGTCGGCAGCCGTGCCGGCTGCGCCACCCGCCGCGCATCGCGAATCGATCGAAGGATTCGCCAAGGATGCGTGGTCGACGTCCGCGGGTCTGCCGCACAACGCCGTCCATGCGATCACGCAGACCGGGGACGGATATCTGTGGTTCGCGACATGGGAGGGCGTGGCGCGCTACAATGGCGTCGGCTTCACGACCTTTTCGCGCATGTCGACGCCCGCCTTGCCCGACAGCGCGATCGCGACGATCGCCGCCGATCGGTTGGGCAACCTGTGGACGGGCGATACGCGCGGCAATCTGGGGCGGCGCGATCCTGCCGGGCGCTGGCGTTTCTGGGGCCGGGCGCAGGGCATGCCGCGGGCCGCGATCAACCGGATGGCGGTGGACGACGCGGGTCGCGTCTGGGTGGGCTTCGACCGGCTGGGGATCGGACGACTCGATCCCGATGGTCGCTTCACGGTGCTGCGCGGGCCGATGGGGAAGCCGATCACCGTCTTGCGGATCGCCATCGACGCCGAAGGGCGGCCGTGGCTGGGGACGCTGGACGGCGCCTATCGTGTCGATCGCGACGGTCGCCTGCGCGCCATGTCGGCCGAATTGGGCCTGCCGCCGGGACAGGCGATGCCCTTTCGCGACAAGGCGGGACGCATCTGGCTGACGGCGGGATCGTCGCTGTTCCGCGTCGAGGGGGGGCGTGCGGTCCTCGTGTTCCGGCAACCCGACGGCAAACGCTTCAGCGACTTTCTGCACGCCACGAACGGCGACCTGTGGCTGGGCACGGAGAATGATGGCCTGCTGCGGGTGAAGGGCACGCGCGTCGATCACTTTTCGACGCGCAACGGCCTGCCCGAGGGGCGGATCACCGCACTGTTCGAGGATCGCGAACACAGCATCTGGGTCGGCGCCAATGGCGGGCTGTTTCGGCTGCGCAAGGCGTTGTTCGCCAATCTGAGGGCCGAAGACGGCCTGTCCGGCAATTACGTCCGGGCGCTCGCCGAGACGCGGGATGGCAGCCTGTGGGTCGGATCGAGCAAGGGGCTGGACGTCGTACCCCCGTCGGGCGTGCCGCGACCGGTGTCGCTGGGGCCGGCCGCCAATCGCGTATCGGTCATGAGCCTGTCCGCCGGGCCCGACGACCTGCTGACGATCGGCACCTTCGGCGATGGTGTGCTGCAAGCGCGCGGCGGGCGGGTCGTCCGACGCATCACCCAGGCGCAGGGTCTGCCGGCCAATCACGTTCGCGCCTTCGCGCAGGCGCGGGGTGGGGGCGTCTGGGCGGGGACGCAGCGCGGCGTCGCGCTGATCGATCCTGCCGGCCACGTCCGCCTGCCGCGGACGCACGATCTGCCGGCCGAAATCGTCTATGCGCTGTCGGAAACGCCCCAGGGGCTGTGGGTCGGCACGGTGAGCGGCGCATGGCTGTGGAACCACAGTGGCGTACATCGGATCGACATCATGGGCGCGGGCCAAGCCAACAGCGTCTTCGGCTTCTTCCATGATCCGGAGACGGGCGACACCTGGATCAGCACCGATCGCGGCCTGTTCCGGCATCGTCGCGACGGCCAGCTGGACCATATCGGCATCGAACGCGGCATGCCCGTCGACGGGCTGTTCCAGATGACGGTCGGGCGCGGCGGATCTGCGTGGATCGGCAGCAACAAGGGCATCGTTCACGTCTGCTTCAAGGCGCTGCGTCTGGCCGCGGACGGCCGGCTGCCCCGTATCGCGCCCGATCTGTTTACTGCGCTGGACGGCCTCGCCAGTGCGCAGAGCAACGGTGCGTCGGGGCCGACGACGTTGCTGCGGCGCGACGGAACGATCTGGATCGCGACGGCAGAGGGCGTGGCGTTCGTCGATCCGCGCCGGCTGGCCCACTTCCGTTTCATGTCGCCCCCCGCAGTCGCGATCGAAAGCGTCGAGGCCGATGGCCAGCCGATGACGGCGGGGCCGGACGGGGCGTACGTGCTGCCGGCCGGAACGCATCGCCTGACGATCACTTATGCGGGCCTCAGTTACCTGCTGCCGCAGGGCATTCGCTATCGCACGCAAATGGACGGCTTCGATACCGGCTGGGTCGATCGCGAGTCGCAGCGGACGGCGGAATTCACCACCCTGCCGCCCGGCACCTATACCTTCCGCGTCCAGGCGGCGCAGGCGCGTGGCGCTTGGGGGCCGGACAAGACGATCACGGTGCGGCTGGAACCGTTCCTTTGGCAACGCTCATGGTTTCAGCTGGCCTGTGCCGCGCTGGTCATCCTGGCGCTGTGGTGCCTGCACCGCTGGCGGACGCTGGCGATGGCGCGACGCGAACGGCAGCTCGCGAGGCTGGTCGATGCACGCACCGCCGAACTGCGACAACAGAGCCATGTGCTGGAAGAGGTGGCGCAGGAGCGCGAGCAACTGCTCGACCGCCTGCGGGGGCAGGCCGATGCGCTGGAGCAATTGGCGAACGAGGACCCGCTGACCGGGGTCGCCAATCGCCGCCGCTTCAACGACATGCTGTCGGACGTCGCGACGATCAGCGCGCAGGACGGGCGCCATTGGTCGCTGGCGATCGTCGACATCGACCATTTCAAGCAGGTCAACGATCGCCATTCGCATGTCGTCGGCGACCTGGCGCTATGCGCGGTCGCGGAGGTGCTGCGCCATGCTGCGCCCGCGGATCATTTGGTCGCGCGACTGGGCGGCGAGGAATTCGCGCTGCTGATGCCCGACACCGATGCCGTACAGGCGGCGCGCATCGGGGAACGCATCCGGACGGCGGTGCAGCAGCGCGATTACGGGGGCATCGCGCCGGATCTTGCGATTACGATCAGCATCGGCGTGGCGACCTGCGCAATGCGCGGCGTGGACGCCTCAACCATCTTCAAGGCGGCGGATGCCGCGCTGTATCGCGCCAAGGCATGGGGCCGGAACCGCGTGGTGGCGGACTGAGGACGCCCCTGCTCACGATAACGCGGCGGGCGAGACCGGCTCGCCCGCGTTGAACGGCGCCTTACCGGCTCAGCAGAGCGGCCGCTTCGTAGAAGGCCGCGCCGATCAGGCCGGCGGCGGGGAGGGTGACGACCCAGGCGACGACGATGCGGCTGGCGACGTTCCAGCGCACCGCCGACAGGCGCCGCGCCGATCCGACGCCGACGATCGCGCCGGTGATCGTGTGCGTCGAGGATACGGGGATGCCGCCCATCGTCGCCATGAACAGCGTGATCGCGCCGCCGGTCTCGGCGCAGAAACCCTGCGCGGGCGTCAGCCGCGTGATCTTGGACCCCATCGTGTGGACGATCTTCCACCCGCCCGACATGGTGCCGAGCGCCATCGCGGCCTGACAGGACAGGACGACCCAGAAGGGCACGTGGAATTCACCGCCCAGCATGCCCTGCGAATAAAGCAGGACGGCGATGATCCCCATCGTCTTCTGCGCGTCGTTGCCGCCGTGGCCCAGACTGTAGAGCGCGGCGGACACCAGCTGCAATTTGCGGAAGCGCCGGTCGACGCCCATGGGGGTCAGCTTCAGCGACGACCAGGCGACCGCCAGCACCAGCATGAGCGCGAGGATCAGGCCGACCGCAGGCGACAGGAAGATCGCGGCCACCGTCTTGCCGACACCGGCCCAGACGACGCTGGAAAAGCCCGCCTTCGAGATGCCGGCGCCGAGCAATCCGCCGATCAGGGCGTGGCTGGACGACGACGGGATGCCGTAGCGCCACGTGATCACGTTCCACGCGATCGCACCCATCAGCGCGCCGAAGATCACCTGCGGGTCGATGATCTGCGCATCGACGATGCCCTTGCCCACCGTCTGCGCGACGTGGAGGCCGAACACGGCGAAGGCGATGAAGTTGAAGAAGGCGGCCCACAGCACCGCGTGATGCGGTTTCAGGACGCGGGTCGAAACCACCGTCGCGATCGAGTTGGCGGCGTCGTGCAGCCCGTTCAGAAAGTCGAACAGCAGCGCGACGCCGATCAGCGCGACCAGCAGCGTGAAGGAGATCGTCATCGGATCACGCGTGATCGATCACGAGACCCTGGATCTCGTTTGCGATATCCTCGAACCGGTCGGCGATCTTTTCCAGATGGCTGTAGATTTCACGATCGACGATGAAGCGCATCGTCTGGTTGTCGCCGCATTCCTTGAACAGCGCGCGCAGGCCCTGGGCGTGGTGCTTGTCCACCTCGCCCTCCAGCGCAACCAGCCGTTCGGTCAGCTGGTGCAGGCGGGGGGCGTTGCTGTCGAGCTTGCGCAGCAGTGGGATCGCTTCGGCGGTGACGCGCGCGGCTTCGGCGGCGAGATCGGCCATCGCGCGCATGTCGGGCGCGAAGGCTGTGACGCCGTACAGATCGATCGTCATCGCCGTCTGGTGCATCTGGTCGATCGAATCGTCCATCACCCCGATCAGGTCGGTAATCGCGGAGCGGTCGAACGGCGTCACGAAGACGCGACGCACGTCCTGCAACACCGCGCGGGTGATGTCGTCGGCCTCATGCTCGCGATGCTCGATCTCCGCGATGTGCTGCGCGATCGCGCCATCGCCGCTGAATAGCTGTTGCAGGGCATCGGCACCGGCGACCAGCGTGGCGGCGTGCGCCTCGAACTGTTCGAAGAAGCGACCCTGCTTCGGCATCAGCGCCTGGAACCAGGCAACCATAAAAGACCTTTCAGTAATGGCGCGGCGCGCATGGAGCCGGGAGAGGCGGCACGCAAGCCGTTTCTGCCCGTTGCGCCGGACCGGGACGGATGGGTGACGCGCGGGAAGCGGCCACTTGTCCGGCGGAAGACACATCGGCCATGCCGAGTTTCCATGACGATAGCATGACTCATCGCGAATTGCGCCAGCCCGCGTGAACGGTGGGGCAAGGCCTGGAAAAAAACGGGGTCGGCAGGACCGGGCGGAACGGCCCCGGCTCTTCCTTGCGCTCGACAAGGGCGAGCGCGCGGGGCAGGGCCGTGGCATGTCCTTCGTCGCCACGCTCCGCGCCGCCACCGCCATCGATCACGAGCGGGTGGACGCCGCCTTCGGCACGATGCGCCTCGATGAGCGCGACGATTATCGCCGCATGCTCACCGCCCACGCCCGTGCTGTGCCGGTTGTGGAGGCGGTGCTGGCCCGTGCCGACCCCGCCTGGGGCTTGCCCGCCTGGACGCCGCGTACCCCCTTGCTGGTATCGGACCTCGCCGCGCTCGATGTCGGTATGCCGGACCCATTGCCCTTCGATCTGCCGGAGAAGGAGGCCGCGACCTGGGGCGCGCTGTATGTTGCGGAGGGTTCGCGGCTGGGCGGGCAAGTGCTGGCGCGCGGCATCGCCGCGGGCCTGCCGCATGCCTATCTGTCGGCGCGTCACGCGCCCGGTGCCTGGCGGGCGCTGCTGGCAAGCCTCGACGCGCGCGCCGCGACGGCGCCGCCGGCATGGCGTGAGGATGTGGTAGACGGCGCCAAGGCGACCTTCGCGCTGTTCATGGCCGCGCATGCCAAGAGGTAGCGGCAGATTGACGTAGATTTAACCGTCATTACTCATTTTGGCATAAGATAAGTCCAAAATGCTACGCTTTTGCCAGCGTACCTGTCATTCGCGAGCCGGGGTGAAAGGGGGGTCGTGGACCAATGGCGCCGAACGTCGGCAAAGTGACATTCTTGCTGGCCGAGATGCAGACGCGGATCAACGCGGCCGGCCTGCGTAGCTTCGAAGGCGACGTCGACCGCTTTGCCATCTTCTCGCTGATCGTGCGCGAAAGTCTGCGCCGCAATCCGCGCGGCAAGGCAATATCCACGCATTCGCTCGCCATCTCGCTGTCGCGCTCGTTCGAAACGGTACGCCGCCACGTCATCGCGCTGACGGAGGCGGGTCTGTGCGTGCGCGGGCAATATGGCGTGCTGGTGCGCGCCGAGGTGCTGGAGCGGCCCGACATCGCCGCGATGATGCGACTGGCGCACGACAGTTTCGTCTGCTTCGTCGAGGGGTTGGAACAGCTCGGCGAGTGGACCGGCGCCCGGCCCGCCGCCAAGCCCTATGATCCGCAGGTCGGGATCGCGGCGTCGGTCGACGTGATGCTGGCGGCGGTCGACAGCAATCGGACCATCCATCGTAATTGGCTGGATCTGATGCTGTTTTCGACCGTCCTCTATGCGAACCTGCAGCGCAGCCGCGCCGCAGGACAGCCATTCGGGTTCGGCCCAGACCATGCGGTGCGGCCCGCCGCGCTTGCCGAGGCGATGAGCCTGCCGGAAACCACGGTCCGCCGGCGCCTGAAGCTGCTGGTTGAAGAGGCGGGATCGCTGGAGCGGGTGGCCAAGGGGTATATCGTGTCGGATGCGTGGATGGCCCAGCCGGGTGCCGCCGAGACCAGCGCGCGCACTTACAGCAACATCCGCCTGATCGTGACGCATGCCGTGGCCAACGGCTTTCCGATCGACCGGCCGGCCAGCGTCTACATCGACGGCCGTCCGTCAGCCGTCCAGTTCGTCTGAGCGATTGCCCGGCTGCGACTGAAGCACGCGGTTCTTACCGCGCCGCTTGGCGAGGTAGAGGGCTTCGTCCGCGGTGCGCATCGCGCTGGCCGGATTGCCGTAAAAGGCCGCGACGCCAGCCGAGAAGGTCAATTGTCCGATTCCCTCGCCCGTCGTCTGGTTGACGAGCGTGCGGGCGGCGAGCGCCTCGCGCGCGATGTCCAGCCGGTCGATCGCGTCGGCCGGGTCCATATCCTCGAACAGGCAGGCGAATTCTTCGCCGCCATGCCGCGCGACGAAGGCGGCGACGCCCAGTTCGCGGCAGAGATGCTTGCCGATCATCTTCAGCACGCGGTCGCCGGCATCATGGCCGTGACGATCGTTGATGCTCTTGAAATTGTCGATGTCGCAGATCGCGACGCTGTGGCGGGATTCGGCCCAGTCGATGTCGGTGTCGCCGCTCAGCGCGCGCAAGCGTGCGTCGAAGCTGCGCCGATTGGGCAGGCCGGTCAGGTGATCCTCGTCCGCGGCCCGCTGCGCCTCTTTCAAGGTGGTGCGCAGCGTCTCGGTTTCGCGGCGGGTTTCGTCGAGCCGCTCGGCGAGCTGCTGGGTGCGGGCGACGGCGGCGGCGGTCAGGTCGATCAGTCGCGCCACGGTGCCGCGCGGATCACGATCCAGACCGTCCGCCTCCGCGCTCAACGCCGTCTCATAGTCGCGCGTCGAGGCCTGTCCCTGACGGATCACGCGCTCCGAATCGCGCAGGCGCCGCGACAGCGTGTCGGCCATTGACGCCATGCGTTCGGCCTGACGATGAGTCTCCGCCTCGGCCTGCCCCGCCAGCCCATCGACGAACTCCGGATTCAGGCGCCCGGCCCGTGCCAGCTCGTCGTCGATCGCGCGCGTCAGCCGGTTGTCCTCGCCCAGCACATAGCGGCGGGCGATCCGAAAGTGCGCTTCGGTCGGCGACAGATCGTGGGCCGACAGGAAATCGCCGATCTGAGCGAAAAGCCGCCGCCCCGCCTCACGACGGGCGTCTTCGCCCGACCCGGCCATGCGTGCCGTGCCGCCGGTCAGCCAGGACGACAGACGGGCCATGCGCGACGGCGCCGTATCGTGGGGCATGACGGGCGGCAGGGCGTCGATGCCGCGCGCTCCCGCGATGCGTGGCCCGGACATCGCCGTCCCACGCGCATCGCCATGGCTCAATGGCACCGTCATCCGTCACGTTCCCGATTACCTTTACGAGAACCAATGCTAGACCAGCACAGGTGAAATAAAGCTTAGCCGCGCCTCATTTCGGTGCGGAAACGATCGAGAAATCCGGCGCGTTGACTGCGGTGATCGGAGATATCGTTGTATCTCAATAGTATAAAATTGTGGGTGTGCGCCTCACTCTTCCGCGATCGGGGCGGTCATGATGGCGCGTAGGCCAGGCATGTTGTCGTGATAATCGAGCGTGCCCGACAGGCGCTGCACCATCGCGACCATCATCCGGCTGCCGAATCCCTGACCGTCGCCGCTCGCCTCGCCGCGACCGCGCCCATCGTCGGCGACGATCAGCCGCAGCCTACCGCCATGCTGCTCCAGCGTGATCGCCAGCGGACCGGCAGCGCCGTCATAGGCATATTTGGTCGCGTTGATCACCAGTTCGGTGAGGATCAGTCCGATGTTCACTGCACGATCGGTGGGCACCAGCACCGGCGCCAGATCCAGCGTCAGGTAGCGTCCCCAGTCGGCCCCTAGCGAGGTGCGCATGTCGCCGACCAGTTCCTCGACATAGCGTGACAGATCGACGCTCTCGACCTGATCGTCGCGATACAGGCGGCGATGGACCAGGGCGACCGCCGCGAGTCTCGCCTGCGCCTCGGCCAGATGGTCCGCAATGGCGCCCGGGCCGGCGGTCTTCGCCTGCAGACGCAGGAAGGACGCGACCAGCTGCAGGCTGTTCTGCACGCGGTGGTTGACCTCCTTCATCAGGACGTCCTTCTGCGCGAGCAGCGTTTCCTTTTCGCGCAGCGTCCGCGTCAGCTCCCGATTCAGGCTGCGCAGGCGGACCTGCTGGCGCCCTTCGAACAGGCGACGACGGATACGGTGCGCAGCCTCCACCTGCTCCTGCGACCAGCGGCGCGCGCGCCCGCGCACCGTCTCGACATAGCTGGCGAAAGACGCGCGGGGGGTGAGCGCGGCGGCGTCGTTCGCCTGCGGGCCGGCGCTGTGGCCGGGGGCCTTGTGTGGGTTGCCCGCCCATTCGATCGTCTCGACCCGCTCGGCACGCAGCCAGAGCAGTGTCGCATCCTCCTGGCGCAGCGGCATGGCGATCATGCCGCTGGCATAGGTCAGCACATCGTCCTCCACGCCCATCAGCGCGGGCAGTTCGTGCGTCGCCACGGGTTCGTTGCCGCGCTCATGCACCCAGCGTGCGATCGCGCGCAGCACGGCGTCGGGCGGGCAGCGGCCGCTGGCCTCGACATGATCGCGGGTCACCAGCGCCAGACCGTCGGCATCCAGCATCTCGCGCAATTCGTCGCGGGTCGCGCGGATGATCTGCGGCAGCGTGCCCTCATTGCCCAGCCGGGGCGCGAGGCCGTCCTCCACGGTGCGCAGCTGCAACCGCTCGCGATACGCCGCCGCCTCTTCCTTCGTGCGGATCTGGCGGGCGAGGGCGCTCGCCAGCGTGGCGGCAGCGCTGCGGGTCGGCGCGGGCAGCTGGCGCGGCCCGTCGTTGTGACACGCGATCAGGCCCCAGAGCAGCCCGTCCTTGACGATCGAGATCGACGCGGACGCCCCCACGCCCATGTTACGCAGATACTGAAGGTGGATCGGCGAGACGTGGCGAAGTGCGACGTCGGACAGATCGACGCCGGTGAAGCCCGCCGGCCGCAGCGGGGCGGGGGTATAGTCCACCGTGGGGATCGCCCGGGTCCGGTTGCGGACGTACAGCGCACGCGCCTGCTTCGGAATGTCGCTCGCGGGGAAATGATGGTTGAGGAACGTCGGTAGATGCGGCGCGCGATCCTCGGCCACGACGACGCCGGCGCCATCGTCCAGGAACTGGTAGATCATGACCCGATCGAAGCCGGTCAGCGTGCGATAGGCGGCAGCGGCCCGCGCGCACAGCGTCGTCTTGTCCGTCGCGCGCTCGAAGCTGCTGGCCACGGCGTCCAGCCACGCCAGCGTCGCAGCGGCGGTGGTCGCATCCGCCTCGATCGGCTCGAGTTCGACCAGCAGATGCGTGCTCGACCGGTGCAGCGCCACCGTGAAGCGCTCGTCGCGCCCGGCGATCGGCTGCGGCATCTGGGCGTTCAGTCCGCCCGATAGCCCTTCGATGAGCGGCCCCACCTCTTGACCGATCAGCGTGGCGAGCGGTTGCCCCAGCCAGTCGCTGCGCAGCCGCGTTTCCAGATCGCCGGCGCCCGCAACCACCGCATGGTCGCCCTCGATGCTCGCGACGAGCAACATCCCGTGCGGCTGGATAGCGCCCGGAATGTGGATCGGCTCGCGATCGCAAATGGTGAGGTCGAGAGGCGAATCCGCCGCATCGCTGGCCCGGTTCGGGTGGGAAATCGCCATTATCACTCTGATACTATCCGCGAGACAGCATGGTCCCGCTCACAAGGCATTACAATCCGCCCCGTATTAATCTGCATCAATATTGTGGGCGTGCCGAAGAATTTGGGGGAACGCGCCGCGGCCATGGCGGGTTGGCGGTGCGGACTTTCAAGGACATGTCGATGCTCGCTCATACCCCGATCCGCTACAGCCCCGATGTCGAGCGGATCGACCCGGATGAGGCAGAGACGATCGCGGGGTTGACCGACGCCTTCCGCGACATACTCGACACGACATCGCGAGACTATGGCCGGGCGGTGCGGTCGGTGCACGCCAAGGCGCATGGCATCGCGCGGGGTACGCTGACGATCCATGAGGGGCTGCCGACCGAACTCGCACAGGGCATCTTCGCAAGCGCGGGCACGCATGAGGCGGTGCTGCGCCTGTCGACCAACGCGGGCGATCTGCTGCCCGACGCGATCGGGCTGCCGCGCGGGCTGGCGCTCAAGGTGCTGGATGTCGACGGCGCGCGTCTGCCGGGATCCGAGGACGACCGGACGCAGGATTTCGTCATGGCGGACGGTCCCGTATTCGCCGCGCCCGATGCGCAGGCCTTCCTCAAGAACCTGAAGCTGCTCGCCAAGACGACCGATCGGATGGAGACGGGCAAGGTCGTCCTGTCGAAGGTGCTGCGCGGGATCGAGGCGGGGCTGGAGGCGGTCGGCCATCCGTCGACGACGTTGAAGACGTTGGGGGGCGCGCCGCACCTCCATCCGCTGGGCGAGACGTTCTATAGCCAGACGCCGTTCCGCTACGGCGACCATGTCGCCAAGTTCGCACTATTCCCGGTGTCGCCCGCACTCGTCGCGCTGACGGGGGCTGTCGTCGACACCTCGGACGATCGCGATGCGCTGCGGGCGGCGGTGCGCGACACGTTGATCGCGCATGGCGGTCAGTGGGAGCTGCGCGTCCAGCTCAACACCGATCTCGACGCGATGCCGGTAGAGGATGCGACGGTCGAATGGGACCAAGCGCAAAGCCCGTTCGTCACGGTCGCCACGCTCGACGTGCCGCCGCAGATCGGCTGGGACGACGAGCAGACGCGCGCCACCGACGAGGCGCTGTCCTACAGCATCTGGCACGGCATTGCCGCGCACCAGCCCCTCGGCAACGTCAACCGCGCACGCCGCGACACCTATCGCTTCTCCGCCGATTATCGCCGCAGTTTCAACGGCTGCCCGATGCACGAGCCGGCGCGGCTTGCCGACCTCGCGTGATCCGGCCTAGCAGCGCAGCATGATACGGTTGTTTCACGTCAGCGACGTCCATTTCGGCGCGGAGGATCCTGCCGCCATCGCCTGGTTCGGCAAGTGCGTCGCCGACGAAGCGCCTGATGCCGTCGTGATGACCGGCGACCTGACGATGCGCGCCACCCGCCGCGAATTCCAGCGCGGCGGCGAATGGCTGGCGAGCCTGGGCGTGCCCGTCACGCTGGAGGTCGGCAACCACGACATCCCCTATTACTGGGACCCGTTCCGCCGGTTGTTCGCGCCGTATCAGCGCTATGCCGCGGTCGAGCGGATGATCGAGCGCGAGCTCGACCTGCCGGGCGTCACCATCGTCCCGTTGAAGACGACGGCGCGCGCCCAATGGCGGTGGAACTGGTCGAAGGGGCGGGTGAGTTCGGGATCGCTGCGGCGCGCGCTGACGATGATGGCGGAGGCGCCCAAGGGCAACGTCATCCTAGTCGCCGCGCATCACCCGCTGATCGACGGCGGCGCCAAGGGGACCGCGAAGACGCATGGCGGTGACGCGGCGCTCGGCGCACTAGCGGAGGCTGGCGCTCATGCCGTGCTGTCGGGCCACGTCCACGATCCCTTCGACCTGCCGATCGAGCGTCACGGCCGGATCGTGCGGATGATCGGCGCGGGCACATTGTCGAAGCGGACGCGCCACACGCCGCCGGCCTTCAACGAAATCCGCGTCGCGGACGGGGCGTTTGAAACGATCGTCAGGCGCATGGGCGAGGCGCCGGTAGCGGCCGCTTAGCCGGGATAGGGCGCCAGGGTGGTCGGCCCTGCGACGCCCGCCACTCCCGCCGGTCGCAGCGCACCGCCCGCAAGGCCGATGGCACGCATCGCGGCGACATAGTTGCTCGCCGCCATGACCGCGCACAGCCAGCCGACCAGCAACGCATCGACGGTGAGGATCGGCCAAAGCCACACGCGTGGTGCAACGATCGCCGCAGCGCCCAGCAGATAGTGCGGGATCATCAGCGGCAGCATCGCCACGACCGTAAAGGCGATCGTCCACGGCAGCCGCCGCGCCATGATCCGAACCGAGGCGACGGGGCCGATCGACGCATCGCCCAGCGTCGCCGCGACCGTCCAGGCGACCAGCAGGCACTGGACGATCAGGCCACCCGCCAAACCGGCGAGCAGCGCCCCCGGCGTCTGCGGCAGGCCGAACAACTGCGCCGCCGACAGCGCGATGTGGATCGCCACCACGCCCGCGAACAGCCGCATCGCCAGCGGATCGCGCTGCGCCGCGAACCGGGGCGAGCGCGTGTGGACGAAGCGCGTGATCCAATAGGTGGGGATGAGCAGCGCCAGCACCTTCACCATCCCCAGCGCCATACGCAGCGGATGATGCTCCAGCGCCTTGGCGGCGGCGATGCTGTCGTACATCCCGATATGCACTTCGGCGACGTGCTGAAGCAGCTCGAAGACGACCGGCACCAGTGCGAGCAGCGGGCAGGCGGCGAGGAAGGCGAGGCTGCCGCCATAGCTCGTCCGAAGGCCCTTCCAGAAGGTCATGGTTCATCTCCCTGGTGCGTGAACGTGAGGATGTCGCCGGGCTGGCAATCGAGGACGGTGCAGATCGCCTCCAGCGTCGAAAAGCGGATCGCCTTGGCCTTGCCCGTCTTGAGGATGGAGAGGTTGGCGAGGGTGATGTCGACGCGTTCGCTGAGTTCGGTCAGCGTCATGCGCCGGGCGTGCAGCATGTCGTCCAGGTGGACACGCACCGGCATCAGACGGTGCCGTCCAGATCGTCGCGCATCACGGCGCCCCGTTCGAACACCTGCGCCAGGACGAACGCGATCAGCACCGCGAGCCAGCCGGTAAAGCTCGGCTGCCAGTCGGGATAGTCGATGTGCAGCACATTGGCCGCCACGCGCGCGAGGCCATAGCCAAGGTCGGCGAGCTGGATCACCAGCAGCATCCACCCGATCGTCCGCACCCGCGCGGCATTGGTGCGCGCAAAGGGATCGTCCTGCTCGACCGTGCGCAGGATCGCCCGCAACGCCTTGAGCAGCCGCTCGACCGCCACCCCGACGGGGATGCCGACCAGCATCGTCAATTGCATGAACGCGATCACCGCCGCGGTGTCGATACGGCCATGATATTTGCGCACAAGCAGCTGCTCGATCAGTTCGGCGCCGGGCAGCGTCGCGATCAGCACCGCGACGAAAAAGGCGATCGCGATGGCATTGGCGATCCGGAACGCCTGCACGGCGCGGACCGACCAGACCAGCAGGCGAGGGGGCTTGGACTTCGCATCTTCCATAACCGGATGATGCGCATGATATCGAAAAACGGCAAGTGATTCGTTGAAAAACGATATGCCGAGCGCGTTGATCTGGTCGGGGCGGCTCGCAAGCCGCTACCGACCTTTTCGACGTGCAGAAGCGCCCGTCGGCTTCGTCGCCTCAATAGGCCGCGGTGAAGCGGGCGTGCGGATGGCGGTGGTGTTCCAGTTCGTCGACCATCGCGATCGCATAATCGGCGAAGCTGATCCGGCTGTTTCCGGCGTCGTCGGTCACCAGCGCGTCGCCGCCCAGCCGGAAGTGCCCGGTGCGGGGGCCTTCGAAAATGTCGGCGGCCGGCGAGAAGAACGTCCAGTCGATCTCGCGTTCGCTGCGCAGGGCATCGAGGAAGGCCACGCCGCCCTCGGCAAAGGCCTTCCACTCCTGTGGGAATTCCGGCGTGTCGATCAGTGCGACACCCGGCGCCACCTCAAGGCTGCCCGCGCCTCCGGTGACGAGCAGCCGCCGTACCCCGGCCTGGCGCAAGGCGGACAGCAGCATGTCCGCGGTCACGTCGAAATGGAGCGCGCTGACGACCGCGTCATGGCCGTGCAGTAACGTAGCGAGGGCGGCACTGTCCTGCGCGTCGCCGGCGACCGGCGTGATGCCGTGCGCTACGGGAATGCGATCCGGGTGCCGGGCGATCGCCGTGACCCGATGACCGCGCGCCGCCAGTTCCTTCGTGATTTCCGATCCCGCGCGCCCGCTCGCGCCCAACACCGCCACCTTCATGATCATCGTCCTCGATGGTTTCCGATGGTGACCATCTCGGCTACGACCGGATGCCATGCAAGACGGCACCTTTATGTTACCCGGTCACCTGGAAGTGATCGACCGCGGCAATGTCTATGCGCGCGACTGTCCCGCGCGGAAGCTGCTCGACCGGATCGGCGACAAATGGAGCGTCCTGATCCTGCTGCTGCTGGGGGATGGCGAGCTGCGCTTCAGCGTCTTGAAGCGGCGCATCGACGGTATTTCGCAAAAGATGCTCAGCCAGACGCTGCGGTCGCTGGAGCGCGATGGCCTCGTTTCCCGCCGCGTCGAACAGAGTGTTCCGGTGTCCGTATCGTACGCCATCACCCCGCTGGCGCGGGGATTGCTGACGGCCATGCAGGGGATGATCGACTGGGCCGAAACGGCGATGCCGATGGTCGAGGCGGCGCAGCTGCAGTTCGACGATCGCCTGCGGCGGATGTGAGTCCCCGGACGCCCGAAAGGAGCGACCGTCCAATCCATTCCATTCGCAGGCCACGAAAAAGCCGCCGTCCGGCATCCCGGACGGCGGCTTTTCTGTCAGGTCAGGCCGGGGCCTGAGCCGGGATTACTCCCGGTTCAGATATTCGCCCGCGGCTTCGTCGCTGCCGTCGCCCGAGGGGACGACTTCGGCGAGCGGATCGGGACCCGTGCCGGCATCGTCACGCACCGAACGCTGCTGTTCGGCAGCGCGCAGCTCCGCGGCCGACGCCGGGGCGACGATCGCCGCCTGCAACGCACGCTGCTGGACGCGGAGCGCCGCATCGCGCGAGGAGGCTGCGACGCGCAGGCGGTTCATGCCCGCGCCGGTGCCGGCCGGGATCAGACGGCCGACGATGACGTTCTCCTTCAGGCCCATCAGCGTGTCCTGCTTGCCCTGGACCGCCGCCTCGGTGAGGACGCGGGTGGTTTCCTGGAACGACGCCGCCGAGATGAAGCTGCGGGTCTGCAGCGACGCCTTGGTGATGCCGAGCAGGACAGGCTTGCCCTGCGCACGGACCTGGTTCGCGTCGAGCTTGTCGTTGATCGCGTCCATTTCCTCGCGATCGACCTGCTCGCCCTTCAGCAGCGTGGTGTCGCCGCCGTCGGTGATCTCGACCTTCTGCAGCATCTGACGAACGATCGTCTCAATGTGCTTGTCGTTGATCTTCACGCCCTGCAGTCGATAGACTTCCTGGATTTCGCTGACGAGATATTCGGCCAGCGGCTCGATGCCCATCGTTTCCAGGATGTCGTGCGGGTTCGGCGAACCGCCGATCAGGTTGTCGCCACGCTTGACGTAGTCGCCTTCCTGAACGTCGATCACCTTCGACTTCGGCACCAGATATTCGACGATATCGCCGCCGTCCTCCGGCTGGATGCCGATCTTCCGCTTCGCCTTATAGTCCTTGCCGAACACCACGCGGCCCGAAACCTTGGCGATGATCGCCGCTTCCTTCGGGATACGCGCTTCGAACAGCTCGGCGACGCGCGGCAGACCACCGGTGATGTCGCGGGTCTTGGCGGACTCGCGGCTGACACGGGCCAGAACGTCACCGGCCTGCACCTCGGCATTGTCGTCGACCGACAGCACCGCACCCGGCGCCAGCATGTAGCGGGCGGCCTCGCCGTCTTCCGACGTCGTGAGGGTCAGGCGCGGACGCAGATCCTCCTTCGACTTGGACGAAGTGCGATATTCGATCACGACGCGCTGGGCGATACCGGTCGCTTCGTCGGTCTGCTCGGTGAGCGTCTTGCCCTCCGTCAGGTCCTGATACTTCACGATACCGGAGTTTTCCGTGATCACCGGCATGGTGAACGGATCCCACTCCGCCATGCGATCGCCCTTCGACAGCATGTGGCCGTCGTCGAACATCACATAGGCGCCGTACGGGATGCGGTGCGTCGAGAGCTCGCGACCGTCCATGTCGACGATCATGATCTCGCCCGAACGCGACAGCACCACGCGACGACCGCGCTGGTCGACGATCAGGCGCAGGTCCTTGAACACCGCGGTGCCGTCGACCGGCGCCTCGAGGTTCGACTGCTCGTTGAGCTGCGCCGCGCCGCCGATGTGGAAGGTACGCATCGTCAGCTGCGTGCCCGGCTCACCGATCGACTGCGCCGCGATGACGCCGACCGCTTCGCCGATGTTCACCGGCGTACCGCGGGCGAGGTCACGCCCGTAGCACTTGCCGCAGACGCCGATCTTCGATTCGCAGACCAGCGGCGAGCGGATCTTCATGCCCTGGATGCCCATGGCCTCGATCTGCGCGACCATGGCTTCGTCCAGCAGCGTGCCGATCGGGATCACCACCGCATTGGTCTTCGGATCGACGACGTCTTCGGCCGTGGTGCGGCCGAGGATACGCTCGGCGAGCGACGCGATGGTCGAACCGCCCTGCACGATCGCCTTCATCTCCAGCGCGCGCTCGGTGCCGCAATCCTCTTCGATGATGACGCAATCCTGCGACACGTCGACGAGGCGGCGGGTGAGGTAGCCCGAGTTCGCGGTCTTCAACGCGGTGTCCGCGAGGCCCTTACGGGCGCCATGGGTCGAGTTGAAGTATTCGAGGACGGTCAGACCTTCCTTGAAGTTCGAGATGATCGGCGTTTCGATGATCTCGCCCGACGGCTTGGCCATCAGGCCGCGCATGCCGGCGAGCTGCTTGATCTGCGCAGGGCTACCACGCGCACCCGAGTGGGCCATCATGTAGATCGAGTTGATGTCCTTCTCGCGGCCGACCATCGGGCCGTCCTCATAGTGACGAACCGCCTTGATCTCGTTCATCATCGAGTTCGCGACCTGGTCGCCGCAGCGGCTCCAGGCGTCGATCACCTTGTTGTACTTCTCCTGCTGCGTGATCAGGCCGTCCTGATACTGCTGCTCGAAGTCCTTCACCTGCTCGCGCGTCTCGTCGACCAGACGATCCTTGTCCGGCGCGATGATCATGTCGTCCTTGCCGAACGAAATGCCGGCGCGGAACGCGTGACGGAAGCCCAGTGCCATGATCGCGTCCGCGAACAGCACGGTCTCCTTCTGGCCGGTGTGACGGTACACTTCGTCGATCACCTCGCCGACGTCCTTCTTGGTCAGGACGCGGTTGACGGTGTCGAAGGGCACCTTGTGGCTCTTCGGCAGGCACTCGCCGAGCAGCATGCGGCCCGGGGTCGTCTCGTAGCGCTTGAGGTACTGGTTGCCCTGCTCGTCGGTCTGCGGAACGCGGCTGACGATCTTGGTGTGCAGCGTCACCGCGCCGGCGAAGAGCGCCTGATGCACCTCCTCCATGTCGGCGAGCAGCATGCCTTCACCCGGCTCCTTCTCCTTCTGGAGCGAGAGGTAATACAGGCCCAGCACCATGTCCTGCGACGGCACGATGATCGGCTTGCCGTTCGCGGGCGACAGGATGTTGTTGGTCGACATCATCAGGACGCGCGCTTCCAGCTGCGCTTCCAGCGACAGCGGAACGTGCACGGCCATCTGGTCACCGTCGAAGTCGGCGTTGAACGCCGAGCAGACTAGCGGGTGAAGCTGGATCGCCTTGCCCTCGATCAACACCGGCTCGAACGCCTGGATGCCCAGGCGGTGAAGCGTCGGCGCGCGGTTCAGCATGACCGGGTGCTCGCGGATCACCTCGTCCAGGATATCCCAGACTTCCTTGCGCTCCTTCTCGACCCACTTCTTGGCCTGCTTCAGGGTCATCGACAGACCCTTGGCGTCCAGACGGGCGTAGATGAACGGCTTGAACAGCTCGAGCGCCATCTTCTTCGGCAGGCCGCACTGGTGCAGCTTCAGCTCCGGGCCGGTCACGATGACCGAACGGCCCGAATAGTCGACGCGCTTACCCAGAAGGTTCTGACGGAAGCGGCCCTGCTTGCCCTTGAGCATGTCGGACAGCGACTTGAGCGGACGCTTGTTGGCGCCCGTGATCGTGCGGCCGCGACGGCCGTTATCGAACAGCGCGTCGACCGCTTCCTGCAACATGCGCTTTTCGTTGCGGACGATGATGTCCGGCGCACGCAGCTCCATCAGGCGCTTCAGGCGGTTGTTGCGATTGATGACTCGGCGATACAGGTCGTTCAGGTCCGAGGTCGCGAAGCGACCGCCGTCCAGCGGCACCAGCGGGCGCAGCTCGGGCGGGATGACCGGCACGACCTCGAGGATCATCCATTCGGGACGGTTGCCCGATTCCAGGAAGCTCTCGACGACCTTCAGGCGCTTGATGATCTTCTTGGGCTTCAGCTCCGACTTGGTCGTCGCCAGCTCTTCCAGAAGCTGCACCTTCTCGCCCTCGAGGTCGAGGTTCTCGAGCATGATGCGGACCGCTTCCGCGCCGATACCGGCGGAGAAGGCGTCTTCACCGTATTCGTCCTGCGCTTCGAGCAGTTCGTCTTCGGTGAGCAGCTGATACTTTTCGAGCGGGGTCAGGCCCGGCTCGATCACGATATACGCTTCGAAGTACAGCACGCGCTCGAGCTGCTTCAGCTGCATGTCGAGCAGCAGGCCGATGCGGCTCGGCAGCGACTTCAGGAACCAGATGTGCGCGACCGGGGCGGCCAGTTCGATATGGCCCATACGCTCGCGGCGCACCTTCGACACCGTGACTTCGACACCGCACTTTTCGCAGACGATGCCCTTGTACTTCATGCGCTTGTACTTGCCGCACAAGCATTCGTAATCCTTGATCGGACCGAAGATGCGCGCGCAGAACAGGCCGTCACGCTCGGGCTTGAACGTGCGATAGTTGATCGTCTCGGGCTTCTTGATCTCACCGAACGACCACGAACGGATCTTGTCGGGCGAGGCGATACCGATCTGGATCTGGTCGAAGGTTTCCGGCTTCGCGATCGGATTGGCGAAATTGGTCAGTTCGTTCATGGGTATGAACCTCTTTTCAAACTCAACTCCTCTCCCATCGGGAGAGGAAGGGGCCCGCCAGCGAAGCTGGTGGGAAGGTGAGGGCAGGGCAGACCGCTGCCCTCACCCTTCCGGCGCGTTTCGCGCCTCCCTCCCTCTCCCGCCGGGAGAGGGAAGGCCGTGGCTTTACTCCGCCGCCTCGGCGAGGCCGCCTTCGTCTTCCAGGTCCTGCATGGACTTGAGGTCGACGTTGAGGCCCAGCGAGCGCATTTCCTTGACGAGCACGTTGAAGCTCTCGGGGATGCCGGCCTCGAACGTGTCGTCGCCCTTGACGATCGCCTCGTAGACCTTGGTGCGGCCGACGACGTCGTCCGACTTCACCGTCAGCATCTCCTGCAGCGTATAGGCAGCGCCATACGCCTGCAGCGCCCAGACCTCCATTTCGCCGAAGCGCTGGCCGCCGAACTGCGCCTTACCGCCCAGCGGCTGCTGGGTGACGAGGCTGTACGGCCCGATAGACCGTGCGTGGATCTTGTCGTCGACCAGGTGGTGCAGCTTCAGCATGTAGATGATGCCCACGGTGACGCGACGGTCGAACTTGTCGCCGGTGCGGCCGTCGAACAGCTCCGACTGGCCCGACGTGTCGAGACCCGCCAGCTCCAGCATCGCCGACACGTCGCTTTCGCGGGCGCCGTCGAACACGGGGGTGCCCATCGGCACGCCGGTGCGGATGTTCTTCACCAGCTCGGCGATCTCTTCCGGCTCGCGGCTCTGGATGTCTTCGGCATAGTGATCGCCGTAGACTTCGACGAGGCGCGTCTTGACCGCGTCGGGCATGTCGCCCGCCTTGGCGTCCGGATTGGCCTCACGCCACTCTTCGAGTTGCGCCGCGACCTGCATACCCAGGTTGCGTGCCGCCCAGCCGAGGTGCGTTTCGAAGATCTGACCGACGTTCATGCGCGACGGCACGCCCAGCGGGTTCAGCACGAGATCGACCGGCGTACCGTCCGCAAGGAAGGGCATATCCTCCTGCGGCAGGATGCGGCTGATGACGCCCTTGTTGCCGTGACGGCCGGCCATCTTGTCGCCCGGCTGCAGCTTGCGCTTCACCGCGACGAAGACCTTGACCATCTTGAGCACGCCCGGCGGCAGCTCGTCGCCCCGCTCCAGCTTCTCGCGACGATCGTGGAACTTGTCCGTGATCCGCTTGGCCGCTTCGTCATACTGCTGCTTGACGGCTTCCAGGTTCGACTGGACCGCATCGTCCTGCACCGCGAACTTCCACCATTCGTGGCGGTCGACGCTGTCGAGCAGGTCCATGTCGATGGTCGAGCCCTTCTTGACGCCCTTCGGCGCCGCAGTCGCGACCTGATCCAGCAGCATCTCGCGCAGGCGGCTCCACGTCGCCCGGTTGAGGATCGTGCGCTCGTCGTCCGAGTCCTTCTTCAGGCGCTCGATCTCCTCGCGCTCGATCGCCATCGCGCGCTCGTCCTTGTCGATGCCGTGGCGATTGAAGACGCGGACGTCGACGATCGTACCGGCAACGCCCGGCGGCAGACGCAGCGAGGTGTCGCGCACGTCCGACGCCTTTTCACCGAAGATCGCGCGAAGCAGCTTCTCTTCCGGCGTCATCGGGCTTTCGCCCTTCGGCGTGATCTTGCCGACCAGGATGTCGCCCGGCTCCACTTCGGCGCCGACATAGACGATGCCCGCCTCGTCGAGGTTGCGCAGCGCTTCCTCGCCGACGTTCGGGATGTCGCGGGTGATGTCTTCCGGCCCGAGCTTCGTGTCGCGGGCCATCACCTCGAACTCGTCGATATGGATCGACGTGAACACGTCGTCCTTCACGATCCGCTCGCTGATGAGGATCGAGTCCTCATAATTGTAGCCGTTCCAGGGCATGAACGCGACGAGTGCGTTGCGGCCCAGCGCCAGCTCGCCGAACTCGGTCGACGGGCCGTCGGCGATGACGTCGCCGGCGTTGACCACGTCGCCCACCTTCACCAGCGGACGCTGGTTGATGCAGGTCGACTGGTTCGAGCGCTGGAACTTCATCAGCGTGTAGATGTCGACGCCCGACTTGCCAGCGTCCACGTCACCCGTGGCGCGCACGACGATACGGCTGGCGTCGACCTGGTCGACGATACCCGCACGCTTGGCGGCGATCGCCGCGCCCGAATCGCGCGCGACGGTCTCTTCCATGCCGGTGCCGACGAAGGGCGCTTCCGCCTTCACCAGCGGCACGGCCTGACGCTGCATGTTCGAGCCCATGAGCGCGCGGTTGGCGTCGTCGTTCTCAAGGAACGGAATGAGCGACGCGGCGACCGACACGAGCTGCTTCGGGCTGACGTCCATCAGCGTGATCGTTTCCGGCAGCGCCATCAGGAATTCGCCCGCCTGACGCGCCGAGACGAGGTCTTCGGCGAAGCTGCCGTCGTCCTTCAGCTCGGCCGAGGCCTGCGCGATCGTGTGCTTGGCCTCTTCCATCGCCGATAGATAGACGACGTCGTCGGTCACCTTGCCGTCGATGATCTTGCGGTACGGCGTTTCGATGAAGCCGTACTTGTTGACGCGGCTGAACGACGCGAGGCTGTTGATCAGGCCGATGTTCGGGCCTTCCGGCGTTTCGATCGGGCAGATACGGCCATAATGCGTCGGGTGAACGTCGCGGACTTCGAAGCCCGCACGCTCACGCGTCAGACCGCCCGGCCCGAGCGCCGAAACGCGACGCTTGTGCGTCACTTCGGACAGCGGGTTGGTCTGGTCCATGAACTGCGACAGCTGCGACGAACCGAAGAACTCACGCACCGCGGCGACCGCGGGCTTGGCGTTGATCAGGTCGTTCGGCATCACCGTCGACACGTCGACCGACGACATACGCTCCTTGACCGCACGCTCCATGCGCAGCAGGCCGACGCGATACTGGTTCTCCAGCAGCTCGCCCACCGAACGCACGCGGCGGTTGCCGAGGTTGTCGATGTCGTCGATCTCGCCCTTGCCGTCCTTCAGGTCGACCAGCGTCTTCACCACGGCGAGGATATCCTCGGTGCGCAGCGTCGTCACCGTGTCCGGGCAGTCGAGGTCGAGGCGCATGTTCAGCTTCACGCGACCCACGGCCGACAGGTCGTAGCGATCGGGATCGAAGAACAGGCCCGCGAACAGGGCTTCGGCGGTTTCGAGCGTCGGCGGTTCGCCGGGGCGCATGACGCGATAGATGTCGCTGAGCGCCTGCTCGCGCTCTTCGGCCTTGTCGGCCTTCAGCGTGTTGCGGATCCAGGCGCCGGTCGACACGTGGTCGATGTCGAGCAGCTCGATGCGGTCGATGCCCGCCTTGTCGAGCTTTTCGAGGTTTTCGGCACCAATTTCGTCGCCCGCCTCGACGTAGATTTCGCCGGTCGCTTCGTTGATCAGGTCATAGGCCGAATAGCGGCCATAGATTTCCTCGGTCGGGATCAGCAGTTCGGTCAGGCCGTCCTTCGCCGCCTTATTGGCTGCGCGGGGGCTGATCTTCTGCTGTGCCGCGAACACGACTTCGCCCGACGAGGCGTCGACGATGTCGAACAGCGGCTTCACGCCGCGCCAGTTCTCGGCCGCGAACGGAATACGCCAGCCGCCTTCGCCGCGGACGTAGGTCACGCGGTTGTAGAAGTGGTTGAGGATGTCCTCGCTGGTCATGCCCAGCGCATAGAGCAGCGCCGTCACCGGCAGCTTGCGCTTGCGGTCGATACGGACGTTGACGATGTCCTTGGCGTCGAACTCGAAGTCCAGCCACGAGCCGCGATACGGGATCACGCGCGCGGCGAAGAGATACTTGCCGCTCGCATGCGTCTTGCCGCGGTCATGGTCGAACAGCACGCCCGGCGACCGGTGCATCTGGCTGACGATGACGCGCTCGGTGCCGTTGATGAAGAAGGTGCCGTTCTCCGTCATCAGGGGCATGTCGCCCATGTAGACGTCCTGCTCCTTGATATCGATGACCGACTTGGCTTCGGTATCGGGATCGACCTCGAACGCGGTCAGGCGCAGCGTGACGCGCATCGGCGCGGCATAGGTGATGCCACGCTGGCGGCATTCCTCGACGTCGAACTTCGGCGGTTCGAGGACGTAATCGTCGAAATCGAGATAGGCGGTGCCGGCGAAGTCCTGGATCGGGAAGACGCTGCGCAGCGTCTTTTCCAGACCCGAGACGTGGCCCGTCGACTTGTCCGAGCGCAGGAACTGCTCATAGCTTTCGCGCTGAACCTCGATCAGGTTCGGCATCTGAATGACTTCGTGGATATCCCCGAAGATCTTGCGGATGCGCCGCTTGGCGGTGCTGCCCTGGATCGCCTTGGTGGCCATGAGCGTTATCTGTCCTCAAGTCGCTGGCGAGGCCCGGATGGGACCCGCCGGAATGTCGTGCCCGGAAATCCCCGGACCGGACGCACGAAGCGACGCAAAAAAGCCGATCGCATGATACTGCGTCGGCCTTTGGCGTCTGGAACCGCAACCCTCTATCCGTACGAAGCGCTGCGCGACGGCGCTTCATGTCCCGAAAAGCTGTGGTGAGCCGCCCATATAGGCGCGGTGTTGGATGCTGTCAAAGGGGGGACGTCCAACAGCGGTCCAACACGGGGTTCAGCCCGGTAGCCGGTTCGGCCGGTCGCCTTGGCGGGGCGTTTCGTCGCAGCGCGACTGGCGGTCGTCGCTGCATGCCGCAGGAGCGGGGGCTTATCTTTGGAAGAGTTCCGCACCGATGACGAGTTTCCGGGGTGTGCGTCGGCGCACGATCCCCTTCCTGATGGTGACCGCCATCGCGCCCGTGACGATCGCTCCGGCCGCCGCGCAGACCGGCAATGGCACGCCGGCGCAGACGTTGCCGGGGCTGGACAATTTCAGCCTGCCGCCCTCGCAGCCGACACCCACGCCAAGCCCGACGCCGGCTCCGGTCATCGCGCCGTTGCCGACCCCCACGGCATCCCCGCGGGCGACGCCGACACCGCGCGTGACCCCGCGTGCCACACCGACGCCGACGCCGCGCGTTACAGCGACCCCGACACCGCGGGCGACCGCATCGCCTACGCCGGCCGCCACGCCGACCGCGATAGCGGTGCCGACCCCGACCCCGACGCCGACGGCTACTTCCACAGCATCGCCCACGCCGGTCGAGGCCGCTACGCCGTCGCCCGCGGCCACGGCCGTACCTGCGACCGCACCGGATAGCGGGTCCGATTACGGCTGGCTGATCGGGCTGGCAGTGGTGCTGGGCCTCGGTGGGGCAGGGGCCTGGTGGTGGCGTCGCCGCCCCGCCGACGCCGCGGATGAGCCGGTCACCCCTGCTGCGCCTGTGCCCGTTCCGAAACCGCAACCGGTTCGGCCGCGCACGCCGGCTGCGTCACCCGCCACGCCGCCGACGCCCGCACCTGCGCCGCCATCCGCACCCGTCGGGGATCGCGGGCGGCTGTTGCTAAGCCTTCACCCGCGCCGCGCCGGCCTGAATCTGCTCAGCGCGACGGTGGAGGCCGAGCTGGTCGTCCGCAACGACGGCAGCGCGCCCGCGCAAGCGATCCGCATCGGCGCGGCGCTGATCGGCGCGACACCGGGGCAGGGCGACGAGATCGCGCCCGTGTTCGACCAGCCCATCGTCCGCCCTGCGACGCCGCCCTTCGCGCTCGGCCCCGGCGAGGAGCGGCGGATCCGTCTGGTCGTCGCGCAGGCGCGAGCGGATATCGTGCCGCTCACCGCAGGCGGGCGGACGTTGTTCGTCCCCGTCGTCGCGGTCAACGCGCTGTACGATGCCGGTGCGGGCATCGCCGGGCAGAGCGCGCGCGGCTTTGCGGTCGGCGTCGAGCGCGTCGACAGCGCTAAGCTAGCGCCCTTCTGGCTCGACCAGCCTGCCCGCATGCACGAGCAATTGGCGGTCCGCCCTTATGGTGCCGGCGTAGAGCGCTAACCGACACCGCCCGTCCGGCACGAACCGGACGGGCGGGCGACGCGGTTCAGGCTGCGGCCTTCAGCGTCGCCATATCGATGACGAAGCGATACTTCACATCGCCCTTCACCATCCGCTCGTAGGCCTCGTCGATCTGCTCCATACGGATCATCTCGATATCGCTGGTCAGGCCGTACTCCTTGCAGAAGTCGAGCATCTCCTGCGTCTCCTTGATCCCGCCGATCAGCGAACCGGCCAGCGCGCGGCGGCGGAAGACGAGGTTGCCGACCGAGGGCGCCGGGTGCGGCTCCGCGGGCACGCCGACAAGGCACATCGTGCCGTCGCGCTTCAGCTGGACGAGCAGCGCGTCGAGGTCGTGGGGCGCCGCGACCGTGTTCAGGATAAAGTCGAACGAGCCTTCGTGCGCGGCCATCTGGTCGGCGTCTTTCGAAACGATCAGGTCCTTGGCGCCGAGGCGCTTGGCGTCGTCACGCTTGCCCGGCGAGGTCGAGAAGACATAGACGTCCGCGCCCATAGCCGCGGCGATCTTGACGCCCATATGGCCGAGCCCGCCGAGACCGACGATGCCGACCTTCTGGCCCGGCCCCACCTTCCAGTGATGCAGCGGCGAATAGGTGGTGATGCCGGCGCAGAGCAGCGGCGCCACGGCGGCGAGGTCCTTTTCGTCATGGCCGATGTGGAGGACGAAATCCTCGGTCACGACGATATGGTCGGAATAACCGCCGAAGGTGTGACCGCCCATTACCTCGTCCGGGCCATTGTAGGTGCCGACGAAGCCCGTCGTCTCGCAATATTGCTCCTCGCCGTCATTGCACGAGGGGCAATGGCCGCAGCTGTCGACCATGCAGCCGACGCCGGCGATGTCGCCGACCTTGAATTTCGTCACGTCGCTGCCGACCGCGGTGACGCGGCCGACGATCTCGTGCCCGGGGACGCAGGGGTAGAGCGTCCCGTCCCACTCGCCGCGCGCGGTGTGAAGGTCGGAATGGCAGACGCCGCTATAGAGGATGTCGATCGCGACGTCCTTGGCACCGGGATCGCGGCGTTCGAAGTGGAAGGGCGCGAGCGGGGCGTCAGCAGCCTGGGCGGCATAGCCCTGGGTGGCGGTGGGCATGATGGAAACCTTTGGAATGGAGATAGGTGAGGGACGTCCCACGGAACGTTTCCCTTATGCTGCAACGCGGTAAGCACGCGGAAGGGTCCGGGTGATCGTTTCGATGAGCAGGATCGGCCGAGTCGATTACCAAGAGGGTGCGGCGCCGATCATTCCTCCCCCGCCAGGGGGAGGTGGCAGCGCGCGAGCGCTGACGGAGGGGGAGGTTCACGTGCGCTTCGTAACGATCGGCGTCCTTACCTCCCCCTTCCGTCATGGCGTCGCCGCGCCACCTCCCCCCTGGCGGGGGAGGAGTTTTGGCGGTGGTCGCCGGATCGATCAGTTCGTCGGCGCCGGCACCATCACCAAGGCATCGATCGCCGCCTGCAGAATGTGGGCGGCGGCGAGATTGTCGATCCGTTCGGCGCGCTTGGCGCGGCTCATATCCTGTTCGATCATCGTGCGTTCGACCGCCACCGTGCTCCAGCGTTCGTCCCACAGCAGGATGGGGAGGGCGAGATCGGCGCAGTTGCGCGCGAAGGCGCGGGTCGACTGGCTGCGCGGGCTTTCGGTCCCGTCGAGGTTGAGCGGCAGGCCGAGCACGATGCCGCGGACGTGCTGCGCGGCGATCAGCTTGGCGATCGCGGCCTTGTCCGCGGTGAACTTGGTGCGGCGGATGAGGTCGGCGGGGCTCGCGAAGCTCCAGCCGGCGTCGCACAGAGCGGTGCCGATCGTCTTGGTGCCGAGATCGAGCCCGATCAGGCGACCACCCTGCGGCAAGGCCGCGCGGAAATCGGTGCGGTCGAGGGTGATCATGCACCGGCTCCGAACGCGGCGAGGCGGCGGGCGGCGTCGGCGCGGACATTGGCCCAGAACAGGCTGTAGTCGTAGACGTGGTAGTTGTTGCCGGGGAGGACGTAACCCCCCACCTCCGGCGGTGTGCCGATCAGCAGGACACCGCGCGGGTCGCAGCGCGCGGGCACCTTGCCCGGCTGGATCGTCGCCGTGCTGAGATCCGCGCTCGGGTACAGCGTGCCGCGGTTGGCGCTGGCCGGCGCGGCAGCGCCTGCGGTGCCGGTCAACGGGTTGGTGCAGACCATCGGGCTGCCCTTGCGCGGGCGGCCGTCGAAGCCGGTCGTCGTGTCATAGAGGTCGGTGATGAGCGACGGGTCGGCGGGCTCGGCAAAGCTCTGCCACGACAGCAGGCAGCGGGCCTGATCGGGGCGGGTGCATTCGGGCAGGCCGAGCGCGGCAAGGTCCGTCGCTTTGGACACCGGCCAGCCGACGACATAGGCGGCGACGATACGACGCGCGATCGGCTTGCCGGCGATCTTTTCGCGCAGCAGCCGGGTGAGGTGGAGCGCGCCCTGGCTGTGGCCGGCGAGGATGATCGGGCGCTTCGGGTCGACCTGGCGCACGAAGGCGTCGAAGGCGGCGGCGACGTCGCGATAGGCGAGGTCGAGCGCCTGGGTGGCGCTGGCCTCGCTGGTCAGGAAGGCGCCGAACGTCGCCTGGCGGTAGCGCGGTGCCCAGATGTCGGCGCTGTCGTTGAACGCGCTCGCCTGGCCGCGCAGGAAGATCGCGGCGCGGGCGTTGGTTTCGGCATCCTCAAGCGCGGCGTTCCAGTGCGCGCGGCCGATGTACGAGGTGGGGTGGATGAAGAAGACCGCAGCCTTCGCCTGTCCGGCGGGGGCGGGAGTGTAGCCGGCGGGCGTCCACCGCGCGGGATTGCCGGGAATGTCGGGCCGGGCGATCCACATCTTGGCGTCGGCATAGACGCGCGGATCGACGCTCGCCTGTGCCTGGAACGTCTCGGACGGCACCAGCGCCATGCGCAGAATGCGGTTGCCCGCAAGGCGATAGGCGATCGCCCCGGCGATCACGAGCGCAATCAGGACGGCGAAGACATAGAGGAATTTACGCGCCACGCGGGGCTCCCGGTTCGATGGGCGTGCTCTGCCCGATGCGGGGCGGCGGGGCAATGTGGGGTGGGGCAATCAGGATTTCGGTCCGAAACGGTCATTGGGCATTTACCAATTGTGGGTACTGCTGCCGGACAGAAGGGGAGCAGGCCATGATGATTGCCGCGGTGACCAGAGCAGATCGTGCGATTGCCATGCCGTCCATGGGCCGGCGTCAGGCCGGGTTCGAGGCGGCGCTCGCGGCGCAGGCCACGCCGGCCGCCGGGGATGATGCGCGTACCAGTGCCGCCGCGGCGGTGGCGGCCTTCGACCTCGACTATGGGGCCGGTGGACACAGCCGGGCCGACGTCGAAGCGCATTATACCGAGGGCGCGCGGACCGTCAGCGCGGCACAGGGCCTGCCCGAGGGGCGCTACGACTTTTCCGCAATGAGCCCGCGGGAACTGCGGATCGTGACCGGCCATCTCGTGCTGAGCGGCGCGGCGCGCTCCGACGCCATGGCGCAGTTGACCGCCGCGATCGATACGGGCGGCGGCGGCACGACGGCCGGCGCGCCGACCGACTGGCTGGCGACGCTGAACGATCGGATCACGGATGCAAAGGCGCGGGTCGACGGTGACGCGATCTATCTGGAGTCGGCGCGGTTCACGCTACAGCGGTTCCACACGAAGAGCGATCGGCCGGCAGGTGCCGGGCCACTCGCATCGTCGGCGCCCATGACGGCCGGCGCCAAGCTCGACGCGGCGCTGGAGGCCTTTCGCAAGGAAGGCAAGATGACCCCGGCCGAGCGAATGCGGCGGCAGGTGATGAAAGACATGAAGATCACCGAGGACGATCTGAAGGCGATGCCGCCCGATCAGCGCGACGCGATGGAAAAGACGATCGGCGCGGAGGTGGCGCTGCGGCTGAAGAAGCTGGGCATCGACGGCGGGGGCGCCGTCACGCGGTCGGTAGAGGAGTATGTCGCCGCACAGGGATAGAGTACCCGATACCCGATACCCGATACCCGATACCCGATACCCGATACCCTCTACCCGTTATCCGTTCGCCCTGAGCCTGTCGAAGGGCGGGCGGCCGCATGCACTGGAGTCGCTTGTGGAACCCCGTGCCTCGACAGGCTCAGCACGAACGAGGGGCGGCGGGTCGATCCGTCCGCAACCGAAGCTGTTGCGCCGCAGCGCGGGCTTGGTGTAGCCGCGTCGGCATGTCCGTAGACACCGCCACCGTAAAGAAGGTCGCCGCGCTCGCGCGCATCGCGATCACCGATGAGGACGCCGGCCGCCTCGCCCCCGAACTCAGCAACCTGCTCGGCTGGATCGAGCAACTGGGCGAGGTGGATACCGCCGGGGTCGAGCCGATGACCGCGGTCATCCCCAACACGCTGCGCCTGCGTGACGACGTGGTGAACGCCGATCCGCTGACCGGCGGCGGCATCCGTGACGACCTGATGGCCAATGCGCCCCAGGCGGAGCACGGCTTCTTTACCGTTCCCAAGGTGATCGAATAATGACCGACCTGACCGATCTGGGCATCGCCGCGATCCGCGACGGCGTGCGCGCCGGCAGCTTTTCCGCGGTCGAGGTCGCCGACGCCTTCGTGGTGAAGGTGGCCAAGGCCAAGCCGCTCAACGCTTTCCTGGTCGAGACGCCCGACCATGCGCTCGCCGCCGCCAAGGCCGCCGATGCCGCGCGCGCCAACAACGAGACGCTCAAGCCGCTGGCCGGCGTGCCGATCGGCATGAAGGACCTGTTCTGCACCAAGGGCGTGGCCACCACTGCGGCGAGCCACATCCTGGAAGGCTTCACGCCGACCTATGAATCGACCGTGTCGCAGAATCTGTGGGACGCGGGTGCGGGCATGCTCGGCAAGCTGAACATGGACCAGTTCGCGATGGGCTCGTCGAACGAGACCAGCGCGTTCGGCAATGTCGTGTCTCCCTGGCGCAAGCCGGGCAGCGACGCGCCGCTCGCCCCCGGCGGATCGTCGGGCGGCAGCTCGGCGGCGGTCGCGGCGGGGCTGTGCCCGGGTGCGACGGGCACCGACACCGGCGGATCGATCCGCCAGCCCGCCGCCTTCACCGGCATCAGCGGGATCAAGCCGACCTATGGCCGTTGTTCGCGCTGGGGCACGATCGCCTTCGCCAGTTCGCTCGATCAGGCCGGGCCGATGGCGCGCGACGTGCGCGACTGCGCGATCATGCTGGAGGCGATGGCGGGCTTCGACGCGAAGGACGCAACCTCGCTGCAGCTCGACGTGCCGAAGTGGGAACAGGGGCTGACCGGCAACCTCGCCGGCAAGCGCGTCGGCATCCCCAAGGAATATCGCGTCGACGGCATGCCTGCCGAGATCGAGGCGCTGTGGCAGGCCGGGATCGACTGGCTGAAGGACGCGGGTGCCGAGATCGTCGAGGTGTCGCTGCCGCACACCAAATATGCGCTGCCGGCCTATTACATCATCGCGCCGGCCGAAGCCTCGTCGAACCTCGCGCGCTATGACGGCGTGCGTTACGGCCTGCGCGACCTGCCAGAGGGCGCGGGGTTGCAGGACATGTATGCCGCGACGCGCGCCGCGGGCTTCGGCGCCGAGGTGAAGCGCCGGATCATGATCGGCACCTATGTGCTGTCGGCCGGTTTCTACGATGCCTATTACACGCAGGCGCAGAAGGTGCGGACGCTGATCGCGCGCGACTTCGAGCGGGCGTGGCAGCAGTGCGACGTGCTGCTGGCACCGACCGCGCCGTCGGCGGCGTTCGCGCTGGGCGACAAGTCGGCCGATCCGCTGGCGATGTACCTCAACGACGTGTTCACCGTGCCGTCGAGCCTCGCGGGCCTGCCGGCGATGAGCGTGCCGGGCGGCCTCGACAAGGACGGCCTGCCGCTGGGGTTGCAGATCATCGGCAAGGCGCTGGACGAGCAGGGCGTGCTGAACGCAGGGCTTGCGATCGAGGAGCGTGCGGGCTTCGTCGCGCGGCCGGGATCGTGGTGGTAACCGACCGGACCTTCACGACACGCAACGTCGCGATGCTGCGCGAGGCGCAGGCCGCGCTCAACGTCGCGTTCGGGGCGATCCTCAGCGCCTATGTCGGGATCTCGCTCGCCGAGATCGACAACCATCCGTTCGACCACCACGTGCTCGCGCGGTTCTTCATCGCGCTGGCGGTGTTCATCCTGGGGCTGTCGGTCGGCAACAGCCTGATCCTGCGCGGCGAGTTCCGGCTGAGCGCGATCTTCCTGATCCTGGCGCTGATCGCCGCGGTCTTCGCGCATCACGAGGGCACGGTGCTGCGCTTCGAAGGCGCGATCCTGCGCATCCTGGCCGGCTGCTGGGTCGTCGCGCTGCTCGGCAGCAACATTGCGCTGACCGCGATCAACTATCTTCATCATCGGAATCGAACATGAGCGACTATCGCATCCAGGGCGCCACCGGCGAATGGGAGGTCGTGATCGGCCTGGAAGTCCACGCCCAGGTCACGTCCAACGCCAAATTGTTCTCGGGCGCCGCGACCGCCTTCGGCGCGGAGCCGAACACGCAGGTCAGCCTGGTCGACGCGGCGATGCCGGGCATGCTACCGGTGCCGAACATGGAGTGCATCCGCCAGGCTGTGCGCACCGGCATGGCGATCGACGCGCAGATCAATACGTGGTCGCGGTTCGACCGGAAAAACTATTTCTACGCCGATCTGCCGCAGGGCTATCAGATCAGCCAGCTCTACCATCCTCTGGTCGGCGAGGGCGCGGTCGAGATCGCGCCGGACGACAAGAACCCGGACGCGACCAAGACGATCGGCGTCGAGCGCATCCACGTCGAACAGGACGCGGGCAAGCTGATGCACGACCAGCATCCGACGCGGTCGTATGTCGACCTCAACCGTTCGGGCGTCGCGCTGATGGAGATCGTCAGCCGGCCGGATATGCGATCGCCCGCCGAAGCGGGGGCGTATCTCACCAAGCTGCGCTCGATCCTGCGCTATGTCGGCAGCTGCGACGGCAACATGGATCAAGGGTCGATGCGCGCCGACGTCAACGTCTCGGTGCGCAAGCCGGGCGACGAATTCGGCACGCGCACCGAGACGAAGAACGTCAATTCGGTGCGCTTCGTGATGCAGGCGATCGAGCATGAGGCGCTGCGGCAGGTGGAGGTGCTGGAGAGCGGCGGCACGATCGTGCAGGAAACGCGCCTGTTCAATCCGGACACCGGCACGACGCGGTCGATGCGGTCGAAGGAAGATGCGCACGATTACCGCTACTTCCCCGACCCCGACCTGCTGCCGCTGGAGCTGGACGAGGCGTTCCTGGCGGACTGCCGTGCAAGCCTGCCAGAGCTGCCCGACGCCAAGCGTGCGCGCTACGAAGCCGCCGGCATCTCGCCCTATCAGGCGGGCGTGCTGACCGCTGAGGTGGAGGCGGCGCGCTGGTTCGACGCGCTGCTCGACGCGGGCGCGAAGCCGGTCGCGGCGGCGAACTGGACGACGTCGGAGCTGTTCGGCGCGCTTAACCGCGTCGGCAAGGGCATCGCCGAATCGCCGGTGTCGCCGACGCAGGCGGCCGAACTGCTGGCGCTGGTCGCGGACGGCACCTTGTCGGGCAGCCTGGCGAAGCAGGTGTTCGAGGTGATGCTGGAAACGGGCGAGGCGCCGGCCAAGATCGTCGAGGACCGCGGGCTCAAGCAGACCAGCGACACCGGCGCGATCGAGGCGGTGATCGCCGAGGTGCTGGCGAAGAACCCCGGCCAGCTGGAACAGTATCGCGGCGGCAAGGAGGCGCTGTTCGGCTTCTTTGTGGGCCAGACGATGAAGGCGATGGGCGGCAAGGCCAATCCGGGCGTCGTCAACGAACTGCTCAAAAAGGCACTCGCCGGCTGATGGTCACGCGGATCGCCCGGTGCCGGTGCGGACAATTGTCCGCGACCTGCATGGGCGATCCGGTGCGGGTGTCGGTGTGTCATTGCCGCGGGTGCCGGCGGCTGACCGGCGGCGCCTTCTCCGCGCAGGCGCGCTTTCCCGCCGAGGCGGTGACGCTGGCGGGTGCGTTCCAGACATGGGAGCGCGTGGGCGACAGCGGCCGTCGCGCCTGGTTTCGCTGGTGTCCAAGCTGCGGTGCCACCGTGATGTTCGTCAACGAAGGCTATGAGGACATGCCGGCAATTCCGATCGGCGCCTTTGCCGATGACGATGCGCCAACGCCGACGCTGTCGATCCTCGAAGAGAGCAAGCTGCCGTGGGTGGCGGTGACCGGCGAGGGAATCGACCACTTCGCCTGATCTGCGCATGGTGCGGCGCGGTGCCGTTGCCCCGGGTCCTTCGTCACCCCTGACTTGTCCCGGGGTCCACTGTTGGGCAGGATCACCGGCAGAGAGATGCGTGGGACGATGAACATCGGAACACGTACGGGGTGAGCGTTGAGGAGACTCGTGATGAAGGCCTGGCTTCTGACGTTGGCGTTTATGGCCGTGCCCGCAATCGCACAGGAGGCGCCACCGTCCACGCCGCTGCCCCGCGTCGCGCTCGACACCACCGCGGGCCGGATCGTCATCGAAGCGGATACGCAGCACGCGCCGATCACGGCCGGCAATTTCCTGAAATATGTCGACGGCAAGCGGCTGGATGGCGTCGTCTTCTACCGTGCGGTCAAGGTCGCGGACAAATTCGGCTTCGTGCAGTTCGGCGCCAACGGCGATCCCAAGCGCGTGCTGCCGCCGATCAAACATGAGCCCACGACGCAGACCGGACTACATCATACCGATGGCGCCTTGTCCGTCGCGCGCTTCGCGCCCGGCACCGCACGCGGCGACTTTACCATCAGCGTCGGCGATCAGCGCGCCTCGCTTGACGCCGATCCGTCGAAACCGGGCGACAATCTGGGCTATGCCGCCTTCGGCCACGTGGTCGAGGGGATGGATGTGGTGACGAAGATCATGGACGCACCCGTCTCTCCCACCGCGACGATCCAGGGATCGTTCAAGGGCGAGGTGCCTGTGGCGGCGGTAAAGGTCATCACCGCGCGGCGCCTGCCGGTGGGGATTGCGGTCAAGCCTTGAGGCGGGGGCGGTGATCTGACGAAGGGGCGGTCGAAATGTCGACCGCCCCAGTTGCCTTATTGTTGCGTGAGGTCCTGGTTCTTGACCTCGCCGCCAGTCCCGCTGTTGCCGTCGAACTCGCCGGTGTCCGTGAAGCGCACCGGCTCTGGGCCGCCTTCGCCGCGCGCGACCGCGTCGGCGCGTGCTTCGACTGCCTGTTCGATATCGCTGCGCTCGTCCTCGCGCGTATCCGCCCGCAGCGCATCGGGATTGCCCTCGGGCGCATCGTCCGGCAGCGCCTCGACCGTGTCGTTGTGCCGATCGGTCATATCAGATCTCCGCCGGCTGCGACGTGCCGGGATCGCCAGCGGGCGTGGTGGGCGAGGGGATGTCGACGTCGGGCGTCGGCGGCGTGATTTCGGGCGGCGGTGCGCTCGGCTGGACCGGCTGGCTGGGCTGGGCGGGCGTTTCGGGTGGGGGCTGGGTGGCCATGGTGACACTCTCCTTCACCCCGCCAAACGTCCCGCAGGCCAGCGGGTTGCGGCGCCCCTTGCTTGCACGCGCCGTGCTGGTATAGACGCGCGCCCAAGGGAATGCCCTTCGAAGTAACGCTTCGATGGGATTCCTATCGGCGGGTCCTTCGTGCGGGCGTGGCGGAATTGGTAGACGCAGCAGGTTTAGGTCCTGCCATCGCAAGATGTGGGGGTTCGAGTCCCTTCGCCCGCACCAGTCCCGCCGCTCCGAGCGCGGGACGGCAGCTAAAGATTTTTCGTCAGATTTCTCAAGATTGAAGGCCGGATATGCAGACTGTCGAGACGTTGAACGAGGGCCTGAAGCGCACCTACACGCTGACCATCACGCCGAAGGACATCGATGCCAAGGTCGATGCCGAAGTGAAGCGCGTCGCGCCGCAGGTGAAGATGCCCGGCTTCCGTCCCGGCAAGGTGCCCGTGAACCTGGTGCGCAAGATGCACGGCGAGGCGCTGGCCGCCGACGCGCTCAACAGCGCGATCCAGGAAGGCGTACAGTCGCTGATCGCCGACAAGCAGCTGCGCCCCGCGATGCAGCCCTCGGTCGCGCTGAACGACGATTACGCGCCGGGCAAGGACGCGGTCGTCACCGTCGAGATGGAAGTGCTGCCCGCCGTGCCGACTCCGGCGATCGACGCGCTGAAGCTGGAGCGTCTGACCGTGCCCGTCGCCGACGAAGCGGTGGACGAGCAGCTGCAGAAGTTCGCCGACCAGTCGAAGAAGTGGGACGATGCGGCTGAGGACAAGGCGGCCGAGATGGGTGACCTCGTCACCGTCGACTTCGTCGGCAAGACCAGCGACGGCGTTGCGTTCGACGGCGGCACCGGCACCGACATGGGCGTCGAGCTCGGCTCGGGTCGCCTGATCCCGGGCTTCGAGGACCAGCTCGTCGGCGTGAAGCTGGGCGAGGAAAAGACGCTCAACGTCACCTTCCCGGAAGATTATGGCGCCAAGGAACTCGCCGGCCAGCCCGCGACGTTCGACATCACCGTCAAGAAGATCCAGGTCGCTGGCGAAAGCAAGATCGACGAGGATCTGGCCAAGAACCTCGGCCTCGAGAGCCTCGAGCAGCTGCGTGGCCTGATCAAGGGTCAGATCGAGCAGGAGCATAACGGCCTCACCCGCACCCACATGAAGCGCAAGCTGCTCGACCAGCTCGCCGAGGGTCACGATTTCGAAGTGCCGCCGTCGATGGTCGAAGCCGAGTTCGCGCAGATCTGGCAGCAGCTGGAGCATGAAGCGACGCACGAGGAAGACCCCGCCGCGGCGATGGCCGAGATGGAAGCCGAGCGCGACGATTACCGCAAGATCGCCGAACGCCGCGTGCGCCTGGGCCTGCTGCTGTCGGAAATCGGCCAGGCGAATGGCGTCGAAGTGACCCAGCAGGAAATGAACCGCCTGATCGGTCAGGCCGCGCAGCAGTATCGCGGCGAGGACCAGCGTCGCTTCATCCAGTACATCCAGCAGGAGCCGATGGCGGCCGCCCAACTGCGTGCGCCGCTGTATGAGGACAAGGTCGTCGACTTCCTGTTCGGCAAGGCCGAAGTGACCGATCGCGACGCGACCCGCGAAGAGCTGGAAGCCGCGATCGAGAGCGAAGACGGCTTCGCCACCGGCACGCACAGCCACGACCACGACAACCACAAGCCGCGCAAGTCGGCGAAGAAGGCCGACGCGGGCGCCAAGGACGAGGGCGGCGAAGCCAAGCCCGCCAAGAAGGCTGCGGCGAAGAAGCCGGCCGCCAAGGGCGAAGACGCCGGCGCGGTGGAAGCGCCCGCTGGTGACGAGGCGGCTCCCGCCAAGAAGCCGCGCGCCAAGAAGGCTGCCGCGCCTGTCGAGGCCGAAACCGCGGTGACCGAATCGTCGCCGGAAGCGGCCGAAGCCGCCGAGGGCACCGAAGCCGCCGACGCGCCGGCAAAGAAGCCGCGCGCGAAGAAGGCCGCGGCGAAGACCGAAGGCTGATCATGATCGGGGGAGGGGGCTTCGGCTTCCTTCCCTTCTTCGTCATCCCGGCGAACGCAGGGATCCATGGACGCGCGCGGCTGGCGGTGGACCCGCTCCCGATGTTCCGTATCCATGGATCCCGGCGTCCGCCGGGATGACGAGTATCTGGGTATACGGCTCCGTGAGGGTGGAGGCATGAGCATCGTGACGCAGCCGACGATCGCAGTCCTGCTGCCCTGTTACAACGAAGCCGCCGCGATCGGACAGACGGTGGCCGGCTTTCGCGCTGCGCTGCCGGATGCGACCATCTACGTCTACGACAACAATTCCACCGACGCGACGATCGCCGTCGCGCGTGAGGCTGGCGCGGTCGTGCGCACCGAACGCATCCAGGGCAAGGGCAATGTCGTCCGCCGGATGTTCGCGGACATCGATGCCGACGTTTATGTGATGGCCGACGGCGACGCGACTTATGACGCGGCCTCGGCACCGGCGCTGGTCGCGCGGCTGCTGTCCGAGCAATGCGACATGATCGTCGGCAGCCGGGTCAGCCAGGTGCAGGAAAGCTACCGCCGCGGCCATCGCTTCGGCAATGCGCTGCTCACCGGCATGCTCGCGCGCCTGTTCGGGCGCAGCTTCACCGACATATTGTCCGGCTATCGTGTCTTTTCGCGTCGGTTCGTCAAAAGCTTCCCATCGCTGTCGTCGGGCTTCGAGATCGAGACCGAGATCAGCGTCCACGCGCTCGAACTCAAAATGCCCTGTGCCGAGATCGAAACGCCCTATTATGCGCGTCCGGAAGGGTCGGCGTCGAAGCTCAGCACCTATGGCGACGGCTTCCGCATCCTCAACACCATCCTGACGCTCTACCGGATCGAACGGCCGTTGCTGTTCTTCGGCGCGATCGGGGCATTGTTTGCGGCGGTGGCGGTCGTGCTCGGCGTGCCGCTGGCGATCACGTACATGCACACGCATCTGGTGCCGCGTTTCCCCACCGCCGTCCTCATCACCGGGCTGATGATCATCGCCGCGTTGTGCGGCTTTGCGGGGCTGATCCTCGACACGGTGGTGCGCGGCCGGCGTGAGGTGCGCCGGCTTGCCTATCTGGGACACAAGGCGCCCCAAAGCGGGGCTTGAACTCCCCCGCGCGAGCGCCGATGTTGGCGGCCTCAAGGGCATAAGAGAGACTTTCATGCACAATCCGTTCGAGACCGGCGATTTCGCGAACCATCTGGGGCGCGCAGGCCTTGGCTTGCAGCAGACTCAGGCTGGCCTCGTGCCGATCGTGATCGAACAGTCGAACCGCGGCGAACGCTCGTTCGACATCTTCAGCCGCCTGCTGCGCGAGCGGATCATCTTCGTCACCGGCGGTGTCGAGGACGGCATGGCCAGCCTGATCACCGCGCAGCTGCTCTTCCTCGAGTCCGAGAACCCGAAGAAGGACATCTTCATGTACATCAACTCGCCGGGCGGTGTCGTCACGGCGGGCATGGCGATCCACGACACGATGCAGTATATCCGTCCGCGCGTCGGCACGGTGTGCATCGGTCAGGCGGCGTCGATGGGCAGCTTCCTGCTCGCCAGCGGTGAACCCGGCATGCGCGTCGCGCTCACCAACGCGCGCATCATGATCCATCAGCCGTCGGGCGGCGCGCAGGGCATGGCCAGCGACATCGAAATCCAGGCCAAGGAAATCCTGCGCATCCGCAAGCGGATGAACGACCTGTACGCGCAGTACACCGGCCAGCCGCTCGAGGAGATCGAGCGTCGCATGGACCGCGACACGTTCCTGGAAGCCAATGAAGCCAAGGAGTTCGGCCTGGTCGACGAGGTGTTCGACAAGCGTCCGACCCCGGCCGAAGACGTCGCCCAAGCGGCCTGAGAACACGCCTGGGCGTGACTTTAGTGACTTTTCGACGTTGTGATATGCGTACCGGCCGGTCTACCATGACCGGCCTCACCAGCGGGGAAAGCCCCGCGACAAGGAAGTGTGAATGACGAAATTGAGCGGTGGCGACTCGAAGAGCACCCTCTATTGCTCGTTCTGCGGCAAGTCGCAGCACGAGGTGCGCAAGCTCATTGCGGGACCGACCGTGTTCATCTGCGACGAGTGCGTCGAGCTGTGCAACGACATCATCCGTGAAGAGACGAAGTCCGCGCTCGTCAGCAAGAAGGACGGCGGCGTTCCCACGCCCCAGGAAATCTGCAACGTCCTCGACGACTACGTCATCGGCCAGAAGCAGGCGAAGCGCGTCCTGTCGGTGGCGGTCCATAACCACTACAAGCGCCTGAACCACGGTGCTAAGGGCGCTGACGTCGAGCTCGCTAAGTCGAACATCCTGCTCGTCGGCCCGACCGGCTGCGGCAAGACGCTGCTCGCGCAGACGCTGGCGCGCATCCTCGACGTGCCGTTCACGATGGCGGATGCGACGACCCTGACCGAGGCCGGTTACGTCGGCGAGGACGTCGAGAATATCATCCTCAAGCTGCTTCAGGCGTCCGACTATAACGTCGAGCGGGCGCAGCGCGGCATCGTCTATATCGACGAGATCGACAAGATCAGCCGCAAGGCCGAAAACCCCTCGATCACGCGCGACGTGTCGGGCGAGGGCGTGCAGCAGGCACTGCTGAAGCTGATGGAAGGCACGACTGCCAGCGTTCCGCCGCAGGGTGGCCGCAAGCATCCGCAGCAGGAATTCCTGCAGGTCGACACGACGAACATCCTCTTCATCTGCGGCGGTGCGTTCAGCGGCCTCGAAAAGATCATCGGCGACCGCCTGCAGGGCAAGTCGATCGGCTTCGGTGCCTATGTCGCCGCGCCGGAAGAGAAGCGGACTGGTGAGTATCTGCGTCAGACCGAGCCGGAAGATCTGCTCAAGTTCGGCCTGATCCCCGAATTCGTCGGCCGTCTGCCGGTGATCGCGACGCTGGAAGACCTCGACGTCGAGGCTCTGGTCAAGATCCTGAAGGAGCCGAAGAACGCGCTGGTCAAGCAGTACCAGAAGCTGTTCGAGATGGAGCAGGTGGAACTGGGCTTCACCGACGATGCACTCGTTGCGGTCGCCAAGAAGGGCATCGAGCGCAAGACCGGCGCCCGCGGCCTGCGGTCGATCCTGGAGGGCATATTGCTCGACACGATGTTCGACCTGCCCGGCATGGACGGCGTCGACGAGGTGATGATCGACAAGGACGTGATCGAGGGCCGCAAGGAACCGATCCGCGTCTATGCCGAAAAGAAGAAGGACGGCGCCGGCGCGGCGGCGTAAGATTGTAAGACGGTAAGGGAAGGGGCGTCGCGAAAGCGGCGCCCTTTTTCGTTTGGGATTGTGAGCAGTTGCGTGTGTCGGGCGAGGGCTGCCTCCCCACGGCGTCACCCCGGACTTGGTCCGGGGTCCACCCGGCGGCGAGGGGAAGGCCAGAGGCTCTATTGGCACCCTTGCGGCTCGGTGGACCCCGGAACCAGTCCGGGGTGACGGGGTGGGGATGGCTATGTCGCGCCCCACCCAAGGACCCGCCGTCCACACGCGTCGTTAACGCCCCGTCCGCCATAACCGGCGCCGACGACACAGGAGCTATGCGTGGTAGGAACCCGGATCGAGACGGCACCGGCCCAGAGCCCCGGCTGGCGCGGCGGTGCGGGGCCGCTCGCCATCCTGCCGCGCGTGCTGTTTCGCGACGAACGGCCGTGGCTGGCGATCCTGGTCGGCTGGCTGCTGACGATCGCGGGCAGCACGCTGATCGGCTGGATCGTCGCCCGTTTCGCGCCCGACAATAGCGGCCCCGACTTCGGCGACGTCTCGGGCACCACCAAGCTGTTCCTGATCGCGCTGTTCAGCCCCGTGGTCGAGACGATGATCATGGCCGGTGTCCTCGGCCTGCTGCTTCGCTTCCTGCGGCCGTGGCACGCGGTCGTCGCCAGCGCCTTGCTATGGGGCATCGCGCATAGCCTGTCCTCGCCCTGGTGGGGCGTGGTGATCTGGTGGCCGTTCCTGATCTTCTCGACGCTCTACGTCACCTGGCGCCCCCACGGCGCCTGGCGCGCCATGGCCATCGTCGCCTCGGTCCACATCCTACAGAACCTGTTCCCAGCGCTTCTGATCGTCATGGGCAAGTGATCGTGTAACGAGGCAGGCGCCGTGTCGGGGTTGAGGGCGACGGCGGTTGCCAACATCGCGATCCGTCCGATCTCCTCCGTCGCCGTGTTGAGCTGCCTGTCCCGATAGCGGGGGTCGGGAGCGCAATTGCCTCCGATCGCGAGGCGCAACCTAGAGCAGCGGTAGGTGAAGCCGTCCCTCGCGAGGCGCCCGTCATGGGGAGCTTTCGTGGCGTTGGAGCATTGGCTTTGCGTAACGATCCGGGAGGCGATGACAGACGTGGCAGGGGCAGCGAACGACGGCACGGTGGCGCATGGTGGCAAGGGGTGGCTGGGCTTGCCCCTGTGGTCGCTGGCGTTTCCGATCGTGGGGGTGCCGGCGGTGCTCGTATCGCTATATGCCATGGGGACGATCGGGCTGATCGCCGCTGCGGTGATCCTGATCGGGGCTGTCGTGTCCGCGGTGCATCAGGCCGAAGTCGTCGCGCACCGCGTCGGTGAGCCCTTCGGCACGTTGGTGCTGGCGGTCGCGGTGACGGTGATCGAGGTATCGCTGATCGTGTCGCTGATGGTGTCGGGATCGGGCGACGTGTCCGCGCTGGCGCGTGACACGGTGTTCGCCGCGATCATGATCATCCTGACCTTCATCATCGGGCTGTGCCTGCTGACCGGCGGGGTGATGCACGGCGAGCAACGCTTCACCCTGCGCGGGATCAGTGCGGCGCTGGCGACGCTGGCGGCGCTGACCGTCCTATCGCTGATCCTGCCCAATTACACGACCAGCGCGGCGGGGCCGACCTATGCCCCCTCGCAGCTGATCTTCGTCGCAGTGGTCAGCCTCGTCCTCTACGGCACGTTCGTGCTGGTGCAGACGGTGCGGCACCGCGACTATTTCCTGCCCGCCGGCGATGTCGAGCCGGAGGCGCATGTCGCGCCGCCTAGCGACCAGACCGCATGGGCGGCGTTCGGCGTCCTGCTCGTCGCGCTGGTCGTCGTCGTGCTGCTCGCCAAGGGGCTGTCGGCGAAGATCGAGCAGGCGGTGATCTCAGCGGGCCTGCCGCTCGCGGTGGTCGGCGTGATGATTGCGGGGCTGGTGCTGGCGCCCGAGAGCCTCGCGGCGTTCAACGCGGCGCGGCGTGACCGGTTGCAGACCAGCCTGAACCTCGCGCTAGGATCCGCGCTGGCAACGATCGGCCTGACGATACCCGCGGTCGCGATCGTCAGCCTCGTGCTGGGGTTGCCGCTGGCGCTCGGCATCGGCGCCAAGGCGATGACGCTGCTGGCGCTGTCGCTGTTCGTGACGACGATCTCGCTCGGGACCGGGCGGACGACGATCTTGCAGGGGGTCGTCCACCTCGTCATCTTCGCCGCCTATCTGTTCACGACAGTGGTGCCCTGACGTCATGCGGCTTGCGACGGGACGCGATCGGAGTGCGGTTGCCGGCATGCTGGCGCGCGCCTTTCAGGACGATCCGGCTTTCGGATATATCTTTCCCGATCCGGCGACGCGGGCGCGGCAGCTGCCGCGGCTGTTCAGGCTGCTGTATGACAGCGACGGTGAAGCAGGAATGCGGCTGGTGAGCGAGGGCGGCGAGGCGGCGACGCTGTGGCGCGGGCCGGGACGGGCCGCCATGGGGTGGGGCGAGATCGTCCGCCATCTGCTACCCTTCGCGGGCGCCCTTGGGACGGCCATACCACGCGCCTTACAGGTCAGCGGCGCGGTAGAGGCGCATATGCCGCAAAGCGACTTCTGGTATCTGCACATCGCCGGATGCGATCCCGCGGCGCAGGGCAGGGGCTTTGGTCGCCGTGCGCTGGTGGCCGGGCTGGAGCGGGCGGCCGGGCGAACGCCCTGCTATCTGGAGACCGCGACCGAACGCAATCTGGGCTTCTACGCGAGCGTGGGGTTTGCGGTGACCGACGAATGGCGCGTCGGACGGGACGGTCCACGCTTCTGGTCGATGCTGCGCCCTGCCGATCGGCGGTGAAGGGGCGGGGCAAGCATCTGGCGTGCCCCGCCCGAAACCGTCGCCCTTACAGCAGCTCCACCGCCATCGCCGTCGCTTCGCCACCGCCGATGCACAGCGATGCGAGGCCGCGCTTCTGGCCCGTCGTTTCCAGCGCAGACAGCAAGGTCGCGAGAATGCGCGCGCCGCTCGCGCCGATCGGATGGCCCAGCGCGCAGGCGCCGCCATGGATGTTGAGCCGCTCGGGATCGATGCCGAGATCGTGGATCGCGATCATCGAGACGGCGGCGAACGCCTCGTTCACCTCGAACAGGTCGATGTCGTCGCGGCCCCAGCCGGCGCGCTCCATCGCCTTGCGCATCGCGAAGACGGGGGCGGTGGTGAACAGGGCCGGCGCATGCGCGTGCGCGGCATGCGATACGATGCGCGCGATCGGGTTCAGCCCCAGCCGCTCGGCGACGCTGGCGCGCGTCATCACCAGCGCGGCGGCACCGTCGGAGATCGACGAGGCGTTGGCTGCGGTGATCGTGCCGTCGCGCGAAAAGGCGGGCTTCAGCGTCGGGATCTTGGCGATGTCGCCCTTGGCGGGCTGTTCGTCGAGCGCGACGGTGGTCGAGCCCTTGCGCCCCTTCACCTCGACGGGGACGATCTCGCGATCGAACGCGCCAGAGGCTTGCGCGGCCTGCGCGCGGGTGAGCGAGCGGATCGCATAATCGTCCATCGCGGCGCGCGTGAACTGATAGTCGGCCGCGGTATCCTCGGCGAAATTGCCCATCAGCTTGCCGGGTTCGTACGCGTCCTCGAGGCCGTCGAGATACATGTGATCGAGCAGGCGATCATGGCCGATGCGCGCGCCGCTGCGATGGGCCTTGGACAGATAGGGGGCGTTGGTCATGCTCTCCATGCCACCCGCGACCAGCATGTCGACCGATCCGGCGGCGAGCGCTTCGGCACCCATGATCGCGGCCTGCATGCCCGAACCGCACATCTTGTTGACCGTTGTCGCTTCGACGTGGGTGCCGAGGCCCGCGCCGATCGCCGCCTGCCGGGCGGGTGCCTGGCCGAGGCCGGCGGGCAGGACGCAGCCCATGTAGATGCGCTCGACCGCCTCGGCCGATACGCCTGCGCGATCGACGGCGGCCTTCACCGCTGCCGCGCCGAGCTCCGTGGCGGTCGCACCCGACAGTGCGCCTTGGAACGAACCCATCGGCGTACGGGCGTAGCCGAGGATGACGACGGGATCGGTGGACATAGGCTCTCCTGCGTTTCTACTGGGCCGGTGATCTAAAGGGTGGGAGGATCGGGGGCAATGATCGCCGCACGGATACAAACACCGCCCGGCGCTTTGTGGCGGGGTGGGAGAATTTATCGAGCCTTTACGGTGGTTTGCGTCGATCAGCGGGATGATCGCCGCGGCCGTCGTGGCCCTCGATTGGGGGCGGCGCGATACAGGCTGGGCGATGGCACTGTTCTGCCTGTCGGCAATCGCGTGGATCACCGGCGCGGTGCTGATGCGCGACTGGGCGCTGGGATCGCAGAATGTCGTGCTGCTCGGCATCGATCTGCTCGGGGTCTACCGCTACCTCATTCGCGGTCCGGAGCCTGCGGAGGAATGACGTGACCGCGGCGCTGTGGCCGCTGGGGCTGGGCGTTATGGGCGCGATCCTGGGCAGTTTCATCGCGGCGCTCGCGATCCGCTGGCCGGAGGAACGGTCGGTGATGCGGGGACGCTCCGCCTGCGACGCCTGCGGCGCGGCGCTGACCCCGCGCGAGCTGGTGCCGCTGGTGAGCTATGTCGTGCAGCGGGGCCACTGTCGGCGGTGCGGGGCGCGGATTGATCCGTGGCATCCGGGCGTGGAACTGGCGGCGGTCGCGATTGGCGTGCTGGCGGGGTTCGCAGCGCCGGGGTGGGATGGCGTGGCCGGCGCCGTGTTCGGCTGGTTGCTGCTGGCGCTCGCGGCGCTCGACGTACGCGCTTTCTGGTTGCCCGATCGGCTGACTGGCCTGCTCGGCGTAACGGGGCTTGCCGCAGGCTTGGCGAGTTTTGCGCCGACGCTGGACGAGCGGCTGATCGGCGGCATTGCCGGCTATGGGTCGCTCGCCGCGATCGCCTGGGGCTATCGGCGGTGGCGTGGGCGCGACGGGATGGGTGGAGGCGATCCGAAGCTGATGGGCGCGATCGGCCTGTGGCTTGGCTGGCGCATGCTGCCGGCGGTGCTCGTGATCGCGAGCCTGATCGGCCTCGGTGTCGCCCTGTTTGCCCGGGTGAGGGGCGCGAAGGTCACCGCCGATATGCCGCTGCCGTTCGGTGCGTTGCTCGCTATCGCAGCTTACGCAGCGTGGCTCGCCATGATAGCATTTGCGGCATGATGATCGCACCGTTGCTCGCCCTCGCACTCCAGGCGGCCGCGCCGGCCGCTCCGCCCATCGTGTCCGCGGCGTCGCCCCTGCTGGGGCCGATCGGCCAGCAGGCGCTGCCCGCCAAGGGATGTGCGGCCTATCTGTGGAGCACTGCCGATCGCCAATTGGTCGCGATGGCGAGCGTGGATCGTGCGACGCTGCGGGTGTCGGTCGGGGGCAAGACCATCGATCTGGCACGCAGCGCGGTCAGCGGCACGGCGCCGCTGGGGTTTGCGGCGAGCACCGAATATCGGGGTGAGGGGATGAGTGCTCGGCTGACGATGGATGTGGTCCAGCAGGAGGGGCTGACCGCGGGCGCCCGCGTGCCGAGCGGCGCGTTGCAGATCGATCGTCCCGGCGCCGACGGCGTCGTGGTGCCGGTCGCGGGCCTGATCGGATGCGCGGCATGACGCTGACGGATATCCTCGCGGCGCAGCGCCGCGCCTTCACCGCGGAGCTGCCGGTCGATGCCGCGACCCGCAAGGACCGCCTGCGCCGCGCGGCCGCGATGATCCGCGACCATGGCGACCGATTCTGCTCGGCGATGAGCGAGGATTTCGGCCATCGCAGCCCCCATCAATCGATGGTCACCGACATCGCCGGCTCGATCGCGCCGATCGCCTATGCGCTGAAACACGTCGATCGCTGGATGCGCCGCGAGAAGCGCAAGCTGGAGTTTCCGCTAGGCCTGTTGGGCGCGCGGGGCTGGATCGAATATCAGCCCAAGGGCGTGGTCGGCGTCATCGCGCCGTGGAATTTCCCGGTCAATCTGGTGATGGGGCCGATCGCGGGCGCCTTTGCCGCGGGCAACCGGGTGATGGTGAAGACCAGCGAATTCACGCCCGCCACAGCGGCGTTGTTCGAAGAGGTGGCGCCGCGCTATTTCGCGAGCGACGAGCTGGCGTTCGTCAGCGGCGGTGCTGATGTCGGCCAAGCCTTTGCCGCGCTGCCGTTCGATCACCTGCTGTTCACCGGTGCGACCGGGATCGGTCGACACATCCTGCACGCCGCTGCCGACAATCTGACGCCGGTGACGCTGGAACTGGGCGGCAAGAGCCCGGCGATCATCGGCAAGGGCGCCGACCTCCCCCGCGCCACCGAGCGGATCGCGATGGGCAAGATGCTGAACGCCGGGCAAATCTGCCTCGCGCCCGATTATGTGCTCGTGCCCGAGGCGCAGGAGCAGGCGGTCGTCGACGGCCTGACCCGCGCGGCGAGTGCGATGTATCCCACCCTGCTCGACAATCCCGATTACACCGCGATCATCAACGATCGGCATCACCAGCGCCTGACCGACTGGATCGACGATGCCCGCGCCAAGGGCGCGCGCGTCGAGGTCGTCAATCCGGCGAACGAGGCCATCGCGACTGCCAACGGGCGCAAGATGCCGCTGCATATCGTTCGCGACGTCACCGACGACATGATCCTGATGCAGGAGGAGATTTTCGGCCCGGTGCTGCCGATCGTCCGGTACGACGGGATCGATGCCGCGATCGACCGGATTAACCGCGGGGGACGGCCTTTGGGCCTGTATCATTTCGGTGGGGACGCCGCCGAACAGCGGCAGGTGCTCGACCGGACGATCTCGGGCGGCGTGACGCTGAACGACGTGGTCTTTCACGTGTCGATGGAGGATCTGCCGTTCGGCGGCGTCGGGCCGTCGGGCATGGGCAGCTACCACGGCATCCACGGTTTCCGTACCTTCAGTCACGCCAAGGCGGTGCTGCGGCAGCCGCGGATCGACGTCGCCAAGCTCGCCGGGATCAAGCCGCCGTATGGCAAGGCGATTCCCGCGGCCATCAAGCGGCAAATCCGGTCCTGACGGGATCGCTGGCGGCGGTATAAGTCTGGGTCGCTGACAGAAAGAACTGCGCGGCGGCAACCAAAGCCAAGCTTCGGCGTTGTGCAAAGGCTTGGGGGTGTATTCGAACGCGAACGCTCTCGAAAAGGGGAACGTTAGCGCGTGCGAGTATTGACCGGACGACATTATTGGCTTGCCGTCGCGCTGCTCGCCGCGACGCCGGCATCGGCTCAGTTCAACCAGCAACAGGGCACCGCGCCCGCGCAAGGTCCCGATGCGCCGAAGGTCAAGGATCAGGCGATTCCGACGACCGCGAACGATCCCGCGGTAGACACCGGGCCGATCATCCCCGATTCCACATTCGACGCCGCATTGCCGACGCTAAGCGGCGACATCAACGCGCCGCTCGAGCCCATGCCGAAGGATGCCGCGAAGGCGGCTGTGCCTCAGGTTCAGTCCATCGGACAGGCGGGCGCCGATCAGGGCGATGCGACGCTGCCCCCCGCCGCGGCGGAAAATCCCGAACTGGCGCAGCCGCTGATCCCGCTGACGCAATTCGATACCACGCCGCTGCAAACCGCCGCCGACGTCAAGAGTGCGAACGCGCCCGAAATCCGGTACGACACGGTGCTGACCGGCTTGCAGAAACTGGGGCTGGAGGACGAGTTCGAGTCGTTGTCCGCCTTGCAGGAGGGCAAGGGCAAGGCCGCGAATGCGACACAGGTCGCAGCCCGAGCACGCGAGGACGAGGGGCTGGCGGTGCGGCTGATGAAGTCGCTCGGCTATTATGACGGCACCGCGATTTCGCTGATTGAGGCGGAGCCCGGCACCGACGGCAAGCCTTCGGGCCGGCTGCGCGCCACCGTCACGGCGACCCCGGGGCGGCTGTATCGCCTGTCGTCGATCAAGGTCGAAGCCCAGCCGGTCATCCCGGCCGACCTCATCACGCGCAACCTGCCGCTGAAGGTCGGCGATCCGATCGAGGCCGCGCGCATCCAGGCGGCGGAGGCGAACGTCAGCCTGGTCCTGCCGCAGCAAGGCTATCCCTTCGTCAAGGTCGGCGACCGCGACATCCTGCTCGACGACCAGTCGGACAAGGCGACCGGTGCCTATACGCTGCCGGTCGATACCGGCCCGCGCGCGCGCTTCGGGCAGCTGGTGACCAGCGGGGATACGGTGTTCGGCCTCGACCACCTCAACGTCTTCCCCCGCTTCAAGAGCGGCGACCTGTACGACAGCCGCAAGACCGACGATCTGCGCGACGCGTTGGTCGCGACGGGATTGTTCTCCAGCCTGTCCGTGCAGCCGGAGAAGACCGGGCGGGTCAACGCCGACGGCACCGAGGCGGTCGACCTGCTGGTACGGCAGACCGAAGGGCCGGCCCGCAGCTTGGCGGGCAGTGCGGGCTATTCGACCGGGCAGGGCTTTAAGGCCGAGGGCAGCTGGACCCACCGCAATCTGCTCCCGCCCGAGGGCGCGGTGATCGGGACGATCGTCGCCGGTACGCAGGAACAGGGGCTGTCGGCGACCTTCCGCCGCTCGAACGCGGGCAAGCGCGACAAGACCTTCCTCGCCTTCGCCAGCGCCAACCACAACAATTACGACGCGTTCGAGGCCTATACCGCGACCATCTCCGGCCGCTGGAGCTATGTGTCGACGCCGATCTGGCAGAAGCGCTTCACCTATTATTACGGTGGCGAGCTGGTCGCGACGAACGAAAGCGTCTTCGACTTCGCGCGGGGTGACCGGGTGCGGCGCAACTATGGCATCGTCGCGCTGCCGGCGCAGGTCGAATGGGACACGTCGAACAGCCTGCTCAACCCGACGCGCGGCTATCGCCTGCGCCTGAACCTCAGCCCCGAAGGCGCGGTGAGCGACGGCGTGCGCCCGTACGTCCGCACGATGATCGAGGGGACATTCTATTATCCCGTGTCGAACAGCCTGGTGATCGCTGGCCGCGCCAAGGCGGGATCGATCCAGGGCATCGATCGCGATGCGCTGGCGCCGTCGCGCCGCTATTATGGCGGTGGCGGCGGGTCGGTGCGCGGCTATGGCTATCAGCGGCTGGGGCCGCTCGACCAGCAGGGCAATCCGGTCGGCGGACGTTCGCTCAACGAATTTTCGATCGAGGCGCGCTATCGCTTCGGCAATTTCGGGATCGTGCCGTTCCTCGACGCCGGCAATAGCTATGAATCGAGCCTGCCCAAGGGCACCGATTTGAAGTTCGGCGCGGGTATCGGCGGCCGTTTCTACACCAATTTCGGGCCGATGCGCATCGACGTTGCAACGCCGCTCAACCGGCGGCCGGGCGACGGCCGCGTCGCGCTCTACATTTCGATCGGGCAGGCATACTGATGAGTGACGACACGCCCGTGCCTGCCACCGAACCTGCCGTCGCCGAACCCGCCGAGATCGTGGCTGCGAAGCGCCCGCTGTGGCAGCGCATCCTGAAATGGCTGCTGGTCGCGATCCTCGCGCTCGTCGTGCTGTTGGGCGTCGTCGTGCTGGGGATCAATACCGATCCCGGCCGCCGCTTCGTCGCCAACCGCATCGGCGGTTATACGACGGCGTCGGGTCTCAACATCAAGGTCGGGCGGATCGACGGGTCGCTCTACGGCAAGATGGTGCTGAGCGACGTGCGCGTCGCCGATCCCAAGGGCGTGTTCCTCACCAGCCCGCGGCTCGACGTCGACTGGCGGCCGTTCGCCTTCGCCAGCAACCATGTCGATGTGCGGGGGCTGTCGACCGATCTCGTCACGCTCGCGCGCCGGCCGGAGTTGAAGGCGACGCCGAGCGACCCCAACGCGCCGCTGCTGCCCGATTTGGATATCGACGTGAATCGGCTGCACATCGGCCGGCTGGTGCTGGCGAAGCCGGTGACGGGCGAGACGCATGTGCTACGTATCGATGGCGCGGTGCATATCGCCGATCGCCGCGCGCAGCTGGTGGCGGACGCAGCGGCGTTGCGCGGGCCGGGCATCGCCGGTGGCGACCGACTGCGGTTGACGCTGAATGCGGTTCCCGATCGCAACATGCTCGATGTGAATGCCAAGCTGTCGGCGCCCGTCGGCGGCGTTGTGGCCACGATGGCGTCGCTGAAGGCACCGCTCACCGCGAGCGTCGACGGGCGTGGGAGCTGGCAGGCGTGGCAAGGTCGCGCGCTCGCGACGCTGGGGCAGGGGCAACTCGCCGACATCGGTATCACCGCCAAGAACGGCCATATCGAGCTGCGCGGCTTTGCAACCCCGGGCCTGTACCTGACCGGTCCGGTTGAGCGGCTGACGGCGCCGCGGCTGAACCTTGCGATCGACACGACGCTGAACGATCGCAAGGCGGACACGCGGATGACGCTGAAGTCCGACGCGCTGGCGGTGGATGCGGGCGGTCTGCTCGATCTGGCTAACAGCCGCTTCGGCAATTTCGCGGTCAATGCACGGCTGCTGACGCCGGGCGCGATCGCACCCAATTTGCGCGGCCGTGACGTGATGGCGCGGCTGGTGCTGGACGGTGCCTTTGCGACGCCGACGGTGGACTACAAGGTTAGCGCCGCGGCATTGGGCTTTGGCACGACGACGGTCGAGACCGTCTATGCCGAGGGGCTGGCGCGGGTGAACGCCGATCGCATCCTGGTGCCCGTCAACGCGCGCGCGCGTCGCGTCACCGGTCTGAATGCGGCCGTGGGTGGCCTGACGAACAACGTGCGGATCAATGGCGATTTCGCCATTTCGATGCCCAATATCCTGTCGGATAATCTGCGCATCCGGTCCGATAACATCGATGCGACCGCGGTGGTCGTCGCGAACGTGCAGACGGGCCGCTACACCGGCGCGCTGAAGGGGCGGGTCAACAACTACCGCGTCGAGAGCATCGGCATCATCGATTTGACCACCGACGCGCGCCTCGTGCCCGGCGCACGTGGCGGCTTCGGCATCACCGGCCGCGTCGTCGCGCAGACCAAGCAGCTGTTCAACAGCGGCGTGCGCGATTTCCTGGGCGGCAATGCGATCGTCCGCAGCGACATCGGCTATAGCCCCGAAGGCATCGTCACCTTCCGCAACTTGCGGATGAACGCGCCGCAGTTCCGCATCACGCGCGGCGAGGGACGATTCGATCCGGGCACCGGCGCGGTGGCGGTGAATGCGGACGCTTATTCGGCGCAATATGGCCCCGTCACGGCGCGTGTCACCGGCACCGCCGATGCGCCCGTCGTCGTGCTGCACGCGGCACGGCCGGGGCTGGGCGTCGGCTTGGTCGATGTCGATGCGCGGATCGTCGGGCGCGGCGGCGCCTATGCCGTGACCGCAAAGGGCGGCACCGATTATGGGCCGTTCACCGCCGATGTGCTCGTGCGGCCCAGCCCGCGGCTGACGGTGGACGTCAACCGCCTCGTCTTTGCCGGGATCGTCGGACAGGGACGGATCGCCGCCACGCCGGCAGGGCCATTTGCGGGCGCGCTGCAGTTCGCCGGCCGTGGCATCACCGGCAATGTGCGTCTGGCGGATCAGGGCGGCTATCAGCGCGCCGACGTCGCCGCGCGCGCGTTCAACGCCACCATCCCCGGCCAGTCGGACTTCACCATCGGTCGCGCCATCGTCAACGCCAGCGTCGTGATGCTCCCCAAGGCGCCGCAGGTGGTGGCCGACGTGCAGGTGGGCGATACGCGCTACAATGCCTTCGTCATCCAGGCGATGCGCGCCAAGGTGAACTATGCCGGCGGTCGCGGCACCGCGCAGGCGGTGCTCAACGGATCGAGCGGCGTGCCGCTGCGTCTGGCGGTCAACGCACGGCTGTCGCCCGACGCCTATCTGGTCGCGGCGCAGGGGCAGGCGAACGGCATCCCGTTCCGCACCGGCACGCCGGCGCGGATCACCGCGGCTCGTGGTGTCTATACGCTGGCGCCGACGCGGATCGATTTCGGCCAGGGCACCAACGCCGGTTCGGCGCGCCTTGCGGGATCGTTCGGCGGCGGCGTCACCGCGGCGCAGGCGCGGCTCGACTCGCTCAACCTGTCGATCCTGTCGGCGTTCGTGCCGAACCTGGGCGTATCGGGCGCCGTCACCGGCAGCCTCGACTATCGTCAGCAGGGGCAGGCGATCCCGGCGGCCGACGCGCGGCTGACGATCGCCAATTTCCAGCGCACCGGCCTGTCGGCTGTATCCGAGCCGGTCGACGTGCAGGTGATCGGCAAGCTGCTGCCCGATGGTGGCGAGATGCGGGCGCTCGTGAAGCGTGGGCCGATGGCGATCGGTCGCCTGCTCGCGACGCTGCGGCCGCTGCCGCCGGGCGCCGGATCCTGGACGACGCGGCTGATGCAGGCGCCGCTCGGTGGCGGCATCCGCTATAACGGCCCGTCGGCGGTGCTGTTCAGCCTGGCCGCGCTGCCCAATCAGCAGCTGTCCGGACCGATCGCGGTCGCCGCGGACTTCTCCGGTCGCGTATCGGCACCGCAGCTCAACGGCCTGATCCGTGCCGACAATCTGACCTACGATAACGAAACGTACGGCACGCGCCTGTCGCAGATGAAGATCGCGGCGCGGTTCAACAACGACCGGCTCGAACTCACGGGGCTTACCGCGCGGGCGGGCAGCGGCACGGTGCAGGCGCAGGGTACGATCGGCCTGGCGGCGGATGCCGGTTTCCCGGTCGATGTGCGCGCGCGGCTGGACAATGCGCAGCTCGCGAAGAGCGATGCGGTCGCGGCGACCTCGTCGGGCACGATCCGCTTCACGCATGGCCGTGATGGCGGGCTGTTGCAAGGCAACCTCACCATCCCCGAGGCGCGCTATCAGATCATCCGTCAGGGGGCGGCCGAGGTGCCCGAACTGACGGGCGTGCGGCGCAAGAGCCAGATTGTCACCCCGCGGCCCACCAATCGCCCGACGCCGGCACCGGTCAGCACGATCCGCCTCGATCTCAACGTCAGTGCGCCCAACCAGCTGTTCGTGTCGGGCATGGGCCTCGAATCCGAATGGCAGATGAAGCTGCATGTCGGCGGCACATCGGCAGCGCCGGTGGTGACGGGCGGGCTCGATCTCGTCCGCGGCACCTATTCGTTCGCGGGCAAGCGGTTCGAGGTCAATCGCGGCACGATCCGCTTCAACGGCGGCGCGCTGAGCGATCCCGATATCAACATCCAGGCGACCACCACGGTCAATGGTATCACCGCGGTGATCCAGATCACGGGCACCGGTCAGCGCCCGCAGATCGCCTTCACCTCCACGCCCGCCTTGCCGCAGGACGAGGTACTGAGCCGCCTGCTGTTCGGCACCAATCCCGAAAATCTGTCGGCGACCGAGGCGATCCAGTTGGCGAGCGCGCTCAATTCGCTACGTGGCTCGGGCGGCGGGCTGAACCCGCTCGGCAAGCTGCGCTCGGCGACGGGCTTCGACCGGCTGCGCGTGCTCGGCGCCGATCAGGCGACCGGGCGCGGCACCAGTCTGGCGGCGGGAAAATACATCACCGACAACATCTACGTGGAGATCGTCACCGACGCGCGCGGCTATACCGCGACGCAGCTGGAGATCGCGTTGACCCGCACGCTCAGCCTGCTGACGGCGACGGGCTCGCAGGGCGGATCGGACGTCCGCCTGAAATATTCGCGAGACTATTGACGCGACCTACGGTAGCCTCTTCGCAAATCCGAATAACGGGTATGCGGAGAGAGCGGTGGCCGAGCATTTTGACGTCGTCGTCGTGGGTGCGGGAATTTCCGGGGTAGGGCAGGCGTATCACCTGCAAAAACGCTGCCCCGACCGCAGCTATGTGATCCTGGAGGGGCGGGCTGCGCTGGGGGGTACGTGGGACCTGTTTCGGTATCCCGGTATCCGATCCGACAGCGACATGCACACCTTGGGCTTCGCTTTCCACCCATGGCGGGCGGCCAAGTCGATCGCCGACGGCCCCTCGATCCGGGCCTATGTCGAGGAAACGGCGCAGACCTATGGCATCGATCGCCACATCCGCTTCCGGCACCACGTCACCGCGGCGTCTTGGTCGACCGCCGATGCACGCTGGACGGTGGAGGCGACCGGACCGGACGGCAAGCCGCAGACCTTCACCTGCAACTTCCTGTGCATGTGTTCGGGCTATTACAAATATGCCAACGGTTACACGCCGCATTTCGAAGGCGCGGACAGCTTCGGCGGGCGGATTGTCCATCCACAGCTCTGGCCCGACGACCTGGAGTATGACGGCAAGCGCGTCGTCGTGATCGGCAGCGGCGCGACGGCGGTGACGCTCGTGCCCGAAATGGCGAAACGCGCCGGCCACGTCACGATGCTGCAGCGCTCGCCCACCTATGTCGTGTCACGTCCGGCGGAGGATCGCTTCGCCAACTGGCTGCGCGACCGTCTCCCGGCGAAGCTCGCCTATGGCACCACGCGCTGGAAAAACGTGCTGACCGGTATGGTCTTTTACCGGATCGCGAAGAAGCGGCCGCAGAAGTTCAAGGAGCGGCTGATCGGCATGGTGCGGGAGCATCTGGGGCCGGACTATGACGTCGATACCCATTTCACCCCGCGCTACAATCCATGGGACCAGCGGCTGTGCCTGGTGCCCGATGCCGATCTGTTCGATGCGATCAAGCGCGGCGATGCGTCGGTCGAGACGGGGACGATCGATCGGTTCACGCCGACGGGTATCCGGCTGTCATCGGGCAAGGAATTGCCCGCCGACATCATCGTCACCGCGACGGGGCTGGAACTGCAATTGCTCAGCGGGGTGCGCTTCAGCCAGGACGGCATGCCGATCGATCTCAGCAAGGCGCTGCAATATAAGGGCATGATGTTCTCGGACGTGCCGAACCTGGCCTATACGTTCGGCTATACCAATGCCTCGTGGACGCTGAAGGCGGATCTGGTCGCGACCTATGTCTGTCGCCTGCTCAACACGATGACAAAGCGGGGGGTGCGCCAGGCGACGCCGCATACCGACGATACGACGATGACGACCGAACCGTTCGTCGATTTCACCTCGGGCTATATCCAGCGCGCCGAACGCGATCTGCCCAAGCAGGGCTCGCGCAAGCCGTGGAAGCTCAACCAGAATTATGCGCTGGACGTCCTGGCGCTGCGCTTCGGGTCGGTGGACGACGATATGGTGTTCAGCAATCCGGCGCGTGAGCGCAGGGGGACGGACAGTATCGCGGCCTGAGTGCGGTGCGCTGGCCTTCGTCGGGCCATTCCGATGGAATGAAGGGGCGGCGGTTCGCGGACCATGCGCCAGAGCCGTGATGTCACCTGACAGGGTCGGGGCGTGGCACGATCGATATAGAAACGCCGGCGCTACGGGCCGCAACGGATCCGGTTCGGGATGGCTGGAGGCGTAGCCTGCCGCCGTCCCGAACCGGTCGTGATTACCAGGGCTTGATGTCGACGGTGATGGCAGCGGCGACGATCGCGAAGAACAGTTCCAACATGCTTATCTCCCTTATGGTCGCACCGCGAGGATGCCCGTTAACCTTAACAGTACATTAAGGATTACTCAATCTGGCATTCAGGCGCTTAGGGGCATCGCGAGGATTAACGCTATCTTCAGCGATCTGGCGTAGCCCCGACCCGTCATGACGCGCGCGCCCCGCACGAAAAACGAGCAAATTCCGAAGGATGGGGCGGTCAGCGCGCCCACGCCAGCGGCTGTTTCACAGCGCTTTCACCTGCTGGTCGCCATCGCCAACTTCGCCGATTTGCGCCGCCGGGTCGGCTGCGCGCGCGCGGAGGGGATCGCGTCGATCGCAGCGGCCCGAATCAGTCGGTTACTGCCCGATGCCTCGGTGACGATCATCGGCCGCGATCAACTGGCCTGTACGTTCCTCGACGACGATCCTGCGGCGATCGATATGCGGACCGCCGCCATTGCCGCCGGGTTTCGCGAACCGTTCCCGATCGGCGATGCCAGCGTCTTGTTCTCGCTCAATTTCGGTGCCGCGTCCGCGCCCGCATCGACCGTCGACGAGGTGGCGCTGGTCGAAGCGGCCGAGGCGGCGCTCGCCCGCACCCGTCTGTCGCGCGATCTCGCCCCATCCGCGCTGCCCGCGGAGCTGATCGCGCTTGGTGACGAATTCGAGCGGGCGATCGCCTGCGACGAGCTGATCCTCCACTATCAGCCCAAGGTCCACGTCCGGCGGCAGGAGATCACCAGCGCCGAGGCCTTGGTGCGCTGGCGCCATCCGACGCGCGGGCTGGTGATGCCCAATGATTTCATTGCGGCGGCAGAGCAGTGCAATCTGATCGGCGCGATGACGCTGTGGACGATCCGTCGTGCCATCGCCGACCAGCGTGACCTCGTATCGCGTGGCCACGATCTGCGGTTGTTCATCAACATCTCGGGTCAGTTGCTGGCCGACGACGCCTTCGTGCGCGATGCCTGCGTGCTCGTGGGCGACAGCGATGCCCGGCTGGGGTTCGAGATCACCGAGACGTCGGTAATCCGCGATCCTGCCAGCGCGATCGCCAACCTTCAGATCTTCGCCGATTTCGGCATCGTCATTTCGATCGACGATTATGGTGCCGGCCTGTCGTCGCTGGCCTATCTGAAGCAACTGCCCGCGCGCGAGCTGAAGATCGACAAATTGTTCGTGACGCAGCTCACCAGCTCCAATCGCGATCCGCTGATCGTGCGATCCACCATCGACCTGGCCCATGCGCTGGAGATGGAGGTGGTGGCGGAAGGCGTCGAGACGCATGCCGCGCTCGCGTTGCTGACGGTGATGGGTTGCGACATGGTGCAGGGATTCCTGCTCAGCCGGCCGGTTCCGCTCGACGCACTGGTCCAATATATGGACGACGGACTTCATCGCCTCGTCAGACCGCAGCCGCTTGCCACCTTCGGTGGCTTGCAGGTCCAGCGGCGCTGACATGGCCACGTACCGGCCTGCATCGCGGCCGGGCCGCATGACGCTCGCTGCCCTTACCTTGATACTGGCGACGCCCGCGGCGGCGGTCCAGGCCGGCGACCGGTTCGATGCGTTGATCGCAGACGCCCGTGCGGCGATGCTCACCGATCCGCATAAGACGGTCGATCGCGCGCGCGAAGCCGAACGGATGGCCGCCGGTGCCCGGACCGCATCGCAACGCGCGATGATGCAGGCGACGGCACAATGGTTGCAGGGCGAGGCGCTGCTGCGATTGAACGACGTCGATGGTGCCCGTCCGCTGATCGAACATGCGGTGCGCGTGTCGGCGCGGCTGGCGCCGAATGCGATGCTGCATGGCGATGCCTTGCTGGCGCGCGGTTGGATCAACACGGCGCAGGTGGACGTCGCGGATGCGCTGAGCGACTATCAGAACGCCTATGCGATCTTCCGCCGGCAGGGCGAGGTGCGCAGCCAGTCCAAGGCGTTGCAGTCGATTGGCGCGCTGTACAGCGGCGCGAACGACCATGCGAGCGCGCTACGCTATTTCGACCAAGCGCTTGCGACCTACCGCGGCGATCCGATGCTGGCGCTCTCCCTGTACAACAACCGCGGCGGCGCACTGAAAAAGTTGAAACGGCTTCGCGAGGCGGAGGCGCAGTTCGACAAGGCACTGGCGCTGACCGCCCAGATGCGAAGCCCGCTGCTGCGATCGCTGGTACTCGGCAATATCGCCGAAACGCGGCTGGCAATGGGCAATGTCGCGGGCGCGCAACGCGCGATCGACGAAGGCCTGCGTTTGTCGGGGCAGGACGGCGCCGGTCAGCCCTATCGCACGGTCCTGATCGGGCTGGCGGCGCAGGCGGCGTATCAGCGCCACGATCTGGCCACGGCGGCGCGGCTGATCGGCGAGCGGTTCGCTGGCCAAGATTTTGCCAAATCGACGCTGATCGACCGTGAGGCGCATCAAACCGCATATACGATCTACCGCGCGAGCGGCGCGCCCGACCTCGCGCTACAGCATCTGATGGCGCTGAAGCGGCTGGACGACGAGGCGACGACGCTCGCCCGGTCGACCAATGCGGCGCTGATGGCGGCACGCTTCGATTTCGCGAACCAGGAACTGCGGATCGCCAACCTACAACGCGACGAAGCGCGGCGGAGCGTCGCGTTCGAAAAGGCGCGTGTCCGCACGCAGCAGACCGTGTTCGTCGGCTTCGCCGTCGGCGTGCTGGCGGTGCTGCTGATGCTCGGCATCGGCGTCATCACGCTGCGGCGCAGTCGCGACCGTGTGCGTGCCGTCAACGCCGACCTGAAAAAGGCGCTGGCCGCCAAGTCCGAATTTCTTGCGACGACCAGCCACGAAATCCGCACGCCGCTGAACGGCATCCTCGGTATGACACAGGTGATGCTGGCGGATGGCAACGTCGCGGGCGATCTGCGCGATCGGCTGACCGTCGTCCATGGGGCCGGCGTGACGATGCGCGCGCTGGTCGATGACATCCTCGATGCCGCCAAGATCGAGAGCGGCCGCCTGACGATCGAGGACGCGCCATTCGATCTCGCTACGATGCTGCGGGACTGCCTGCGCCTGTGGCAGGATCAGGCGGCGGCCAAAGGCCTCGTCTTCCACGCCGAACTGTCGCGCTGCCCCGATTGGATCGTCGGCGACGCATTGCGCGTGCGGCAGATCGTGTTCAACCTGATGTCCAACGCATTGAAGTTCACCGCGAGCGGCAGCGTGACGCTGACCGTCGAGGCGACCGCGGCGGCGGGCGACAGCGAGCGCATCCGAATCGTGGTGACGGATACGGGCACCGGCATTGCGGTCGAACAGCAGCAGGCGATCTTCGAATCGTTCACCCAGGCGGATACCAGCACCACGCGGCGCTTCGGCGGCACGGGGCTGGGCCTGTCGATCTGCCGCAACCTCGCACGCGCGATGGGCGGCGAGGTGACGCTGGCGAGCGTGCCGGGGCAGGGCGCCAGTTTCACGGTCGACCTGCCGCTCCGTCATGCCGACCGGCCCGAGCAGCCGAAGGATCAAGCGCAGGCAGGGGTTCTGGTCGTCGACCCACATCCGATCACGCGGGCGATGCTGAAGACGGTGATCGCGACGCGGGCGGCGGACGTCGTACCGCTCGCAACGCTGGACGAGGCATTCGACCGGCTAGCCGACGACCCCGTCGACCGGATCGTCGTCGACGTCGCGGCGCTGCGCGCGTGCGACGACCCCCATGCCGAGGTGCGGCGCCTGGTCGCAGCGGCGGGCCGCGAAGCGACAGTGCTGCTGTTGTGGCCGGCGGATGCCGCCGCGGCACATGCGGCATTCGATCCCGCAATCGAAGTCCTGCATCTTCTCAAACCGATAGCGGCGAGCGATCTGCTCGCCGTCCTGTTCGCCAGCCGCGACGCAACGCTTGTGTCACAGGCGGCATGAGGCGTAGACGCGCAGCCATGTTGACCCATTGCCCTCGCGGATGCCGGACCATGGTGCGATGAACGTCTTGTTCATCGAGGACGACCGGATGAATCGCCGCGTCGTCCGCGACATGTTGGACGTTGCCGGCGTCGGCATGGTCGAGGCGGAGAACGCCGAGGCGGGGCTGGCGGCGATCGAAGCCGAAACCTTTGATATGCTGCTCATCGATCTGCGCATGCCGGGGATGGATGGCATCACCGCGATCGGGCACATTCGCGCGCGCGCCGATGACAAGGCCAACGTGCCGATCATCGTCATCACCGCGGACACGGCATTGGACCTGCGTGAACGATGCCTGGCCGCGGGCGCGAACGAGGTCCTGTTCAAGCCGGTGGCGATGGATGCGCTGTTCGAGGCCATGGGGCGGATCCTGGCGCAGGATCCCGGCGGCGCGACGATCGGCTAAGCCGCACCGCTGTCGTCGACGGCCGACGGCCACGTGGGCAGGATCGGGCTATCTTCGGCCACAGTCGGGTCGGGTGTTCCGACAAGGGCGATCGTGTCGTCCTGCTCCTTCACCGCGAAGCCCACGTCTTCGAGACCGAGCTTCAGGTGGATGCGGGTCAGATGATCCGCCTCGACAAGGGCGAACAACGTTTCGGGTGTCTCGCTCATCCGCGTCCAACTGGTCAGGAATGGAGCCGTTCCGACATTAACCACCAATGTGGATGATTTGCGACGGACCGTTGGCTGAGGCCCGCTGCCGCGAACGCCCGCCGCGGCGATCTGCACCCGCTCTGTTGCCCGCCCGGTCATGCCGTGCGAGGCTCGCCCGCCGCGATGTGACCCGGAGCGCCCTATGAACTTGAATCCCCTTCGTTTTGTCTTGGCCCTGGCGATTGCCGGCACGAGCGGCACCGCGCTGGCGCAAGCCGTGCCGCAGGCGCGCACCGCCAGCGGACCGGTGCGCGGCGCGACGGACGCGGGCGTGGACGCGTTCAAGGGCATTCCGTTCGCGGCCCCGCCGGTGGGCGCATTGCGGTGGCAGCCGCCGCAGCCGGTGCAGGCCTGGACGGCGCCGCGCGACGCCACGCGTTATGCCGCGGATTGCATGCAGCTGCCGTTCCCCAGCGATGCAGCGCCGCTCGGCACGGCTCCGGCCGAAGACTGCCTCTACGCAAACGTATGGCGGCCTGCGGACGTCAAGGCGGGGGCCAAGCTGCCCGTTCTGGTGTGGATCTACGGCGGCGGCTTCGTCAACGGCGGGTCCTCGCCGCCGACCTACAGTGGCGCGGCGTTGGCGCGGCAGGGCATCGTGATGGTGAGCTTCAACTATCGCTTGGGACGCTTCGGCACCTTCGCGCATCCCGCACTCGCCACCACGCCGCGCAAGGTGGACTTCGGTCTGCTCGACCAACTTGCCGCGCTGCGCTGGGTGAAGCGGAACGTTGCGGCTTTCGGTGGCGATCCCGATGCGGTGACGATCATCGGCGAAAGCGCGGGCGGCATGTCCGTCCACGCCATGCTGACCTCGCCCGCGGCGCGGGGCCTGTTCCGCGCCGCGGTGATCCAGTCGGGCGGCGACGGATCGTACAAGGGCGCCAGCGTGGCGACTGCAGAGGCGGCGGCGACCGCCTTTGCACGCGCCAAGGGCGTCGACGGTACAGGCCCGGCGGCCGCGACGGCACTCCATGCTTTGTCCGGTGAGCAGGTGGTCGACGGCCTCAATCTCGCTACCCTGGGGCAGCAGCAGGGCGAGGGGCGCACATACAGCGGGCCGGTGCCAGACGGCCGCACCTTCGTCGACGGCCGCGAGGCCTATCGCGCCGGTCGCTTCGCGCACGTACCGGTGATGGTGGGGGCGACCAGCAACGATATCGGCGGACCGGATGGCGTCATGATCGGGGGCGCACGGGACGTCGCAGGGCTGCTCGCGAAGCAGGGCGTGCCGGTCTATTACTATCGCTTCGACTATGTTGCGACGTCGGCGGCGACGCCGGACGGTGCGGGGGCGGGGCATGCGACCGACATCCCGTTCTTCTTCGACACGGCCGACATCAAATATGGTGCGGCGACCACATCGACCGATCGCGCCGCGGCGACCGTGGCGAGCCGCTATCTCGTCAATTTCGTCAAGACGGGCGACCCCAACGGCAAGGGTGCCGTGCCATGGCGGCGCTATGACGCGGCGGACCCGGCGATGCTGACGATGACGCGGGGCGGCGGGGCAACGCTGGCCCGCGAATAATAAGAAGCGCTCGCCTCCGTTAGTTGAGAGGCGAGCGCGACTTTCTTCGTGTTTGGTCGCTACGGCCGCGATGACAGGCGACGGGCCGATATCCTGTGTCTGGCGGTAGCCGACTGCCGAGCTACCCTAAGCAAGCGGCGCGTTACTTTCCGCGCCCGGTCGCTTCCTGCAGCGCATCGATCCGCTTCGACGCTTCCGCCTTGGTCAGCGTGTCGTCGAACGTTTCGCCGGCTTCCTCACTCAGCGTCTTCAGGTAGCTCGCCTGCGCGCCGGTCATCGCCTCGTCGCCGGTCGTCCAGTCGTCGGGGTTCTTTTCGGCGTTGCCGGTCGGGTGGTCCTTGGGATTCTCGGTGGTGGACATGGGGTCTTCCTTTCAGAAGACCCCAACATTCCTGTTCCTTATCCGTTCCAGCCGGTGAACGGCATGTTCAGCGCCTCGGCCACCGCATGATGCGTGATCTTGCCGTGATAGACGTTGAGGCCGTTGGCGAGGTGTGCGTCCGCCTTCATCGCCGCTTCGGCGCCCATGTTGGCGAGCTTGATCGCGAACGGCAGCGTCGCGTTGTTGAGCGCGAAGGTGCTGGTGCGCGCGACCGCACCAGGCATGTTGGCGACGCAATAATGGATCACGCCGTCAACCTCGAACACCGGGTCTTCGTGCGTCGTCGCATGGCTGGTTTCGAAGCAGCCGCCCTGATCGATGGCGATATCGACCATCACCGCGCCGCGCTTCATCGTCTTGATCATGTCGCGCGTCACGAGCTTCGGCGCCGCGGCGCCCGGCACCAGCACCGCGCCGATGACGAGGTGCGCGTTCTTCACCGCCGATGCGATCGCCGCCTTCGACGCATAGGCGGTCTTGATCTGGCTGGAGAAGAACATGTCGAGTTCGGCGAGGCGATCGTTCGAAATGTCGTAGATCGTCACGTCGGCGCGCATGCCGACCGCCATCTGCGCGGCGTTGACGCCCGACACGCCGCCGCCAAGGATCGCGACCTTCGCCGGCGCCACGCCGGGGACGCCGCCTAGCAATACGCCGCGACCGCCCTGTTCCTTTTCGAGGTAATGCGCGCCGACCTGCACCGACATGCGGCCCGCGACCTCGCTCATCGGCTTCAGCAGCGGCAGGCCGCCGCGTGCCGCCGTGACCGTTTCATAGGCGATGCAGGTCGCGCCCGACTTCACCAGCCCCTCGGCCTGCGCCTTGTCGGCGGCGAGGTGGAGGTAGGTGAACAGCAGGTGGCGCGGTTCGAGCAGCGCGATCTCGCTTGCCTGCGGTTCCTTGACCTTCACGATCATGTCGGCGGCGGCGAACACCGCGGCGGGATCGGCCAGGATCGTGGCGCCCGCGTCGATATAGTCCTGGTCCTCGAAGTCGATGCCGGAGCCGGCCGTCGTCTCGACGACCACCTCATGACCGGCGGCGACCAGTTCGGCGACCGACGGCGGGGTCAGGCCGACGCGATATTCGTGGTTTTTGATTTCCTTGGGAACACCGATGCGCATGGGAATCTCCTCTTCCGACGGCGCTCTTACTACGCGCAGGGCGGGAGAGGCTTGCAATGTCATTGTCTGCGAGCGACCACTGCGGGATTTCCTTGCGTGAATGGCTGTCGTAGGGCGAGGATCATGCTCGACGCCCTTGACCAGAAGATTCTCGGCCAGTTGCTCGTCAGTTCGGACCTCACCAGCGCCGAACTGGGGGAGAAGGTGGGCCTGTCGCCCAGCGCCGCGCATCGGCGCGTCGGATCACTCAAGGACCGCGGGCTGATCGCCGGCTTTCGCGCCGTGCTCAGCAAGGCCGCGCGCGGCAATCCCAGCGTCGTGATGGTCAACGTAACGCTGCGCGACCAGCGCGAGGAGACGATGGTCGCGTTCGAGCGCCAGATCGTCGACGTCCCCGAAATCCGCGACTGTTTTCTGATGAGCGGCGAGGCGGACTATATGCTTCACGTCGAGGTGCGGCGCGACGATACGTTCGAACGCATCCACCGCGAAACGCTGTCGCGGCTGCCCGGCGTCACCCGGCTGGCGTCGCATTTCGTGATTCGCGAGGTCTTTCGCAGGCCCTAACTCGCGTTTGCTTCCAATGCGGTACGCGCTCGCTTGGGCGGACGACGCGCGATGTGGGGTGACGCTTCATGCCCTGTCTCGGGGCGGCTCATCGCCTTCCGCTGCCGTTGCTCCCGCCGTTCAGGCCATGCTAAGGCAGCGCCGATGCAACAGCTTGCGAACAACGCCGGTCGCGTACCGACGGACCGATCGAGCCGCTCGTGAGCAGCCCCGTACCGGCAGCCCCTCCCGACGCCCGTGCGGAGGATGAGACCCCCGTTCACCACAGCGATGGCCTGCTGAAGCTGGCGGTCGGTGCGATCGGCATCGTCTTCGGCGATATCGGCACCAGCCCGCTCTACGCCTTCCGCGAAACCTTTGCGGGGCATCACAAGCTCGCGCTCGATCCGCTGCACATCATGGGCGTGCTGAGCCTGATGTTCTGGTCGATGATGATCGTGGTGACGATCAAATACGTCGCCATCATCATGCGCGCCGACAACAATGGGGAAGGGGGCAGCCTGGCGCTGCTCGCGCTCGTGTCGGGGCGGACGAAAAGCAAGCGATGGTCGACCGGCATCGTGCTGCTCGGCGTCTTCGCGACCTCGCTGTTCTACGGCGATTCGATGATCACCCCTGCCGTCACCGTGCTCGGCGCGGTCGAGGGGTTGGCGATCGCGGCGCCGGCCTTTTCGGGGCTCGTGCTGCCGATCGTGCTCGCCATCCTGATCGCGCTGTTCTGGGTCCAGCGCAGCGGCACCGCGCGAATCGGCCTGATCTTCGGGCCGATCATGCTCGTCTATTTCGGCGTCATCGCCGTGCTGGGGCTGCTCAGCGTCGTCCAGACGCCGCATGTCCTGTGGGCGTTTTCGCCGCACCACGCGATCCACTTCTTCCTCGCCGACCCGGTCCGCGCGTTCCTGGCGCTCGGCTCCGTCGTGCTTGCGGTGACGGGGGCGGAGGCGCTGTACGCCGACATGGGGCATTTCGGGCGCAAGCCGATCGGCCTGTCGTGGCTGGTGTTCGTGCTGCCCGCGCTGATGTGCAACTATCTGGGGCAGGGCGCGCTGCTGTTCCGCGAAGGCGAGGCGGCGCTGCGCAGCCCGTTCTACATGCTCGCACCCGACAGCCTGCAGCTGCCGCTGGTGCTGCTGGCGACGATGGCGGCGATCATCGCCAGCCAGGCGGTGATCTCGGGCGCCTTCTCCGTCACGCAACAGGCGATCCAGCTGGGCTTCATGCCGCGGCTGCGTATCGAACATACCAGCGCGGCGACGGTGGGGCAGATCTATATCCCGCTCATCAACTGGCTGTTGATGACGATGGTGATCCTGCTGGTGCTGTTCTTCCGCACCTCGTCCAACCTCACCTCGGCCTACGGCATCGCGGTGACGGGGGCGATGTTCATCGATACGTGCCTGCTCGGCGTGGCGCTCACCCGGCTGTGGAACTGGCCGATCTATGCCGCGGCGCCGCTGCTCGGCCTGTTCTTCCTGGTCGACGGCGCCTATTTCGCCGCGAACCTGACCAAGGTGCCCGATGGCGGCTGGTTCCCGCTGATGATCGGCCTGATCGTCTTCACCTTCCTGACGACCTGGTCGAAGGGGCGGACTCTGATGATGGAGCGGCTGCGCGAGGCGGCGATGCCGACCAAGGTGTTCATCACCTCCGCGATCAATTCGGCGAGCCGCGTGTCGGGGACGGCGGTGTTCATGACCTCCAGCGCCGATGGCGTGCCGCATGCGCTGCTCCACAATCTGAAGCATAACAAGGTGCTGCACGAGCGAATCATCCTGCTGACGGTGAAGATCGTCCAGCAGCCCTATTGGCCGGAAACCGACCGCGCCACGCGCGAGGAGATGGGCGACGGCTTCTACCGCCTCGTCCTGCGCTACGGCTTCATGGAGGAGGTGGACGTGCCCGCGGCGCTGAAGCGCGTCCATGGCTGCGGCACCGATTTCAAGATGATGGACACCAGCTTCTTCCTGTCGCGCCAGACGCTGCTTGCCTCGGAACGGCCGGGTATGATGCTGTGGCGCGAAAAGCTGTTCGCCTGGATGCTGCGCAACGCCGAAAGCGCGATGGAATTCTTCCGCCTGCCGACGAATCGCGTGGTCGAGCTGGGCAGCCAGGTGGAGATTTGAGCGAGCCGGCGCCCATCATCGTGACGGCCCTGTTCGGGCGGCGCGACCAGGGCTGGTTCGATGCGCAGCGGGCGGCGCACTTCCCGCCCGAACGCAACGTGCTGGCCGCGCATCTGACACTGTTCCATCACCTGCCGCCCTCGGCAGAGGGCGAGATCAAGCATCGCCTGACCGGCCTGACCCGCGGCGTGCGAGCGCCGCAGGCGCGCGTCGGCGGATTGATGTCGCTGGGGCGCGGCGTCGCCTATCGGATCGAATCGCCCGATCTGGTCGCCATCCGGCGCGAACTGGCCGACGCCTTTGCGGGCCTGCTGACCCCGCAGGATGCTGGCGGCTGGCGCCCGCACGTCACCATTCAGAACAAGGTTCAGCCCAATATCGCGAAGCTGCTGCTGACCGCTTTGTCGCGCGATTTCGCCCCCCGCGACGTCGAAATCGCGGGGCTGGCGGCATGGTGGTATCGTGGCGGTCCATGGGAAGCACTTTCCCGTCACATGTTCGCTTGACGGGGGCGGTATCCCGCTCCTATAGGCGCCCCTCCACACGGCGGGGCGGAGTAGCTCAGCTGGTTAGAGCACGGGAATCATAATCCTGGGGTCGGGGGTTCAAGTCCCTCCTCCGCTACCACATCGGTAGCGCCGCGCGTGTGACACCATCGACAGCCGGAACGCTTTGTTCACCATTGCCGTGCGATGGTAGGCGCTGGTCGGTTCGGGTCGCGTCGATGCCCTATCACTTTTCCAATGAACGTCGGACCGCCGATCGGCGGGTCGCCAAGCAGCCCCATGCGGGGCCCGAGCGTCGTCTGGCGGAGCGCCGGGCGACCGAGGTGAAGCTGGTCCGCAAGCCGCAGCCGATGCATCGCGGCGTGTTGTGGGCGGCGGTTCTGATGGTTCTGGTCCTGTCCGACAGCGTGTGGCTCGACGGGGCGTATCGCCACATGGTGACGGGCGGCATCGCCGACTGGGTCGCCAGCGTGCGCTATTGGTCCGATCACGTCTGGGACTGGCGCGCCTAGGCGAAGGCGCCAAACGGATCGTTCATCACCAGCATCGCGTCGGACCGCGCGAGCGCGATCAGCGTCAGGCCGTGCGCGCGGGCGTGATCCAGCGCGAAGCTGGTGGGGGCGGAGATGCCGACCAGCAGCGGCGTCGCGGCGACCAGCGCCTTGTCCGCCATTTCAAAGCTGATGCGCGAGGTAACGAGCGTAAAGGCCGAGCCTGCGCTCGCCCGCGCCTGCGCGCCGATCAGCTTGTCGAGCGCATTGTGGCGGCCGACATCCTCAAAAATCGCCGCGATCGCGCCATCGGCGGTGCAGGCGGCGGCGGCATGAACGGCGCCTGTCGCCGCGTTGAGGCGCTGGTGCGCGCGAATCGCCGCCAGCGCGGCAAAGATCGCGGCCGGCTCGACGGCAGGGCGGGGCGGCCGCTGGCGCACCGGCCGGGCGAGCTGCTCCAGACTGGCGATCCCGCACAGGCCGCATCCCGTATCGCTGCTGCGGTGGCGGACGCGATCGTGGATGCGGGGGCGGCAGTGCGCGGCGAGCGCGACGCGGACGATCCAGCCCGCCTCCGCTTCGAAGACGTCGATATCCTCGACATCGGCAGCGGTGTCGGCGAGGCGTTCGGTCAGCATGAAGCCGAGCGCGAAGACGTCGAGATCGCGCGGCGTCATCATCATCACCGCATAGCCCAGCCCTTCGACCTCGATCGCGACGGGTGCCTCGACCGCGACGTCTCGCAGGCCCGTCGTCGCCCGGCCATCGGCGTGGAGCACCCGGATCGGCTCGGGCCGCGATACGCTCACAGTGCGGCGAGATCCTTGGGCGTGTTGACGTTGGCGAGCCGCTCCGGTGCGGCGATCGGCAGCGCGCCGATCTGCTGCGCCCAGCCGCGCACCGAACGTCGGCCGTCGCGCGCAACATGGTCGGCGAGCGCGTCGGCAAGGTCGGCGGGCCAGTGGCCGATGACCGGCGCATCGCTGCAATAGCTGGGCGCGCGGCGCAGCAGCGACGCGACGAGCGCCTCGGGCAGATATGGCGTGTCGCAAGGCACCGTCAGCACGCTGTCGAAGCCCTGCGTCACTGCGTAATGCAGCGCGCCCGCGATGCCGCCGAGCGGTCCGAGGCCGGGGGCGGGGCGATCCGCGATCCCACCCTCACGCCCCACGACGACCACCGCATCGGCCCAGCGTGCGCAGGCGTCGCGGACGTGCGAGAGCAGTGGCCGCCCGTCCCATAGCGCGGCGGCCTTGTCGCTGCCGAAGCGGCTCGATTGGCCGCCGGCGAGGATCGCGGCAAGGATCAGGCCGCCTTCTCCACCCGCACCGGCACGGATTTCCCCGCCGGAACATGGCTTTGTTCCGCCTTGTGCGTGACCGGCATCAGGATGTTGCATTCGGGGTAATAGCCGCCCAGGCAGCCGCGCGGAATGTCATAGGGCACGACGAGCAGGCCATCGACGCGCTTGTCGCCATTCGTGCCCTCATCGCCGACCAGATCGACCTTGTCGTGCTCGGCCAGGCCCAGTTCCGCCATGTCGGCGCGGTTCATCAGCACGACGTCGCGCGTGCCTTTGATGCCACGGAACCGGTCGTGATAGCCATAGACGGTCGTGTTGAACTGGTCGTTCGAGCGCAGCGTCATCAGGCGAAAGCGGCCGGGGGCGTCCTTGAAACCGGTGGCGTTCAACGCGCTCGGCACGTTGAATTCGGCGCGGCCGCTGTCGGTGAGCCATTGGCGGTGGGCGGCCGGCACGCCCTTCCAGAAGCCGCCGGGGATCCACATCCGTTCGTTGAAGCGGGCGAACTTGTCCGGATAGGTCGCCTCGATCGCATCGCGGACGAGGCCGTAGTCGCCGACCCACGCATCCCAATTTACCTTCGGGTTGGGATCAAGCGTCGCCTTGGCGATGCCGGCGAGGATCGCGGGTTCGCTGAGCAGCGTGTCCGCCGCCGGCGTCGCGCGGCCGCGGCTGCCGTAGATGCGGCTGAAACTGTCCTCCATCGTCACCGCCTGCGGGCCGGTCGCCTGTTCGTCGGTCTCGATCCGACCGAGGCAGGGGAGAAGATAGCAGGTCTTGCCGGGCAACAGATGCGTGCGGTTAAGCTTGGTCGCGATGCTGACGGTAAGGTCGAGCGTCTGCCACGCTGGCTCGATCCGTGCGGTATCGGGCACCGCGCGGGCGAGGTTACCGCCCAGGCCCAGGAACGCCTGCGCGCTGCCGTCGATGATATGTTCGCACGCCTCGACCGTGTCCCAGCCCTTCTCACGCGGGGGATCGAAATCATACAGCTGCTGCAGCCGGTCGAGCGGCGCGAGTTCGGGCTTTTCGGTGATGCCGACGGTGCGCTGGCCCTGGACGTTGCTGTGGCCGCGAACCGGGCCGAAGCCGGCGCCGGGCTTGCCGACGTTGCCGCGCAGCAGCATCAGGTTCACCAGCGTGTGGAGATTGTCGATGCCGTGGACGTGCTGGGTCAGGCCCATGCCGTAAACACAGATGACCCGCTTCGACTTGGCGTAGACTGCCCCGGCGGCCTCCATGTCCTGACGGGTGATGCCGCTTTCATGCTCCAGCGTTGCCCAGTCGGTCGCGCGGACCATGTCGGCGAACGCCTCGAACCCCGTCGTGTGTTCGGCGATGAAGGCATGGTCGAGAATCGCGGGGGCGTTGATCCGCTGGCACTGGTCGTCCGCCTCGATGACGTATTTGCAGATGCCGACCAAAGCGGCGATGTCGCCGCCGGCCTTCACTTGGTGATATTGCGTGGCGATCGGCGTCGACTTGCGCGTCGCCATCTCGATCGGGTTCTGCGGGTCGGTGAAGCGTTCGAGGCCGCGTTCCTTCAGCGGGTTGAACACCACGATCTCGACGCCCCGCTTGGCGCAACTGCGCAAGGGGTGAAGAAAGCGGGGCGAGTTCACCCCCGGATTCTGGCCGAAATAGAAAATAGCGTCACACTGGTCGTAATCCGACAAATGGATCGTGCCGACCGGCGAACCAATTGCAGACTTGAGGCCGACCGACGTCGTCTCGTGACACATGTTGGAGGAATCTGGCAGGTTCTGGCTGCCGTACAGGCGCGCCATCAACGCCCACATGTAGCTCGTTTCCAGACTCGCACGGCCGGACGCGTAGAAGATCACCTTCTTGGGATCGTAGCGCTTCAGATGCGTGCCGATATCGGCAAACGCCTCCGCCCAGCTGATCGCGACATAGCGATCCGTGGCGGCATCATATTTCATCGGATGCGTCAGGCGCCCGGCCTGTTCCAGATCGTAATCCTTCCAGCCGCGCAAGTCGCTGAGGGTATGCTTCGTGAAGAATTCGGGCGTGGTGCGATAGGTGGTCAGCTCCCACGCAGTCGCTTTCGCGCCGTTTTCGCAGAATTCGGCGATATGCGGATGCGCCGGCTTCCCCCAAGCGCACGAGACACACATGACGCCCCCGGGCTTGTTTAGCCGGGTCAGCTCGCGCGCGGTTTCCGGCCGCACCTTCTCGCGAAGGTTGATTTCCGCAACCGACTTCATCGATCCCCAGCCACCGGCGGGACCGGTGTAAGGTTCGGTGCTGATCGTCTGGTCGTCGCTCACGTCGTAGTCCCTCCGCTCGTCCGAACGCCAACGTCCCGCCCGGCGGTTGGATGCATGCCGCATGCCACGGCTTATGTACACGCCATCCGATATCTTATCACACGCCTGCCGACCGGCGCATGGCCAAACCCCACAATTTGAAGCAGCTCCGCGCAAATTGGTATTGTATTGATCTGAAAGGAATGAGACCACGATGGTTCTGAGGGGTGGTTTCAAACAAACCGCAAGCAAATAAGGGATGCTATGCTGTCCTTTGTTGTTGGCCGTAACCGGGTGATCCGTGGCGATGACACACGGACATTCGCGCTGATCGGTCGCGGCGAAATGCAATCATCCCCGGATCACGAAGGGGAAAAGAATATGATGATGTACAAGGGGATACTCGCCTCGACCTGTTGTCTGGCGGCGTTGCTCGCCATGCCGGCACACGCCCAGGTCACGACCGATCAGGACGCTGCGACCCAGATCGGCGATCCGGTCGCTTCTGCGAAGCTCGCCGCCGATCGGGCACGCGACGATTCGGTCAACGCAGACAAATCGCAGGACATCATCGTGACGGGCACGCGCATTGCGCGGCCGAACAACCGCTCCGCGGCACCGATCACCACCGTCACGGTCGCCGACATCGCTGCCCAGGGCGCGACGACGATCGAAGAGGTGATGAACCGTTTGCCGCAGGTGCAGGCCAATGCCGAACAGAATTACGCCGATTCCGACGGCCGCCAGCGTATCAAGCTGCGCAGCCTGGGTTTCGAACGTACGCTGACGCTGGTCGACGGGCTGCGGCTCGGCATCCAGAACGGCATGGACGTCAGCCTGATCCCCAACGAGCTGGTCGAGCGGATCGACGTTCTGTCGGGCGGTGCGTCGTCGGTCTATGGATCGGACGCGGTCGCAGGCGTCGTCAATTTCGTGCTGAAGAAGGAGTTCAACGGCATTGCGCTGACCGGCAACTACAGCTTCTTCAACCACGACAATCGCGCCAATCCGGTGACCGAAGCGGCCGGCCGGGCCTTCTTCCCGGCCAAGCAGGGTTGGACCAACGACGGCGGTCGGGCGAACGTGACGCTCACCGCGGGCAAGACCTTCCTGGACGGGGCGGTCAGCCTGTCGGGCTACCTCAACTATCGCCAGTCGGAGCAGGTAAACCTGGGCGACCGGTCGCTGTCGGCGTGCGAAGTCACGCAGACGATCGCGACCGGTGTGCTCAACTGCACGCGGAGTACCTATACGCAGGCGGGCACGATCGTCCCGGGCGGGATCGGTGTGGGCAGTACGTTGGTCAACGATCCCAGCGGGTCGGGCCGATTCGTGCCTTATAACTCCGGTCCGGGCACCTCGACCAATCCGTACGACGAACTGGCATTCCAGCGGCCGTTCAATCGCCTGAACACCGGCGCCTTCCTGAACGCCAGGATTTCGAGCGACATCGAATTGTATTCGACCGCGATGTTCTATCGCGACCGGTCGTTCAATACGCTCCCCAACCGCGTGTATTCGTACAGCGCCTATGGCGCGCCGGCGTATCAGACCAACTGCGATAATCCGTTCCTGTCGGCGTCGCAGCGCACGACGCTGTGCGGTACGCAGACGACCGGGCTCGTGCCGCTCGACGTCCGCTATCGCTTCGATGCGCTGCCGCTGGTCGAGACGGGGTTCGAGAACCGCGGCGTGCGCGTTGCGGGCGGCCTGCGCGGCAAGGTGCTCGACGATGCCTGGCGGTACGACATCGCGGGCGTCTATTCGATGATGCGCGCCAAGACGATCTACCCGTCGCAGCCGGATTACGACCGCGTCAACCGGTCGCTGAACGTGGTGAACGTCAACGGCACGCCGACCTGCGCGTCGGTGGTCAGCGGTGTCGACCGCGCCTGCGTGCCGTTCAACGCCTTCATCCCCGGTAACAGCAACCTGGCGCTGAACGACTATCTGTTCACCAGCACCGACGGGTCGGAGAACAGCACGTCGCTGATGTGGCAGGCGCTCGCGGTCCTGAACGGTGACCTTGGCAAGTACGGCATCACCTCGCCGCTCGCCGAGCAGGGCGTCGCGGTCGCTTTCGCCAGCGAGTTCCGCGCCGAGATGTTCAAGCGTAGCGCCGATGCCCAGTTCCGCGCCACCAACGGCGGCACCGATGCCCGTTTCACGCAGAACGTCGTCGAATCGAACGTCGAGGTGCAGGCGCCGCTGATCGAGCACAAGCCGTACACCGACCTGTTGCAGGTCAACGGCGGCTATCGCGTGTCGAAGTACAACCGCTTGAACGGCACCTTCAACACGTGGAAGGTGGAAGGCATCTGGGCGCCGATCGCCGACATCGGCTTCCGCACGTCGTTCAACAAGGCGCAGCGCGCGCCGACCGTGATCGAGGCGGATCAGGCGAGCAACGTCAACTATACGACGTCGGGTCCGAACGATCCGTGCGCGTCGACCCGCGATCCCAATTCGTCGAACCCCAACGTGCGGGTCGCACCCACGGCGTCGATCGAGCAATGCCGTCGCACCGGCCTGCCCGACAATCTGTACGGCAGCGCGACGTTGGACTGTTCGGCGCTGAACCCCGGCTGCACCGTGCGCAACGGCGGGTTCAATCTGAAGCCCGAAACCGCCTATACGAAGACGTTCGGCGTGATCCTGCGCCCGCGCTTCATCCGCGGGCTGACGGTGTCGGCGGATCGCTTCATCATCAACTTGAATGACTCGATCAACTTCTTCCAGGTCAACGACTTCCTCAACGGGTGTCTGACCACGGGGCTGCAATATTACTGCCGCGGTATCGTGCGGAACCCCGGCACCTACACGCTGAACAGCGCGCCGGGCGGCAATCCGACGACCGGCTATTATGCGCGCGGGACGAGCAACAGCTACAAGTCCCAGTCGCATGGCTGGGACTTCCAGGGGCAGTATACGCTGGGCCTGGCGGGGGCGGGGTCGCTCGATACGTCGTTCAACGGGACGCTGACGACGCGCGTCGGCAGCCAGGATACGCCCGATGCCACGCCGCGCAACTGCGTCGGCTATTACGGGCCGGGCTGTGGCGAGAGCATGCCGCGCTGGTCGCACGGCCTGCGCACCACCTGGACCAGCGCCGACAAGGTGGCGAGCGTATCGCTCAACTGGCGGCACATCTCGGGCATGACGATCAGCTACAACGCGCCGGCCGACACCGGCATTCCGGCGAACACGGCGCAGTTCCGCCGGTTCTACACGGGCGTGCCGACGTACGATTACATCGATCTGTCCACCAGCTTCGACATCGCCAAGCGCTTTGCGCTGCGCGTGTCGGTGAACAACCTGTTCGACCGCGACCCGCCGCTGCTTCCCGACTCGCGCAACGTGTTGGGCCTGCTGCGTAGCAATACGCTGTTCCGCTACGACCTGCTCGGTCGGCAGATCGTCGTGGGAGCGACCGCGCGCTTCTAATAGCGCGCCTTTGCCTATCGGATGGTTCAAAATCGTGGGCCGATCGCCTAGATCGGTCCACGACTCTTTCATCCGACAGGCTTTCCCATGACCATTCATACCACCCGCATGCTGATCCTCGGTTCGGGGCCTGCGGGGCTGTCCGCCGCGATTTATGGCGCGCGGGCGGGGATGCAGCCGATCGTCGTGCAGGGCATCCAGCCCGGCGGTCAGCTGACCACGACGACCGATGTCGAGAATTATCCGGGCTTTGCCGAGGTCATCCAGGGGCCCTGGCTGATGGAGCAGATGCAGAAGCAGGCGGAACATGTCGGCACGCGGCTGATGTGGGACACGATCGTCGAGGTCGACCTGTCCAAGCGCCCGTTCCGCCTGATTGGCGACGGCGGCGATGTGTATGAGGGCGAGGTCCTGGTGATCGCGACCGGCGCGCAGGCCAAGTGGCTGGGCATCGAGAGCGAAGAGCCGATGAAGGGCAAGGGCGTCAGCGCCTGCGCGACCTGCGACGGCTTCTTCTATCGCGGCAAGAAGGTCGCAGTGATCGGCGGCGGTAACACCGCGGTCGAAGAGGCGCTGTACCTCACCAACCACAGCGACGATGTGACGCTGATCCACCGCCGCGATACGTTGCGCGCCGAGCGCATCCTGCAGGAGCGGTTGCACGCGCATCCCAACATCACGGTGCTGTGGAACAAGGAAGTCCGCGAATTCGTCGACGGCGGCGGCACCGCGGGCCTCGTCGCGCTGGAGCTGGAGGATACGCAGACCGGCGAGCATTCGCGGCTCGACGTGCAGGGCGGCTTCGTCGCGATCGGCCATCATCCGGCGACCGAGCTGTTCCGCGGCCATCTGGCGCTCGACGACGATGGCTATATCGCGGTGGAGACGGGCTCGACGCGCACCAGCGTGCCGGGCGTATTTGCGTGCGGCGACGTGGCGGACAAAGTGTACCGACAGGCCGTGACGGCGGCGGGCACCGGTTGCATGGCGGCGCTGGATGCCGAGCGGTTCCTGGCGGCGGCGGAGTTCGCTGAGATGGCAGAGGCGGCAGAGTAAGCGATCCGCTGCCACTTCCGCCTCAAAATGTCGCCCCAGTGAAGGCTGGGATGACGTTGAGTTGGGCGCGTTGTGGTCAGAGTCTGGTTAGGGCGGCGAGGACGGCGTTGCGTAGCGCGCGCTGGTCTTCCGCCCGGGCGAAGCTGTGCGAGGCGGTGTCGATCCGCGTCGCGGGCAGGTGGCGCGCGGCGGCGGCATAGGCTTGCGCGGTGGCGTCGCCGCTGGCGAGCAGCACGGTCGCCGCGTCGCCCCAAGTTTCGATCGCAGAGACGACGCGGGTGGCGAGCGCTTGCGGCGATGAGGCGGCGGCCTTGCGCAGGCCCTTCACTGCTTTGGCAAGGTCGATGTGGCCGGTAAGCAGGCGACGCCATGCCGCGGGGTCGGTGAGGCGCTGGCGGTAGGTCGCGCGGATCGCGGCGGCAGGGGGCAGGGCGTCGTTGTCCTCGACCGTCCAGGGGTTGGCGAGCAGCAGGTGATCGATGCCGGCGTCGCGGCCGAAGAGCGCGAGCGTGCTCGCCGCGTCGCAATTGCCGAAGCCGACGATGCGGTCGAGCTGTGGGGCGTGGGCGCGAAAGGCGGCGGCTGCGGTGATCAGATCGTCTCGGGCGGACAGGAAACCGTCGTTTACGCCGGTCGAGTCGCCGATGCCGCGGCGGTCGTAGCGGAAGGCCGGATGGCCCGCCGCCGACACCGACTGTGCGAGGAGCGCCATGCCGCGATGCGCGCCGCAGCGGATTTCGTTGCCGCCGGAGACGATCAGCAGACCGATCGTGCCGGGTGCTGCGTCGAGCGTACCGATCAGCGTGTCGCCCGCGCAGGGGAAGCCGATCAGGCTTCGCATGTGGCGATCCAGGCGGCGATATCGTCGGCCAGCAACTCGGCGAGGGCAGGGTCGTCGCCCGGCTCGGCGCCCCGCCAGAGCGGGGCGGCGTCGATGTGACGGTCGGCGGGGGCGGGATCGGACGACAGGCGCACGACACGGCGAGGCGTGCCGGGTTGATCGAAGGGGGCGGCGGCGCTGAACGAAGCGAGTAGGTTGGGCGACAGGACGTTGCCCGCAATCTCCACAGTGTCGGCGCCGTACATCATCGCCTGTCGGTCGCCGTCGTTGCCCGCCGCCCGCCACGTCCGGTGCAGATCGCGGAGCAGGGATTCGCCGTCCTGAGGGGCAAGATGCCACCGGCCGCTATGCAGCGCGCAATAGTCGAGCAGTGCGCCGCTGCGCATGCCGACCGCGTAGGTCCGTCGCCCTTCGTCACGGCAGCGGTCGGTCAACGCCTCCAGCATCTCGGCCATGCAAAAACGAGTGCAGTCTTCAAGCAGCACCACGCTCTCGCCCTGTCCCGGCACGTCCGGCAGCAGACCGGCGATCCCGCGTTCGGCCAGCTGGCGCAGCAGGCCGACGGCGAAGGTGCGCGTGCGGTTGGCTTCTTCGAAGAGGGGCAGGGCAAGGATGACCACCGGCCCGGTGTCGGGGCCGAAGCGCAGCAGCGCCTCGCGGCCGCCGCTCCAGTCGTAATGGTCGATGCGCGGCGCCATGCCGCCCGACGCTAGACCAGCGCCTTGCCCGCGGCAAATTCGACGAGCGCGCCGAAGGTTTCGAGCATGTCGCCATCGACCTCGTCATCCTCGATCAGGATGCCCAGCCGATCCTCGATCTCGGTCAGCACGCCCGCGACCGCCATCGAATCGAGTTCCGGCAGCGCGCCGAACAGCGGCGTCGTCGCCCGGAAGTCCGCGACCCGCTCGGGCGACAGGCCCAGCACATCGGCAAGGACGGCGCGAACGGTGGTTTCGACCTGGGTGTAGCCTTCGGGAAGCAAAGCGTTCGGCCTTCGATCGGGGACGTGCGCGGCTGCGTTAGAGGCTGGGGCTGCATTCGGCAATAACGTGACGCTATGAGGGGATATGGCGACAGACCCGACACCGTTTCCGATCGACCATCTCTTGCGGGGGGACCCCGACGCCCCGGCGCTGATCGAGCGCGCGCGGACGTGGCGCTTCGCCGAGGTGGAGGCGGCGGTGGCGAGTGTCGCGGGCTGGCTGGCGGGGTGGGGATTGGCGCCGGGCGCGCGGGTCGCGACATGGCTGCCCAAGACGGCGCTGGCGTGCGTCATGCCGCTCGCCACGGCGCGGGCGGGACTGGTCCATGTGCCGGTCAATCCGGCGCTGCGCCGGGCGCAGGTGGCGCACATCCTGGCGGACAGTGGCGCGACGTTGCTCGTGACGCAGGCGGCGCGCGCGGCGACGCTAGAGGCTGGTGACCGGCCCGACGACTGCCGGTTGGTCGAGGCGGATGTAGTGTCGATGGCGGACGCCGGGCCGAGGCGGTCGAACCACGATCCGGCATCGCTGGCGGCGATCCTCTACACCTCCGGGTCGACAGGGCGGCCGAAGGGCGTGATGCTGAGCCATACGAACCTGTGGCTGGGGGCGGTGTCGGTCGCGCATTATCTGCGCCTGTCGTCCGCGGATCGCGTGTTGGGGGTGTTGCCGCTCTCGTTCGACTATGGGCAGAATCAGCTGCTTTCGAGCTGGTATGCCGGGGCTGCGGTGGCGCCGCTCGATTATCTGACCGCGCGCGACGTGGTGAAGGCGGTCGAGCGCACGCAGGCGACGACGCTGGCCGGGGTGCCGCCCTTGTGGGTGCAACTGCTGGAGGCGGACTGGCCGGTGGAGACGGCGGCGCGGCTGCGGCGGCTGACCAATTCGGGCGGCGCGCTGACGGAGCGGCTGGTGCGCGGCCTGCGGTCGCGCTTCCCGCAGGCGGAGCTGGTGGCGATGTATGGCCTGACCGAGGCGTTCCGGTCGACTTGGCTCGACCCGGCGCTGATCGATGCGCATCCCGATGCGATGGGCCGGGCGATCCCCTTTGCCGAGGTGGCGGTGGTGAAGGCGGACGGGACGCGCGCGGTCGGCGAGCCGGGCGAACTCGTCCACGCCGGACCGCTGGTCGCGCAGGGCTATTGGCGCGATGCGGAGCGGACGGCGCAGCGCTTTCGTCCGGCGCCCGCGTGGATGGCGAGCGGCGGCATGGCGGTCTGGTCGGGCGATACGGTGCTGGAGGGCGCGGACGGGCTGCTCCGCTTCGTCGGGCGCGATGACGAGATGATCAAGAGCGCGGGCAACCGGATCAGCCCGTTGGAGGTGGAGGAAGCGGTACTCGCCGGCGGCGAGGCGCGCGAGGCGGTGGCGGTCGGTGTGCCCGATGCGCGCTCCGGTCAGGCGATCGTGGTGGTGCTGGCGGGCGATCCGGCGGGCGAAGACGCCTTGCGGGCGCGGTTGCGCGGGCTGCTGCCGAGCTTCATGCAGCCGGCGCGCTACGACTGGCGCGAGGAGTTGCCGCGCAACGCGAACGGCAAGCTGGACCGGGCGGCGATCCGGGCGGAGACGAGAGCATGAAGCCGATGGGGGCGCTGCCGCCCGAATTTGCCGGGCAGCGCGGCATGCTGACGATCGCGGGGCGGCCTGCGGACGACTGGGCGGAGGCGACGCCCGTCTTCGTCTATGACGTCGGCATCGTCGCGGCGCGCGTGGCGCGGTTCCGGGCGGCCTTCCCCGACGTGGATCTGCATTATGCGATCAAAGCCAACCCCTTGCCTGCGCTGCTCGATCGGGTCGCGCCGCTGGTCGACGGGCTGGACGTCGCGTCGGGGGGTGAGCTGGAGAAGGCCTTGGCGGTGAAGCCCGCGTCGGCGATCAGCTTCGCCGGGCCGGGCAAGCGCGATGTCGAGTTGCGCGCGGCGATCAGGGCGGGCGCGACGCTCAACGTCGAATCGGAAGGCGAGGCGACGCGGGCGTTGCGGCTGGGTGAGGAGCTTGGCATCGCTCCGCGGCTGGCGGTGCGGGTCAATCCCGACGTCGAATTGCGCGGTTCGGGCATGCGGATGGGCGGGCGACCGTCGCCCTTCGGCGTCGACGCGGTGCGCGCGGCGGCGCTGGTCCGCGCGATCGTCGCGAGCGGGGCGGACTGGCGGGGCTTTCACATTTATGCCGGCAGTCAGGCGCTGGATGCCGGCGCGATCGCCGAGACGCAGGCCGCGACGCTGGCGCTCGCTGCGCGACTCGCCGACGAGGCGGGCGCTGCGCCGCAGCTGGTCAATCTGGGCGGCGGGTTCGGCGTGCCCTATTTCTCTGGCGACGTGCCGCTGGATGTCGAGGCGGTGGGCGCGGCGCTTGGCGAGGCACTGCCGGCGCGGCCCGCCGTTCTCGGCCAGACCAGCTTTGCGATCGAGCTGGGGCGCTGGCTCGTGGCGGAGGCGGGCGTCTATCTGACGCGGATCGTCGATCGCAAGGACAGTCAGGGCGAGACGTTCCTCGTCACCGATGGCGGCCTCAATCACCAGCTCGCCGCGTCGGGCAATTTCGGCACGGTGGTACGGCGCAACTATCCGCTTGCGCTGGCGCGCGAAGTGGGCGGCGTGGGCGACGAGACGGTGTCGGTGGTGGGGCCGCTGTGTACGCCACTCGACCGGCTGGGCGACCGCATCGCGCTGCCGCATGCCGACGCGGGTGACCTGATCGCGATCTTCATGGCGGGGGCCTATGGTGCCAGCGCCAGTCCGTCCGGCTTTCTGGGGCATCCGCCCGCGGTGGAGATCGTCGCGGGTTAGGGGAAATCGGCATTCGGGTGCCGCCACCAATGCATTCCCCGCCAGGGGGGCGGTAAAGCTGTGATGGAGGCGGAGGTAAGCGACACATCCGTTCGCGCTTCCTCCCCCTCCGTCATGCCTTCGGCATCCCACCTCCCCCTGGCGGGGGAGGAATTGATGCTACCGCGTCGGTATTGGTCTGCGCGGGATCAGTCGATCGTGATCGTCGTACCGAGTGTGACCGCCGGCAGGTTGGCCGACGTATCCTGCAACGCGACCGTCGCGCCCTTGCGCAAGGGGCCGAGATGGTAGGTGATCTCCACGCCCGTCATCGGCTCGCCCGGGCGGCAGGCGCCCGCGGTCACCGCGCTGCCGCACAAGGGGCGCTGGGTGGAGGGTGGGGCCGCGACCGCGCCGTCGATGCGGACGACACGCGCCCGGCCGATGCCGGTTTCCTGCACGACGACACTGATCGGGCCGGTATGTGGCCGGTTGGTGTGCGTCTGGTCGGGGGCGATCCGTTCGGACTGCGTCGCGGAACTGACGGCGACGATCTGGAGGCCGGTCAACGGCGGGGCGGATTGCGCGCCCGCCGCCACCGGCGTAAGCGCCAGCATGAGGCCGGCGGACAGGAAAAGCCGTGTCATCCGGCCAGCATACCCGCGTCGTCGTTCTGTTGCGAGAGGGACGACGGTGGCCTTCCCTGCAGCGTCACTAACGCTATCTTCACCTCTCTCGCGCCATAGCCATCGCTCAAGCCCTTGATCTCACGTGTGCGTGGCGGTCCATGGGCGTCAGGAGACATTGCATGCGTTCCGGTAAGTCCGTCCGTGTCCTGCTCGCCATCGGTGCCGCGTCCAGCGCGCTCGGCGGATGCGTCGGTGGCGGCGCCAGCCATCCCGAACTGCCGCCCGCCAGCTATGTCGCATCCAAGGAACAGCCGGGCGAGGAATATGTCATCGGCCCGCTCGACCAGCTCAACGTCTTCGTCTGGCGCCAGCCGGAACTGACCGCGAAGGTGCAGGTACGCCCCGATGGCCGCATCACCACGCCGCTGATCAACGACATGCCCGCGGTCGGCAAGACGCCCGCGCAGCTTGCCGCCGATATCAAGAAGGCGCTGAGCCAGTATGTCACCGACCCGCGCGTGTCGGTGATCGTCGAGAATTTCTCGGGCACCTACAGCCAGCAGGTGCGCGTGATCGGCGCGACCGAAAAGCCTGCGTCGATTCCCTATCGCGCCAACATGACGCTGCTCGATGCGATGATCGCGGTCGGCGGCCTCAGCCAATATGCGGCGGGCAACAAGGCGAAGCTGATCCGACACGATCGCGATACGGGCGAACAGCACGAATATCAGCTGCACATCGCCGATCTGCTGAAGCGCGGCGATTCGAGCGCCAACGTCAGCCTGCAGCCCGGCGACGTGATCATCATCCCCGAATCGATGTTCTGATCGGATGAACGGCCTCTACGACGAAGCGCGCCTCGCGCTCCATGCGATCTGGACTCGGCGCTGGCTGGCGCTGGCGGTCGCTTGGGGCGTGTGCGTGCTCGGCTGGTTCGTGGTGAGCCAGATTCCGAGCCGCTATGAATCCCGGGCGCGCGTGTTCGTGCAGATGCAGTCGATCCTGCCTGCGTCGATGGATGCCGCCCCCCAGACGCAGCAGAAGGATGTCGACACGATCCGCCAGACATTGGTCAGCGCGGTCAACTTGGAAAAGGTGGTGCGCGGCACCGACCTTGCGCAGACCGTGTCGAGCGACCGCGACGTCGCCGATCGCGTCGCGGGCCTCGCGCAGGCGATCAAGGTGGAAAGCCAGCAGGACAATCTGTTCCAGATCACCACCACCGCGGCCAGCCCCAAGCTGGCGCAGCAGATCACGCAGAAGCTGATCGACATCTTCGTCGAAACCAACCTGGGCCGCGATCGCAGCCAGACGACGCAGAGCCTCGACTTCCTCGATGCGCAGCTGGCGCAGCTGCAGAAGCGGCTGTCGGACGCGGATACCAAGCGGTCCGATTTCCAGACGCGCTACCTCGGCTCGCTGCCCGGGACCGGTACGGTCGCCGACCGGATCGGCGCGTCGCGCGCGCAGATGGCGCAGGTCGACGGCGATCTCGCCACCGCGCAATCGAGCCTCGCGACGTTGCAGGCGCAGATGGCGGGTACGCCGCAGACGGTTGCGGGCACTGGCGGCATCGCCGCGGGACCGGCGCGTGCGGCGCTCGCTGCCATCCAGGGTCAGCTCGCCGATGCGCGGGCGCGGGGCTATACGGATCAGCATCCCGACGTGATCGCGCTAAAGCGCCAGCTTGCCGTCGCGCAGGCGGCGGCGCAGCGGGAGCCGGCGGGTGCCGGGCCGGCGGGCACGCCCAACCCCGTCTATCAGTCGCTGCAATCGATGCTGGCCGACAAGCAATCGGCGGTCGCCGGGCTGCGGATGCGCAAGGCGCAGTTACAGGGCGATCTCGACCAGCTGACCGCGAAACTGTCGCAGGACCCGGCGGTCGCGGCCGAACAGGGGCAGATCGACCGCGATTATCAGGTGCTGAAGGATCAGTACGATCAGCTGCTGACCCAGCGCCAGCAGGTCGCGCTGCGCGGGCAGGCGGCGACGCGAACGGACAATGTGAAATTCTCGGTCATCGACCCGCCGACGGTGCCGCGTGCGCCGACCGCGCCCAACCGCATGCTGCTGCTGACCGGCGTCCTCGTCGCGGGGCTGGGCGCGGGCATCGGTGCGGCGTTCGCGATGGGTCAGCTGCGCGCGACCTTTGCCACCGCGCCGCGGCTGGAAAAGGCGACCGGCATGCCGGTGATCGGCGCAATCGGCGAAGTCGTGACGCGCGTTCAGGCGGAGCAGCGGGCGAAGCGCCTGAAAATCTTCGCGGGCGGTGCCGCGGGGCTGGTGGCGGCCTATGTGCTGCTGCTCGGCGTCGAAGTGCTGCAACGCGGTCTGGCGGCGTGACGGGGACGATATGATGCACAAGCCCATCCGCCGCGATTCGCTGCTCGAACGGGCCGCCCGCGCCTATGATTTCGGCGCGGGGTTCCGGGCGCCGGTGAAGGATGCCGGTGATCCGGCGCGGGATGACGCCGTTCCCACACCGATGCCCGCGCCCGATGTCGAGCCGGCACCGGTCGCCGAAGAGCCGGCATGGCAGGCGGCGGCGCCGATCGACGATCCGACCTTCCTCGCCATCCCGCCCGAATTGCGCGCACCCGTGGGGCAGGAGTTGCCGCCGGCCTTTTACGAAACGCCCGAGCTGAGCGACATCGCCGGCATCGACCGCGGCATGCTGGCCGAGGCGGGGATGATCGTGCCCGGCGCGCCGGTGGGGCCGCTGGCCGAGGAATTCCGCCTGATCAAGCGCCAGCTGCTGATCACACGCGAACGCATCGCGCAGGGTCATCACGGCGACAAGGCGCGGACCGTGCTCGTCTGTTCGGCGCGACCGGGCGACGGCAAGACCTTCTGCGCGGTCAATCTCGCACTCTCCATGGCGATGGAGCGCGATACCGAGGTGCTGCTGGTCGATGCCGATTTCGCCAAGCCCGACGTGCTGGCGCGCCTGGGTCTTGCCGAACAGCCGGGGTTGCTCGACGCACTGGCCGACAGCCGGATCGATGTCGAAAATCTCGTCATCCGCACCGATATCGGCGGCCTGTCGATCCTGCCCGCGGGGACGAAGACGGCGACGGATACCGAGCTGCTCGCCTCCGCTCGCACGCGGACGGTGCTGTCGCGCCTGCTCGACGCCAATCCGCGCCGCATCGTGATCTTCGATTCGCCGCCCGCGCTGGCCGCCTCGCCCGCGGCGGTGCTGGCGATGCTGGTCGGGCAGGTGATGCTGGTGGTGCGGGCCGACGATACGCCGGAAAACGAATTGCGCGAGGCGGTGCAGCGGCTCGACGGCTGCGACGAGATCGCGCTGGTGCTCAACGCCGTGTCGTTCGTGCCCGGCGGGCGGCGCTACGGCACCTATTACGGTCAGGAGGGGGGCAAGTGATGCGGTCTATCTCTCTCGGGCTGGCGCTGGGCGCCTGTGCGGTCGCCGGATCGGCCGAGGCGCAAGGACGCCGCGTCACCGCGACGCCCTATATCGAACTGGGGCAGGTGCTCGACGCCGACCTTAACAGCGGCGATGTGTTGACCTATTCGACCATCGCGGCCGGGATCGATTTGGCCGCCAATACGTCGCGGGTGAACGGGCAACTCTCCTATCGCTACGAACGGCGGATCGCCTGGGACGACCGGATCGGCGATTCGGACGTCCACACCGGTCTGGCGCGCGTCTCCGCCAAGGTCGCGCGTGGCCTGACGCTGGAAGCGGGTGGTATCGCGACGCGCGCGCGTGCCGACATCCGCGGTGCGGCGCCGGGCGTACTGGTCGGCAATGTCGATAACATCAGCCAGATCTATTCGGTCTATGCCGGCCCCAGCTATGCGACCAACGTCGGGCCGGTGGCGGTCGCCGCCAGCTATCTGGCGGGCTATACCAAGGTCGAAAGCCCCAGTTTCGTCGGCGTCGGCCCCGGCCAGCCGCGCTTCGATTATTACGATACCGCCTTCAACCAGTCTGCCGGGATCAGTGCGGGCGTGCGTCCGGGGCAGGTCCTGCCCGTCGGCCTGACTGCCAGCGCCGGCTGGGACCGCGAGGATGCGGGGCAACTGGATGGCCGTTACGAGGGCTGGCGCGTGCGCGGTGACGCGTTGATGCCGGTATCGCCTTATGTCGCGCTGACCGCAGGTGTCGGCTACGAGCGGATCGAGACGAGCAATCGCCCGGCGCTGACCAATGCGGCGGGCCAGCCGTTGGTCGATGGCGATGGCCGCTTCGTGACCAACAGCGCCGCGCCGCGTCAGATCGCCTATCGCACCGATGGCGTCTATTATGATGCGGGTGTCGTCTGGCGCCCCAATCGCCGCGTGTCAGCGGAGGCGCGCGTCGGCAAACGTTTCGGATCGATCAGCTACAGCGGCTTGGCCACCTATCAAGCGTCCGAACATGTCGGAATGGCGGCGAGCGTCTACGACAGCGTCACGACCTTCGGCCAGCAGCTGCGCAACGGGCTGCAACAGCTGCCGACCAGTTTCATCTCGGCCCGCGATGCGTTCACGCAGCAGTTCAACGGCTGCGTCTTTTCGACCAGCGGGGCGACGCCGGGCGGCTGCCTGAACGACGTGTTCCAGTCGATCCAGACCGCCAGCTATCGCGCGCGCGGCGTCGATGCGGTGCTGTCGGTCACGCGCGGTCGCACCACCTATGGCGGCGGTATCGGCTATGCCAATCGCAAGCTGTTCAACCGCGACGACGTACCCGGCGTGACGCTGTACGGGATCGAGGATCAGAGCGCCTATGGCCAGCTGTTCCTCAACCGACAGCTGTCGCCCGTCTCGACCATCGACGGCAACCTGTTCGTCAATTATTACGAATCGGGCGTTGCGCAGGCGGCCGGCGTCTGGGCCTATGGCGGCACCGCCAGCTATGGGCACAGCTTCGGCCGGATCACCACCTCGGCCAGTGCGGGCGTCTATGCGTTCGACACGGGCGATCTGGACACCACCTGGTCCGCGCAGGCGCTGATCGCCGCGCGCTATTCCTTCTAGGGGCCGCACAGGATGTACGAAGACCATTTCGGGCTGACCGGACGCCCCTTCCAACTCACCCCCGACGCACGCTTCTGGTATGAGACGGCGACGCATCGCAAGGCGATGGCCTATCTCGGCTATGGCATCGCGCAGGGCGAGGGGTTCATCGTCGTGACCGGCGATATCGGCGCGGGCAAGACGACGCTGGTGGGGCATCTGACCGGCCTGCTCGATCCTGCCGCGCTGAACGTCATCACGATCGTGTCGACCGCGATCGCCGCCGACGACCTGCTGCGCGTCGTCGCGACGGGGCTGGGCGTCGATCCGGCCAACCTGACCAAGGCGCAGCTGCTGACCGCGATCGAACGCGGACTGCATGCGGTGAAGCGCTCCGGCCGGCGGACGCTGCTGATCGTCGACGAAGTGCAGGCGCTGCCCGTCGATTCGCTGGAAGAGCTGCGCATGCTGTCCAACTTCCAGGCGGGCGGGCATGCGCTGCTGCAGATCCTGCTGCTCGGCCAGCCCGAGTTCCGCGAGCGGTTGCAAGGATCGGAGCGGCTGGAGCAATTGCGCCAGCGCGTCATCGCCATTCACCACCTCGATCCGATGGAGCCGCATGAGGTCGCCGATTATGTCGCGCACCGCCTGTCGGTGGTCGGCTGGCAGGGGCGGCCGGACTTTGCGGACGATGCGTTCGAGACCCTGTATCGCGGGTCGGGCGGCGTGCCGCGGCGGCTCAATCAGCTTGCCGCGCGGGTGATGCTGGCCGCGGCTCTGGAAGGGCATGAGCTGATCGACGGTCGACTGGTGCGCCAAGTGGTGCGCGATCTTGAGGCGGACCTGCCGGCGAGCTTTACACCGACGGTGGTGCAGCCGGCCCCTGACCCCGAACCCGTGGCCGAGACGGCTGTCACGCCAGAGCCGGTTGCTATCGAGCCCGAGGTCGTGACGGTCGAGGCGGAACCGGAAACCATCATCGAAGAACCGGCCATTGAAGACGTGACGCCGATCCGCCGCTTCGTGCCGCGCACGCCGCAATGGCTCGAACCCGTCGCCGATGCGCCGCGCGATCCGCTGCCGATCGTGGTGGAGCCTGTGGCCGAAGCGCCTGCGTTTGCGCCGATCGTCGCGGATGCGTCCGACGACGTTACGTCAGAGCCACTGGTGGAAGAAACGACGACCGAAGACGCGCCGGCCGCGACGGAAGCGGAGCCGCAAGCGGCACCGGCGGCCCCCGCGTCGAGCGATGCCGAGCGCATTGCGGCGCTGGAAGCGCGGATCGCGCAACAGGAAGAAGCGCTGCGCCGGGTGCTGACGCTGCTGGTCGACTGGGTCGAGGCCGACCGCAGCGAGGCGGCGGCGACCGCGATGGTCGCCGGCGTCGCCGACCTGCACCATGGCCATGATGCCGTCCCCATCCGCTCGCCCGCCGCGTGGGACCATGCCGCCTGAGCCGCTGCGCAACGGCCTGTCGGTCGATGTCGAGGAATGGTTTCAGGTCGGTGCGTTCGAACACACGATCGACCGCGCCGACTGGGACACGATCGCGAGCCGCGTCGAAGCGAACACCGGCGCGGTGCTCGACCTGTTCGCCGAAAGCGGGGTGAAGGCGACCTTCTTCACGCTTGGCTGGGTTGCCGATCGCCATCCGCGGCTGATCCGACGCATTGCGGATGCGGGGCATGAGATCGCGAGCCACGGCTGGGACCATCAGCGCGTCTTTACCATGGATGCCGCGACCTTCCGTGCCGATCTGGCACGCGCGCGGGCGGCGCTGGAGGATGCGAGCGGGCAGGCGGTGACCGGCTATCGCGCGCCCAGTTTCTCGATCGACCCGCGCAATCTGTGGGCCTTTCCGGTGCTGGCGGAGGCGGGCTATGCCTATTCGTCCAGCGTCGCGCCGGTCACGCATGATCATTACGGGTGGCGCGATGCGCCGCGGTACGCTTTTCGTCCGCTGAAGGACTCGCCCCTGGTCGAGCTGCCGGTGACGGTCGCGCGCGTGGCCGGGCGGCATATCGCCACCGGCGGCGGCTTCTTCCGCATGCTGCCCGGCGCACTGACCGATTTCGCGGTGCGGCAGGTTAACGCGGAGGGGCATGCGGGCATCTTCTACTTCCATCCCTGGGAGGTCGACCCGGACCAGCCGCGCGTCGCGAATGCGCCGCTGCGGTCGAAGGTGCGGCACTACAGCCGGCTCGGCGCGATGGCGGGTAAGCTGCGTGGCCTGATTGCACGGCATAACTGGGGCCGCGTCGACGCCGTCGTCGCGCGCGAGGCGGCGCTGCTCGCGTGATGCATGCGCCGATCGAGCCGCGGCTGGACGTGCGCGAGGCGAACCTGGGCGATGTCCGGGAGAGCGGCGCGATCGACGCCTTCGTCCGCGCGGCGGCGGAGGCGACGCCGTTCCACCTGACCGGCTGGAGCCGCGCGGTCGAGCGCGGTTGCGGCCAGCGTGCCCGCTATCTGGTCGCGAGCTATCCTGACGGCGATATCGCCGGCGTGCTGCCACTGACCGAGATGCGATCGCCGCTGTTCGGCCGGGCGCTGGTGTCGACCGGTTTCGGTGTCGACGGCGGCATATTGGGCGATGGCGTGGAGGCGTTGGCGGGGGCGGCCTTGGCATTGGCGCAGCGATTGGGCTGCCCCGGCGTCGAATTGCGGGGCGGGCCGGCGCCGCGGGGCTGGGCGACCAACGATACCGCCTATCTCGGCTTTGTTCGGGATCTGGCGGCGGATGACGATGCGGAATTGCTTGCTGTGCCGCGCAAGCAGCGTGCTGAAGTGCGCCGCGCGCTGGGGCTGGACCTGGAGGTCGTCACCGGTGGCGAGGCGCTGCTGCGCGAGCATTATGGCGTCTACGCCGAATCGGTGCGCAACCTGGGCACGCCGGTGTTTCCGGCCAATCTGTTCCGCCACGTGGCGGGGGCACTCGACAGCGATGTGCTGACGGTGCGGCATCAGGGGCGGGCCGTGGCGAGCGTGCTGAGCCTGTATTTCCGTGGCACCGTCTTTCCCTATTGGGGTGGCGGGACGGCGGCGGCGCGTGGGCTGCGCGCCAACGATCGCATGTACTTCGCGCTGATGAGCCATGCGCGGGATCGCGGCTGCACGCGGTTCGACTTCGGCCGGTCGAAGACGGGCACGGGCGCGGCGGCGTTCAAGAAGAACTGGGGTTTTACCGGCGTGCCGCGCTGCTATGCGACGCGCAGCGATGGGCCGGCGCGCGAGGTCAATCCGCTCAATCCCAAATATGCGATGATAGTGGCGACATGGAAGCGGCTGCCGCTGCCGCTCGCCAATCTGATGGGACCGTGGATCGCCCGCGGCCTGGGCTGATGGAGCTGCTGTTCCTCGCGCACCGCGCGCCCTTTCCGCCCGATCGCGGCGACAAGATCCGGAGCTATCACGTCCTCCGTCACCTGATGGCACGCGCGCGCGTGCATCTGGTGGCGTTCGGGGAAGGCGACGCGGATTTCGACGTGCCAGCGCCGATCGCGGAAGGCCTGGAGAGCATCACGCTGATCCGCCGCACCAAGCCACAGGCGCTGGCGGCGGTCGAGGCCTTGGCGACGGGGCGGCCGGTGTCGCTGACCGCCTTCAATGCCCCGGCGATGCGGCGGGCGGTCGCGGCGCGACGGGTCGATGCCATCTACTGTTTTTCCGGGCAGATGGCGCAATATCTGCCAACGGGCGTGCCGGCGGTGATGGACTTCGTCGACGTCGATTCCGCCAAGTTCGCGCAATTCGCCGATGCCGGCAGCATGGCCATGCGCTGGATGATGCGGCGGGAGGCACGGCTGCTCGGTGCGTTCGAGCGGCAGGTGTCGGCAAGCGTCCGCGCCAGCCTGTTCGTCAGCGAAGCGGAGGCGGCGCTCTTCCGCAGCGGCGGTGGGGCAGGACGGATCGTCGCGGTGGAGAATGGCATCGACGCGGCGGCGTTCGATCCGGCCGGTGTCGGTCCGGCGACACAAGGCCCGTTGCTCGTCTTCACCGGCCAGATGGATTATCGCCCGAACGTTGAGGCGGTAGCGTGGTTCGCCGCCGAGGTGATGCCGCGGCTGCGGCAGACGCACCCCGGCGTCCGCTTCGCGATCGTCGGGCGTGCGCCGACCGCGGCGGTGCAGGCGCTCGCGGCGCCCGACGTGATCATCACCGGTGCGGTCGACGATGTCCGCCCCTGGCTGGCGGCGGCGAGCGTGTGCGTCGCGCCGCTGCATCTGGCGCGCGGCATCCAGAATAAGGTGCTGGAGGCGATGGCGAGGGCGCGGCCCGTCGTCGCCTCGCCCGCCGCCGCCGAGGGGATCGACCATGCCGGCACGCTGCGAGTGGCGGGGAGCGCGGTCGAGCAGGCACGGGCGATCGGCGCGCTGTTGGACGATCCGGACGCGGCATCCGCGCTGGGCGATGCGGCGCGGGCGCGGGTGTTGGCGCGGTACGATTGGGCGGCGCGGCTGGCGCCGCTCGACGACCTGCTGGGGCTCGGCGCATGAGCGGCTGGCGGCGGCATGGGATCGCGCTGGCGCTGGCTGTTGCAGTCATCCTGCTGATGTTCTGCGCCGACGTCGTGCGGCTCGTCACGATCTGGTGGACCAGCACGACCTTCGGGCATTGCCTGTTCATCGGGCCGGTGATCGGCTGGCTGGTCTGGCAGCGGCGGCGGGAGCTTGCCGCCTTGACGCCGACGGCCTGGTGGCCGGGGCTGCTGCTCGTCGCGGCGGGGGGCGCCGGCTGGCTGATGGGAGATGCGGGTTCGGTCAGCTTCGCGCGGCAGCTGGGTGTGGTGTTGATGTTGCAAGGCGCGGTGGTGACATTGCTCGGCGCGCAGGTCGCGCGCGGGCTGCTGTTCCCGCTGGCCTATGCGCTGTTCCTCGTCCCCTTCGGCGAGGCGTTGGAGCCGCCGTTGCAGGCGGTGACGGTGCGGATCGTCATGCCGCTCCTCCACCTGTTCGGCGTGCCTGCTACGTCGAACGGCGTGCTGATCCACGCCGGCCGCTATTATTTCGAGGTGGCGGAGGCGTGTTCGGGCGCGAAGTTCGTCATCGCGATGCTCGCGTTCGGCGTTCTGGTCGCCAACGTCTGTTTCGTGTCGTGGGGGCGGCGGATCGGCTTCATGGTCGCCGCGCTGGTGGTGCCGGTGATCGCCAACGGTCTGCGCGCCTTCGGGACGATCTACGCTGCGAACCTGACCAGCGTAGAGGCGGCGACGGGGTTCGACCATATCGTCTACGGCTGGCTGTTCTTCGGGCTGGTGATGGCGGCGGTGCTGGCGATCGGGTGGCGCTGGTTCGATCGCGCACCCGATGCACCCGCCTTCGATCCTGCACGTCTGCCGCCCGTGCGGAGGGGGCGGATCGCGTTGCCACTCGGCGTGCTGCTGACGCTCGCCACCGCCGGGATCTGGCCGATGTGGAGCGCCGCCATCGCGCATCGCGCCACGCCGCTGCCGACGCAGATCGACCTGCCGGTGATCGCCGGCTGGACCCGCGTGCCGCTCAGCCAGCGCGCGGCGTGGCAGCCTTACTACCCCGGCGCCGACCATGTCCTGTTCGGTCGCTACGCCCGCGATGGCGCCGCGGTCGACTTTGCCGTCGCGGTGTTCGCATCGCAGGGCGAGGGGCATAAGATCGGTGCGTTCGGCACCGGCCCGATCCGCGAGGAGGACCGCTGGGTCCGCATCGCCGACGCCGCGCCGATCGCTGGCGGTGCAACGCTGCGCATGACCGCGCCGGGGAGCGACGGCCATGCGGTGGAGCGCATCGTCGCGACATGGTACGTCGTTGGCAACAGTGTTACGGCGGACGAGCGCGTGGTGAAGATTGAGACGATGATGGCAAAATTGCTCGGCGGTCCGCAGGGTGCGGTGGCGATCCATCTGTCGGCCGAAGTGACGCCCGGCCGTGATGCACGCGCCGACATCGCCGCCTTCGCCGCGGCCTTGGGCCCGATCGACGACGTGGCGGATCGCCTGACGGGCGCGCGCTGATGTGCGGCATTGCGGGGCTGTTCCACCCCGGCACTCCCAAGCCCGTCGATCCCGCCCGCATTGCCGCGATGATCGCGGTGCAGGCGCATCGCGGCCCGGATGGCGAAGGCATATGGACCGCGCCCGGCGTCGGGCTGGGCCATCGCCGGCTGTCGATCATCGATCTGGACGGCTCGCCGCAACCGATGCATGCGGGCGCGCTGAGCGTCACCTACAATGGCGAGATCTACAATTTCGCCGAGCTGCGCGCGCAGCTGGAGCGGGGCGGCGCACGCTTCGTCACCGATGGCGATACCGAGGTGCTGCTGCACGGCTGGCGCGCCTGGGGGCCGGGGCTGCTCGATCGGCTGAACGGGATGTTCGCCTTCGCGATCCACGATGCGGAGGCGGGGACGCTGTTCCTCGCTCGCGATCGGCTGGGCGTGAAGCCGCTGCATTATGTCGAACTGTCCGACGGCAGCCTCGCCTTCGCGTCCGAGTTGAAAGGCCTGCTCGCGCACCCGCTGCTGCGCCGGGTGCCCGATGCGACCACGATCGAGGATTATCTGGCGTTCGGCTACGTCCCCGACGATGCCTGTCTGATCGCCGGCGTGCGCAAGCTGCCCGCCGGCCATTGCCTGCTGGTGCGGCGGGGGCAAAGCGTACCGGCGCCGCGCCGCTGGTGGGACGTCAGCTTCGCCGATCGCGCGACCGGATCGACACGCGCGCTCGGCGAGGAGCTGCTGGCGCATATGCGCGAGGGCGTGCGCAGCCGCATGGTCGCCGATGTGCCGCTCGGCGCCTTCCTGTCGGGTGGCGTTGACAGCTCGGCGGTCGTCGCGCTGATGGCGGAGGCGAGCAAGGCGGCGGTGCGCACCTGTACGATCGGCTTCGACGAGGCGGGCCATGACGAGCGCGCGCATGCCGCGGCGGTCGCGCAGCGCTTCGCCACCGATCATCATGCGCAGGTCGTGCGCCCCGACGATTTCGCGCTGATCGACACGCTGGTGCATCATTTCGACGAACCCTTTGCCGATGGCAGCGCGCTCGCCACCTATCAGGTCGCGGCATTGGCGAGGGCGCGGGTGACGGTGGCACTGTCGGGCGATGGTGCGGACGAGGTATTCGCCGGCTATCGCCGCTACCGTTTCCAGGCAGCCGAAGAGCGCGTGCGGGGCCTGTTGCCACCCACATGGCGCACGGCGGCGTTCGGGACGCTGGGGCGCTATTATCCCAAGGCCGATTGGGCACCGCGGCCCCTGCGCGCGAAGACGACGTTGCTCGCCCTCGCCAGCGATGGCGACGAGGCTTATGCGCGCGCCGTCGGTGTCACCTCGCCAGAGCTGCGCGGCATGTTGCTCGGCGCCGATGTGCGCGCCGCGCTGCAGGGCCATCGCGCGGAGGATCGCTACATTGCCGCGATGCGCGCGGCGCCGGCGCGTGACGCGATCGATCGCGCGCAATACGCCGATCTGAAGATCTGGCTGCCCGGCGATATCCTGACCAAGGTCGACCGCACCAGCATGGCGGTGGGGCTGGAGGCGCGCGAGCCGCTGCTTGACCATCGGCTGGTCGAGTTCGGCGCGCGTCTGCCCGCGTCGATGCGGCTGCACCGGGGGACGGGCAAATGGCTGATGAAACGCAGCGTGGAACGCTATCTGCCGCGCGACATCCTCTACCGACCCAAGATGGGCTTCGTCACGCCGATCAGCGACTGGTTCCGCGGCGCGCTGGCCGATGAAGCGGAGGCGCTGACCCGGTCGCGCTTCCTCGCCGACAGCGGCTGGCTGGCGATGCCGACGGTCGCGCGGCTGGTCGAGGCGCATCGCAGCGGGCGCGCCGACCACGGTCGCACCCTGTGGCAAGTGATGATGCTGGAACGCGCCGGACGCCGCCTGTTCGGCTGATCGTTTCGCGGCCGGTGTCACCGCACTGTCATCAAATCCTAACCCGCCATTTACCGCTCGCCCCCTAGTGTCGCGGCCATGTTGTTCGACATCGATCTGCTGCGCAACGGCGCTTTCGGTGGCGTGCAGGCGTCGGTGAAGGGCGAGGGTGTTTGCCTGATCCACACCGCCTCGCTGGCGCAAGCGGTGGATATGTTCCGGCAATCGCCCGATCTTCGGTTGCTCGCGATCGTCGATGCGCAGCGCCGTCCGGTGGGCGTCATCCGGGAACGCGATGTCCGGACCATTCTGTTCAACCCCTTCGGCCACGCGCTGATGCAGAATCCCAGCATCGGCGGATCGCTGACGACGCTGATTCGGCCCTGTGGGACCGCCGATGCGGGGCTGGATGCCGACGCGCTCGTGCTCGCCTATCTCGACGCGGGCGGGGACGGACTGGTGCTGACACGCGATGGCGTCTTCGATTCCGTGGTCGATGCGACCGCATTCGAGCGGCTGTCCATCCAACGTCGTACGCAGGTGATGACCGATCGCGAGGCGCGGGCGGCGCGGATCGATGCGGCGGGCAAGGCCTTCACCGCCGATGTCGCGCATCTGGCAGCGGAGCTGGCCGAGGCGGCGGAGCGGATCGCCGCGATGGCCGGATTGGTCGTCACGCGCGCGGGGGCCTCGCGCCGGGATGCGGCGTCGGTGGCGGGTGCGACCGGGCAGATGGTCACGGCGCTGACCGACATCGCAGAACTCGGCCGGACCCTGGCGACGACGCTGGACGGAATCGGCGGGCAGACGGCCCGCGCCGCGGCCTTGCGCAACGATGCGCGCGTGGCGGTGATCGCCGCGGGCGATCGCGTGACGCGGCTGGTGGAGAAGGCGACCGCGGTCGACGACATGCTGCGCCTGATCCAGACGATCGCCAGCCAGACCAACCTGCTCGCCCTCAACGCCGCGATCGAGGCGGCGCGCGTGGGAGAGGCGGGTCGCGGCTTCGCGGTGGTGGCGAGCGAGGTGAAGATGCTGGCGCAACAGACGGGCACGGCAGCCAAGGACATTGCGGCGCGCGTGGCGGACATGCACGGCCTGCTCGGCGACGTCGTCGGCGGCCACCGCACGCTGGAGGCGACCATGGCCGCCATCGCCGACACGGGTGTCGCGATTGAACAGGCGGTCGCCGCGCAGCAGGGCGCGACGCGGCGTATCGCCAGCCATGTCGAGCAATCGGCAGAGGCCGGCCATGCGATCGACGATCGCGCGCGTGCGATCAGCGATCAGTCGGCGGCGATCGGCGACGACGTGTCGGGGCTGGAGGCAGTGTCGCGGACGCTGGCCGAATCCACCGGCCGTCTTCAGTCGCGCGCGCGCAGCTTCGTGCAGCTCACCGCGTCGTTGTAGGCGTCAGCGCAGCTTGGCGATCGACAAGCCATCGGCCTTGGCGCGATCCTTGGTCGATTCCTCGCTGCGTTTCAGCGCCTTGGCGATCGCCTTCAACGCCATGCCCTTCTTGGCCAGCGTGTGCAGCTTCTGGATCTCGTCCGCGGTCCAGGGCTGGCGATGGCGTTCGAACGTCTCTCCCTTGGCCATCAGAACACCGCCAGGGCGGCGTGGAGGGTGAGCGCGACGAGCGCGAGCGTGGAAGCAAGGAACAGCATGAAGCGGGGCAATACGCGATTGACCGTCGCCTGCACCAGCGAATGCGCAATCCGCAGGCCGACATAGGCCCAGGCGATCGCCGCATTCGGGCCATCGCCCGTGCCGCTCAGCGCGATGACGGTGCAGACGGCGTAGAATAACGTCGGCTGCTCCATCAGGTGATTGTAATTGTGCGCCTTCCACTGGATGTGCCGCGGCAGCGCCCGATCCGCATCGGCCGCGGTCGATCCGACCAGCTTGCCCATATCGACGCCCGCCGCCTTCATCGCGGGCATACGCGTCGCCAGCATCCAGACGAACATCACGAGTGTCCAGGCGATGAGTGCCACCATCGGGCGCAGGATGTCGCTGTGCATGTTGTCCCCTCCGTTGGGAGCGGAACCTGACGCACAGCGTTTCGTCCCGCAACCTTTCATATCGGCGGCTCCGGTCACTCGGGGCTCCCAAGCCAAGGACGAGGCACGATGAAGCAGACCGGCAATACGATCCTGATCACCGGCGGCGGTTCCGGCATCGGTGCGGCGCTGGCACAGCGCTGGCACGATGCGGGCAATACCGTCATCATCGCCGGCCGCCGGCAGGCGGCGCTGGACGAGGTCGCGAACGGGCGCGACAATATCCACACGATGACGATCGACGTCGACAGCGCGGAGGGTGTGACCGACTTCGCCAAGCGTGTGATCGAGGCGCATCCCGACCTCAACGTGCTGATCAACAATGCCGGCATCATGCGCTTCGAGACGCTGGAAACGCAGCGCGACCTGTCGGATGCCGAAGAGACGGTGACGACCAACCTGCTGGGGCCGATCCGGCTGACCAATGCGCTGATCGATCACCTGAAGGGCAAAGACGATGCGGTCATCGTCAACGTGACCTCGGGCCTCGCCTTCGTCCCGCTGGTCGATGCGCCGACCTATTGCGCGACCAAGGCGGCGATCCACAGCTACACGCTGTCGCTGCGCAATGCGCTGGAGGGCAAAGTGGAGGTGATCGAACTGGCACCGCCGGGCGTGCAGACGACGCTGACGCCGGGGCAGGAGAAGCGGTCGATGTATCAGCCGCTCGACGATTTCGCCGACGAGGTGATGCGATTGTTCGCCGAGCAGCCGACGCCGAAGGAGATTCTGGTCGAGCGCGTCCGTGGCTTCCGCAACGCCGAACGCGACGGCAATTTCGACGCCACGATGAAGCAGCTCAACGATTTCGCGCGGAAAGCGCGGGAGGAGGGGAACGCCTCTGCATAATCCCACACGCGTTCGTGCTGAGCGAGTCGAAGCACGGCTTTCCGCACGAGAGACGGCGCGTGCGGGGGCCCACCCTTCGACAAGCTCAGGGTGAACGGGCGTTGGGGGTTGGCTCCGGAAAACAAAAGGGCGCCCTGGTTCGATCCGGGGCGCCCTCATCGTTCAGCCCGCAGGCCCGACTTACTTGTCGAACAGCTTGCCCCAGCGGTGGACCGGACGGTCCTTCCACAGGCCGCGGTGATAGGCGTCGGACGCCAGCAGCGGCATCACGCTGCCCGCTTCCGCGAACACCATCTGCTCGATGCCGGTATTCACCTTGCCCCAGCTCGCCGCTTCCTGCAGCGTCGAGGACGAGCAAGCGCCGTCGCGCACGTCGGCGACGGTGATCTGCACCGCATACTTATGGACCTGCACGTCGTCATGGCCGAGAATTTCGGCGCAGACGACCGTATCCTGGATGAAGTTCTTCGGCACGCCGCCGCCGATCATCAGCAGGCCGGTGGTGCCGGCCTCGATCTTGATCTCGGTCAGCTCGCGGAAGTCGGCGACCGCGTCGATCATGACATAGGGCTTGCCCGCCTTGGCGGCATCGACCTGATGCTTGACGAGGCCGAAACCGGCCGAGCTGTCGACGAACGCCGGGCAGAAGATCGGCACGTCATGCTCGTAGGCGAGCTTGACGAGGCTGTTCTCCTTCTTGCCATGCTCGACGAGATACTTGCCCATCTCGCGGATGAATGCGCGCGACGAATACGGACCGGCCGGCAGCGATTCCGCGATCTCGAAGATCGTGTGGTCGACGTGCTGGAGCGCTTCCTCGTCGATGTACGTGTCGTAGATGCGGTCGATGTAGAGCGAGCGCAGCGTGTCGTCGTCGGGGATTTCCAGCGCCTGATAGTGCTTGTGGCCGAGACCCTCGAAGAAATCCATGTCGACGATGGTCGCGCCGGTGGCGACGATGCCGTCGACCATGTTGTTCTTCACCAGCTCGGCGTACAGGTCCATGCAGCCGCCGGCCGAGGTCGAACCCGCGATGACGAGGAAGATCGAGCAATCCTTGTCGGCCAGCATCTGGTTGTAGATGTTGGTCGCACGGCCCAGGTCGCGGCTGGTGAAGCTCATGTCCGCCATCGCCTCGACGATCGGGCGCGCGTCGAAGCTCTTGATGTCGATATGCTTGACCTGCTTCGACAGCAGCTCGGCCTTGCGGGTGTCGTTGATCGGCGCGTTGGCGCCTGCGGTCTTGGTGAGGGTGTCGGTCATGGTTCGCCTTTGGCTATCCAATACCCGTCGTCATTCACTGTTGGGGACGCGGAAACCCAATGATCTCCCCCCGCGCGGGCGCGCGAGGGGAGGGAAAGGATCAATTACGGTAGGGGCGTTACAGCTTGACGACGTTGCCCGCACGCTGCTCCGCGACGAGGCGGTCCTCGGCGTAGACCGACAGCATCGGCTCGTCGGTGACGACGACGGTGTCGCCGGTGCCGAAGCCGTTGAAGCCGGTGCGCATCGCCTGGCCATAAGCGCCGAGCATGCCGATCTCGAAATAATCGCCGGTATTCGTGTCCGCGGGCAGCGGGAACGGGCCGGCCATATAGTCGAGATCGTCGCAGGTCGGACCCCAGAAGGCGAAGTCCATGTCGCGCGCGTCCGATTCCGGCTCGCGCAGCAGCTGCACCGGATACTTCCAGCCGATATGCGCCGCATCGAACAGCGTGCCATAGGCGCCGTCGTTGATGTACAGCTCATGCCCGCGGCGGCGCTCCACGCGCACCACGACCGAGGCATATTCGGCGCACAGCGCCCGGCCCGGTTCGGCCCACAATTCGGCCGAATAGCTGACCGGCAGGCTCTCGAATGCGCGGTGGATCGTCTCGAAGAAACGCTCCAGCGGCGGCGGGGTCATGCCGGGATAGGCCGAGGGGAAACCGCCGCCGACGTCGATGACGTCGACCGTCACCGCCGCATCGACGATCGCCGCGCGCACCCGCTCCATCGCGTTCGAATAGGCATCCGGCGACATCGTCTGGCTGCCGACGTGGAAGCAGATGCCAAGTGCGTCCGCTACCTGACGGGTCGCGATCAGCAGCTCCTTCGCCTCCGACTGGCCGACGCCGAACTTCGAACCGAGGCTCAGCTTGGCATATTCGGACGAGACGCGCAGGCGCACGCACAGCGTCAGGTCGGTCGCGCCCTGCGTGGCACGCACGATCTTCGCCAGCTCTTCCAGGCAATCGAGCGAGAAGGTCTTCACGCCGTGGACGAAATACGCCTCGGCGATCGCCTCTTCCGACTTCACCGGGTGCATGAAGCAGCAGGTGGCGTCTGGCAGCGTCGTCTTCACCAGGCGCACTTCCGCGATCGACGCGGTGTCGTAATGCGTGATGCCGTTGTCCCACAGGATCTGGAGCAACGCGGGCGTCGGGTTCGCCTTCACCGCATACATCGGACGCCCCGGAAACTTCTCGACGAAGAATCGGGCGGCCCGCGCAGCGGCGTGCGGACGGACGAGCGTCACCGGATCGACCGGGCGACTCTGGGCGATGTCGATGCCCCCACCGAGAACGGAGGAACGGGCGGTCGAGAGGGGCGCTAACCCCAGCGCGCTATGGTGCTTGGCCAATTCAAGGGACCTCCAATTGCCTTACGGCATACGGTGACAAAAGCTGCCTTGCGGTTGGAAGTCCCATGGGGCAGCGGAGGCGCGATCTATGGTTGCTTGGCCTGCATGTAAAGTGGCTGATCGCACGAAAGGACGAAAAGTGACGATTTTGCGACAGCCGACGCGGGCGGGGGTGCGGGACGCGGCCGAAAAGATTGCGCGCATCCTGCCGCCAACGCCGCTTTATGTGCATGAAATCAAGGGGATGAAGGTCGCCTTCAAGGCGGAATCCCTACAGCCGATCGGCGCGTTCAAAATCCGCGGCGCCTGGCACCGATTGACCGCCTTGGACGCGGAATCGCGTGCCCGCGGCGTCGTCGCCTTCTCCAGCGGCAACCATGCGCAGGGAATCGCCTGGGCGGCGAAGAGGCTGGGGATGCCGGCGACGATCGTGATGCCGGCCGACGCGCCGCGTGCGAAGCTGGAGGGCACGTTGGCTCTCGGGGCGGAGGTGGTCCGTTACGACCGGGCGACGGAAAGCCGCGAGGCCATTGCCGCACGGCTGGCGGAAGCGCGCGGCGCGACGCTGGTTCCGAGTTTCGACGATCCCTGGGTGATCGAGGGGCAGGGGAGTGCGGGGATCGAGGCGGAGGCGCAGATGGCGGCGCTTGGCCTGGGCGCGCCGCGCCGCGTCGTGGTGCCGTGTGGGGGCGGGGGCTTGTCCACGGGGCTGGCGCTCGCCCTGAAGGATGCGGCGATCACCGTCGTGGAGCCCGAGGGTTGGGACGACATGCGCCGCAGCCTGGAGGCGTCATGGATCGAGCCGGTCGGCCCCAACCCGCCGCCGACCGCCTGCGATGCGCTCCAGACGACGCGCGTGTCGCCGCTGACCTTTGACGTGCTGGCCCGCCGCGATGCGACCGGCGTCGCGGTCAGCGAGGCGGAGACCGCGGCCGCGCAACGCTGGGCGGCGGAGCATTTGCGGCTGGTGGTCGAGCCGGGCGGCGCCGTCGGGCTGGCCGCGGTGCTGGCGGGGAAGGTCGCCGTGGAGCCAGGGCTGCTGGTGATCCTGTCGGGCGGCAACGTGGACATCGATGCCTATGCGCGGGCGATCGCGGGCCGCTGACCGCTGCAGTCGTCTTGAAGCCGTTCGTGCTGAGCCTGTCGAAGCACGGCGTGCCACACGGGTGAGGTCGCTCGGGGCGCCCCGCCCTTCGACGGGCTCAGGGCGAACGGTAAAGCCTCAGAACCCCTTGCCGAGGCAGCTATCCAACCCGTTGCGCTTCACCACGCCGACATAGCGCGCCAACGCATTGCCGTGCCGCCGCACGAAGCCGCGCGGGTCGATCGCGGCGCGTTTCTTGGGGAGCGGCAGCACCGCGGCGATCCGGCCCGCCTCGGTCGGCGACAAGTGGGTGGCGTCATGGTTGAAATAGCGGAGCGCGGCGGCATCCGCGCCATAGGTGCCGATCCCCGTCTCGGCGACGTTGAGGTAGACCTCCATGATCCGCCTTTTGCCCCACAGGGTCTCGATCAGGACGGTGAAATAAGCCTCCAGCGCCTTGCGCGCATAGCCGCCGCCCTGGAACAGGAACACGTTCTTCGCCGTCTGCTGGCTGATCGTCGACCCGCCGCGCAGGCGCTTGCCCTGCGCGTTGCTGTAGGCGGCGCTGGCGATCCCCTTCCAGTCGAAGCCATGGTGCGAGCAAAAGCGCGCGTCTTCGCCTGCGATGGCTGCGCGCGCCATGTCCGGATCCATCTCCGACAGCGGCATCCATTGCTTGGTGACGCTGCGGCCGCCGAGCAGGTCGCCCATCATCGTCCAGGTGAAGGGCACGGGCACGAAGCGGAAGATGCCGACCATCAGCACCGACACGATGACGAACGCCAGCACGGCTTTCAGCAGGATACGGAGGACGCGGCTCATCGCCGCGCTTTACGGGGCGGGGCGCTCCGGCATCAAGCCCAGGATCGCGGCCGCGGCGTCGATGCCCGTCTGGTAGGCGCCATGCGCGGTCGAAAAGTCGTGGGCCGAACAGGCCTCGCCGACGAAGAACAGCCGGTCGTCGACGGGCGCCGCCAGCGCTGCCCGCGCCCCCGCATGGCCGACCGCCGCATGGCTGTAGCTGCCGTGGATATGCGCCGCGTCCCGCCAGCGCGTCGCACCGAGCGGCTGCAGCCGCCGCCGCCAGTCGCTGCCCAGCAAAGCGACCAGCTCACGAATCGCAAAGTCGATCGCGGCCCGCTCGTCCGCCATCGCTTCCGCGCAGGCGCCGCCGAAGAAGCTTTCGATAATCGGCAGCCCGAACGGCGACAGGCGGTGGCTGGCGGTGCAGGCGCTGTGCGGGTTGCCGGTCAGGTGGGCATGCGCCAGCCACTCGGGCGTGTCGACGGCGAGGAAGACCTTGTCGGCGAGGCCGAGCGGCAGGTTCGCCGCGGCATGCTGCTTGTCGGGCAGCGGCGGGTCGAAGACGAGTCCGTCGTACGCCGTCGTGGGTAGCGCGAGAATGACCCGCGCCGCCTCGATCGTCCCCGCAGGCGTGTCGAGCCGGATCCTTGTCCCGCGATGATCGATCCGCGTGACCGGCGTGTCGAGCCTCACCGGCACGCCCCGCGCATGACCGACGATCAGCGTGCCATATCCTGCGGGCAGCGCCCAATTGTCCTCGGTCGCTGCATCTTCGTACGCCGCCCAGTCGTGGAGCGACACGCGGCCCAGCGGCGCGCCATTGGCGTAGCCCGAGATGGCGTCGATCATCGGCCGCCACGGGTCGTCCGTAGCGACGAAGTCCGACAGCGGCCGGTCTGGGCCGTCGAGTGCGGTATGCGCGGCGGTTTCGAACCGGTCGTAGGCTTCGCCGAACGCGCGTTGTTCGTCAGGGGGAAATGCCAGGTCGCGCCATTGGACGCCCCAGTTGGGGGACGATCGGTCGATGGTGACGCCGGCGGCCTCGGCGATCCGGGTCCAGGGATTGCGCTTGGCGGAGTGGAGCCAGCCGCAGCCGGCGTCGACGGTGACGGAACCCTTCGACCCAATTCGTTCGTCACCCCGGACTTGTTCCGGGGTCCACTTGGCGGCGTGGGGGGTGTCTCGTGGCTCGAACGATCCCCCCGCGGCCCGGTGGACCCCGGAACGAGTCCGGGGTGACGGCGTGAGTGGGGCTAAGGCCGCGCTCCCATCGAGCGGCAACCGCAGGCTGTGCGCGCGGCCGCCGAGGCGATCGCCCGCCTCGACCAGCAATACTTCGGCACCCGCGTCGTGTAGCGCCCGTGCCGCGGCGATGCCGGCCGCGCCGCCGCCGACGACGACGGTCAGGCCGGCCGGCACGCTCACCTCAGGCCGCGATCAGGCGCTTTTCGCCGGCGATCCGCATCATCGCCTTTTGCAGCTTCTCGAACGCCCGCACCTCGATCTGGCGCACGCGCTCGCGCGACACGCCGTACACCTGGCTCAGCTCTTCCAACGTCTTGGGATCGTCGGTCAGGCGCCGCTCGGTCAGGATGTGCTTTTCGCGGTCGTTCAGGTCGTCCATCGCGCTGACGAGCATGTCGTGACGGACATCCGCCTCCTGCGCGTCGGCGACGACCGCGTCCTGCAAGGGCGCATCGTCCTGCAACCAGTCCTGCCACTGGCCCTCGCCATCTTCGCGCATCGAGACGTTGAGCGACGTGTCGCCGCCCATCGCCATGCGCCGGTTCATGCTGACGACATCGCTTTCGGCGACGCCCAGATCGGTCGCGATCTTGGTGATGTGTTCGGGACGCAGGTCGCCGTCCTCGAACGCGTCGAGCTTCGACTTCATGCGTCGCAGGTTAAAGAACAGCTTCTTCTGGGCCGCCGTGGTGCCCATCTTCACGAGGCTCCACGAGCGCAGGATATATTCCTGGATCGATGCGCGGATCCACCACATCGCATAGGTGGCGAGGCGGAAGCCCCGATCGGGCTCGAACTTCTTCACGCCCTGCATCAGGCCGATATTGCCTTCGCTGATCAGCTCCGACGTCGGCAGGCCATAGCCGCGATAGCCCATCGCGATCTTGGCGACGAGGCGCAGGTGGCTGGTGACGAGCTGCGCCGCCGCCTCGGTATCGCCATGCTCCTGAAAGCGCTTGGCGAGCATATATTCCTGCTCGGGTTGCAGGATGGGGAATTTCTTGATCTCGGCGAGGTAGCGGTTGAGGCTCTGCTCGCCGCCGAGGGCAGGTATCGTCGCGGGGACGTTGCTGCGGGCTGCCATGATCTGATCTCCCTTATCTTGCGGAGGCGTGTCGTCCCTGTCGCGGCAACGAACGGTCCGGACCTATACGTGAAGCTCGGTGAACAGTTCCTGCATGTCTGCAGGCATATCGCTATCGAACGCCAAAGCGGTGCTTTTCACCGGATGGATGAACCCCAGATGTGCCGCGTGCAAGGCCTGGCGGCGGAAACCGAGGGTTTCGAGAAGCGCTTTTTGAGCACCCTTTGTTCTACCATAGACCGGGTCGCCCAGCAAGGCGTGCCCGATCGAGGCCATGTGAACGCGGACCTGATGCGTGCGTCCCGTCTCCAGCCGGCATTCGACCAGCGCCGCGTCGCGCAGCAGCTCCATCGTGCGATAATGCGTCACGGCGCGCTTGCCGCCCTGAACGATCGCGATCTTCTTACGGTTGGTTGCCGAGCGGGCGAGGGGGGCGTCGACCTTGCCCTCCGCCGGTCGCGGCCGCCCGCCGACGATCGCGCGATATCGGCGGTCGATACTGTGGTCGTGGAACTGGCGCGCCAGACCCTCATGCGCGCGATCGGTCTTGGCGGCCACCATCAGACCGCTGGTATCCTTGTCGATTCGGTGGACGATCCCCGGCCGCGCGACGCCGCCGATGCCCGACAGGCTGCCCTGGCAATGGTGGAGCAAAGCGTTGACCAATGTGCCGTCGAGATTGCCCGCCGCTGGGTGGACGACGAGGCCGGCGGGCTTGTCGATCACGATCAGATGTTCGTCTTCGTAAGCGATGACGAGGGGGATATCCTGCGCCTCGTTGTGCGGCAGCGTCGGATTGGGCACCGCGACGTTCAGCCGATCCCCAGCGCTCGCCCGCTTGGCGGGATCGCGCACCATCACGCCGTCGCGAGTCACCGCGCCGCTGGCGATCAGCACCTTCAGCCGCTCGCGTGACAGCGTCGGCACCGCATCGGCGAGCGCACGGTCGAGCCGCCAGCCATCGGCGGCAGGCGCGATCGTCGCTTCAAGGATGGAAACCCCCCGGTCCATACCGTAACGATGTGGGAACGATGGTGACGATTGCAAGCGACCTTGCCCGCCAAATCCTGCGCGCTGCGGCCGCGTCGCCGGACGAAGAGGTGTGCGGCCTGCTGTTCGGCACGGCCGATGCGATCGCGGCGGTGCAGCCGTGCCGCAACGTCGCCGCCGATCCCTCTCGCTGGTTCGAGATCGACCCCGCCGCTCTGCTGGCGGCGCACCGAGCGGCACGGAACGGCGCGCCCGCGATCGTCGGCTGGTATCATTCGCACCCCTCTGGCGAGGCCAGCCCCTCGCCGCGCGACGCCGCGAGCGCCGCGCCGGACGGCATGCTGTGGCTGATCGCGGCGGGTGGCGCACTGCGCGCGTGGCGGGCGGTGGAGGATGGGCCGGTCGAGGGGCGGTTCGAGGCGGTGGCGCTGAACGTTTTCCGCTGACCCCTTTTTTTGTCATTCCGGCGAACGCCGGAATCCATGGACGCACGCGGCCGATGCTGCGCCCCACCGCTTCCCCACCGTATCCATGGATTCTGGCGTTCGCCGGAATGACGAAGGGAGAGGGCGAAGCATGCCGCTTGCACCCGTGACTCATCCCCGCCACATCAGAGCGATACTTCAGGGGATACCCATGTCCGTCAGCCCGATCGATTTTGCGAGCCTGCTCTGCTCGCGCCTGTGCCATGACCTGCTGTCGCCGGTCGGCGCGCTCAACAACGGGCTGGAGCTGCTCGGCGACGAGAACGATCCCGAGATGCGCACCCGCGTCTTTCAGCTGCTCAGCGAGAGCGCGCGCGTATCCGCCAACAAGCTCAAATTCTTCCGCCTCGCCTTCGGTGCCGCCGGCGGGTTCGGCGAACAGGTCGACGCGCGCGAGGCGAAGACCGCGATCGAGGGCCTGCTTGCCGACAACAAGCGCACGCAGTTCAACTGGTGGGTGGAAACGGAGACGCTGCCCAAGTCCGCGCTGAAGGTGATGCTCAACCTCGCCCTGATCGCCAGCGAGGCGCTGGTGCGCGGTGGCACGCTGGATGTCGGCGGCGAAGACAATGGCGGGCAGCTGGAGATCGTGGTCAAGATCGAGGGGCCGCGGATCATCCTCGACCCCGAATTGCGCCGCACGCTGACCGACGGTGAGGGAGCCGAAGGCGTCACCCCGCGCGCCGCCGCCGCCTATCTGGTCCACACGCTTGCCGCGCAGGCCGGCGGCACGGTGCTGGTCAGCGAACCGGCCGAGAATGTCATGATCTTCGGCGTTGCCTTTCCGAACGGCTGATCGGAGTCGGGAGCCGCAGTAAACGCGCTCTTAACCCCTCATCCGCCATGACCCCACGCGACTATCGCCCGGGGACCCATGGACGACCTGCTGCAGGAATTCATCGCTGAAACCCGCGAGACGCTCGACGCTTTGTCGGGCGAGATCGTCGCGTGGGAAGCGGATCCGGGCGATCGCGCGCGGCTGGATGCGATCTTCCGCTTCGTCCACACGGTGAAGGGCAGCTGCGGCTTCCTCGACCTTCCGCGCCTCGCCCGGCTGAGCCATGCCGCCGAGGATGCGCTGGCGACGGTGCGCGACGGCCGCCGGACGCCGGATACCGCGCTGGTCGATGCCGTCCTCTCGATCGTCGACCGGATCGGTGACATCGTCGAGGCGATCGATGGCGGCGAAGCGCTGGACGATACGGGCGAGGACCTGCTGATCGCGGCGCTGGCGGAGGATGCGCAGCCGGTCGCGTTAGTGCAGGCGGCGCACCAGCCGCGAGTCGGCTCCCGCTCCGTCCGGCTGAACGTCGACCTGCTCGACCGGATGATGAGCGGCATGTCCGACATGGTGCTCGCCCGCAACGAACTCGCGCGGCGGCTGCGCGATGTCGATAACGACCCGCTGGTCGAGGCGGCACTGGAGCGCCTGTCGCTGACCGTCTCGGACATGCGCGATACGGTCACCCGCACCCGCATGCAGCGGATCGACGCTCTATTCTCCGCCTTGCCGCGCATGGTGCGCGATACCGCCGGCGAGCTCGGCAAGCTGGTGGCGCTGACCATCGAGGGCGCCGACGTCGAGCTGGATCGCGAGATGATCGAGCTGATGCGCGATCCCTTGCTCCACATCATCCGCAATGCGGTCGACCATGGTATCGAGGCGCCGGCGGATCGCCGCGCGGCGGGCAAGCGCGACACCGGCCGCCTGATCGTCTCCGCGCGTCAGTCGGGCAACCAGATCCTCGTCGAAATCACCGACGACGGCCGCGGCATCGACGTCGATCGACTGGTCGAAAAGGCCAAGGCGCAGAAGATCCTGACCGCAAGCCAGGCCGCCGCGATGGATCATGCCGCCAAGCTCGACCTCATCTTCCATCCCGGCCTGTCGAGTCGCGATACGGTGACGGCGATCTCGGGGCGCGGCGTCGGCATGGACGTCGTGCGCGCCAACATCGAACAGCTAGGCGGGCGCATCCATCTGTCCAGCCAGCCGGGGCGCGGGCTCAGCATCGTGATCTTCGTGCCGCTGACGCTATCGATCATGTCGACGATCGTCGTCGGCGTCGGCGATCATCGCTTCGCGATCGCGCGCCAGTCGGTCGACGAAATCCTGCGCATTCGCGGCGAATCGGTGCGGATCGACACGATCGGCGACACGGCGGTCGCGACCGTGCGCGGGCGGCGCCTGCCGATGGTGTCGCTGGCCGAATTGATGGGCCTTGCCGGCGAAAAGGATCAGGCCGCGACGCTCGCGATCGTGTCGACGCGCGGCGGCGATTATGCGCTGGTGATCGATCAGGTGATCGATACCGAGGATCTGGTGGTCAAGCCGGCGGCCCCCGCTGTGATGGCGACGGGCCTGTACGCTGGCCAGACGCTGCCCGATTCGGGCCAGCCGATGCTGCTGCTCGACGGATCGGGCATGGCCACCATGGCGGGCCTGCGGTTCGACAAGACGCTGATCGCCGACGAGGCGCCGGTCCAAGAGACGCGCGCGGACGCCATTCCGGCCCTGTTGTTCGAGGACCTGGACGGCCAGCGCCGCGTGATGCCGCTCGCGGCGATCGACCGCGTCGAACCGGTGTCGGTCGACGCGATCCGCCTGACGGCGGGCAAGCTGCGGCTGGCGATCGGCGGGGCGCTGGTGCCGTTGCAGGCCGTCGCCCCGTTCGGCGACCGACGCGAAGTACCCGTGCTGCGCCTGACCGATGGTTCGACCGAGATCGCCTATGCGATCCATGAGCCGGTCGAGATCGTCCATCTGCCCGATCAGATCGCCCCCGTCTTCGGCTGCGGGCCGGTTGCCGGCGTTGCGATCATCGGCGGCGAACAGGTGGAATTGCTCGACGCGCATGCGCTGTTCGCGGGCGAAGCGCTGCGACCGGCCGAACCGCGTCTGTGCCTGTTGCAAGGGGATGGCAGCGGCTGGATGGAAACCTTCCTGCGGCCGATGCTGGATGCGGCGGGCTATCGCTGCGTCACCCAGCCGCCGGCCGACGTGCCGGTCGACGTCGCGCTGGTGATGGACGATCGACCCGTCGCGCCGGCCGTCGCGCGCAATGTCGTGCGGCTGCGGCGCGACCCGGGGGTGGGCGAGGGCATCTATCGTTACGACCGGTCGGCCTTGTTCGATGCGCTGGCGCGCGCGGTGGGGGAAGGATGATGGAGCTGTTCCTGATCGCCCAGATCGCCGGCCGCGGCGTCGCGATCGCCACGTCGCAGATCGATTCGGTGGTCGACATCGCCGAAACGGTCGCCGTGCCGCGCACCGCGCGCGCGATCCGCGGGCTGGTCGCGCTGCGTAGCCGCGTGGTGACGGTGATCGACACGGGCACCGCGCTCGGCCTCGCGCCGATGCCCGTTCATGCGCGGCGCGCGGTGATCACGCGGGTGGATGGCCATGATTATGCGGTGCTGGTCGACTCGCTCGACGATGTCGCGCTGTTCGATCGCCAGTCGCTCTCTCCTGGGCTCGCCCTCGATCGCGGCTGGGCGCGGGTAGGCGTCGGATTGATCGAACGCGACGACGAGGCGCTGCTGATCGTCGATCTCGCGGCGATTGTTCCGCAACAGGCGGTGGCGGCTTAACGGCCCGCTTACCCTTGCCTGTCACACAGGCATCAGAACGAACACTTCCTTCGTGAAAAGGCGTATCCATGAAGACCTGCCTCGTCGTCGACGATTCGAAGGTGATCCGCAAGGTGGCCCGGCACATTCTGGAAACGCTGGACTTTACCGTGACGGAGGCCTGCGACGGCCGTGAGGCGCTCGACGCCTGCCTGGCGTCTGCCCCTGACGTGATCCTGCTCGACTGGAACATGCCCGTGATGAGCGGGATGGATTTCCTGCGCGCGTTGCGCGAATCGGCGATCCCCTCGCGACCCAAGGTCGTGTTCTGCACCACCGAGAACGGCATGGCCTACATCCGCGCGGCGATCGACGCCGGTGCGGACGAATATGTGATGAAGCCGTTCGACCGCGACACGCTCGAATCCAAGCTCCAGATCGTCGGCCTCGCCTGAGCCGGTCCGGGTGCATGGCGCCGCTTCCCCAACCTTTGCGTGACGACGTGCAGGCGGAGGACGACAGTCCCGCAGCGCCGCCCCGGCCGCTGCCGCGCATCCTGATCGTCGACGATTCGGCCGTCACGCGTGCGGTGATGGAGCGGATCGTCACCGCCAGCGGCCGCTATGTCGTCGTCGCCAGCGTCAGCACGATCGCGGCGGGCCTGGCGGCGCTGGCGCGGGAACGGATCGACCTGATCCTGCTCGACATCAACCTGCCCGACACCGATGGCCTCACCGCCCTGCCGGCGCTGCTCGCCGCCAGCAACGCGGCGCACGTGCTGGTCGTCTCGGGCGCGCTGAACACGGGCAGCGACGTCGCGCAGCAGGCGCTCGACGCGGGCGCGATCGACACGCTGTTCAAGCCCGAGGCCGGCCAGCGCATCACCCAGTTCAGCGAATCGCTGCTTGGCAAGATCGATCGGCTGCTGGCCGTCGACCCCGCGTCCGCCGCGGTCGACGAGCGTCCCCCGGCGTTGGCGATCCGCACGCCGGCAGCCGTACGCGATGCGAAGGGCGTGACCGTCCCGCTCGCCACGGCCGCGGCGGATTACGACGTGGTGGCGATCGGCGCCTCGACCGGCGGTATCCATGCGCTCAGCGAATTGCTGCGGGCGATACCGGCTGAATTCCGCCTGCCGATCCTGGTCACGCAGCATCTGCCCGCGGCCTTCATGCCCTATTTCGCGGCGCAGCTCGCGGTGATCGGCGGCCGGCCGTGCGATGTCGCCTGCGACCGGATGCGCGTGCGCCCCGGACGGATCATCGTGGCGCCGGGCGATGCGCATATGCGCTGCGTCCGCCTGCCCGACGGGTCGGCCGCGGTGCGCCTGACCGACCAGCCGAGCGACAGCGGCTGCATGCCGTCGGTCGATCCGATGCTGGCGTCGCTCGCCGACATCTTCGGGGCCCGCGTGCTCGCCATCGTGCTGAGCGGCATGGGCCGCGACGGCGCCGATGGCGCGCGATCGGTGCATGAGGCGGGAGGCAGCGTGATCGTGCAGGACCGGATCAGCTCGGTCGTGTGGGGCATGCCAGGCACCATCGTGCAAGCGGGCCATGCGGATGTCGTCCTGTCGCCACGCGATATCGGCCTGTTCGCCGCCGCCGGACAGCGGCCATGATCGCCCCGTCGCGCGCGACCGCGGTGCGCCCGCCCGTGGCCGGCAGCACCGTATCGCCCGCGACATTGCAGATGTTCAGCGCGTTGCTCGAAGCGCGGACGGGCCAGCGGATCGCCAGCTATCGATCCTGGCGGATCGACACGGCGTTGAAATCGCTGATGCGCGATCGCGGGCTCGGGACGCTCGACCAGCTCGTGGCGCTGCTGCGCGAGGGGCGCGATCGCCCGCTGGCCGACGAGGTGGTCGACGCGCTGCTCAACCAGGAAACCTCGTTTTTCCGCGATGCGCCGATCTTCGACCTCGTTGTCGAGGCGGTGGCCGCGGCCGAACGACGCGGCCACCGTGCGCGCATCTGGTGCGCCGGCTGCGCGACTGGGCAGGAGCCGCAGTCGCTGGCGATGCTGTTCGCCGAGCGGGCGGAGGCGGGCGCCCCCATGCCCGAAATCCTCGCGACCGACGTATCCGACCTCGCGCTCGCCCGCGCCCGGGCCGGCCGATACACGCAGTTCGAGATCCAGCGCGGCCTGCCGATTCGCCAGCTGATGCGCTGGTTCGATGGCGAGGGCGGGGAATGGACGATCAAGCCCGACCTTGCCCGCCGCGTCATGTTCCGGCAGCACAATCTGGTCGCCGACCGCCCGCCGGCGGGCGCGTTCGACGTCATATTGTGCCGTAACGTGCTGCTTTATTTGTCGCCCGAAACCAAGCAGGCGGTCTTCCGCACCTTCGCCGACGCGCTGCGCCCCGATGGCCTGCTGGTGCTGGGAGCGGGGGAAACGGTAATCGGCCAGACGCAGCTGTTCCAGCCGAGCCGGACGCTGCGGGGCTTCTACGAACGGTCGGCCGTGCCGACGTCCGACGGCGGCATCGCCGGCGCAGCCCAGGGCCGCGGCGGCGCCTGACCGCGGATCGTCCAGCCCCTCTTACCTCACGCGTACGGCTCGGCTAACGTGCATCGCCATGGACCGTCTCGACACGCCCTCGCCGAACTTCGACGAGCGGACGCTGCCGATCAGCATGATCGTGCTGCACTACACCGGCATGCAGGATGCCGCCTCCGCGCGCGCGCGCCTGTGCGATCCCGAGGCCAAGGTCTCGTCGCATTATCTGCTCGACGAGGACGGTACGCTCCACCGCCTCGTCGCCGAGGAGCATCGCGCCTGGCATGCCGGCGCATCGCACTGGCGCGGCATCACCGACGTCAATTCGGCGAGCATCGGGATCGAGATCGTCAATCCGGGGCATGAATGGGGCTATCGCCCGTTCCCGGAGGCGCAGATCGAGGCACTGCTGCCTCTCGTCGCGGACATCAAAGATCGCCACGGCATCACCCGCGGCAATATCGTCGGCCATTCCGACGTGGCGCCGGTGCGCAAGCGCGACCCGGGCGAACTGTTCCCCTGGCACCGGCTCGCCCGGCTGCGGCTCGCGCTGCCCCGGCCGACGCGCAATCTGCTCGACCCGATGTGGACGCAGGCGGGCTTCCTGCTCGCGCTGGAACGCTTCGGCTATGACGTCACCGATCCGATGGCGGCGATCATGGCGTTCCAGCGCCGCTTCCGCCCCGAACTGATCGATGGCGAGATCGATGCGGAATGCCGTATGATCCTGCTCGCGCTATTGCTTCCCAAACCGCAGGGGGATGAGTAGAGAGGCCCGGTCAGAGGGTCGGGCGGCCGCGGGTGCTTTCGGGCACGCGAGGAAAGTCCGGGCTCCGCGAAACGACGGTGCCGGGTAATGCCCGGCGGGGGCGACCCCAGGGACAGTGCCACAGAGAGCAGACGGCCACTCCTTCGGGACGGTCATGGTGAAAGGGTGCGGTAAGAGCGCACCGCGCGACCGGTAACGGAAGCGGCACGGCAAACCCCACCGGGAGCAAAACCGAATAGGGACGGCACAGGGGCTTCGTTTCAGCTCGTCGTCCGGGTTGGTTGCTGGAGGCGGCACGCAAGCGTCGTCCTAGAGGAATGGTCGCCCAGTCCCTTCGGGGATGGACAGAACCCGGCTTACAGACCCTCTGGCGTTTATCTCCCACTGCGGTCAGGATGCACCCCGAGTGGGGGAGTGACGACATGCAGGGACGGATGGCCGCAATCGCGGCGCTGGGGCTGGCCGCGAGCAGCATCGGTCAGGCACAGCAGACGCCACAGCGCCCGGCGGAGCCGCGCACGGTGCAGCAGGATTTTGAAGCCGCGACGGCCTTGTCGAGCGGCACCGATCGGGCCGCCGCGCTTGCCGCGTGGGAGGCTCTGGAAAAGCGGGTCGCGGACCGACCACGCAATCTCGGGCTGGTGCTGGTCCGCAAAAGCGTTGTCCTGGATGCGATGAACCGCAGCGACGAATCGGTCGCTGCCGCGCGCCGCGGACTTGCGCTGCTGCCGGCGACTGACGCGTCGCTGCGCGACGATCGCTATTCGGCCTACACCAACCTTGCGCATGTCGCGCATCGGACGCTCGATTACGCCAGCGCGGCGTCCTTCTACGCCCAGGCGGAAACGCAGGCGACGAACCCGACCGATAAGCTCGCGGCGCTGCTCGGCCAAATCCGGACCGCGACCTTCACCGATCCGGCGGCGGCCGCGGCGGCGGCGGCGCGCGCCGATGCGCAGCTGGCGCAGGTGAAGCCCGACAAGGAGGTGCTGGCGAGTTTTGCCTCAGCCAAGGCCGTGCTGGCGCTCAACCGCCACGACCTGCCGACCGCGACGGCGCAGGCGATGGATGCGGTGAAGGACTTGGGCGGCCTGACCAACAAGACCGATCTGCGCGATGCCGCTGCCCGCTCGACCGCCGCGCTCGCCCTGCTGCTGTCGGGTCGGAAGGACGAGGCCCGCCGCTATATGGCGATGACCGGCGCGGGCCGCGTGCCCGACGGCAATTTCGATCCGGGCGCGGCGATGATGCCGCCCGATTGCGGCGGCGAGGCCGGATTGAAGCCGCAGGACATGGCGATCGTGCAGTTCTCGATCCGGGACGACGGAACGGTGCTGCTGGCCGAACCGATCTACGCAGAGGGCGGCGGCGCGGTTGCGCTCGCCTTCGCCCAGGCCGCACGGAGCTGGTCGTGGAGCGTCGAGCAGGTCAAGGCGATTCCGTCGTTCCTGCGCTACAACGTCCGCGTCGAGCTGCGCTGCAACCTCGCCTTTCCGCGGCCGTCGATCGGCGACGGACTGATGACGACGCTGACCGAATGGCTCCGCGCCCAGGGACAGCCGGTGCCGGAAGAACCGGAGAACCCGGCTCAGGCGCTTGCCGGCGAACGCGCGGCGCTGGCGGCGGCGCCCGAAGGCTTGCCGCGCCTCGTCGCGCTGGTGGCGCTGATCCGGTCGCCGGTGGTCCCGCGTGAGGAAAAGCAGGCCTTCGCCGAGGAGGCGTTAAAGATCGCGCAGGGGGCCAAGGCGCCCGTGACGGGCCAATTGGGCCTCGCGCTCGAAGAACGCACCAACAGCCGCGCGGATATCTGGGGCGCCTCTGCCTACCGTCGCGTCGTGGCGCCGCTGCTCGACCAGCCACCCTATGCCGACAATCCGCAGGCGCGCGCCGCGATCCGGCTGCTCCTGGGCGACAAGGAGGAACCGCGCAGCGACCGGCGGGCGGCGCTGCTGGATCAGGTGGTCAAGGATCAGGCGCTCGGCGAGCACGACGCGCTACGGACCGGCGCGCTGATCCGCCTGGCGTCGCTGGCCCAGGCGCGGGGCGATGCGGTCGCCGCGAAGGACGCTTTCGCCCAGAGCGGCCTGTCCGCCAATCAATGCGCGCTGGTCGGCGATGCGCCGCAGCTGCGCCATGCCGGCGGCACCTTCCCCGAGGAAGCGATGTCCTGGGGTTTCGAGGGCTGGACGCGGACGCAGTTCGACATCGCGGCCGATGGCGCCGTCGTCGCGCCGCGCGTGATCGTGTCCTATCCTCCGTTCATCTTCACCCAGGCCGGCAATGCGACGGCCAAGAGCTTCGTCTTTTCGAAGACCTATCGCCCGGCCGGCGCTCTCGCATGCGGTGCGGCGACGCGGCAGGTCCGGTTCCTGCTGCCGTCTAGGCACTGATTGCCGCGGCGGTTGCGCGCCGCCGCCCAGCGCTTATGTGGGCGGGGATGGCGCGTAATCCCACCCGTTCGAACGACTGGGGCTTTCCCCGCTGGCGCGGCTACGGCTCGTCGCGCGAGGCGACCACGGTACGCCTGTGCGATCGGCACGGCTGCGACGCGCCGGGCAATTGTCCTGCGCCCAAGTCGCCCAACAGCCCCGATCGCTGGTATTTCTGCGAAGCGCATGCCGCCGAATACAATCGCGGCTGGAATTACTTCGAAGGTCTGTCGGCCGAGGAAGCCGCCCAGCGCGAGGCATCGGAAAGCCGCACCGCATCGGGCTATGCCAATGCCAGCCATTATGCCTGGGGCGGCCCCGGCGACGGCAGCCGTTCGCGCGACGAGATGCGCGCGCTGGAGGCGCTGGAGCTGGACAGCGACGCCGATTTCGATGCGGTGAAGGCGGCCTGGCGCCGCCTGGCCAAGGCGAACCACCCCGACGTCCGGCCCGGCGATGCTGATGCCGCGGTGCGGTTCCAGGCGGTGCAGGCGGCTTATGAGGTCTTGCGAACGGCAGAGGAGCGGCGCGAGTGGCGCCCCAGCTGAAGCACGTCCCCAGCGCCTGGTCCGGCGCGGTCCTGGTCTGCGGCAAATGCTCGAAGAAGATCGACGGCGGCTTCGGCAAGAAGGGTCGCACGCCGCTCGCCAAGGTGTTGCGCAAGATCCTGGGGCTGAAGAAGGGGAGCAAGGCGCCGCTCGGCGTGGTGGAAACGCGCTGCCTAGGGGTATGCCCGCGCGGTGCGGTGGCGCTGATCGATGGCCGCGATCCGCACCGCTGGCTGGTGGTGCCGCAGGGCGCCGACGTGGCGGAACTGGCGGCGCGCCTCGCGCCGCAGCCCGAGGCGCGCTGACGGTCGCCCCACACGCCCCGTCACCCGGGACTCGTTCCGGGGTCCACTCCGCGGCGAGGGGGACGGCTTGAGGCGTGAACGTCCCCTAGCGGCCCGGTGGACCCCAGACCAAGTCTGGGGTGACGGCGTGGGCGTTCAAACGTACCGCGCCGCCGTCTCGCGGATCAGCGCGATCATGTTCGGGATGCCCTGCGTCCGGTTCGAACTCAGCTGGTTCTTGAGGTCGAACGACGCCAGTTCGCCCTCGATATCGGTCGCCAGGATATCGCCCGGCGCGCGATCCTGCACCGTCAGCAGAACCAGCGCGATGATCCCCTTGGTGATCGCAGCATTGCTGTCCGCCAGGAAATGCAGCGTGCCGTCGTCGCGCCGCGTCGGATAGACCCACACCGACGCCGAACAGCCGCGCACCAGCGTCGCCTCCGTCTTCAGCGCATCCGGCATCGGTTCGAGCGCACGACCGAGGTCGATCAGCAGCCGATAGCGATCGTCGGCATCCAAGAAGTCGTATTCGTCGCGAAGGTCGGCGAGGCTGGTCATGGCACGCGCGGTACAGGTGGGGGCGGGGCGGGGCAACCGGGCTCGTCTCAGCGGGCTTATGCGGTCCAGGCCAACCGTCATCGCAGGGGATGCGAGACCTCTTTGGGGGGGCGCCTCGTTTGCGTCCATCAAGCCGTCACCCCGGACTTGTTCCGGGGTCCACCGGGCCGCAAGGGGGCGCTTCGTTGCTTGCGAAACCGCGGATGCCGAAACACGTCCGGCATGACGTAAAGGTCTTCCGAAGCGATCCCGCCAAGGTGTGCGCTGGGAGTCGCGAGGGGCACTGTGCCCGTGCGGATGGTCTTGCACAAACACGAAAAAGGGCGGCCTCCTTGCGGGGGCCGCCCTTGATCTGTCGCTTCGGTCGGCCGTCATGGGAGTAAATCCCATGACGTCGGACGGCACGCGAGGTGCCGCCGGCCGGCCTTGGATCGGGGCCGCGCAAGCGGACCCCGATCCTGCGGCTTACTTCAGCTCGACGGTCGCGCCAGCTTCTTCGAGCTGCTTCTTGATCTTCTCGGCTTCGTCCTTGTTCACGCCTTCCTTGACCGGCTTCGGCGCGCCCTCGACGAGAGCCTTCGCTTCGGTCAGGCCCAGGCCGGTGATCGCGCGGACTTCCTTGATGACGTTGATCTTCTTGCCACCGTCGCCGGTCAGGATCACGTCGAACTCGGTCTTCTCTTCAGCGGCCGGAGCGGCAGCGCCACCGCCAGCAGCCGGAGCAGCGGCAACAGCCGCAGCGGCCGAAACGCCCCACTTCTCTTCGAGCATCTTCGACAGCTCAGCGGCTTCGAGGACGGTCAGTTCGCTCAGGCTCTCAACGAGCGCGTTCAGGTCTGCCATGGTACTTCCTTCATAGTTCGGGGCATCGCCCCGGAGTGTCGTTCACACAATCGCTTGAGGCCAAGCGCCTGAAAGATCAGGCGGCTTCCTTCTCGGCATAGGCCGACAGCACGCGCGCGATCTGCGCCGCGGGAGCCTGGGTGATCGTCGCGAGCTTCGTTGCCGGAGCAACGATGAGGCCCACGATCTTCGCACGCAGTTCGTCCAGCGACGGCATGGTGGCGAGCGCCTGCACACCGGCTACGTCGAGAGCCGTCGCGCCCATCGATCCGCCCACGATTTCGAACTTGTCGTTCGTCTTCGCGAATTCGACCGCAACCTTGGCTGCGGCGACCGGATCGACCGAGGAGGCAAGGCCGACCGGGCCGGTGAGCATATCGCCCAGCGCGCCATAGTCGGTGCCATCGAGTGCGATCTTGGCAAGCTTGTTCTTCGAGACCTTGTAGGTCGCGCCGGCATCACGCATCAGATTGCGCAGTCGCGTGGACTGCGCCACCGTCATTCCGTTGTTGCGGGTGACAACCACCACGCCGACCTCGGAAAAGGTGCGATTCAACTCGGCAACGGCCGCGGCCTTTTGAGCACGATCCATGCCATTCTCCACGTTTGAGAAGGCCACGCGAAGCGGCCCTCCCGGTTACAAACCGGCAGGGGAGAACCCCGGCCGGGGTTGTCCATCGATGGGGAAGGGCACCCGTGAAGGTGTAGCAGACCGACGCAAGGCTATCGCCCGACCGGTCCGTCAAATTCCTGTCCCCGTCTCGGCAGGACATTAAGCCGCGGCATATTCCGCAGCACCTGCTGTCTTGGACGGATGCACGACGGGCGAACCCGCCGGCAAGGCCGCGCACATAGCGGAAATACGGGCCGAGTCAATCGGGCCATCAATTCCTCCCCCGCCAGGGGGAGGGGGACCGCTCGGCGCAAGCCGAGTGGTGGAGGGGGAGGGAAACAATGTCCCCCCGTCGCAAAGACCATCGCCGACCGCCCCCTTCCGACAGCGCTGCCGGCTGCCACCTCCCCCTGGCGGGGGGGGGGTGCGTGTCTTCAATCCGTCACTTGCGTTTCATCCAGCCGTCATCCGATCGCAATCCCCCTGCCGCTTTCCCCCGCCAAAATGGGGACCGCACCGCCGGCCAACGGGCCGCGATCAAGGGGGAATTCCATCATGACCATGCTCGACCAGCCGGCCATCGGCTATGACGATGGCGACATCGATACCAATGTCAGCGCGAACGGCCACATCAATGATCTGATTGCGCTCCGCTATTCGCGCCGCCAGACGCTGCGCGGTGGCCTGTCCGCGATGAGCATGGCGGTGTTCGGCGGCGCGATGCTGGCGGGCTGCGACAAGGACGACACCCGCCGCGCGACGACGGTGACCGCGGGCGACGCCACCAGCACCACCAGCGGCAAGACGGTGACTTTGGTCGGCACCGTCACCAGCGGCACGGCGAGCAGCACGGGCTGGACGCAGACGAGCGGCCCGACGGTCGCGCTGAGCACCAATTCGACCGGCACCGCCACCTTTACCGCACCCGCGGTGACGCAGAGCACCGTCCTCGGCTTTCAGTTTGCCAGCACCTCGTCGGATGGCATCCGCTCGATCGCCGACACCAGCGTCACCGTCGCGCCCGCGATCCTCGACTTCACGGCGGTGTCCAAGAGCCTGGCCGACGTCGTCGCGGTGCCCTCGGGCTATCAGGTGGCCGTCCTCTACCGCCTCGGCGATCCGATCAACGGCAGCGTCGGCGCTTATGCCAATGACGGCAGCGACACGACCTTCTCGGCGCGCGCGGGCGACCATCACGACGGCATGAGCTATTTCGGCCTCGCCGCCAGCGGCACCACGCCGGACGCGAGCAACAGCAGCCGCGGCCTGCTGGTGATGAACCACGAGAATATCACCGAAAGCTATCTGCACCCCAACGGCCCGACCAACCTGTCGTCGGGCGTCCGCCCGACCGCCGAGGTGCTGAAGGAGATGGAGTGCCATGGCGTCAGCGTGATCGAGATCACGCGCGGCACCAGCGCCTGGAGCTACAGCAGCACCAGCAGCTTCAACCGCCGCATCACGCCGTTCACGCCGACCAGCTTCTCGGGGCCGGTCGCCGGCAGCGCGTTGCTCTACACGGCCTATGCGACCAACGGCCGCACCGGTCGCGGTACGATCAACAATTGCGCCAACGGTCGCATGCCGTGGAACACCTATCTGACCGCGGAAGAGAATTGGGCGGGCTATTTCCGCCGCGATTCGGGCGACAACACGCGCCGCGCCGCCGCGGTGGGGGCGAAGTCGGTCACCGCTTTCTCGCGCTACGGCCTCAGCGAACGCGCCGGCAATTATCGCTGGACCTTCTCCGACGCGCCGACCTCGGGCGACACGACCCGCGTCGCCAAGTTCAACGCGACGATCGACCCGACCAAGGCGGCCGACGGCACGCAGGATTTCCGCAATGAGCCCAATCAATATGGCTGGATCGTCGAAATCGACCCGTTCGACCCGTCGTCGACCCCACGCAAGCGCACCGCGCTCGGCCGCATGAACCACGAAGGCTGCGTCGTCGGCCGCACCATCGCCGGCATCCGCCCGGCCTTCTACATGGGCGACGATGCGCAGAACGAATATCTCTACAAGTTCGTCTCCGCGACGCCCTGGTCCGATGCCGACGCCACCGCGAGCAACCGCTTGGCAATCGGCGACAAATATCTCGACAGCGGCACGCTGTACGTCGCCAAGCTCAACGCGGACGGCAGCGGCCAGTGGTTGCCGCTGGTGTTCGGGCAGGGGCCGCTGACCGCGGGAAATGCGGCCTATGCCTTCGCCGATCAGGCCGATGTGCTGACCCATGCCCGCCTGGCTGGCGACGCGCTGGGCGCGACCAAGATGGATCGTCCCGAATGGACGGCGGTCAACCCGGTCAACGGCCAGATGTACCTGACGCTGACCAACAATTCGTCGCGCACCGCGGCCAACACCGATGCCGCCAATCCGCGCGCCTATAGCGATCCCAAGACGACCGGCGGCCAGACCAACGGCAACCCCAACGGCCACGTCATCCGCCTGCGCGAAACCGGCGACACCAGCGAGGCGACGAGCTTCACCTGGGATATCTACGCTTTCGGCGCGGGCGCGGACCTTAACCCCGCCAACATCAACCTGTCGAACCTCGACGCGACGAACGACTTCTCGTCGCCGGACGGCCTGTGGTTCGCCCGGCCCAGCAACGTCGCGGGGCAGGGGACGCCGCTGATGTGGATCCAGACCGACGACGGCGCCTATACCGACGTCACCAATTGCATGATGCTCGCCGCGATCCCCGGCACCGTCGGCGATGGCGGCACGCGGACGATCACCAACAGCCTGAACGGCGTCACCGCCAGCCAGACGACGCGCATCGGCAAGGCGCCGGGCACGTCGCTGAAACGCTTCCTGGTTGGCCCAAAGCAATGCGAGATCACGGGCATCGATTCGACGCCGGACGGCCGGACGCTGTTCGTCAACATCCAGCATCCGGGCGAAAACGGCGGTCCGACCAACATCACCAGCAACTGGCCGCAGAGCCAAGCGACCGGCACCGGCACCGGTCGTCCGCGCTCGGCGACGATCGTCATCACCAAGACGGATGGCGGCATCATCGGCCTGTAATCGGACCGGCGCGACCGCGGGTGACGACCACCCGCGGTCGCTGCCTTCAAAAAAAGTCCGCTTTCGACCCGTGTCGGGAACCTCCCGTTAAAGACTGGCGCGGCATAGCAGGCTCCATGATCCCGAGTGCCACCCCTCTGTCGCCGATCGTGGGCCCCGTTCGCCCAGAGGAGCGGCCGTGAAGCAGCGGGAACCGCGCCGGAAGGTGATGGTGCGTGCGCGTATGCGCCGGGGCACCGGTTGGGGCGACGTCACGATCCACAATATGTCGTCGCGCGGGCTGCTCGCCACTGCGGACGAGGAATTCCGCCCGGGTACAGTGATCGAGATCCGGCGCATCCATCACATCATCGTCGGCCGCGTCGTGTGGGCGAAAGGCCAGTATTTCGGCGTCCGCACGCAGGACAAGATCGACATCGACGGCATCGTGTCGGCCAAGCCCCCGGCGCAGAAGCCGGGAACCGAGGCGGGCGCATCGGGCCCAGACCGGCGCGGCGCCAACCGGGCCGTCTCGGTCGCCGAGCGGGAGGCCAAGAGCCGCCGCTTCGCCGCGCGCTTCCAGTTCGTCGTCATGCTGATCGGCATCGGCGCTGCGGGACTGATCGCGGTGCAATATGTCTCGGGCGTGTTGTCCACCCCGCTCGCCGCCGTCAGCGCCGCGCTCGACGGCAAGTAAGGCCGCCGGGCAGCTCCAAACGCCCCGTCACCCCGGACTTGTTCCGGGGTCCACCGGGCCACGGGGGGGCGTTCTCGCCTTTGACCATCCCCCCGCCGCGGAGTGGACCCCGGATCAAGTCCGGGGTGACGGTGTGAGCGGGGCAGCCGCTCCGAACCACGTCCGCCACACGAAAAAAGGGCCGGGATCGCTCCCGGCCCTTTTCGTATATCCGAACGATCGGAAAGGCTTACGCGCCCGCGACTTCGGCGGTGTCGACGCGGATGCCCGGGCCCATCGTCGAGCTGACGGCGACCTTGCGGACATACTTGCCCTTGGCGCCCGACGGCTTCGCCTTGACGACCGCATCGACCAGCGCGTCGAAGTTGCGACGCAGGTCTTCCTGGCTGAACGACGCCTTGCCGATGCCCGAGTGGATGATGCCGGCCTTTTCGACGCGGTATTCCACCTGACCGCCCTTGGCGGCCTTCACCGCTTCGGCGACGTTCATCGTCACGGTGCCGAGCTTCGGGTTCGGCATCAGGCCCTTGGGGCCCAGCACCTTACCGAGGCGGCCGACGACGCCCATCATGTCCGGGGTCGCGATGCAGCGATCGAAGTCGATCGTGCCGCCCTGGATCGTTTCCATCAGGTCTTCCGCACCGACGACGTCGGCGCCGGCGGCGCGCGCTTCGTCAGCCTTCGGACCGCGGGCGAAGACGCCGACGCGGACGGTCTTGCCGGTGCCGGCGGGCAGCGTCACGACGCCGCGGACCATCTGGTCGGCGTGGCGCGGATCGACGCCCAGGTTCAGCGCGACTTCGATCGTCTCGTCGAACTTGGCGGTGGCGTTCTGCTTCGCGAGCGCGATCGCCTGATCGACGCCGTGCAGCGTTTCCGGGTTGATGGCGTTCGCCTTCTGCTTCTTGGTCAGCTTGGCCATTCTATCAGCCCTCCGTCACTTCGAGGCCCATCGCGCGGGCGGAGCCTTCGATGATCTTGGTCGCAGCCTCGATGTCGTTGGCGTTCAGATCCTTCATCTTGGTCTGGGCGATCTCGGCGAGCTTGCTGCGCGCGATCTTGCCCGCGACGACCTTGCCCGGCTCCTTCGAACCCGACTTCAGGCCGGCGGCCTTCTTGATCAGGAACGACGCCGGCGGCGTCTTGATCTCAAAGCTGAACGAACGGTCGGCATAGACGGTGATCTTGGTGGGCAGCGGCGTGCCCTTGTCCATGTCGGTCGTCTGCGCGTTGAACGCCTTGCAGAATTCCATGATGTTCACACCGCGCTGACCCAGCGCCGGGCCGATCGGCGGGGCGGGCTTGGCGTCGCCTGCAGGAACCTGCAGGTTGATGTAACCTGTGATCTTCTTTGCCATGTCACTCTCGTTTCAAGTTTAGCGGTCCAGACGGGGCAAGCCCCTCCCGCAAGCATTCCAGGCATGAGCGTGGAAGCGCGGGCCCTTACGCGCAAAGACGCGCGGGGGCAAGGGGGGCAACATGGACCGCCCGGCGGCTATGACTGGGGAGAGCTCTAGGAAGCGATCGACGTGTCCGTAACCCGTCATCCCGGCCTCGAGCCGGGATCCCGCTTCTTTCTTCTGCCGTTGATAAAGCAAGACCCCGGATCACGTCCGGGGTGACGGGGTTGGGCGCGCGCGGCGGGGATCACGCCCTACGGACTTTATGCGACGCGGCGTCCCATGTCGCGCTCGTCCAGATACGGCGCCACGATCCCCATCGCGCGATAGCGGTCCTGCACCTCCTCCGGCAGCAGCGCAAAGGCGCGGATGACGCCCCGACATTCGGGGCTGCCGCACGCGCATTGCATCGACCAGTCGGGGTCGGCGAGCGTGGTGGAATAGTCCCAGGCAATCTCCTCCCCAGGCGCGATCGGGCGCAGCGCGACCAGGAAGACGCCATCGTCCGTGAAGCGCAGGCCTGCATTGGGCGAGCAGCTGTGGTTGATCAGATCGTCGATCCGCCCCGACGGCCCCATATAGCGGTCGCGCCCGATCTGCAGATACCGGTCCGACGCGCCGCTCAACCCTTGCGGCAGACGCGCGGCGGGGACGATCGGGCCGGAGAAGCGCACGATCGTCTCGGCTTGCGCAAACCCCTGCGCCGCGAACACCGCCTTGCCGATATGCGTCTCGCCGACCGCGAACGGGTTGGCGGGCAGATAGGCGTCGAGCACGCGCAGCTTGCCCTCGCGCCGCCCGAACGAACGGATCGGGTTCAGCGTCGCCAGCCCCACCATGAACCAGACGCTGGCGTGGCACAGCAGCTCGACGACGACATAGCCATATTCGCCCACCCCCGAACCGGGGCTGCGCATCGTCACCAGCAATGTCGCCATGTCGCCCAGCGTCCACAGCCCCCAGGCCGGCGAGCGTTCGCGCGCGCGATCCTCCCACACGCTTGCCCAGGTCGGCCAGAAGCCCAGCGGCACCGCCGCGACGACGAGCATATGCGCCCAGAATGTCTCTTGCAGGGGCAGCCACAGGATGATCGCGGCGAGGCTGGCCGCCATGCAGATCGTCTCGGTCGAGGACGGCCGCGTCCAGCGTGAGCGGCGCCACATGGCGAGTGTCACGACGATACAGGCGAGCGCGGAGACGATGAAGACGATGCCCTGCGGCTCACCCGGATTGACCGCGACATAGGTGGCGGCCTCGACCCCCGTCGCGACTGTCCAGATCAGCCAGGACGCGCGGCTCGGCTCGAGCAGATGCCGCCGAAGCCCTGCCAGATAAATGGCATAGCCCGACAGGCTCAGCACCATCGCCACGATGAACCAAGGCTCGACCGTCATTCCCCCACCTTCTTGGTGAACAAGGCGTAAACGATGATGGTAAATCCGTCGAGGGGGCGGGGCGTGCGGCGCCCGCCATCGCAAGCGGTGACGACGCGCTCCGGGGCGTTCCGGTCTGATGCTGGCGTGCAGCACCGCGCTCGCGATGCCGCCCGGCCGGCGGACTCCCTCACCGTCACCCCGGACTTGTTCCGGGGTCCACCTGGCCGCGAGGGGAAGGCTGGAGCCTCTTGCCGTCCCCCAAGCCGCGGAGTGGACCCCGGAACCAGTCCGGGGTGACGGGATGGGTGGGGCGGGGGTTTCGTGACCTACAACGGCAAGCTTGGACCGGGTCTGATGCCCTCAAGGCCCCGGCCCCGGTTGTGGCATCCCACACACGCGCACCACCGCATGCCGCCCGGCTCGCGCACCCCCTGCCCGTCACCCCGGACTTGATCCGGGGTCCCGCTTCTTGCCCGACCACCAAAAGCGGGCCCCCGGCTCAGCGCCGGGCGACGGTAGGCCGCGACGAACCCTACAACGGCAAACTCGGCTGCACCTCGTCGTCCGCCGGCTCGGCGCCCGGCCGCAGGATGCCGGACAGCGTCAGGCCGAGCAGGCGGACGCCGCCCGGTACGGGCAGCTGCGCGGTCAGCAGGTCGATGCCGATGCCGAGGAACGCCGCCTTGCTCGCCACCGGCATGGCGAGCGAGCGGGCGCGGGTGATCGTCTGGAAATCGGCGTGGCGCAATTTCATCGTCACCGTCTTGCCGCGTGCGCCCGAGCGTTCGACGCGCTCCCACGCCGCGTCGGCGACGCGGGCGAGCGCGGCGTGGAGGTCGGCCGGATCGGTCAGATTAGTCTCGAACGTCCGCTCCGCACCGATCGACTTGGCGGCACGATGCGCGCGGACCGGACGGAAATCCTGCCCGCGCGCAGCGCCGTAAAGATAATCCGCATAGGAGCCGAAATGCTGTTGCAGAAAGGCGAGCGGCCGGTCGCGCAGGTCGGCGCCGGTGACGATGCCCAATTGCTCCATCCGCCGCGCCGTCACTGGCCCCACGCCATGGAAGCGCTTGACCGGCAGCGAGGCGACGAAGGCGGCGCCCTTGTGCGGCGGGATGACGCAGAGGCCGTCGGGCTTGTTCTGGTCCGATGCCAGTTTGGCGATGAACTTGTTGTAGCTGACGCCTGCCGAGGCGGTAAGGCCGGTGGCCTGCTTGATCCGCGCACGGATCTGCTCGGCGATCGCCTTGGCCGATCCCAAGCCGTGGCGGTCTTCGCTGACGTCCAGATAGGCTTCGTCGAGCGACAGCGGTTCGACCGCGTCGGTATAATCGGCGAAGATCGCGCGGATTTGGTTCGACACGGCCTTGTACACCTCGAACCGCGGGCGGACGAAGACGAGGTCGGGACAGCGCCGGATCGCGGTGACCGACGGCATCGCCGATCGCACGCCGAACGCCCGCGCCTCATAGCTTGCCGCCGCCACTACGCCGCGCGCGCGGCTGCCGCCGACCGCCACCGGCTTGCCCCGCAGCGCCGGATCGTCGCGCTGTTCGACCGAGGCGTAGAAGGCGTCCATGTCGACGTGAATGATCTTGCGCATGGGGGGCGTCGCGCCGTCGGCCATCGTGCAGCCATCCCGCCAATCCCATCGCAGATCAAGGCGTTGCCGTTGCGTTTGCGGTAGAACGAAGCATGACCAACCCATCATCCGACCCGGCCCCGGGCAAGACCGCGCTGCTGCTCATCGATATGGTCAACGCGCTCGATTTCGAGGGCGGGGACGATCTGCGCGCCGCGACCGAGGATATCGTCGCGCCGATCCTGGCGCTGCGCGCGGCCGCGGATGCGGTGGGCGTGCCGGTGATCTACGTCAACGACAACAACGGCCAATGGCATTCGGAACGCACGCGTCTGGTCGAGGAGACGCTGGCCAAGGACACGCCCGGCCGCGGGGTGACGCAGGCGCTGCGCCCGCGCGACGACGATTATTTCATCATCAAGCCGCAGTTTTCGGGCTTCTACGCGACCAACCTGCCGGTGCTGCTGCCGCAACTGGGGGTGAGCCGGCTGATCCTGACCGGCGTCGCCGCCGACATCTGCGTGCTGTTCACCGCGGCGGACGCGCATATGCGGCAGTACGATCTGTGGGTGCCGGGCGATGCGGTCGCGGGCAACCATCCCGAACGGACGCGCTGGGCGCTGGAGATCATGCGCAACAGCATGGACGCGCTGGCCGAGCCGACGAAGGAGATGACGTTGGCCGAGTGGGTGGCGCGCGGGTAGGGCTCTCTTTTCGTCACCCCGGACTTGATCCGGGGTCCCGCTTCTCCACCGGTCGGCCAATAGCGGGACCCCGGATCAAGTCCGGGGTGACGGGATTGTTGGGGTGACTGGCTGGTTAAGGGCTCAGTCCCCCGCCGCCAGGACCGCCGCCACCTCCTCCTCCGAAATCCCGAACGCACCGGCGAGGCCGGTCACCGACGCGCCGCGCTTCGCCAGCACGCGGATGCGGTCGGCGTCGACCAGCGTCGTATAGCCGCGCGTGTCGCGCTGTTCGCGGACGACGTCCTTGCGACCGGAGCCGCGCGGGCGACGTGCTTCGCGGGCATGGGGGTCGCGGGCGGCGGCCTGTTCCTCGGCCTCGCGACGGGCGGTGCGCGCCTGTTCGCGCTGCGCCGCCTCCGCCTCGCGCTCGGCGGCGCGGGTTTCGAGGCGACGTTCGGTGTCGGCGACGCGCGCGGCAGCCCGGGCCTTGCGGGCCTGTGCGCGTTCGGCGGCGCGCGCGTCGGGGCTGGCGTTGCTGCGGACGCGCAATCCGGTGGAGGGGCCGACGCCCCAGCTCTTGTCGACCACGTGTGTTCGAATCCTGGTGAACGGGGCAGCGCGCCTAGCAGGTCGTCGCACAGCGCGACACCTTCGGCGGTGTCGAACGTTGTCGCCGCCGCACCGAATCGTGAAGGAGCCTGCCATGACCGCCATCCGCTGCCTGATCGCGTTGCCGTTGCTGGCACTCGGCGCCTGCGGGTCGGGCGGGGGGTCCGCCTCCACGACCGGCGAGGCGGAGGCGACGCCCATGGTCGCAGCGAGCGCCACCCCGCGCGCGCCATCGACCCCCAGGCCGGCGCGCACCAGCGTCGCCGCATTGCAGCCCCTGTCTTGCGCCGCGGAGATTGGGCCCGCGGCCGCAGCAAAGCGGGTGGCGATCTGCCGGAACGTCTCGCCCGCGACGCATCCGCCGTGCAACGCAGCCAACAGCTGCGCGATGATCGAGGACGAGATCGCCCGGTCCTGCGCGCTGTTCGACGGGAAGGGGCAGCGCATGGCCGGCTGTACCGTCGATCCGACCAGCGGACAGGCGGCCGCCGATGTGGTGCGGCGCTATTATGCCGCGATCAACGCGCGCGATTATGCCACCGCCTGGACGCAATGGGGCGACGATGGCCGACCGGGCCAGACCTTCAAGGGCTTCGAACAGGGGTTCGCCAAGACCCGTGCCACCCGCGTGACGATTGGCACGCTGCCCCCGGCGGAGGGCGCCGCCGGCTCCGTCTACCAGACCGTGCCCGTCACGGTGGAGGCAACGACGGATGGCGGCGCGCGCCAGCGGTTTGCGGGAAGCTATGTCGTCCGCCGCGTCAACGGCGTGGACGGCGCGAGTGCGGCACAATTGCGCTGGCATCTCGATTCGGCGACATTGAAGCCGGCCACCGGCGGCTGATCCTTATCCCACAGGGCCAACTCACTCCTCCCCCGCCAGGGGGAGGTGGCATGCCGCAGGCATGACGGAGGGGGAGGTCAGGGCGACGCTTGGCCGCAGGGCATGTTGCCGTCCGCCCCCCTCCGTCACTGCCGCCTGGCGTGGGAGGACCATTATCATTTGGCCGCCTTACAGGTCGACGCCCGCCGCGATCGCTTCCAGCTTGCGGATCCGTTCCTTCAGGTCCGCGATCTCGATCCGCGATCCGGCGGAGTGGACGGGGGGCAGCGCGTCGGCCTGCGCATCGAGCTGCGAATGCTTCAGCGTCAGCCAGCTGCGCCAGCCGGACAGGCCCGCGGTAGTCACCATGGCCAGGCCGGCGAGGCCCGACAGCGACAGCGTCAGATACAGTTCGGGATCGGTCATCGTCCGTCTCCTCAGCGGTGGCGCAGGCGCTCGATCTCGCGGTCGAGATCGGACGTGCTGCGATTGTCGGTGATCACGCGCTCCAGCACCTGGATGCGCTCTTTCAAGTCGCGCACCTCCTGGGTGAGGCGGCGGGTGTCGTCGGTCATGTCGGGCTGAAACCGGTCCGCATGGCGCGGGCCGAAGGCGTTGAAGCGGGCGCGGAGCACGCCGCCGATCACCACCAGCGCGACGATCGCGACGATCATTTCTGCGGGGTTCATGGGTGTCGTCTTTCCGTGGGGAAGGGAAGGAGGATCAGTTGACCGGCAGGCGCTTCACCGCCGGCTCGTCGCGCAGCCGTTCGATCTCCTGCGCCAGGTCGGCGCCGCGATCGGTGACGATGCGTTCGAGCACGCGGACGCGCTCTTCCAGCCGTTCGGTCTGCGCGGCATATTGCGCCGCTTTCTCGGCGACCTTGTCCGCCTCGATCTCCATCCGGCGCTGTTGCAGCGCGAACCAGGGCTTGACGAAGACGCCGCCGAAGATCGCGAGCAGGCCGCAGCAGATGCCGAGGATCGGGATGAGCATGGCGGACATGTCAGTTGGCCTCCAGACGGAGCGCTTCGATCTCGCGGTCGAGGCGGTGCGCACGATCGGTAACGATGCTCTCGACGGTGGCGAGCCGTTCCTGCAACCGGTCGATCTGGCCGATGCGCCGGGCGTTCTCGGCGTCGAGCAGTTCGATATCGTGGCGCGCCGCCAGATCGGGGGCGGAGATCGCCTTTTTCACCTTGCGCTGGCCGTACCACTGGATCGCCAACGTGATTGCGGCACCCAGCGCCATGCAGAAGACATGATCGGGACCCATGTTGCGTGTCCTTCTTAATGGCTGCGCAGCGCGTCGATCTCGCGAGCGGTGCGCTCGGCAGGATCGGTGGCGATGCGTTCGACGACGGCGAGGCGGTCCTTGATCGACCCCAGTTCGGCGCGCAGCTGCGCGTTTTCCTGGCTGAGCAATTTGACGCGCTCGGCCGTCTCCTCGTTCTTCTGCGGATAGACCGCCTGGCCCCAGGCGCCGTCGAGCGGATAGCCGTTCTTAACCCGCAGCCAGGTGGTGATGATCCAGCCGGCCATCGCCATCACCATGATGAGCGCGGTCAGCGGAAACATACCCTGGACGATGGAATAGACTTCGGGAGACATGACGTTTTCCCTTTCGCGTCAGCGGTCGCGGAGCGCTTCGATCTCGCGGGCGGTGCGCTCGGCGGGATCGGTGGCGATGCGTTCGAGGACGGCGATCCGTTCCTCCAGGCGGCTGACCTGCCCGGTCAGCTTGTCATTCTCTTGGGTCAGCAGGCCGATGGTGCGCTCGGCGTCGGGCGAACCCCCGTGGCGGCGCTCGTGGCGGCTGCGCCAGCGATCGGGTTCATAGCCGTGGCGAACGCGGATCCAGTTGTTGATGACCCAGCTTGCCGGCCCGATCGTGAAGATCGCGATCGGTACGAGTATCCCCAAGTTACTCATGGTCGTATCCCCTCTTTCAGCTCGCGAGGCAAAGGCTCAGCGGAGGCTGTCGATTTCCTCGGCCAGCCGGCTGTTCCGGCTGGTATAGTGCAGTTCCATGTCGGCGAGCCGGCGGTCGATATCGCGCAGCTTGCTGCGCACTTCGGTGGTCGACCGCTTTGGGTTGGTGCGCACGCCCTGCCAGAATTTGGCGTCCTCGTGGCTCTCGTACAGATCGACCGGCTTCTTGGGCGCCAGCCACGCGGCGGCGATATAGCCCAGCAGGACCCAGCCGGAGGTGGCGACGGTCAGGATGACCATGGCGACGCGGACCAGGGTGATGTCGAAGCCGGTGTAGTCGGCGATCCCCGAACACACGCCGGATACCTTGCCGTTCGGCTTGTCGAGGTAGAATTGGGTGCGGGCGGACATCTCAGTTCCTCCGGTCGAGCTGATAGTGGGCTTGCTGAGCGGTCAGGCTCGGCTTGAAGTCGGGGTTGTCGGCGGCGACGATCCGCTCGACGGTGTTGAGGCGATCCTCCAGCCGGCGGGCGAGATTATACATCTCGTCCAGCAGCTTCTCGTCCTCGTCGGTGATCTTGGGTGCCTGCTTCCACTTGGTGACATAGTGCAGGATCACCCAGGGCGCGCCGATGAAGAGCGATCCGAACAGGATGGCCGGGACGGCGATATCCTCCATCTCAATCCTCCTTCTTGAGGCGCGCCTTCAGCGCGGCGAGTTCGGCATCCACCTTGTCGCTCTGGCGCAGCTCGGCGATCTCTTCCTCCAGCGTCTTCGGCACGCCCAGGCCCAGCGCCTCCGCGCGGCCCTCGGCATCGTCGACGCGGCGTTCCAGGATGTCGAAGCGGCTGAACGCCTCGTGCGTCTTGGGCCCGGCATACATCTCGCGCAGGCGGTAGCGGTTGTTGGCGCTTTCCAGCCGCGTCTGGACGTTGGACTGCTTGGCGCGCGCCTCGGTCAGCTTCTTCTGCAGCTTGGCGATATCCTCTTCCGACGCGCGCAGCGCATCGTCGAGCACCTTGACCTCGATCATCAGCTGCTCGGCCATGTCGCCGGCCTTCTGCTTCTCGACGAGCGCCGCCTTGGCCAGGTCTTCGCGGTCCTTCGACAGCGCCAGCTCCGCCTTTTCCTGCCAGCTCGCCTGCAACTGGTCGAGCTTGTTGATGTGGCGGCGCATTTCCTTCTGGTCGGCGATCGTGCGGGCGGCACTGGCGCGCACCTCGACCAGCGTCTCCTCCATTTCGAGGATGATCATGCGGATCATCTTCGCCGGATCTTCCGCCTTTTCCAGCAGGTCGGCGAAATTGGCGGCGACGATGTCGCGGGTGCGGGAAAAGATGCCCATCGTGTCGGTGCTCCTCAAAATCATGGCCGGGGCGGGCCGGGACCTTGGCCCGCCCCGGTTTGGGACCGCTTTACGCAACCTGGCGGGCGGTCGTCACGCTGGTCTGGTGTGCCGTCGCCGGTCCCACCGCGCCAGCGACGCAGGTCGCGCTGAACAGGACGGTGCAGACGATGGCGGCAAACTTGCGACCGATCTCGGTGTTGAACATGGGAACCTCCTCAAAAACCGTGTTTCGTGCCGCCGCGTTGGCGGTATGCCAGCAGCATTGCAGGAGGCGTGCCAATTCCGAAAACGGCGGATTTCCGTCGTTTCGGAGTGTATTATTTTCCTGAACCACCGATGAACACTTGCGCATTCTTGGTGTTTTCCGCCAGAAGTTGGCAATGCAGCGGACGACACAGGTCATCGGTCAATCGGGCGCCTTTCTGGACGCGCTGGAACGGGCCAGCCGCGTCGCCGCGCTCGACCGCCCGGTGCTGGTGATCGGCGAACGCGGCACCGGCAAGGAGCTCGTGGCCGAGCGCCTCCACCGCCTGTCGCCGCGCTGGGACCAGCCGCTGGTCATCATGAATTGCGCCGCGCTGCCGGAATCGCTGATCGAGGCCGAATTGTTCGGGCATGAGGCGGGCGCCTTCACCGGCGCCACCAAAGCGCGCGCCGGGCGGTTCGAAGAGGCGCATGGCGGCACCCTGTTTCTCGACGAGCTCGGCACGCTGTCGATGGCCGCGCAGGACCGGCTACTGCGCGCGGTGGAATATGGCGAGGTGACGCGGATCGGATCGTCGCGGCCGATGCGCGTCGACGTGCGTATCGTCGCGGCGACCAACGAACATCTGCCCGACAAGGTCGACGCACATGAGTTCCGCGCCGATTTGCTCGATCGCCTGAGCTTCGAGGTGGTGACGCTGCCCCCCTTGCGCGCGCGCTCCGGCGACATTGCCGTGCTCGCCGACCATTTCGGGCGGCGCATGGCGTCGGAGATCGGCTGGGAGCGCTGGCCCGGCTTCGGCCCGCGCGCGCTCGACCAGCTGCTGACGCATCGCTGGCCCGGCAACGTGCGCGAGCTGCGCAACGTCGTCGAGCGCGCGGTCTATCGCTGGGAAGGTGAGGGGCCGGTCGACGGCATCGAGATCGACCCCTTCGCCTCGCCCTATCGCCCGCAGGACGGCGCCCGACGCGGGGCCAGCGGCGGGAGCACGCCGCCGCCGGCTCCCGCGCCATCCTCCCCGTCGGCGGAGGTGGAGGACAGCCCCGTCGCCGCTTGCGATGCCGGCCCGTCCGACTTTAAGTCGCGCGTCGCCCGCTTCGAACGCGAACTGCTGGCCCGCGCGCTCGCCGAACACCGCTTCAACCAGCGCGCGACGGCGGAGGCGCTCGGCCTGAGCTACGACCAATTGCGCCACGCGTTGCGAAGGCACGACCTCATCAACGCGAACGGGTGAGGGCGCCACCCACCCCACCCACACCGTCACCCCGGACTTGGTCCGGGGTCCACTCCGCGGCGAGGGGGACGGCCGGAGCCTCTTGCCTGCCCCTTGCGGCCCGGTGGACCCCGGACCAAGTCCGGGGTGACGAAGTAGGGGGGGGCAATCCGCCACCCCCGCCATCCCCGTCACCCCGGCCGCAGAGCCGGGGTCCCGCTTCGTCTTCTCACCGCCCGTCGCACAAAGCAGGACCCCTGATCACGTCCAGGGTGACACACCGAAAGCTCATCACGCTTGCGTAACGGCGTGGGAGCGTTAGGCCCGCTTCCGCGTTAACGCGGGGACGCAACGTCCCCACCTTTTGGAAGGAGCCTTTCCCATGGCATTCGAACTGCCGCCGCTGCCCTACGCTTACGACGCGCTGGAGCCGGTCATCTCGAAGGAGACGATGACCTTCCACCACGACAAGCATCATGCCGCCTACACCAACAAGCTGAACGAAGGCGTCGCCGCCGACCCGAAGCTCGAAGGCAAGACGATCGAGGAAATCCTCGGCATGATTTCGTCGCTGCCCCCGCTGATCCGCAACAACGGCGGCGGCTTCTGGAACCACGATTTCTTCTGGAAGATCATGGGGCCGAAGGGTTCGACCCAGCCGTCGGGCGCGCTGAAGGACGCGATCGACGCCTATGGCGGCCTCGACAAGCTGAAGGAAGACTTCAACACCAAGGGCGCGGGCCAGTTCGGCTCGGGCTGGGCCTGGGTGATCAAGGATTCGTCGGGCGCGCTGAAGGTGACGTCGACGCCGAACCAGGACAATCCGCTGATGGACGATGCCAAGGAACCCGGCACGCCGATCCTGGGCAACGACGTGTGGGAACACGCCTATTACCTCACCTATATGAACGACCGCCCCGGCTATCTGAAGGCGTGGTGGGACGTCGTGAACTGGGACGAGGCCGGCAAGCGCTTCGACGCCGCGTAACGCACGTCAATCCTCCCTCGCTTTAGCGGGGGAAGGGGGACCGCCGGCGCAGCCGGTGGTGGAGGGGGCGTCTCCGCGAACGCAAGCTTCGCTTATCCGCCCCCTCCGTCACCACCTGCGGCGGCGCCACCTCCCCCTGGCGGGGGAGGACTTACTCCACCGGAATATCCGTCTCCGGATTCGCCTCGGTATTCAGCCCGTGCCGCAGCAGCATCGGGATATTCGCGAACGCGAACAGCAGGGTCAGCGGGATCGCGCCCCACAGCTTGAACCCGACCCAGAAATCCCAGTTGGTATTGCGCCACACCGCTTCGTTCAGCGCCGCCATCACGACGAAAAACAGCGCCCAATTGCGCGTCAGCTTGCGCCACCCTTCGGCGGTCAGCCCCGGATAGGCGGTGCCGAGCAGCCCTTCCAGCAGCGGCCGGCCGGTCAGCAAGCCGAAGCCCAGCACGATCGCGAACATCGCATAGACGAAGGTCGGCTTCATCTGGATGAACTTGGGGTCGTGGAAATAGACGGTCAGCCCGCCGAACACGACGACGAACCCGCCCGAAATCCACAGCATCGGCGAGATATGGCCGAGCTTGCGCTTCGACACGATCATCGCCGCGATGGTGGCGAGGACGAAGGCGGTCGTCGCGACGATCACCTTGGCGATCACCAGCGCGCCCGCGCGGTCGAGGTCGGACAGGAAGCCGGTGCCCGCGCCCACCAGCCGGATGGCGAGGGCCGCGGGGAACAGGAAATTGACCGCGAAGAAGACGAGCAGCGGCCCGTATTCAACGCCCAGCCGCACGCCGGGCGAGGATTTCTGGGGGGCGTGGGTCATGCCGTCATCTCCCCACCCGTCACCCCGGCCTCGAGCCGGGGTCCCGCTTCTTCTTCGACCCGCGCGGAAAAGCGGGACCCCGGCTCAAGGCCGGGGTGACGGAGTGCAGGCGACGTCACCGACCCCCACGCCGTCATTCCCGCGAAGGCGGGAATCCAGACGGGCTGGCCTTGCAGCTCCATCGCTGACGTTCGCCAATCTGGATTCCCGCCTGCGCGGGAATGACGATGGTAGGGTAAAACGCTCACTTCCGCCCCCCCGCATCGACACCGGCAATGATCCGCGCCACCTCGTTCGCATCGAACGGGCGCAAGTCGGTCATCCCTTCGCCCACCCCGATCGCATGGATCGGCAGGCCGTATTTCTCCGCCGCCGCGACCAGCACGCCGCCACGCGCTGTGCCGTCGAGTTTCGTCATCACGAGGCCGGTAACACCCGCCACCTCCTTGAACACTTCGATCTGCGACAGCGCATTCTGCCCCGTCGTCGCATCCAGCACGAGCACGACGTCATGCGGTGAGGCCGGGTTGATCCGCCCCAGCACACGGCGGATTTTCGCCAGCTCGTCCATCAGCTCGCGCTTGTTCTGCAGGCGGCCGGCCGTGTCGACGATCAGCACGTCGATGCCCGTCTCGGTCGCCTTCTTCACCGCATCCCACACCACGCCCGCAGCATCGCCGCCCTCCGGCCCGGTGACGATCGGCACGCCGACCCGCTCCGCCCAGGTGGCGAGCTGGCCGATCGCGGCGGCGCGGAACGTGTCGCCCGCCGCCAGCATCACGCCGTAATCCTGCTCCATCAGCAGATGCGCGAGCTTGGCGATCGTCGTCGTCTTGCCCGATCCGTTGACGCCGATCACCAGGATCACCTGCGGCCGCGGGAAGGCTTCGATCTCGATCGGCTTGGCGACCTTGGCGAGCGCCTTTTCCACCTCTTCGGCGACGACCAGGCGGATGCCCAGCTCCTCCATGTTGCGCTCGAACGTGCCCGCGGCCAGCCGCGCGCGGATCTTGCCTGCGGTATCGGGGCCGAGGTCGGACGCGATCAGCGCCTCCTCCACCTCGTCCAGCGTCGCATCGTCCAGCCGCGCGCCGCCGAGGCCGGCGAGGTTGCCGACCAGCCGGTCGGACGTCTTCTTGAAACCGCCGAGCAGGCGTTCGTGCCAGGAGGGGGTGGTGCTCATGAAATAGTACCTAGCAGATGGGTGTCGGTTGCAGCGGTGATGCGGGCGGACACGATCGTTCCCGGTTCGGCGGGAGCGTCCAGCAGCACCTCGGCGAAATTGCCGGCGTGGCCGCGGGTTCCCGGCCGTTCGACCAGCACGTCCTGCACGCTGCCGGTGAGGCCCGCAAGCCAGGCCGCCCGGCGCCGGCCGGCGCTCGCGCGCAGCCGTTCGGCGCGGTCCTTGATCGCGGAGGGCGCGACCTGCGGCATACGGGCGGCGGGGGTGCCGGCGCGCGGGGAATAGGGGAAGATATGGCCATGGACGATATCGGCGTCGTCGATCAGCGCCAGCGTGTCGGCGAACATGGTCTCGTCCTCGGTCGGGAAACCCGCGATCAAGTCCGCGCCGATCGCGATCTCGGGACGTGCCGCCTTCAGTCGCGCGACCATATCCACGGACTGTGCCCGCGAATGCCGCCGCTTCATCCGCTTCAGGATCATGTCGCTGCCCGCCTGGAACGACAGATGCAGGTGCGGCATCACCCGCGGCTCGCCCGTCACCAGCTCGAACAGCCGTTCGTCGATTTCGATCGAATCGAGCGACGACAGCCGCAGCCGCGCGAGCGCCGGCACATGCCGCAGGATGCGCTCGACCAGCAGCCCCAGCGTCGGCGCGCCGGGCAGGTCGTGGCCATAGCTCGTCAGGTCGACGCCCGTCAGCACCACCTCATGATGCCCCGCATCGACCAGGCCCGCGATCCGCTCCACCACCGCGCCCGCGGGCACCGACCGGCTGGGCCCGCGGCCGAAGGGGATGGCGCAGAAGGTGCAGCGATGGTCGCAACCATTCTGCACCTCGACGAACGCGCGCGCATGGCCGGTGAAGCTCGCGGCGAGGTGAGGGGCCGTCTCGCGCAGCGCCATGATATCGCCGACGACGACGGGTTCCAGGCTCGCCCAGGCGGCGGGGTTCAGCTTTTCGCCATTGCCGATCACCCGGTCCACCTCCGCCATCGCGGCGAAGCCGGCGGGGTCGATCTGCGCCGCGCAGCCGGTGACGACGATCTCCGCATCCGGCCGGTCGCGCCGTGCCCGCCGCACCGCCTGCCGGCTCGCCTTCACCGCCGCATTGGTGACCGCGCAGGAATTGACGACCACGGTATCGCGCCCCGCCAGCAGGGCACGGATCGTTTCGCTCTCGGCGATGTTGAGACGGCAGCCGAGGGAGATGACCTCTGGCGCGGGAGCAGACATGACGCGCGATCTAGTGAGGGACGGCGCCCAAGTCCATGACATGGCGGCCGCGGTATTGGACTTCTGGTTCGGCCTGACCCAGGAACAGCATTTCGCCAAGGACGATGGCCTCGACCGGCAGATCGCCGACCGCTTCGGCGCGATGCGCGACGGCCTGCTGCGCGGCGATGCGGAGGGGTGGCGCGACGACCCCGACGCCTTGCTCGCCGCGATCATCCTGCTCGACCAATTCTCCCGCAATATCCATCGCGACACGGCGCAGGCGTTCGCGGCGGACGATCTCGCCGTCGAGCTGACGCTGGAGGCGATCGCCAAGGGCTGGGAAGGGCGCTTTCCCCCGGAGCGGCGCGTGTTCCTGTACATGCCGCTGATGCACGCGGAGAACCTCGGCCTGCAGAACCTGTCGGTCGAGAAGTTCGAGGACCTGGGGCTGGCGGAGAACATCGCCTTCGCCAAGGACCACCGCGACGTGATCGCCCAATACGGCCGCTTTCCCAGCCGCAACCCCGCGCTGGGGCGGGAGTCGACCGAAGCGGAACAGGCGTATCTCGCGCAGCCGGATGCGGGTTGGTAGGTTTCCTTTCGGCACCGGCCCCTCATTCGTCATCCCGGCGCACGCCGGGATCCATGGACGCGGCAAGGCCAGCGTTGCGCACCCGTTTGGAATGCGTCGCAACCGTGGATCCCGGCGTGCGCCGGGATGACGAGGGGTAGGGCAAGCCCCCGCCAAGAAAGCCCGTCATTCCCGCGAAGGCGGGAATCCAGACTGGCAAACCTCACGTTTCCATCGCCGACGGCATGGGTTATGGATTCCCGCCTCCGCGGGAATGACGTGGATTGTGGGGCAGCGGCACCCCGCCACACCCCTCGTCACCCCGGCCTTGAGCCGGGGTCCCGCTTCCCCTCCAACGCACGCGAATAATCCGAGGCGACCGAGCGCATAGGCCACACCCAAACCCCACCCCTTGCCACCACACCCCATTTCCCCTACACGCCCACCCACGTTCCACCACGGAATGCGATCGATAGAGCGCCCACGGGTGCACGCTGGCCGGCGAGGTTTCGCCCGCCGGCGTCTTTTGCGTTGTGTGGTATGATGAGGATTTGAGGCGATGTTCGACAGTCTGAGCGACCGGCTTGGCGGCGTATTCGACCGCCTCCGCGGCCGTGGCGCGCTCACCGAGGCCGATGTGCGGACGGCGATGCGCGAAGTGCGCGTCGCGCTGCTCGAGGCCGACGTCGCGCTGCCGGTCGCCCGCCAGTTCGTCGACAAGGTCACCGAGGAAGCGGTCGGCCAGAACGTCCTGCGCTCGGTCACGCCGGGGCAGCAGGTCGTCAAGATCGTCAACGACGCGCTGGTCGAGATGCTCGGCGCGGACGAGAGCGAGCTGAACCTGTCGGTCACGCCGCCCGCGGTCGTGATGATGGTCGGCCTGCAAGGCTCGGGCAAGACGACCAGCACCGCCAAGATCGCCAAGCGCCTGTCGGGCCGCGACCGCAAGAAGGTGCTGATGGCGTCGCTCGACGTTAATCGCCCGGCGGCGCAGGAACAGCTGGCGACCCTCGGCAAGCAGATCGACGTCGCGACGCTGCCGATTGTCTCCGGCCAGCAGCCGGTCGACATCGCCCGCCGCGCGCTCCAGTCCGCGAAGCTGCAAGGCTTCGACGTGCTGATGCTCGACACCGCCGGTCGTCTGCACGTCGACCAGGCGCTGATGGACGAGATGAAGGCGGTCGCCGACATCGCGACCCCGCAGGAAATCCTGCTCGTCGTCGACAGCCTGACCGGCCAGGACGCGGTCAACGTCGCGACCAACTTCTCCGAACAGGTGCCGCTGACCGGCGTCGTGCTGACCCGCATGGACGGCGATGCGCGCGGCGGTGCGGCGCTGTCGATGCGCGCCGTCACCGGCAAGCCGATCAAGTTCGCCGGCACCGGCGAAAAGATGGATGCGCTCGAAGCGTTCCACCCGTCGCGCGTCGCCGGCCGCATCCTCGGCATGGGCGACGTCGTCAGCCTCGTCGAGCGCGCCGCGGAATCGATCCAGCAGGAAGACGCCGAGCGGATGACCGCGCGGCTCGCCAAGGGTCAGTTCGACATGAACGACCTGCGCGGCCAGCTGGCGCAGATGCGCCGCATGGGCGGCCTCGGTGCGCTTGCCGGCATGATGCCGGGCATGAAGAAGGCGCAGGGCGCGCTCGCGCAGGCGGGCGGCGACAAGGTGCTGATCCACATGGATGCGATGATCGGCTCGATGACCGTGAAGGAGCGCTCCAAGCCCGAACTCATCAACGCCAAGCGCAAGATCCGCATCGCCAAGGGATCGGGCACGACGGTGCAGGAGGTGAACAAGCTCCTCAAGATGCACCAGGAAATGTCCACCGCCATGAAGAAGATCAAAAAGATGGGCGGGCTGAAGGGCATGATGGCGATGCTCGGCAAGGGCGGCATGGGCGGCCTCGGCAACGCGCTCGGCGGTGCTGGCCTCGGCGAGATGATGGACAAGGCGGGCGGGGGGCTCCCCAAGGGCCTGCCCGGCCTCGGCGGCGGTCAGGACGGCATGCCCAAGCTGCCCCCCGGCTTCGAGAATCTTCTCAAGAAAAAATAACAGAACACCGTAACTGCATTAGAACGAAGGACTAACTACCATGGCACTCAGCATTCGTCTGTCGCGCGGCGGCTCCAAGAAGCGTCCGTATTACCGCATCGTCGTCGCCGACGCGCGCAGCCCCCGCGACGGCAAGTTCATCGAGAAGATCGGCAACTACAACCCGCTGCTCGCCAAGGACGCCGAGAACCGAATCGTCCTCGACGCCGAGCGCGCCAAATACTGGCTGTCGAACGGCGCGCAGCCGACCGACCGCGTCGCCCGCTTCCTCGACCAGGCCGGCGTGCGTGAGCGCGCGGCGCGCAACAACCCGAACAAGGGCAAGCCGGGCGAAAAGGCCACCGAGCGCGCCGAAGAGCGTGCCGAGAAGCTGAAGGCGCAGGAAGAAGCGGCCGCCGCCGCTGCCGCCGCCCCGGCGGAAGAGGCTCCGGCCGAAGAGACCACCGAGGCGTAAGCTTCGAGGCCGACCCTCCGATGCGCAGGCATCGAAGGTGAAACTGGTGCGTTGAGCCGTCCTTACCCGAGGAGGTTCACGCATCATGGTCATCGATCCCGATCCCCGCACCGCGCCCGACGAGACGTTCGAGGACGCTGCGGTGAACGCGCCCAACGAGGGCGTTTCCGCTACCGATCCCGCAGAAGGGGATGACGATGCCCCAGCAGGCACCGACGGATCACTCGACCAAGGCTGACGCGCCCGTTGTCCTAGCGGTCGTCATCGGCGCGCATGGCGTCAACGGCCAGGTGCGGCTCAAGGTCTTCGCCGAGGATTTCGGCACCTATAAGAGCTTCAACGGCGGCGCCTTGACGCTAAAGTCGACGCAGTCCGGCAACAACGGCCTGATCGCACGCTTCGCCGAAGTCACCGATCGCAACGCCGCCGAGGCCTTGCGCGGCACCGAACTCACCGTCCCCCGCTCGGCGCTGCCGCCGCTGGGGGAGGGCGAATATTATCACGCCGATCTCATCGGCCTGGCTGCCGTGTCGACGACAGGCGAGGACTTGGGCCGCGTCGTGCTCGTCGAGAATTTCGGTGCGGGCGACGTGCTCGAAATCGAACGCGCCAACGGCAAGCGCTTCATGATCCCCATGAACGCCGACGCCGTTCCGGATTGGAGCGCCGACGCGCTGACAGTAAACGCCGACTTCGTGGAATAAGCGACCGCTATCCCACCCACTCCGTCACCCCGGACTTGTTCCGGGGTCCACCGGGCCACGGGGGGGGTGTTAGAACCTCCGGCCGTTCCCCTCGCCGCGGAGTGGACCCCGGACCAAGTCCGGGGTGACGGCGTGGGGGTGGTCGCGAAACCGCCCCATCACCTCACCGCCACAACCGCCCACGCTCCGCCAGCAAATTCCGGATCGTCGTCGCGGCAACGCCCGCTTCGCCCATCGCATGGCTGATCTGGTCCAGCCCCTTCACCACATCACCTGCCGCGAACAGCCCGGGTACGCTGGTACGCTGATGGTCGTCCACCTCCAGGCACCCCTCGTCGCTTGCCCGCGCCCCCGCCGCGATCGCCAGGTGCGACCGAATCCGCGACCCCAGCGCCGGATAGACGCTGTCGAACGCCATCCGCCCGCCCGCGGTATCCAGCGCGATCCGGTCGCCCTCGATCGCCCAGCCGCCGCACGGCCCGTCGATGCGCACGATCCCCGCCCCGTCCAGCTTCGCCGCGCAGGCCGCATCCAGCGCGTGTTCCGCCTCCGGTGCGATCAGCGTCACGTCGCGCGTGTAGCCGCGCAGGAACAGCGCCTCGCGCATGCCATGGTCGCCGGTGCCGATCACGCCCACACGCTTGTCCGTCACCTCATAGCCGTCGCAGATCGGGCAATAGCGCATCAGCCCGCGCTCCAGCGCCGGGTCGTGCACCTCGGGCAGGATATTGGGCCGATGGTTGACCACTCCCGTCGCCAGCAGCACGGTGCGCGCGCGAAAGTCGCCATCGTCGGTGACGATGCGGAAGTCGTCGCCCTCCGGCTCGATCGCGGTGACCTTCTTCTCCTCGCGATACGCGCCGTATTTCTCGGCCTGCTCGCGCATCAGCCGTAGCAGCTCCTTGCCCGCAATCCCCTCGGGATAGCCGGCGTGGTTGCGCGTACACGGGATCATCGCCGCACGGCTCGATCCGCTGTCGAACAGCCGGATGGAAAGGTGAAAGCGCGCCAGATAGATCGCCGCGGTCAGCCCGGCCGGCCCCGCGCCGATGATGATGCAATCGTCCACGCCGTCGTCCCCTGAACCGTCGCCTTGCCCCACATCCGTCATGTATATACATTCCGTCTATACGGAGGCATGGCATGGGTAACGAATATCGCGCCAAGGTGTTCAAATCGGGCAATTCGGTCGCGCTGCGCCTGCCCAAGGCGCTCGGCCTGAAGGAAGGCGACGAGATGCTGCTGCGCGAGGAGCGGGGCAGTTTCATCGTCGAACCCGCGCCGGTCGTCCCGAAAAAGATCGACCTCACCGGCATCTACGGCTCGTGTCCGGGGCTGAAGCCGATCGATCGCAACGACCGGCTGATGGAGCCGCGGGAGTTGGACTGGGAAGGAAAGCTGCTGCGCCGTGACTGAAGCAAGGGTTCAGCCGCGCTACCTGCTCGACTCGAATATCTGCATCTATTTGCTCGAGGGGTTGTCTGCCACGGCACGCACCCGCGCGGAGCAATGCGCGCTGGGCGAGATCGCCACCTCGGCGATCGCCTATGCCGAAGTGCTGCGTGGCGTCGATCCTGCAGACGATCGCGCCATGGCGGCTGCTCGCGCCTTTTTCGATGTGTGTACCGTATTGCCATTCGAGGGCATGGCGGCCGAAGCCTATCAGCATGTGCCGTTTCGCCGCGCCCGCTTCGACCGCCTGATCGGCGCCCACGCCTTGGCGCTGGGGCTGACGGTCGTCACCAACAACGAGACCGACTACAACGACATCCCCGGTCTCATGGTGGAAAACTGGGTTCAATGACCTTCACCGCCACCGTCCTCACCCTCTACCCGGAGATGTTCCCCGGCCCGTTGGGCGTATCCCTCGCCGGGCGCGCGCTGCGGGAAGGGGGCTGGACCTGCGATCCCGTCCAGATCCGCGACTTCGCCACCGACAAGCATCGCTCCGTCGACGACACGCCGGCGGGCGGCGGCGCCGGCATGGTGCTGCGCGCCGACGTGCTGGCGGCGGCGGTGGACCGCGTCGCGGACGGTCGCCCGATCCTCGCCATGACCCCGCGCGGCGCGCCGCTCACCCAGAGCCGCGTCCGCGCCCTCGCGAACGGCCCCGGCGTCATCATTCTGTGCGGCCGGTTCGAAGGTTTCGACGAACGCCTGTTCGAAGGCCGCGCGATCGAACAGGTCTCGATCGGCGACTACATTCTGTCGGGCGGCGAGATGGGGGCGCTGGTGCTGCTCGACGCTTGCATTCGGCTGCGTCCCGGCGTAATGGGCGCGCCTTCCAGCGGGGATGACGAGAGCTTCGAAACGGGGCTGCTCGAATATCCGCAATATACCCGCCCCTATGAATGGGAAGGGCGCACGATCCCCGAAGTGCTGCGATCGGGGGATCATGCGAAGATCGCGGCCTGGCGGCAACACCAGGCAGAGGTCGATACACGGCTACGGAGGCCGGACCTTTGGGAGCGCCATGAGGGCGCTCGGGTCCAACCTCCCTCTGGCGCGCGGCGACGTAAGGACTGAAGTCATGAACCTCATTCAGCAGCTCGAAGCCGAGCAGATCGAAAAGCTGACCGCCAAGCGCGCGATCCCCGAATTCCGTCCCGGCGATACGCTGAAGGTCGGCGTGAAGGTCGTCGAAGGCGAGCGTACCCGCGTCCAGAACTACGAAGGCGTGTGCATCGCGCGTTCGAACAAGGGCATGGGCTCGTCGTTCACCGTCCGCAAGATCAGCTTCGGCGAGGGCGTCGAGCGCGTCTTCCCGCTGTATTCGCCGAACATCGATTCGATCGACGTCGTCCGCAAGGGCGCCGTGCGTCGCGCGAAGCTCTATTATCTGCGTGGCCGCACCGGCAAGTCGGCGCGTATCGCCGAACGCCGCGACACGCGCCCCGCGAAGGGCACCGCCGCCGCGGAGTAATCCGCCGCGTCGCGAGACATGGAAGGGCGCGGGGAGCAATTCCCGCGCCTTTTTTTGTGCGCGACCGACGCGGCTACCCGCGCTCCTCTGCCAGCGATTTGGTCAGCACGATGAAATGCAGGTCGGGGCGCTTGGGTCGGCCGAAGCGTTCGTCGGCATAGGGGAACGGTTCGGTGTCACCGGTCGGGCGATAGCCGCGCCGCGCATACCAGGCGATCAGCGTGTCTCGGACGTGGACGACGGTCATGCGGATGCGGGTGCCCCCGCGCGCCCGGGCCCATGCCTCCGCGGCCGCCAGCAGCCGCCGGCCCGCGCCGCCATTCTGAAGCCGCGGATCGACGGCCAGCGACCCAAGATACCAATCGCCATCGCCATCGCCATCGCCCTCAGGCTTCAGCCATACGCACCCCTGTATGGCCTCGCCGAACCGCCAGACGAGCAATGTGGCGTCGGGATAGTCCGACCGCTCCTGGTGCAGCAGCGCTACCGTGGTGCGGTCGCCATCGATCAGCGCGGCCTCGCTGTTCCAGCCGGCGCCGCTGTCCGCACCGCGATAGGCCCGGTTCAGCAGCGCGGCGATCGCGGGCAATGCGTCGTCGGTGGCCGGCTGCAAGTCCACCGCGATCTTGCTGGATGCCCGCTCGCTGATCGATCGGGCGTCCAGACGGCGCTCGATCTCGGCGATCTGCGCGATGAAACTGCCCGGCAGATCGTGCGTGACCTCCTGCACGGCAGCGTCCACCATCGGCCAGATCGATCGGCGCCCCACCGCCACCGCATGTATCCCCGTCTCGGTCAGCGCAACGATGGCCTGCCGCCGGTCCGCGGCCGGCCGAGACACCGCCACCAGGCCGGCATCCGCCAGCTTCGTCACGGCCTTGGTCATCGAAGGCTGGGTAACGCCCAGCGCGCTGGCGAGCGCGCCGACGCTGAGCTCGATCTGCGCATCCAGCGTCGCCAGCACCGAAAACAGCCCTGGCGGCACCGACAGGCCCGCCTGCCCGGTAAAGGCCGCCGCATCCGCCTGCATCCGGTCGCCCAGCCGCTTCAACCGGCTACCCAGAAACAGATGCGGATTGCCCTCCACCACGCCGTCCATAACGCCTCCATTCTATAGCCGGCTATAGAATGCCTGGATCGAGGCAATTGGCAAGGGGAGGGGTGACCTGACACCAAGACCAGACGACCCGCCGTTTGCGTCAGGCGGGCACCGTGTCGTGCCTCATCCCCGCCACGAACGCCTGCCATGCCCCGCTGGGCGCCAGCCGCGCCCGCGCCGCGACCGGCACGCGTACGCCCACCACCCGCGTCAGCTCGAACCCTGCCAGCGCGGGCATCGCCACGCCCGGCGTGCGCAGGCTGTACGGCATCACCGTAATGCCCAGCCCCGCGGCGACATAAGCGCCCGCGCGATCGTCGCTCACCGTCCGCGCCGCCATGAACGGGCGGACGCCGCGCGCGGTGAAGAAGCGGCTGACCAGCGGCAATGCCTCGCATTGACGTCGCACGATCATCGTCTCGCCGGCGATATCCTCCGCGGTCACACTGGCGCGGTGGGCGAGGGGGTGCGTCACCGCCATCGCCACGCCATAGCCCTCCTCGAACAACCGCACGTCATCCGCATCGCGCGCCACGCCGGGGCCGAGCAGCGCGTCGATGCGGCCGTGGTCCAGCTTGCCCTGCAACTCGCTCGTCCGCCCTTCGACGATCTCGATCCGCTCGTCCGGCGCCGCGGCCCGCGCCGCAGCGAGCGCCTCGCCCAGCGCGATGGTGGAGACGGTGGGTGCCACGCCGATGCGGATCAGCCGATGCGGCGGCGTCGCCTGCACCGCGCGTTCGGCGGCGGCGAACTCCGCCTCGATCCGCCGGGCATGATCGACGAAGCGCGTCCCCGCTTCGGTCAGCCGCACCCGCCGCCCGCTGCGGTCGAACAGTTGCTGGCCGAGCAATGCCTCCAGCTTGGCGATCCCCGCCGACAGCGTCGGCTGCGTCACCCGCGCGCTGGCCGCGGCCGCGGAAAAGCTACCCTGATCGACGACGCCGAGGCAATAGCGGATCAGATAGCGGTCGATCATAGATGTCATCTATACGTCGCCGCGTCCGCTGTCGATTTTCCCTGCCGCCCGTGCCTGTGGTAGCAGGGGCGCAAAGACATAAGGAGCGGATGTGACACCCGATTTCGATTTCGCCCTCGGCGAGGCCGCGGACATGATCCGCGACTCGACGCAGCGCTTTGCCACCGACCGGATCGCGCCGCTCGCCGCCAAGATCGACGCCGACGACTGGTTCCCTCGGGACGAGCTGTGGACCGCGATGGGCGAGCTCGGCCTGCACGGCATCACCGTCGAGGAAGCCGACGGCGGCCTCGGCCTCGGCTATCTCGAACATGTCGTCGCGGTGGAGGAAGTCAGCCGCGCATCGGCGTCGATCGGCCTCAGCTATGGCGCGCATTCGAACCTCTGCATCAACCAGATCCGCCGCTGGGCGAACGCGGAGCAGAAGGCGAAATACCTGCCCAAGCTCATCAGCGGCGAACACGTCGGCAGCCTCGCCATGTCCGAAGCGGGCGCGGGCAGCGACGTCGTCTCGATGAAGCTGCGTGCCGAGGCGCGAGGAGACGGCTACGTCCTCAACGGCACCAAATTCTGGATCACCAACGCGGCCTACGCCGACACGCTCGTCGTCTATGCGAAGACGGGTGAGGGGTCGCGCGGCATCACCGCCTTCCTGATCGAAAAGGACATGCCCGGCTTCAGCATCGGTCAGAAGATCGATAAGATGGGCATGCGCGGCTCGCCGACCGCGGAACTCGTGTTCGACGATTGCTACGTGTCCGCCGAACAGATCATGGGGCCGCTCAACGGTGGCGTCGGCGTGCTGATGAGCGGCCTCGATTACGAGCGCGCGGTGCTCGCCGGCATCCAGCTCGGCATCATGCAGGCGTGCCTCGACGTCGTCGTGCCCTTCGTGCGCGACCGCAAGCAATTCGGCCAGCCGATCGGCCAGTTCCAGCTGATGCAGGGCAAGATCGCCGACATGTACGTCGCGCTCAACTCGGCCCGCGCCTATGTCTATGCCGTCGCCAAGAGCTGCGACGCCGGCAAGACCACCCGCTTCGATGCCGCCGGCGCGATCCTGCTGGCGAGCGAAAATGCGGTGAAGGTCGCGCTCGAGGCGATCCAGGCGCTGGGCGGCGCCGGCTATACCAAGGACTGGCCGGTCGAACGCTTCCTGCGCGACGCCAAGCTGCTCGACATCGGCGCCGGCACCAACGAAATCCGCCGCATGCTCATCGGCCGCGAACTCATCGGCGCCGCGCCGAAGGTGGCGCAGTGAGGGCCTACCAATTCCTCCCTGCGCGCAGCGCGGGGAGGGGGACCGCCGGTCGCAGACCGGTGGTGGAGGGGCCGGCGCAGCCGGTGCTTCGCACCGCCTCTCCACCACCGCTACGCGGCGTGGGAGCTTTGGCTTGCTCCCAGCAAGCCAAGATCGTGTCCGGGGGACACGATCTCGCTCACACGCCCCCTCCCCAAGCAAGCTTGGGGAGGATCTGATGGGCCCCACGCTCCCCACCACCGTCGCCCGCGATGGCGAAGCCTTCGCCCGCAACGCCGCGCACAACCGCGCGCTCGCCGACCGCCTGCGCGCCGACGTCGCCAAGGCCGGCCTCGGCGGCAACGCGAAATCCCGCGAGCGCCACACCGCCCGCGGCAAGCTGCTCCCCCGCAATCGCGTCGAACGCCTGCTCGATCCCGGCAGCGCCTACCTCGAAATCGGCCAGCTCGCCGCCTACGGCCTCTACGACGATGACGTCCCCGGCGCGGGCATGATCGCCGGCATCGGCCGCGTCTCGGGCCGACAGGTGATGATCGTGTGCAACGACGCGACGGTGAAGGGCGGCACCTACTTCCCGTTGACCGTGAAGAAGCACCTCCGCGCACAGGAGATCGCGCAGGAAAACCGCCTGCCGTGCATCTACCTGGTCGACAGCGGCGGCGCCAACCTGCCGCACCAGGCAGAGGTCTTTCCCGACCGCGATCACTTCGGCCGCATCTTTTTCAACCAGGCGAACATGTCGGCGCTCGGCATCCCGCAGATCGCCTGCGTCATGGGCAGCTGCACCGCGGGCGGTGCCTATGTCCCCGCCATGTCCGACGAGACGATCATCGTCCGCGGCCAGGGCACGATCTTCCTCGCCGGCCCGCCGCTGGTGAAGGCCGCGACCGGAGAGGTCATCAGCGCCGAAGACCTCGGCGGCGCCGACACGCACGGCCGCCGCTCGGGCGTCGTCGACCATGTCGCCGAAAACGACGACCATGCGCTGTCGATCGTCCGCGACATCGTCGCGACGCTGCCCGAACAGACCGGCCCGCAGATCGCCCCGGCGCGCGCCCCGCTCTACCCGGCGGAGGACCTCTACGGCCTGATCCCCGACGACGTCCGCGCGCCGTACGACGTCCATGAGGTGATCGCGCGCCTGGTCGATGCTTCCGAATTCCACGAATTTAAGGCGCTGTACGGCGCGTCGCTGGTCTGCGGCTTCGCCACCATCCACGGCCTGCCCGTCGCCATCCTCGCCAACAACGGCGTGCTGTTCAGCGAAAGCGCGCAAAAGGGCGCGCATTTCATCGAGCTTGCCTGCCAGCGCAAAATCCCGCTGCTGTTCCTCCAGAACATTTCGGGCTTCATGGTCGGCGGGAAGTATGAGGCGGAAGGCATCGCCAAACATGGCGCCAAGCTCGTCACCGCCGTCGCCACGGCGAGCGTGCCGAAGATCACCATCCTGATCGGCGGCAGCTTCGGCGCGGGCAATTACGGCATGTGCGGCCGCGCCTATTCGCCCCGCTTCCTGTTCACCTGGCCCAACAGCCGGATCAGCGTGATGGGCGGTGAACAGGCGGCCAGCGTCCTCGCCACCGTCCACCGCGACGCGGACAGCTGGACGCCCGACCAGGCCGAAGCCTTCAAGGCCCCCGTCCGCGCCAAATACGAAGACGAAGGCAACCCCTGGTACGCCACCGCCCGCCTGTGGGACGACGGCATCATCGATCCGGCGCAGACCCGCGACGTCCTCGGCCTCAGCCTCGCCGCCTGCCTCAACGCCCCCATCCCGGAGCGGCCCAGCTTCGGCGTGTTCCGGATGTGATCGGCGGGACCCGCCTATTCCTCCCCAAGCGCCGCTTGGGGAGGGGGACCGCCGGCCGCAGGCCGGTGGTGGAGGGGCGCGCGCTCCAGCGCGCGTGCGGCGATGCCACGTACGACCGCATCCAGATCGCGCAGCACCGCCGCCGCCGGCACCCGTACCGTCTTCACGCCACGGTCGGCGAGCCAGGCGTCACGACGCACGTCGCGTTCCGGTCGATCCCCGCGATCATGCGCTTCGCCATCGACCTCGACACACAGCTTTGCGGCGTCACAGTAGAAGTCGAGCGTGAAGGGACCCGCGGGATGCTGCTTGCGCCACTTCCACCCGGTAGAGCGGCGGCGCAGCGCCTGCCACAACAGGACTTCGGGCAGACTCAACTCGCGGCGCAATGCACGCGACCGGCGATAGGCCTTTCCTGTCCCCTTGAGCATCGCGTGTCGCCCGTCTCGCGCTGCGCGCGCCCCTCCACCATGCTTCGCATGGTCCCCCTCCCCGAGACAAGCTCGGGGAGGATAGGGGGAGGCCCGATGGCGCTGTCCTACACGATAGCGCCTGTGGTATGGAGGGAGCGCATGGCCGCGCTCCTCGCCCCTGCCGCACACACCCCGGTACGTTTCTCGCCCTCGCAGCCCCCGGTGTCCGGGACACGACGTACCCTCCACTTCCTCCACTTCCAGCAACATTTCCCCCGGAGCGCCCCGTGATCGAATCGCTGCTCATCGCCAATCGCGGCGAGATCGCCTGCCGCATCATCCGCACCGCGCGCGGCCTCGGCATCCGCACGATCGCGGTCCATTCCGATGCCGATGCGACCGCGCTGCACGTCCGCGAGGCCGACGAAGCCGTCGCGATCGGCGGCCCGCGCCCGGCCGAAAGCTATCTGATCGGCGAGCGCATCATCGCCGCGGCCAAGGCCACCGGCGCACAGGCGATCCACCCCGGCTACGGGTTCCTGAGCGAAAATGCCGACTTCGCGCAGGCGGTGCAGGACGCCGGCCTGATCTGGGTCGGTCCCAATCCCGACAGCATCCGCGCAATGGGCCTGAAGGACGCCGCCAAGGCGCGGATGATCGCCGCCGGCGTGCCCGTCACCCCCGGCTACCTCGGCGAAGACCAGTCGCCCGATCGCCTCCGGTCCGAGGCCGACGCGATCGGCTATCCCGTCCTCATCAAGGCGGTGGCGGGCGGCGGCGGCAAGGGCATGCGCCGCGTCGACGATGGCGCCGATTTCGCCGAAGCGCTCGCCAGCTGCCAGCGCGAGGCGGCGGCCTCGTTCGGCGACGACCGCGTCCTGCTCGAAAAATACGTCCTCTCCCCGCGCCATATCGAGGTGCAGGTCTTCGGCGATGCCCACGGCAATGTCGTCCATCTGTTCGAACGCGACTGCTCGCTCCAACGCCGCCACCAGAAGGTGATCGAGGAAGCGCCCGCGCCCGGCATGGACGCCGCGACCCGCGAGGCGGTCTGTGCCGCCGCGGTCCGCGCCGCGCAGGCGGTCGACTATGTCGGCGCCGGCACGATCGAGTTCATCGCCGACGCCAGCGAAGGCCTGAACGCCGACCGCATCTGGTTCATGGAGATGAACACCCGGCTCCAGGTCGAGCATCCCGTGACCGAGATGATCACCGGCCAGGACCTCGTCGAATGGCAGCTCCGCGTCGCCAGCGGCGAGCCGTTACCCTGCCGTCAGGAGCAATTGGCGATCCACGGTCACGCGATGGAAGCGCGCCTCTACGCGGAGGATCCCGCCAAGGGCTTCCTACCCAGCATCGGCCGCCTCGACGCCTTCGATCTCGGCGACACCGTGCGCGTCGATACCGGGGTGGAGCAGGGCGCGACGATCACCCCCTATTACGACCCGATGATCGCCAAGGTGATCGCCCATGGCGACACCCGTGAAGAGGCGCGCGAAACGCTCGCCGACGCGCTCGACGCCGCGATTGTCTGGCCGCTGCGCAGCAACGCGGGCTTCCTCGTCGAGGCGCTCGACCACCCCGCCTTCGTCGCCGCCACCCTCGACACCGGCCTCATCGCCCGCGAAGGCGATGCGCTGATGCCGCCCGCGCTGCCCAGCGAAGAGGTGCTGGTGGAAGCCGCCCAGGCGCTCGCCGGGCCGCAACCGGTGCCGGGCTTCCGCCTCAACGCCGCGCCGCGTCAGATGGCGATGCTGTCGGTCGCGGGGGAGCCGGTGGAGGTGGACTTCAGCCAACCCCACACCCCGTTCGCCCTGAGCCAACCCCACACCCCGTTCGCCCTGAGCCTGTCGAAGGGCGGCTCCCCCCAAGCGACCGGTTCGCGTTTGGAAACCAGCCCTTCGACAGGCTCAGGGCGAACGGATGTGGTGGCCCCCGACCGCCTCCTCGTCACCGAAGGCGGCCAGACATGGGAAATCACCCCCTATCGCGCCGCCGCCGCCGCGGCCGGCGGGGCAGGGGATGGCGCGATCCTGTCGCCGATGCCGGGCCGCATCATCGCGGTCGACGTCACCGCCGGCCAATCCGTCACCAAGGGCCAGCGCCTCGTCACGTTGGAGGCGATGAAGATGGAGCACAGCCTCACCGCCCCCTTCGACGGCGTGGTCGCAGACCTCACCGCCACGCCCGAGGCGCAGGTGCCCGAAGGCACGCTGCTCGTCCGCATCGCACCGCAGGGAGAGCAATAATGGCCGGCCGCTTCTACGACGAATGGCAGGTCGGCGACCGCCTGACGCACGACATCCGCCGCACCGTGACCGAGACGGACAATCTTCTGTTCTCGACCATGACGCACAATCCGCAGCCGCTCCACCTCGACGCCGAAGCGGCGAAGGCGAGCGAGTTCGGCCAGATCCTCGTCAACGGCACCTTCACCTTCGCATTGATGGTCGGCCTGTCGGTCGGCGACACGACGCTCGGTACTTTGGTCGCGAACCTCGGCTACGACAAATTGGTGATGCCCAAGCCGGTGTTCATCGGCGACACGCTCCGCGCCGAAACCGAAGTGGTGGAATTGCGCGACAGCAAGTCCCGCCCCGACGCCGGCCTCGTCACCTTCCGCCACATCCTCCTCAACCAGCGCGACGAACCGGTGTGCCAGTGCCTCCGCACCGCGCTGCTCAAGCGGAAGGGGGCGTAACGCCTGCCCACCCACCCCGTCACCCCGGACTTGGTCCGGGGTCCACTCTGCGGCGAGGGGGCGGGCTGGAGGCTCGAGCGCTGCCCCCGCGGCCCGGTGGACCCCGGACCTAGTCCGGGGTGACGAGGGGGCAACCCCTACCGCACCGCAGCAAAGTTTTTCTTGCGGTTCATCCACCGGATCGATGGGCTATCCCGCCCCATCCGCTACCCAGCGCAACGATTCCAAAAGGGGCTGAACCGTGACCATCATCAGCGAACTCCTCGCCGCCGCCAGCGCCGCAGCGCTTGCCCAGGCAGCGCCGCAAGCCGCACCGCAGACCGAAGCCGCCCAGTCGGCCCCCGTCGCCGACGCCGCCTCGACCGCGGATGCCAATAATCCAGATGGGGGCCAGGACATCATCGTCACCGGCACCCGCGCCACCGGCCGCAGCCGCCTCGACAGTGTCGCCCCCGTCGACGTGCTGAGCGGCGCCAGCCTCCAACGGCAGGGCACCACCGAGCTCGCGACGGCGCTCGCCACCGTCGCCCCCTCGATCAACTTCCCGCGGCCTAGCGCCAACGACGCGACCGACGCGATCCGCCCGGCGACGCTGCGCGGCCTGTCGCCCGACCAGACGCTGGTGCTCATCAACGGCATCCGCGGCCACACCTCCGCCAACCTCAACACCAACGGCACAGTGGGCCGCGGCTCGGCGGCGGTCGACCTCAACACCATCCCGACGGTGGCACTCGACCGGATCGAGGTGCTGCGCGACGGCGCCTCGGCGCAGTACGGCTCGGACGCGATTGCCGGCGTCGTCAACCTCCGCCTTCGCGAAGCCCGCTCGGGCGGCGGCGCGCAGGTCAATTACGGCTTCTACGACACGCAGGTCGATACGGCGCGCGGCAGCCGCCATGTCACCGGCGAACACACCGTCACCGCCTCGGCCTGGCAGGGCATCGACTTCGGCAGCGACGGCTTCGTCACCATCTCGGGCGAATACCTCAAGCGCCAGCCGACCAACCGCGCCGACTTCGATCCGCGCGTGACGCCGACCCGCGTCACCGGCCGCTATGGCGACCCGGAGGTCGAACAGTTCACCGGCTTCGTCAACGCCGGCACCTCGCTGACCGACAACCTGAAGCTGTATGCGTTCGGCGGCTATCAGGACCGCGACACCCGCGGCGCGGCCTTCCCGCGCATCCGCGCCGACAATGCCAGCGCCGCGACGATCACCCAGCTGACGCTTGCCGGCTATCCCAACGGCTTCCTGCCGATCATCAATACCAAGTCGAAGGATATCAACTCGGCGATCGGCCTGCGCGGCACCGTGTCGGACTTCGACGTCGACCTGTCGCTGAGCTACGGCCGCAACACCGTCGACTTCCGCACGCTCAATTCGGCGAACTACGCCTATGGGTCGAGCACCCCGCGCAACTTCTACGACGGTGCGGTCGCCTACGACCAGTATGTCGCCGGCCTCGACGTCACCCGCAAGTTCGACGTCTTCCAGTCGCTGAACGTCGCCTTCGGCATCGAGGGGCGCCGCGAAGGCTATAAGATCACGCCGGGCGAGCGCGCCTCCTACGATTACCCGGCCGGTGCGACCGATGCGGTCGCCGGGTCGGCACCGGGCGCGCAAGGCTTCGGCGGCTTCGCGCCCCGCAACGCCACCAAGCGCAACCGCCGCAGCGGCAGCGTCTACCTCGACCTCGAAGCGCAGCTCACCGATGCGCTGCTGATCGGCCTCGCCGGCCGGGCCGAGGATTATTCGGACTTCGGCAGCACCGCCAACGGCAAATTCTCGGCGCGCTACGACGTCGCGCCCTGGTTCGCGTTGCGCGGCACCATCTCCACCGGCTTCCGTGCGCCGTCGCTGCAACAGCAATATTTCACCCAGGTCGCTTCGGTCGTCACCAACGGTGTGCCGATCCTGACCGGCACCGTGCCGTCGACCGATCCGGTCGGCGTCGCGCTCGGCGGGCGGCCGTTGCAGGCGGAAAAGTCCACCAACATCTCGCTCGGCACGGTGATCCGCGCTGGCGGCTTCGACCTGACGGTCGATGCCTATTCGATCCGCATTCGCAACCAGATCGGCCTGTCGGAGAATATTCCTGGCACGTTTAGCACGCAGGTTGCAAATCTGCTTAACAGTACAGACCAGCGATTTTCGGCGGCGCGCTTCTTCATCAACGGCCTCGCCTCGACGACGAAGGGCATCGACGCGGTCGCCCACTATCGCTGGCGCACGGAGAGCGCGGGCGCGTTCGACTTCACGCTGGCCGGCAACATCAACAAGATCGACGTCACCCGCGTCCCCACCTCGACCGCGACGCTCAACCCCGCACCGACGTTGTTCGCGCGCAGCCGTATCCTGACGCTGGAACAGGGCACGCCGGGCGAGAAGATCACCGGCACGATCGACTGGTCGCTCGACAAGCTCGGCGCGCTCGCCCGCGTCACCTATTACGGCGACGTCAACCAGCCGGGCACGCTGGCGAGCGGCACCGCCGACGTCCACACCGGCCAGCACGCGATCACCGATTTCGAACTGCGCTATTCGGCCCCCAAGGGCGCGCAGATCGGCCTCGGCGTCAGCAACCTGTTCGACGTTTATCCCGATCGCCAGATCGCCGCGAACAACTCCACCGGCGTGCTGGGCTTCCCCTATTATTCGCCGTTCGGGTTCAACGGCCGCTACCTCTACGCCCGCGTCGGCATCAACTGGTAAATCGGGAGGGGCGGGGGACGTTACAGTCCCTCGCCACCCACCCATTGCGCATGCGCGAACCGCCGCGCCAGCGTCCAGTTCTGCTGGCGGATATCGGGCACCGCCACGACCTCCCACAGGTCGCCGCGGGTCATCGGTCCGATGCAGAACAGCCGGTCGTCGACCGTCCCGTCGGCATGGATCACCTGCGACTGGTGGTCGACATCCAGCCCGATGCGCAAACTGTCAGGGCGGGCCAGCCCCGCAGCGATCAGCTGCCGCAGCAGCGGCTCTTCCGAACGCAGCAGATCCCCCTGCGGCCCGGTGCAATTGACGATCCGCCGCGCCGACGTGGTTTCGGTTCCCTCGCTGCCCCGCGGTCGCCAGGTCAGCGAGGCGCCATCGCCCTCCGCCTCGGCCCCGACGATCCGCCCCGCCACGAACCGCAGCCGCCCCTCCGCGACCAGCGCATCGATCTTCGCCGCGATCGAGGGCGCCAGCCGATGCCGATGCACGTCCCAATAGGGGCGCACGTGCCGCAGGAACCGCGCCCGCGTCACCGCGTCTGCCGCGCCCCACATCAGCTGCGTCACGGGGCGCAACTCGTCCACCGCGGCGCGCCATCCGATCGCTTCGGCCCGGGTCCGCACATGCCGCACGAGCGCCGACAGCGTCCCCGCCGGTTTCTCGCGTAACCCCGGCTGCCCCGGCAGGTCGGCATGCGCCCGCGGCGACAGACCGCGCCGCGACAGCGCGAGGATCTCGCCTTGGAACCCCGCCGCCTCCAGCGTCAGCGCCGCATCGATCGCGGTCAGCCCGCTGCCGATCAACACCACGCGGTCGGCGTCGGTCAGCTCCGCCGCAATGTCGCCCGCCCAGGGATCGGACAGATAGCAGCCCGCCGGCAGCGCGGCCGGATCGAGTCCGCCCGGCGTATGCGGCGGCAGGTTACCCAGCGCCAGCACCGCCGCATCCGCGGCAATCGCCTCGCCGCTTCGCAGCGACAGCGTCACGCCCGCGCCACTGCGGTCGATCGCGCACACCTCGCCCTCGACCAGCGCGATCCGCCCCGGATGTGCCGCCATTGCCGCGTCGAGCAGCCCGCGCAGATAGCGCCCATAGATGCGCCGCGAGACGAAGGTCTTGGCATCGCCCAGTCCCTCCGCCTCCAACCAGCGTACGAAATGGCCGGGATCGTCGGGCAGCGCGCTCATGTTGCCGGCGCGTACGTTCAGCAGGTGCTCGGCATGCGCCGCGCTATAGGCGACGCCGCGCGCCATCTGATGGGGCGCCGCTCGATCAGCGTCGCGCGCGGCCCTTCGTGGCGCAGCAGATTGATCGCGAACAGCGTCCCCGAAAAGCCGCCGCCGACGATGATCACATGTTCATGCTGGCGCGGCGGGGCGGGCGGGCAGTCCGGCAGGCTGGTCATGGCGCGGAGCGCTATCCCCTTCGCCGGTACCGGGCAAGCCGGTCAGGGCGCGCTGGGCTCGGTCGCGGCCGGTTCGGGGGCGGGGAGTGCGGACACCAGCTCCAGCTTCTGCGGCACCGTGCCAAGCTCGATCCCCGCCTCGCGCATCCGCCGCAGCAGGACGATCAGCACGTTGCTGCGGGCGCTATATGCCGCGCGCGGGCTTTCGACATGCGCGAAGCAGTTGAAGCGCACGCGTCCGTCGGCGATCCCGTCGATGAACGCCTTGGCCTCGGGCGTATCGAGGATCGCCGGTTCCGCCGCGAACGTCTCCAGCACCAGTTCGCGCACGCGATCGGCATCCGCCTCGATCGGCACGGTGAACTGCACCTGGATCCGCCCCAGCGGCGCGCTCAGCGTCTTGTTGAGTACCGATTTCGTGATCAGCTCCGAATTGGGGACGATCAGCGTCGAATGATCGGCGAGCTCGATCTCGGTCGAACGCACGTTGATGCGCTTCACGTCACCCTCGTCGGTGCCGACGCGGATCAGGTCGCCGATCTTGATCGGCCGCTCGGCGAGCAGGATCAGGCCGGATACGAAATTGGACGTGATCGCCTGCAAGCCGAAACCGATGCCGACCGACAGCGCCGACAACAGCAGCGCGATCCGCTCCATCCCGATGCCGAGCGAGGCGAGCGACCAGATGACCGCCAGCGCGATGCCCACGTAGCGCGCGACCAGCCGGATCGAATTGCGCACGCTGCCGTCGAGGTCGGTGGTCGGCAGATAGCGCTGGTCCAGCCAGCCCATGAACTGCCGCACCAGGAACAGGCCGATCGCGAGCACGGCGATGAAGCGCAGAATGCTGCCCGGCGAAATCGCGATCCCGCCGATCTGCACGCCGCGCGCAAGCCCGCTCAGCCGGTCGAGAACCGATCCGAAGCCCGCTCCGAACGGATACAGCACCAGCCCCAGCGCGATGGCGAGGATCGCCAGCCGCAGCGCCGCGGACAGCAGCACGCCGAACTGGTCCACCGCGCTGCCGCCCACGCCGACACCGTGGCGCAATGTCGTGCCGACGCGGCTGTCCCGCTGGAACAGGCTGGTCGCGACATCGTCGATGACGATCATCAGCAGATAGGTGCAGATGCCCAGCAGCGTCGCCCACAGCACGAACTGCAACACCGTCGCCGCCAGCCCGATATAGCCCGCCAGCAGCGCCAGCCCCGCGCCTGTCACGACGAGCCACAGCGCCACCGTCGCCGCGCCGACGCCGACGCTGGTCGCCGCCTCCTGCGCATCCGCGCCATTCGCCGCGGCGCGCGCGCGCAGCCGCCCGATCACCAGCAGCGTACCGCCGATCAGCAGCAGATTGGCGATCGCCTCCGCGACCTGCGACGCCAGCAATACGGGCGGGCTGGCGCCGATCGCGGTATTGAACGCATCCAGCAGGATGACGACGAAGGTCAGCGTGGCAAACACCCACACCGTCGGACGCAGCGCGGTCGCGACCGCATCGGTCAGCGGCACCACCCGCCACGATGGCTGACGCGCCATCAGGAAGGCAGCGCCCGCCGCGGCAGTGAATCCCGAAAAGCCCGCAGCGCCGATCAGCGCGTCGGCCAGCTGGCTCCAGGCGGGGGCGATCAGCGCCGCCCAGCGCAACCCCTGCACCAGCACGAAGGCGGCGGCGGTCGGCATCGCCGTGCCGATCAGCACCCGCCACATCGCATTGGCCGATCGTCGCACGCGGTGGCCCGGCGCGTCGCTGACCAGATAGCGCTGGCCGATCCCGCGCAGCCGCTGCCGGACGGGGAACAACAGCAGCAGCGCCAGCACCGCGCCGAGCAGCGCGGTCCACGGCTTGCCCGCGCGGAGCGCGACATCGCCCTGCGACCATTCGCGCCGCATCAGCGTCGCGACCCGGCGCGCATCGCGCGGCATTGCGGAGAGCAGTTCCTCCCAGAACACGGGCGAGACGGGGGAGGGCGACCGGACGGAGATGCGCTGGCCGATCTCCGCCGCCTGAGCCTCATCGATTTCGGCGACCAGCTGCCCGGCCTCCACCGCGATCAGCTGCCCGCGCTTCACCTTCGAATCGAGTGCATCGCGCGCCTGCGCCAGCGCCTTGCGTTCGGCGCGGATGTCGGGCGCTTCGGTGACGCCGGCGGCGGGCGGCCCCAGCCCGGCGATCCGGGCATCGACCAGCGCCAGTTGCCCGCGCAGCTGATCCGCCGCATCGCGCGCATCGCTCTGCGCGGCGAGCGCCCGCGTGCGCAGATCGGCCCGGCCGGCTCGATCGACCTTGCCATCGAGCGCCGAATCGACCGCGGCAAGGTCGGTCTCCGCCCCGGCGAGTTCGCGGCTCGCGGTGTCGACAGGGGAGGGTTGCGCCAGCGCCGGCATCGCCAGGGCAAGCAGCAGCATCGCCCAAACCCGCGCCACCGCCCTCATCACCCTGCCCAAGCCGCCAGCTCCCATGCGTTGCGAAGCCCGCTGCCTAGTCGAATAGGGGACGGAAAGTCACGCGGGGTGAGAGGACGGCCACGCCACCGACACCGTCACCCCGGACTTGGTCCGGGGTCCACCGGGCCGCCGGGGGTCGGCTGACCTCTTGCCGCCCCCCTGGCCGCGGAGTGGACCCCGGACCAAGTCCGGGGTGACGAACGAAAACGAACAGGCTTCCCCCAAACCCCTCACCGCCAGCCGGCATCCACCCAGTAATTATGCCCCGTACACATCTTCGCGTCATCCGACGCCAGGAACAGCACCAGCGCCGCCACGTCCTTAGGGATGATGCGCCCGTCCAGGCACTGGCCCGCAACGATCGGGGTAAGAGGACGGCCACGCCACCCACACCGTCACCCCGGACTTGGTCCGGGGTCCACCGGGCCGCACGGGGTCGGCTGGCCTCTTGCCGTCCCCCTAGCCGCGGAGCGGACCCCGGACCAAGTCCGGGTGACGAACGGAACCGAACAGGCCCTCACCGCCAGCCGGCATCCACCCAATAATTATGCCCCGTACACATCTTCGCATCATCCGACGCGAGGAACAGCACCAGCGCCGCCACGTCCTCGGGCAGGATGCGCCCGTCCAGGCACTGGCCCGCGACGATTTCCGCCTCGCCCTCCGGCGTGTACCATTTCTCTTGCCGCGGCGTCTTCACATTGCCCGGCACCACCGCATTCACGCGGATGTTGCTGCGGCCCAGATCGCGCGCCAGGCTGCGCGTCAGACCCTCGATCGCGGCCTTGGCGGTCTGGTAGACGATCAGGTCTTCGAGGCCCAAATGCCAGCTGATCGACCCGAAGTTGACGATCACCCCGCCGCCCGCCGCCTGCATCGCCGGCACCACCGCCTTGGCGGCGAAGAACTGGTGGCGCAGATTGACGTTCATCCGCTCGTCCCAATAGGCGGGCGTAACGTCGGCGACGGTGTGGCGATCGTCGTTGCCGGCGTTGTTGACCAGCACGTCGACCCCGCCCAGCGCCTCCTGCATGTCGGCGAACACCCGCGCGACCGCGTCGAGGTCGGTCAGGTCCAGCCGCCGGAACAGCGGCACATGCGCCGCGCCTGCGCTCAACCGCTCGACCAGCGCCTGCGATTCGGCCTCGGCGACGTCGACGAAGGCGACCTTCGCACCCTGCCGTACGAACGCCTCGACCAGCCCCGCGCCGATCCCCGATCCGCCGCCGGTCACGATCACGCGCCGGTCGCGCAGCGAGGGGTAGATCGCCCGAGTGTCGGTCATCGTCGTGTCGGTCATTGCAACAGCCCCCGTGCCGCCAGATTGCGGATCAGCGCACCGATCCCGAACTCCCATGCCGGCGCATCCTTCGAATGGACGACGCGATTGACCAGCCGCCCCAGCCGCGGCGTCGCGATCGCCACCGTATCGCCCACCTTGTGGGTAAAGCCCTGACCGGCGACGTCGCGGTCCTGCGTCGGCGCGAACAGCGTCCCCAGGAACAGCACGAATCCGTCGGGATAATGATGCTCGCTCAGCGCCTGTCGTTTCAGTTCTTCGGGATCGCGGCTGATCTGGCTCATCGCGCTGCTGCCATCCAGCGTATAGCCGTCGGTGCCCTCGATCCGCAGCGTGATTTCGGCAGTGCGGACGTCGTCCATCGTGAACTGGTCGTCGAACAGGCGCACGAACGCGCCGAGCGAGCAGGACGCGTTATTGTCCTTCGCCTTGCCCAGCAGCAGCGCCGATCGTCCTTCGAAATCGCGCAGGTTGACGTCATTGCCCAATGTCGCGCCCACCGCCTTGCCCTGGGCATCGACCAGCAGCACGACCTCCGGCTCCGGGTTGTTCCACGTCGAATCGGACCGCACGCCGACGTCCGCGCCCCAGCCCACCGTCGACAGCACGGGCGATTTGGTGAAGATTTCCGCATCGGGGCCGATCGCGACCTCCAGATATTGCGACCACAGGCCCTCGTCGATCAGCGCCTGCTTCAGTGCCGCGGCTTCGGGCGATCCCGGCACCACCGCGCGCATGCTGCCGCCGATCCGCCCCTCGAGTCGGCCGCGCACTTCGGCCGCCGCGCTCGAATCGCCCCGGGCGCGCTCTTCGATCACGCGCTCCATCGCCGATACCGCGAAGGTCACGCCCGCCGCCTTTACGCATTGCAGATCGATGGGGGAGAGCAGGCGGACCGGGCCGTCGACCGACAGGCCGATCGCATCCAGCGCACCGATCGCCTCGCCCGCCGCCGGATCGAAGGCGGCGGCGGAGACCAGATCGGCGACCGTCGGTGCGACGCGGCTCATGTCATGGACGATGCCGTCCACCACCAGCACGGGGCAGGGGCCTTCGCCGCGATCGATGCGGCCGATCCAGCGGCCTTCGCGCCATTCCGCGCCCAGCGCGTCGGCAGGGTCGAACACACAGGCAGTCATGGACCGGCACTCTCCTGTTATTTGTCTGTCAATTTAGCGGTTAGCGTTACCACTCGTTGTTCTCAGCCAGCCTGTCAACGCTTGCCGCCATGCCGGCCGCGGCGGATTGGGCATCGCGTGTCGTCACGGGTTGCCAATGGGGCATGTCGCTGCTAGGGGCACCGTTCGCACGGCGCGGACTCCTTGTCTGCGGCCGCATTAGCTATTGACCGGAGTGATTGGGTTTTATGCAGATCGTCGTCCGCGACAACAATGTCGACCAGGCTCTTCGCGCGCTCAAGAAGAAGCTGCAGCGTGAGGGTGTGTATCGCGAGATGAAGCTGCGCCGTCACTACGAGAAGCCGTCGGAAAAGCGTGCGCGCGAGCGTGCCGCTGCGGTCCGTCGCGCCCGCAAGCTCGAGCGCAAGCGCGCTGAGCGCGACGGCGCACGGTAAGTCATTGTAAAATCACCGGCGTGCGTGTGCGAAACACGCGCGTCGGCGTGACTTTTGCGACTTTTGAACCGGTGACGGCCGGCCCGGCACCACAGCTCCAGGTGCTCTGATGTCCACCGTCACCGCCGTTCCGCTGCAGCCCGTCAAGCGCAGCTACCTCGTCTACCTCTGGGTCGGCATCGCGCTGGCCTGCATCGCGGCGTTCGCGCTCGCGCGCCAGGGCGACGACTTCCTGACCCGCAACGCCCGGGCCCGCGGCGTCGTCACCACCCCGTCCGGCCTTCAGTACAAGGTGCTGCAGCCCGGCGCACCGGGTGCGCCCAAGCCGACCGACGCGGACGTCGCGCTGATCAACTACGAAGGCAAGCTGCTGAACGGCACGGTCTTCGACAAGTCGCAGCAGCCGACCCCCATGCCCGTCGCCGGCGTCGTCCCGGGCTTCTCCGAAGCGCTGAAGCTGATGCCCAAGGGCTCGAAGTACCGCGTGTGGATTAAGCCGTCGCTTGGCTATGGCGCCGAGACCAAGGGTCCGATCCCCGGCAATTCGACGCTCGTCTTCGACATCGACCTGATCGACTTCCTGCCGGAAGCGGTGGTCCGCCAGATGCAGATGCAGGCACAGCAGGGCGGCATGCCCGGTATGCCCGGCGCGATGCCCCCGGGTGCGGTTCCCCCGGGCGCGCAGCCCCGCCGCTAAACCGCTATTTCGGCACGTGAAAAGGGCCGGCGCTGGTATCCCCAGTGCCGGCCCTTTTCGTTTGGCTTCGTTATCGCTCGACGGATCCCTGATCGTCATTGCGAGCGTGGCGAAGCAATCCAGAGCGCCCTGATGCGTCGCTCCCGTTCGCGGTGACCGATCACCGGCTGGCGACCGGCCCGCCGCTCGCCAGGAATAGCGCCACCGTATCGCTCAGCCGCGCGCCCTTGGCCTGCACCAGCTGCGCACGCGCCTGCGCATCGGCGGCGGTGGCGTTGAGCAGCACCAGCGAATCGACTCCGCCCAGCGCCAGCTGCCGGCGGGTGAAGGTGAGGGCGCGGTTCGACGCATCGCTCGCCCGCGTCGCGGCATCCAGCGCCACGCCATCGGTCGCCAGGCCGGTCAGCGCATCGGACACGTCGCCGAACGCGGTCAGCACCGCCGTGCGATACTGCGCCTTGGCGCCGTCCAGCGCTGCTTCGGCCGCACGCTGCTGATGGCGCAGCGCGCCGGCGTGGAAGATCGGCTGGGTCAGCCCGCCGATCAGCGTCCAGAACGGATTGCCGTCCTTGAACATGTCGCCGAAGCGCTGCGCCGATCCGCCCGCGGTGCCGCTGAGCGTGATCGAGGGCAGCCGCGCCGCGATCGCGGTGCGCACGTCGGCGCCTGCGCCCTCCAGCTGCGCCGCCGCGGCGCGCACGTCGGGCCGGCGGGCGACGAGGTCGGAGGGGAGGACGGCGGGCAGGCTGGTCGGCAATTGCAGCGCCGCCAGCGTCGGCAGCGCGGGCAGCGGATCACCCGCCGGCCGGCCGAGCAGCGCGGCGATCACCACGCGCTGGTGTGCCTCCTGCCGGACGAGCGGCGGCAGCGCACCCTCCGCAATCGCGAGCGCGGTCTGCTGCGTCGCCACGTCGGCGGCGCCGATCGCGCCCAGGCGCTGGCGCTGCAACTGGCTCTTCAGGATGTCGCGATTGACCGTGATGGCGATCTGCGCCGCCTCGACCTGGTCGGCGAGCACCGCGCGCTGGACGATCGCCTGCACCAGATTGGCGACGACGCTGGCGCGCGCCGCGTCGAGCCGGTGGCGCTGCACCTCCGCCTGCGCCCGCGCCGAACGGATCTTGGATCGCACCCCGCCGAACAGATCGACCGGATAGCTGACCGCGACCTGCGCGGTGTGCAGTGTGTACAGCTGCTGGTTCTGGTCCGCGACCGCGGGCGACAGGGCATTGGAGACGCGCGTGCGCTCTGCCTGATAGCTGCCGTCGATCTGCGGCAGGGCCTGTCCGCCCGCCGCGCCTGCCAGCTCGCGCGCCTGCCGCAGCGAGGCGTCGGCGACGGCGATGTCATTGTTGCGCGCCAGCGCCTCGGCCACCAGCGCGTTGAGCTGCGGGCTGCCGAACGCCGTCCACCAGTCGGCCGCGACCGGCGCGGTGGTGAAGCCCTGCGCCGGCCCGGTCGCGGGGGCGATCGTGGCGGGCGTCGCGGCGGCGGGCAGCGGCGCATGCGCGTCGAGGTCGTGGACGGTGCTCGCGCACGCCGCGGTCGAGCAGGCGAGCAGGATGACGAGGGTGCGGGTCATGCGAGGGCCTCCTCACCGGGGGCATCGGGATTGGGCGCATCGGGATCGGGGTGCGGATGGTGGCCGACGTCGCGACCATGCGCACCGCGATCCTCGGGCGGCACGCGCTTCGAGAAGCGGTCGATCAGCACCGGCAGGATCAGCAGGATCAGCACCGGCGCCAGCGTCATGCCACCGACGACCACGAGCGCCAGCGGCTTTTGCACCTGACTGCCGATGCCGTGCGACAGCGCCGCGGGCAGCAGGCCGATCGCTGCGACCAGACAGGTCATCACGACCGGGCGCAGGCTGTGGCGCACGGTGGTGGCGAGCGCCGTCTTGCGGTCATGCCCTTCGTCGACGGCGTTGTTGTACGTCGTCACGACAAGGATGCCGTCCATCACCGCGATACCGAACAGCGCAACGAAGCCGATCGCGGACGAGATGCTGAACGCCGTGCCGGTCAAGGCCAGCGCCAGCACGCCCCCGACGACGGCGAGCGGGATCGCCGCAAAGGCGAGCAGGCTGTCGCGGATCGACCCGAAATTGGCGTAGAGCAGCAGCAGCATCAGCAACAGGCTGATCGGCACGACGATCTCCAATCGCGCGATGGCGTTGTTGAGATTGTCCAGCTCGCCCGCCCATTCCAGGTGATAGCCGCTCGGCAGATGCACGGTACGCTGGATGCGTGCGCGCGCTTCGTCCACCGCGCCGCCCAGATCGCGGCCGCGCACCGAGAATTTGATCGGGATGTAGCGTTCCTGATGCTCGCGATAGATGAACGACGCGCCGCTGGTGAGGTGGACGTTGGCGACTTCGGACAGCGGCACCTGGATCGTGGTGTTGCTGCCGTCGGTGGCGGGCGCGCCGATCGTGATGCGGCGGATCGCCTCGATCGAATCGCGTTGTTCCGATTTCAGCCGGACGATGATCGGGAAGTGGCGGTCGGTGCCGGCCTCGTACAGGTCGGCGGTCGAGCTGCCGCCGATCGCCGCCGCGACCGTCTGGTTCACGTCGTCGGGCGTCAGGCCGTAGCGGGCCGCCTTGGCGCGATCGACATCGACGCGCACGGTCGGCTGGCCCAGCGACTGGAAGACGCCCAGATCCTCGATGCCGCGGACCTTGCTCATCTGGTCCTTGATCTGGTCGGCGTATTTTTCCAGCGTCGGCAGGTCGGGTCCGAACAGCTTGATCGAATTGGCGCCCTTCACGCCGGAGGCTGCTTCCTCGACGTTATCCTCTATGTACTGTGAGAAGGAGAAGTCGACGCCGGGGAAGCGCTGTTGCAGCTTCTTCGACAATTCCTCGGTCAGCGTTTCCTTGGTCACCCCGCTGGGCCAGCTGTCGAACGGCTTCAACGGCACGAAGAATTCGGCGTTGAAGAAGCCGGTCGAATCGGTGCCGTCGTCGGGGCGACCCTGCGCCGACAGGACCGACTGGACCTCCGGATATTTCATGATGATCCGCCGCACCTCGTTGACGACCGGCTGGCCGCCTTCAAGGCTGATCGACGCAGGGAGCGTCGCGCGGATGTACATATTGCCCTCTTCGAGGTGCGGCAGGAACTCGATGCCGAGCGAGCGCACACCGACGACGGCGACCAGCAGCATCAGCACCGCACCGCCCAGCGCGATCACCCGGTTGCCCAGCGCGAAGGCGGCGGCAGGTTCGTAGACGCGGCGCAGGCGGCCGACGATCCACGTCTCTACCTCTGACAATTTGTCCGGCAGCAGCAGCGTCGCCAGCACCGGCGCGACGGTGAAGGTCGCGATCAGGCCGCCGGTGATGGCATAGGCATAGGTCTTGGCCATCGGGCCGAAGATATGGCCCTCGACGCCGGTCAGCGTGAACAGCGGCAGGAAGCTGGCGATGATGATCGCGGCGGCGAAGAAGATGCCCCGGCTGACCTCGCTCGACGCACCCAGCACCGCCGAGAAGCGGTTGGCGAGCGTGAAATGCCCTTTGCCGCTTTCCACATGCGCCGATCGCTCCACCATGTGGCGGAAGATGTTCTCGACCATGATGACGCTGGCATCGACCACCAGGCCGAAGTCGAGCGCACCGACCGACAACAGGTTGGCGCTCTCGCCCTGCAACACCAGGATCAGGATCGCGAAGGCGAGCGCAAAGGGGATGGTGGCGGCGACGATGATCGCGCTGCGCAGATTGCCCAGGAACAGCCATTGCAGCGCGAAGATCAGCAGGATGCCGACCACCATGTTTTCGAGCACGGTGTGGATGGTCAGGTTGATCAGGTCCGACCGGTCGTAGATGCGCTGCAACTGCACGCCCGGCGGCAGGATGCCGGAGGCGTTGATATCCGCGACCTCCTTCTGCACCGCTTTGATCGTCGGCATCGATTGCGCGCCGCGCTGCATCAGCACGATGCCCTGCACGATATCGTCCTGGTCGTTGTAGCCGGCGATGCCGAGCCGCGGGCTGTTGCCGATCGTGACGTGCGCCACGTCCTTCAGCAGGATCGGCTGGCCGTTGGCGCTGCCGACCAGCACGTTCTCGATGCCGCTGACCGACTGGATCAGGCCGACGCCGCGAACGATCGCGGCCTGGCTGCCGAAATTGATCGTCTGGCCGCCGACGTTGCCGTCGCTCTTGGCGATCGCCTGCAACACCTGGCTGACGGTGACATTGTGCGCGGCGAGCCGGTCGTTGTCGATCACCACGTCATACGCGCGCAGCTTGCCGCCCCAGCCGGTCACGTCGATCACGCCCGGAATGCGCTTGAAGCGGCGTTGCAGCACCCAGTCCTGCAACGTTTTCAGGTCCATCACCGAATAGCCCTTGGGCGCGGTGAGCTTGTAGCGGAAGATCTCGCCCACCGGACTCGTCGGCGACAGCGTCGGCTGCGCCCCGCCGGTCAGCGGCGGCAGCTGCGACAGGCGGTTGATGACCTGCTGCTTGGCCTGTTCGTTGGTGTAATCGTAGCTGAACTGGATCTTGATGTCGGACAGCCCGAACAGGCTGATCGCGCGGATCGCGGTCAGGTGCGGAATGCCCGCCATCTGCACCTCGATCGGGATGGTGACGTTGCGCTCCATCTCCTCCGCGGACAGCCCCTGCGTCTGCGTGATGACCTCGACCATCGGCGGGACGGGATCGGGATAGGCCTCGATATTCAGGTTGATGAAGCCGATGACGCCGGCGAGCAGCATCGTGACGAAGACGCCGACGATGAGCAGCCGCTGGCGCAGCGCGAAGGCGACGATCCGGTTCATTCGCCCAGGCCCGCTTCGTTGACGAACAGCGCGCCCGCCGTGACGATGCGCTCGCCCGGTTGCAGGCCGGACGTGATCGTGACCTTGCCGTCCTGCGCATCGCCGGTGGTGACATTGCGCGAGACGAGCAGGCCGTCGGGCCGCACGACCCAGACGCGCGCATTGTCGCCTTCATGGATCACCGCGACCGCGGGCACGATGATGGCCTTGGTCGAGGTGGCGCGGTGGATCGCGAAGCTCGCGAACATCTGGGGTTTCAGCGCCCCGTCGGGATTGGCGATCGCGGCGCGCACCGGCAGGCGGTGCGTCACGGGATCGAGCGCAGCGCCGACCAGATCGATGCGCGCGGTGAACTGGCGGCCGGGCAGGGCGGGGGTGGTGACGGTCGCGGCATCACCGACATGGATCGACGCGGCCTGCGTTTCGGGCACCTGCGCGACCAGCCAGACGCGTGAGGGGTCGGTGATCGTCATCACCGGCTTGTCGCCGCCCTGCGTCACATATTGACCGGGCGCCACGTCGCGCGAGGCGACCAGGCCGCTGATCGGCGCATGCAGCGTGGTGACGTCGTGAATGCCGGTGACTTCGCCGACACCCTCCAGCCGGTTGATCTCGCCCGGCGACTTGCCCAGCACCGCAAGCTTGTCGCGCGCCGCGCCCAGGGCTGCGGCGTTGGTGCGCGCGGCCGCCTGTGCGGCGGCGAGGTCGGCCTGTGCCTGCTGATAATCCTTCAGCGCGCCGCCAGCGGTTTCATAGATCTGCTTTTGCCGTTCCGCGGTCCGCTGCGCCGTCGCGAGCTGCGCCTGCGCATTCTGATACGCCGCGCGTGCCGCGAACAGGCCGCTGCGCGCGTCGACGAAATCGGTGGTCCGTACCAGCATCAGCGCCTGGCCCCGGCTGACGCGCTGGCCCGCATCGACCAGCACGCGCACGACCTGGCCCGAATAGGGCATGACGACTGGCGTGCTGCGATCGCCGTCCACGGTGATCGCACCGCTCGCCAGCGTCGCCGCGTCCGACAGCGAATCGCCGACGCGCATCGTCGTCAGCGCGGCCATCTGTTCGGCGCTGGGGCGGAAGGTGCCCGGCGGCGACGCGGGCGGCGGCGCCTCGTCGTGGTGAGTCAATTTGCCGATCAGCGAGACGAGCAGCCCGATGCCGATCAGCACCGCCGCGGCGATCCCCAGCCACCGCCATTGCGCCGACCGACCCAGGGTCGTGGCGGGGGGAAGCGTCTCCGGGGTATCGGTGGCGTGCATGATGCGTCTCGCAGGCAATGAGGGTGGAGCCGGTAGGCCGGCTCGCTTACAGAATGCTGACAACCTGCATTCCCCAAGTGGCGTGGCGTTTGAGGTGAAGATCGCCTGTATCCGAGCGCTAGACAAGGATTTTCTGCCGCAAGCGGCACCTGCGGTCGCGCAGACTGCTGGATCTGGACGGATCAGACCGCGAAGCCGCTGTTTCCTTGCCCAGGGGCGGCGTTTTTCAGCGCAGCGGACAGATCTGTCCAGCCGCTTTCGTTCAGTTTGAGCGTGGATCGCGATCATGCGCATAGCGGTGGCGCTCGCAATCGGCGGATAGCGGCGAGGATGGCGCGTACCATCGTGCCGGTGACAGCGACCTCGGCCAGCTGGAAGGTGATGGTGCGGGCGTGACGGACCACACGTGCCCCGATCTTGATCAGCTTCAGTTGCAGGCTGGTCAACGACCAGTCGGCCATGGCCTCGGGCAGCTCGATGCAGCGCAAGAAGGTGGCCAGGTTGTACGCCAGGGCGTGCAGTTGCAGCCGCACCTCATTGTCGCGGAACTTCCGGCACGACAGCCGCGTCCAGCGAAAGGCGTATTTGCCCTCTTTGATGTGCTGCTCGGCGGTGCCGCGCTGGTTGTAGAACCGCACCACCCAGTCCGGCTCCATCGGCAGGTTGGTGACGATGAAGCCGACACGCGGGAACAGTTCGCCCGGATGCCATTCGATCTTGGCGATCACCCGGCGTTCCTTGTCCCAGGACGCCGCCTGATACTCGAATTCCTCGAAGAACCGCTTGACCTTGGTCAGTGACGGCCGCCCGACAGGGCGCGTTAGCCGATGCGCGATCTTGTCCTTGAGGACCGCGTTTGCGGGCAGCCGGATGGCGTAGAAGAACCGCGCTTCTTCCAATCGCTCATAGATCGCCGGGATCGCGTAGGCAGCATCGGCCCGGAAGAACCTGCCACCAAGGTCGCGCTCCGCGTAGCGCGCAATGACGGGGTCGAGAACATCACGCCAGCCATCGGCGCTGTGGACGTTGCCATGGCGCAGGGCGCAGCGTTCCAGCATCCCGAACTGGTTGAACAGAAAGTTGGGGTGATAGCAGCTACAGTCGAAATGGCCATTCCAGGCGGACCCTTCCTGGTCGCCATGGGTCGGGCTGACCGAGCTGTCCATGTCCAGAACGATGTACTTCAGCCCGTTACGGTCATGGAACCGGTCGATCCATTGCCCGTTCAGGTCGGCCAGCGCGGCACGGTTCCCGGCCAGAGCCAGCGTCTCGGTCTCGAACCGTCCCATCTGCGATGCCGAGGCCGCTTGTGCATCGACCGCTCTGCCGCCGACAACTTGGCGCATGACCGGATCGCAGGCGAGACGGTTGGCGTCGTTGACATCCTCGTATCCGGCCAGCCGCCCAAAGACTGATTGCCGGAACAGGCCGTCGAGCCGATGGACCGTGTTCTTGCCAGAGCGAGTATCGCGCAGCGCCGCTGACGCCAAATCGGACAACCCGAGCGCGTCATCAAGCTCGCGCATCACCAGAAGGCCGCCGTCGGAACTGAGCTGCGTGCCGCGAAATTCCAGCCGCACGCGAGGGTCGAAATCCACCCGATCTGCCCGTTGCAAGCCCGCACCCTCTGGGTGATCCATGAAACGCGCCCCTCGCAGCCTTCAACACCATGTTTTATATAGGAAATATAATGGTCAGGACAGCGAAATCAGCGCCTTACTTGGGAAATGTGGGGACAAATGCTGCGGCGCGAAAGGGTCCGATGCGGATTTTGTTGGTGGAGGACGATCGCGGGCTGGCCGACGCCCTGACGGCGGCGATGGTGCAGCGCGGGCTGACGGTCGATCTCGCCACCGATGCCGAGGAGGCGGAGGCCTATCTGGCGACCGCCGGCCATGCCGCGGTGCTGCTCGATCTGGGCCTGCCCGACGATGACGGACTCGCGGTGCTGCGCCGCATGCGCGCGCGCGGCAACACCTGTCCCGTGCTGGTCCTCACCGCGCGCGGCGGTGTCGACGTGCGCATCCGCGGCCTCAACGACGGCGCCGACGATATTCTGGTCAAGCCGTTCGACCCGGACGAGTTGCACGCGCGCATCCTCGCGGTGTTGCGCCGGCAGGGCGGCTATCTCGGCAATGCGCTGGCGTGCGGGGCGTTGCGCTTCGACGTCGACACGCGCGTCGCCTGGGTCGGCGACCAGCGGTTGACGCTGTCGGCGCGCGAGACCGAATTGCTCGACCTGCTGCTCCGCCGTCTGGGGAAGGTGGTGCCCAAGCGCCTGGTCGAGGACCATCTGTTCGGCGTCGGCGGCGATCTCGGCTCGAACGCGGTCGAGGTCTATGTCCACCGCCTGCGCAAGCGACTGGACGATGCGGGCAGCGGCGTGCGGATCGAGACGGTGCGCGGGGTCGGCTATCTGCTCCGCCCGGCGACATGAGCAAGGGTTGGCGCCTGCGCCTGCCGCGCTCGCTGTTCGGGCAGGTGGCGCTGCTCTACGGCGCGACGGCGCTCGCCGCGGCGATCCTGCTGCCCTTCGGCACGGCGATGCTGCTCCACCAGATCGCGGGCCAATATCAGCGCGTGATGCTGGAACGGCAGGCGGATGCGGTGGCGATGCTGCTGCCCGGCGACCGGCCGCATCGCGCGGTGCGCGCGGTGGACCTGCTGGCGGGCGGATTGACGCTCGCCGTCGTCGATCGCTCGCGCCACGTGCTCGCCGAACGCGGGCCCGCGCGGCCCGAATTGGTGACGGGAATCGCGCTCGATTCGCGTACCCGGCATGTCCGCCGTGGCGCGCTCGCCGCGGTCAGCCGGCCGGTCGGCAGCCGCTGGGTCGTGGTGTCGCAGGATGCCGCCGCGCCGGAGGTGGTGACCGACGATATCGTCCGCACCTTCCTGTCACGCTTCGTATGGCTGCTGCTGCCGGTGACGCTCATCGTGCCGCTGGTCGGCGCGTGGATGGCCCGGCGCCTGACCCGGCGGATGAGCGCGGTCTCGACGATCGCCGCCGACATCGGCCCGCGCACGCTCGATCGCCGCCTGCCGCAGGGCACGTTGCCCGCCGAGGTCGAGCCGCTGGCGATCGCCACCAACGCTGCGCTCGATCGCCTTGAACAGTCGTTCGTCACCCAGGCCGCCTTCGCCGCCGACGTCGCGCACGAATTGCGCACGCCGCTGTCAGTCATCCGCCTGCGCGCCGACGGCGTTACCGATCCCGCGGTGCGCAACGCGCTGCTTGCCGAGGTGGACCGCGCCGCGCACGTAATCGCCCAATTGCTCGCGCTCGCCGATCTCGAACGCCCGCCGGAGGATGCTGGCACGCCGGTCGATCTGCTCGCGCTCGCCGAACAGGTCGTCGCCGATCGCGCACCGATCGTCATCGACGCAGGCTATCGTATCGCCCTGGAGGATCGCGGGCCGACGCCGGTCCGCGGCTATGCCCACGCCATTCAGCTTGCGGTCGAAAACCTTATCGAGAACGTCCTGCGCCACACCCCGCCGGGCACCGGCATCACCGTAGCGGTCGGGCCGGGCGCGCAGGTGCGCGTCACCGACGACGGACCACCGATCGATCCCGCCACGCTGGCGCAGATGACGCGGCGCTTCTGGCGCGGCAGCGCGACGCGCAGCGGCGGCAGCGGCCTGGGCCTCTCGATCGTCGCGCGGGTCGCGGCGGCGCACGACGGGGCGCTCCATCTGTCGACCGGGGCGAACGGCCATGGCCTTTGCGCGACATTGACGCTGGAACGGGCCGACATCGGCGACACCCGCGAACGGCCCCGCTGGCCGAATGACGGATAGCGCTTGCCCTTCAACGCGTTAAAGCAGACCCTCAGAACTTCCGCGGCGCAACGGCGTTGAGCGTGCGGTTCGGAAGGCAGGCGCCTTCGAGAATTGAGGGTCGAGTGAGGCATTCGGGGTCTAAGGCGCATCCGGCCGAACAGCTGGCGGCGATGTATGCGGCATCGTCGGTCGGGCTCGCCATACTCGATCCTAATCTGCGCTACGTCTGGGTGGACGAACGCTTCGCGCGGCTCAGTGGCGTGTCGGTTGCCGATCATATCGGGCGCACCGTGGGTGAGATCACGCCCGACCGTGCCGACTCTGCCATAGCGCTCGCCGCCCGGGTTCTGGCGGGCGAAACGGTCAAGGGGCTCGAAATGACCGGCCCCGACGGCACCAGTATGTGGCGGCAGAACTGGCTGCCGATCCGTGACGACGCCGGCCAACTCACCGGTATTGGCGTGTCGGTGCAGGATGTGACGGAGGAACGTCGCGCCGAACGCGCCATCGCCACGCTCAACCGGATCAACACCGCGCTTGCGGCCGAACACGATCTCGAACGGCTGGTGCAGATGGTCACCGATGCCGGGGTCGAGCTGACCGGCGCGTCGGTCGGCGCGTTCTTCCATAACGTCATGGACGACAGCGGCGAACGGCTGCACCTGTTCACGCTGTCGGGCGGCGAACGCGGCGACTTCATCCGGCTGGGCCGTCCGCGTGGCACTAACGTGCTGGGCCCGATCTTCCGCAATGAGGTGATCCGGTCGGGCAACATCACCCGCGATCCCCGCTACGGCGCTAACGCGCCCTATGCCGGCATGCCGCCGGGCCATCCCGAGGTGACGAGCTACCTCGCCGTACCGGTGGTGTCGCGGCACGGGCAGGTGTTGGGCGGCCTGCTGTTCGGCCACCCCCATGCCGACCGCTTCTCGCAGCGTCACGAGGACCTGATCCTCGGCCTAGCTGCGCAGGCGGCGGTGGCGATCGAAAACGCGCGTCTGCTCGCCGCGGTCCAGTCCGCGAACGAACGGCTCGAACGGCGGGTCGAGGAACGCACCGCCGAGCGCGACCGCGTCTGGAACCTCTCGCGCGACCTTCTCGTGGTGGTCGAACCCGATGGCCGGTTCCGCTCGGTCAACCCCGCCTGGACCGCGCTATTCGGCCATTCGCAGCACGACGTCGCGGGGCGGCCCGTAACGGACTTCGTCCACCCCGACGATATCGCCATGACCCAGGCGGCGCTCGCGGCGGCGGCGTCCGGCGCCGACGTACCGGTCGTCGAAAACCGCTATCTCGCCCATGACGGATCGCTGCGCTGGATCTCCTGGCTGACCTCGACCGAAGGCGGCCTGATCTATGGTTCGGGCCGCGACGTGACCGAGGCGCGGCGGAAGGACGAGGCGCTGCAACGCACCGAAGAGGCGCTGCGGCAGAGCCAGAAGATGGAGGCGATCGGCCAGCTGACCGGCGGCGTCGCGCACGATTTCAACAATCTGCTGACGCCGATCCTCGGCGGTCTTGATTTCCTGCGCCGCAAGCTCCCCGACGGCGACCGCAGCCTCCGCCTGCTGGACGGCGCGATCCAGTCCGCCGAGCGCGCCAGCACCCTGGTGCAGCGCCTGCTCGCCTTCGCGCGGCGCCAGCCGTTGCAGCCCGATGCGGTCGATCTGGTCGCCCTGACGCGCGACATGGCGGCGCTGCTCACGACGACGGTCGGCCCGCAGATCCAGCTGGTCATCGACGCGCCCGAACGGCTGCTGCCCGCGATCGCCGATCGCAACCAGATCGAAATGGCGCTCCTCAACCTCGCCGTAAATGCCCGCGACGCGATGCCGAGCGGCGGCGTGATGCGCGTCGCTTTGGGGCACACGCACCTGACAGAGGCGGAAGACCCGCTCGCACCCGGCGACTATGTCTGTCTCAGCGTCTCTGACACCGGCCACGGCATGGACGCCGCCACGCTCGCCCGCGCGATCGAGCCGTTCTTTTCCACCAAGGGCGTCGGCCGCGGCACCGGGCTTGGCCTGTCGATGGTCCATGGTCTCGCCAGCCAGCTCGGCGGCACGTTCCGGCTCGCCAGTACGCCGGGGGCGGGGACGGTCGCCGAATTGTGGCTGCCGGCCAGCCCCGTGTCCGTCGCGCCCGCTCCTGACGCGGCCGGCGCGGCGCCGGTGCATGGCGCGGGCTGTGTATTGCTGGTCGACGACGAGGGCGCGGTACGGGCCGCGGCGGCGCAGATGCTGCACGATATCGGCTATCGCGTGGTCGAGGCGGACAGTGCGGACGCGGCGCTGCGCCTGATGCGCGACGGCCTGTCGCCCGACCTGCTCGTGTCGGACCATCTGATGCCCGGCATGACCGGCACCGAATTGGCGCGCCGCCTGCGCGCCGACCGGCCCTATCTGGGCGTGCTGATCGTCTCGGGCTATGCCGATGTCGAGACGCTCTCGCCCGATCTCGCCCATCTCCCCAAGCCGTTCCGCGAGGCCGATCTCGCCGCGGCACTGGCGGGCCCCAAGGTGTTCGCCGCCCCGATGCGCGAGCCCGAGCTTGGCGTCGAGGCCGCGTCGCCGCGTGTGTAACCTCGCCCGGCGATCGGCTACACCCGATCGCTAAACATTCTTCGCGCCTCAGGATTTCTCATGCCCGTCACCGACATCGCCACGCGCGTCTACAATCACGGCTGGCGGCTGGACCCGGTGGTGCGCAGCCTGCTCGACACCGATTTCTACAAATTGCTGATGCTGCAGCTCATCTGGCAACGGCATGCCGACGTGCAGGCGACCTTCGCGCTGATCAACCGCACCACGTCGGTGCGCCTCGGTGCGGTGATCGACGAACGCGAGCTGCGCGAACAGCTCGATCATGCCCGGTCGCTGCGCTTCTCGAAGCGTGAGCTGATCTGGCTCGCCGGCAACAGCTTCTACGGCAAGCAGCGTATGTTCGCCCCCGATTTCCTCGCCTGGCTCGCCGACTTCCGCCTGCCCGATTACGAGCTGCGCACCGTCGATGGCCAGTTCGAACTCCATTTCGACGGGCCCTGGACACACACGACGATGTGGGAAATCCCGGCGCTCGCCATCGTCAACGAACTGCGCTCGCGCGCCGCGCTGAAGGGCAGGGGGCGGTTCGAGCTCGACATCCTCTATGCCCGCGCCAAAGCGAAATTGTGGGACAAGGTGGAGCGGTTGCGCGCCATCCCCGATCTCGTCCTGTCCGACTTCGGGACGCGCCGGCGCCACGGCTTCCTGTGGCAGCGCTGGTGCGTCGAGGCGGTGAAGGAAGGGCTGGGCAGCCGCTTCATCGGCACCTCCAACGTCCTGCTCGCGATGGACAACGACCTGGAAGCGATCGGCACCAACGCGCACGAACTGCCGATGGTGCTGGCGGCGCTGGCGGACGACGATGCCGGGGTCGCCGCCGCGCCCTATCGCGTGCTGGAGGAATGGCGTGCGCATTACGACGGCAATCTTCTGATCGCGCTGCCCGACGCCTTCGGCACCGCGGCCTTTCTGCGGCACGCCCCCGACTGGCTGGCCGACTGGACCGGCTTCCGCCCCGATTCGATGCCGCCGATCGAGGGTGGCGAACAGATCATGGCCTGGTGGCAGGCGCATGGCGTCGACCCGCGCCAGCGGCTGCTGATCTTTTCGGACGGGATGGACGTCGACAGTATCGAGGCGACCGCGCGCCACTTTCGCGGCCGGGTGCGGACCAGCTTCGGCTGGGGCACGAACCTCACCAACGACTTCCGCGGCTGCGACCCTGAGGGCGGCCATGCACTCGAACCCATTTCGCTGGTCGCGAAGGTCATCGCCGCCAACGGCCGCCCGGCGGTGAAACTCTCGGACAATCCCGCCAAGGCGACCGGCGATCCTGCTGAAATCGCCCGCTATCGTCGCATCTTCGGTGATGAGGGCCGGCCGGCGCGCAGCGTCACGGTGTGACGCCGCCGGTGCGTCGCCGCGATCGCGACCACGCGGGATTGGTCCGTTTTGCACAAAATGTTAAGACGCGCCGGGTATGGGTCTCGCCGGAACGGAGTTGGTTGTGTCGGTCATCGGGACATTCCTGCGCAGGGCAGAGCGGGCGTTCGATCGCGCGCTGGGTGTCCCACGTGATGATATAGCGTTGCGCGCCGATCTGATCGACACGATGATGCTGCGCCCCGTCGGCGTCTTGACCGCAAGCCTCGGCTTTCTGCTGATGAGCGCTTCGGCCTGCTGGTTCGCACGGACCGGCTGGGCCGTCGCCTGGCTCGTCACGGATCTTGTCCTGCTCGCGGCGCGCATCGTGCCGGCGTGGATCGCGTGGCGGACGAACAGCCGGGTGCCCTATCGCATCGCCCGCATCATCCTCCTGCTCGCCAGCCTGATGTTCGCGACGTTCGGCGTCGGCTGCGCGTTCAGCTTCGCCACCGGCATCCAGGAATTGCAGCTGGCCGCGACGATGGCGGTCATGGCGTTGTTCACTGGCCTTGCGATCCGCTGGGCAGCCCTGCCGCGGCTCAGCATCGCGATGCACGTCGTCGTGGGCGCGCCGATGGCCTGCGCACTCGCCGGGATCGGCGCGTTCGTGCTCCTGCTGTTCGCGGTGCTCGCGATCGGGTCGATCGTGCTGACCATCCAGAACAATCGCACGCTGCTGGCGGTCCTCGCCGCCAAGCGCCAGGCGCAGCAGCTCGCGCGCACCGACGTGCTGACGCAGCTGGTCAACCGCGCGGGCCTCGATATCGAGCTCGAACGCCTGGCCGGCACCAGCACCCGATCCGTGTCGCTGCTGTTCCTCGACCTCGACGGGTTCAAGGGCATCAACGATCGCTACGGCCATGCCGCGGGCGATCGGCTGCTGGTGGAGATCGGCGCCCGGCTGCGTGCGGTGGCCGGGGAACAGGTGGTGGCGCGGCTAGGCGGCGACGAGTTCGTGATCGTCCTGCCCGATGCCGGCGCCCAGATGGCAGAAGTCATGGCCGCCGCCGTACGCGAAGCCATCACCCGCCCGATCCATCTGCGCGAACACGGCGCCCTGGTCAGCGTCGGCGTCAGCCTCGGCTGCGCCAGCGGCTCGCTCGCGGTCGACGGCGCCGCGCGGCTGCTCGCCGATGCCGACGCCGCGCTCTATGCCGCCAAGCGCCGCCGCCACCGACAGGCCGCCCGTCAGGCCGCGCCGCGTAACGCGGCCTGACGCTACCGCCTACAGCGTCTTTTCGTACACGGTGTAGGTCTTGTTGAACCGGCTCTGGATCGTCTCGGCGATCGAGCGCATCCCCTGATTGTCCTCCAGGATCCAGCCGATCTCGCCGCGGCTCGCGCCATAGCGCTCCACCGAGGCGCGGCGGATATATTCGATCATCATGAAGGCGAGCTGGCTCGCCATCCGCGACGATTGCAGCTCCTTCACCACGCCCATCAGCGGCACGCGCATCGTCCGCACCTTCGGATGGCGCAGCCACAGCAACAGCTTCGCCCAGCCGAACGGCAGCAGCGACCCGTTCAGCGGCTTGATCGCCTCGTTGAGGTCGGGAAGCGTGATCATGAACGCCACCGGCTTGCCGTCCAGCTCGGCGATGCGGATCAGGTCGTTGAACACGATCGGCTTCAGCTTGACGCCGACGTCCTTGATCTCGGGCGGGGTGAGGGGGACGAACCCCCAATTGTCGCTCCACGCATCGTTCAGGATGGCGAGGATGATCGCCGCCTCTTCTTCGAACTTACGCTTGTCGACCTCGCGCACGACGATGCGCGGATTGTTCTCGCCCGACTTGATGATCCGTTTGACGATCGGCGGGAATTCCTGGGTGATATCCAGCTCATAGGTGAAGAGCTGCTTGGCCGCCGTATAGCCCGCGCGCTCGATCCACCCCTGATACTCGGGCTTGGCATGGCCCATCATGATCGTCGGCGCATGGTCGAAACCCTGCACCAGCAGGCCCGGCTCTTCCCAGATCGATTGCGAGATCGGCCCCAGCGCGCGCGTGATGCCCTGCGCGCGCAGCCAGTCCTCGGCCTTGGCGAGCAGCGCGACGAAGATATCCTCGCGCTCGGCGTCCATCAGGCCCCATTGGCCGACGCCGGGGCCGAAGCCCTGCACTGCCGGCATGGTCAGCGCCAGCGTATCGATATGCGCAGAGATGCGCCCGACCACGCGGCCGCCCTCGCGCGCCAGGAACAGCTGCGCCTTGGCGTGACTGTACCAGCCGTTCTTTTCGGGCGTGATCAGGCCCAGCGCCTCGCCCTTCAGCGGCGGCACCCAATTGGGATCGTCCTTGTAAAGCCGGAACGGCAGGTCGACGAACGCCTTCCGGTCGCTCTTGCTGGTGACGGGCGTAATCGTCAGGTCGCTCAACATATCCCTCCCATGTCGGACCATGCACTCCATTCAGTCCTCCCCCGCCAGGGGGAGGTGGCATGCCGTGAGGCATGACGGAGGGGGAGGTTAGGGAAGCGCCTCGTAACCGAGGACATTCCTGTCCGCCCCCTCCGTCACCGCCTTCGGCGGCGCCACCTCCCCCTGGCGGGGGAGGACCAAGCTGCGGCGCCGAACATCGGTCGGCTCTAGCACGTCGGGCAACGGGGTCGAGTGACGATTCCGTCATCTGTGATCGAGAGGTTGCACCGTCGCACGCCTGTAAATGCCACGCTGTCGCCACTATCTACGGGCAATGGACCACGCCATGGAAAGCTCGCTGACCCTCTCGCGCAGCCCCGCTCCGGCGGCAGCCGCCGCGCGGACCCCGCGTCCGCGGATCGCCGACGACAAGGCGATGCTGCGCGCCGCTGCCGAACTGACGCGTGACCTCATCGCGCCGCGCCCCGGCATCTACTGGGCCGATCTGATCGCTTCGGCAGTGATCGGCTATGGCGCGCTGGCGGTTGCGGTGACGGTGCAGGGCACCGGTTGGGTCGTGCTGGCCGCGGTGGTGTCGGCGCTGGCGCTGTACCGCGCGCTCAGCTTCATCCACGAAGTCAGCCACATGAAGCACAGTGCCTTGCCGCGCTTCCGTGGCGGCTGGAACGCGCTGGTCGGCGTGCCGATGCTCACCCCCAGCTTCATGTACGAAGGCGTGCATAACCTGCACCATGCCAAGACGCGCTACGGCACGTCGGAGGATCCCGAGTATCTGCCGCTCGCGCTGATGAAGCCGTGGACGCTGCCCGCCTTCGTCGTCATTTCCGCGCTCGCGCCGGTCGGTCTGCTGATCCGCTATGCGATCCTGTCGCCGATCTCGCTGCTGTCGCCCAAGCTGCGCACGACGATCGTCGAACGCTATTCGGCGCTGGCGATCAACCCGTCCTTCCGCCGCCGCGCGCCGGAAGGCGAGGCGAAGCTGCTGTGGAACCGCGTGGAAACCGCCGCCAGCCTGTGGGCGATCGCGATCGTCGTGCTGACCGCGACCGGCGTCTTCTCACTGCGTGGCGTGCTGATCGCGCTGGCGATCGGTTCGGGCGTCGCGGTGGTCAATCAGGTGCGCACGCTCGTGGCGCATCTGTGGGAAAATGACGGCGAGCCGATGAGCGTCACCGCGCAATATCTCGACTCGGTCAACGTGCCTCCGCCCGCGCTGTTGCCGGCTTTGTGGGCGCCTGTCGGCCTGCGTTACCACGCGCTGCACCACCTGCTGCCCAGCCTGCCGTACCATTCGCTGGGCGAGGCGCACCGCCGCATCACCGCCGCGCTGGAGCAGGACTCGCCCTATCACAAGGCGAGCTACGCCGGCCTGCCGGGCCTTGTGAACAAGATCGTGCGGAGCACTTTCGTCGCCCGCTGAACCGGCGTAGGGTGGCCCGATTGGGGCATATCGAGGGGGAATGGCCGCATGAGCATCGTGTTGGCCATGGCCCTGCTCGTCGAAGCGGTCACCGCAACGCCGAACCCGCTGCCCAAGGGCACCGTCACGATCGCGATACGCGCTGACGACGATCAGGCGGCGGCCTTTGCCGAAACGGTCGGATCGTCGCTCTCCGCCGCCGACTTCCTCGTTCTCCCGCCGGCCGGGCCGAGCCGCTATCAGGCTCGCGTCACGATCGATCGCGACGTCCGCGGCCTCGTCACGGCACCCGCGCCGGTGGCGGGCCCCGACGTCAGCGTCGGCAATTGGGGCAGTGGCGTCCGGATCAGCCTGCCGACCCGCAAACAGGATCTGCGGCCCCTGGTCGTGACGCGCATGACGCTGACCCTCGTCGACGTGCGCAGCGAGCGCACCCTATGGACCGGCACCGCGGTGACGACGCAGGTTGGCGGCACGCCTGCCGACGATCCGCACGTGCTCGGCACGAAACTCGCCGATGCGCTCGTCGTGCGCATGCCCGCCATTCTGGATGGTGCGCTGTCGATCCCCTGACAGGCGGATCACCCCATCTGATCGAACAGGCTCGGCATCGCTCCGTTCGTCTGCGCCGCCAGCGTCGCGGCCGCATCGCGCGTGCGCTCGCTCCACCCGCGTGCCTGACGTTCCTCGCTGCTCATCGCATCGTATTGCGTCACCAGTGTCTGGCTGTAGGCCGCAAAGCTGCCGCCCTTGATCGCGCCCGTCGCACTCTCCCGCTCGCGCGATTGCAACGCGGCCTTGGCGGCGCTCACCTCGGTCCGCGAAAAGCCACCGGTCTGGTTGAGCGCGATCGCCGCCAGCGCCCGGCCCGACAGCTCGTCCAGCTTGGGCGTCGCCGTCTTGCCCGCGCTCTTATACTGCGCGTCCAGCGTCGCGCGCACCTCCTTGGACAGCGCGGTGAAATCCTTCTTCGCGTCGGCGATCTGGGCGGACGCGCGCCTGGCGGCGGGGGAGATCGTCGCCACGTCCCCCTTGCTCGCGCTCGTCGCGGTCTTGGCCGGCTGCGCCGCCGGCGCGGTGCCGGTCGCGGTGACGGCAGCGGTCGACGTGCGGGCCGCCACGCCATAGCGTGATGCCAGTTGCGCCTGCATCAGTGCCGCAGCACGCGTTCCGGTCAGATTGGCCATCGCCCGACATCCCCTGCCGCCGTGCGACACAGCGCACGACGCCAGAGGAGGATAGGTCTCCATGGTTAACGAAGCGTCAGGACCGGGCGCTGTTGGATCGCGGGTCGTGAACAGACCCGAATATCATGCTCTAAGTCCTTGGGCCGCCAGCTCATCATAGGATCGGCGGATATGCCGCTGTCCTACATGCAACGGGATGTGCCACCCGTGTGTCGATCATGCGCCACCGCTCTTTCACTCCCCGACGCGGGATTCGAAAAACATCTGCGCGGGTGAGACTTTTGTGACTTTCCGCGTGCCCCTATTCCTCGGTGCGGATCAGCACCGCCTCGCCGATCAGCAGGAACAGCAGGAACGGCGCCCAGGCGGCGAGGAAGGGCGGGTAGGCGCCCAGATTGCCCATCGCCAGCGCGAAATTGTCCGCGACGAAATAGGCGAAGCCCAGCGCCATGCCGATCACCGCGCGCACGAACAGCTGGCCCGATCGCGCGATGCCGAACGCCGCCACCGCGCCCAGCAACGGCATCAGCACTGCGGACAGCGGCCCGGAGAATTTGTGCCACAGCGTGCCCTCCAGCGACTTGGTCGGCCGCCCTGCATCGCGCAGGTCGCCGATCGCGGCATTGAGCTGCGTGAAGTCCAGCCCGTCGGGATTAACGTTGCCCAGCGTGAACTGGTCGGGGCGCACGTCGCCGGCGATCGTCACCCGGCCCAGCGACTGGAGCTTGCCGCTCGCCACGTCGAAGCGCGTCGCCGGCTCGATGTCCCAGCCGTTGGCCACGCGGTGGCCGTGCGGCGCGGTGATGATCGCCTCCAGCCGCCCGGCGGTGCGATCATAGACGGTGATGTTGCCCAGGCGCGTGGCATTGCCCCGCCCGCGCACCTGTTGCACCGCGATCAGGTCGTCGCCATCCCGCACCCACACATTGGTGCGCTCGCCCCGGTCGATCGGCAGCGCGCCGTAATCGACGTCCTTCCACTGGTCGAGCGTCGCGGTCGCGCGCGTCACGATCCGCTCGTTGAACACGAAGCTCACCGCCGCGACCCCCAGGCTCGCGACCAGCAACGGCGCCAGCACCTGATGCGCCGACAGGCCGGCGGCCTTCAGCGCGATGACCTCGCTGTTCTGGTTCATCGTGATCAGCGTCAGGATCGTGCCGAGCAGGACGGAGAAGGGCAGCAGGAACGCGATGATCTGCGGCGCGCGCAGCGTCACGTACGTCCACACCTGCGCCTGCGTGTTGCCGGGATGCGCCAGGATCGATCCCGATTCGCTCAGCAGATCGAGCGTCTGCAGGATCAGCAGCAGCGCGGCGAGCAACCCGAAGGTGCGCACCAGGAACATCCGCCCCATGTAGATGGCAACGGTACGTGACGGGAAGAGCCTGCTCATGCCGCCACTCCCTTCTTGCGACCCCGGCCGGGCAGGTAGCGGGTGATCGCCTTCCCGATCTTGCCGAAGGCGCGCTCGATCGCGCCGATCGGCTGGCCGCCGGGGACATAGGCTATCTGATAATACATCCAGATGATCAGGCCGGCGAATATGACGAACGGCACCCAGAGCGCGATCAGCGGGTCGATCCGCCCCAATTCGCCGATCGACGCGGCATATTCGTTCACCTTGTGGTACGCGACGATCATCACGATCGCCAGGAACACGCCGACGCCCGAGCTCGATCGCTTCGGCGGCACGCCCAGCGCCACCGCGAGCAGTGGCAGCAGGAACATCGTCGCCACCTCGACCAGACGGAAGTGGAACTCGGACCGGCTGCTGTCGCGCTGCTGCTCGCTGGCCGAGGCATGGCCCAATTTGGCGAGTTCGGGCAGCGTAAACTCCAGGTTGCGTCCCCCGCGCTGACGGAAATTCTCGTAGCGGGGCAGGGGGATCGGCAGATCGTGGCTGGTGAAGGTCAGCACGCGCGGCACGGCGAAATTGGGCGCCTTGTGTACCAACGTGCCATTGGTCAGGCGGAAGATGATCGTGTTGGGATCGTCGGTCGCCAGGAACTGGCCCGACTGCGCCGTCACCGAATAGGTGGTGCCCTTGTCGCTGTAGCGCACGAAGATGCCGTCCAGCTTGCGCCCGCTGTCATGGCTCTGCTCGATGCGCAGCGTCATGCGGTCGCCGAAATGGGTGAATTCGCCGACCTTGATCGACGCGCCCAGCGCGCCCGTGCGCAGCTCGAAGCGCAATTGCTCGTAATAGTATCGCGCCTTGGGCTGGACGAAGCCGACGATCGCGATGTTGAGCGCCGCGAGGATCAAGGCATACATGAACGGCACGCGCAGCAGCCGCGAATAGCTGACGCCCACCGCACGCAGCACGTCCAGCTCCGAATTGGCGGCGAGGCGGCGGAAGGCGAGCAGGATGCCGAGCAGCAGCCCGATCGGGATGCCCAGGCCCAGATACTCGGGCAGCAGGTTGGCGAGCATCCGCCACACGACACTGATCGGCCCGCCTTCGGTCGCGACGAAGTCGAACAGCCGGCGGATGCGGTCGAGCACCAGCAGCATGGCGGCGATCGTCAGCGTCGAAAACAACGGCAACGCGATCAGCCGGGCCATGTAACGATCGAGGGAAGTCATGCTGAACGAAGGCTCGCGCCGGGGAAAGGAGCCAAGGCTATAAGCGGGATGGCGGGGCACGTCAGCCCCCGGCGACAGCCTGCGTCGGCGCCCGTCACTCCGCGGCGATCTGGTGCGGCGGGGCGGGGCGGTCGCCCTGCGCCATCGCGGTCGCGATCGCGCGCTCCAGACCGCCCAGCGTGAACGGCTTGCGCAGCACCTGATGGTGGCCGAACTCACTCGCATTCGCCTCGCCCGCAAAGCCCGTGACGAACAGTACGGCGATATGCGGATAGGCAGGCCCGATCTCCGCGATCAGCTCGGGCCCCGTCTGCCCGGGCATCAGCACGTCGGAGATGATGAGGTCGATCCCGGCGTGGCTCGCCAGCAGTCCTGCCGCCTTGGTCGGCGCGTCGCAGGCGATGGCATGGTGGCCCAGCTCGTCGAGCGCGCCCATCGTTGCCATCAGCACGCGCGGATCGTCCTCGACGACCAGCACGTGGAGGCCCTCCGGCGCGACGGCCGGTGCCGGCGGGGTCGCGGCCACGACGGCCGCCTCGGCCTGCGGCTGCTGCCGGTCGCGCGGCAGGTACAGCGTCACGGTGGTGCCGTCGCCCAGCGCGGTGTCGATCGCGATCGCGCCGCCGAGCTGCTGCACCAGCGCGAAGATCTGGCTGAGGCCCAGCCCCGTGCCCTTGCCCGCGGCCTTGGTGGTGAAGAAGGGTTCGTAGACGCGCTCGACCACCTCGGGCGTCATGCCCTCGCCGGTGTCGGTCACCGCGATCGTCACGTAATCGCCCGCCGCGCAATGATCGACCTGGTGCTCGTTCAGCGTCACCGCGCCGGTCGCAATGGCCAGCTCGCCCCGGCCATGCATCGCATCGCGCGCATTGACCGCGAGGTTCAGGATCGCATTTTCCAGCTGCACGCGGTCGGCGCGCACCTGCCATCCCCCGGCGGTATCGCGCGTCGTGACGGTGATGCCGTCGCCCAGCGTCCGGTCGATCAGCTCCGACATGCCAGACACCAACTGGGCCACGGCGATCGGTTCGGGCTTCAGCGATTCCTCACGGCTGAACGCGAGCAACCGCCGGGTCAGCGCGGCCGCACGGTTGGCGCCATCCGCCGCATTGTCCAGGTGCCGCGCCGCGGCGTCGGGATCCCCTGCAAGCGATCGTCGCGCCAGCTCCAGTCCGCCCAGAACCACCGCCAGCATATTGTTGAAGTCATGCGCGATACCGCCGGTCAGCTGGCCGACCGCGTCCATCTTCTGCGCCTGCCGCAGCTTGGCCTCCTGCACGCGCAATTCGTCGGTCGCCTGCCGCACCGCATTCGCCAGCGCCTCGGCCCGTTCGCGCGCGGCATCGGCGTCAGCCCGTGCCAGCGCCCGCTCGCCGATCGCCCGCACCGTCAGCCAGCCGAGCACGACCGCGCCGATCACGATCAGCCCGCCGAACACCGCCAGCACGCCCGCGATCCGGCTCGACCGGTCGACGGTGCGCATCGCATCCGCGGTGCGCGCATCGAGCAATGCGCGCTCGCCCTCGATGATCTCGTCCAGCGTCCGGTCGATCGCCGCCAGCGTCGGCGACTGGCGCGCCTTGTAATAGCGGGCGAGCGCCTGGGCGTTCTTGCCATAGGTGGTGCTGAGCGCGGTCAGCGACAGCTCCTCGCCGCGCTGCTGGTACGCCTCGCGCAGCCGCGCCACGCGTGCGCTCTGCTCGCCGGTCTCGCGCGTCAGCCCTTCCAGCTTGTTGAGCTGCGTACCCGCCAGCCGCCACTGATCATAATAGAGTTGGCCGAGCTCCTGCTCCGCCTTGCCGCTGATGACGTAGCGGCCTAGCGACGCCTCCGATCTGGCGATCGTGCCCGACAGGGTGCGGGCCAGGATCATCACGTCATAGCTGTGCGCCTGCGCCGCAAGCGCGCGGTCGCGCTGGCGGTTCGCCTCGCCGAGCGTCACGATCAGCGCGACGAGCACCGCCGCGCCGAGCAGACCCATCACGACCAGCGTGACGGTCCGCCACGCCGCATTGCGTTCGGAATCCCCCCCCGGGGCCATCTCGGCGCCGTCCCGCATCACGGCAGCGACGCTAACGCGTTTGTCCGGTCAAGGAAAGGTGAGGGCGACGGGCTTCAGCCGATCGCGCCCACGGCCTGCCCCGCCGCCCGGAACCGCTCGATCACCGTATCCAGCTGCGCCGCCGTATGCTCCGCGCACAGCGAACAGCGCAGCAGGAAGGTGCCGGCCGGTGTGGCGGGCGGGCGCGCCATGTTCACGTACACGCCCGCTTCCAACAGCCCCTGCCACATCGCGACCGCCTGCGTCTGGTCGTCCAGGATCACCGCGACGATCGCGCTGTCAGGCTGTTCGGTGCCGAGGCGGAAGCCCAGCGCCTTCAGCCCGCCGTGCAACTGGCGCGCGTTCGACCACAATTGCTCGCGCTTGGCGGTGGCGGTCATCAGCTTGCGGATCGATGCGGTCGCGGTCGCGACGACGCTCGGCGGCAGGCTGGCGGTGAAGATGTACGCGCGGCAGGCGAGGCGGATCGCTTCGAACTTGGGATGGTTCGAAATGCAGAAGCCACCGACCGTGCCGACCGATTTGGAGAAGGTGCCGACGACGAAGTCGACCTCGCCCTCCAGCCCCTGCGCCTCGTACACGCCGCGGCCGTTGGGGCCATAGAAACCCATCGAATGCGCCTCGTCGGACAGCACCATCGCGCCATGCTTCTTGGCGACGGCGACCATTTCCTTCAGCGGCGCCACGTCGCCGAGCATCGAATAAACACCCTCCAGCACGACCAGCTTGCCCGCGTCCTTGGGCAGGCGACCCAGCCGCTTGTCGAGATCCTCGACGCTGTTGTGGCGGAAGCGGACGATCTCGGCGACGCCCTGCTTGCAGCCATCGTAGATCGAGGCGTGGCTGTCGGCGTCGAGGATGACATATTCACCCTTGCCGACCAGCGTCGAGATCATGCCCAAATTGGCCATGTAGCCGGTCGAAAAGACGATCGCACCGCTGACGCCGTAGAAGTCACGCAGCGCCGCTTCGGCTTCCATATGGTCGCGGAAGGTGCCGTTGAGCATGCGGCTGCCGTTGGTGCCCGATCCGAACTGATCGAGCGCGGCATGGCCGGCGGCGATGACGTCCGGGTCGAACGTCATGCCCATGTAATTGTATGTGCCGAGCAGGATCGTGTCGCGGCCGGCGATCACCGCTTCGGTCGGGCTCTTCACCTGCTCCATCACGATCGCGAACGGATCGGTGACGCCGGTATCGATCAGCGCCTGCCGCTCGGCGATCAGGCCGTCGAACTTCGACATCAGATCGCGTTCCGGAGCGACCGGGGCGGGGTCGAGGTCCAGCGCCTCGGGCTGCAGGCCGGTCTCGGTCATGCCTCGGCCTTCAGCTTGGCGACCGCATCGGTCAGCTGGCCGATATTCTCGATTTCCGCCTGCATGTTCATCGTGATGATGATGTCGAATTCGTCCTCGATCGCCGCGACGAAGTCCATCACGGTCAGGCTGTCCCATTCGAGGTCGCCCTGAAAGGTCGTCGCTTCGGTTAGCGTTACGCCCTTCTTGTTGAACGGTTCGATCTGGCTCTTGATCGTATCGAGGATCTGGGTGCGGTCGGTCATGATGGTCATCCGAATGGCGGCCAAATGCGGCGGTGTTGCGGCGCTATAGCAGCCCGCGGGCGCGATACCATCGTGCCGTTGCAGCAAGCCCATGCTCGGGTGCGATCTCCGGCGTCCACAGCTCGGCGGGCGGGCGCATCGCGGGGCGGGCGGTCCAGTCCGGGTGCGCGAGATAGCCGACGCGATCGAGGGTGAGCTTCGCCCCGTCGCGGCGGACCGCGCGGTCCAGCTTGGCGCCCAGCATCAGCGCCGCCTTGGGCAGATGCAGTGTCAGCACCCGCTTCCGCCCCACGGCCCGCGCGATCGCCTGCGCCATCGCGGCATGGGTCAGCACATGGCCGTCATCGACCTCGTACACCGCCGGCGACACCTGCGTCGTAGCGAGCGCCAGCAGCAGCCGCGCCAGATCGTCCACCGCGATCAGCGACACCTTGCCACGTGGCGGCAGCAAGGCGATGCCCATCCGCGCGGCGCGGAACAGGTCGCGCATCTCCATGTCGCCGGGGCCATAGACGCCGCTCGGCCGCACGATGCTCCAGTCGAGCCCGCTCGCTTCGACCAGCGTCTCGGCCTCGGCCTTCGACCAGCCGTAGATCGACAGATCCGGCTCGCGCGCCGACAGCGACGAGACATGGACGAACCGCCGGACGCCTGCGGCCTGCGCAGCGGCGATCATCGCCCGCGTGCCGTCGATATTACCGACGACGAAGCCGGCCTTTGTCGGCGTGCTGACGACACCCGCGACATGCACGACCGCGTCGGCCCCCTCGACCAATGCCGCCAGGCTGTCGGGCCGATCGAGCGCCCCCTCGATCCACGTCACGCCGTCCCGCGCGCGCTGCGGCCGGCGGGTGAGGGCCCGCACGCTATGGCCGGCGGACAGCGCCCGCTCGACCAGCGCTCCGCCGACGAAGCCGGTCGCACCGGTGATGGCGAGGGTGGTCACGCCTGCCTCACCCATCTCGTCACCCCGGACGTGTTCCGGGGTCCACTCGTCCGCACGGGAAGCGCCTGAGCCTCCAGCCATCCCCCTCGCCGCACAGTGGACCCCGGAACAAGTCCGGGGTGACGGAGCGCGTCGAACGATACCATCACACCAACGCCAGATGGTTGCGATGCACCAGAGCCGCGCGCGGCGCATAACCCAGGATCGCCGCCTGCTCCTCAGACCGCGTCCCCACCAGCCGCACCGCCTCGGCGGCGTCATATTCCGACAGCCCGCGCGCGATCGTGCCGTCCGGCCCCTCGATCGACACGAGGTCACCGCGCCCGAACGCACCTTCGATCTGCGTCACGCCCGCCGCCAGCAGACTGCCACCCGCGGCCAAAGCACGCGCCGCCCCAGCGTCGACATGCACGCGCCCGCGCGCCGTCAGCCCGCCCGCCAGCCACGCCTTGCGCGCCGACGCCGCCCGCTCCGCGACGAACAACGTATGGCGGGGATCGCCTGCCAACGGATGCTCCATCCGCCCGCTCGCGATGGCGAGGTGCGCGCCCGCCCCGGTCGCGATCCGCGCGGCGGCGATCTTCGACACCATGCCGCCCGATCCCATGCCCGATGCCGATCCGCCGTCCGCCATGCCCGCGACCGCATCGATCCGCTCGACCCGTGCAACGTGGCGCGCGTCGGGGTTGGTGTGCGGGTTGGCATCGTATAGGCCATCGACGTCCGACAGCAGCACCACGCCCTGCGCCCCCGCCGCCTGCGCGACGCGCGCCGCCAGCCGGTCGTTGTCGCCGAAGCGGATTTCCTCGGTCGCGACGCTGTCATTCTCGTTGATGATTGGCACGACGCCCAGGCCCAGCAGCCGCCCGAGCGTCGCCGCGGCATTCAGATAGCGCCGCCGGTCCTCCAGATCGTCCAGCGTCACCAGCATCTGCGCCGCCGTCAGGCCGTGCGCGCCGAGCAGCTCCGCCCATGTCTGGCTGAGCGCGATCTGCCCGGTCGCCGCCGCCGCCTGCGCATCTTCCAGACTGGCGCGCCCGCCCTTGGCAAGGCCCAGCCGCCGCGCACCCAGTGCAATCGCTCCGGACGATACCACCGCCACCTGCTGCCCCGCCGCGACGCGCCCGGCGATATCCGCGACCAGCGTCGCCAGCCACGCGCGCCGCACCGCCCCATCCGGCGCCACGAGCAGCGCCGACCCGACCTTGACGATCAGGCGAGAGCAGGCGGTCGGCGGGAAAAGTGCGTCCTGCATGGGATCAGAGCGGCGACCAGCTGATCTCGTCTTCGCCCTCGTCGCTGTCGGGCACCGCTTCGGGGCCGGGCCCGATGCTGTCGAGCAGGCGGTCGAGCACCCAGTCGACACCCGTGCCGGCCGCGCCGGACAGTGGGATGACGTCCGCGCCGCTCGCTTCGGCGAGTTCGGCGGACAGCGCCTCGATCAGTTCGTCGTCGAGCATGTCGATCTTGTTGAGCGCGATGACGTGCGGCTTGTCGATCAGACCGCCGCCATAGGCCTCCAGCTCGTCACGGACGATGCGATAGCTTTCGGCGACGTCGGCGTCATTGGCATCGACCAGGTGCAACAACACACGGCAGCGTTCGATATGCCCCAGGAAGCGGTCGCCGATGCCGGCGCCGTCCGCCGCGCCCTCGATCAGGCCGGGGATGTCGGCGACGACGAATTCGCGGTTGCGGTGGCGCACCACGCCCAGCTGCGGGCGGGTCGTGGTGAAGGCATAGGCGCCGACCTTCGCCTGCGCGTTGGTGACGGCGTTGATGAAGGTGGACTTGCCGGCGTTGGGCAGCCCCACCAGTCCGGCGTCGGCGAGCAGCTTCAGCCGTAGCCATACCCACGCCTCCTCGCACGGCCAGCCGGTGCCGTGCTGGCGCGGCGTGCGGTTGGTCGAGGTCTTGTAGCTCGCATTGCCGCGCCCGCCGTCGCCGCCGCGCAGGAACACCTCGCGCTGGCCGACCTTGGTGAAGTCCAGCAGCACCTCTTCCTTGTCTTCGGACAGCACCTGCGTTCCGACCGGCACCTTGATGACCAAATCGTCGCCGCCGCCGCCGGTGCGGTTGCTACCCGATCCGCCATGGCCGCGTTGCGCGCGGAAGTGCTGCGTGTAGCGGAAGTCGATCAGCGTATTCAGGCCGGCCACCGCTTCGAAGACGATGTCGCCGCCCTTGCCGCCGTTGCCGCCATCCGGGCCACCATATTCGATGAACTTTTCGCGCCGGAAGCTGACGGCGCCGGGGCCGCCGGTGCCCGAACGGACGAAGATCTTGGCTTGGTCGAGGAAATGCATGCCGCCTCTTTAGCGAAAGGCGCGCGAACGGCCACCCCTGCCGGCGCATCCCCACGCTCCGCATGGCGACGAGGTTGTACCGCCATAATGAGTAGCGCTATGAGGGGCGCAGTGAAGTCGGCGTCCGATCCCCAAGCCCCGTTGCCACCCTCCGCTCGGCTGGGGTGGGTGCGCGCATTCGATACCGCCGCCTTGCCGGCAAACGAGCGCTATGAGGTCTGGCGCGATGGCGACGTCGCCAATCTGTCGACCCGCTACGAAACGACGCCGGAAGAACCCTTTACGGCGGCGATGGACTGGCTCGATCTCGGTACGCTTGGGATCGGCCACGCGGTATTCACGTCGCAGCAGTGGGAGCGCACCCGGCAGAAAGCGGCGCGCGACGACAATGACGATTTCGTGATCAACGTGCGCCATGCCGGCGCCGCGATCTTCGAGATGGACGGGCGGGAGGCCATCGCGCCGACCGGATCGATCGTCATCGCCGACATGGCGCGTCCGAAGCACCATTTCTCGGAAGCCTCGATCAGCACCGGCATGGCGTTGAAGCGGGCGGACGTGGAGCGTCTGTTCCCCTCGACCCGCGCGCTGCACGGCCATGTCGTTGCGCCGGAACATGCCGCTTTGCTCGTGTCGCACTTGGCGCTGCTGCGCGGGCAGGCGGAGCATTTGCCGGCGGCCAGCGGGCCGATGCTGGCGCAGACGATCCTCGATCTCCTGTCGGTATCGGTCGCGGCGAGCTTCGCCGAGCGGCCGGTGGACCGCGACCGGCATGAGCGCGCGTTGCGCGTGCAGTTGCGCGACGAGATCGAACGCAACCTCGGCTCCCCCTCGCTCACCGTGGCGCGCCTCAGCCGTTCGCTCGGCGTCTCGCGCTCCACTTTGTACCGATTGTTGCAGGACGAAGGCGGCGTGCAGGCCTACGTCCGCACGCGGCGTTTGGAAAAGGTCGCGGAGGCGCTGCGTCGCGAAGGCGGACGCGGCACGATCGCGGCGCTGGCCGAACGCTGGGGTTTTTGCGATGCCGCCTATCTGGGGCGCGCGTTTCGCGAAACCTATGGCATGACGCCGGGCGACTATCACGCGATGCACGTCGCCCATCCGCGGCTCTGACGCGCTCCGGCGGCACGATATAGGCCGTCATGGCTATGGACCGGTTCGGGACCAAACTCTATCGTCAGCACCATGTCGCAGGTCCCTGAGAACGAACGCTTCCCTTCGGCGCCATCATCCTCCCGCCTGGGCTGGACTCCCTTTTTCGACACGGCGGCGCTGCCGCAGCAGGACCGGTTCAGCGCGTGGCGCGATTCCGACATCCGCAATCTCTCACAGCATTTCGAAACCCAGCCGACCCAGCCGTTCCAGGCGCGGATCGAAGGGCTCGATCTCGGCACGATGTTGCTCAACCACGTCCATATCTCGGCGCAGGACTGGCACCGCGGCGCGGAGCATTTGCGCGATCAGGCCGACGGGCTCGTCGTCAACGTGCGGCACGCCGGCGGCGCCTGGGGCCGGATGGGCGATCGCGACGTTCGCGCGCGGGATGGCGCGGTGGTGCTGACCGACATGGCGCTGGGCAACACGCATGTGTCCGAAGCCTCGGTTTCGACCAGCTTCGTGCTGCCGCGCGCGCTGGCCGAACGTGTCCTGCCCTCGGTCCGCAGCCTGCACGGCCATGTCGTGCCCACGGAGCAGGCGGCGTTGCTGACCAGCCACCTCACGGCGCTGCGGCACCACGCCCGTCACCTGCCCGCAAGCAGCGGCCCCGCCGTGGCGCAGACCGTCGTCGATCTGCTCGCGCTGGTTGTCCATGCCAGCCTAGGCGAGCGTCCCGGCGACCGCGAACAGCATGACCGTGCGCTCCGCGTCCAGTTGCGTGATGAAATCGAACGCAACCTCGGCTCGCCCTCGCTCAGCGTCGCGCGTCTCAGCCGCACACTCGGGGTGTCTCGTTCGACGCTGTATCGCTTGTTGCAGGATGAGGGCGGCGTACAGGCCTATATCCGGGCGCGCCGGCTGGCGAAGGTGGCAGAGGCCTTGCAGCGGCGCGGCGACCGCCAGACGATCGCGGCACTCGCCGACCGATGGGGCTTTTGCGACGCCGCCTATCTGGGGCGTGCGTTTCGCGAAACCTATGGCATGACACCGGGCGACTATCACGCGATGCATGCAAGCGGCCTGCCACCGACCGGCATCGCGACCCCCATCGCAACGCCGGCCGGCCGCATCGTCACTCCCTAGGCCGCGACAAGCGGTTCGGTAGCAACGCCATCCGTCCCACGATCGGCGCCATCAGGCGGGATCGCGTTCGGACCGATCGAGTACGCCCCACGTTCCACCGCTCTGGGATTTGACCAATTCGGTGCCGCAGCGGCTGCACGTACACCGCCACCGTGATCCGTCCGACCAGACCCGACGACGCGAACGCTTGTGGCCGATGACCAGACAGATGGGAGCTAAAACGCGTTTCATGCCAAGTCATCCACTCGATGCGGTCTCTTTAGAGAAAGAGAGCGTGCCGCATCAGGGGCTTGGCCATTGTCGGTGTCGCAGACGCTATTGATCGTGTCTCACGCTGGCGTCTCGCCAGGCGCTTCGTTGCGCAACAGCATGCCCACCGCCAGATCGCGCGCCTTGCTCCGCGGCAGGTCGAGCGCGCGCGCCATCGCCGCGCCGAGCAGCGCGTCGCCCAGCGCCATCAGCATCAGGTGCAGCGTTTCTTCCTGGATCGGCCGCTCGGGCGGTTGCACGCCATCGGCGAGTTCGTCGACCAGATCGTGGACGGCGGACAGGATCGGATCGAGCGCATCGCGATTGCCCGACAGGATCATCCAGCTCGCCAGCGCGCCCGCGCCGCCTCTGTCGAAGGCATCGAAAACGAGGTCGACGATGCGCCGCGGATCGGGCTCCCCGCCGCGGTTGCCCAGCACCGCATCGCGAATCACCCCCGTGATCTGCGCCGCCATCCGCGCGATCAACGCCTGTTGCAGCCCTTCCGCCGACCCGAAGTGATGCAGCAGATTGGCATGCGTGCGGCCGATCCGCGCGCCGACCGCCTTCAGCGTCACCGCCTGCGGGCCGCTTTCGACCAGCAATTGCTGGGCGGCGATCAGCGCGGCTTCCCGGCTTTCGGTGGGGGACAGGCGGCGGCGCAAAGGGGCCGGGACGGGGGTTGAAGCGCTCAGGACGATGGCCTATTTACATTGGTGTAAGCAAATGCGGATATCGTCCTAGTACGGAGGAAATCATGGCGAAAGCAACCACGCCGCACGATCTGGTCATCACCGCGCGCGATCGCCGCTTCGGTCGTGGCGCCCGGATGGGTCGCTGGTGGCTGAACGACGATCCGATCGCGACCGCCTTTTACAACGCCTTGTCCGTCACCTTTCCCAAGGGGGAGGGGTTCTTCGTCGACAGCGTGCGCCGCTTCCGCGAGGGCACGTCGCCGCGCCTGACGCGCGAGATCAACGCCTTCATCAAGCAGGAGGTGATGCACACGCGCGAACACGTCGCGTTCAACCGCCATGTCACCGACCAGGGCTATGACGTGACGCTGCTCGACCGCGACGTCGACGCGGCATTGGCGCTGACCAAGGGCCGCCCGCCGATCGCCAGTCTCGCCGCGACCACCGCGCTCGAACATTTCACCGCGATGCTGGCGCATGAACTGATCGCCAACCCCCGTCATCTTGCGGGCGGCGAGGAACAGGCGCGCGCCTTGTGGCTGTGGCACGCGGCCGAGGAGATCGAACACAAGGGCGTCGCCTATGACACCTGGCTGCATGCCACGCGCGACTGGCCGCGCTTCCGCCGCTGGTGGGTCAAGTCGTTCGTCATGCTGATGACGACCAAGCATTTCTTCGTCGGCCGGACGCGCGGCATGCTCGAGCTGTTGCGGCAGGACGGCCTCACCGGTCCGCGCGTCTGGGCTAGGCTCGCCTGGTATGCGTTCGGCAATCCCGGCATGGCGCGCAAGGTGGCGGGCGTCTGGGCGGCCTATTTCCTGCCCGGCTTCCACCCATGGAAGCACGACGACCGCGAACTCATCCGGCTGGCCGAGAGCGACTACGAGGCGGCGGTGATGCCCAAGGCGGCCACCGCCTGACGCCGATCAGTCTAGCGCGGCCAGAAACGCGACGGCGGCGTCATAGTCGCGCCGCTTGTTCGCTTGAGCCTGTTCGGCCAGCAGATCGCTGCCCCACAACTCCGCCTGCCAATCCTCGTCGACATGCGCGGCGGCCCATAGGGTATCGGGATCGCCCGCCCGCTCGATCAGTGCGAGCGCCAGTACCAGCGACCCGGTGATCGTCACCACCGGCGACAGGCCTGCAAGGTGGAAGGCGTCGAGCGTCGCCACCGCCTCGCCGAGGCGCGTCAGCGTCGCGGGCGGCTGGGCGCGGTGGATGATCCCCGCGGTCGGCTCGAAATGCACGTCGTAGCGGGTGCGAGCCCAGTCGAGCCAGGGATCCCACGCCGCCTGCTGCCGTGCAATCAGATCGTCGGGCGATTCGGCCCGATAATAGAGTAGGTCGGTCGCGCCATAGGCGGCCAGCCCCGCCGCGAAGGACGCAGGGTCGGCCGCGATCCGGTCGATCGCCGCATTCGCCAGGCCGGTCAGCGGCATCGCGCGCGGGTCCAGCACCTCGGGCACCGCGCGCCATTCGCCCGCGACCGCCTCTGCCAACGCGTCGGTCGGCAGCGCCAGCGGCACGCGTCCCGGCGTGCGCACCGGCCGCCCGTCGAGCGTCACCACCCGATCCGCGTCGACCGCCACCTCTGTCCAGAAGCGCTTCATGACTTCGGAGGCGTCCGCCAGCGGTGGGCGAGGGCGGCGGGCACCGTGGCGACGACGACCAGCGCCGACAGCGTGATCGCGACACCCAGCACCTTGGTGACCAAATCGGGCGCGCGCACCGCCAGCATCAGGCCGAACACCGCGCCGAGACTGCCGGCGATGCGGCTGCCGACCATCGCCAGCCACCGGCGCCGGGCGAGGGCATCGCCGCTCACGCCAGCAGCCCGGGCAGCGCGGCCACCCGCTCCGCCACCACGTCCGCGCCCGCATCGGCCAGGTCGCGGACGTCGTGATAGCCCCAGGCGACGCCCACCGCCCGCGCGCCCGCGGCCTTGGCCATCGCCATGTCGAAACTGGTGTCGCCGATCATCGCCGTCTCCTGCGCCGTCGCGCCCGCTTCGTCCATCGCGGCGATCAGCATCGCGGGGTCGGGCTTGGAGGGGTGCCGGTCCGCGGTTTGCAGCGTGACGAAATGGTCGGTCAGGCCATGATGCGCCAGAATATGCGCAAGGCCGCGGTCCGACTTGCCCGTCGCCACGCCCAACAGCCAGCCATCGTTCGCAAGGCCCTGCAAGACCGCGGCAATCCCGTCGAACAACGGCTCCTCCGCCATTGCGCCGGTCGTCCGCAGGTGGAAGAAGGCGGCCTTGTAATCCGCCGCCATCTGCCGGTGCAGCGCGTCCTCCGCTTGCGGTAGCAAGGTCGCGATCGCCTCGACCAGGCTCAGCCCGACGATCCGGCGGATCGCGCTGCGCGGCGGCGCGGGCAGAGCGGCGATCCGGAACGCATCCTCCATCGCCTGGCAGATATTGGCCTGGCTATCGACGAGCGTGCCGTCGCAGTCGAACACGGCAAGTTTGGTCATCCCCCGACGCCTACCGGGCAAGGGCGGGCACGCAAAGCGCAAATCGCTCGGCCCTCAATGCCACCACCGTCACCTGGGCCTTGAGCCGGGGTCCCGCTGCGTCCCAAACCGTAAAACGCTCCGCCCCAGCGAATCCCAGCCCTAATCCTTCGCGGCCGCCCACCGCATCAGCGCGGCGATGTCGTCCTTGCCCTGTCGATCGAATCCCGCGATCACCCCCGCCCGGTCGGCGGCGGTCTTGTTCTGGCTCAGCTTGGTCGTGCCGCGCACAGCGCTGACGGTAATGGTGAACCCGCGAATCCCCGACAGTTGCTTCGCAAAGGCATCGGGCGCCACCTTGCCGCGATCCCACGGATTGTCGCGCGGCTCGTGGAGCGTCGCCAGCCGGTCCAGCTGTTCGGTCAGGCCCGCGGCATCCACCTCATGCGCCACGCCGTCGATCTCGATCGTCTGGTAATTCCACGTCGGCACCTGATCGCCCGGCACCGCATACCAGTTCGCGCTGACATAGCCGTGCGGCCCCGCCACGCTCGCCACCACCGCCGCGCCCTCCAGATGACGGACGATGCGATTCGCGCGCGAGACGTGAAAGCGCAAGCCGTCGTCGTGCAGCGTCACCGGTGCATGCACCACCATCGGGCCATCGGCGGTCGCGGCGAAGATATGCGCGAAGCCGATCCGCTCGGCCTCCGCCAGCAATGCCGCCGCCTCCGGCCGGAAGAGCGGGTTGGGGTGCATCAGCCCCGGCGGCCGCCCGGACCACCACTTTTCGGGCCACCCGTCTTCGGCTTACCCGCCTTCGGACCGCTGCCTTTGCCGCCATCCTTGCCGGTCGGGGCCGCGCCACGCCGCCGCCGCTCACCGCGGTTTTCCTTGCGCACCGTCTTGGCATGCGCCTTGGCGCGCTGCTTCAGCACGTCCTTGGGCGGCGGGCCCTTCTTGGGCTCCTCCAGCGGCAGCGCATCGCCCTGCGCCTCTTCGAAGCCCAGGCTCTTCAGGCTTTCGGCGAAGTGCGTCGGCAGGCTCGCCGTCTCGTCGATGCTGCCCCCATCGGGATGGTCGACGCGGATGCGCCGGGCGTGCAGGTGCATCTTGCGGCTGATCCCGCCGGTCAGGAACGCCGCCGCGCCGCCGTACTTGCCGTCGCCGACGATCGGGTGGCCGATCGCCGCCATGTGGACGCGCAGCTGATGCGTGCGGCCTGTAAAGGGTTGCAGCTCCACCCAGGCGCAGCGATTGCCCGCCCGTTCGATCACGCGATAGCGGCTGCGCGCGGCCTGGCCGTTCTCCTCGTCGACGTGCATCTTCTCGCCGCCGGTGCCCGGCTGCTTGGCGATCGGCAGGTCGACCATGCCATCCTCGATCGACGGTACGCCGACGACCAGCGCCCAATAGACCTTCCGCGCGGTCCGCCCCGAAAACGCCTTGGCGAAGAAGGCGGCGGCACGGCTGGTGCGCGCGATCAGCAGCGCGCCCGACGTATCCTTGTCGAGGCGGTGAACCAGCTTCGGCCGTCCCTCGGCATCATATTGCAACGCATCCAGCAGCCCGTCGACATGCTCGGCGGTCTTGGTGCCACCCTGCGTTGCGAGGCCCGGCGGCTTGTTGAGGACCAGCGCCTGCAAATCCTTGTGGATCACCATCTCGCGCGCGAAGGCGATCTGGTCCTCGCTCAGCGGCGGCCGTTCGCGCTTCGGCTTGGCGACGACGGCGCCCGTCTCGTCCTTCACCTCGGGTTCGGGCGGCGGCACGCGCAGCGTCTGGCCCGCCTTGATCCGGTCGCCCGGCGTCGCGCGCGCGCCATCGACGCGCAGCTGGCCGGTCCGCGCCCATTTCGCGACGGTGGTGAAGCTCGTGTCGGGCAGATGCCGCTTGAACCAGCGATCCAGTCGGATACCATCGTCGTCATAGCCGACGTTGAACTGGCGAATGCCGCCCTCGTCGCCGCTCATGCCACCGCACTCCCGAACAGGCCGCGGGCCAGCATCAGCCCGGCAAACAGCGCGCCGATCGCGCCCGCGACCGATACGAAGACGTACAGTGCCGCCGTCGCGACCGCGCCACGCTCCACCAGCGTCACGACGTCGAGACTGAACGACGAAAAGGTCGTGAACCCGCCCAGCACGCCGATGCCCAGAAACAGGCGCCAGTTCTCGCTGCCCCCGATCCGCGCGAGCACACCCGCCAGCAAGCCCATCAGCAGCCCGCCGATCAGGTTCACGGCCAGCGTACCGTAAGGAAAATGGGGGCCGAGCGCGGTGAGGGCGATCCGGCCGGTCAGATACCGCGCCGCCGAACCCAGCGCACCGCCGGCCATGACGAGAAGAAGAGGAGGCATGATCGCTGCCCTAGAGCAAGTTCGCGCAAAGAGGAAATGCGCGGGGGCGATGGCAGGCGACGCTGCCCCCTCCACCCCGTCACCCCGGACTTGTTCCGGGGTCCACTCCGCGGCGAGGGGGCCGGTTAGAGGCTCCAGCCATCCCCCCGCGGCCCGGTGGACCCCGGAACAAGTCCGGGGTGACGAACAGGCTCTACCGCAACAACCCCGCCGCCCGCAGCGCATCGTTCACGATCCCCGCCACGCCGCCATCCCGCGCACCGCCCGCATCGGCCGCGCGCGCCTGCGCCGCGCCGACCGCCCGCGCGATGCCCCAGAAGGCGGCGATCCGTCGCGTCGAGGACAGGCCGACATCCAGCATGAACGGCCCCGCCTGACCGGCGGCCTCGGCACCCTGCGTCGCGATCGGCGTGCCATGGCCCATGGCGAGGATACGATGATCCTCGATCACCGCGCGGCCATGCCGGTCACGCCACACGCGATGCGGATTGCCGCCGACCAGCGCCTCCTCGGCAGGTATCTCGCCGATCCCGAACAGCCCGCGCCATTGGCTAAGCAGCGCCTCGGCATTGGCGGGGTGGACGGTAGCGTCGGTGCCGCCATGCCAGACCGACAGCGTCGGCCACGGCCCGTCGTGGCGGCTGGCGCCCCGCACGGCGGCGGTCAGCGTCGCGGCGTCGGGCAGGTCGCGCCCGCGCATCCGTTCCAGCGCCTGGCTGACGCCCTGTGCGGTGCCATAGGGCAGGCCGCCGATGATCGCGCCGCCTGCGAAGACCTCAGGGTAATTGGCCAGCATCGCCGCCGCCATCGCGCCACCCGCCGACAAGCCGGTAACGAACACGCGCGACGGATCGATACCATGCGCCGCGACCATCGCCGCAATCATCGCGCGGATCGACGCCACCTCGCCATGGCCGCCGGCCATGTCCTCGGGCGCGAACCAGTTGAAGCACAGGTTGGGATTGTTGGCGCGCCGCTGCTCGGGGAACAGCAGCACGAACCCGGCTTCGTCGGCGAGCTGCGACCAGCCCGCGCCGCTGTCATAACCCGCCGCAGTCTGCGTACAGCCATGCAGCACGACCACCAGCGCGGGCCGGGGCTGCAGCTGCGCCGGCACATAAACACGCGCGCGCAAATTGCCCGGATTGGAACCGAAATCGGTCAGGTCGCTCAGGCGGTCCTCGCCATGGGCGGTCGTCATGGCATCGGCCATGCGCTGGCCGACGAGGCGACCGATCGTGTCCGACAAGCGGGGCATGTGGGGGTCTCCGACCGGGCGGGATCATCGGCGAACCCGTCTTGCTGCATCGCACAATATGGGCGTGGGCGAGCCGAAGGCAAGCGCCGATCGGTCCCGCAGCCCGGACGTGCGCTACCGGACCAGCAGGTCCACCCGGCTGCCACCGCCCGGTCCCGGCGTCACGTGCACCACATAGGCCGCATCGCCGCGGGTGCCGCCCAGCACATGCTCGTCGCCCTCAGCCTGATGCTCCGCGCTATAGCCCGCCCGCGTTACCCGCGCATTGTACCAGTCGAGAATGCGCGCAGCCGGCGCACTGCTCGCGAAGCTGACGACGCGCAGTCCGCAGGCATCGTTGCCCGCCGCCTCCTGCACCCGCGCGTCGGGGTAGAGCGGCACCGCGGCGGGCAGGCGCGACGCCCAGGTCGCCGAATAGGAGACGCGCTGCGCACAGCCCGCATCCGCCGGCCGCTGCCGTGCCGCCAGCTCGGCCAGTGTCAGCGCCCCCGCCGCCGCCTTGCACGACGGGCAGTTGCCCTTGGCGGGCGGCGTCGGCTTCAGGTCGGCAGCGGTGACGCCATCCGGCCGGCCGGCGGTGGGGTCGGCGGGGATCGACAGCGGGTCCGGCCGGCTCGGGGGGCGCACGGCGTCGGTATTGGCGGTCCGGGTCAGCGCGGGATCGACCATGATCTGGTCGCGCAGCGCCGCAGTCAGCGCCGGGTCGCGCTCGTTCCCGGCCGCGCCCGCGGTCAGTTCCTTGTCCAGGCTGTCGAGGTCCTGCTGCGTCGCGGCCGGCTTGGCACATCCGGCGAGCAACAGCGCAGCGGCGGCAAGAAGGCGATTCGCATGCATCGCGGGCGACCATGGCGCATCGGCCGTTAAGTCGCCATCCGCGGGCTTGGTTAACGCGCGCTTCGGCGATCGCCCCCGCATCTTGCCGCGCGATGGGGCAGGGGCCATGTTCCTCTCATGCTGAACATCTTCTCCGTTGCGATCGGCCTCGTTACCCTGGTGCTGGGTCTGGTCGCGTTCGTGCCGCTGCTCGGCTGGATGAACTGGCTGGTCATCCCGATCGGCATCGTCGGCGCCGCGGTGGGCGCGCTGTCGTCCTCGACCAGCGGGCGTAACCTCAATCTCGTGCTGATCGTCATCTTCGCGATCCGCCTCAGCCTCGGCGGCGGCATCTTCTAAACGACAACGGGCCCGGTCTTTCGACCGAGCCCGTATCGTCAGCGTCGCTGAACGATCAGCGGCAGGTCACCTGACCGCGATCGATCGACTGGCCGAGCAGCGCACCGCCGCCCGCACCGATCAGCGTGCCGAGCAGGCGCGATCCGCCGCCGGCGATCACATTGCCCAGCGCACCGCCGGCCAGACCGCCGACCACCAGACCGGTCGTTCCGTCGTTACGACGGCAGTAATAGCGCCCGTTGCCACCGCGATAGATGCGGTCGTTCCGGGTCAGCCGACGCGGCTGGTAATAGCGGCCATCGCGGTAATAGTTTTCTGCGTAGTAGGCGCGCTGGCCCGGTGGCAGGCGGTTATAGTCGTAGTTGCGATAGCGGCGCCAATCGTCGCGGCGATCCTGGCGGATATCGCGCAGGTCTTCGCGGCGATCGCGGCGGGCGTCGCGCACCTGCTGGGCATATTCGCGGCGGGCATCGCGCACATCGCGACGCGAATCGGCATCGCGCAGGTCGTTGCGATATTCGCGATCCGCTTCGCGGCGCGTGTCCTGCGCCTGCGCGGGGATCGCGCTCAGCGTGGTCGCCGCCAGCGCGGCGGTCAGAAGGGCAATACGCATCGTCTTGGCTCCTTTCGGATGATGTGGGCAAAGAACCGCCAGCGCGCACAAGGAGTTGCGTGAACCGAAAACTACCGTCGGTTCATCCCCGCGACAGGCGCCGGCGGCGCAATCGATCAGCCGAACGAGGTATCTAGCGTGATGTCGCAGTTGAGCACCTTGGACACCGGGCAGCCCGCCTTCGCCTCATTGGCGATCCGCTCGAACTCGTCGCGCTCCATGCCGTCGACATGGCCGGTCAGCGTCAGGTCGGACCGCGTGATGGTGAACCCGTCGCCATCCTTCTCCAGCGTCACCTTCGCCTTGGTCTCCAGATTGCCCTGCGTCTTGCCGGCGCCGGCAAGCGCGAAGGCGAGCGCCATCGTGAAGCAGCCGGCGTGGGCCGCGGCGATCAGCTCTTCGGGATTGGTGCCGGGGCCGTCCTCGAACCGCGTGTTGAAGCCATATTGGGCGTCGGTCAGCAGGCCCGACTGGGTCGAGATATGGCCCTTGCCGTCCTTGCCCAGGCCGTCGTACCGGGCCGATGCGCTTCGGGTCGTCATATACGTCTCCTCGTGTTTCACGAGGCCATACGCAGAACGGGCGCCGCAGGTTGCCCCACAGCGCCCGTTCCGGTCTAATTTATCCGAAGCTTAGCGGCAGCGACGGTTGCCACCGCTGCGCTCGATCTCGCGACCCAGCAGGCCGCCGGCGACGGCGCCGCCCAGCGTGCCCAGCGTCCGGTCGCCGCGGGTGTCGATCGTGCGGCCCAGCAGCGCGCCACCGACCGCGCCGACGACGGCACCCGTCGTGCCATCGGGCTTGCGGCAGCGCAGGCGACCGCGATTGTCGCGCCATTCGCGATACTTGTAGCGCTGTGCGCCCGCCTGCGAGACCGGCACGACCATCGTCGCCGGTACGACCATCGCGGCACACCCCATCGCCAGCATCAACTTACGCATCTGAATCTCCCGTCATCGTTTGACTGTGGTTTCGATAACGTCGGGCTATAATGACGGTTGCATGAACTGGGCACAACGTTCCGTTCAGGAAACCATTCAGGATTTCGGCGGGGTTTCCGTCTCCGCCTCGGCCGCGGGTTTGCGATAGCGGTTGGCCAGCAACGCCGCCCCAAGGATGAACCCGCCGGGTGCGAGCAGGATGACGGCGGCCAGGCCGATCTGGCGTTTGGTGATGGACATAAGGCGCAGGATAGCAGCGACAGGTGAACGACGGCTTGTCGCGCTGTACCCCTCCCAGCCCGTCACCGCGGCCTTGAGCCGGGGTGACGAACAAGGTGTGGGCTACTCAGCAAGCACGATCAAAACGGCACCTTGAGCTTCACCATCGCGCGCGGGCTGCTCATGCCGTTGGGCAGGCTGCCCTGTTCCGCCTCTCCCGATACCCCGACCTTGCCGATCGTCGTCCGCGCGCGGATCGGCTTTTCGGCATAGCGCGTCTCGTCGACGGGGCGCAGCCGGTTGGCATCGACGGGGCGTCCGCAGATCACGATCGTGCCGTCGGCGTCGGGCTCGCCGCACGTGGCCTTGGGCGCATCCGGGGCAGGGGCGGGCTTCACCGGCCGCATGTCCGCCGGCAGCGGCGGGCCCGCGACCGCCTGCATCGCCATCATCATCGCCAGCCGCATGGGGTCCGCTCTCCCGGTTTCAGCAAAAGCTGACCGTCGATTACGGCAACGCGATGGCCGGCCTTACCGATAGTTGAAGCTGATGCTGATCCGCTCGCCCTTGGCGGCATTGGGCACCACCTCGTGCCGCAGCCAGCTTTCCCACAGGAAGACGCTGCCCGGCTTCGGCTCGGCATAGACGAAGGTCGCGTGATCCTCGCCCGCATCGGCGCGCCGCGTCGGGGCCGCCATCATCATCGGCAGTCGCGGGTCTTCCAGCTTCAGCGCACCGGCGCCCGCCGGGGTGGCGATATAGATCGTGCCGCTCACCGCGCTGTGCGGATGGATATGCCCCGAATGCGTGCCGCCGGGCTTCAGGACGTTGACCCACAGGCTGTCGAGCTTCAGCTTTCGCCCACCCAGGTCGAACGCGCACGCCTCCGCAAAGCGCGCGACATGCTTGTTCAGCAGCTTGACCAGGTCGGCAAAGCGCGGATCGCGTGCGGGCAGGTCGTTCAGCGACGCATAAGAGGTATAGCCGCGATAGCCATGCGCCTTGGACCAGGCGACGCCCGCGCGATCCTCGCGCGCCAGATCGAGGCAGGCCTCCTCCAACTCCTCGATCAGCCCGGCATCGCTCAGCTCGCCTTCGTAGAAGCGCGTCGCGAACAGCGTACGGACCGTCATTTCGCCAACCTCATCGCTACGTCGTTCATGAACCGCACGTCGTCGCCATCCGCCAGCCACGGCGCCTCCGCCCCGATCGCGCCCAGCATGTCGGACAGCGGGTCCAGCTCCGCCTTGGCGTAATTGCCCAGCACATATCCGGTGACGCGATCCTTGTGCCCCGGATGGCCGATGCCGATCCGCACCCGGCGGAACTCCGGCCCCAGATGCTGGTCGGTCGAGCGCAGCCCGTTATGCCCCGCGGTGCCGCCGCCGCGCTTCACCTTCACCTTGAACGGCGCGAGGTCGAGCTCGTCGTGGAACACGGTCAGCGCGTCCGGCCCCAATTTGTAGAAGCGCAACGCCTCGCCGATCGCACGGCCGCTCTCGTTCATGAAGGTCGCCGGCTTCAGCAGCAGCACCTTATGGCTGCCGATCCGCCCTTCCTGGGTCCAGCCCTGGAACTGCTTCTTCACTGGCCCGAAGCCGTGCATGTCGGCGATCAGGTCAAGCGCCATGAATCCGACATTGTGCCGGTGCATCGCATATTGCGGCCCCGGATTGCCCAGGCCTGCCCAGATCTGCATGGCGCGGTGTCTTTCCTCAACGTTGGCGGAAGGCGCCCCCTCCTACCGGTATTCGTCATTCCCGCCTTCGCGGGAATGACGGTGATAACAAAAAGGGCAGGGGAGCTGCTCGCCACCCTGCCCCTTTCGCAAACCGGATCGATCCGGATCAGCCCTCGGCCGAATCCTCGTCGCCCTCGGCATCCGACTCCGCGGCGGCTTCGGCAGCCTGGGTCTCGGCGACCTCGGCCTCGAGCGCCTCGTCCTCGGCGGTCGGGACCGTCGGCGGCACGATCGTCGCGATCGCGAAGTCACGGTCTTCGATCGCCGGCGTCGCGCCCTTGGGCAGCTTGACGTCGCTGATGTGGATCGAATCGCCGATCTCGCGACCCTTCAGCGAAATCGTGATCTCGCTGGGGATGTCGGCGGCGTCGACGACCAGCTCGACCTCGTGGCGGGTGATGTTGAGCACGCCGCCCTGCTTCAGGCCACGGCACTCGTCCTCGTCCGCGAACACGACCGGCACCGCGACGGTGACGGTGGTGTGCTCACCGATGCGCAGGAAGTCGACATGGACCGGACGGTCGGTGACCGGGTGGAACGCAACGTCCTTCGCCAGCGTGCGCTGACCGCCGACCATGATGACCGAGTTCATGAAGTGACCCGTCATCAGCGCCTTGACCAGCGCCTTCTCCTCGAGATGAACCGAGGCCGGCTCCTTGTTCTGGCCGTAGATCACGGCGGGGACGCGGCCGTCACGACGCAGCGCCCGGGAGGCTCCCTTGCCAACCCGGTCGCGCGTCTCGGCTGCGAGCGTAATGGTGTCGCTCATGCAGAATACCTTCCGAAACGTGCTAAAGTGTCTTTCCGCAGCCTCGCCTCCAGGGATGACCAAGGCCGGAAGCGGGCGCGCATAGCGGGAAGGGCGGGAAAAAGCAACCGAGTTGCTCGGGCATGACCTTTCTTCCGTTCGTGCTGAGCCTGTCGAAGCACGGGTGTCCACGGGCGACGACGGCGCTTGTGGAAACCCGCCCTTCGACAAGCTCAGGGCGAACGGGTGTCGGGTTACGGTCTCGTGCTCAATATTTCACCCGCTCCGCCTTCAGCCCCAGCTTGGCGAGCTGTGCCTGCACCGAGTCCGGCCCCGCCAGATGCCCCGCACCCACCGCGATGAACACCGTCCCCGGCTTGGTCATCCGCTGCTTGATCCACTGCGCCCAATTGCGGTTGCGATCCACCAGCAGCACCTTGGCGACCTCGGGCGAGCTCTTCAGCTCGTCGTTCATCTCGCGCGCCAGCGCTTCGGGGTCGCCGCGCGCCCATTCGTCGACCATCGATGCCATCTGCTTGTCCAGCGTCGGCAATTCGTCGACCGTGCTTTCCAGGAACTGGAGCTGCGCCTTATCCGACAGGCTGCCGAAGAAGCCCAGTTGCTGCTGCGGCGTCTCCAGCCCCGACAGCGGCTTGTGCGCCTGTTTTGCCGCTTCGGTGATTACCTCTTCCGGCCCATTGGCGCTATCGTACCCCAGCTTCGACAGCGGCGCGACCGACAGCTGCGTCGCCGCGAGCCACGGCTTGAACCGGTCGAGCGCATTGGCGGGCAGGCCCAGATCGGTCACCGCCTTGGTAAAGGCCGCGCGCTTGCCCTCGGGCAGGCGCTGCGTCAGCGGCGGCGTGCCGGCGGGCGCAATGGCGGTCGCCTGTACCAGCCCCTGCATTGTCGCCTGATCGGGCATCACGATCTCCAGCTTCACCTCGTCCGCCTTGTCGAATGCGCTTTTCACCGCTTCGTCGAACCAGGTCAGGCCGGGTTTGAGCACATGGATCGTCCCGAACAGATAGATGGTCGTCTGCTTGCCCTTCACCACCCACAGCGCCGGATCGGCATCGTTCGCGGCGCGCGCGGGCGCCTGGGCGGGTTGCTGCGCACAGGCCGGCAGCGACAGGCACAAGGCGACTGCGGACACGGCGGCGGCAAGGGTTCGTATCATGCGGGGACGTATCCGGGTGGTGGGGCCAGACCTTCACCTAATGCCGCGCCGCACCACTTGCTAGACGCGGCGCCATCGGCCAAAGCCGGGCGCGTCATGGCTGCCACACCGCTTTCCTTCCAGAAGATGATCCTGACGCTCCACGATTACTGGAGCGACAAGGGTTGCGTGATCCTCCAGCCCTACGACATGGAAATGGGCGCCGGCACCTTCCACCCCGCCACGACGCTGCGCGCGCTGGGGCCGGAGACATGGAACGCCGCCTTCGTCCAGCCCTGCCGCCGGCCGACCGACGGCCGCTATGGCGAAAACCCCAATCGCCTGCAGCATTACTACCAGTATCAGGTCATCCTGAAGCCGTCGCCGCCCGACCTGCAGGACCTGTACCTGGGGTCGCTCGCCGCGATCGGCGTCGACATGACCAAACACGATATCCGCTTCGTCGAGGACGATTGGGAAAGCCCGACACTCGGCGCCTGGGGCCTCGGCTGGGAAGTGTGGTGCGACGGCATGGAGGTGACGCAGTTCACCTATTTCCAGCAGATGGGCGGCTTCGACATGAAGCCCGTCGCGGGCGAGCTGACCTACGGCCTCGAGCGCCTCGCGATGTATATCCAGGACGTCGACAACGTCTACGACCTCCGCTTCAACGACCATGGCGTCAGCTATGGCGACGTCTTCCTCGAAAACGAGCGTCAGATGTCGACGTGGAATTTCGAGGTCGCCGACACCGCCACCCTGTTCGACGCCTTCAAGAAGGCTGCGGCGGAGTGCGAGAACAGCCTCGCCGCCGGTCTGCCGATCCCGGCTTACGAACAGGCGATCAAGGCCAGCCACACCTTCAACCTGCTCCAGGCGCGCGGCGTCATCTCGGTGGCGGAACGCCAGGCCTATATCGGCCGCGTCCGCGACCTCGCCAAAGGCGCCTGCGGCGCCTGGATGGAGAAGAACGGATGGGCGGCGTGAGCGCCCTTTCTAAGGTCCTCCCCCGCCAGGGGGAGGGGGACCGTTCGGCGCCAGCCGAATGGTGGAGGGGGAGGGCGGCGACGTCGTCTCCGCGAGCATCCCGCCCCACCAAGCTCCACCCCATCCTCCCCCTCCGTCAGCCTGCCGGCTGCCACCTCCCCCTGGCGGGGGAGGAGTGAGAACTATGACCGACTTCCTCCTCGAACTCCGCTCCGAAGAAATCCCCGCGCGCATGCAGGACAAGGCGCGGGAGGATCTCGCCCGCCTGTTCGCTGCCGAACTCGCCAAGGCCGGCCTCGCCCCGACCGAAACCGTCACCTACGCCACGCCGCGCCGCCTCGCGCTGATCGCGCGCGGCCTGCCGACCGAAACGCAGGCGGTCAGCGAAGAGCTGAAGGGTCCCAAGGCCAACGCCCCCGAACAGGCGCTCGCCGGCTTCCTGCGCAAGACCGGCCTGACCCGCGATCAGCTGACCGAGCGGGACGGCGTCCTCTATGCCGTCACCGAAAAGCCCGGCCGCGCCACCGCCGCCGTGCTTGCCGAGGCGATCCCCGCGATCGTCCGCGCCTTCCCCTGGCCGAAGTCGATGCGCTGGGGCGCCGCCTCCGCCTCGACCGAATCGCTGCGCTGGGTCCGCCCGCTGCACGGCATCGTCGCGTTGCTCGGCGAAACCCTTGTGGACGTCGAGATCGCCGGCATCCGCTCGGGCGTCGCCACCTACGGCCACCGCTTCCACCACCCCGGCCAGATCACGATCGGCTCGGCCGCGGATTACGTCGAGAAACTGCGCGCCTGTCACGTCATCGTCGATCAGGACGAGCGCCGCGCGCTGATCCGCGATCGGGCCACCGCCGTCGCCGCCGATGCGGGCCTGACCCTCGTCGAAGACGAAGGCCTCGTCGCCGAAAACGCCGGCCTCACCGAATGGCCGGTGCCGTTGCTCGGCCGTTTCGACGCCGACTTCCTCAGTGTGCCGCCCGAGGTGATCCAGCTCACCGCGCGCGTGAACCAGAAGTATTTCGTCTGCCGCGACGCGGGCGGAGCGCTGGCGAACGCCTTCGTCTGCACCGCCAACATCGAGGCAACCGACGGCGGCGCCAAGATCGTCGAGGGCAACCGCAAGGTCCTCGCCGCCCGCCTGTCGGACGCGCGCTTCTTCTACGACACCGATCTGAAGACTCCGCTCGAGGAACAGGCCGCAAAGCTCTCGAACATCGTCTTCCACGAAAAGCTCGGCACCGTGGCGGACAAGGTCGACCGCGTCGCCAAACTCGCCCGCTGGCTGGTCGAAGAGGGCATCATCCAATCTCCCTCTCCCCTCGTGGGAGAGGGAAGGGGCCCGCTCGCGTCAGCGAGTGGGAAGGGTGAGGGGGACGCGGCAACTGTCGCTCCCCAAACTCCCCCTCACCCTTCCGCGCCTACGGCGCTCCCTCCCTCTCCCACAGGGGGAGAGGGACCGTCCCTCGCCGACATGGCCGAACGCGCCGCACGCCTCGCCAAGGCGGACCTCGTCACCGGCATGGTCGGCGAATTCCCCGAACTCCAGGGCCTGATGGGCGGCTATTACGCCGCCGCCCAGGGCGAACCCCGCGAAGTCGCCGACGCTATCCGCGACCATTACAAGCCGGTCGGCCAGGGCGACGACGTCCCTACGGCGCCGGTGACGGTCGCGGTGTCGCTGGCGGACAAGCTGGATACGATTACGCGGTTCTTTTTGATAGATGAGGCACCGACCGGGTCGAAGGATCCGTTCGCACTTCGGCGCGCATCACTCGGTGTCATCGCACTGATACTCACGAGTGGTCTTCGCTTCCGCCTTCAGGATGCCCTGCTGGCAGCGGTTGCCGATGATTTGGCTGACTTCGAAGCTGTGTGGCATGGACACTTGGAGAAGAAGCTCGCGACATTCTTCGCCGACCGCCTCAAGGTGCAGCAACGCGAAGCCGGCGTCCGGCACGACCTGATCGACGCGGTGTTCGCGCTCGGCGGCGAGGACGACCTCGTCCGCCTGCTCGCCCGCGTCCACGCGCTGCAAGCCTTCGTCACCACCGACGACGGCGCCAACCTGCTCGCCGGCTACAAGCGCGCCGCCAACATTCTCAAGAAGGAAGCGTACACCCCGGATACCGAGGGGAATCCGAAAACGCTGTCCTACACGCCCGAAAAGGCAGAGGCTGATCTGATCGCCGCGCTCGACTCGGCCGAACCCGCCGCCGCGGCGGCGGTGGAGGCGGAAGATTTCGAGCGTGCGATGGCGGCCCTCGCGTCCCTGCGCGCGCCGATCGATGCGTTCTTTGACAGTGTGACCGTCAACGATGCCGATCCGGCAAAGCGTGGCCATCGCCTCGCGCTGCTCGCCCGCATCCGTGCGGCGGTCCACACCGTCGCCGACTTTTCGAGAATCGAGGGGTAGAAACCAAACCCCCACGCCTATTCCACATCGTCCACTTCCGAACGTTCGGTATGCTCCTTCCTCCCCGGGGATCAGGCCAACACGTCAGCTCTTAAGGACCAGCGATGACCCAATACGTGTACCGTTTCGGTGGCGGAGTTTCGGACGGCGGAAAGGGCGACAAGAATCTGCTCGGCGGCAAGGGCGCGAACCTTGCCGAAATGGCGTCGATCGGCCTGCCCGTGCCCCCCGGCTTCACGATCAGCACCGCCATGTGCACGCGCTATTACGAAGAGGGCGAGCAATTCCCCCAGTCGCTGCGCGACGAAGTGGCGCAAGGTATCGCGCATATCGAAGCGGTTACGGGCAAGGTCTTCGGCGACGCGTCAAATCCGCTGCTCGTCTCGGTCCGCTCCGGTGCCCGCGTCTCGATGCCGGGCATGATGGACACCGTCCTCAACCTCGGCCTCAACGACACGACCGTAGAGGGCCTTGCGACCAAGTCCGGCGACGAACGCTTCGCCTGGGACAGCTACCGCCGCTTCATCCAGATGTACGCGGACGTCGTGCTCGAACTCGACCACGGTGCGTTCGAAGAAGCACTGGAGATCGCCAAGGAAGACAACGGCTTCACGCTCGATACCGAGCTGACCGCCAACGATCTCAAGGCCTTGGTCGCCGAATATAAGAGCCTGGTCGAGAAGGAATGGGGCAAGCCCTTCCCGCAGGACGTGCACGACCAATTGTGGGGCGCGGTCGGTGCAGTGTTCGGATCGTGGCAGTCGGAACGCGCCAAGGTCTATCGCCGCTTGAACGACATTCCCGCCGACTGGGGCACCGCGGTCAACGTCCAGGCGATGGTCTTCGGCAACATGGGCGACACGTCCGCCACTGGCGTCGCCTTCACCCGCGATCCCTCGACCGGCGCGAACGCGTATTACGGCGAATTCCTGATCAATGCGCAGGGCGAAGACGTCGTCGCCGGCATCCGCACGCCGCAATATCTCACCAGGACCGCCCGCGAAGAGGCCGGCGCCAAGCCCGCCTCGATGGAAGAGGCGATGCCGGAGGTATATGCCGAGCTGGCGGCGGTCTTCGACCGGCTCGAAAAGCATTACCGCGACATGCAGGACATCGAGTTCACGGTCGAACAGGCCAAGCTCTGGATGCTCCAGACCCGCTCTGGCAAGCGCACCGCCAAGGCCGCGCTCAAGATCGCGGTCGACATGGCGAGCGAAGGGCTCATCACCCGCGAAGAGGCGATCCTGCGCGTCGATCCGATGGCGCTCGATCAATTGCTCCACCCGACGCTCGATCCCGACGCCCCGCGCGACGTGATCGCCAAGGGCCTGCCCGCCTCGCCGGGCGCGGCGTCCGGTGCGGTCGTATTCGACGCCGACACCGCCGAAAAGCGCAAGGCGGCGGGCGACAAGGTCATCCTCGTCCGCGTCGAAACCAGCCCGGAGGATATCCACGGCATGCACGCCGCGGAGGGCATCCTCACCGCCCGCGGCGGCATGACCAGCCACGCCGCTGTCGTCGCGCGCGGCATGGGCCGTCCCTGCGTCTCGGGCGCCGGATCGCTGTCGATCTCGGCGAAGGACAAGGTGATGAAGGTCGCGGGTCGCGAGATTCGCGAAGGCGACGTCATCACCATCGACGGCGCGAGCGGCGAGGTAATGTTCGGCGCGGTCGCGACCGTGCAGCCCGAGCTTGCCGGCGACTTCGGCACGCTGATGGAATGGGCCGACGGGGTGCGCCGCCTGAAGGTGCGCGCCAATGCCGAAACCCCGCTCGACTGCCAGACCGCGCGCGATTTTGGCGCGGAAGGCGTCGGGCTGTGCCGCACCGAACATATGTTCTTCGACGCCGACCGCATCACCGCGGTCCGTCAGATGATCCTCGCCGACAGCGAGGATGGCCGCCGCGCCGCGCTCGCCAAGCTGCTCCCTGCGCAGCGTAGCGACTTCACCGCGATCTTCGAGGTGATGGCGGGCCTGCCGGTGACGGTGCGCCTGCTCGATCCGCCGCTGCACGAATTCCTGCCGCACGAGGAGAATGAGTTCGCCGAGGTCGCCGCGGCGGCCGATGTCGATGTGGAGGTGCTCAAGCGCCGCGCCGCCGAGCTGCACGAATTCAACCCGATGATCGGCCACCGCGGCTGCCGCCTGGGCGTGACCTATCCCGAAATCTACGAAACACAGGCCCGCGCGATCTTCGAAGCCGCGCTCGACGTCGCCGACAAATCGGGTGCCGCGCCGATTCCCGAGGTCATGATCCCGCTCGTCGCCACCAAGCGCGAGCTCGATCTGATGAAGGCGGTGGTCGATCAGGCGGCACAGGCGGTGTTCGCAGAACGTGGCAAGACCATCGACTATCTCGTTGGAACAATGATCGAATTGCCCCGCGCCGCGCTGAAGGCGGGCGAGATCGCCGAAACCGGCGAATTCTTCTCCTTCGGCACCAACGACCTGACGCAGACGACGCTCGGTGTCAGCCGCGACGACGCCGCGCGCTTCCTCGGCGCCTATGTCGAAAAGGGCATTTACGCCAAGGACCCGTTCGTCAGCCTCGACGTCGATGGCGTCGGCGAGCTGGTCGAGCTGGCGGCGGAGCGCGGGCGCAAGACGCGTCCCGGCATCAAGCTCGGCATCTGCGGCGAACATGGCGGCGACCCGGCGAGCATCGCCTTCTGCGAAAAGGTCGGCCTCGATTACGTCTCGGCCAGCCCCTACCGCGTGCCGATCGCGCGCCTCGCAGCGGCGCAGGCGGCGCTGAAGTAAAGCCCATTGCTCGTCACCCCGGCCGAAGAGCCGGGGTCCCGCTTTTGACCTGCCGAAAAGGTAGAAGCGGGACCCCGGGGCAAGCCCGGGGTGACGGCCCCCACAACAAACCTGAAACCTCATTCAGGTTTGCTTGACCCCGCGCCGTCGGCCCCGCTATCGCCGCGGCAACGACAGGAGAGAGGCGTTGAAGAAGCTCTATCCCGATGCCGCCGCGGCCCTCGAAGGCCTGCTGCATGACGGCATGACGATCTGTGCAGGCGGCTTCGGCCTGTGCGGCATTCCCGAACGGCTGATCGACGCGATCCAGGCCTCGGGCGTCAAGGACCTGACGATCGCCAGCAACAATGCCGGCATCGACGGCGAAGGCCTCGGCAAGCTGCTGCGCAGCCGCCAGGTCAAGAAAATGATCTCGAGCTACGTCGGCGAGAACAAGGAGTTCGAACGCCAGTATCTCTCCGGCGAGCTGGAGGTGGAATTCTGTCCGCAGGGCACGCTCGCCGAACGCTGCCGGGCAGGGGGCGCGGGCATCCCGGGCTTCTACACCAAGACCGGCGTCGGTACTTTGGTGGCCGAGGGCAAGGAGGTGAAGACCTTCGACGGACAGGACTATATCCTCGAACGCGGCATCCGCGCCGACCTCAGCATCATCAAGGGCTGGAAGGCGGACGAGAGCGGCAACCTCATCTTCCGCAAGACCGCGCGCAACTTCAACCAGCCGATGGCCACCGCGGGCAAGATCTGCGTCGCCGAGGTCGAAGAGGTCGTGCCGGTCGGCAGCCTCGACCCCGATCACATCCATCTGCCCGGCATCTACGTGAAGCGGATGATCGTCGGCAGCCCTTACGACAAGAAGATCGAGTTCCGCACCGTCCGCGAGCGGGAGAGCGCATGATGCGCCGCCTGGTCCTCGCGCTGGCCACCACGGCGCTGCTGACGGCCTGTGGCGGGCGCGGCGAACGGGTGGCGACGCTGCCCGCGCCGGGGCAGACCTACACCGCTGACGGCAAGGTCGTGCAGATCACCCGGCTGAAGGCTTTGCCTGCGCCCGGCGGTGCCGCCAGCGCCGATACGGCCGTCGTCCCGCCGCAGTTCCAGTTCCTCTACGGTTCGGGTGAAGCGCTGGCGCTCAGCCGGCAGGCGTTCCGCGCGCTCGTCTCCTACGCCACCTATCGCAAGGCGGCGGGCGATAGCGTCGTCCTCGCACCCAATGCCACGCTCGCCGCGCCGAGCTGGACCGCCTGCGCCGGCAAGCCGCGCGCCGCGGTGTTCGACGCGGACGAAACCGTGATTCTCAATCTCGGCGTCGAGGCACTGGCGGCGCGCGATCCCGCCGCCCCCTTCGATGCCGCGCAATGGGCGCGATGGGAGCGGACGGGCGCCAAGGCCGTCGTGGCGGCTCCCGGCGCGATCGAGGCCTTCGCCGCGCTGCGCGCCGCGAACATCGCGATCATCATCAACACCAATCGCGATGCCTCCACCGCGCCGGGCACGGTCGCCACGCTGAAAGCTGCCGGTCTCGGCGACTTCACGCCGGGGGACAATCTGTTCCTGCGCCAGGGCGTCAATGGCAAGGACGCGCGCCGCGCCGCCATTGCCCAGCGTTATTGCGTCGTTGCGATGGCGGGCGATCAGCTCGGCGATTTCAGCGACCTGTTCGGGGCGATCGCCTCCCCGGCAGACCGTCGTCTCGCCACCGATACGGGCGCGATCGGCGAGATGTGGGGCAATGGCTGGTTCGTCCTGCCCAATCCCGTCTACGGCACCGGGCTGAAGGGCGGCTTCGACGACGTCTTCCCGGCCGACAAGCGCTGGGTCGATGGGGGCGCGCGATGAGCGACAAGCCCGTTCCGATGAGCCTCGATCGCTATGCCGACCTGATCGGCGGCAGCGCCGAATTTCTGCGCGTCTGGGCCAAGCAGGACGGCCCCGTCACCTGCTTCGTCAATCCGGTGCCGATCGGGCCGGATCCCTTCGCCTTTGGCCTCGCCATGGTCGATTGCGTCCGCCACGCCGCCAGGGCCTATGCCCGTGCGGTGAACATCGACGAGGAGGCAGCGCTCGCGCGCATCTGGGAAGGGCTCGACGCCGAGCGCGCTGCGCCCACGACCGATCCGATCTCCATCACCGCCAACAGGGATGTGCATTAATGGCTTGGGACCGCAATCAGATGGCGGCACGCGCCGCGCAGGAACTGCGTGACGGCTATTACGTCAACCTCGGCATCGGCATCCCGACGCTGGTCGCCAACAACATCCCCGCCGGCATGACGGTGACGCTGCAGAGCGAGAACGGCATGCTCGGCATCGGGCCGTTCCCCTATGACGACGAGGTCGATCCCGATCTGATCAACGCGGGCAAGCAGACGATCAGCGAGCTGCCGCAGAGCGCCTATTTCGGCAGCGAACAGAGCTTCGCGATGATCCGCGGCGGGCATATCGACCTGACCGTATTGGGCGCGATGGAGGTCAGCGAGGGTGGCGACATCGCCAACTGGATGATCCCCGGCAAGATGATCAAGGGCATGGGCGGCGCGATGGACCTCGTCGCCGGCGTCAAGCAGATCATCGTCGTGATGGACCACAATGCCAAGGATGGCAGCCCGAAGTTCATCCCCGCCTGCACGCTGCCGCTGACGGGCAAGAATGTCGTCGACATGATCGTCACCGACCTCGCCGTCTTCCGGCGGCCCGATCACGATTCGCGCTTCCAGCTGGTCGAACTTGCACCCGGCGTGACCGCGGACGAGGTCGCGGCGAAGACGACGGCCGCCTATCAGGTGGCGCTGTAACGATCGGCACGCTGCACCCGGACGCCTGAGGAGGGACGATGCGCTGGCTGATCGGGATCGGGTTGATCGGGCTGATCGTCGGCATCCTCTACGCGACCGTGTCCGGGCCGCGATGGCTCAGCTTGGCCGATGGCGTGATGGGCGGTGGCCGCGGGGTCGAGCGGGTCGCGGACGGCGTGCCGTTCGGGTCGCACGGGCAGACGCTCGACGTGTGGCGGCCCACCGGGGCAGCGAGCCGGCGCCCCGTCGTGATCTTCATCTATGGCGGCGGCTGGGTGAATGGCGACCGTGCCGCCTATGCCTTCGCCGCACGCGCCTTCGCCAGGGCGGGGTTCGTCGTGGTGGTGCCCGATTATCGCAAGGTGCCGGGCGTGCGATTCCCGGCCTTCGTCCAGGACGGCGCCGATGCGCTGCGCTGGGTGCATGATCATGTCGCGGAGTATGGCGGCGATGCGGGGCGGATCGCGGTCGCGGGTCATTCGGCCGGCGCCTACAATGCGGTGATGCTGGCGATCGACCCACGCTTGCTGCGCGACGTCGGGCTGGCGCCCGATACGATCAAGGCGGTGGTGGGGCTGTGCGGCCCGTACGACTTCTTCCCGTTCGATTCGAAACGATCGATCGACGCTTTCGCGGGAGTAGCGGATGGCCCCGCGACGCAGCCGGTCCACTATGCCCGCCCCGGATTGCCACCGATGCTGCTGGTGACGGGCAGCGCCGACACGCAGGTGAAGCCGCGCAACGCCATCGCGTTGGCGCAGCGGCTGAAGGCAGCGGGTTCGCCGGCGGAGCTGCGCAACTATGGCGGCCTCAGCCACGAGGATGTCGTGATGGCGCTCTCGGTGCCGTTCCGCGGCAAGGCGCCGGTGCTGCACGACAGCGTCGCGTTCCTAAATCGGATATTGGGGACGGGGAGGGTGCCATGAGCTACACGTTGATCACCGCCAACCGCAATTATTCCAGCTGGTCGTTGCGGCCCTGGCTGTTGATGACGGCGCTCGGCATTCCGTTCGAGGATCGAATCGAACCCTTCGCGCAGGCCGACAATTGGCAGGCGTTCCGCGCTTTCTCGCCGACCGGTCAGGTGCCGGTCCTGATCGACGGCGACCGCACGATCTGGGACTCGCTCGGCATCGTGATGTATCTCGCCGATCGCCACGAGGGTGTCTGGCCGCTGCGGGAGGACGCCCGCGCATGGGCGCAGAGCGCGGTCGCGGAGATGCACGGCGGGTTTGCAGCGTTGCGCAACGAGCGGACGATGAACGTCGGGGTGCGCGCCGATCCCAAGCCGGGCTCCGCTGCCTTGGCGCGTGATGTCGCCCGCATCGCGGAATTGTGGGGCGAGGGGCTCGATCGGTTCGGTGGTCCCTGGCTGGGCGGCCAAGCCTTCACCGCGGTCGATGCCTTCTACGCGCCTGTCGCCTTCCGTGCCCGCACCTATGGGATCGACGTGGGTGAGGCGGGGCAGCGCTGGGTCGCTACGATCCTGGCGCATCCCGACGTTCTCCGCTGGGAAGCGGTGGCGCTGACCGAGACCTGGCGTGAGCAGGCGCATGAGGCGGATATTCGCGCCTGCGGGACGATAACGGCGGACCATCGTAAATAGGCGATCCTCCCGGCAATAATCTGTCGCACAGCCTTTCGCCGACGCATCGTTTCGGTTAACGCGAGCGCCATCATGGCATCCCGACCACAGACCCTGTACGAAAAGATCTGGAACGCGCACGTCGTCGAAACGCGCGACGATGGCACGTGCCTGATCTACATCGACCGCCACCTCGTCCACGAAGTCACCAGCCCGCAGGCGTTCGAAGGGCTGCGCGCCGCCGGGCGCCGGGTGCGCCGTCCCGAACTGACGCTGGCGGTGCCCGACCACAATCTGCCGACGACGCCGCGCGTCGATGCCGGCGGCCGCCTGATCCCGATCGCCGACCCCGAAAGTGCGCAGCAGCTCGACGCGCTCCGCCGCAATACCGCCGAATTCGGCGTCGATTACATCGACGCGACCGCGGCGGAACAGGGCATCGTCCATGTCGTCGGCCCGGAACTGGGCTTCACGCTGCCCGGCACGACGCTGGTCTGCGGCGACAGCCACACGTCGACCCACGGTGCGCTCGGCGCGCTCGCCTTCGGGATCGGGACCAGCGAGGTCGAGCATGTCCTCGCCACGCAGACGCTGCTGCTTAGCCCGTCGAAGACGATGGAGGTCCGCGTCGACGGCACGCTCGGCTATGGCGTCAGCCCCAAGGACGTGATCCTCGCGATCATGGGCCGCGTCGGCGCGGCGGGCGGCACCGGCCATGTCTTCGAATATACCGGCGACGTCGTGCGCGACATGTCGATCGAGGGGCGGATGACGCTCGCCAATATGTCGATCGAGGGCGGTGCACGTGCCGGACTCGTCGCGCCGGACGACACGACCTTCGCCTATCTGAAGGGCCGGCCGATGGCGCCCAAGGGCGACGAGTGGGAGCGGGCGGTGGCCTGGTGGCGCAGCCTCGCGACCGATGCCGGCGCGCGCTACGACAAGAGCGTTACTTTGCGCGCCAGCGAGATCGCACCGTCGCTCACCTGGGGTACGAGTCCCGAGGATGTCGTGCCGATCACCGGCGTCGTCCCCGAACCCGACAGCTTCTCCGATCCCGCCAAGCGCGAGGCGGCGCGGCGCAGCCTCGACTATATGGGCCTGACGCCGGGCACCGCGATGCAGGACGTCGCGATCCAGCACGTCTTCATCGGTAGCTGCACCAACAGCCGAATCGAGGATCTGCGCGCCGCAGCGGCGGTGGCGGATGGACGCCGCGTCGCGGATGGCGTGCGCGCGATGGTCGTCCCCGGATCGGGGCTGGTCAAGCGGCAGGCGGAGGCGGAGGGCCTCGACCGCGTGTTCGTCTCGGCGGGCTTCGAATGGCGCGAGCCGGGCTGTTCGATGTGCCTCGCGATGAACCCGGACAAGGTGCCGGCGGGCGAGCGCTGTGCCTCGACCTCCAATAGAAATTTCGTGGGACGTCAAGGACCTGGCGCGCGGACTCATTTGTTGTCGCCGGCAATGGCGGCTGCTGCCGCGGTGACTGGACGGCTCGCCGATGTGCGCGATGTGATGGGAGGACGATGATGAAGAAGGTTCTGGTGTTGCTAGTCGCGGGCGCGATGATGAGCGGCGTCGCCGCCTATGTCGCCGGTGCGCGTGTGCTCACCCATCCGGCCGCGACCCAGCGCTGACGCCGATGCAGCCCGTCACGACCGTCAGTGGCACCGCCTATCCCTGGGGTGCCAAGAATATCGACACCGACATCATCATCCCGGCGCATTGGCTGAAAACCATCACGCGCTCAGGACTGGGTCGCGGCGCGTTCGAAACGGTGCGCGCGCAGCCGGGTAACGTCTTCGACGATCCCCGCTATGCCGGCGCGCCGATCCTGATCGCGGGCGACAATTTCGGCTGCGGATCCAGCCGCGAACACGCCGCCTGGGCGCTCGCCGACATGGGCGTAAAAGCCGTCATCGCGCCCAGTTTCTCCGACATCTTCTCCGGCAACGCCTTCAAGAACGGCATCGTCCCGGTGGTGCTGCCGCAGGAAGCGGTCGACCGGCTGGTCGAGGTGGCGAAGGAGCAGCCGATTACCGTCGATCTCGAGACGATGACGGTCACGACCCCCTATCAGGATCGTTTCACCTTCGAACTCGACCCGTTTCGTCGCCGTTGCCTGATGGAGGGGCTGGACGAAGTCGGTCTGACACTGGCAAGAGATACCGCGATTTCGAAATTTGAAGGTGCGGTCGAGCAGAGCCGCCCCTGGATCGGGAGTAGGAGCGGGTATGCGAGCATTGCTGTCGACGGCGCCGGGCGGACCTGAAACTCTAGAGCTGACGGAATCGCCGGATCCCGTACCTGCCAAGGGGCAGGTCCTGGTCGCTGTGAAGGCCTGCGCGATCAACTACCCCGATGTCCTGATCATCGAGGACAGATATCAATTCAAGCCGCAGCGCCCCTTCGCACCCGGTGGTGAGATCGCCGGTGTCATCGAGGCGCTGGGCGAGGGCGTTGCCGACTGGCGGGTCGGAGATCGCGTGATGGGCGTGATCGGCCACGGCGGCCTTGCGAGCAAGATCGCCATCGAGCCGCAACGCCTCTACCGCTTGCCCGAAGACCGCAGCTTCGCCGAGGGTGCGGCGCTGATCCTCACCTACGCCACCACGATCCACGCGTTGCTCGACCGCGGACGCCTTGCGGAAGGGCAATCACTCCTCGTGCTCGGCGCCGCCGGCGGCGTCGGCCTTGCGGCGATCGAGCTCGGCAAGGCCTACGGCGCGCGGGTCGTCGCGGCGGTGTCGTCGGAGGAGAAAGCAGCGGCTGCCAAGACTGCGGGCGCGGACGAAACGATCCTCTATGGTCGCGCGCCGTTCGACAAGGATCAGTCCAAGGCGCTCGCCGAACAGTTCAAGGCGGCGGGCGGCCGCGGCGGCTTCGATGTGATCTACGATCCGGTGGGCGGCGACTATGCCGAGCCGGCGTTGCGTTCGATCGCCTGGGAGGGGCGCTATCTGGTCGTCGGTTTCCCAGCGGGTATCCCGAAGCTGCCGCTCAATCTCACGCTGCTGAAGAGTTGCGATGTCTGCGGCGTGTTCTGGGGCGCGTTCGCTGCCCGCGATCCGCAGGCGAATGCCGCACATGTCGACACTTTGTTCCGTTTGTGGCGGGAGGGGCGCATCGCGCCGCGCGTCACGGAAACCTTTGCGTTCGAACGGGGTGGCGATGCGATCGCCAAGATGGCCGCACGCGGGGCCATCGGTAAACTGGTGGTCGAGGTCGGTTGACCTCGGCCACCGGGCGGGGCGGTTAGCGTACCGCGAATACGACAGCCAGGATCATCGCCCACAAGAACAGCGAGATTCCCGTGCCGATCATCACGCCGGTCAGCGGCGTGGCGCGGTGGTCGTGAGTGCCGGAATGTGTGCCGGCGGTGAGAGGCGCGTTGGTCATTGTCCTTCTCCAGCGGGTCGATCTTTGCGTCGTACCCTATATTCAATATCTCATAACCCGCTTAACGGTTCCATAACGTAGGCGTTACGTTTTACTTATTTTGCACGCCCCGTCGTGAGAGCTGATCGTGCGGCACAGCAGCGTGCGTTGCGCGGGCGGTCACCCGCTCCTATGTGGAGACCGAAGTAGACCGACCCGGGGGAAATGGCCGCGATGACGATGTTCGACGATCGGGAAAAGGCATTGGAAGGGCAGTTCGCCCGCGCCGAGGAAATGGCGTTTCGCATCACCGCGCGCCGCAACCGTCTGCTGGGCCAGTGGGCCGCGGAATTGATGGGTTTGACGCCGGAGGAAACGGATTCCTACGCGAAGTCGGTCGTGCAGGCGGATTTCGAGGAAGCGGGCGATGAAGACGTCGTTCGCAAGCTGCTGGGCGATCTCACCGCCGCGCGTGTCGAGACCGACGATGCCACCGTGCGCCGCGCACTCGCCGACAAGGCGATCGAAGCGCGTCGCCAGTTGATGCAGCCGGAGTAAGCAGCGCGATGCCGATGGCCGCTGACGATATCGCCGCGCTGATCCGCGCCGCCATTCCCGATGCCGAGGTCGAGATCACCGATCTTGCTGGCGACGGAGACCATTATGCCGCACGCGTCGTGTCGGCGAGCTTCGCGGGCCTGCCGCTGCGCCAGCAGCATCAGGCGGTGTACGCGGCGCTCGGCGGCCGGATGGGCGGCGAACTCCATGCGCTGCAACTCAAGACCGCAGCAGCCTGAGGATAGAGACCATGACCGACGATACTCACGCCCGCATCGACGCCGTCGTAAAGAACAATGCGGTGGTGCTATTCATGAAGGGCAGCCCGCTGTTCCCGCAGTGCGGCTTTTCCAGCCGCGCGGTGGCGATCCTCGACCATCTCGGCGTCAGCTACGAAAGCGTCGACGTTCTGCAGGACCAAGCAATTCGCCAGGGCATTAAGGCCTATTCGGACTGGCCGACGATCCCGCAGCTCTATGCCGGCGGCGAATTCATCGGCGGGTCGGACATCATGATGGAAATGTACGAAAGCGGCGAACTGGCGACGCTGCTGAAGGGCGAAGCCGCCGCGCAGTAAGCGTGGGCTTCGATGCCTGCCCGACGAGATCGGGCATCGGGCGGGCGCCGTATGGCGTCCGCCTTTTGTTTGTTCGGGCTGCTGTTCGCTTGACGGTGCGGCGGTCCGGTTAGAATCGGCCTCGCATGGCACATCGGCCGGGTGCGGGTGAGCCGGTGCGCGATACGATCCCGCGGCTGGCCCACCCTGCTGAAGCGTCGAACGCTCGGCTGCCCTGACATACGCATGCGGCGTGCCAATCGTACCAATCCACGGAAATGGCCGCCCCCGGTTGGTTAACGCCACCAGGCTTACGGGCGTAGCTGTAAAATTCTTCGACAATGGCCGCGCGCCGTCGCCTTTCGCGGTTTGGAAGCCCCACATCCCCTATTGACTACGCTCGTAATCGGGGCGATCACAGCTGTAGTCGATAGAGGAGCGTAACCGTGGCCGAACGAATCAGCGATGCCGAGCATGCGGTGATGGAGGTCCTGTGGGACGAATCGCCTCTGACTGCGCAGGACGTGGCGGAGCGGGTCGATCCGGCGCGGGGCTGGAGCGCCAATACGGTCAAGACACTGCTCGGCCGGCTGCTCGCCAAATCGGCGATCGCGCATCAGGAGGATGGCCGCCGGTATCTCTACCGACCGATCGTCGCGCGCGATGATTACGTGTCGGGCGAATCGAAGCGGCTGATCGACCGTCTCTTCGGCGGCAAGCTGACCCCGCTCGTCGCGCACCTCGCCGAGCGTGACGAATTGAGCGCGCAGGATATCGCCGAAATCGAGGCGCTGCTGAAGGACCTGAAACAATGAGCGCGCTGCTGCCCGGCGCGCCGTTCCTCGGCTGGCTGATCGAGGCGCTGGTCGCCTCCACGCTATTGATGGGTCTGGCGCTGCTGATCCGCCGTCCGGTCCGCGAGGCATTCGGGCCGCAGATCGCCTATGCGCTGTGGGCCTTGCCACTGCTCCGCCTGCTGCTGCCGCCTTTGCCGGCCGGCCTGCGGCAGGCGGCAGCCACCCCGCTCAGCCAGGCGAGCGAGACGATCACGATCATGGTCGTGGGGCAGGGCGCCACCGCGGTCGCGCCCGCCGTCGCACCGATGGCCGAAGGCGCGCCGATCGCCTGGGGCCCGATCGTCGGTGGAACGCTGGCGCTGCTATGGGGCGTGGGCGCGCTCGGCTTCCTGCTGTGGCATCTCACCAGCCATACGCGCTTCTGCCGTCGCCTGCTCGGCACTGCGGCGCACGTGGAGGAGATGCGCGGCGTGCGCGTGATCGCCAGCGATGCGGCGCCCGGGCCGCTCGCCTTCGGCGTGCTCCGCCGCTACGTCGCCTTCCCGCTCGACTTCGCCGATCGCTACGATGCCGACGAGCGCGAACTCGCGCTGGAGCACGAAATCGGTCACCACCAGCGCGGCGATCTGATCGCCAATTGGATCGCCCTGGCGGTGCTCGCGCTCCACTGGTTCAATCCCGTCGCCTGGCGCGCCTTCCGCGCCTTCCGCGCCGATCAGGAGCTGGCCAACGACGCCCGCGTACTCGCCGGCCGCTCCGCGATCGACCGTCACGCCTATGCCTGCGCCATCGTGAAGGCCGCGCACGGCGGGGCCGTGTCCGCCGCCTGCCACCTGCACACCATCGACGATCTGAAAGGGAGAATCCGTATGCTGACCACCATGCCGCGTTCGCGTCGGCGTCTCGCGACCGGGGGTGTGCTGATGTCCGCCGTCGTCCTTACCAGCCTTGGCCTCACCGCCTCGGGCACCAGCGCTGCCAAGGCGATCAGCGGCAAGGTGGGCGATACGATCGGCGTCGATCTGCAAGCGCAGCCGCCGGCGCCGCCGGCCCCTCCCGTCGCGCCCGCGCACCCGGCACCCGCTACCGCGCCCGACGTGGCGGCGATCGCGGCCGTGCCGGCGCCTCCTCCGGCTCTCGAGGCGCCCGACGCGCCTGCCGTACCGCCGGTCCCCGCCGCGCCTGCAAAGGCTCATCGCATCGTCATCAACACAATGCAGGATGGCAAGCTGGCCACGTACACGTCGAACGCCGATGGCCATTTCGACGACGCCGCGATCGAGCGCATGGCCGCGGATGCCCGCAGCCGCGCGCCCGAGGTCAGCTCGCGCAACTGCGCCGACGGCCGCGACGGCGGCCCGCGCCAGCTGGTGGTTCACACGACGCGCGCCGGCAAGCGGGCGATGATCGTCTGCACCAACCGGATCGAGGCGGCGGCCACAGCGGGTGCGATGGCATCGGCCCATGCCGCGGTCGTGAAGCGCGACGCGCTGCAAACGGCGCTGTCCAGCGTCATGGTGACGCGCGCCAGCATCGCCAATAACGCCAGCATCCCGCCCGCTGATCGCGCCTCCGCCCTGAAGGATATCGACGACGCGCTGGTCGAGCTGCGCAACGAGATGGCAGATATCGGTAAGGACTGACGTCACGATCCGATACCAGCCTCGAACCTCCCCGCGCACGGTCCCGCGTGGGGAGGTTTTGCTTGCGCCCAGGGCCACCGCACGCCACATCCATGGACAATGCCCGCGCATCCGACCGGAATCCCGATCCAGCTCGAGCCGCTCGTCACCCGCGTGCTCGCGCCCAACGCCTCGCCCTACACTTATAGCGGCACGCAGACGCACGTCGTCGGCACCACCGATCTTGCGATCATCGATCCGGGCCCCGACGATCCCGCGCATATCGCCGCCCTGCTGGATGTCGTCGCCGGCCGGCCGGTGACGGCGATCGTCATCACGCATCATCATCGCGATCACAGTCCCGCCAGCCGACCGCTCGCCGCCGCCACCGGCGCGCCTATCGTCGGCCCCCGCGCGCACCATGTCGCGGACGATGCCATGCCTTTGGATGCCGCGTTCGACGCCGATTACGCCCCCGATCGCGTGCTGGAGGAGGGCGACATCGTCAGCGGCGATGGCTGGACATTGCGCGCCATCGCGACGCCCGGCCATACCTCCAACCATCTCGCCTATGCCCTGCCCGAAAGCGGCGCGTTGTTTTCGGGCGACCATGTGATGGGCTGGGCGACCAGCGTCGTCTCGCCGCCCGATGGCGACATGGGCGACTATATGGCGAGCCTCGACAAGCTGATGGGCCGCGACGATCGCGTCTATTATCCGGGGCATGGCGAGGCGGTGGACAATCCGCAGCGGCTGGTGCGCGGCATGCTCGGCCATCGCAAGCAGCGCGAGGGGCAAATCCTGCGCCTGCTCCGCGAAGCCCCGATGGCCATACCGGCGATGACCGCGCGTATGTACGTCGGGCTCGACCCGCGGCTGCTCGGCGCGGCGGAGCGATCGGTGCTCGCGCATCTGTATGACCTGCGCCATCGCGCACTGGTGGAGGAGGAAGGAGACACATGGCGGATCCGCGCGTGATCGATCCCGCAACGCCGCCGGCCCGCGGATCGATCGGATCGTTTCTGGGCAAGGCCGCGGGCGTCATCGTCCTGCTGGCGCTCGCGGTGCTACTCGGCCTGTGGGCGATCCAGCGCTATGTCGAACGCCGGCTCGCGCCCGATCCCACCACGGTCGCCAGCGCCAGCCTGCAGGGATTGCGCGAACAGAACCGGCTATCGGCCTTTGCGGCGCGCTTCGTCGCGGTATCGACCTCGCGCCAGTCGCAGCTTGGCCTGTCGACCGAGAAGACGCTGATCATGCCGGGCACCGTCCGCTACGAAGTGGACCTCGCCAAGCTGACGCCCTCCGACGTTATCTGGGACGCCGGCACCAAGACGCTGTCGGTGCGGCTGCCGCCGGTGGAGATCGACGGGCCGCAGATCGATCTGGCGCAGCTGCGCGAATATGGCAGCGGCGGCATCCTGTCGCACGTCACCGATGCCGAGGCGCGGCTCGACACGGCCAACCGGCGGGCCGGGCAGGCGGAGCTGGTGCGGCAGGCGCGCGACGCCGCACCGATGAAGCTCGCCCGCGATGCGACGCGCCGCGCGGTGGAGACCAGCTTCGCCATGCCGTTGCGCGCGGCCGGGATCGACGCGCAGGTGAAGGTGCGCTTTGCAGACGACCCGACGCCATCGGGCGAGCGTTGGGACACCAGCCGGTCGTTGCAGGAAGTTCTGGGCAACGCAGAGTGAGGCCCGGCGTTGAGCCCGGCGCGGGTATCGCCTAACGGGGGTGTCATGGAACTGACGACCAATCTGGCAGGGCTGGACCTGCGCGCCGAGATCGACCGCCTCCGCAAGGAGCGCAACGCCGTCATTCTCGCGCATTACTACCAAAAGCCCGAATTGCAGGACCTGGCCGATTTCGTCGGTGACAGCCTCGACCTTAGCCGCAAGGCGCAGGCGACCGATGCCGACGTCATCGCCTTTTGCGGCGTGCGCTTCATGGCCGAAACCGCGAAGATCCTCAGCCCCGACAAGACGGTCGTGCTGCCCGACATGGATGCCGGGTGCAGCCTGGAAGACAGCTGCCCGCCCGAACAATTCGCCGCCTTCCGCGCCGCGCATCCCGATCACATCGCGCTGACGTACATCAACTGCTCGACCGAGGTGAAGGCGCTCAGCGACATCATCGTCACCTCCTCGTCGGCGGAAACGATTCTCGCCCAATTGCCGCGCGATCAGAAGATCATCTTCGGCCCCGACCGCAACCTCGGCGGCTACCTCCAGCGCAAGACCGGGCGCGAGCTATTGCTCTGGCCGGGCGTGTGCATCGTGCATGAGGCATTCAGCGAAACCGAGCTGCTGAAGCTCAAGGCGCAATATCCCGGCGCCCCCGTCGCGGCACACCCCGAATGCCCCGCGGTGATCCTGGATCACGCCGATTATGTCGGTTCGACGCGCGGCATCCTGGAATATGCCAATGCGATGCCCGGCGACACGCTGATCGTCGCGACCGAGCCGCACATCATCCACCAGATGGAAAAGGCGATGCCGACCAAGCGCTTCATCGGTGCGCCGGGCGCGGACGGCAATTGCAACTGCAACATCTGCCCATACATGGCGCTCAACACGCTGGAAAAGCTGTATATCGCCCTGCGTGACCTCACGCCGCGCATCGAGATCGAGGAAGGGCTGCGCATCAAGGCAAAGAAGAGCCTGGATGCCATGCTGGCGCTCGCCTCGACCAGCGTCGGCAAGGGCGATCTTGGGCCGGCGCCGGTGGCGCCGGTCCCCGTCACGGGGGACTGACGCGTCAGCGCGATGATGTCGGGGTCGCCGCGCCGAGAAGATCGTGCGCGGCACCGAGGTGGATCGCCACCATCGTCAGCTCCAGCGTATCGGCCAAGGCCAAAGCAGCCGCGAGCAACCGGCGCAATTCGGCCTCGTCAGCATCGTCATCCATCTGTCGCCCTCCCGTTCCCGTCACATGTGATCGCCGCTTTTTCCTTTCGGCGCCCCAATAGGATGATCCAGCCATGCGCTTCCGTCTGGACGGCTTCGATACCGACGCCTTTATCGCCGCCACCCTGGCGGAGGACCTGGGGGAGGCGGGCGATATCACCTCTGCCGCGGTGATCCCGGCAGAGGCGCGCTTCGCCGGCGTGATGGACACGCGCGAGCCGATTGTGGTCGCGGGGCTGGACTTGGCGGTGGGCTTTTTTCACGCGCTCGATCCGCAGGCGGTGATCACGCCGCTCGCGGCGGATGGCGATCATGTGCCGGCCGGCACAGACCTGATGCGGATCGAGGGGTCGGCGCGTGCGATGCTGACCGCCGAACGTTCGGCGCTCAACACCGTGCAGCATCTGTCCGGCATCGCCACGCTGACCCGTCAGTACGTCGATGCGATCGCGGTTACGGGCGCGACCCTGCTCGATACGCGCAAGACGATCCCGGGGCTGCGCCGGCTCGAAAAATACGCCACGCGCGTCGGCGGGGCGCAGAACCATCGCATGGGTCTGTGGGATGCCGCGATGATCAAGGACAATCATGTCGCGGTCGCGGGCGGCATCGCCGCGGCGGTCCAGCGTGCAGTCGCAGCCGGGATCGAGCGGATCATCGTCGAGGTCGACTCGCTCGACCAGATCGCGCCTGCGCTGGACGGGGGTGCGACGCATCTGCTGCTCGACAATATGGGGCCCGATATGCTGCGACAGGCGGTGGCGATGATCGGCGGCCGCGTGCCGACCGAGGCGTCGGGCGGCGTCCGTCTCGACACGATCCGCGCCATTGCCGAAACGGGCGTGACCTATATTTCGGTGGGGCGGCTGACCCAGTCGGCGCCGGCGGCGGATATCGGCCTGGATTTCGCGCTGCTGTGATCGTGGCGGCTTGCACGGCGCCGCTGCGCGTCTAGGCTGCCGCGCATCTGTTCTGCTTGGGGGCACTCATGATCAAACCACCTTCGATCGCGCGTTTTGAACAATTCTACTGGGCCTCGGTCATCCTGGGCCTGATCAACACCGCCCTCAACTGGAAGACCTCGCAGGCGCTGATTGCCGCCAATCCGGTCCTCGCCGGCGCCAGCTGGATCGTGCCGGTAACGCAAGTGATCGGCCTGATGATCGCCGTGCTGCTCTGGTTCTTCATCGTCCGCCGGCCCAGCGTCGTGGCCAAGTGGATCCAGGTCGTCTTCGCTGCTCTCGGCGCGTTCGGCATAGCCTCGGCGCTGTTCATGCTGGCGATGGGGCGTGTGCCGGTCACCATCCAGGTCGTGCTCGGGCTCGTGGCCAACATCCTCTACATCGCCGCCGCAGTGATGCTGTTCAAGCCGGACGCCAAGGAATGGCTGGGCGAGGGGCGCGACCCGGACGATATCGAGGCGCCGCGCGTATGATCGGCCGACTTCTGCTCGCCGCCACGGCGATCGCGGCGCCGGCCGCGGCGCAGGCACAAAGCTATCGCTGCTCGGCCCCGACCCAGATCGACCGGCCGCGCCCCGATCTGGCCGACGCCCGCCAGCCGCAGCGGCTGCTGCCGATCGGCGGCTATACGCTGGCGATCACCTGGGCTCCGCAATTCTGCCACGAGCATGCGCGTGACGCCTCGGCCCGCTTCCAGTGCGGCAGCGGCAATCGCTTCGGCTTCACGCTGCACGGTCTGTGGCCGGATGGCGTGGGCAAGGACTGGCCGCAATATTGCCAGGCGACGCCGCTGCTGTCGCGAGAGGTGATCCAGCAGAACATCTGCTCGACGCCGTCGGCGCAGCTGTTGCAGCACGAATGGTCGAAGCACGGCACCTGCATGTCGGGCTATACGCCGGAGCGCTATTTCGCGCAGTCGACCGGCCTGTACGCGAAGCTGCGCTATCCCGACATGAACGCGCTGTCCCGCCGTCCGCTGACCGCGGGCAAGCTGGCGCAGGCGGTGGCGGATGCCAATCCGGGTCTCACCGCCGACATGATGCGGATCACCGCGAACCGTCGCGGCTGGCTGGACGAAATCTGGCTCTGCCTCGACAAGACGTTTCGCTATCAGCGCTGTCCGGCACATCAGGGCGGACTGGCGCCCAACGCCAGCGTGAAGATCTGGCGCGGCATGCGCTGATCCCGTTGCCGTCCGGGCCGGTACGCACCGGCCCGGCGGTCAGCCGATGATCGTTGCCGTCGCCGGGTGATGACGGTCCAGATGCTTGCGGATGATCCGCAGGTTGCGCGTGTTCGATCGGAAGAAGAAATCGGGCACCGCGCCGACGAAGGGGATGAGGCCCAGCGCCCAGTCTATCCCCACATTGCCGAACATCCGCGCCATCTGCAGCTTCGACATGCCGAGGTTGCGCGCTTCCCAGACCAGCCACGACCCGATCAGCGCCGCGATCGTCGTCCCGACGACGGGCACGAGGTCGAGCAACACGTCCATGCCGACCTTGCGATTGGTGCCGGGCAGCGTGAACAGCCCCTCCATCACGCGTTCCATCGCTTCCAAGCGGATGCGGACCGAGGCTGGGTCGCGCCCGGTCGGCAAGGTTGCGATCAGCGGACGCATGTCCATGGGTCGGGGCCGGCGGGGCGTGGTCTGTGCCATGCCGCTTAATTGGTGTCGTCGCGCAGCCGGTTCAACGGGTGCCAGGCGCGCGTGTTCGGGCGCCACTGCCTCAGCCGCAGCGCGACCAGCGACCAGCGCAACGGACGCGCGATCGGGATGAACGCGGTGTCGACTGCCAGCGCGGCATCGGCCTGGCCGATCAGCCGGGCGCGGTCCGCCATCGTCGGCGCATCGCGGGCGGCGATCAGTGCGGCGCGGGCCTCGTCCCCGCACGGCGCGCAGGCGGTGGCGAGATACCAGCGTGCGCTGTCATAGGGGGCTACCTGATCGACGAGGCGCAATTCGGCGGGGGCGGTCATCGCGACGCGTTCCGGCGTGATCCCGACCGCATAGAGCGCCGCGGCCATCTGACCATAAATTAAGGTCGCGCCGGGCCCCGGCGGCAGGGCAATCCGCATCCGCACAGGCGCACCAAACGCGGCGACCCGCGCCTGAGCATCCGCGATCCGCTGCTCGGGCGACAGTAGCGCCCAGCCGGGGATCGCTGGCGGTGCCCCCGAATCGAGCGACTCTGGCAGGATGCGCTCGGCCGTCTCCCAACCCGGCATCACCGCCGCGGTCACTGCGGCGCGATCGATCGCGCCGTTCAGCGCGGCACGATTGCCGGGATCGGCGAGGAAGCCGTCGCGTGAGGCGATCGCGAAGCCAAACAGGCCGACGGCGGGATCGAGGCGGAGATTGGCTGGCGCGACCTGTGCGAGGTTCAGCAGCGGCCAGTCGGCGAAGGTGCCGCCGGTGACGTAATCCGAATCGCGGGCGACGAAGCGGACGATGGCGCGTGCCGCCCGTTCGCCGATCAGCCGCACGTCGTCTTCGGGGCGGGTCGTGCGGTGATCCTCCGGATCGGCCCGCGTCCGGTCGAACGCCGGGCGGAGCAGCAGGCTGCGATGGGCGGCGCTGACGATTCGCATCGGTCCCGCGCCGCCCGCACTGCCGATCCCGCCGCTGCGCCACAGCGCGAGTTCGGGCTGGGCGAACAGCTTGAGCAAATCGGGGCGGGGGCGCAGCAGCCGCACTTCGATGACCTGCGGCGTCATCGTGACGATCTCGTCGATCGCCGTCAGGAAGGGGGCGAGGGGGTTGCGCGAGCCGGGGGCGATCTGGCGCCGGAGCTGTGCGACGACCTGGTCGGCCGTGACCGCGCTGCCATCGGGCCACTGGGCGTCGCGGAGGCGGAAGATGTAGCTTGTGCCCTGATCGATGACGATCCAGCGTTCGGCGAGCCCCGGTTCGATCTGGCCGCTGGCGTCGAACCGCACCAGCCCCTCTGCCGTCGCGTCGAGCAGCAGCCGGGTCGGCGTATTGGGCAACGTGCGGCTGGGATCGGCAAGCCGCGGTGCGGTGCCGATCGCACTGGCGACGACCGGCCCCGAATCAGGGCGCCGGTCGCAACCGCCGAGCGTCGCGGTCAACGCCAGCGCAAAAGCCATGGTGCGGACGGCGGGACTCGAACCCGCACTCCATAGGAAGCCGATTTTAAGTCGGCTGCGTCTACCGGTTTCGCCACGTCCGCACACAGGGGCACGACAAGCGCACGTGGGTGCGGGCGTCAAGTCACGACCGGCATTTCATCGCCGTGCGGAGCGAAGATAGTCCGCCGGGCGACGACGCGGTGCGTCACGTCACACGTTGAGACGGGCGCGCATTTCCTTGCCGGGCTTGAAATAGGGGACGCGCTTGGCGTCGACATCGACGGTTTCGCCGGTGCGCGGGTTGCGACCGACGCGGGCATCGCGGGCGCGGGTCGAAAAGGCACCGAAGCCGCGCAGTTCGACGCGACCGTTCGCGGCAAGCCGCTGCGTGATCTCATCGAAGAAGGTGGTCACGATCGCCTCGACGTCGTGGCTCGTCAGCTCGGGGTTTAGATCGCAGAGTTTTTGAACGAGTTCAGATCGGATCACGGTACGGGCTCCCCCCGGCGCCAGGTTGCGGAGATTGATGAAGATCAATGCCCACGACGTATAGGGCCGCAACGAAGCCGATCCAATGAAAAATATGTCAGGTCAGGACATTTCTGCCCCGACCTGACACATGGGTAAGTGTTACTTACTTCTTTTCGGCGTCCGAGCGGGCCTTCAGCGCCTCGCCCAGAATGTTGCCGAGCGTCGCGCCCGAGTCGGACGAGCCGTACTGAGCAACCGCCTGCTTCTCTTCGGCGATCTGCATCGCCTTGATCGAGAAGGTGGGCTTCTTCGAACGATCGAAGCCGGTGACCATCGCGTCGAACTTCTGGCCGACCTGGAAACGCTCCGGACGCTGTTCGTCACGGTCGCGGCCGAGATCGGTGCGCTTGATGAAGCCAGTCGCGCCATCGTCGCCCTGCTGCACTTCGAGGCCCGCGTCGCGGACTTCGAGGACGGTGACGGTGACGATCGCGTTCTTGTTCAGACGGTCGCCCGCTGCCGCGATGCCGCCGGCCGCCGGGCCGCCGCGCTCGAGCTGCTTCATGCCGAGGCTGATGCGCTCCTTCTCGGCGTCGATGTCCAGAACGATCGCCTGAACGGTCTCGCCCTTGCGGTGCAGGTTGAGGGCATCCTCACCCGACACGCCCCAGGCGATATCCGACATGTGGACCATGCCGTCGACGTCGTTGTCCAGGCCGATGAACAGGCCGAACTCGGTCGCGTTCTTGACTTCGCCCTCGACGGTCGAACCGATCGGATGGGCGGCAGCGAACGCTTCCCACGGATTGTTCTGCGCCTGCTTCAGGCCGAGGCTGATGCGACGCTTGTCCTCGTCGACCTCGAGCACCACGACATCGACTTCCTGCGAAGTCGAGACGATCTTGCCCGGATGGACGTTCTTCTTGGTCCAGGACATTTCCGAAACGTGGACCAGGCCTTCGATGCCCGGCTCCAGCTCGACGAACGCACCATATTCGGTGATGTTCGTGACGCGGCCCGACAGCTTCGCGCCGACCGGATACTTCGCGCTCGCGCCATCCCACGGATCGGACTCGAGCTGCTTCATGCCGAGGCTGATGCGCTGCGTGTCCTTGTTGATGCGGATGATCTGCACCTTCACGGTGTCGCCGATCGCGATCATTTCCGACGGGTGGTTGACGCGCTTGTAGCTGAGGTCGGTGACGTGCAGCAGGCCGTCGATGCCGCCCAGGTCGACGAACGCACCGTAATCGGTGATGTTCTTGACGACGCCGTCGATGATCTGGCCTTCCGCCAGGCTCTGGATCAGGCCCGAACGCTGCTCGGCGCGGGTTTCTTCCAGAACGGCGCGACGCGACACGACGATGTTGCCGCGCTTGCGGTCCATCTTCAGGATCTGGAACGGCTGCGGGATGTCCATCAGCGGCGTGACGTCACGCACCGGACGGATATCGACCTGCGAACCCGGCAGGAACGCGACGGCGCCCGACAGGTCGACGGTGAAGCCGCCCTTGACGCGGCCGAAGATCACGCCCTCGACGCGGGCGGTCTTGCTGAATTCCAGCTCCAGCTTGTCCCAGGCGGCTTCGCGGCGGGCGCGGTCGCGGCTGAGCATCGCTTCGCCATGCATGTTCTCGACGCGGTCGACATAGACTTCGACTTCGTCACCGACCTTCAGATCGGCCTTCTGGCCCGGCGCGGCGAATTCGCGCAGCGGCACGCGGCCTTCCGACTTCAGACCGACGTCGATGACGGCCATGTCGTTTTCGATCGCGGTGACGGTGCCGTGCACCACGCGGCCCTCGAAGCTGTCGGCACCGCCGAACATGTCATCGAGCATCGCGGCGAAATCGTCGCGGGTGGGTTGGGGCTGGGTAGCCATAGGGTTAGAGTGTCCTCGAGTTATTCTGTTTCCGGCCAAGCGGTTGGGTCCGCTGGTCTTGGCGGAAAACGCCGCGGCGACCCCATGCCGGTCGCGGCATCCATCGGGCGGGCGTGCAGCGGGAGGAATGCGATGCGCTGAATGCGAAAAGGGCGCGGTCCGCCAAGCGGTCGCGCCGTCCCCCGCCGAACACCTGCTCGCCGGACCGGCGCGCCATAGGGGAAATCCGGGCTTTTGGCAAGGCGTAGCGGGGGTGCGGCGGGGTGGCCGCGAATCGCCGTTCGGGGGCGCGAGGGCCCGCGGAAGTGGACGAAGTGGACGGTACGTAATCGTCGGAAACCAGGGGGCCGCAGCGCCCGGCCGAAGGTGGCGGGGCGAGGGGCGGGCGGGTCATTGGGAGGGTGTAGCAGAAACGGGGTGTGTAGGACAGGCGGCAATCAGCTGTCGCCATCGTAGATCGGGTCCGGACGCCTGTGCGGCTTGCAGGTGCGGGAGAGAATGGCCGTTACTATCATCGTAGATAAAGCTCCCGGGACGAGGAGCGCCAACGGACACAGGATCATGATCGCCAAGAGGCCGAAGAATGCCGGCCCGTCCCCACCATGCGACAAATCCGGCGGCGTGTTGAGAAAATATATCATGATGGCGATTCCGACGAGGAACATCGTCGCGGAGGGCAAGAGAAAGGCGACGAGATAGACCGTCCGCCTTTCGAAATGCGGACACAGGCGCGACACGATCAGGGCGATGGTCGTCGACGCCGCGACCGTGAGCAGAAAATACAAAATCAGCATTATGCCCTTCCGCAAATTGGATGAGCGGCATTACGAACGCCGATACGACAGTCGCTTGCCTCTTGCTCTAAATGGAGTGCAGGCGGTGTGGAGATACAGCGTCGATCCGGCGTCTGCGACGCTACGGCGCGACAGCAATCGAGATCAGCGCTTGTTCCTCACCCGCCAGGCCTCTACCAGCGCGATCGCCTTGACGGCATTCGCCTCGACCATCAGCAAGATTGTGTCTTACCGCGTCGTGTCCGCTGCATCCCCCGTTGTCATCAGCGGCGCAGCGGCGCTGTCGCAGATGTCGGACTATCGCCGCCAATTTGCGCCTGTGTAACTGTCCCGTCGCAAACGGTCCATAATGGACCCAGCAGGCCAATAAGGTCGTCTGGGGAACATCATGACATCCAAATTCATCCGCGTCGCCGGGGTCGGTGGCGCGTGCCTGATGCTCGTCGCACCGCAACTGGTGCTGGCGCAAACGGCCGGAACGATCGCTGCCGAGGACAAGGCGGGCGAAGACATCATCGTGTCGGGCAAGAAGCTGCCGACCACGGGGATCGAGATCGTCGATGCGCCCAAGGCGCGCGCGATCGTGACGCGGGACTATATCGAACATACCGTTCCGGGGCAGTCGATCTTCAATGCGATCAACATGGTGCCGGGCGTCAATTACGTCGCGGGCGATCCCTATGGCGGCAACGGCGGCAGCATCCGTATCCGCGGGTTCGATGCGTCGCGCATCGCCTTCAGCTTCGACGGTCTGCCGCTGAACGATGCCGGCAATTACGCCATCTATTCGAGCCAGCAGATCGATCCCGAACTGGTGCAGACGGTCAACGTCAGCTTCGGGTCGACCGACGTCGATACGCCCACCGCCAGCGCCTCCGGCGGTACGGTCAACTATCGCACGATCATGCCGACCGAACAGGTGAGCGCAACCGCGGTCTATTCGCACGGCCGCGGCAACATGAACCGCGTGTTCGGCCTGATCAATACCGGCGACCTCAACGCCAGCGGTACGCGGGCCTGGGTGTCGGCAAGCCACCAGAGCTACGCGCTCTATCCTTATTCGATCGTGCGCAAGAGCCAGTACAATGCGCGCCTCTATCAGCCGCTGGGGTCGGGCAAGGATTTCCTGTCGCTGGCCGGCTTCTTCTACCAGCATCGCAACATGGGCTTTGGCGGGCCATCGGTCGCCACGGTCAACACGATCCTGGGCGGCGTTCTGCCGATCTCTACCGCGACCACCGCGACGCCATTGCGCGTCGACCTGACACGCGCGCAATATGACCGCGTGCTGGGTGCGGCGACGACGTTCACCAACACGCCGGACTGCACGCTGGCCTCCGCGACGCCCGGCAAGGGCACGGTGCAGGACGACCGGTCGCTGTGCACCAACACGCGTCAGGTCGGGATCAACCCGGTCGATACCGGCAATGCGCGCTTCAACAGCCTGTTCACGCTGTCCGATCGGCTGACCTTCACGCTGGACGGCGGCTATAGCTACACGATGGCCAATGGCGGCGGCTCGACCGTGTTCGCCGAGAGCGACGCCAATGCCGGCTCGCGCGGCGTGTCGCGTAACCAGATCGGCCGCATCGGTGCCGGGATCGCGGCGGGGCGCGACCTGAACGGCGATGGCGACATGCTCGACTATGTCCGCGTCTTCTACCCCTCCAACACGCAGACGCACCGGCTGATCGCGATCGCGGGCCTGCGGTACGACATCGATCCCGCCAACCTGCTGCGGCTCGCCTATACCTGGGATCGCGCACGGACCGCGCAGACGGGCGAGGCGGCGTATCTGGGCGTCAACGGCTATCCGACCGCCGATTTCGGCGGACGCGACGGGTCGGTCGCGGTGCGCGATGCGGCGGGCAACGTGCTGAACAAGCGCAACCGGCTGACCTATTCGATCCTGCACCAGCTATCGGGCGAATATCGCGGCCGGCCTTTCTCGGACGACCTGTCGATCACGCTGGGCCTGCGCGCGGCCTTCTTCCGCCGCAACATGAGCAACGCCTGCTACACGATTCCGGGCAGCAGCAACGAGGCCTATTGCACCTCGCAGAGTGCGCAGCAGGTCGCGGCGGACAGCCGCGGCGCGACGTTCGGCGCGCCGTACGTGGGGCGCATCCGCGAATATCACGCCTTCCTGCCCAATGCCGGCCTTGTCTGGCAGATGACGCCGACGACAAGCCTGTACGCAAGCTACAATCGCGGCTTCTCGGCGCCGACCACGGACATCTACGCCTATGACGACAAGGTCATCTCGCTGAAGGATCAGGAGGCGGTGCCCGAGCGCACGGACTCCTACGATGCGGGCCTGCGCTATTCGCATGGCATCGTGCAGGCGCAGCTGGGCGGCTGGTACATCCGCTACGACAACCGCATCGTCAGTACGACGGTGCCGCTGGACGGTGGCGGCACGATCAGCGCCAGCCGCAACGTCGGCCGGGTCGACAGCAAGGGGGTGGACGCGACGCTGATCGTCAACCCGACGCGCTGGCTGTCGCTGTACGGCTTCGGATCGTATCTGAAGGCCGAGCTGAAGGAGAATATCCTGAACGCCGCGACGGGCGCGGTGCTGATCGCCACCAAGGGCAAGTCGCTGGTCGATACGCCGAGCTGGCAATATGGCGGGCGCGCGCAGGTGACGCTGCCGTACGTCGTGATGGGGGCGTCGGCCAAGCACGTCGGTGATCGCTTCATCACCGACGAAAATGACGCCATCTCGGCGGGGTACACGCTGGTCGACCTGGATGCCCAGGCGAAGCTGGATTGGGCCGGCCTGCCCAAGACCTATCTGCAGATCAACGTCACCAACCTGCTCGACACGCGCTATTACAGTAATGTCGGAACGGCGGCGCGGATCCGGGATGGCGGCTGGGTCAATTTCGGCAACGGGCGCACGGTCGTCGCCAGCCTGCACTTCGAGTTCTGAGCGGGCGTGCGGCGGATCGGCGGGGCGTTATGCCCGGCCGGCCCGCCGCGCCTCGACCAGTGCGATTGCCTTCGCGACGCTCGCCTCGATGGTGAGCGCGCTCGTATCGAGCAGGGCGGCGTCGGCGGCCATCGTCAGCGGGGCGGTGGAGCGGGCGCTGTCGCGGGCGTCGCGGGCGCGGATGTCGGCGAGGACCTTGTCGAAGGACACGTCGCTGCCATGGGCCTGCAGTTCGCGGTGCCGGCGTTGGGCGCGGACCTGGGGGGTGGCCTTCACGAACAATTTGGCGTCGGCATCGGGGGCGATGACGGTGCCGATGTCGCGGCCGTCGAGCACCGCGCCGCCGGGCTGGCGGGCGAAGCGCTTCTGGCGCTGGAGCAAGGCGGCGCGGACGAGTGGGTGGGCCGAGACGATCGAGGCGAGCTGGCCGATCGTATCCTGGCGCAGGGCGGGATCGTCGAGCAGGCCTTCGTCGAAGTTGCAGGCGGCGACGGCATCGGCCTCGATCGCCGGGTCGAGCTCCATCCGCTGCACGGTCAGCGCGACGGCGCGGTAGAGAAGGCCGGTGTCGAGATGCGGCAGGCCGTAGTGGCGGGCGAGCGCCTTGGCGATCGTGCCCTTGCCGCTCGCAGCGGGTCCGTCGACGGCGATGATCATGCGTTGAGCCATTGCGGGGCGGCACCGAGGCGCTTGGCGGTGTCGACGAAAGCCGGGTAGCTGGTCGCGATCGGCGCGGCGTCGTCGATGCGGACGGGGCGGGTGCTGTGCATGCCGGCGACCGCCATGCTCATCGCGATGCGGTGGTCGAGCAGCGAGGCGACGCGGTCGGCGCCGGTGCCGGGCAGGGGCTCGCCGTCGCGGCCCTCGATCGACAGGCCATCCTCGTGTTCGGTCAGGCGCACGCCGGCGAGGCCGAGCGCGGCGGCCATGGCGGCGATGCGATCCGATTCCTTGACGCGCAGTTCGTGGGCGCCGCGGGCGACCGTCGTGCCGCGCGCGAAGGCGGCGGCGACGAAGAGGATGGGATATTCGTCGATCATGCTGGGGGCGAGATCGGCCGGGACTTCGATCGCCGACAATGGGGCGTGGCGGACGCGCAGGTCGGCGACGCGTTCGCCGCCGATCTCGCGGCCGTCGACCTCGTCGATCGACGCGCCCATCAGGCGCAGCGCGGTGAGCAGGCCGGTGCGTGTCGGGTTCATCAGCACGTTGCGGATCGTCACGTCCGATCCCGGCACGATCGACGCGGCGACCATCCAGAAGCCGGCGGACGAGGGATCGCCGGGGACGGTGATGTCCTGCGGCTTCAGCTCGGCCTCGCCGTGGATCGCGATCAACTTGCCCTCAGGTGTGTCCTCGACCGTCAGCTCCGCGCCGAAGCCGCGCAGCATGCGCTCGCTATGGTCGCGCGTCGGCACGGGCTCGATGACGCGGGTGATGCCGGGGGTGTTGAGGCCGGCGAGCAGCACTGCCGACTTCACCTGCGCCGAGGCGACGGGCAGCGTATAGGTGATCGGCACTGCCGGGCAGGCGCCGCGCATGGTGAGCGGCAGGCGCGTGCCCGGGCTGGTCATGAAATCGGCGCCCATCTGCGCCAGCGGTTCGGTAACGCGCGCCATCGGCCGCTTCGACAGGCTGGCGTCGCCGACGAAGGTCGTGGTGATCGGATGGCTGGCGACGAGGCCCATCAGCAGCCGGGTCGAGGTGCCCGAATTGCCCATGTCGAGCGCGGTCTGCGGCTGGAGCAGCCCGCCGACGCCGACGCCGTGGACCGTCCAGATGCCGTCGTCGCTGCGATCGATCCGCGCGCCCATCGCGCGCATCGCGGCGGCGGTGGCGAGCACGTCCTCGCCCTCCAGCAGGCCCTGGATGCGGCTTTCGCCGACCGCGAGGCTGGAGAACATCAGCGAGCGGTGGCTGATCGACTTGTCGCCGGGCACGGTGACGGTGCCGCGCAGGGGACCTGCGGCGGCGATGGAGAGCGGGCGGGGGGGGGGAGGCGTTCGACATGGCTGGCCGCGGGCTTTGACAGTCCCCCTTGCGCTATGGCAAGGCGCGCTCCACCTCGGGCCAAGGGCGACCTTTGGCTCGCGAAACCCATTTCCGAAAGGTATCAGACGGCATGGTCAAGCCGGAGTGGGGCACGAAGCGTACGTGCCCGAAATGCGCGACGCGCTTCTACGACCTCGAAAAGGACGATCCCGTCACCTGCATCAACTGCGGCACGACGTGGAATCCGGAGCCGATCCTGAAGTCCAAGCAGCCGCTGCCGTTCGAGCAGATCAAGCCCGATTCGAAGGAAGCGGACAGCGATCTCGAGGGTGAGGACGAGGATCTGGAAGCGCTGGGCGAGGAGGAAGAACCCTCGGCCGACGACGAGGTGGACCTCGGCGGCGACGACGACCTCGGCGTGGAAGCGCCGACCGAAGACGACGATCACTGAGTTTCAGATAATTGTGGATAAGTGCATGGCAGGCGCAAATCGGCGCTTGCCATGCCAGGGCGCCCCGGTTAGTGGGGCGCCTCCCGGAACGATGGGGCCGTAGCTCAGCTGGGAGAGCGCTGCAATGGCATTGCAGAGGTCAGGGGTTCGATCCCCCTCGGCTCCACCATCCGTTCCGAAGAGGCTGACAAGCCTGTAGATTTTGCCAAAAACAAGGATTTTTCCGACCGGCTGTTACAAGCGTAACAGGAGGCTTGGCCTTGTGCAGCTATCTGGCCCGCCGTGGCGCGACCTATTATTTCCGTCGCAGCATCCCCCTAGACGTTAGACGCGCCCTTGGCGGTCGCGCCGAGCTTATCGCCTCCTTGCGGACCAAGGATCGACCCACGGCGAAGCGCCTCGTCCCCCAGCAACTGATTGACAGCGACCGCCTCTTTGATGAGGCGCGTCAGGCGTTGGGCTTAGACGGCCTTAGTGCGAGCATAGAAGCTCGGTTAAAGAGTGTGGCGGCACTAACGGTTGAGCCGCGAGAACGCCCCGCTAAGATTTCAATACGGCCTGTGGAGGACGCTCCACGCTTCGGGATGCTTGACGAGGCAATCACGGACCGATGGGCTATCGAGCGCAAGGTGCAAAAGAAGGGGGAGGATGCGCATAGGGCTGTAGCTCGCTGGTTCTATGAGCGGGTTGGACGGAAGCCGGTTGGTCTGATTGAGCGCAAGGACGTGCTGGCCTTCAAAGATGCGCTCGTGGCGGAAGGTCAGAGCCTCGGCAACGTCCGGGTCAAGCTGTCGCGGCTACGCACGCTGCTTCAATGGGCCGCCGACAACGAACTGGTTGATAGGAACGTCGCTACGGGGGTGGCGGTCAAGGACGTCGACAAAGGGGCGAACAAGCGGCTTCCTTTCGATCTGGCGTCACTGAACCGCGTCTTCTCCTGCCCGATCTACAAAGATGGCGTGCGGCCTGTTCAAGGTCGGGGCGAGGCATCGTACTGGTTGCCGCTGCTGGCCTTATTCACCGGTGCGAGGATGGAAGAGCTAGGTCAGCTTCGTCCGTGTGACGTGCGATTAACGTCTTATCCCGATGGCGACGGGGCGACCTGCTCCCACTGGTTCATCCACATCGTTGCGGATGAAGGCGATGGGCTAAAGTTGAAGAACGCCGGAAGTGAGCGCATCGTACCTATACACCCCTTACTCGCAGAGTTAGGTTTTCTATCGTTTGCATCGATAGCGCTTAATAACAAGTAGCTGCGTCTCTTTCCGGCATTGAAGGAGAACGTTTACGGGCGCCTTACCGCTAAGTGGGGTGAATGGTTTAACCCATACATGCGCTCGACGTGCCATATTACTGATAGGCGTATGGTGTTTCATTCATTCCGCCATACCTTCAAGGACTATGCTCGGCTTGCAGGTATTGAGGAAGGTATTCAGCGCCAGATTATGGGGCATAGCTCCGGTGATGTAGCCGACAACTACGGAAGCGGCTTTCCGCTTCATAAGCTTGTCGAGGGAATTAAGCGGTACAAGGTTCCCGGCCTTGTTATTGCCAAGGCCTAGACCCGCAACAGGCTCATATGGAGTAGGGCGTTGGGCTACCGTTGCGAGGTTAAGCCCACCCTAGGTTGTTGTACCTCCTTCTGTGAGCCTCCACCTTTCTCACCGGCATTGCAGTTCGAAGAGCAGTTCTAACCAATGCGCATAACAATTATCCCTTAGTGAGTGCAAAAATAAACGGCATAGATAAGTTAATAAAGAGGCGTGACTAGGCCGTTGTTAACATAAAAATAGATTAATTATCTAAACATAGCATATAGTCTTATAAACATATCACGACCGTGCATTACTAGCTGTGGGTTTTTGAGCGGAGCGGGGCTATGCCCTGCTTCGTTCAACGCGGATAGTCATTAGCTGTGTGCGGTTGCGGCTTCGCCGTATACCGCAGACGACAGTTGGGATTGCGGAGAATAATCGATCAAGTGACTTGGGATATCCGAGTCAGCCCAATGGAAGGGCATTAATCAATTAGTCCATTTCCATATATGTATAAGCTATGGACTAAACTCTACCAATTAGGAAAAAATGCAAAACTACGTATCGAATCCATCAGATGAAATGCTGGAACGGTTATTTCCAGCTAACGAGCCTACCCCAATCTCTATCTCCCTTTCTTCGGCGGAAAAGATTGATCGGTCATACTCCATCCTTGAAGCAACGATGAAAGAGGCTTTGGCAGGTCGCTTGCAGCCTAATATATATGTTATGAGTGCTGACTGCGGAACCGGTAAGTCGAGTGCCGTGCAGAAAGTTATCCGTGAGGAAAAAGCGAAAGGCTTTACCGGCGGGGGGATCATCCTATTTTTGGCAACGCTGAACGAGGTTGAATCGTATGCGTTGGCTTGCGGATTGGATGATGCGGATTATGCCGTTTACAGTTCCGATATCCGCTATGCAGCGCGTGGATTGGGGCGGCATAATGCCAACGTCGCTCCGGTGTTATTTGTAACGCAGCCCAAAGCTCGACGTGAATTTGCAAAAATCAAAACATACGCTGACGCAACATGCTTCCATTACAACAAGAAGCCTAGGGCGTTGGCCGTATGGGATGAAGCACTTACCGGTGCCGAATACGCCTACATTGAAATTTCCGACCTTATGGCACTGCCGGCGGCATTTAAGGCGCTCACTGATAGCGAGCGGAAGACGCTATATGATCTGGCAGCCGCCTCCATGGCGCGTCCCGCTAACGGCTTCATTAAGATTCCAAACGACGTTAGAGATATCGCAGACCGGGTGCTGAACCTTAAGGCGAAGGTTGCAGTCGCGGCTCGGCAGGCTTTGGAAGCTTTAGCCAAGCTTGCTGGATCGAAAGCGTACGTTGGCAGCGGCGTAGGGCTGCAAAGAAGCCTCATAGGCATCGGGAAGCCCCTGCCGAAGGATATCGGCCCCTTATTCGTTCTTGATGCCTCTGCGCGGCTTACAGGGCGATATGACGACTGGTCAGCCTACGGCATCGACGTAGCGAAGCTGGACCCCGCAGTGTTGAATTATACCAACCTGACAATCCGCTGGCACGACTGCGGGGCAGGTAAGACCGCGATGCGTAATCCAAAGGATCGGCGGTCGATTGTGGATCGGCGTGGAAAAGGGACCCCGTTAGCGGGGTGATCGGCGTCGAAAAGGGACCCCTCATCCTGGTGTTCTAGGCTGTTCGCTTGGCGGTGTGTCAGGCGGCGAGATCGGGATGCTGGTATTGGAGACGGTGTTGAGGATCCGGCGCGAGCACGCGTCGGGCAAGGCCATCAAGGCGATAGCGCGGGACCTGCACCTGTCGCGCAAGGTGGTGCGCAAGGCGATCCGGGCGCCGGAAGCGGACATGGGTTATCGGCGAGAGGTGCAGCCGCTGCCGAAGCTGGGGCCGTTTCAGGCGCGACTGGATGCGTTGCTGGAGGAAGATGAGGCACGGCCGCGGCGCGAGAAGCTGCGCCTCACGCGCATCCACGACCTGCTGCTACGCGAGGGGTTCGATGGCTCGTACGACGCGGTTCGCCGTTATGCGGCGCGCTGGCGGCAGGCGCAGCGTCGCGACGTGATGAATGCGCCGGCGTTCATCCCGCTGCTGTTCCGGCCGGGCGAGGCTTACCAGTTCGACTGGAGCCACGAGGACGTCGAGATCTCGGGCAAGCCGATGCGCGTGAAGGTCGCGCATGTCCGGCTGTGCGCGTCGCGGGCAATGTATGTGCGGGCCTATCCCGCGAGACACAGGAGATGCTGTTCGACGCGCATGCACGGGCGTTTGCTTTCTTCGGAGGCGTGCCGACGCGCGGCATCTACGACAACATGAAGACGGCGGTGACGAGCGTGTTCACCGGCAAGGAGCGGGTCTTCAACCGTCGCTTCCTGGTCATGGCCAACCATTACATGGTCGAGCCGACCGCCTGCTCGCCGGCGTCGGGCTGGGAGAAAGGTCAGGTCGAGAACCAGGTGCAGACCGCACGCGGTCGCTTCTTCCAGCCGCGCCTGCGATTTACCGGCCTCGAGGAGTTGAACGGCTGGCTGGAGGCGGAGTGTCGGCGCTGGGCAGAGTTGCACCAGCATCCCGAGCAGAAGGAGCTGACAGTCGCCCAGGCATGGGCAGCAGAACGGGCGGTGCTCCAGCCTGTTGTCGCACCCTTCGACGGCTTCCACGAGAGCGAGCATGCGGTAAGCGGCACATGCCTCATCAGCTTCGAGCGCAACCGCTATTCCGTTTCTGCCAGGGTGGTGCGACGTGCCGTCCAGGTCCGCGCCTATGCCGACCGCATCGTCGTGCGCTGCGACGGTGAAGTCGTCGCCGACCATCCCCGGTTCTTCGGCCGCGACCGGACCATCTACGACCCGTGGCACTATCTGCCGGTGCTGGTGACCAAGCCGGGTGCCCTGCGCAACGGCGCACCGTTCCAGGGCTGGGAGTTGCCGCCTGCGCTGGCACGACTGCGGCGCAAGCTTGGCACCGGCGACGATGCCGACCGGCGGTTCGTGCGGGTGCTGGCAGCGGTGCTCGACGACGGGCTGGAGGCGGTAGAAGTGGCCGTGCGCGAAGCATTGCTGGCCGGCGTCGCCAGCGACGACGTCATCGTCAACATCCTGGCCCGCCGGCGCGAACCGCCGCGACCGCTGACTATTGTCACGCCAGAAGATCTGGCGCTGCGCCATCCGCCCCGTGCCGACTGCAACCGCTATGACAGCCTGCGAGGTCTCCATGCAGCGGCATGAGATGATGACGGCCATGGCCGAGTTGGGGCTGAAGGGCATGGCTGGCGCCTTCGACGAGGCGGTCACTACCGGTCTCCAGCGCAAGCGCACGACCATGGAGGTCCTGACCGACCTGCTGCGTGCCGAGGCGACGCACCGCCATGCAGCCTCGGTCCGTTACCGGATGTCGGCCGCCAGGTTACCCGCGGTGAAGGACCTCGACGCCTTCGTCTTCGGCGACACTCCCATCAACGAGGGACTGGTGCGCTCGCTGTACAGCGGCTCGTTTCTTCCGGGCCAACGCAACGTCGTGCTGGTCGGTGGAACGGGTACCGGCAAGACGCATCTCGCCACCGCCATCACTGCCAATGTGGTACGAGCCGGCGCCCGCGGACGCTACTTCAACACAGTGGACCTGGTGAACCGGCTCGAGGAGGAAACGCGCCTCGGCAAGGCCGGCACGCTGGCGGCCCAGCTTTCGCGCCTCGATCTCGTGGTGCTCGACGAGCTTGGCTACCTGCCGTTTGCACGCTCGGGCGGTCAACTGCTCTTCCACCTCGTCAGCAAGCTCTACGAGAAGACCTCGGTCATCGTCACCACCAACCTGGCCTTTGGTGAGTGGCCGACCGTCTTTGGCGACCCCAAGATGACCACCGCGCTGCTCGACCGCATTACCCACCATTGCGACATCGTCGAAACCGGCAACGACAGCTGGCGCTTCAAACATCGAAGCTGAAGCCTGGGGCACCGGCAGAGAACGCTTCGTGCTGGTTGCGCCTCCGGTCGGGCTACGCCCGCCCTACGCCGCAACCAGCACGAACAGTGCGCCCGTCATACCCGTTACGCTGCTCGACGAAGGGGGTCCCTTTTGCACGCCGATAGGGGGTCCTTTTTGGACGCCGATTGACACTTGCTGCGCACAAAACGACTTTCTTCATTGGCTTCCCATGCTCAACCGCACCGCCCCGACAGTCGGGACAGTTGAACGGCGCGAACACAGGAACACGCCTCCTGCGTATTCCCCCTTACGGGTGTTGTATTAGGCAGGCTGCCCGACCGTATGGTCGAGAACCTGTGTTCACCGCCGTTTGCGGGCCTGCCCTTCCGTTCAAAGTCGGGCAGACCCCCAATGTGATATTCCAACGCCTGTTCTCTGTCTACTCGCCCTGTGGACTCGCCTGTAACATTAGCTACAACGAGCGTTGTAGCCAATGGGACGACTCGCAATGGTAACCGGCAAGCACGTGGCGTATTATAGAGTCAGCACAGCCAAGCAGGGTCGAAGCGGTCTTGGCTTGGAAGCACAACAAGCTGCGGTGCGCGATTTCCTCAATGGGGGGGTGTGGGAGCTTACCGGCGAAGTCATCGAGGTAGAGTCGGGCAAGCGAGCCGATAACCGACCACAACTACAGGAAGCTTTGCGGCTTTGCCGGACGACAGGGGCGACTCTCGTCGTTGCGAAACTGGATAGGCTGTCGCGCGATGCAGCCTTCCTAATGCAGCTACAGAACGCCGGTGTGTCATTCGTCGCTGCCGATATGCCGGGCGCAAATAGCTTTACAGTGGGCGTAATGGCGTTGGTGGCTCAACAAGAACGTGAAGCCATATCAGCACGGACGAAGGCGGCCCTAGCAGCGGCGAGGGTCAGGGGCGTGAAGCTTGGGGGCCTTCGCGGACATACCTTGCCGTCACACGCAGCAGCAGCAGCTAGTGCAAAGGTTCGTACAGCTAATGCCGATCAGCGGGTTCGTGACGTGCTTGTCTCGATCACGAAAGCGCAGGCAGAGGGGGTGTCATCCCTCCGAGGCATAGCCGCAGCCCTAAATGCGAGAGGCGTCACAGCGCCGCGTGGCGGTGAATGGAGCGCAGCACAGGTGAAGCGGCTGTTGGATCGCCAGTAGCTCGATAAGGAGCTGCAAAGCACCGCTGTATCGTAACGGCGTAACCACTAGCTACCGATGCGGTCGCAGACCACGTACCGAATACGACCGATTTCAGTACGGGGTCGCCTATGTGCCAAGTCAACGGCAAACCGTGGGGCAGGACGATCCTAACGGCCAGTAAAGCAGGTCGCCACTACAAGCCGTTTCACCCCATACCTGACTGAACAACAAGATAGCTTTATTGATAGACAGAGCACTTGTCTTCGAAGCGCTAGTCTGGACGGACGGGAAACCTATATTAACAATGGTCCAAGAAACGTACTAAAGCTATCCTCGACCGATAGCATTCGAAGAAGTCCGTCAAAATCAATTTTTTGCCGTAGGCTAATAGCATCCGCAGGCTTTTCGTAATTCGGCCACTCTTTTAGCAGGCGAGCCTCTGTCCGACTTTTCTTCGGCCGCAATTTATGGCAGCCTTGGAAATGGCGAAGCAGTAGGGCTTCGTGTATTTCGTACTGGATCAATAGCGCAAATCCAACACGTCCTATTATTTGGTGCATCAAGTCGTCACGGCCTGCGTCAACACCAATTCTATCACTATCTAGTAAAATTGCCTTTAGAGCATATTTCCCTTTTTTTCTCTCCTGTTCCTTTAATTTCTTTTCCCCATTCTGCACTATAGATAAGGGATCCCCCCCACCCAAATCGTATGGATCGAAGAAGAGGTGTTTCTGCCGCTGGTCAGCTAATCCTTGTAACCATCTGACATACGATCTTTCGCTTGCGCCTTCGCAGCCAACAAAAATACGCCGTCGCGTTGGTATATTTTTAGCCAAAACGAGGGACTCCTCCAAACTCGCCTGCCATATACTTACTATAAAGATTAGCGTCTCGCCGTATCCCCCGGAAATCCTTAATCCCTCTTACGGTCGTCTCGCCAAAGTCGTTCTTTTCGGCGAGCCATACTTCTTCTTTATCTAAGTCTGATATGATGGAGGCGTTATGACAAGTTAAGAATAATTGAGCGCCCAGTGGATTCTCAACCTCGCTATGAAACCACTCTATCACTTCCGCCATTAAATTGGGATGAAGATCGGCATCAAGTTCGTCCATTATTGCAACGCCGCCCATCGTTAGTGCGGCGAATATATCCATAAAATTCAAATAAAAACTTTGTGTTCCTTGGGATTCGAAATGAAATGTCCGAGGATAATCCAGTCCGGAATGATAAAATACTGGAATAAGAATGCCATCGCCGTCGTTTCTTATTTCGACTTTTGTAATCCCAAGATCGATTCGTCGTATCACACTATTAAGTAATTTAAGAAAAGCAGGGCTTCCTTCAAGGAATTTTGTTACGTTAGCTTCCGTATTCTGAACCTTGCCAATATCAATATTGTAGAAGAACGACTGCCTGAAAGCCTCTATTATCTTTACGGATGGGCCATGATTAAATTGCACCAGTGACGACAATAGGCTGACGTTATCACGAACATTACGGCGTGGGTCGGACGCTGCCAAACCGAAATCTTTAGCAGTCGTAATTTTGGATTCACCGTTCCGAAATGTCCGCGAAAAAATGCGTCGCGCATTACCGCTGGCGTCAATCGTTAAAAGTGCCTCATGCTCGACAACGCTTTTCCCGCGCTCCGAGCTTATAGAGACTTCATATCTAGCAGCGGAATTTCCGAAAATCTCAAAACCTTCGGACGTGGTAAATTCCATAGCGATAGTAGAAGGGGCCGTGTAGTGCCCATGACAGGCAAATGCCTGTATACCTATCATTTGATCCGGCTTATAAGTATCAAACGACTGAATTACGAAATGCCGTATGAACGAGGCTGCCCGTAATACAGATGTTTTTCCAGATGCATTTGCTCCGAATATTGCAAGAACTGTAGGTGTTCTTGCTTTATAGCCATCAATGGCAAATCGATATTTATCGCTCTGCGGCGTGGTTGCCGGAACGGTGAAATCTAGAACATGCTTATTCTTGATGGAATAAAAGTTCTCAATTTCCAACTTTGTTATCATATAATAAGTGCCGTTCTGTCAAAGCGCTGGGTTCGCTAATAGCGCTTGGTCGTCAAAAAAACGTTAGGTTATGCGGTTTGGAGCGCGCTCCAAGGGATTTCAAGCCGAAACTTGACGGTTTTTCGTTGCCGCTGGTTTGCCCAACGCAGCCGGGGGTTCATAAAAAACGAGCGGCGAAAGGGGTTCGCCGGAATGTGGTATAAATCTGTGATGTTTAATCCGATAACGACCTTGTTGGTCAGGTCATTCGCTCACAAGGTGGCGATGCGGAAGCTCGCTTACTCTCCTCGCCAGTGCCGTGGGGGGGAGGTTGTACATCGATTTGGTGATCATTGACCTGGCCACAACCGCCCCGAGACTGATCCGTTATGGGTTGATGAACCTGTCAAGCGGCATCGAGGCCATACCGTCCTTCACGATCCGCTAATTGGTTGCAGTCCGAAAGCCGTATTTGTCGGAAAATGCCTATTCCCCGATCCGGTCATATTGGACCGTCGCCTTCAAGACACCGGCTTGGGTGATATCAGCCGCCGCCATATTGCTCTCCCTTTAGCGGCAGTATCCTTGGACAGCGGCGCTAAGGCAAAGGAAAAGCGGTTGTTGGGCGATCTGTTGGGCAGCAAGCGGCGTGCCGCCAAAAAGTGCCTAGAAACAACGGCTTGGCGGCATAGGTGGCGGAGACGGAGTCTGCTGTGACAGCCTCTACAGTCGGTAAAGCGCAAGGTATGCTCGCCTTACCTCTAGGCAATAGTCGATGATTTCAGGATCGCCGCCACGGCGGTTATCTGCAATCCGTTGCTCGATCCTTTGCAGGGCGTCACGCCCGTGGTCCTTCCGCATCGCTTTTGCGGCGGCATTAAAGTCATCAGGCATAACGCCGATTTAAGGATGCGCCTCGGCAAGCGGAAGGGAGTGTTAGCAAGATTGCTTCACGCTTGATTTCTGCTACAAGCGGGTAGTCCACAGGGACCAGTTGGTTGTTGCTAAGTCACTGTTTTTGGCGGATTAAGGTGTTGGGTAGTCGATCCCCCTCGGCTCCACCATCCGTTCCGAAGAGGCTGACAAGCCTAATCAAATTGTCCCGATAGTCTTGCGCCCCGAGCGACTGTTACGATCGTAGCAGGACGTGGGCTGTCGCGTCCATGCCCGAGCCTAGGCGAGGTTGAGCGAGGCTTCGTTGACCTGGGCGATTTCGAGCAGGACGTCGGATGTCTGGCGCGACAATTCGCGCACTTCATCGGCGAGGACGGCAAAGCCGCGGCCATGGTCGCCGAGACGAGCGGCTTCGATCCGAGCGTTGAAGGCGAGGACGCGAGTGTCGGCGGCAATCTTCGTCACCGTGGCGAGCATTGCGTGCGCGCGGCGCGTCAGGGCGGCGCGCTCATCGACGACGCGCTGCATCGAGCGTTCGTAGGTGACGTCGACATAGGTCAGCACCGCGCCGCCCCCACATCCGGGCGTGAAGATGATTTCGAAAACCTGCCCATCGTCGAAATGGTGGTCCAGCGTCTGGCGCTCGCCCCGCTTGAGCCAGATACGGTGGTTGTCGAGCACGCGGGCGACGCGATCGCTCGACCAGCCGACGGCCCGGCCGATCTGCGCAAGATAGTCGCCCAGCATCGTGCCGACGGGCAGATTGGCCGGCTCCAGACCGAAGATCGCGCTGACCTGAGGATTGATGAGGCGGATACGCTCGTCGGCGCCGTACACGACCATGCCGTGGCGCATATGCGCCATGACGGTCGCGAGCTGCTCCGCGGCATCGCCGGTGGGCGTCACGCTGGCGTCCGGTTGAGACGGATGGGCAGGAGCGGAATCGAGCGGAGCCATATCGTCCGATCTGTAGGTAATTGGGAGCGGTATCGCGAGAACGATTTTTGCCGGTGGGCGACGTGCATCGGGGCGATCCGGTGGCGCTGGATTCGCGGCGCGACCTTGGGCACATTCGGGCGGCCGCGCGGGATCAGGCGTGCGGTGAAGCAGGAGGGGTTTCATGACGATTGTCCGTATGGCGCTGTGCGCCGCGCTGTTGGGGTGTGCTGGGGTCGCCGCTGCGCAGGAGGCGAAGGCGCCGTTCGTCAATCCGGAGGCGGGGGTGCCCGTCTTTGCCGGCGACATCACGGATCGGCCCTATCAGGTGATCGGCGAGGTGAAGGCCGGGGTGCGCAAGGCGACGGTGTTCAGCAAGGCGTCGTCCGAAGCGAAAATCTATCGCGAGCTGTGGGAGCGGGCGAAAAAGATGGGCGCGGATGCGGTCATCAATGCCAAATATGGCGAGGCGCACGTGACGGCGATCAGCTGGGGCAAGACGAATGCCACGGGTACGGCGGTGAAGTTTACCGACGCGGGGAAATAGGCGCGCGCACGGTTCGGCGCGGCGTTTGTTTGACAGCGCTAATGGTGGGGCGAACCGTGGCTGTCGTTGCGAGCGTAGCGAAGCCATCCAGAGCCGGACCAGGCCGCCCTGGATTGCTTCGCTGCGTGCGTAGGGGCGGATGAGGCTGGGAGGGCGCGGCTGGAGCCTCTGGCCGTCCCCGTGCTGACGAGTGGACCCCGGAACGAGTCCGGGGTGACGGGGATTTGGGGTGAGTGAGCCTTACTTCGCCGCGACGCGCCAGATCGTGTTGCCGACGTCGTCGGCGACCAGCAGCGCGCCGGTGCGATCGGATTCCAGGCCGACCGGGCGGCCGCGCGCCTTCCCGTCGGCGTTGAGGAAGCCGGTCAGCACGTCCTGCGGCTTGACGCCATCGACGGGGAAGCCGCGCGCCGCGAAGGGCACGAAGACGACCTTATAGCCAGACACCGGCTTGCGGTTCCACGAGCCATGCTCGCCGATCAGCGCGCCCTGCGCGTAGCGGTCGCCGAGCTTCATGCCGTTGGCGAAGGCGAGGCCGAGGGCGGCGACGTGCGGCCCGAGCGCGTAATCGGGGCGCTTCGAATATTGCTGCAGGTCCGGGCGCTGCGGCTCGACGCGGTTGTCGGGATAGCCGCCCCAATAGAACCACGGCCAGCCGAACTGGTCGCCGAGCTCGACCTGCGTCAGGTAATCGGGCGCGAGGTCGGAGCCGAGCATGTCGCGTTCGTTGACGACGGTCCACAGCTGCTGGTTGTACGGGCTGATCGCCATACCCTGCGGGTTGCGCAGGCCGGATGCGTAGATGCGGAACGTCTTCTGGTCGGGATAGACCTGCAGGATGTTGGCGCGGAATTTCTCCGCCTCCAGCCCCTTTTCCGCGATGTTCGAGGCCGAGCCGACGCCGACGAACAGCGTCTTGCCGTCCGGTGCCGCGATCAGGGTGCGCGCCCAGTGATTGCCGCCGCCGTTCAATTTGACGACCAGTTCGGGCTTGGCGGTGATCTGCGTCGCGCCGTCGGCATAAGGCACGCGGACGAGCGCGTCGGTGTTGGCAATGTAGAGCTGGCCGTTCAGCAGCGCCATGCCGGTCGGAGAGTTCAGCCCGGTCATGAAGACATGCCGTTCCTCGGCAACGCCATCGCCGTTCGCGTCGCGCAGCAGCGTGATGCGGTTGGCAGAGGGTACGCCCGCGCCCGCCTTGTTGAGCAGGCGGCCCATCACCCAGGCTTCGATGCCGCCACCTTCGCGGGGCGGCGAATTGGTTTCGGCGACCAGCACGTCGCCGTTGGGCAGGCGATACAGCCAGCGCGGATGCTCGAGGCCGCGCGCGAACGCCTTCACCGTCAGGCCGGCGGCGGGGGTGGGCGTTTCGTTGCCCTGCCAGCCGACGACGTCGGCGACCTTGACGGTGGGCAGCGTCTGGTCGCGCGGTTCGGTGATGGCGGGGCGCTTGCCGGCGACCTGATCCACCGACAGCTTCGCCGTATCCGGCCAGGCGAGATAGACGACGACCGCCACGGCGATGACAGCGATGAGCGCGGCGACGCGCAGGACGTGCTTCAGCATGGCACTACGATAAGAGGAGTGGGGCTGGCGGGGAAGGGGGCTGCGGCGCGTTGCCTGTCGAAGGGCGTGTTCCCACACGGGCGGCGGCCGCCCGCGGCCACCGTGCTTCGACAGGCTCAGCACGAACGGGGCGAGGACGTGCCTAAATCTCAGACACCTACGAAAAAAGACCGCCGGTGCGAGAGGGGATCGCACCGGCGGTCCGTCATCCCGGCCGGAAGGGTCGCTCCTTCCTGGTGGCCGGGACGAACCATATGCCTCAGGCCGGCGAACCGACCAGCAGGTCGTAGCGGTCGGCGTTCATCACCTTGGTCCACGCCTTCACGAAGTGATCGGCGAACATCGGCGCGGCATCGCTGCACGCATAGACTTCGGCGATCGCCCGCAGCTGCGAATTGGAGCCGAACACCAGGTCGGTGCGCGAGGCGGTCCACTTCTGTTCGTGCGTGTGGCGATCGGTGCCGACGAATTCCTCGTCGCTGTCATCGCTGACCTGCTTCCACGCGGTGCTCATGTCGAGCAGGTTCACGAAGAAGTCGTTGGTCAGCTGGCCCGGCCGATCGGTGAAGACGCCGTGCTGACCTGCCTTGGGATGGTTGGTGCCGAGAACGCGTAGGCCCGCGACCAGAACCGCCATCTCGGGCGCCGACAGGCCGAGCAATTGCGCCCGATCGATCATCAGCTCCTCGGTCGGCACGTTATACTTGACCTGCAGATAGTTGCGGAAGGCGTCGGCCTTCGGCTCCAGCACGTCGAAGCTTTCGGCGTCGGTCTGCTGGGCCGAAGCGTCGGTGCGGCCGGGCGCGAAGGGCACCGCGATCGCGTGGCCCGCGGCCTTGGCCGCCGCCTCGATTCCCACCGAACCGCCGAGCACGATCAGGTCGGCGATCGAGACCTTCTTGTCGCCCTTGCCGTCGAAGTCGGCCTTGATGCCCTCATAGACGCCGAGCACCTTGGAGAGCTGTTCGGGATTGTTGACCTCCCAGTCCTTCTGGGGCGCCAGGCGGATGCGGCCGCCATTGGCGCCGCCGCGATGATCCGACCCGCGCCACGTCGATGCCGACGCCCAGGCGGTCGTGACCAGCTCGGCAATCGACAGGCCGGCATTGGCGATCGCGGTTTTGAGGTCGGCGACGTCGCCGCCGTCGATCTGCGGATAGTCCGCGACCGGGATCGGATCCTGCCAGATCAGCTCTTCCTGCGGCACTTCCGGGCCGATCAGGCGGATCTTCGGCCCCATGTCGCGGTGCGTCAGCTTGTACCAGGCGCGCGCCCAGACGTCGGCGAAATAGGCCGGGTCCGCACGGAATTTCTGGCAGATCGCATTGTACGACGGATCGACCTTCAGCGCCATGTCGGCGGTGGTCATCATGGTCGGCACGCGCTTGCCCGCAGTGTGCGCGGCCGGCGCCAGCGTCTCGTCGGGATCGCCGACGGGATGCCACTGGTGCGCACCGGCGGGGCTCTTGGTCAGCTCATATTCGTGGTCGAAGAGCATGTCGAAATAGCTCATGTCCCACGTCGTCGGCGTCGGCGTCCACGCGCCTTCGATGCCGCTAGTGATCGTGTGATCGCCCATGCCGCTTTCGTGAGTCGACGCCCAGCCAAGGCCCTGCGAGGCGATGTCGGCGCCTTCCGGCTCGACGCCGACCAGCTTCGGATCGCCCGCGCCATGCGCCTTGCCGAACGTGTGACCACCGGCGGTGAGCGCGACGGTTTCCTCGTCGTTCATGCCCATGCGGGCGAACGTCTCACGCATGTCGCGTGCCGAACCCTGCGGCATCGGGCAGCCGCCGGGGCCTTCGGGATTGACGTAGATGAGGCCCATCTGGATCGCAGCGAGCGGATTTTCGAGCGCGCGGCCCTCCTGCTCCTCGATGCGGGTTTGGCCGAGCCACTCCTCCTCGGTGCCCCAATAGACGTCCTTCTCGGGTTCGAAGACGTCCTCGCGGCCGCCGGAGAAGCCGAAGGTCGGGCCACCCATCGATTCGATCGCGACATTGCCCGCCAGGATGAACAGGTCCGCCCAGCTCAGCTTGCGGCCGTACTTCTGCTTGATCGGCCACAGCAGGCGGCGCGCCTTGTCGAGGTTGCCGTTATCTGGCCACGAGTTGAGCGGGGCAAAGCGCTGCTGGCCCGCCGACGAGCCGCCGCGGCCGTCGCCGGTGCGATAGGTGCCGGCGGAATGCCAAGCCATGCGGATGAAGAAGGGGCCGTAGTGACCGTAGTCGGCCGGCCACCAGGGCTGGCTGTCGGTCATCAGCGCGGTAAGGTCGCGCTTGAGCTGGTCGTAATCAAGCGTCAGGAATTCAGAGCGATAGTCGAAGTCGTCGCCCATCGGATTGCCGCTGACGCCCTTCTGATGAAGGATGTCGACCGACAGCGCCTCGGGCCACCAGTCGCGCGAGGTACGGCCCAGCAGGCTGCGCAGCGCGGCGGGCTTCTTGTTCGGGTCGCTGAGTGGGCTGCCTTCGGTGATTGCGTCCATGTCCTGCTCTCCCTCAAAACGCTACGTCCGCTGCGGGCATGAACGCCGCCGCAGCGATGCTGTTGCCAAGGGATATCGCAGTCCGTCTGATCGGGATAACGCTTAATCGCGAAGGCTGTGATCGGGTGGGGCGATCAGTGGGTCCCTCGTCCATCGTCACTCCGTCACCCCGTCACCCCGTCACCCGGGCTCGAGCCGGGGTCCCGCTTCTTCTTCTTCACCGCCGAATAAAGCGGGACCCCGGATCACGTCCGGGGTGACGGTAGTGGGGGGAGTAGGGGCGGCAGTATCGCGCGTTACGCCTCGTCCGGCACCCGCAAGCCCGGCAGGCGCCGGACGCGGTCGGCGACCCATTTGCCGGGGTTGCGCAGCGGGCGGTCGAAGCGGATGCGCAGGACGATGCGGGTGCCGCTCGCCTCGTTCCACACCTCATGGTCGTAGGTGTCGTCGAACACCAAGGTCTCGCCCTCTGACCAGCGGACGACGCGGTCGCCGACACGCATGCGGACGTCGCCGTCGCGCGGCACGACGAGGCCGAGGTGGCAGGTGATCAGCCCCTTGGTGGCGCCACGCCGGATCGCATGATGCGCGCCCGGCGGCAGGATGGCGAGCGCGGCGCTGTCGAGGCCGGGGATGGTCGAGACGATGCGATGCGTCTGCGGGCAGGGGGCGGGGGTGTCGCCGTCGCGGCTCCACAGCGTCACGGTGCGGTCGGCGGGGGCGGTGTCGCCCGACAGCGCGCTCATCGCTTCGTCGCGGATCGTGCGCCAGTGATCGCGGAGCAAGGCGGTCCAGGCGAACTGGCGCATGTCGAGCACCGGATCGGTGGCGACCAGCGACGAGGCGGCGATGACGCGATCGATGCGGCGGCGCAGGCCAGCAGGTAGGTCGAGCCCACGCAGCAGGCCCTGCGGCTGTGGCTGCGTCGGGGGAGTCGGGGCCGGGGCGCCCGAATCCCGCCACATTGCCGATGCCGTCCTGGTCGTCGCGATCGTCATGCCCCTGCCGTCGTCATCCTGGCGTTCGCCGCGGCCAAGAGGCGCGGGCGTCGCTTATCCTGATTGTTCTGTAGGGCTTGGGTATCGGCATACAGGGGCCAAATCATGACCGAAACATGGAGCGTCGGCACAGACGGTGTCCTCGCTGGCGGCGCCCGTCATGCCACGCTACAGCAGGGGCCATGGCGTATCTTTCCCGCGCATTCGCGCCCGTACTCGTCCTCGCTCTGGCCACCGGCGGCATCGCCCAGGTCAAGGCGCCCCGCTCCGCGGTAGCGGCTCAGGCGACCCCCGCGGTCAAGGTCGATCCGACCGCCTGGCTCTACAAGGGCAGCGACCTGCCGCACGATCCGGCCTGGGTGTTCGGCACCCTGCCGAACGGGCTGCGCTATGCGGTGCGCAAGAACGGCGTGCCGCCGGGTCAGGTGTCGATCCGCGTGCGTATCGACGCAGGCTCGCTGAACGAGAAGGACAGCGAACGCGGCTACGCCCATTTCATCGAGCACCTCTCGTTCCGCGGGTCGGAATATGTGCCCGATGGCGAGGCGAAGCGGGTGTGGCAGCGGTTCGGCGCGACCTTCGGGTCAGACAGCAACGCCTCGACCACGCCGACGCAGACGCTCTACAAGCTCGACCTGCCGTCCGCGACCGAACAGACGGTCGATGAAAGCCTGAAGATCCTGTCGGGCATGATGGAGCAGCCGACGCTGACCGATGCGGCGGTCTCCGCCGAACGGCCGATCGTGCTGGCCGAGCGCCGCGAACAGCCGGGGCCGCAGGTGAAGTTGCAGGAGGCGATGAGCAAATTGTTCTTCGCCGGCCAGCCGCTCGCCGAACGGTCGCCGATCGGCACGCTCCAGACGCTGGAGGCGGCGAATGGCGCGAGCGTCAAGGCGTTCCACGATCGCTGGTATCGGCCTGAAAACGCGGTTGTGATCATCTCGGGCGACATGGACCCGGCGACGCTCGGTCGGATGGTGACGCAGCATTTCGCCGGCTGGAAGGGCAACGGACCGGCGACGCCCGCACCCGATTTCGGCAAGCCGTCGCCCAACGAGCCGACCTCTGCGGTGATGGTCGAACCGGGCCTGCCGCCGCTCGTCATGATGGGCGTCGTGCGGCCGTGGCAGTACAATGACGACACCAAGATCTTCAACCAGAAGCGGATGGTCGACACGATCGCGGCACGGGTGATCAGCCGCCGCCTTGAAAGGCGTGCGCGCGCGGGCGCCAGCTTCGTGCAGGCGGGCGTCGACCTCGACGACCGGTCGCGTTCGGCGAACATGACGACGGTCATGATCCTGCCCGTGGGCGATCAGTGGGAACAGGCGCTGAAGGACGTGCGCGCGGTGATCGCCGATGCGCAGAAGACGCCGCCGACGCAGGCCGAGATCGACCGCGAATATGCCGATTACGAAGTCGCGATCCGCAACGGCGTGGAGACCGCGCAGGTCGAGGCGAGCGCCAAGCAGGCCGACGACATGGCCGGCGCGCTCGACATCCGCGAAACCGTGACCGCACCCGCCAACAGCTATGCGATCCTGACCGACGCCAAGGCGAAGGGCATGTTCAACCCCGCCGACGTGCTCGCCTCGACGAAGAAGATCTTCGCCGGCGTCGCGACGCGCGCGCTGGTCAACACGCGCACCGCCGAAAAGGGCGCGGCGGAAAAGCTGGCGGCGGCGCTGAAGGCCGACGTGTCGACGCTGACGATCAAGCGCGCGGCGCAGGCGGCGGTCGATTTCAGCAAGCTGCCCGCGCTGGGCAAGCCGGGCACGGTCGTGTCGCGGACGCAGATTGCAGGACTGCCATCGGAAAAGGTGGTGTTTTCGAACGGCGTACGGCTGCTGACCTTCGCCAATCCAGATGATACCGGCCGCGTCTTCGTGCGCGTGCGCTTCGGGCGCGGCTATAATGCCTTGCCCGCGAGCAAGCCGAGCCCTGCCTGGGCGGGCGACCTTGCGCTGATGGAAAGCGGCATCGGCACCCTCAGCCAGGACGACCTCGACCAGCTGACCGCGGGGCGGCAACTCGGCCTCGACTTCGGGATCGACGACGATGCCTTTTCGATCGCGACGCTGAGCAGTCCCAAGGACTATGCCGACGAACTGACGCTGGCGGCGGCGAAGCTCGCCTATCCGCGCTGGGATGCGGCACCGGTCGCGCGGGCTAAGTCGTCGGCGCTGACCGCGATCCCCGGCTATGATTCGTCGGCGGACGGCGTGCTGTCGCGCGACCTCGAAGGGCTGCTGCACGATGGCGACCAGCGCTGGCTCACGCCGAGTGCGAAGACGGTGTCGTCGCTGACGCCGGAGCAGTTCAAGGCGTTCTGGGCACCGCTGCTCGCCAGTGGCCCGATCGAGGTCGACGTGTTCGGCCAGATCAATCCGGACGAGGCGATCGCCGCGGTGGCCAAGAGCTTCGGCGCACTGCCGCCGCGGGTGGACAGCTCGACCGCGCCGCCGCCGGTGCGCTTCCCCGCGCATGTCGCGAGCCCGGTGCTGCGCTATCACAACGGCCCGGACAATCAGGCGAGCGCAGTCATCGCCTGGCCGACGGGCGCGGGCCTGACCGATATCGCCGAAGCGCGGCGGCTGGACGTGCTGGCGCAGGTGTTCAGCGACCGCCTGTTCGAGCAGATGCGTCAGGCCGAGGGCGCGAGCTACAGCCCCGGCGTCGCGAGCAGCTGGCCCCGCGGCCTGCCCGGCGGCGGCCGCCTGATGGCGGTGAGCCAGGTCGCGCCCGCTAACGTACCGCTCTTCTTCAGCCTCGCCCGCAAGATCGCCGCGGACCTCGCCAAGACGCCGGTCACCGCCGACGAGCTCGAACGCGTGAAGGGCCCGCTGCAGCAAAGCTACGCCCGCGCCGCGACGAGCAGCCTGTTCTGGCTGCGCGAAATGTCGGGCGGCACCTTCGACGAACGCCGCATCGACGCGGTCCGCCGCCTGGGCCGCGACTTCGGCGAAGTGACGCCGCAGGTGTTGCAGGCGACCGCGGCCAAATATCTGGTGCCGGAGAAGGACTGGACGCTGGCGGTGCTGCCGCGGAAAAAGTGAGGGGGCGGCGAACTGCGCCTCGACGGGTCGTAAGCTATTCCTCCCCCGCCAGGGGGAGGTGGCAGCGAAGCTGACGGAGGGGGAGGGGAAGGTGAAGCTCAGCGGTTCCAAGAAGAACCTCGCCGATGCAAAGGCGCTGAGACGAAACCTTACGCTGCCCGAAATCCTGCTGTGGCGAGAGCTTCGCAAACTGCCACTCCGGATCCGGAAGCAGGTGCCCGCAGACCCGTACGTCCTCGACTTTTACTGTGCCAAGGCCCGTCTCGTCATCGAAGTCGATGGAGAAGCCCATGCCCGCGGAGATCGCCCCAAACGCGACGCCGGGCGCGATGCGTGGCTAGCTGAGCAAGGCATCACGACTCTGAGGCTGGGCGCCAGTGACGTCCTTCGCGATCTCGACGCGGTGATGCGGCTCATCATCGCAGAACTGGGTGCGCGCGGCAGCGCCCCCTCCACCACCCGCTAGCGCGGGCGGTCCCCCTCCCCCGCTAAAGCGAGGGAGGAATGGCTGTCGCAGCATGGCGGCGGCGTGAGGCCTTTGCGGTGGCGAGGTTTCGTTTGGGGCCGCCGAGCTTCACCCTGTCCTCCCCCTCCGTCAGCTGCGCTGCCACCTCCCCCTGGCGGGGGAGGAATTGCAGCTAAGTCCTCCCCCGCCAGGGGGAGGTGGCAGCGCAGCTGACGGAGGGGGAGGTCAGCGGTGCGCCTGCGACCGAGAATTAGCCTCGCTCCCCCCTTTGACGCTCACCCCTTGTACAACGCGTCCAACCGCTCGCCGTACACGCCGCGGATCACGTGGCGGCGGATCTTCAGGCTCGGGGTCAGCTGTTCGTTTTCGATGGCGAAGGGTTCGTCCGCCAGGATGAAGCGGCGGATGCGCTCGGTGACGGACAGGTCCTTGTTCACGCGTTCCACGGCATGGCCGATCGCGGTGCGATATTCGCTGTTTTCAGCAAGGCGCGCCGCCTTGCAGGCGGTGCCGTTCGCCGCGCACCATTCCTGCGTCCATTCGGGGTCGGGCACGATCACCGCCACCATATAGGGGCGGCGGTCGCCGGCGATCATCGCCTGGACGATCTCGGGCTGCAGCGTCAGCATGCCCTCGACCTTCTGCGGCGCGACGTTTTCGCCCTTGTCGTTGATGATCAGGTCTTTCTTGCGGTCGGTGATCTTGATCCGGCCCGCAGCGTCGATCTCGCCGATGTCGCCGGTGTGCAGCCAGCCGTCGCGCAGCACGCGCGCGGTTTCCGCCTCGTTGCGCCAATAGCCGTGCATCACCAGCTCGCCGCGCACCAGGATCTCGCCGTCAGGCGCGATCACCACCTCGGTCGCCTCGAGCGGCGGGCCGACCGTGTCGACCTTCACGCCCACGCGCGGCCGGTTGCACGAGATCACCGGCGCCGCCTCGGTCTGGCCATAGCCCTGCAGGAAGGTGAGGCCGAGGCTTTGGAAGAACAGCCCGACCTCCGGCGTCAGCGGCGCGCCGCCCGACACCATCGCCTTCATCCGCCCGCCGAAGCGCTTGGCGATCTTGGGCTTGAACAGCGTGTCGACCAGTAGCTTGGTCGGCCGATCGGTGAGCGAGAGCCGCCCCGCGCTCTGCTTCGCGCCGATCTCCAGCGCCTTGTCGAGCAGCCAGGCGGACATGCCGCCCTTCTTCTCGATGGCTTTGCTGATCCGCGTGCGCAGCACTTCGAACAGACGCGGCACGACGAACATGATCGTCGGGCGCACTTCCTCGATATTGGCGGCGAGCTTGTCGAGGCCCTCGGCATAATAGATCTGGCCGCCGAGGCCGATCGGGAAATGCTGCCCGCCGGTATGCTCATAGGCGTGCGAGAGCGGCAGGAACGACAGGAACACCTCGTCGTCCCAGCCGAAATCCTCGGAGATCAGCGCGGCGCAGCCGTTCACATTATGCAGCAGCGCACCGTGATGCTGCATGACGCCGCGCGGTGCGCCGCCGGTGCCGCTGGTGTAGATGATGCAGGCCAGATCGTTGCGCTGGAAATCCGCCTCCGCCGCGACGCGAGCGGGATCGGCGGGATGATCCGCGATCAGCCGGTGCCAGTCGTGGAAATCGATGCTGGTCGACGGCGCGCGCATCGGGTCGATGCCGATCACCGTCTGCCCCTGGTTCGATCGCAGCACGGCGGGCATCAGCGTCCGGGCGAGCTTTTCGGTCGATACGATGATCGCGCATGCGCCCGAATTTTCGATGATGTGCGCGTGGTCGCGCTCGGTGTTGGTCGTATAAGTCGGCACGGTGACGCAGCCTGCGGCCATGATGGCAAGGTCGCTGATGCACCATTCCGGCCGGTTCTCGGCGACCAGCATCACCCGGTCGCCGCGCTTCATGCCGATCGCCTTCAGGCCCGCGGCAAGGCTCGACACCTGCCGCGCCGCCTCTGCCCAGCTCGTGGCGACCCATTGGCCGTCGCGCTTCGCCCACAGGAAGGGGGCGTCACCCTTTTCCGCCGCGCGCGTGAAGAACATGGTGACGAGGTTGGGGAAGTGTTCGAGGGTGCGCATGGCTCTCTCCTGCATGCCGGCGGCGCGTGTGGATCCCGCGCCTGCCGTAACGTCCGTGACGCGCTTTTTATTCCGAGGGGCGATTGGCGACGGGGGCCATGGGCAGCGGTTTGGTGACGCGGCCCGTTTCGTCGATCGCGGCGCCCTCGCTGCGCGGATCGGCGGCCCCGACCCAGCGGTTGCCCTTCCATTCGATCGCATTGGCCTTGAGGCCCAGCGGCGCGATCTGCGTCCGTTCGCCGAGCTTGGCGAGCGCGGGCTGGAGCGCTTCGGCGGGCGTGCCCTTTTCCAGCGTCGCGACGGGGCCGGGCGCGTAGACAAGGCCGAGGCGGATGGCGTCCTCCGCCGACAGATTCCAGTCGAGCACGCCGATCAGCGCCTTGGCGATCTGCGCGATGATCGTCGATCCGCCCGCCGCACCGAGCGCAAGGCGCACCTTGCCCTGCGCGTCATAGACGATCGTCGGCGCCATCGAGCTGCGCGGGCGCTTGCCGCCCTCGACCCGGTTGGCGACCAGATAGCCTGCATCCACGGGCACGATGTCGAAATCGGTCAGTTCGTTGTTCAGCATCGTGCCGTCGACCATCAGCCCCGATCCGAACGGCCCTTCGATCGTGGTGGTCACCTCGACCACGTTGCCGTCGCGATCGGCGACGGCGAGGTCGGTCGTACCGGCCACCTCGCTGACCGGCGCGGCGGTGCGCGGCGGCGCGCCCGGCGGCGTACCGGCACTGACCGTAGCCATCGACGTGCTGGGCGAGATCAGCGCAGACCGCTGCGCGATATAGGCGGGGTCGAGCATGCCCTTGATCGGCACGCGCACGAAATCGGGATCGCCGACGTACATGTTGCGATCGGCATAGGCGAGGCGCGAGCTTTCGGCGAACAGATGCCAGGCCACCGGGCTGGCCGGACCCAGCTTGCCCATGTCGAACCGTTCCAGCTGCTTCAGGATCATCAGCACGGTGATCCCGCCCGACGAGGGCGGGCCCATGCCGCAGATCTTGTAAGTGCGATACGGCACGCACAGGTTCGGGCGCGGCTTCGCTTCGTAACTGGCGATGTCGCCGGTGGTCATCTGCGACGGGTTGCGCGCGGCGCCGTTGACCGTCGTGACCAGCTTTTGCGCCTGCGGGCCGACGTAGAAGCTGTCGGGGCCAAGCCTCGCGATCCGTTCGAGCAGCGCCGCCTGCGCCGGATTGCGGATCAGGCCATCGGCGCCGGGCGTGAAGGTGGCGCTGCCCTGCGGCGTCAGGTCGCCGCCGAACGAGCGGACCGCATTGTTGAATCGCGGCGAGGGCTGGAATCCCTGCTTGGCCAGCCGGATCGCGGGTGCGAACAGCCGCGCCCATGGCAGCTTGCCGCCGTTGCGATGCGCCAGCGCCATGCCGCGCAGCGCGCCCGGTACGCCGACGCTGCGGCCGCCGGGGACCGCATCGGCATGCGACAGCGGCGTGCCGTCGGCGGTGTAGAACCAGCGCGGGGTGGCGGCGTGCGGTGCGGTTTCGCGCGCGTCGATCGTGTCGATCTGGCCGGTGCGCGCGGCGTGGCGCACCCAGAAGCTGCCACCGCCCAGGCCGGAGCTTTGCGGCTCGACGACGTTCAACGCCAGCATCGTGGCGATCGCCGCATCGGTGGCGCTGCCGCCGGCCTTCAGCATCTCGACGCCCGCCGCCGCGGCACGCGGATCGGCGGCGCTCACCATGCCGGGTACTTCCGGCCTGGGTGCCGTCGCGCTTGGCGCCCTGGGTCCGGCCGGGGTCTTCGCCGGTGCCGCAAGGGCGGGCAGCGGCAGTGATAGGACGGCGAGCGTCAGGGCAAGTCTGGTCATCGCGGCGAAACCTAACGCCTCGCCGCGTCAGGGCAAGCCGTTACGCCCCTACGGCATCCGTGACGCTGGCGAAGCCATCGCGGGCGAGGCATGCGTCGAGATCGGTCAGGATGCGGCGGGCGAGGCCGGGGCCCTCGAAGACCAGCGCCGAATAGAGCTGCACGAACGATGCGCCTGCCCGGATGCGCGCATAGGCCTCCGCGCCGCTGTAGACACCGCCCGCCGCGATCAGCGCGATGCCGCCGCCGCTCGCCGCGCGCACATCGGCGAGGCGCTGGCGGGCGAGCGTGGCAAGCGGCGCGCCGGACAGGCCGCCGGTTTCGCCGGCATGCGGGCTGCGCAGCGGTGGGCGCGACACGGTGGTGTTGCCCATGATGATCGCGTCGATCCGCCGGTCGATCGCCGCGCGGACGATGCCGTCGATCGCGGCCGCATCGAGATCGGGCGCGACCTTCAGGAACAGCGGCGTGCTGCCCCGCGCCTTGGTACAGGCGGCGAGCAGCTCGTCCAGCGCCGCGCCATGCTGCAGGTCGCGCAGGCCCGGCGTGTTGGGCGAGGAAATGTTGATCGTGACATAATCGGCGAGGGGGGCCGCCGCGGTGACGCCGGTGACGTAATCGGCGATGCGATCGGTCGCGTCCTTGTTGGCGCCGACGTTGATGCCGAGCCGGCCGGAGCGCCGCTTGGCGGCGCGCGCATTGGCGAGGCCCGCTTCCAGTCCGCCATTGTTGAACCCCATCCGGTTGATGACCGCGCGATCCGCGACCAGTCGGAACAGCCGCGGTTTGGGGTTGCCGGCCTGGGGCAGGGGGGTCAGCGTCCCCATCTCCACCGCGCCAAAGCCCATCGCGAACAGCCCGTCGACCGCCACCCCATCCTTGTCGAGGCCTGCCGCGACGCCGAGCGGATTGTGGAAGCGGAGAGCGCCGATCTGGGTCGCGAGTCGCGGGTTTGAGGTGGGAGCCGCGACGGGCAGCTTTCCGCGCGCCGCCAAGGCCTTCAACGTCAACCCATGCGCGCGCTCGGCGTCGAGGGTGAACAGCAGCGGGCGCAGGGTCTGATACATGGTGCCGCCCATCGCATTGGGGAGGGCGAAGGTCAAAGCGGTCCGCTTCCGCGTCGTCATCACTCCGTCCCTCATCCTCTCCTTCGTCATCCCGGCGAAAGCCGGGATCCATGGACACGATGCCTTCCGCGGCTCCTGCCCAACACCAGCGCCCCGCGTCCATGGATCCCGGCGTCCGCCGGGATGACGGGGAGGGAGGGCGCTCCACCCACCCAAATCCGTCATTCCCGCGAAGGCGGGAATCCATAACCGCTACCGGTGCGGCCCCAGCGAAGACCTGCGCGTCTGGATTCCCGCCTCCGCGGGAATGACGAAGGGGGCGGGCGCCCCTTCCGCACCATATCGACCCGCCCGCAACTCAAACGCCACACCCCGCTTGACCCCGCCACACAAACCCCTATCTGGCAATCGGATCGAATTGATCCGATTTGCGAGCCGTTCTCAACAACCGGCGCGCGACAAGCAGTTTGGAGCCATGCGCCTTTCCAGCCTCGCCGATTATGCGGTCGTGATGATGTCCGCCGCCGCGCGCCATTGCGGTGCCGCGGGCCGGCTCAACGCGACGCTGCTCGCAGAGGAAACCGGCGTGCCGCTGCCCACCGCGCAGAAGCTGGTCAGCCGCCTGTCCTCCGCCGGCCTGATCGAAAGCACGCGCGGCACCGGCGGCGGCTTTCGCCTGTCGCGCCCGCCCTCCGCGATCAGCCTCGCCGACATCGTCGAAGCGGTGGAAGGCCCGATCCAGCTCACCTCTTGCGTCGAGGGCAGTCGCCACGACTGCGCGATCGAAGGCGCGTGCCAGGTCCGCCCGCACTGGAGCATCGTCAACGAAGCCGTCCGCGGTGCGCTCGCCGGTGTCAGCCTCGCCCATCTCTCCCGCGCGCCGGCCGCCGCCGCCGCGCCCCGCATTCCTGTACAGGTGTAACCCATGGCCACCAAGAACGCCGAAGCCTATGCGGCCGTCTCCAAGACCTACGAATGGGGCTTCACCTCCGATATCGAACAGGACTTTGCGCCCAAGGGGCTGAGCGAAGACACCGTCCGCTACATCAGCGCCAAGAAGGACGAGCCCGAATGGATGCTCGACTGGCGCCTGAAGGCCTTCCGCCTGTGGCAGACGCTGGAGGCGCCGGACTGGGCCAAGCTCAACGTCCCCCCGATCGATTACCAGGACGCCTATTATTACGCCGAGCCCAAGGCGAAGCCGAAGCTCGGCTCGCTGGACGAGGTCGATCCCGAGATCCTGCGCGTCTACGAAAAGCTCGGCATTCCGCTGGAGGAGCAGAAAATGCTTGCCGGCGTCGAGGACGGTAGCGAGCCCAAGCGCCGCGTCGCGGTGGATGCGGTGTTCGACAGCGTGTCGGTGGCGACGACGTTCCGCAAGGAGCTGGAGGCCGCCGGCGTCATCTTCCGCTCGATCAGCGAAGCGATCCGCGAATATCCCGAGCTGGTGAAGAAGTGGCTCGGCAAGGTCGTGCCGCAGCGCGACAATTACTTCGCGACGCTCAACAGCGCGGTCTTCAGCGACGGTACCTTCGTCTACATCCCCGAGGGCGTACGCTGCCCGATGGAGCTGTCGACCTATTTCCGCATCAACGCCGAAAACACCGGCCAGTTCGAACGCACGCTGATCGTCGCCGACAAGGGGTCGTACGTCTCGTATCTGGAGGGCTGTACCGCGCCGATGCGCGACGAGAACCAGCTTCACGCCGCGGTTGTCGAATTGGTCGCGATGGACGATGCCGAGATCAAATATTCGACCGTCCAGAACTGGTATCCGGGCGATGAGGACGGCAAGGGCGGCATCTATAATTTCGTCACCAAGCGCGCGCTCTGCCAGGGCAAGAACAGCAAGGTGTCGTGGACGCAGGTCGAAACCGGCAGCGCCATCACCTGGAAATATCCCTCCTGCGTGCTGGCAGGCGACGGCTCGGTCGGTGAATTCTACTCGGTCGCGGTGACGAACAATCGCCAGCAGGCCGACACCGGCACCAAGATGATCCACCTTGGCAGAAACACCAAATCGACCATCGTGTCGAAGGGGATCAGCGCCGGTCGCTCCGACAACACTTACCGCGGCTTGGTCCGCGTCGCGCCGACCGCGGAGAACGTCCGCAACTTCACCCAGTGCGACAGCCTGCTCTTGGGCGACCAGTGCGGCGCACACACCGTGCCGTATATCGAGGTAAAGAACCCGAGCGCACAGATCGAGCATGAGGCGACGACGTCGAAGATCAGCGAGGACCAGATGTTCTACGCGATGAGTCGCGGGCTGGATCAGGAAGCGGCGGTCGCGCTGATCGTCAACGGCTTCGCCCGCGAAGTGCTGCAACAGCTGCCGATGGAGTTTGCGGTCGAAGCGCAGAAGTTGCTCGGTATCAGCCTCGAGGGGAGTGTGGGGTGATCGATCTGTGGTTGGTCACAACTCTTAGAGTTGGGTTTTCCACATTTCTGATACGTGGCTTAGCCCCGTCTATTCCGCGCGGCGCTACGGCATTTGGGGATTTGGCGTGAAGAAGGCCGAAAATCCCAGACGATATTGGCTCAACATGGGACTGCTAGCCATCGGTTTTGCAATGATGTCGTTAATTGCGATTGTATTTGCACTTATCGTCCTGGCTAACGCGGGGTTTCTAGGAACTGACTTTTAACAATGCTGAAAATTGAAAACCTCCACGCCGAGATCGACGGCAAGCCGATCCTCAAGGGGCTCAGCCTCACCGTCAACGCGGGCGAGATCCATGCGATCATGGGTCCGAACGGCGCGGGCAAGTCGACGCTGGGCTACGTGCTCGGCGGTCGCCCCGGCTACGAGGTGACCGAAGGCTCGATCACCTTCGACGGCATCGACCTGCTCGACCTCGAGCCCAACGAACGCGCCGCCGCCGGCGTGTTCCTCGGTTTCCAGTATCCGGTCGAAATTCCCGGCGTCAGCAACGTCCAGTTCCTGCGCGAGGCATTGAACGCCCAGCGCGCGACGCGCGACGAAAAGCCGCTGTCGGGCGCCGAATTCCTGAAACTCGCCCGCGCGCAGGCCGCGTCCCTCGAAATGGACGCCGAGATGCTCAAGCGCCCGGTCAACGTCGGCTTCTCGGGCGGCGAGAAGAAGCGCAACGAGATGGTGCAGATGGGCATCGTCGACCCCAAGTTCGCGATCCTCGACGAGACGGATTCGGGCCTCGACATCGACGCGCTGCGCATCGTCGGCGACGGCATCAACCGCATCATGCGCAAGGCCGACAAGGCGGTGCTGCTGATCACCCACTATCAGCGCCTGCTCGATTACGTGCAGCCCGACCATGTCCACGTCCTCGCCGACGGCCGCATCGTCCGGTCGGGTGGGCCGGAGCTGGCGCTGGAGCTGGAGAAGGAAGGCTATGCGGGGGTGGTCGCGTGACGCTTTCCCAAAAGTCCTCCCTCGCTTTAGCGGGGGAGGGGGACCGCTCGCCGCAGGCGAGGGGTGGAGGGGGCGTCTCCGCGTACCTGAGCCTCGCCGTATCCTCCCCCTCCGTCACGGCTGCGCCGCGCCACCTCCCCCTGGCGGGGGAGGACTGGAAGCCAAGCGCTGCAGGCACCATCTCGCTCCGTCTCCGCGTCTCCGCGTCTCCGCGTGAAACCTCGTCTCTTCGCGTCTTCGCGTCTTCGCGCGATCAAAAGAGCCTCGCCGCATGACCGACGTCCTCGACCTTCCCACCACCCGCGACGAGGCGTTCCGCTGGGCCGACATGCCTGCGCTGCAGGCCGCGCGCGCGCTGTCCGCGACGACGGCAGCGATCCCGCAACCGATACTGGCCGACGCCATCCGGCTGGTGTTCGTGGACGGCGATCTGGTCGACCAGCCTGCCGGGCTCGACATCGCGCCCACGACGTTCGCCAGCGACCACCCGCTCGCCCGCCATGCGGCGGGGCAGGGGCTTGGCGTGACGCTCGCGCCCCAGAGCGTCACCCGCCTCGAGATCGTCCGCGCCAATGCGGGCGGTGACGGCCACACCCCGCTCAGCATCACGCTCGGCGAAGACGCCGTTCTCACGCTGGTCGAAACCTATACCGGCGCGGGCTGGACCAACACGCTGACCCAGTTCGATCTGGGCAAGGGCGCCCGCGTCATGCGCGCGGTGCGGATCGTGCCGGATGCGGGCTTCGTCTCGACCCGCGACGAGGTGGCCATCGCCGAAGCCGCCAGCTTCGTCAGCGTCGCATTGGGCGCCACCGCTGCCGGCACCCGCCTCGACGCCGCGCTGACGCTGAACGGCGACGGCGCCTATGCCGAATTGGGCGGCGCGCTGCTGACCCGTGACGAGCAGCGCCAGGAATGCGCGGTCCGTGTCCGCCACGCCCACCCCAACGGCCAGTCGCACCAACTCTGGCGCGCGGTTGCTGCCGATCGCTCGACCGTCAGCCTCGCCGCCGCGGTCGAGGTCGCACGCGATGCGCAGAAGACCGACGGCGAACAGTCGCTGCGCGGCCTGCTGCTGCAACGTACCGCGACGGTGAACCTGAAGCCCGAGCTCGAAATCTTCGCCGACGACGTGAAGTGTGCGCACGGCGCCACGGTCGGCGAACTCGACGCGCGCGCGCTCTTCTACATGCAGAGCCGCGGCATCCCGGCGGCGCGCGCGAAGGCGCTCCTGACCCGCGCGTTCGTCGCGGATGCGCTCGACCGGATCGCGGATGAGCAGGTGCGCGAAGTGTTCGCAGCCGACGCCGATGTGTGGCTGGAGCGCGCGTTGTGAGGGTGCTGAGCCCAAATCCTCCCCGGCACGGGGAGGGGGACCATGCGCAGCATGGTGGAGGGGCAGCCCGGCAGGGCTGTCGCTGGGGGCTGCCCCTCCACCACGCCGCTGCGCGTCGCGGTCCCCCTCCCCGTGCCGGGAGAGGGCGTTTTGAAGGATTACATACCCTCCACTTCGTCCACTTCCGCGCGTGCGGAGCCGTCGCATGACCGCCACCGAAGCCCCGCTCGACCGGCTCGCCGACTTCCCCGCGATCCCCGCCGGCTGGGCGTATCTCGACACCGCCGCCACCGCGCAGAAGCCGCAGCCCGTGCTCGACGCGATCGCCCGCGCCTATGGCGAAACCTATGCGACGGTCCACCGCGGCGTGTATCAGCGCTCCGCCGACATGACGCTGGCCTATGAGGCCGCGCGGCAGAAGGTCGCGCGCTTCATCGGCGCGACGACCCCCGACGAGATCGTCTTCGTCCGCGGCGCGACCGAAGGGATCAACCTCGTCGCGCAATGTTGGGCGGCGACGCAGCTGAAGGCCGGCGACCGCATCCTGCTGTCGATGCTGGAGCATCACAGCAACATCGTGCCGTGGCAGATGGTCGCCGAACGCGTTGGCGCCGCGATCGACGTGCTGCCGCTGACGGACGACCATCGCATCGACCTCGACGCGATGGAGCGCATGCTGACGCCGCAGCACAAGCTCGTCGCGCTGGCGCATGTGTCGAACGTGCTCGGCTCGGTGCTCGACGCCAAGCGCGCGACCGAACTCGCGCACGCCGTGGGTGCGAAAATCCTGCTCGACGGGTGCCAGGCGGTGCCGCGCGTCGCGGTCGATGTCGCCGCGATCGGTTGCGATTTCTACGTCTTCTCCGGCCACAAGCTCTACGGCCCGACGGGCATCGGTGCGCTGTGGGGCAGGGGCGATTTGCTCGCGGCGATGCCGCCCTATCAGGGTGGCGGATCGATGATCGATCGCGTCACCTTCGCCAAGACGACCTATGCGCCCCCGCCGGGCCGGTTCGAGGCAGGCACTCCGCATATCGTCGGCGCGCTCGGCCTCGCTGCCGCGATCGATTACGTCGAGGGCATCGGCCTCGCCGCGATCCACGCGCACGAAACCGCATTGGTGCGCGATGCCCGCGCGGCGCTGTCGTCACTCAACTCGGTCCGGCTGTTCGGGCCGGAGGACAGCGCCGGCATCGTCAGTTTTGCGGTCGAAGGGGTGCATCCGCACGACGTCGGCACCATCTTGGACGAAGGCCGCGTGGCGATCCGCGCCGGCCACCATTGTGCGCAGCCGCTGATGGAGGCGCTGGGCGTCGACGCGACCGCGCGGGCGAGCTTCGCGGTCTATAACGGCCCGCAGGATATCGAGGCGCTGGCGAAGGGCGTCGAACGCGTAACGAGGATATTCGGATGAGCGATACGATCCGTATCGAGGAAGTGGATGCGGTGGAGACACCGCCGCGCGCGCGCGTCGAAGACGCTGTGGAGCCGCGCCAGCGCGACTATCTGTCGGGCTTCCTCCAGCAGAAGCCGCAGGGCGATGCGCCCGGCGAGCCCGGCGGCGCGCTGTACGAAGGCGTGATCGACGCGCTCAAGGAAATCTACGACCCCGAAATTCCGGTCAACATCTACGACCTCGGCCTGATCTACGGCGTCGAGGTGACGGCCGAGGGGCAGGCGGTGGTGACGATGACGCTCACCACGCCGCATTGTCCGGTGGCGGAATCGATGCCGGCCGAGGTGGAGATGCGCGTCGCTGCCGTGCCCGGCATCGCCTTCGCCGACGTCAACCTCGTCTGGGACCCGCCCTGGGATCCGCAGAAGATGTCCGACGAGGCGAAACTCGAATTGGGGATGCTGTGATGGCCACCACGTTCCGTCAGCGCCCGGCGCCGCTGATCCTCACCCCATCGGCGGATGCGCGCATCGCCGACCTGATGGCGCGCGCGCCCGACGGCGCGATCGGCGTCAAGCTGTCGACGCCGCGCCGTGGCTGCTCGGGCCTCGCCTATTCGGTCGATTACGTCACCGAGGCGAAGCCGTTCGACGAGCGGATCGAGACGCCCGGCGGCACGCTGTTCGTCGACGGTGGCTCGATCCTGTATCTCGTCGGATCGACGATGGATTGGGTGGAGGACGATTTCACCGCCGGCTTCGTCTTCAACAACCCCAACGCCAAGGGCGCCTGCGGCTGCGGCGAGAGCTTCACCGTCTGAGGCGCCCCCCCGGGGGCGGCGCCTCCGGGGGCTTCAGGCGCGGTTGGCGGCGCTGAGCACGGCGCGGACCGAGGCGGTGGCGATATCGGTATCGAGGCCGACGCCGAACACGGTCCGCCCGTCGGCGGTGCGGCATTCGACATAGGCTGCGGCCTGCGCATCGGCGCCATGGCCGATGGCGTGCTCGCTGTAATCGACTACGTCGAGGTCCGGCCCCGTCGTCTCGCCGAGCGCCGCAATGACGCCGGAAATCAAGCCGTTGCCGCGGCCGGAGATAGAGCGCTCCTCGCCATCCACCGCGACGCGGCCGACGAACAGCCGATCCCCGGCACTGCCGCGTTCCTCGTAATCGCGCAGCACGAACCGGTCGCCTTCGCGGGGGAGGTAGGTCGCCTCGAACCGGCCCCAGATGTCGGCGGCGCCGAGTTCGCGGCTGGTTTCGTCGGCGAGCGCCTGGACGTGACGGCTGAAATCGGCCTGCAGCCGCTTGGGCAGCTTCAGCCCCTTGTCTTGCTCGATCACCCAGGCGACGCCGCCCTTGCCGGATTGCGAATTGACGCGGATCACCGCTTCGTAGCTGCGGCCGAGGTCGGCGGGGTCGATCGGCAGATAGGGGACTTCCCACGCCTCGTCGTTCTGCTGTTCGCGGGCCGCAAAGCCCTTCTTGATCGCGTCCTGGTGACTGCCCGAAAAGGCGGTGAACACCAGCTCGCCGGCATAGGGGGTGCGGGGATGGACGGGGATGCGCGTCGCATATTCCACCGTCTTCACGATGGCATCGATATCCGACAGGTCGAGCCGCGGGTCGACGCCCTGCGTGTACATGTTGAGCGCGACGGTCACCAGATCGCAATTGCCGGTGCGCTCGCCGTTGCCGAGCAGGCAGCCCTCGACGCGATCGGCGCCGGCCATCAGCCCCAGCTCCGCCGCGGCGACGCCGGTGCCGCGATCGTTGTGGGTGTGGAGCGAGATCACCACCGCGTCGCGGTTCGGAATGTTGCGCCCAAACCATTCGATCTGGTCGGCATAGACGTTGGGCGTCGCGCACTCGACCGTCGCGGGCAGGTTGAAGATGATCGGCTTGTCGGCGGTGGGTTGCAGCACGTCCATCACCGCGGCGCACACCTCGACCGAGAAATCAAGTTCGGCGGTCGAGAAGGTTTCGGGGCTGTATTCGAACCGCCAATCGGTGTCGGGGCGCTTGGCCGCCTCGTCGCGCAGCACCTTGGCGCCTTCGATCGCGATCTGCTTCACCTCGGCGCGGGTCATGCCGAACACGATCTTGCGCCACGCCGGCGAGACGGCGTTGTAGAGGTGGACGATCGCCTGTTTGGCGCCGTCCAGCGACGCGAAGCTCGTCTCGATCAGGTCGCGGCGCGATTGGGTGAGCACCTGCACGAACACGTCGTCGGGGATGCGATCGGTCTTCACCAAGCCGCTGATGAAGTCGAATTCGGTCGCACCGGCGCTCGGGAAGCCAACCTCGATTTCCTTGAGGCCCACCTTCACCAGCAGGTCGAAGAAGCGGGTCTTCTTTTCCGCGTCCATCGGGTCGATCAGCGCCTGATTGCCGTCGCGCAGATCGGTCGACAGCCAGCGCGGCGCCTGGGTGATCACCCGCGACGGCCATTGCCGGTCGGCGAGGTCGATGGTGGGGAAGGGGCGGTATTTGGTCGAAGGATCGCGAAGCATGGGGAGTCCCGTCGTCGGCCGCGCGCAGCCGGCGCGGCAAGGTGGCGCTGAAGCGTTATCCGGCCCTTAGGGGAGCATGCATGAGCAGTGGCCGCCCCTAAGGGCGGGTAAGTCGCAGGGTGGCGGCGGCGCTCATCATCACGGCTGCGTCATGACGGAGCGCGGCGGCTTTGTCCACCCGCCAAACGGGCGGTGCGTGCGGAAAAGTTTCAGGCCATCCCGCACGCACGGCCATTTTATTGCGCGGTGAAGGCGGCGTTGATGTCGAGCTTCACGTCGTCGGCGACGACGGGGAGCGCATAGCCGAGTCCGAAATCGCTGCGCTTGATCATCGCGGTGCCGCGGAAGCCGAAGTTCAGCTTCTTGCTCATCGGGTTCGTGCCCGCACCGACGAAGGTCGCATCGATCGTCACTGGCTTGGTGACGTTCTTGATCGTCAGGTTGCCGGTGATCTTCGCGCGATTGCCGTTGGCGACGACCGAGGTCGAAACGAAGCGCGCCGTCGGATAGGTGGCGGCGTCGAAGAAGTCCTTCGATTCCAGATGATGCTTGAACTGTTCCGACGTGGTCGACAGCTTGTTGATCGCGAACGTGACGTCGAGCTTCGCCGCGGCGGGGCGCTTGGGATCGATGGTCAGCGAGCCGCCTTCCGCGCCGAACTGGCCGGACAGCATGCTGAAGCCCATATGGTTGAGCGTCCACGTCACCTGCGTGTGCGCGGGGTCGACGGCATAGGTGCCGGCGGTCACGGCGGCGGCGTTCGGCGAGCCGGGCAGGCCGGCGGGGGCCTGCGCGATGGCGGGCACGGCGGCAGCGGCCAGGACGGCAGCGAGGATCAGGCGCATGTGGTGGGTCTCCCTGGGAACAATCGTTTCGGGTTTGACCATAACGCTGCGCAGGGGGAAAGTGCCGGTTCGGAAACGGTTGGTTGCGCGCTTGGCTGTCGTAGTCCTCCCCCGCCAGGGGGAGGTGGCACGGCGAAGCCGTGACGGAGGGGGAGGGAAGCGACACGCCTCGGCTGGACGGGCGTCGCCGTCCTCCCCCTCCACCATTCGGCTGGCGCCGAACGGTCCCCTTCCCCCTGGCGGGGGAGGATTTACAGGATCGCTTAGTTCTTCGCCTTGTCGACCAGCTTGTTGGCGCCGATCCAGGGCATCATGGCGCGCAGTTCGGTGCCGACCTTTTCAATCGGATGCGCGGCGGCCTGCTTGCGGCTGGCCTTCAGCTCGGGCTGGCCGGCGCGGTTGTCGAGGACGAAGTTCTTGACGAAGCGGCCCGACTGGATGTCGGCGAGCACGCGCTTCATTTCCTTCTTCGTCTCTTCGGTGATGATCCGCGGGCCGGTGACGATGTCGCCATATTCGGCGGTGTTGCTGATCGAATAGCGCATGTTGGCGATGCCGCCCTCATACAGCAGGTCGACGATCAGCTTGGTTTCGTGGAGGCATTCGAAATAGGCCATTTCGGGGGCGTAGCCCGCCTCGGTCAGCGTCTCGAAGCCCGCCTGGATCAGGTGGGTGATGCCGCCGCACAGCACGGCCTGCTCACCGAACAGGTCGGTTTCGCATTCCTCGCGGAAGTTGGTTTCGATGATGCCGGACCGGCCACCGCCGACGCCGGACGCATAAGCGAGCGCGACGTCATGCGCATTGCCGCTGGCGTCCTGATGGATCGCGATCAGGCAGGGCACGCCGCCACCGCGGACGTATTCGCTGCGCACGGTGTGGCCGGGGCCCTTGGGCGCGATCATGATGACGTCGATGTCCGCGGGCGGCTCGATCAGGCCGAAATGCACGTTGAGGCCGTGCGCGAAGGCGAGCGCCGCGCCGGGCTTCATATTGCCCTTGAGGTCCGCGTCCCAGATCGCGGCCTGGTGTTCGTCGGGCGCCAGGATCATGACGATGTCGGCCCATGCCGCCGCTTCCTTGTTCGACAGCACCTTGAAGCCTGCGTCGATCGCCTTCTTGGCGGTCGCCGATCCTTCGCGCAGCGCGATCGCCACGTCCTTGACGCCGCTGTCGCGCAGGTTCTGCGCATGGGCGTGGCCCTGCGACCCATAGCCGACGATGGCGATCTTCTTGTCGGTGATCAGGTTCAGATCGGCGTCGCGATCGTAATAGACCTTCATTGTACTTCCTTTCGTCACCCCGGCCCTGAGCCGGGGTCCCGCTGTTGTCCCGCCAGTTGAAGAAGCGGGACCCCGGATCACGTCCGGGGTGACGGGAGGGTTGTGGGGAACGGGTGGTGAAACTTACGCCGCCTCTTTGCCGCGGGCGATGGCGACGATACCGGTACGGGCGACCTCGATCAGGCCGACTTCGCCCATCAGTTCGACGAACTTGTCGATCTTTTCGATCGAACCCGTCACCTCGAACACGAAGCTGGTCGTCGTCGCATCGACCACGCGGGCGCGGTACACGTCGGCGAGGCGCAGCGCCTCGATCCGGTGATCGCCGCTGCCCGCGACCTTCACCAGCGCGAGCTCGCGTTCGACGTGCGCGCCCTGCGCGGTCAGGTCCGTCACCTTGTGGACGGGCACTAGCCGATCGAGCTGGGCGATGATCTGTTCCATCGTCGCCGGCGAGGCGCTGGTGACGATGGTGATGCGGCTGACCGTCTTGTCGGCGGTGATCTCGCTGACGGTCAAGCTTTCGATATTATAGCCGCGTGCAGTGAACAGGCCGGCGATCCGCGCGAGGATGCCCGGTTCGTTGTCGACGATGACCGCCAGCGTGTGGCGTTCGGTGGCTTCGGTCTTGATGTGCAAGTCAAATTCCTCCCCGGAACGGGGAGGGGGACCGCTCGCGTAGCGAGTGGTGGAGGGGGCCCTCCACCGGCGCCATCGCTTGCCGCACTCCCCCTCCACCATGCTCCGCATGGTCCCCCTCCCCGTGCCGGGGAGGAATAAAGGGTCAAACCAGCGCTTTCGCCTCGTCGTCCATCGTGCCGCTGACCTCATTGGCCTGCAGGATCATGTCGGTGTGCGCAGCGCCGCTCGGGATCATCGGGAAGCAATTGGCGAGCTTCGCGACGCGGCAGTCGACGATCACCGGGCCGTCATGGTCGAGCATCGCCTGGATGCCGTCCTCCAGCTGGTCGCGGCGGTCGATCAATATGCCCTTCCAGCCGTACGCCTCACCCAGCTTCACGAAGTCGGGCAGGCTGTCCGAATAGCTTTCGGCATAGCGGCTTTCATAGGTCAGTTCCTGCCACTGGCGGACCATGCCCATATATTCGTTGTTGAGGATGAAGATCTTGACCGGCAGGCGATATTGCGTCGCCGTCGCCAGTTCCTGGATGTTCATCTGGATGCTGGCCTCGCCCGCGATATCGATGACGAGCGCATTGGGGTTGCCGAGTTGCGCGCCGATCGCGGCGGGCAGGCCATAGCCCATCGTGCCGAGGCCACCGCTGGTCAGCCACTTGTTCGGCTTCTCGAAGCCGAAATGCTGCGCGGCCCACATCTGGTGCTGGCCGACCTCGGTCGTGATGATCGGGTTGCGCGCGTGCGTCGCCTCCCACAACGCCCGGATCGCGCGCTGCGGCATGATGTCGCTGGCGGTTTCGGGGAAGTCGAGGCAGCCGACCGCGCGCCAGCCGGCGATGCGGCGCCACCAGTCGGTGGTGTCGGGCTTGGGATGCTGGCGCGCCTTCCAGATGCGGACCATGTCTTCCATCGCATGGCCGGCGTCGGCGATGACGGCGAGGTCGACGCGGACGTTTTTATTCACGCTGGATCGGTCGATATCGATATGGACCTTGCGGCTGTTCGGGCTGAACGCATCCAGGCGGCCGGTGACGCGGTCGTCGAAGCGGCTGCCGATCGCGATCACCAGATCGGCCTGGTTCATCGCCATGTTCGCCTCGTACGTTCCGTGCATGCCGAGCATGCCGAGGAACTGCTGCGACGAAGCGGGGAAGGCGCCGAGGCCCATCAGCGTCGAGGTGACGGGCGCGCCCGAGATACGCGCCAGCTCGACCAGCAGTTGCGACGCCGCCGGACCCGAATTGATGACGCCGCCACCGGTGTAGAGGATCGGGCGTTCCGCCGCAGCGAGCATGTCGACGACCTGCTCGATCTCGCTCTGCGGCGCCTTGACGCGCGGACGATATGTCTTGTGCTGGATCGGGCCGGGCTTGGTGTAGCGCGCGGTCGCGACCTGGACGTCCTTGGGGATATCGACGACGACGGGGCCAGGACGGCCGCTGGTCGCGATGTGGAACGCCTCGTGGATCGTCGGGCCCAGCTTTGCCGGGTCTTTCACCAGGTAATTATGCTTGGTGCAGTGACGCGTGATGCCGACCGTGTCCGCTTCCTGGAACGCATCGGTGCCGATCAGCCCGGTCGGAACCTGGCCGGTGATGACGACCATCGGGATCGAATCGAGCAAAGCATCGGTGATGCCGGTGACCGCATTGGTCGCGCCGGGGCCGGAGGTGACGAGGACGACACCGGGCTTGCCGGTCGAGCGGGCATAGCCCTCCGCCGCATGCGTCGCCGCCTGTTCGTGGCGGACGAGGATGTGCTTGATCCGCGTGCCGTTGGCGTTCGCCCGAAACATCGCGTCGTAGATCGGCAAGACCGCCCCGCCGGGGTAGCCGAACACGACCTCCACGCCGAGATCGCACAGCGCCTCGACCAGGATGTCTGCTCCGCTCTTTTCGCCCACGGTTCGTCTCCACCAGAATTGCGTTTGGTGCGGCGCGGGTAGCCGGACGGGCCGGGGGGGTCAACCCTTTTCTATAATAAACTTGCTATGGCGACATCGATTTCATTCGATTCTGTCGCGATGTGCCATTCTTCGGGCGGTTGATGGCGAAACCACGTATATTGCCGCTTCGCGTAGCGCCGTGTGTCGAGTTGGACCTGCGCCAGTGCGGCGTCGCGCGAGACGGCATCGCGCAGATATTCGCCGATCGGCGGCACGCCGATCGCGCGACGGATCGGCGCGTCGGCGGGCAGGTCTTTACGGGCGAGCAGCGTGGCGACTTCCTCGATGGCGCCGTTGGCGAACATCGTCGCGCAGCGGGCGTCGATCCGGTCGAACAGCGACGAACGGTCGGGGAGCAGGATCGCGGCGGCGAGCCGGATGCGGTCGCCGATACCGCCGACCCGCTGCGCCTGCCAATGCGCGAGTGGCCGGCCGGTCGCGCGCACCACTTCCAGTGCGCGTGCCACCCGCGTGGTGTCGGCCGGGGCGAGGCGGGCGGCGGCGGCGGGGTCTTCCTGTGACAGGAGACGATGCGCCTCGGCCACCGGCAGGCCGCGCACGTCGGCGCGGATAGCGGGGTCGATCGGCGGCACGGGCGCGATACCGTCGAGCAACGTGCGCATGTACAGGCCGGTGCCGCCGACCAGGATGGGCAGGCGGCCCTCGGCGTGGACCGCGTCGATCGCGGCGCGCGCCTCGTCCGCCCAGCGCGCGGCGGAATAACGCGCGTCGGCACCATCGACATGACCGAACAGGCGATGTGGCACGCGCGCCTCTTCCGCGGCATCGGGGCGGGCGGTGAGGATTCGGAGGTCGGCGTAGACCTGGCTCGCGTCGGCATTGATGACGACGCCGTCGTGGCGCTCGGCGATCCGGATCGCCGCAGCGGACTTGCCGCTGGCGGTCGGCCCTGCGATGAGCGCGACGCTCGGTTTGGGGTGGGAGACGGACATGTTCACGGCGACGCTCATAGGCGAAGCGCTGACGCGAGGCGACCTGTCGGCCGCAGTCGACCGGCTGGCGGCGGCGGGATGTGCGCCCGGCGCGGCGGCGTGGCTGGACGAGGGCGTCGCGGCGGATGTCCCGTTCGCCCGCGACGCGGCGGCGGGGCGCGGGGCGCTGGAGGGCGCGTTTGCCGCCACCGACGTCTTCGTTCAGCCGACCGCGTCGCGGCGGAAATCGCTGCTCGTCGCCGACATGGATTCGACGATGATTACCGTCGAATGCATCGACGAACTCGCGGACTATGCCGGGATCAAGGCGGAGGTGTCCGCCGTTACCGAGGCGGCGATGCGTGGCGAGCTCGACTTCGAAGGGGCACTGGACGCCCGCGTCGCGCTGCTAAAAGGGCTGAGCGAAGACGTGATCGCGCAATGCCTTGCCGAGCGGGTGACGATCATGCCGGGTGCCAAGGCGCTGGTGCGGACGATGCGCGCGCACGGCGGGCATGCGGTGCTGGTGTCGGGCGGCTTTACGCGGTTCGCCGAGCCGGTGGCGGCGGACATCGGCTTCGACCGCGCGATCGCCAACGTCCTGTTGATCGAGAACGGCCGGCTGACGGGCACGGTCGACAAGCCGATCGTGGGGTCGGCGACCAAGGAGGAAACGCTGCGTGCCGCGATAACGGAGCGTGGGATCGACCCGGTGCTGAGCCTAGCGGTGGGGGACGGCGCGAACGATCTTGCGATGATCGGCGCGGCGGGGCTGGGCGTGGCCTATCACGCCAAGCCGATCGTCGCCGCCGCCGCGGCGGCGCGGGTGGATCATGGGGATTTGACCGCTTTGCTCTACGCGCAGGGCTATGCGCGGAAGGATTGGGTGGCGTAGGCGACGATCCGCATCCACCCCGTCACCCCGGACTTGTTCCGGGGTCCACCGCGCGGAAAGGGGTCGGCAAGAGGCTCGAACCATCCCCCTCGCCGCGGAGTGGACCCCGGAACGAGTCCGGGTTGACGGGGAGGGCAGGCCGCCCGAACCTCGCCGAGGTTAGGGCGCCACCACCACGCAGGACACGCCCGAAGCCGCGCATGCCTTTTGCGCCGCAGCCTTGTTGGCGAAGCCGCTGGCCTGCAGCCGGATCACGTTGCCCGCCTTGGCGTAGACGGGCTGCGCGCCACCCAGCTTGCCGCGAACGCGCGCCCATTGCGTGCTGGCATTCGCCTGGGTGCTGAACGCGCCGAGCTGGATCTTCCACGATCCGCCCATGGCGGCGGGGGCAGCGGTGGCGGCCGGCGCTTTGCGGATCGCTTCATGCGGCGCGATCCGGTCGTTGACCGGACGATCGGGCGAGCGCTGGTGCGGCGGGATGACGTCCTCCGGCTCGCGCGGCGGCGTCTTGGCGGGCCGGGGCGTTTCGACGGTGCGCGAGGGCGGCACGCTGGTCGTCGCCACGGCGGGGTTGCGCTGGGCGGCAGGCGGCGCATTGCGCAATTCGTCGCCATACCGCTGGGCCAGCGCCGTGCCGCGCTCGCGGTCGGCCGGGGTGATGTACTGGTCCATCTGCGCCAGTGTTTCCGACGCGGCCTTGAGCCCCGCCTGCGAGGCCAGCGTCATCAGCGCATAGGCGCGCGGATAGTCGCGCGGCACGCCGTCGCCGTTGAACAGCATCGTGCCGAGCACCAGCTGCCCGCGCGGCTCGCCGCGGGCGACCGACTTTTCCAGCCACGGCGCGGCTTCGGCCTTGCGGCCCGACTGGAACAGCGCGAGCCCGTAATTGTCCTGCGCCTGAAAATGGCCCTGGAGCGCCGCCTTGCGGAACCAGCTTTCCGCAAGCGCCGGATCGACCGGCACGCCGCGGCCAAGCTTGTACGCTTGGCCGAGGTTGAACTGCGCATCGGCGTCGCCCGCCACCGCCGGCCCGCGCCATTGCGCGACCGCGCCATCGTAATCGCCGCGACCCCAGGCGTCGACGCCCGCCTTGACGCTCTGCGCGCCCGCCGGCGTGGCGAGCGCCATGCCCGCCGCCAGCGCCGCGCGTGCGAGTCCACCGAAGTTCCGCATTCCGCTGCCCTTTTTGATCCCGTGTTGCCGCCACCATGCCCCGCCAGATCGCGCAAGGCAAAGTGGGATCGCCGCACACCGTCCCATTAACCGGTTCTTAGCCTCGATCTGACAGGTATCGCGACAGATTTGGACGGTTCGAAGGGAAGCTATGCGCGTCCTCGCGGTGGCATCGCAAAAGGGTGGGTCGGGCAAGACGACCTTGTCGGGGCATCTCGCCGTGCAGGCGCAGATGGCCGGCAATGGTCCCGTCGTGCTGATCGACATCGACCCGCAGGGCAGCCTGTCCGAATGGTGGAACGAGCGGACCGCCGACTTTCCCGCCTTCGCGCAGACCACGGTCGCGCGGCTGCAGGCCGACCTGGAAGTCTTGCGGCAGCAGGGATTCAAGCTGGCGCTGATCGATACGCCGCCGGCGATCACCATGGCGATCCAGAGCGTCATCGCCGTCGTCGAACTCGTCGTCGTGCCGACGCGGCCCAGCCCGCACGATCTGCGCGCGGTGGGGGCGACCGTCGATCTGTGCGAGCGGGCGGGCAAGCCGGTGGTGTTCGTCATCAATGGCGCGACGCCGCATGCCCGCATCACCAGCGAGGCCGCGATCGCGCTGTCGCAGCACGGCACCGTCGCCCCCACCACCATTCACCAGCGCACCGATTTCGCGGCGTCGATGATCGATGGCCGCACCGTGATGGAGGTCGACCCGGACGGACGATCCGCGGCAGAGATTACGGAATTGTGGACGTTTGTCGCCGACCGGCTGGAGAAGAATTTCCGCCGGACGGTGTTCAGCGTGCCGAATGCGTCGGGCCATGCCGGTTTCGGCGCGCGTCCGGCGGGTGGTGGCTTCGGTCGCCGGGTGATCGGGGGCTGATCGCGTGACCGCTTCGCCCAAGCCGATGGCGGCCCTGTCGTCCGGCCTGCTCGCCCGCAAGGGGCAGGCGCGGCCGGCGATGCGCAGCGGCGCGCTGATGAGCTTTCCCCCCAGCCAGAGCGATGACCTCGGCTGGAACGACATGGGGGCGGCAGACAGCGTTCCACCCGTGCTCGTCCAGAGCGACCTGCTCGAGGCGCAAATTGGCCGACCTGCCGCGGTGGCCGAGGTATCCCTTGCCGCAGCCCAGCGCATCCAGCGCGAGACGCCGACCGAAGGGCAGGTAGCCCTGGCGCTGCGTATCGATGCCGATCGGCATCTGCGACTACGGTTGGCCAGCGCCATCACCGATCGATCCGCACAGGATCTGCTGACCGACGCCCTCGACGTGCTGCTCATCGCGGTGCCCGAGGTCGATACGCTCGTCGCGCAATTGTCGCGCGCAAGGACTCGGCCATGACCCGGCCGCACCGCACCAGGGTCGCGAAACACTGGGGGTTTATCCGATGACACCGCGTCTCATCCTGTCGCTCGGCCTGTCCGCGCTCGTGCTCGGCGGCACGATGGTCGGCTGTACCGCGACCGGCAATCACCTTGCCAAGGCGAGCGACCGCGCAGCGGCGCGTACCGCCAAGGCGGCGCACCGCGACGCCGAAAAGGCCGCGCGCGCACTGGCGACGCGAGACCCGTCCGCGGTGGCCTATGCCGAAAGCGCGGTATCGCAGGCACCGCGCGACGCGGGCTATCGCATGCTGCTGGGTCAGGGCTATCTGCAGGCAGGGCGCTTCGCCTCGGCGCGCGACACCTTTGCCGATGTCGTCGATCTGATGCCGGGCAACGGCAAGGCCGCGCTCAACCTCGCGCTCGCGCAGATCGCGACGGGCGACTGGTCCGCGGCGCGCGCGACGCTGGACGCCCATGCCAAGGATATTCCCGCCGCCGACCTAGGCCTCGCGACCGCGCTGGCCGGCAATCCGGCAGGCGCGATCACGATCCTCGATGCCGCGGCGCGCGCGCCGGGCGCGACCGCGAAGATCCGCCAGAACCTGGCGTTGAGCTATGCGCTCGCCGGGCGCTGGGACATGGCGCGGATCGCCGCGGCGGCGGATATGTCGTCCGCCGATCTCGACGCGCGCATGGAGCAATGGGCCGCCTTCACCCAGCCGAAAGGCGCGCCCGATCAGGTCGCGAGCCTGCTCGGCGTGCGGCCGGTTGCCGATACGGGCCGACCGGTCGCGCTGGCGCTCAACGCGCCGACGCCGGTGACGCCGATGCCGGATGCGCCGGTGCAGACGGCCGCGGTCGAGACGCCTGCCCCGGTTGCCGCTGAGACCCCTGTACCGGCGGTCCAATTCGCAAAGGTCGACCTCCCACCGCAGCACGATGCGGTGCAGCCAGCGCCGACGATGCTGATCCGCGCCGATGCCACGCCCGCCAAGCTGGCGCTTGCTGGCAGTGGTCAGCGCCATGTGGTGCAGGACGTGCCTGCGGCGACGCCGCTCGCCCGATCCGCGCCGGCCGGCGACTGGTTCGTCCAATTGGGTGCGTTCAGCAACCCGGCGGTGGCCCGGTCTGGCTGGGCCAATGCGACGCGCCGTTTCGCCTCACTGTCCGGCCATCAGCCCACGGGCGCGCGCTTCGCCGCCGAACAGGGGTCGCTGTACCGTCTGTCGGTGGGTGGCTTTACCCGCGATGCGGCGGTGCAGATGTGCCGCGCATACCGCGCCAAGGGCGGCGCCTGCTTCGTCCGCCGCGAGGCGGGGGATCGTATCGCGCAATGGCTGCGCACGCCCGTACAACTGGCGTCGCGCTGACGGGCAAGCGGAGCGCGCGGGTCGCCTAGGCGATCTCGCGCCCGCCCTTCCACACGCGCAGCACCCGGCCCTGTATGGGCAGGCCGTCGAAGGGTGTATTGCCTTCTGAGGCGAAGGCGGTGCCATCGACCTGCCAGGGCGTTTCCGGATCGAACAGCATCAGGTCCGCCGGCTGCCCGGTGGCGAGCGTGCCCGTCTCCAGTCCCAGCACGCGCGCAGGGTTGACCGACAGCATCGCCAGCAGCCGCTCGAGCGGCAGCAGCCCGTCGCGCACCAGCATCAGCCCTAGCGGCAACAGCGTCTCCGCGCCCGCCATGCCGGCCGCCGAATCGACGAAGGGGAGACGCTTGGCCTCCGGGCCGTGCGGATCGTGGCCCGAGCACAGCACGTCGATGGTCCCGTCCGCGATCGCGGCGCGGGCGGCGTGCCGGTCGCTCTCGCTGCGCAGCGGCGGGGAGACATGGGCGTAGGTGCGGAAATCGCTCATCGCGATATCCGACAGATGCAGATGGGCGGGCGTGATACCGCAGGTGACGCGGACTCCGCGGCGCTTGGCGGCGCGGATCAGATCGAAGGCCGCAGCGGTGGTCGCCTGCCGGATGTGCAGCCGGGCGCCGGTTTCCTCTGCCAGCATCAGGTCGCGCGCGACGGCCAAGGCTTCGGCGACCGCGGGGGCGGCGGGCAGGCCGTGCCGCGTCGCCGTCTCGCCATCGGTCGCGACGGCGCCCGCGGTCAATGCGCCATCCTCGGCATGGGCGACGACGGCGATGTCGAGGTCACGTGCGTAGGCGAGGACGCGCAGCATGACGCCCGAATCGGCGATCCAGCCGCGACCCGTGCCGACCGCACGCGCGCCCGCGGACGCGCAGATCGCCATTTCCGCCATCTCTGCCCCGGCCAGGCCGCGCGTTGCCGCGGCGATGGGGTGGATCCACAGGTCGGGCTTACCGATCAGTGCGGCGCGCTGGACGATGCCGGGATCGTCCAGCACCGGATTGCCATCCGGCATCAGCGCGACGCGGACGATGCCGCCTGCCCGGAAGGCGGCGCGATCGATGCGGAAGACGCCGAGGTCGACGATGCCGGGGCTGAGCGTCTTGCCGCCGCAATCGACGATTGTCGCATCGGCGGGCACGTCGATCGTGCCGCTGGCGACGATCGTGCCGTCACGGACCAGCAGGCTGCCGTCGCGGACGCCGCCGGTGGGGCAGGCGAGGCGGGCGTTGATGAAGGCGATGCCGTTCATGCCCAGCCCTCCACCTTGCGCGCGCGGCGGGTGAGTACGTCGAGGCAGGCCATGCGCACCGCCACCCCCATCTCCACCTGTTCGGTAATCGCCGATTGCGGCCCGTCCGCGACGCTCGAATCGATCTCGACGCCGCGGTTCATGGGGCCGGGGTGCATGACCAACGCGTCGGGCAGCCGGGCGATTCGCTCCGGTGTCAGGCCGTAGCGGAGCCGATATTCGCGGCTTGACGGAATGTAATCGCCCGCCATCCGCTCGTTCTGCACCCGCAGCATCATGACGACGTCGGCGCCGACCAGCGCCTTGTCGAAATCGGTGAAGGGGGTGACGCCCATCCGCTCGATCGCCTTGGGCATCAGCGTCGAGGGCGCGCAGACGCGGACCTCTGCGGCGAGCGCGGTGAGCGCGAGGATGTTGGAGCGCGCAACGCGGCTGTGCAGCACGTCGCCGCAGATCACTACGCGCTGGCCGGCGATGCTGCCGCGGCGGCGCCGGATGGTGAGCGCGTCGAGCAGCGCCTGCGTCGGATGTTCGTGGCGCCCGTCGCCGGCGTTGAGCACCGGGCAGTCGACCTTGTCCGCAATCAGCCGCACCGCGCCGCTCGCCATGTGGCGGATGACGATCACGTCGGCGCGCATGGCGTTCAGCGTCTGCGCGGTGTCGATCAGCGTTTCGCCCTTCTTCACGCTCGATTGCGCGGCGTGCATGTTGACGACGTCCGCACCCAGGCGCTTGCCCGCGATTTCGAAGCTGAGCAGCGTGCGCGTGCTGTTTTCGAAAAAGGCGTTGATCTGCGTCAGGCCGTCGAGGCGTTTGTCGGGCGCCGCATGGTTGCGGTTTGCCGCGATCCAGGTTTCCGCCTCGTCGAGCAGAAAGGCGATCTCATGCGGCTGAAGGCCGTCGATGCCGGTCAGGTGCCGGTGCGGGAAAACGGCGCCGCCCGGAAGCTGGGCGGCGGGGCTGTGATCGGAGGCTTGCATCAAGTCGCCCGGTTAGCGGGCGCGCGGGGCAGGGGCAACCGGGAAGGGCGCGTGCCCGCATCATCACGATAGCCCGTCGCCATGGGCTAGAGCCTGATGACATGAGATAGAACCGGTCGTGCTGAGCTTGTCTAAGCACAGGTGCCCGCACGTGCCGACCTCGCCTGTCGCGCCCCGCCCTTCGACAGGCTCAGGGCGAACGGAGAAGGGGGATGAACTCCATGTCATCACGCCCTAACCGCGAACCGGGTGACAGACGGCGGGCAAAAAAATAGCGGCCCGAAGACCGCTATTTCCCAACCGAAGTTGTCACAGCAACTTAGTTGCTGTCGGCCTTGCCGCTGTTGTCGTCAGCGACGACGACGATGCCAGCAGCCACGGCAGCGACCGCCAGAACGGCGATCAGGATGCCGCCGCCGGCCAGCTCGTTCTTCTTGCCCGACACCGAACCGGTGCGGACCGACTTGGCGACCGACAGGCTCGCCGCCGGGTTCGCCGGAGCGGCAACCGCCGGAGCAACAGCCATCGTCGCGGCCGCAGCGGCCATCAGATACTTCCCAAGACGCATAAAAACTCCCTCTTCATGTTCGTCACGGTCGCCCTGCCATAAACAGGTAAACAAGACAACCACTCACGCCGGCCGTTTACGCTCGCGGACAGCATTTCATACGACACCGGATGATGCCGTCTCCGCGGTCATAGCAGGGGTCGGTCCGGCATGAACCCCCCCATATGCCGCGCCAACAACGTCTGACCGGGCCAGAATATCCCTTCAGCCCGTCAGCCGACCTGCACGGTCCAGCGCGCGGTGCCCTCCAGTCCCAGCGCAGTCAGTCGCCCGGTCTGGTAGGCGCCCGTATCGACGCCGATGCGATAGCCCTGCACGTCGAGATCGTCGCTGATCGTGTGGCCGTGGACGATCACCTTTTCCAACGGGCCGCTGTGATCGAGGAATGGCTTGCGAATCCAGCGCAGGTCGGCGCTGCGCTGGGCCGACAGATCGGTATCGGGGCGGACGCCGGCGTGGACGAAGGCATAGTCGCCGATGACGATCAGGTCTTCGAATCGCTCGACGAAGGCCTGATGCTCGGCCGGCACATGGCGCTGCATCGCCTGATGCAGTTCGTCATAGTCCATCCGGTCGTATTCGGTGGAATCGACGCCATAGCTCAGGATCGTCTCGCGCCCGCCGATGCGGCAGAACATGCGGAGCGCCTTCGGGTCGCCCTTCAGCGCATCGAGGAACACTTCCTCGTGATTGCCGAGCAGGAACCGGGTGGCGGGGCGGTCTGCGGCCAGGCGATACAGCCGCTCGATGACCCCGGCAGAGGCCGGGCCGCGATCGACCAGGTCGCCGAGGAAGATCAGCGTCGTCCGCGCCGATCCGCGCGCCGCTTCGTCCGCGTCGATCGCGGTGAGCAGGCGGCTTAGCTGGTCGTCGCAGCCATGGATATCGCCCACCGCATAGACGCGTTCGCCATCGGGGATCGCAGGGGTGGGAGCGGCCGCCGCGCGGCGCCCCTGTAGCAACTTTTTGAGCATGAAATCCCGTCAGTCGAGCAGGCAGGGCAGATAGGGCGCCGTACTGGTCGCGGCAACACCCTGAACCGCGCCTGACGGGCAGGCGTCAACCCGCGAGGCGGAGCGCGTCGCGCGGCGATCGGGGGGCGGGCTGGTCCGGCCAGATGCCGCGCGTGTCGAGCACCAGCTTGTCGGCGCGCTCCTCCAGAGGCACCGATCGGAACACGTCATGGTCGACCAGCACGATCATGATCGGGCAGGCGTCGATGGCGGTGTCGATGTCGATCAGCGTCGCGCCATGGGCTTCCAGCGCGGGGGGCAGGCGGTCAGCATAGGGCTCGACGATCCTGACGCGTGCCCCGAACCGTTCGCTGAGCGCCTGCGCGACGCGGAGCGCCGGGCTCTCTCGGAAGTCGTCGATATTCGCCTTGAACGCGAGGCCGAGGCACGCAACCGGCGCGCCCGGGTGCGCCTCGATCAGCGCGGCGGCCTGGGCGATGACGTGATCGGTCTTGCCGTCGTTCACCAGTCGGGCGGTGCGGATCAGCGGCGTGTTGGCGGGATCGGCATGGACCAGGAACCAGGGATCGACCGCGATGCAATGGCCGCCGACACCGGGGCCTGGTTGCAGGATGTTGACGCGCGGATGGCGGTTGGCGAGGCGGATCACCTCCCACACGTCGACGCCCATCGTATCCGCGACGAGGCTCAGTTCGTTGGCAAAGGCGATGTTGACGTCCCGGAAGGCGTTCTCGGTGAGCTTCGTCATCTCCGCGGCGCGGGCGTTGGTGGTGACGCACGCGCCGCGGACGAAGCGGCGGTAGAAGGTCAGCGCCTTGCGCGCGCAGCGCGGGGTGATGCCGCCGATCACGCGATCGTTGTCGATCAGCTCGACGAGGATGCGGCCGGGCAGCACGCGTTCCGGGCAATAGGCGATGGCGACGTCTGCGGCTTCGCCGGCGCGGCCGGGTACGCGCAGGTCGGGGCGCAACTGGGCGAGCAGATCGCGGACCCGCTCGGTCGTGCCGACCGGCGATGTCGATTCGAGGATCACCGTATCGCCCGCCTTGAGTACGGCGGCGATCGTCGTCGCGGCGTCGAGCACGAAGCGGATGTCGGGCGCGTGATCTTCTGCGAAGGGCGTCGGCACTGCGATGACGAAGACGTCCGCCGGCTCGATCGTCAGCGAGGCGCGCAGCGATCCGCGGGCGACCACGCCGGAGACGAGGCCGTCCAAGTCGACCTCCTCGATATGCACGCGGCCCGAATTGACCGTCTCGACCACCGATGGCGTGACGTCGACGCCCAGCACGCCCGCACCGGTGCGCGCGATCACGGCGGCGGTGGGCAAGCCAATATAGCCCAGCCCCAGGACGACGACCTTCAATTCAGAGTCCGAAACCATCGGCGACGATCCTTGCGATCCGGCTGCTGGCATGACCGTCGCCGAACGGATTGTGGGCGCGGGCCATGGCGGTATAGGCCGCCTTGTCGTCGAGAAGGGTGAACACTTCGGAAACGATGCGCGCTTCGTCGGTGCCGACGAGGCGTGCGGTGCCCGCTGCGACCCCTTCCGGCCGCTCGGTCGTGTCGCGCATCACCAGCACGGGCTTGCCGAGTGCGGGTGCTTCCTCCTGCACGCCGCCCGAGTCGGTCAATGCGATCGTGCAGGCGTCGAGCGCGCGGATGAAATGCGGATAATCGAGCGGCGCGATCCGCGCGACGTTCGGGGCGGCCGGTAGCACAGCGTCCATGACGGCCGCGACATTGGGATTGGGGTGCATCGGGAAGAGCACGGCGACGTCCGGCCGTGCCGCGATCCGCGCGATCGCCCGCCCGATCGCCGCCATGCCGTCGCCGAAATTCTCGCGACGATGCGTCGTGACCAACACGATCCGCTTGCCGGCGAAGCGCGCGAGCAGGGGGGCGAGATCGCCGGCGAGGTCCGGCTGTTCGGTGATGCGTACGCGCGTCCAATGCAGCGCGTCGATCACGGTGTTGCCCGTGACATGGACGCCCTCCGTCACATTCTCGCGCGCCAGAGCGGCCGCTGCCGTCTCGGTCGGCGCGAAGTGCAGGTCGGCGATCGGTGCGACGATGCGGCGGTTCACCTCTTCGGGCCAAGGATGATAGATGTCGCCCGAGCGTAGCCCCGCTTCGACGTGCGCGACGCGAATCTTGCGATAATAGGCAGCGAGCGCCCCCACCATGGCGGTCGCGGTGTCGCCCTGGACGATGACACGGTTGGGCGCGACTCGATCCATCACCTCGCCCAACGCGATCAGCAGGCGCGCGGTCAGGCGGTCGAGCGACTGGCCCGGCTCCATGAGGTCGAGGTCGACATCCGGGGTGAGGCCTGCGATCGCCAGCACCTGATCGAGCAATCCCCGGTGCTGCGCGGTCACGCAGGTGACGACGTCCATGCCATCGACCTGTTGCAGCGCCCGGACGACCGGGAACAACTTGATCGCTTCCGGCCGGGTGCCGAAGATCACCAGAGTTCGGGGACGGCTTGTCGTAGTCATTGCCGAAGGTTAGTGCGGCGCCCGTTAATAAGCGAGTTAACGTTGGCGCCGTTTTTCTGCGGCGTCATGCCGGATTTAGGGGCACTGATGACGATCAAGCGCGTACGCAAGGCGGTTTTCCCGGTCGCGGGCCTCGGCACCCGGTTCCTGCCGGCGACCAAGGCGATGCCGAAGGAGATGCTGACGGTCGTCGACAAGCCGCTGATCCAATATGCGGTGGACGAGGCGCTCGAGGCGGGGATCGAGCAGATCATCTTCGTCACCGGCCGCGGCAAGCACGCGCTCGAAGATCATTTCGACATCGCCTACGAACTGGAAGACACGATGCGCGCGCGGGGCAAGAGCCTCGAGATCGTCAACGGCACGCGTATGAAGCCGGGAAGCCCGGTCTACATCCGCCAGCAGGAGCCGCTGGGCCTCGGCCACGCCGTCTGGTGCGCGCGCGAAATCGTCGGCGACGAACCGTTTGCGGTGCTGTTGCCCGACGAATTGATGGTCGGCACGCCGGGCTTCGTCGCGCAGATGGTCGCCGCTTACGAAAAGGTCGGCGGCAACATCGTCGGCGCGTTGGAAGTGGCCGATAGCGAGACGGACAAATATGGCATCATCTCGCCGGGGAAGGTCGATGGGCGGCTGACCGAGGTCACGGCGCTGGTCGAAAAGCCGGCGAAGGGCACCGCGCCGTCGAACCTGATGATCCCCGGGCGCTACATCCTGCAGCCGGAAGTGATGCGCATCCTGGAGCGCCAGGAAAAGGGTGCGGGGGGCGAGATCCAGCTGACCGACGCCATGGCGCAGCTGATTGGCCAGCAGCCGTTCCACGGCTTCACCTTCGATGGCGCGCGCTACGATTGCGGGGATAAGGCGGGCTATATCCAGGCGAACCTGGCACTGGCGCTGGCGCGGCCGGACATCGGCCCGGCGGTGCGCAGCTTCGCGCAGACGCTGCTCGGCTGATCCGTCAGCCGCCGCAGGTGCGGCAGCCGGGGTCCTTGGGCAGCGACAGGGTGCGGAAGCGCAAGTCGAGCGTGTCGGCGAGTAGCAGCTTGCCGGCCGCGTCCGTACCGAAGGGGTGTAGCGCGCGCAGCACCTCGAGCGCCGCCAAGCTACCGATCATGCCGGCCATCGGCCCCAACACGCCGTCTTCGGAGCAACTGACGCCCGCGCGTTCTGGATCGTCGCCGACGAAGCAGCGATAACAGGGCTTGTCCGCTTCCCAGCCACGGAACACGCCGAGCTGTCCGTCGAACTGGCCGATTGCAGCCGACACCAGCGGCACGCGTGCGGCATAAGCGGCATCTGCCACGGCCAGCCGCGTCGCGAAATTGTCGCAGCCATCCAGAACGACATGCGCGTCCGCGAGCAGGGGCGCGATCGAGGTGGCATCGATCCGCTGGCAGACCGCATGCGCCTCGATATGCGGGTTGAGTCGCCGTGCAGCGGCAACGGCGGCCTCGGCCTTTCGATGCCCGATGTCCCCGGTCGTGTAGATCGTCTGGCGTTGCAGGTTCGATAGGTCGACCGAATCGTCGTCGACGATCGTCAGCGTGCCGATGCCGGCAGCGGCGAGATATTGGATCGCGGGCGAGCCGATCCCCCCCGCGCCGATCACCAGTACGTGCGCCTGTTTCCAGCGCTGCTGACCCGCACCCCCCACGTCCTTCAGGATGATATGGCGGGCGTAGCGGGTGAGTTCGGCGTCCGACAGGATCACGCGCAGCGGCTCGACCGGCGCGTCATTGCGGCCATGAGAAGGTCAGGCTGGTGCGATACCAGTTGCCGGGATCGACCGTGCCGACGGGCGTGCCGTTGCGCATCATGCTCGACACGAGGCCGGCGGAATATTGCTCGACCGATGGGCAACCGATGGCGCGGGGGACGATGCGTCGCGGCTGGGACGCCGCGGAGAACAAGACCGCGAGATCGACCTTGAGTGTCCAGCCGGCGGCCGTCTGGATCGCGGCGGTGCATCGGCCGGCCTGCACCTCGCTCCGCACGAACGCGGACAGGGTCAGGCCATCATCGACAGCTCGGGCGAAGGGCAGCGGTCGCAAGGTGCTCCAATCCTGCGGCGGCATCGGTGCGGGCGATGCCACGGCAAGCTGCGCTGCAAGGAACCATGCGATCATCATCGTCCGGTGGACCCGAATCCTCCGCTACCCCGCGCAGTATCCTCCAAAATTTCAACACTTTCCAGTGCTGCGCGCTGAACGGGGGCGGGCACGATCTGCGCGATCCGGTCGCCGCGTGCGATCGGGAACGGAGCGTCGCCCAGATTGATCAGGATCACCTTCACCTCGCCGCGATAATCGCTGTCGATCGTGCCCGGCGTATTGAGGCAGGTAATGCCGTGTTTCAGCGCGAGCCCCGAGCGCGGGCGCACCTGCACCTCGAAGCCGTCGGGAATCGCGAAGGCGAAGCCGGTCGCGACCGCCGACCGCGCGCCCGGTGCCAGGGTCAATGCCTCGGCCGCGACGACGTCCATGCCCGCGGCACCATCGGTGGCATAAGCGGGCAGGGGCAGGCCTTCGCCATGGGGCAGGCGTTGGATGCGGATGTTAATGGCGGTCATGGCGTCGCTCTTAGCGCCCCGGCGCGGGGCTTGTCGAATGTGGCAGGATCAGCCGTTATGGACGATGGCCAGCTTGTTGCCCGTCGGATCGCGCAGATAGGCCGCATACCAATCGGGACCGTAATGCTCGCGATGGCCGGGTGCGCCCTCATCCTGCGCGCCGTGCGCCATCGCCACTGCATAAAAGGCATCGACTTCGTCGCGCGTCCGTGCGCCGAACGCCATCATCGTGCCGTTGCCCGCGGTTGCCGGCGCTCCGTCGAGCGGCTTGCAAATCCACAGCGTCAGGCCCTCGCCGCTGCCACCCGCGGAATAGCCGCGCCAATCGGGAAAGCTGGCATGCGCCGACCAGCCGATCGTCGCCAGCACGGCATCGTAGAAAGCATGCGCCACGTCGGTATCGGCGGCACCCAGCGTCACGTACGGGTTCATGCGTCGTCTCCCCTTGTGTCAGGGGGAGAGGCTATCAAACGAATCGGAACGTATCAAGAACGCATAAGCGCATCGGCGATGCGATCTGCGATCCGGAGCGCGACCGCGTCCTTGCCCATCCGGTCCCAAGACTCGACGCCCTGGGCCGTCACCAGATTCACGGTATTGGCATCACCGCCGAAGACATCACCGGAGACGTCGTTGGCGACGATCCAGTCCGCGCCCTTGCGATCGCGCTTGGCGCGGGCGTGGTCGATCACCTGTTCGGTCTCTGCCGCGAAGCCGACGACGAGACGGGGGCGGTTCGGCCCTCGCGCCACCGTGGCGAGGATATCGACGTTCTCGGTCAGGGTGAGCGTGGGCGGGGCGTTGCCCTTCTTGACCTTCTGCGGCGCGGCCTCGACACGCCAGTCGGCGACCGCGGCGACCATCACCGCGGCATCGGCGGGGAGTGCGGCCTGCACCGCGTCCGCCATATCCTGTGCCGACACCACGTCGACGCGGCGGACGCCCTCTGGCGTGGCGAGCTCAACCGGGCCCGCTACCAGCGTCACCTCGGCCCCCAGTGCCGCAAGCGCGCCGGCGATGGCGAAGCCTTGCTTCCCGGACGAGCGGTTGGCGATGTAGCGCACCGGATCGATCGCCTCATGCGTCGGTCCCGCGGTGACGAGGATATGGCGCCCGGAAAGGCGCGTATCGGCCGGGGCGAGCGCGCAGTCGATGGCGGCGGCGATCGCTTCGGGTTCGGGCAGGCGACCGGGGCCGTATTCGCCACAGGCCATCGTGCCCTCGTCGGGTTCGAGCACCGTGATGCCGTCGCTGCGCAACCGGGCGACGTTGCGCTTGGTCGCCGGATGCTGCCACATCCTGACGTTCATCGCTGGTGCGGCGAGGACGGGCGTGTCGGTCGCGAGCAGAAGGGTGGTTGCGAGATCGTCGGCGATCCCGGCCGCCATGCGCGCGATCAGATCGGCGGTGGCGGGGGCGACGACGATCAGGTCGGCCTGGCGGCTGAGCTGGATATGGCCCATCTCCGCCTCGTCCTTCAGGTCCCACAGGCTGGTGTAGACCTGGTCCTCGCTGAGCGCCGCGAGCGTCATCGGCGTGACGAAATGGCTCGCGCCCTCGGTCATCACGCAGCGCACCGCATGGTCGCGCTTCCTGAGCAGGCGGATCAGTTCGCACGCCTTGTACGCGGCGATGCCGCCGCCGACGATCAGGAGGACACGTTTCACCGCACGATCCTTTTCACCGTGATCCGCCGCCGGTCGAACATGGCGCTCGACAGGTCCCGCAGGGCATCGGGCACGAAGACGAGGCCGACGAGCAGCACCGGCGCGATCAGCAGGCCCCAATAGAAGGTGTCGAGCCGGCCGAAGACGCTCAGCACCAGCGCATAGCCGCTGAGCAGGACGACAATCCGCAGGCCCAGCCCCGTATGCCACGCTGCCCAGCCAAACAGCGACAGGCCGACGAGAGGGGCCGCAAGCCACATCGGCAACAGCACCAGCCCCGTCGACAGCGTCATCGTTCGCACGAAGAAGCCGAAGCCGAGTTGCCCCGACCAGCCCGGCGACACAGGATCGAGCGGGCGGACGAAGGCGGCGACGGCATGCGCATGGAGCGCCAGGACCGCAGCGAGCAGCGCGCAGGCGATGGCCCAGCCGATCGCCTCACGCCCGCGTCCCTCGACCAGCGCCATCGCCAGCATGACGATCAGGTACAGCCCCGTCGTCTCGCGGATCACGGCGGCGGCAAGCCCGATGGCGATAGCGGGCAGCGGATCGCGGACACGGTAAAGCGCCAGCGACAGCGCTAGGAGCAGGCCGGCCCAGATTTCATGGAACGCGGACAGGCTCGGCTGAACGAAGGGGATGAGCCCCGCGGCGAGCAGCATCATCGCGACGATCCGCGGCGGCAGGCGCGTGAACACGCCGCGCAGCCGCACCCACCAGGCGACGACGACGGTCGCTGCCAGCAGATCGAGCAGCACTAGTACCACAGGTCCGGGCAGGGCGGCCTCCACCACGGCAAGCGTCGGCAGCCGCACGGTGACGAAGGGCCGCAGCGGATAGTCGCCCGCGCGCATCGCATCGATTGCGGCCGCGTAATAAGACGCGCCGTGGCGCACTGCCTCGACGATGCCGTCGTACAGCGCAATGTCGGTCTGACCATCGGTGGCGCGCGCGCCATCGGTCGCCGCGGCCGGAACGGGCGTCGCGAAGACCAGCAGCGTCGCGAGGAGCAGCCCGGCGAGCGCCACGACCACCAACCAGGCATCGCGCACGTTCAGCCCGGCAAAGCGCGACGGGCGCGCGATCCAGAGCGGGACGAGCGGCCGGCGCAGCATCGGCGTCAGTGCAGCACCAGCCATGTCGCCGCCACGCTGGCGCAGGCGGTCAGCACGGCGACAGCGGCATAGCGCCAGCCGCCGCCGATGCGCACGACCTCGATTTCGCGCAGCGGCGGGGCGGGGGGCTCGCCGCCCGGGGCGGGGTAGCGCGCCTCGATCCGGCGGATCAGTTCTGGCAGGCCGGCGATGGTACGCACATCCTGGATCAGGCGATCCGCGATCGCGGCTTCGGGGCCGAGTTCGGTGCGGATCCATTCGCGGACGAACGGCGCGGCCGATTCCCACAAATTGATATCGGGATCGAGGCTGGTCGCCACGCCCTCCACCATCACCATCGTCTTCTGAAGCAGCAGCAGGTGCGGCTGCGTCACCATGTCGAAATCGCGGGTGATGCTGAACAGGCCGTCGAGCATCATGCCGATCGACATGTCCTTTACCGGCAGGCCGCGCATCGGTTCGCCCACGGCGCGTAGCGCGGTCGCGAACTCGGCGACATTGTGGTGCGCGGGGACATAGCCCGCCTCGAAATGGATTTCGGCGACGCGTTTGTAATTGCCGGTGATCAGGCCGTAGAGGATCTCGGCCAGCCACACCCGCGCGCGTCGGTCGATCCGGCCCATGATGCCGAAATCGATCGCGGCGATCTTGTCGCCGGGCAGGGCGAACAGATTGCCCTGGTGCATGTCGGCGTGGAAGAAGCCCTCGGCGATCGCCTGGCGCAGGAACGCCTGCACCAGCGTGTTGGCGAGCTTCTTGACGTCATAGCCGGCGTCGATCAGCGCCTGGCGGTTCGACAGCTTGATGCCGTCGATCCATTCCATCGTCAGCACGCGCGTGGACGAGCGCTGCCAGTCGATTGCGGGGACGACGAAATCGGGTTCCGCCGTCATCGCCTCGGCGAGTTCGGAGGCGGAGGCGGCTTCGCGCTGGAAGTTGAGTTCGCGCAGCGTCCAGCGGCGGAAATTCTCGACCGTCAGGCGCGGGCGCAGGCGCTTGGCCTCGCCGCCGAGGCCTTCGAGCTGTGCCGCGGCCCATTGATAGGTGTCGATCGCGCGGGTGAAATCGGCTTCGACGCCCGGGCGCAGCACCTTCACCGCGACCTGCCGGCCATCGGTGGTGATCGCGCGATGGACCTGTGCGATCGACGCGGCACCGACCGGGTTCTCGTCGATCTGGGCGAAGACGGCGCTCGGCGGACGGCCGAGGCTGGCCTCCATCGCAGCGCAGATCGTCTCGAAGGGCACCGGGGGCAACTGGTCCTGCAGGCGCAGCAGGTCGTTCGCGGCGACGTCGCCGACGAGGTCCGGCCGGGTCGCGAGCGTCTGGCCGAGCTTGATCGCGGCAGGGCCGATCGCCTGGAAGGCATCGGCGTAGCGCGGCGTCGCCGGCACGCGCGCGCCGAAGCGCGCGACGCGGGCGAGGCGGCGGACGGGGGCAGGCGTGTTGCGGTCCTGCTCGATCCCGCGCAGCGCGCCGTGGCGCGCGAGGATGCGGCCCCACTTCAGCAGTCGCCAGATATGGACGACGGAGGTCGTCACGCGAGCGCTCCTCCCGTCCGGGAGGAGCATGGCCGGTGCGCCATCAGATCTTCCAGCCCGAATGGATCGCGACAAGGCCGCCCATGATCGGCTCCACCTTCGTCCGCACGAAGCCGGCGTCGGCGATCATGCCCTTGAACGTCGGCATGTCGGGGAAGCGGCGGATCGATTCGATCAGATAGCGATAGCTGTCGGAATCCTGCGCCAGCAGCTGGCCGAGCTTGGGCACCAGTTTGTGCGAATAGCCGTCGTATACTTCCTTGAACCCCGGCCAGGTCGTGGTCGAAAATTCGAGGCAGAAGAAGCGGCCGCCGCGGCGCAGCACGCGATGCGCCTCGCGCAACGCCTTGGGGATATCGGTGACGTTCCGGATGCCGAAGGCGATGGTGTAGGCGTCGAAGAACGTGTCCGGAAAGGTCAGCGTCTCGGCATTTGCCTCGGTCCACACGAGGCTGTCGAGCGCGCGATTGGCCGCGCGTTCCATGCCGACCGCGAGCATATCGGGGTTGATGTCCGCGACCGTCACCGACGCGCCCGATTCCGCGATGCGGAAGGCGATGTCGCCGGTACCGCCCGCCATGTCGAGCACCTGTTCGCCCTCGCGCGGTTGCAGACGGCGGACGAAGCGATCCTTCCACAGCCGGTGCATGCCGCCCGACATGGCGTCGTTCATCAGGTCGTAGTTCTTGGCGACGCTGGAGAAGACGCCGCCGACGCGAGCGGTTTTTTCGTCCGGTGCGACATCTTCGTAGCCGAAGGAGACGGTTCCGGTGGGGGCGGTATCGGTCATGACACCCGCCCTAGCCGTGGCTTGTGGCGGGAGCAAACGCTACCTAGCTTTGGCGGCGTGCCAGAGCTTCCCGAAGTCGAAACCACCGTTCGCGGGCTGACCCCCGTGCTCGCCGGCCAGCGCCTGACCCATGTCGAACCACGCCGTGCCGATCTGCGCAAGGCGATCCCCGTAAACCTGCGCCAGCGGCTGACGGGCGCGATGGTGACGGCGCTGGGGCGGCGGGCCAAATACGGGCTGATCGATACCGATCGCGGCGATACGCTGATCTTCCACCTCGGCATGTCGGGGCGCTGGCGCGTCGATCCGGCCGAGCGACTCGCGCACGACCACCTGCTGATCGAGACGGGGGAGGGGCGCAGCCTGGCGCTCAACGATGCGCGGCGATTCGGCTTCCTCGATCTGTGGGAGACGGCGGCGATCGACGCGTATCCGCCCTTTGCGGCGATGGGGCCGGAGCCGCTGGGGGAGGGCTTTACCGGCGCGTATCTGCACGACGTGTTGCAGGGTCGCGCGGCGCCGATCAAGGCGATGCTGCTCGACCAGCGGATCGTGGCGGGCCTCGGCAACATCTATGTGTGCGAAGCGCTGCACCTGGCGCGGATATCGCCGACGCGGCCGGCGGGGCAGATCTCAGCGAAGCGACTCGAGGCGCTGGCGGTGGCGGTACGCGACGTGTTGCTCGCGGCGATCGAGGCCGGCGGATCGACGCTGCGCGACTATGTCCGGCCGGATGGCGAGCTGGGGTATTTCTCCAAGCAATTCCTGGTCTATGGCCGCGAGGGGGAACCGTGCGCATGCGGCGGGACGGTGCAGCGCCGGGTGGATAGTGGGCGGTCGACGTTTTATTGTCCGAAGTGTCAGAAACACTGACGCCACTTTCTTCGTCATCCCGGCGGATGCCGGGATCCATGGTGGCGATGTCCATGAGGCGGGGCCACATCGTTGGCGGCGCTCAGTCCATGGATCCCGGCGTGCGCCGAGATGACGAAAGAGGGGCGAAACAGTTGACCCCGCCTCCCGCAATCGCTAAGGGCGCAGCCTTCGAGACGGCGTAGGGTGTTCCCGGCGCCTCTTTTACACTGACCACATTACTCGCAAGGACGTACCGAATGGCGAATACGCCGCAAGCCAAGAAGCGCATCCGTCGCAACGCACGCCGCGCCGAAATCAACGGCAACCGCGTCGGCCGCATCCGCACCTTCGTCAAGAAGGTCGAGTCGGCGCTTGCTTCGGGCGACAAGGCTGCGGCGACCACGGCGCTGTCGGCCGTTCAGCCGGAGCTGGCCCGTGGCGTCGCCAAGGGCGTGCTGCACAAGAACACCGCGAGCCGCAAGTTCGCGCGTCTGACCAAGGCCGTGACCGCGCTCGCCTGAGCCGTCCTTCCCGTCCGCAAATCAGCCCGTCGGGACCGTCCCGGCGGGCTTTTTTGATGCCCAAAACGGATGGGTTTGGAACGAAAAGTGAAAGGCAGGACTCACCGCGATTCGTGCCCTGAGTCCGGCGGCCCCGCGGGTCTAGCCGGGCATATTAATGCTTTAATATCAGATACTTATAAGATTTCCGAACGCATTTCCGCGGGCGGAGGGCTGTCAATCCTCTTTATTTCAGGAATGTGACCTGCGGGGGGCTTGATCGACTCGGTGGAGGCTTCATAACTCGCCTTCACCGCGGCGCCGTTCTGGGCCAGCGGGGACTTGAACAGCGTGGGCATGCCGAACGGCCGGTGGTCGTAAGGGGGATCTGTCTGTCTGAACTACAGCCACTGGGGTGACACGCGTCGCTTCCGGTAACGAAGGGGCGTGCGTTGAACGATCGGCAGGTAGCGGCGGTGACGGAGAGCGAGGCGCAACGCGCCTGGGCGCGCGTCCGCAGCAACCTGCGCGAATCGGCCGGTGCGCGTTTGTTCGAACAGTGGCTGAAGCCGATGGAGCTGATCGAGGACGGTGATCCCGATGCGATCCGCCTCGCGCTGCCATCCGCCTTCATGACCAACTGGGTCCGCAACCATTACGCGGACCGGCTGATGCTGGAATTCCGCGCGCTGTTGCCGGGCGTGCGCAGCGTGTCGATCGAGACGCGTGTGGCGGCCCCGGCGGTGAAGCTGGTTGCCGAGGCGCCTGAGAACCCCGCGCCGCAGCCCGCCGCGGTGCTGCCGTTCGTGCAGCCGGCCCCCGCCGTCGTCGCCAGCGACGCACCGCGTGCCGAGCGACCGCCGCTCGATCCGCGCTTCACCTTCGATCGCTTCGTCGTCGATGCGGCCAATCGCGTCGCCTTCAATGCCGCGCGCGCGCTGGCCGAACCGGGTGTGCCGCGGTTCAGCCCGCTGTTCCTCCATTCGGGGACGGGGCAGGGCAAGACGCACCTAATGCACGCGATCGGCCATGCGTTTCTGGCGCAGCATCCGGACGCGACCGTGCTGTGCATGTCGGCCGAGCGCTTCATGTTCGATTTTGTCAGCGCGCTCCGGGCGCGCGACACGCACGCCTTCAAGCAACGGCTGCGCAGCGCCGACCTGCTGCTGATCGACGACCTGCAGTTCATCGCGGGCAAGGATTCGACGCAGGAAGAATTCTTCCACACGATCAACGAGATCATGGGGGCGGGCCGCCGCCTCGTCATCTCCGCCGACCGCTGCCCGCAGGCGCTGGACGGGGTCGAGGCGCGGATCATCAGCCGCATGTCGGTCGGCCTCGTCGCCGACATCAAGGCGCCCGACCTCACGTTGCGCCGTGCCATACTGGACAGGAAACTCGCAGACCTGCCCGAGGCAAAGGTTCCCGCAGAGGTGCTCGACCTGCTGGCCGCGCGCATCCACGCCAACATCCGCGAGCTGGAAGGCGCGCTGAACCGCGTCATTGCCTATGCGCAGCTGACCGGCGACCGTATCGACCTGGATTTCGCGCTGACGACGCTGGGCGACGTGCTGCGCGGGGCGCAGCGGCGGGTGACGATCGATGAGATCCAGAAGCTCGTCAGCCAGCATTTCGAGCTGAAGCCGCTCGATCTGGTGTCGGCGCGCCGCAGCCGCGCCGTCGCCCGCCCGCGCCAGATCGCCATGTATCTGGCCAAGCGCCTGACGACCCGCTCGCTGCCCGAGATCGGCCGCAAGTTCGGTGGGCGCGACCATTCGACCGTCATCCACGCCGTCCGCAAGATCGAGGAACTGCGCGATCAGGACCGCGATATCGACGCTGCGGTGCGGACGCTGATGCGGGAATTGGAAGCGTAATTCCTCCCCTCCCTGCAAGGGAGTGGCCGGGGGTGGGTGGCCGCTTGCGCTAGCGCCGCAAGGATTGCGGCGTAGACCCCGTCGAGGTTATCCAGCACATCGCCGTTCCAGAAGCGGAGGATCGTCCAGCCGTGCGCCGCGAGGTAGGCTGGAGCCGCAGCCTTCTGCGGCGGATCGAAATGACCGCGCAGACATGATTGGTTCGTCATTGCGAGCGCAGCGAAGCAAGCCAGGGCGTCTTGGTCCGGCTTGCTTCGCTGCGCTCGCAATGACGAGCAACTAGCGCACGGTCTTAAAGCATAAGGCCCATCGCCGCCTGCGCCTGCCGCAACACCGGCGCGGCGAGGTCGCGTGCCTTTTCAGCACCCGTGTTGAGGATCGCGTCGATCGCGCCGCGGTCGTCGAGCAGGCGGACCATCTCGTTGCGGATGGGCCCGAGCTTTGCGACGGCGAGATCGGCAAGGTCGGGCTTGAACGCGCCGAAGCCCTTACCCGCATAGTCGCTCAGCACGTCCTGCGGCGTGCGATCGGCGAGCGCGGCGAAGATCGTCAGCAGGTTGCGCGCTTCGGGCCGCTCCGCCAGTTCCTCGACGGTGGCGGGGAGCAGGTCGGGATCGGTCTTCGCCTTGCGGAACTTGTCGGCAATCGTCTCGTCGCTGTCGACCAGCTTGACGACCGACTGTTCGGAGGGGTTCGACTTGGACATCTTGGCCGCCGCATCGCGCAGGCTCATGATCCGCGGCGCGGCGGCGCTGACCAGGGGTTCGGGCAGCGTGAACAGCTCGACGCCGTAATCGGTATTAAACTTGGTTGCGATGTCGCGCGCCAGCTCCAGATGCTGCTTCTGGTCCTCGCCGACGGGCACGTGCGTGGTGTTGTAGAGCAGCACGTCCGCGGCCATCAGCACCGGATAATCGTACAGGCCGACGCTGGCGCCTTCGCGGTTCTTGCCGGCCTTGTCCTTGAACTGCGTCATGCGGTTGAGCCAGCCGACGCGCGCGACATTGTTGAGCAGCCAGCTGAGTTCGCTGTGGGCAGGCACGCGGGCCTGGTTGAACAGGATCGAGCGATCGGGATCGATGCCGGCGGCGATCATCGTCGCGGTCATTTCGATCGTGTTCGCGCGCAGCTGATCGGGCGCGATAAATTCGGTCAGGCCGTGCAGGTCGGCGATGAAGTACATCGTCTCGCCGCCCTCCGCCTGGATCGCATCCTGCATCGCGACCCATTGCTTCACCGCGCCAAGGTAATTGCCGAGGTGGAGATTGCCGGTGGGCTTGATACCGGACACCACTCTTTTCGGGAGGGGGCGCTGTGCGGACATGGACGGACCTTAGGACTGGGAACGGAGAAGCTGGCGGATGTCGCGCGGCTTGAGGGCGCCGGTCGCGAACACCGCGGCGGCATAGACGAGCGCGCCGGTGCCGACCAGCACCGCCATCGCAGCCCAGCGGATCAGGCTGGCGCCGGTGGTATAGGGCTGGAACAGATCGTTGAGGAAATACATCACCGCGCCCATCGCGAGGGCAGCGGCGAGCAGGCGCGGCGCGCGGCGCTTGAGTTGCGCGTCGACCACGAACTGGCCGCGCTTGACGAGCGTGCGATACAGCAGCGCGACGTTGACCGTGCTAGCGATCGCGGTGGCGAGCGGCGGCCCCATATGCTGGAGCGGCACGATCAGCGCGAGATTGAGCGCCAGGTTCACCCCCATCGAGATCGTCGCGTAGCGGACCGGCGTCTTGGTATCGGAGCGGGCGTAATAGCCCGGCGTCAGCACCTTAACGAGGATGTAGGATGGCAGGCCGATCGAAAAGGCGGCGAGCGCCTGCGCGGTGAAATGCGTGTCGGTCGCATCGAACTTGCCGTGCTGGAACAGCGCGGCGGCGATCGGCGCGCCGCAGACGACCAGCGCGACCGTGGCGGGCAGGGTGAGCAGCAGGGCGAGCTCCATGCCCCGGTTCTGCGTCGTCATCGCCGCCGCATCCTCGCCGCGACCGAGCAGGCGCGAGATGGTTGGCAGCAATACGGTGCCGAGGCCGATGCCGATGAGACCGAGTGGCAATTGGTTCAGCCGGTCGGCGGCGTAGATATAGGATACCGAGCCGGAGGGCAGCAGGCGCGCGGCGAGCGCGGTCGACACGACGAGGTTGATCTGCACCGCGCCCGCACCCGCGGCGGCCGGGCCGATCAGCGCCATCAACCGCTTCACATCGGGACCCAGGCGGGGCAGCTTCAGGCGCAGCGTCACGCCCGCACGGCGGCAGGCATACCATAGCCACAGCAATTGCAGCGCGCCCGATACGGTGACCGCGATCGCCTGATTACGCGCGGTCATCAGCGGCAGGTCGTCATGGAAGAACAGCAGCGCGGCGATCAGCGTCGCGTTGAGCAGGATCGGCGCCGCCGCATTCACCCAGAAGCGGTGGAGCGAATTGAGGATGCCGCCGAGCAGCGACACCAGGCTGATGAACAGCAGATAGGGGAAGGTGAGGCGCGCGAGCTGGACGGCGAAGTCGAACTGCTTCGGATCGACGCCGTTGAAGCCGCCCGACAACGTGTAGGTGACGGGCCACGCCGCCACTTCCATCACCGCGGTCATGACGATCAGGACCGGCAGCAGGATCGACAGCGCATCCTCGGCAAAGGCGATGCCGTGCGCCAGGCCGCTGCCCTCCCTCGCCTTGTCACCCTCGGCCACCTTGCGGTTGAACATCGGGATGAACGCGGCGGAAAACGCGCCCTCGGCGAAGAGCGCGCGGAACAAATTGGGCAGGCGGAACGCGATCATGAACGCGTCCGAGGCGAAGCCTGCGCCCACGAAGCGAAAGAACAGCGAATCGCGGACCAGCCCCAGCACGCGGCTGGCGAGCGTCAGCCCGCCGACCGAGCCGAGCGCCTTGGTAAGGTTCATGGCGCCCGGCCCCGTCGATCAGACATCAGGCGTGGCCGACGTCGCCGACCGAGAAGGCGCCGTTCTGCTCCGCCTGCGCGAGGTAGAGCTGGCCGAAGTCGATCGGCTCGAGCAGCAGCGGCGGGAAGCCGCCGTCGCGGACGCAATCGGCCAGGACGCGGCGCGCGAAAGGGAACAGCAGGCGCGGCGCTTCGCCGAGCAGGAACGGCTGGATCGCATCGGCCGGCACGTTGCGCAGGCCGAACAGGCCGGCATAGGTCAGGTCGACGATGAACGCGGTCTGGCCCTCGGCCTCTGCCTTTACGTCGATCTTGAGCAGGACTTCATGGACTTCCTCGCCGACCTGCGCGGTGCCGATGTTGAACTGCACGTCGATCGCGGGCGGGTTCGGGTTCTGGAAGATGGCCGGCGCGTTCGGGTTTTCGAACGAGAGATCCTTGACGTATTGCGAGATCAGGCCCGCCGCGGGTGCGGTGTCTTCGCCATTGCCGGTCGGCTGCGTGTCGATCGTGGTGCCGTTGTCCTGGTCGGCCATGGAGACAATCCTTCGCGATAAAAAGCGGTGAAGAAGCAGCGAGGCCGTGGGACCGAAGCGGCCCCTCGCACGTTCGATGCCGATGGCGCCCGCGCCTAGCAGCGCCGGTGGACTGTTTCAACGGCGGTAAAGGCCGCGGAGACGGATCGATGCTGTGGTTTGAAACGTAACGGCTTTCGGCCTATGTATCGGTCAAGATCGGAGGCACGGTGTTCTACGTAGTACTTCTCGCAATGGTGGCGGCGTTTCTGGCGCTGCGCCTGTACAGCGTGCTCGGCAAGCGCACCGGCCACGAACAGCAGCCGTTGCCTCGCGCCGCTGACGATCGTGCGGCGACGGCCGTGCCCGTGGTCGCCCGCCCGGTGGACGCCGCGGCAGACACGCGCGAGCCGGTTGGCCGCAATATCGAACCACAGGCCGAGGCGGGGTTGCGCGCGATCATCGGTGCGGAGCCCGGTTTCGACGTGCAGCAATTCCTGGGCGGTGCGCAGGCGGCGTATCGCATGACGCTCGAGGCCTTCTGGTCCGGCGACGAAGCGAGCCTGTCCGAACTGGCCCAGCCCGACGTGGCGCATGCCTTTGGCGAGGCGATCGCGGCGCGCCGTGACGCAGGGGAGACGCTGGAGAACCGCCTGATCTCGATCGAACGGGCGGTCATCACCGATGCGGCGCTCGACGGTCGCGAAGGCCGCATCACGGTGCGCTTCGATGCCGATATCGCCGCGGTGACGCGCGATGCGGAGGGACAGGTGGTCGCCGGGTCGCTGACCGACGCTGTCGAGACGCACGACCTGTGGACCTTCTCGCGGACGCTGAAGAGCCGCGATCCCAATTGGAAGCTCGCCGACACCGACGAGGTGTGAGCGTCGTACGCCACACGGTGCCGGCTGCGCGACGGAACGGCGTCGACACAGCCGCATCACCCTTGCCCCAGACACGCCGCTTCGGCACAGCCATAGCTCGTTGCCCCGCACAGGGCGGGCGGACAATCGGGGTTTTCGTATGAACGGGCATCGCGCCTTGGCCGGCGTTACGCTGGCTCTCGCCCTCAGTGCGTGTGGCGGGCGCATCGTGCCGGTGGATGGCGGCTATGCCCCGCCGCCGCCGACGAAGCGTCCGACGCAGCCGTCGGTCACGCCGCCGCGTCGGGGCGGCAGCGGAGGTCAGGCCAACGTCATTACGAGCGGGCGTAGCTTCGACGGTCGCATCCAGTCGTCGACGCCATTGCTCGCGACCCCGGTGACGGTCGATCCGACGGCCACCACGGCGGCGACCGCGGGCGTCACGCCGGGGCCGGCGATCGACACGCTGCCGATCACCGAGGCGCAGGCGGAGGCGGCCCGTCAGGCGTTCCTGACTAGCTGCCCCGGCCTGATGCGCCGCACCGACGCCTCCGGCCTGACGCGCGGCACCGATTGGCAGCCGGCCTGTGCCGCGGCGGCGACCGTGCCACGCGGCGGGGCGCGACAGTTCTTCGCCACCTATTTCGAGGCGGTGCAGGTCGGCGACGGCAGGGCCTTCGCCACTGGCTATTACGAGCCTGAGATCGCAGCGTCGCGGGAGCGGCGCGCCGGCTACGAGGTGCCGATTTACGCCCGGCCCGACGATCTGATCGATGTCGACCTCGGCCAGTTCAGCGATGCGCTGAAGGGCAAGAAGGTGCGCGGGCGGGTGCAGGGCAGCGCCCTGGTGCCCTATTACGACCGTGCGGCGATCGACCGCGGGGCATTGCAGGGCAAGGCGCCGGTGCTCGCCTGGGGTGCGGACGAGGCGGCCGTCTTCTTCCTGCAGATCCAAGGGTCGGGTCGGCTGCGGCTCCCGAACGGCGAGGTCATGCGGGTCGGCTACGATACGCAGAACGGCCGCGACTATACGGGGATCGGCGCGCTGATGAAGGCGCGCGGGCTTCTCCAGCCGGGGCAGACGTCGATGCAGGGCATCGTCGCCTGGCTGCGCGCGCACCCCGAGGAGGGCCGCGCGATCATGGAGGAGAATAAGAGCTTCGTCTTCTTCCGAGAGCTCGACACGCCGCCGGTGGGCGCGATGGGTTATGTGGTCAATGGCGGGGTCAGCGCGGCTGCGGACGTGAAATACGTGCCGCTGGGCGCGCCCGTCTTCCTGTCGATGGATCGGCAGGACGCGAGCGGCCTGTGGGTGGCGCAGGACACCGGTGGTGCGATCAAGGGCAGCAACCGCTTCGACACCTATTGGGGTGCAGGGCCGGTAGCGGAGGCGACCGCGGGCGGCATGGCGGCGCGCGGCACGGCGTTCCTGCTGCTGCCCCGCGGCACGCTCGCGCGCGTTCAGAGCGCCTCGTTCGGAACGACGGTCGGTGCGCCAACTCAACCCTGACGAAGCCGACCTGTGGGCGCGGGTGATGGCGACGGTGAAGCCGTTGCGCGGCGTCGTGGCAGCGGCGCGGCCCGCGGCCCCAACGCCCATCGCCCCCACCAAGGCAACGAAACCGTCGAAGGCGCTCACCCGCGCGCTCGGTCCGGCGCCGGCACCAGTGGCGCGCATGGTCGCCCCGCCCGCGCCGCCGCGGCAGAACACGCTGGACGGTGGCTGGGACAAAAGGCTGTCGCGCGGGATCGTCATCCCCGACAGCTCGATCGACCTGCACGGACATAGCCTGTCGTCGGCGCATGCGTTGCTCGACGATGGCCTCGCCCGCGCCATCGCGCGGGGTGACCGTGTGCTGCTGCTCGTAACCGGCAAGCCACCGCGCCCCGAGGGCGAGCGCCCGCACGCTCGCGGCGCGATCCGCGCGGCGATCGCCGACTGGCTCGCCGCGTCGCGCCACGCCGATGCGATCGCGGCAGTGCGGGGCGCGCATCCGCGGCATGGCGGGCAAGGCGCGCTCTACATCGTGCTGCGGCGGGGGCGATAGGGCTAGCGCAACAGGATCAGCGCGGCGCCGCAAAGGATCGCGCCGATCGCCGCGATACGGTGTGCCGTCACGGGTTCGCGCAGCCAGAACACGCCGACCAGCAGCGCCGTTACCATGCCCGTTTCGCGTAGCGCGGCGAGCGGGGCGGTGGGGCCGCGAGCGAAGGCAGCCAGCGCAAGACCATAGGTGCCGATCGACAGCGCGCCGGCGATCGCGCCGGGTCCCCATTGTCGCCGCATGTCGGTAAAGACCGCGCCGCGTGTCATCACCGCGAACTGGGCGACGATCATCGGACCTATCAGCACGAAGTCCCAGACGATGAAGCTCGCCACCGTCGGCGCGGCGCGGACGCCGTGCGCGTCGGCGACGGTATAGGCCGCGGTGCAGCAGCCGCAGATCGCCGCCCAGCCCAGTGCCGGGCGCGACAGATGGCGGCCGATCGACAGGATCAGGATGCCGCCAGCGACGATCGCGATGCCGGCGATCTGCGCAGCGTTGGCCCGTTCGTGGAGCAGCGCGACCGAGACGATCGCGGTCAGCGGCGGGGCGAGGCCGCGCATGATGGGGTAAGCGGCGGAGAAGTCGGCCAGTTCGTAGGTGCGCACGACAGCCAGCAGGTAGAGCGCATGGATCGCGGTGCTCGCGACCAGCCAGCCCCAGGCGCCGTGCGGCAGCGGCACGACCAGTAGGCCGGGCAGCAGGATCAGCGCGGCGGTGCCGTCGATCGTCGCGCGGCCCGCCATCTTGTTCTTGCCGCTCTTGATGACGGCGTTGACGACCGCGTGGAGCGAGCCCGACGCGATCATCATCGCCGCCGCGGCAAGCGGCAGCGTCATGCCGCGCGCGTGATGATGTCGGCGTAGATGGTGGTGAGCGTTTCGAGGTCGGCGATGGCGACGGCTTCGTCGACCTGGTGCATCGTCGCGTTGAGCAGGCCGAATTCGACCGTCGGGCAGAGTTTCGACAGGAAGCGTGCGTCGGAGGTGCCGCCGGAGGTGGAGAGTTCGGGGACGAGGGCCGTCTGCGCCTCGATCGCGGCGCTGACCATCGCGGTCCAGGGCCCGGGCGGGGTGAGGAACGCCTCGCCCGACGCCTTGCCGGTGACGATCGCGGCGGGGGCGTGGGTGTGAACGACGGCGCGGACGCGGTCGATGAGGTCGGCGCCGCGCTGTTCGTCGTTGAAGCGGATGTTGAGGCGCGCGGTGGCCTTCGCCGGGATGACGTTGTGCGCGGGGTTGCCGATCGCGATGTCGGTGATCTCGAGGTTCGACGGCTGGAACCAGGCATTGCCCTGGTCGAGCGCCATATCCTCCAGCGCGGCAAGCGCGCGGGCGAGCTTGCCGGCAGGATTGTCGGCGAGGTGGGGGTAGGCGACGTGGCCCTGCCGGCCCGGCACCTCGATCCAGATGTTCACCGAGCCGCGGCGGCCGATCTTCACCATGTCGCCGAGCTGGCGGACCGAGGTCGGCTCGCCGACGAGGCAGAGGTCGGGCGTGATGCCGAGCGCGGTCAGCCGTTCGATCAGCACGGGCGTGCCGTAGGTCGCCGGGCCTTCCTCGTCGCCGGTGATGAGCAGGCTGAGCGTCGGGCCGCTCGCACGCGCCGCCGCGGCGACGAAGGCGGCAACCGCGCCTTTCATATCGACCGCGCCACGGCCGTAGAGCAGGGCCCCGCGGATATCGCCGGACCAGGGGGAGCCCTGCCACCCCTCGCCGGGCGGCACGACGTCGACGTGGCCGGCGAAGGCGAGATGCGCGCCCGTGCCTTCCCGCAACGCGATCAGGTTTTCGACCGGGCCGTCGGGTGCGTCGCCGGTGACGACGCGGTCGATCGTGAAGCCGATGGGGGTGAGCGCCGCCTCCAGCACGTCGAACACGGCGCCGCGCGCGGGCGTGACGCTGTCGGCGCGGAGCAGCGCCTGGGTGAGCGCGACGACGTCGAGGGGCGCGCTCACGCGGTGGGCTGCTCGAACTGTTCGATGACCCAGTCTTCCTCCTGCGCGGCGGCGATCCAGTCCTGCATCCAGGGGTGCTGGACGACCGCGTCGATGTATGCGGCGGCAAAGCGCGCGATGGGGAGTTGATAGGAGATGATGCGCGTGCAGACGGGAGCGAACATGATGTCCGCCGCACCGAAATCGCCGAACAGGAAGGCGCCGTCGCTGCCGAAGCGGGCGCGGGCCTGCGCCCACAATTCCATGATGCGCTTGAGATCGACGATGACGTCCTCGTCGGGGCGCCTGGCCGGGAAGACCTGGCGGATATTCATCGGGTGCTTGCGGCGCAGCGCGACGAAGCTCGCGTGCATTTCCGCCGCCATCGAGCGGGCCATGGCGCGTGCCGCCTCATCGGCGGGCCAGAAGCGATCGCGCCCGACCTTGTCGGCGAGATAGTCGACGATGGCGAGACTGTCCCACACCACCGCGTCGCCGTCCCACAGGATCGGCACCTTGCCCGACGAAGGCGCGAATTCGGCGCCTTCACGGCGACGGTCCCATTCGGCGTCGTATAGCGGCACGACGACCTCTTCGAAGGGAAGGCCGGATTGCTTGGCGGCGAGCCAGCCACGGAGCGACCAGCTGGAATAGGCCTTGTTGCCGATGATGAGCTTCATGGGGCTGGGTTAGCCGTGGGGTGGGATGAGGTCCAGCGGGGCGAGGGGGTGGAAGATCGACAACATGGACACCTTGGCGGAAACGATCGGGGGAGATCGTTTCGATTGGTGTGGTGATGGGGTGGGGAGGGAGCGGTGGGGGATCATCGGCCCTTGGGGTTGGGTGGGCGCGGGGGTGTCGGACAGGGGGTGAGGATTTGGGTTTGGGAGCAGGGGTTTGCGAGGATTTTGATCCGCCAAGGTTGGGCACGATCTCGCCGCCTGCTTCCCTTCGTCACCCCGGACTTGGTCCGGGGGCCACTCCGCGGCGAGGGGGTGGTTCGAGCCTCTTGCCGTCCCCCTGCGGCCCGGTGGACCCCGGAACGAGTCCGGGGTGACGCGGTGCATGGGGAGGGCGGCCGCCTCTTACCCGATCGCTTCGATCACCGCGGCGCGGAGTTCGGGGATGCCCATGCCGCCTTCGCTCGACGTCGCGAGGATGTCGGGGTGCGCCGCCGGGCGCTTGCGGGCTTCGGCAGCGGTGCGGTCCATGACGTCGGCGAGTTCGGTCGCCTTCACCTTGTCGGCCTTGGTCAGGACGAGGCGGTAGCTGACGGCGGCCTTGTCGAGCATTTCGAGGATGTCGCGGTCGACGTCCTTGATGCCGTGGCGCGAATCGATCAGCACCAAGGCGCGCTTCAGCGTGTCGCGGCCGCGCAGGAAGTCATTGACCAGGAAGCGCCATTTCTTGACGATGTCCTTGGGCGCCTTGGCGAAGCCATAGCCCGGCATGTCGACCAGCCGGAAGGCGAGCGGGCTGCCGATGTCGAAGAAATTGAGTTCCTGCGTTCGACCCGGCGTGTTCGACGTGCGCGCCAGGCCGTTGCGCCCCGTGAGCGCGTTGAGCAGCGACGACTTGCCGACGTTCGATCGGCCGGCGAACGCGACCTCCGGCACCACGGGCGCGGGTAGATGTTCGAGGCTGGGGGCCGACTTCAGGAAGCCGACCGGCCCCGCGAACGTCTTGCGCGCCGCCTCGAGCATTTCAGGGCTAAAGCCCTCATGCTCGGGGGCTACGATATCCTCGCTCACTTGGCCGCCGCGATCTTGAGGTCGGGGTGGCGGGCGTAGAGGATACGCTGCTGCAGGATCGCGAGGAAGTTGGACGCGATCCAGTAGACCTGCAGGCCGACCGGATAGCTGGCCATCACGAACATCAGCACCCAGGGGATCACCGCGAACACCTGCTTCTGCGTGTCGTCCATCGGCGCCGGGTTCAGCTTGAACTGGAAGTACATCGAGATGCCGAGGATGATCGGCACGACGCCGATCGCGATCAGGTGCGGGGGTGTGAAGTGCAGGTAGCCGAACAGATTGACCGGGGTCAGCGGATCGGGCGCGGACAGATCCTTGATCCAGGCGACGAACGGCTGGTGCCGCATTTCGATCGTCAGCATCAGCACCTTGTACAGCGCGTAGAAGATCGGGATCTGGATCAGCGTGGGGACGCAGCCGGCGACGGGATTGACCTTTTCCGTCTTGTAGAGGCCCATGACCTCCTGCTGCATGCGCGGCTTGTCGTCCTTATAGCGTTCCTGGAGCGCCTTCATCTTCGGCTGGAGCGCGCGCATCTTGGCCATGCTGGCGAACTGGCGCTGCGCGATCGGGAACATCAGGCCACGGATCGTCACCGTCAGCAGGATGATCGCGACGCCGAAGTTGCCGACCATGCGGAACAGCCAGTCGAGATAGGTGAAGATCGGCTTTTCGAGGATTTCGAACCAGCCCCAGTCGATCGCCTTGTCGAGCTTGGTGACGCCGTGGTCGTTTTCGTAATGCTGGAGCGCCTTCACTTCCTTGGCGCCCGCGAAGAAGCGCGTCGTCTGCGTGATCGCGCGGCCCGGCGGGAGCAGCTTGGGCGCGAAGGCGTAATCGGCCTGATAGGCGGTGTTGGCGCCGGCGCGGAACTGCCCGTCGAACTGCGCCTGCTGGTCGGGGATCAGCGCGGTTAGCCAATATTTGTCGGTGAAGCCCAGCCAGCCGCCGGTGGTGGCGAACTTTTCGGGCGCCTTATCGAGGTCCTTGAACTTGACGCCATAATCGGCGCCGCCGTTGTGGACCGACATCGGGCCGGTATGGATCTGCCACGTGCCGGGGTCCTTCGACACGCCGACGCGGTTGACATAGCCATAGGGGGCGACGGGCACCGGCGCGGCGCCGGCGTTCTGCACCGTCTGCTTGACGGTGAACATATATTGATCGTCGACCGACAGTTCGATCGCGAAGCGTTGGCCGCTGGCGTTGGTCGCGGTGAGCGTAACCGGCTTGCCCGGCGCGAGGATCGGCGACGAGGCGGTCCAGACGGCATCGCCCGCGGGCGGCTTCAGCCCGTCATCGCGCCAGCTGAAGCCGGCGAAATAGGCCTCCGGCGCGCCGCTCGGCGAGAGCAGGCGGATGGGCGGCGAATCCTTGGCGATCGTTTCCTTGTACTTGACCAGTACGAGGTCGTCGATGCGCGCACCCTTCAGGTTGATCGAGCCCTGCAGCGTCGGGGTCTGGATGCGGACGCGCGGGGAATCGCCCAGCACCGCCTGGCGGCTGCGGATCGCGGCGGGCGCGTCGGCGGTGGGATCGGCGGTCTTCGCGGTCACCGGCACCGACTTGCCGTTGACGATCTTCGTCACTGGCGGGTTCGACACGGGGAAGAACTTGCCCTGGATCAGCGGCCACGCGAACAGGATCAGGGCCGCGATCACCGCGAACAGGACGAAATTCTGGCGTTCTTTGTTCAAGGTCTTGCCCCGTCTTGGCTCAAGGGACCGGGTCGGGTCCGTGCCCGCCCCATGGATGGCAGCGCGCGATCCGCTTCACCGCCAGCCAGCCCCCTTTGACCGCGCCATAGCGGCGAAGTGCCGTGATTGCATAGGCCGAACAGGAGGGTTGGTAGCGGCAGCTGGGCGGCAGGATCAGCGATGGGCCGAGTTGCCAACCGCGCGCGATCAGGATGAGAAGGCGCGCGATCACCGTTTCGGCTTTCGGGGCCCACGTGGACGCGAGGGCGAATCCTCGCCGCGCGCGATTTTGCCCAGCGCTTTTGCGAATTCGGCCTTCAGCAGCGCATGGTCGCGCTCGATCCCGCCGTCGCGGCCGATCAGAACGTGGTCGGCGCCGCGGATGCCGCCTGCGGGCAACAGCTCGCGCGCCAACGCCCGCAACCGCCGTTTCATGCGGTTCCGGACGACGGCGTTGCCGATCTTCTTGGTGACGGTGAAGCCCACGCCCATGGCGGGGTCACCATCCTTGCGATCATGCACCAGCAGGACGAATCCCGGCATCGGCGCACGCCGCCCCGCATTCGCCGCGAGAAATTCGCTGCGACGCGAAAGAGTGCGGATGCCGGCAGGCGTGCCGACATCCACGAGCGTGCTTACGCCGACAGCTTCTTGCGGCCGCGCGCGCGACGCGCACGGATCACCGCACGACCGCCGACGGTCGCCATCCGCGAGCGGAAGCCGTGGCGACGCGCACGCACCAGGTTGCTCGGCTGAAAGGTCCGCTTCATGATTCATCCCTCGGATACGTCGAAATAGAAAAGGGCCACCCCGAAGAGGCGGCCGTGATGGGGCGCGCTTAACCAGCAGGCGCGGCGAAGTCAATGCGGTGACGGGGGCCGCAGTGGGAGAGGGGACCCTCATGGCGTGCGATGTGGCGTTTGTGTGTTACATCTACAAGACGCGCTTGGGGAACCACGCACGATCGATCCGAAATGGTCATTCCCCGTCGCACGAAAGCGGCTATGACCGTGTCCCGGGGGGACGGACATGACGGCGATCGTGCGGACGGTGGCGTATCTGGGGCTGGAGGCGCGCGGCGTCGAGGTGCAGGTGCAGCTGATCGCGGGCCTGCCCGCCTTCAACGTCGTGGGGCTGGGCGACAAGGCGGTGGCGGAAAGCCGCGAGCGGGTGCGCGGCGCGATCGCGGCGATGGGGCTGGCGCTGCCGCCGAAGCGGATCGTCGTCAATCTGTCGCCCGCCGACCTGCCCAAGGAGGGCGCGCATTTCGACCTGCCGATCGCGCTGGCGCTGCTCGGCGCGATGGGCGTCGTCGATGTCGAGGCGCTGGCTGAGTATCTCGTCGTCGGCGAACTGGGGCTCGACGGGCGGATCGCGCCGTCGCCGGGCGTGCTGCTCGCCGCGCTGCATGCGGGCGCCGAGGGGCTGGGGCTGATCTGTCCCGCGGCGCAGGGGAGCGAGGCGGCCTGGGCGGGATCGGTCGAGGTGCTGGCGGCGCCCGACCTGTTGGCGCTGATCAACCATTTCAAAGGCCATGGCCTGCTGAGCGCGCCCATGCCGGGCGAGGTCGAACCATCGGGCCACGGGCCGGACCTCAGGCAGGTGAAGGGTAAGCGTGGCCTGAGGGCCGCCTTGCTCGTTTGGCCGTAGCCGGGATGCTTATCGTCTTTGACGAGGGCGCGGGCGGTGCGGGAAGTTTTCGGTTCTGAGACTGGTCGTACGAGCGCTCGTACGACTGGTCGTGTGGAGGTGGTCGGCCGGGTATCGGGCCGACGGAGCTGGTCGGACGCGGAGAAGCTGGAGATCCTGGCCGAGGCGTTCCGGCCGGGCGTGCGGGTCCGTGATGTCATCGCCCGGCGCGAGGTGTCGAGCAGCCTGATCTATACGTGGCGCAAGCAGGCGCGGCTGGGCAAGCTGGGCGGGGTCGCGCCTGCGCTGCCGGCATTCGCCGAGGTGCGCGTGGCCGATGTCGCCGCACCTGCGCCGCAGCCGGCGACATCCACGTCTGGCCTCATCTGCATCGAATTTCCGGGTGGCGTCCGAGTGAGCGTGGACGGGTCGGTGGACGCCGGCGCGCTGGCGCGAGTGTTGTCGGTGCTGCGTTGAGCCCCACGCCGTTGCCGACGCGGGTGTTCCTGGCGTGTGGCGTCACCGACATGCGCAAAGGGTTCGATGGCCTGGCGGTACTGGTGCAGCAGGTGCTGGCCCAGAACCCGCACTCGGGCGCGTTGTTCGCGTTCCGGGGCAAGCGGGGTCATCTGGTCAAGCTGCTGTGGTTCGATGGGCAAGGCCTGTGCCTGTTCTCCAAGCGGCTCGACCGGGGTCGGTTCGTCTGGCCGGTGACCGCGACGGGCACGGTGACGCTGACGCCGGCACAATTGTCGATGCTGCTGGAGGGCATCGACTGGCGTCGCCCAGAGCGGACGTTCACGCCGACGCTGGCGGGGTGAAAACGGCGGTTTTGCGACGCTTTTTCTCGCCCGTCGATGCGTGATCTGTTATGAAATGCGGGTGCTGGAAGCGCCTGTTTCCCCTGCTGATGCCACCGCGCGGATCGCCGCGCTGGAGGCATCGCTCGCCCGGGCGAATGCCGCGCTCGCCGCCCGCGATCTGCTCATCGACACGTTGCGCGGGCAGATCGCCCGACTGCGGCGGATGCAGTTCGGTGCCTCCTCCGAGAAGTTGGGCCGCGAGATCGAACAGCTCGAGCTGGCGCTGGAAGAGCTGGAAACGGAGCGGGATGTTTCCGAAGTCGAGACTGCGGCGCCTGGAGTAGCGCCGCGCCTGGCACCGGTCCGCAGTCTGCCGGAGCATCTGCCGCGCGAGGAGGTCGTCCACGAGCCGGCGTCCGGTATCTGCACCTGCCCGGACTGCGGTGGTGCGCTGCGCCGGCTGGGCGTGGACGCGCACGAGATGCTCGACATCGTGCCGGTGCGCTGGCGGGTCGTGCGCGACGTCCGCCCCAAATACAGCTGCCGGTCTTGCGAGAAGATCGTCCAGGCACCCGCGCCGGTCAGCGCTGTGGCGCGGGGCAAGGCGACCTTCGCGACGCTGGCGCACGTCGTCGTCTCCAAGTTCGACCACCATCTGCCGTTGTACCGCCAGGCCGAGATGATGGCCGCGCAGGGGCTCGAGATCGACCGCTCGACGCTCGCGGGCTGGGCCGGGCAAGCTGCAGCACTGCTCGACCCGGTGGTCAGCCGTATCCGTGACGAGGTGCTCAAGACCGACAAGATCCACGCCGACGACACGCCGGTGTCGGTGCTCGACCCCGGCCGTGGCAAGACCGCGACCGGGCGGCTGTGGGTGTACGCCGCCGACGACCAGGCGTCCGGCAGCACGACACCGCCCGCAACATGGTATCGCTTCACGCCCGACCGCACCGCGGCGCACCCGCAGGCGCATCTCGCCGGCTTTCGCGGCTTTCTCCAGGCCGATGCCTATGCGGGCTATGACGCCCTGTACCGCGGTGGCGTCACAGAGGTGGCATGCTGGGCACACTTCCGGCGCAAGGTGTTCGACCTGCACGAGCGCCTCTCCACGCCGCTGACCACCGATATCCTGGAGCGCATCGGCGCGCTCTATGCCGTCGAGGCGGAGGTGCGTGGTCAGCCGCCGGATGTACGCCGTCGAGCGCGACAGGAACGAAGCCAGTCGCTGGTCGACGCCTTGCGCGAGGTGCTCGACGCTGCCCTTCGCCGCCTGTCGCCCAAGTCCGACATGGCCAAAGCCATCGCCTATGGCACCAAACGCTGGCCAGCGCTGTGCCGCTTCCTGGGTGACGGGCGTCTGGAGATCGACAACAACATCGCGGAGCGGGCCCTGCGCGGCGTCGCCGTGGGAAGGCGCAACTGGCTGTTCGCGGGTTCGCGCGCAGGCGGCGAGCGAGCCGCCGCCATCTACACCGTCATCCAGACCTGCAAGGCCAACGGCGTCGACCCGCAGGCCTATATCGCCGATGTCATCGCCAGGGTCGCCGGCGACTGGCCCGCCACCCGCTGGGACGAGCTGATGCCGTGGAACTGGGTGCCCCAGACAGATCAGCCAACAGCCCAAGCCGCATAAACTGCGGTCCTCACGCCACGCTTACGGTGAAGGGGCAGGAGGTCGCCAAGCGCGCGCTGGAGATTGCCGCGGCGGGCGGGCACAATCTGTTCCCTTGCGGTACGTAAAGGACCATCATCCGCCCAGCCATCGGGCAGGCAAGTAGACTCCGGCCTACTCCGACTGGTGCGGCGGCAATTCGATCCCAAGCAGGCGAGTCGATGGGCTGGCATCGGACAACCGAAGGCGTACGAACTGCTCTATTTCGAAGTCTTCGAAGTGCTCCATTGGAAGCGTGTCAGAGTTCAGGCAGCAAATGTACTGGAAGCCCAGTCGCTCCGCTTCTGCCGCAGCGAGCTTCAAGGCGCGCGCTTTCTGGCGAGCGTCTACGTCCGCAAACAGGCTGCTATCGTGTATGAGAAAGCCGGGACTCATCGCATGAGCCCGCCACGCGTTTGCGAGTGTTAGGTCAAAACAAAAAACCGTCATCTGGTCGACGCCGTCACTGCCCTCCCGGTTGATTGCGACGTCGAATTTCAATCCTGCCTTCGACAGTTCAATAATTAGAAGTCCTGGCTGATCGTATAGCGCCCCCGTGTAGGTCGAGAAAGATCGACGAGCTGCGTCCGTTACTTCCTGACGACCCTCAAAATCATTGCGGATGTCAATGCGTAGCTGACTAATTTGTAGCTCGATGAAGTCACGCTGCCGCTCATATCTGCGCCGTTCTTCTAGTTGAGCATCCACGCGCTCGCACTCTGCCGTGAGGTCGCGGTATTCCTGTTGTATCGCGAGGAACGTGTCCAAAGCGCCCTCTTTCGAAAGGATGCTTAAGAACTCCGTCTTTCGAGCTGATAGCCGTTCAATCTGGAGCGACCTCGCCTCAATCTGCTCTGCAATGCGAGAAGTTTCGCTCTCAAGAAATTGTCGCCGGTGTTCATACACCGTGTGATGGAAAGCGGCCACATCCTCGATGCTTCTTAGGCTTTCCTCTTTGAATACCGCTCCTGCTTGCCTCAAAAGGTTGGTTGCAGTGCCTTGAACGTAGCTGCCCAGCTCGTCCATGCTCTCCCGATAATGATCGAGGAGACGCCTGTCGGTGAAGTTTTCGTTGATTAGCGAATGTATCTGGCGGTCTGTCTGTCCGAGCTGACGTTCAATGTAGTGGTAGTCGTCGCGGACGCGGAACGATGCTATCTGTTGGCTCTTTCCTTCCAGCCGAAGATGCAGAGCGGCGCTGGTTGCTTCCAGGTCTCCTAAAGACTCGCGCCCATGAGAGTCCTCTACGGCGTTTAGCGCCGCAATCAGGTTCTTGGAGTCGGTCAGCTGTGTGTGCAGAATGTGCCACTGGTAGGTTTGCCGCCAATTCAGTCCAAGCAAGTACGCGACCTGAGTCCGCTTTACCCAAGCCTTCTGTTTTCCAACGTAGTCAAAAGGATCGTTGAAGGCTTGCCGCCCTACTCTGGCGAAATACCCGATCAACCCTCGGAATGTAGGCGCGCTTTGCTCGACCTCCTTTTCCGGCAGCCCGAACATCGCGCGCCCTAGTAGGTCGGTCCAATATTGGACCGGTATTCTTGCCTCTCCCGTAAGATCGCGAGCTTGGGTCAGCTCCGGTATCAGATTTGCCCCTTCCGTCACCGTCACCCATTTAGGGTCGCTGGTGCTACGCAGGACACTAACGCGCTGGCCAAACAGCTCGATGTCCAGGCCAAATCCGACACCATTCAGCTTGGGGTGTGTAAGCACCTTCTCGCGAGAAAAGTCGGAACCAAGGCAAAAGTGGATGATGCGCAGGAGCGTGGTTTTGCCAAGGCCGTTGCGACTTTCCTTGTCGCTCGACTCGTCGGCTCGATCAGCAAGGATGACGTTCATCCCAGGAGCGAGCACGACCTCCCGGAAAGTCGGCAGGGTGCTCCAAACGCGATAGATCATGGCTGCGCCCGGAAGATGCGCCCGTCCTGCGCATCTATAACCTTGGTGGCGTAGAGCAGTGAGAGGCTGTCTGCGAAGCGGTCGAACGAACGAACTCTTAGGTCCGCCCGCACGTTCTGCCAAAGACTGGAGATAGACACGGGACGGTCGATCCGCTCCATAATCGCCGCCGACGCACCCAGGAGAGTGAACTCTTCAGGAGTGTACTTGTCCGGCAGGATGTTCATGGAAGGCTAGTCTCAAACACGTCGCACAGAATGAAAAGATGAGAGAGGATGGCCAAACCGGCGTAGCGACGGCCCTCACTCGGCTCGCGCCGCCCATGGGCGAAGCTCAACATCCCGTCAAACAGATCATCGCCCCAACAGCCTGCCGCCCTTAGCCGCTGGTACTCATGTACGAACCCGGATCGCAGCCGCCTCCCAAAGTCATCGTCGAGCTGGGACTGAAGCGCGATGAAGCGGCCAACCTCTTGCGACTTAGAGGCACCAATGGTGAGGCTGAACTCGGCCTCCATCCCTAGGTCGTTGAGCCTCATTTTGTCTGCTGGGGGAACCGTCACCAGCGTTCCTCCGGGCGCGCCGCGAAGAGCAAGCAGGCCGGAAGCGACGGCCTCAAGCTCCGGGAAGCTAACCCGGTTCATCTGGGCAGCCGCCTCGGTGCGCTTCTTCGCCCATGCGACCGCCTCATGGTCCTTCTTCCACCCGACCAGCTGCTCCGCAGTGTAAGTGCTGTCCTGGGCATCCACCAAGCCGTGGTGGTGGCGGCAGAGCAGCAGCAGGTTGCGCGCGTCGTCACGCTGTGCGGCCGTTAGGCCAGGATTAGCCCGAGGCCCCTTGTCGCTGGAACTGTAGATGTGAGCGATGTGGCCGAGGATTGCAGCAGGATCGAAGTCGGTTGCGTCTGCGATCAGCTCATGCTCGCAACTCGGGTAAGCGCACTGATTTCCAGCGAGGCCCCAAAGGAGACCCAGGGTTTTCTGCGAGTAGCTACGGGTCGATTTGCCCGGCTCACTGGTCGCTTTCCGACGAGTTCGCTTCTTCTGCGATTCGACCAAGCTCTCACCCCTGCACGTCTCACGCCTTTACGGCGCTTCGAACCCGACACATGGCATGCTTAGGAAGAAGCCGTCTACCAATGCTTTACCCCTCCGAAGGCAGCTCGAAAAAAGCAGGGCATCGGCCACGATTGCGCCCAGTGAGGGGCCTCAAGGCTCCTTCGGGGCAATCGCGCGGTACACGGTGGCACGGCTGACACCCAGCCGTCGAGCGATGTCCGAAGCGCCCACGCCTTCCCGGTGAAGCTCCACGATCTTGCTCCCGTCCAGCTTGGGCGGGCGTCCCTTGTAGACCCCGTTCGCCTTCGCCTTCTCGATCCCGTCCTTTTGGCGCTCCCTGCGGATGTCCATCTCGAACTCCGCGAAGCTCGCCAGGATGTTGAGCAAGAGCTTTCCATCGGATCGCGTGGTGTCGATTGCGCCCTGCTGAAGACACCTAAAGGTCACCCCCTTGGCTGCCAGTCCGTCGACGGTCTGCCGTAGGTCGATCATGGACCGCGCAAGGCGGTCCAGTCGGGTAACGACCAGGGTGTCGCCCTCGCGGACGTAGGCCAAGGCCTCCGCCAGCTGGACGCGCTCATCCAGGCTCTTGCCGCTTCGCTTCTCCGCGTAGATGCGTTCGCATCCAGCGGCGCGCAGCTGCTCCTCCTGCACCTCCAGGCTCTGCCCGACAGTGCTGACCCTTGCATATCCCACAAGCATCCCAGGTTCCCTCCAGGGCCGCTTAGGCGGCGGGTGCGAGTAGGGCCGCGACGCGGGCGCGAACCCGACCGGCGTGTTCTACCGCCACACCGTCTTCGCGTGTCACGACAACGGGCACCGTAGGAGCATCCTGTGGGGTTCGCCCGGTGATCCCCAGGAGCCGGTGAACCCGCTTGCGGGCGGCAGCCGGGCGACCGAGAAGCAGCGTGTCAATGCGATCATGAGCAGCGCGAGCCCGCGAGGTCGCGCCGCGTTCCATGTCCAGGTCCGTAGCAGGGATTGCGGCAGGGGTGGTGTCGATGAGCGCCGGGACGGTGGAGCGGGCGGCGGCGGTAGTGTCGAACATGAGTGTCTCCTTTGGGTCTAGGCCTATACGCTTAGTTGTCGCAAAAGGTCCGTGTCAACCCAAAAGGAACAACTTTTCTGTTTCACCCGTTCGCCTCCTGTGGGTGTACCCATAGGGAACGACGGCGTGACACCGTCGAGCTGATCTATCTGACTGCAAGGTCCCCCCGTTGCACCGACCAGGGTAGCGGCAGCATGGAGGTAAGTCATTGAAAATGCGCTTCCGTTAGCCCGATGGTCGGGCTTCTGGAGGTATCTCATGGGTGCCCGCAGGCTTTGATGCGGCCCCGGTTACGCCTGTCCAGGGAGACCGCCCGCGCGCAGGAGCCGTTGATCCGCGCCCGCGCCGCGATGCGCGCCCGCGAGGCACCCCCCACGGGGGGTAAGGCTGGCTTGCGCTCTGCGTTATCCCGCTTCGGATTTTTGCAGCAAAAGTGACCCCGTCCCGAAGGTGGTGAGGCCCGAGGGGGCAAGCGTGAAATTGCTCCCTCGGGCCCATGGGCCACCTTCAGAGGCGTCTGGGCTCTGGCAAACCCATCTCATGGACGTCCTCGACGGCCATCGCCTGGGCATCGCGGCGCGCAATCCCTTCAGCCATGTAGTCGGTCAGCGACTTCATTGCTGCCTTATCGGCAGCGTAGGTCGGGTTGCGCTTCATGAGCCGCTCCCGCGCGTCCTTGTTGAAGTCGTTCATCACGTTCACGACCTCGTCCTGCTTCTGCTCCTTGCTGGGCAGGCGCTGGAACCACGGGTCGGCCAGAAGACGCCCTAGGGCATCCTTCATGGTCTCGCCGTCGCTGTTGAGGGCCTCCGTTCCCCGGATGCGGCGCAGCTCGGACAGCTCTTCGCTGGTGAGCTTGAACCCCGAGGGATCGGACTTCCGAAGTGCCTGAATGTCCACGCCGAGGTCAGCTAGTTGGCGGGTCACATCGTCCACGTCTCGGGTCGACCCAAAGGCCACCCCGAACGTCCGCCCTTCCACCTCGTTGCCAAGGGGATCGATGCGCGACGGCAGGACCATTCCACCACCGGGTACAGCCCGCAGGATGTTGTCCATGAGACCGATGGCCTCCGGTGCGGAACCCCGCAGGCTATCCGTAAGGGTCCTGCTGGTGCCGGACAGGGGGATTGCGCGGGTGAAGGCGCTTTGTACTGCCTTGAGGTAACCCTCTCGGAAGCCTTCCTCCTGGTCGGAGAACACACTCTTCATCAGGTCGCGAACGCCCGTGACGTAGGTCTTCTCCAGGATGCCCTCGCGGGCAGCCAGGAAGCCGATCTGGAGCGCTGTGGTCAGCGCCTCGTCATGTTCGTACCCGTACTGCTCATGCTCCTGATAGGCCTTGTATGCCTGCCCGACGAACCCGCCCAGGGCGAGGGTGAGAGCGAACGGGTCTAGACGGCCAATCTCGACGAACGAGCCGCCAGGGAGGTTGAGGCGACCGGGAGGCGCGCCTTTTAAGTTCTCGGAGTTATCGTAGCCGCCGTTGGTCAGGGTGATGACGCCGCTGGCGGCAAGCATGGCACCCATGCCCATCACCATGGAGCCCAGCTCCATGCGGGCCTTCTCGACCTCGGCTTCCATGCCGCCCTTGGCCAGGATTTCCTGGACCTCTTTGGCCTTCCCACCCCACGGGGTGTAGGAGACCATGCCCCGTTCGAAGATGCGAACCGGGGTGCGGATGTAGGTCATCAGCATGCCCTCGACGGCCCCTAGGGAGAACGCCTTGTCTATGCCGCGAGCAGCATTGGCGGCAGTGCGGCCATAGTGCGTCTGCGGGCCGTCCATGAACAGGACCCGCTCGGCTTCCTTTTCGGCCTGCTGGTTCAGCCCCATGGTGAACTTCAGGTCGTCCGATAGCTCGCCCTTGGTCAGCAGCGCCTCCTCGACTTGATCGAGAAGATCGCGCGGCGGCATCTCTGCCAGCTGCACGGCGCGCTTCTGGGCCAGCTCCAGGGTATCCTGAAGCGGGAGGCCGAGCTGCGTGGTCTCTCGGATCGCGTACCGGGCAGCCAGGGCGTAGGTCTCCTTCGTCTTCACGAAGGCGCGGCCCCAGTCGTCCAGGCCCCCGGCGACGACCTTGGCGGTCGCAGTGCCCAAGGCCGTGGCGGTGTTTGCTGCGGCGGCGCGGGTGCGGTGGAGGGTTTCCAGGAGGCGTCCGAAGGAACCCCCAGCGACCTCCGACATGCGCTGATCGAACCCCGTGAGGTTGTCGATCTGCCACGTCGCCTTGTCGCTCCACTCGCGCACGTCAGGCGCGCGGTAGCCGTCTTTGACCATCGCCAGCTTGGAGGCGGATGCCTTCAGCGCCAGCTTGCTCTCCCGGCCGAAGCCGACGGATGCGACGCGCTCCACGTCCGACCACCACTCCCACTTGATGCGGTCGAGGGCGGCGCGGATGCCCCGCTTGTGAGCAGCCATGTAGACCCGGCGACCCACGTCCAGCTCGAACCGAAGCGCGAGCGCCTCGTCGGCCTTTCCGGCCAGCTCGAAGTTCCGCGCGGCCCAACGCTTGGCTGAACCGTTGCGGAATAGGTCGTGGGCGACAAAGCCGATGGTGTTGAATAGGCCCGAGGCGGGCGTCAGGGAGTTCGACTTGATGAAGCCCGAGAGGGTGTTCATCGTCCGCTTCCAGCCCGAGAGGGCCTTCGCTTCCTCTGGGTTCAGGAGAACCTGCTGGACGCGGTCGAGGTCGTCGAGGGTGTGCAGCCGGGATATCAGGTCCGCGAACTCGCCTTCCCCCAGCTCCTTGAGCGAGGCGTCGACCTTCTTGCGGATACTCTCCTGGGTCTCGACGTGCAGGACGTCGTCGCGGATTTCCGCGAACGCGAGCTTGCCCTTGTGCCAGCGCATGTCGGCCAGACCGCGAGCGATCTGGGCCTTGATGGCCGTGCCTTCCGCGTGGATGCGGATGGCCTTGGACAGCTCGTCGAGCAGACCCTCGCGGGCCTCCCGGTCCCCCTGCATGATCTTGGGGAGATACTTGTCCTTGGCGCGGGTGAACTGGAGAGCTGCCAGCATCTGCTGGTGCCCGCCGATCCGCGCGTCGTTGACGGCTTCCTGGGTGCGGTTGAGCGCCGCTGCGGTGTCCGCCTCGGTGATGCCCGCACCATAGGCCTCGCGGAACGCGAAGTCGTGCTGGCCGGTCGTCTTCTTGCCCATCCCGGCCTTCTCCAGGACGGCCTCGGTGGCCTCCTCCAGGAGCAGCGCGGCCTGCTTGGCCGTGTCGGGATCGAGCAGATGGTCCGAGGCGTCGATGCCCAGGAAGGAACGGTAGTGCGGATCGTCGACAATGCCGCCGTCCAGCTCGGCCCGCTCCAGGCGTTCGCCCAGGCGCTGCGCTTGCTGAACCGTCATCTTGCCGACGCGGTCTGCAATGGCCTTGCGGGCAGCCGACATATCCCCGACCAGCTCTCGCGTGGTCAGGATCGCGCCCTCGTCGAGGACGTCGTCAGCTGCGCCGGTCAGGCGGTTGATGGGAGGAGTTGCGGTGGGTGCCTTGCGGTCACCCTGAATGGGTCGGCCACGGGTCTCTGCCCGAGCGGCCTTCAGGTCCTCCGCGACTTCCACCGAAGCGCGCTCGATGCGCGCCGGGGTGAAGGCGGAGGTGAGCCGTGGGCTGCGGCCATAGCGGAGGGCGAGCATGTCGCGCGCTGCGCCGTACCCGAGCTTCGCGGCCGGGATGATCGTCGCGCCCAGGACGTAGCCGCCAGCAGCGCCCATGGCACCGCCCGAGGCGGCACCGAGGAGACGATCCTTCAGGCCACCGTTGGCGCTGCCGGAGCCGTACAGGGCACCTTGGATGCCACCAGCCACGACCATGCCCTTGAGGCCGGTGGTCAGCCCTCCCGCCGTGGCAGCCGCCTTGACGCGACCGCCCCAGCCCGCGACCGGGACGAACCCACCCGCGAGCTGGCCGGAGAAGTAGAGCTTGCTGTACTGGTCTTCCGCCGCAGCCATCTTGGCGCGCTTGTCAGCGAGCGCGGTCTCGTAGTCTTCCCCGAGGAGAAGCCAGTCCACGCCCGCCGCAATCTCGTCCATGTAGCCGAAGGTGACGGTGTCGGCCGCGCCGAGCCAAGCGGCACCAAAGCCGCCACCCTTGACCCGCTGCGTAGAGCGGGAGCGACCCTGACGGGGCCGCGCCTCGGTCGGAGGCGGCGCGTCGTCCGCTTCCGCCTCGGCAATCAGATCGTCAAAGTCGTTCATGCTGTTCCTTTTAGCGGCGCGGTGCCGCTCGATTAGTTACGTAAGGGCGCACCTTCGCCTTGATCTGATCGACCAGCTCCCTGCGAAGGTTTCCGATGTCGCCTTTGTCGATGGCGGCGCGTAGGAGCGTCCGCTTCGCTTTGGCGAACTCCAGGCTAATGATTGCGCGCTGTTGCTCGACGTTCAGCGCCCTCCCGTCTGGGCCGCGATAGCCGCCGCGAACTAGGCGGAGCAGTTCCGCTTCGCCGTCGTCCAGGGCGTCTGTGGCTCGGGTGAACGCAGGGTTGTTCTTGCGAACCTCCTCCACACCGTTTGCTTCCGAGGTGACTGCTCCCAGTACCGCACGGCGGACCCGAGGGTTCATCGTCGCTGCTTGGTCGCTGAAGAGACGCAAGGCTTCTGCTGGGGAGCGACTGCCGGAGTAGACCGGCCCCATCAGGCTCGCGACGATCCCTTGAGCTTGCTGCTCCTCGGCCCGGTCGCGCGCTCGATCAGCCGCGTTGGCAGCTCGTTCGGCGCGCTGTTCATCGCGGTCGGCATCTGCACGGATGACGTTGAGCAGCGAGACCGCGTCCTCGGGACGGATAGCCCCGGTGCGGGTTGCTTCCCGGATTTCCGAAGGGGTTGTAGCCTGCCCCAAACCCGAGAGGCGCAGCATGAAGCTCGCGTGAGCGTCATCCTGCTTCTCTCGCCGCTCCCGTGTCCATTCCTGCCGAACCTCACGGCCGAGCTGGTCACGGTATTCCATGAGGCGGGTTCGCTCCTCCGGCCGCAGGGCAAGCCCTCCGGTCAGCAAGGGTGCGAAGGATGCCCCAGGGGTCGCACGGGCCTCCTCGACAGGGTCCAGGGGCTCGGGGTCAAGGGCGAACGTGGGGTCGTTGATGACGTTGTCTGACCCGGAACCGCCGGGACCAATGCCAAGGTAGGTTCCCAGGCGTCCCACGCGGTTCATCCAGCCTTCCAGGAACCGCGCCTTGTCGGGCTTGGTCGCAATCTGCTGGAGGCGGTCCCGGTAGGCGTTGAGGGCTCCCACGGGATCGTCGCGGTGCTTGGTCGCCAGCTCCCGCCCGAAGGCCTTGGAGTTGATGAACCCGGCATCAAAGGCGATGGCTGCAACGGCGGGATTGGCGTCGTTGTATGCGGGCTGCCAGTAGCGTTCCCGTGCGATGGCCGAGGCCTGTCCAAAGGTAAGGTTGGCCACGTCAACGCCTGGGTTGTGGCGCGCGGTGATGCCGAACTTCGTCGTCCCGCCTCCGTCGCCATTGTCGACCACGGTTGCGCCTCCCTCCAGGGTGTTCAGGACGAAGCCGATAACTTCGTCCCGGCTGCGCTTGCGGGCGGTGGTCGCCGGGGCGGCGGGAGCGGCTGCGCCGGGAAGGGCAGCCGGAGCGGTGATGCTGGCGGTCTCCCCCAGGAGCTGGTTCAGGATGCGGACGCTGTCCGCGTAGCGGCCGTTCGCCTTCAGCTGCTCCGACTTGGCCTGAAACGTGTTCAGGATCGTGCCGCGTAGCTCGTCGTCGGTGACGATAGGGGGAAGAACCGTGCGAAGCGCGTCAATGTCGACTGCGCCCGTGTCCAGCTGCGAGCCCAGGAGGTTACCCGCGTTGGTGAGGGCCTCGCCCTTGAAACGCTCGTCAATGCGGGCGTGGGCGGCAGCCGTAAGGCGCTGGCGATTGTCCCCCATTGCAGCCGCAAGCCACCGCTGGGCCTCGGGGGTGGTCAGGCTGTCTCGGAGCTTGCCGGTTTCCGGGTCGAGCGCGTAGCCCTGAAGGAACTGGTCGATGTGCTGATCCACCTCCCGGCGGCGGGCGGTAAGGTCCGCGCTGGTCTGGTGTTCGATGATGCCTGCCAGCTCTTGTCCATACTGCTCGACGGCGGAGGGGAACCCGGTCTGTTCGCGGCCCAGCTCGACCGCGCGGCGGTAGGCGGTCGACCGCTGCTCCAGGTCGTGGTCGACGTGCCCGGTCGCCTGATCGACTGCACCGCGCCCAGCATTGGCCTCTTCGGCCTTCGCAAAGCGGTTGTCCGCGTATTGCTGGAACGACCCAGCGGCTTGCCGAACGACCCCAAGGGTCCGCATCAGCTCTTCCGCGCCGCCCACGTCGCCACGGCTGGCGCTGCCCATCCGGGCGAACGTCTGAAGCTCCGGCGCGCGGGTGTCGCGTCGATCCGGTAGGACACCAGCGCGGCGGTCTGCCGGGCGGTTTTGGCGAGTTTGTCGGGGCGCTAGATCGGCAAGATTGCCGCTCATCGGTTCAGACCCCAGCCTCGCTGCGTGGGATGGCTGACGAACCTGTAGAGGTCTTCGGCGTCCATGTACCGACGGCGGAGGGCGAGATGGGCAAAGCGGCCACGCTGGCGCGGGTCCGCCAACCGCCGCGCATGATGCGCGTAGGGGAAGGTAGGCATAGGAGAGCTTTCGCTAGGAGTGGATGTGGCGGAGGTAGGTCTCCGTCAGCAGGCGCTTTGTTCGCGCGCGGGCCCGCCGCTTTGCGTCTAGGCAGCGGCGGCAGGCGTATGAGCGCCCGTCAGCCTTCGAGCGATCCACCTCGAAGCGCTGCATGGGCAGCGCGGCGGAGCATTGAAAACACCACTTGTGCCCAGGTGGGACCGGGGCAGGAATAGTGCGCCTAGGCATGCTCGGCGGCGCGAGAATTTAGACGGGCGTACCGCTCTCGCTTGCGGCGCGCGCGGGCCGTGCCGTCACATTTGCGACAGTTCAGCTTCAGGCCGTCGGCGCGGTAGCGGTCCACCGTGAACGATGCGATGGGGAGAGGCGACTGGCAGCCCCAGCAGTATCGTTCACCGTCTGCTACGGGCACCGGAGGTTGCTTGCGTGGCCGACCCACGCCTAGGCGCTCGACCTCGGCACGTAACGGCGCGAGCGAAGCACCATCAGCAGCAATGCTGTGTGGCGTTGACCAGCTGTCCAAGCCGAACTCGCGCTTGAACTCCTCCCAGGCGTTACCCTGGGGGTCTATGGTGTTCATCTAGGTTCCCTGAAGATGCCTTCAGGGTGAACCTGAAGTGTAGGTTTGGCGCAAAGCCGCGAACGGCGGCGCGCGCGGGTTCAGGCCTTTGGCGGCAGCGGGGCGTCGACGTAGTCGACTTGCGTCAGACCATTGCCCAGGTCGATCACGCGTTCGACCTTTTCACGGTCAGGTGATGGCGTCCCGCCTGGAAAGCGCGAGTTGTCGTAGACGTGTGTCGGGATGTCAGTCATTTTCATTCCTTGAGCGTACTTCGCCTCTGTTGATGCCGTAGGGCTCCAGATGCGCTCTGGAGTGAATGGGGCGGCGGCGCGTGGTGGGGGTGTCGGGTTCCGGTTCGACCTCGCGGTCGAGCGGGGGTTCGGCAGGGAGCCGCGAGCTGGACGTAAAGGCTTCCGAGGGAAGCCGTTTGACCGGCTCCCCCATGTCGACTTGCACTGTGCCGTCTCGCAGCACCGTCTCCGTGTGCCGATGGCGTTCGGCAAACCGTGCGGAGTTGTCAGCGTAGGGGTCGGGTCCCGCAACGATAGGCTGCTTTGCCCGGCTCACCCACCCACGGGAGCGGGAGTAGAACGCCATTACCGGATGGTGTCACGGTTCCGATTGATGGCCTTGGCCCTCTCATCAATCCGTGCATCGCGATCCAGCTCGTCGGCGCGCGTACGCGCTTCGCGCTCGATTGCCGCCAGTTCGTTGAGGTTGTGGCGTTTGGCGCGCTCGCGTTCCCCGGCAAGGCGGAGGCGCTCGGCGCTTTCACGTTCCAGTTGGGACCGCTTATGCCGCAAGGCCTGAAGGTGTTCTGCGCGGCCCTGACGGGTTTCCAGTGCAAATCGATAGATGGGGACCGCAATCGGCTGCCCATCGTCATCAGTCGCGTGGCTGTACCCTGTGACCTCTTCCATCTCGGCATGGGTGCGGGCCATCTCTTGATCGATGTCGTAGGCCTCCCGCGCAATGCAGAAGTATTCCCGCTCATACTCGTTTGCAGAGGGGCCTAGGCCTCCCTTCATGCGAAGATTCAGAGAGTGCTGACGAAGTTCGTCCATCACGAGGCCAGGCATCATCTCGATGTGCCTTGCGACAGGTATGGTGGTCAGTTTCTCCGTTACACGCGCCTTCATATCCGGCGAAAGCATGTCGAACGAGGGCTGGGCAGTAATCTTGACGCTGTCGTCGGCAACGACTGGGCTAGGTGACGACTGTGGGTCGAATGACGCGAGTTCTTCGACCGTCGGCACGGCGACGGCAGCGAAGGTAGGCGAGTGGTTTTCGGACATTGACGTTCTTTCGGTGGTTACGCCCGCTGGGCGCGATGATGCTGGGCGTGGCCAGCGGCGGACCATCGGCCTTGCGGAGCGCGACGGGCTTCTGCTGACTGGGCAGCAAAACAGAATGGAGGCGATGCACCCCGCCGGGCTCCGCTGGGCAGCGGGGTGCATCGCGAGGGACCTCGACCCGCTACGTCGGCGGGGAGTTCACCTCTTGGGCGAGTGAGGGAGACGCCAAGGTCCTGAAGGTGGACCTATACGGTTTCCTCTCTCCAAGGGTGGGTGATAATTAGGAGGAACCCGAAGTGCCGAGATGCTGGAGCATGGCGTCCAACACTTCCGCGCCTTTCGGAGTGAGCCGCAGCCACTTCACCCGCAGGTCGTCTTCACACCGCTCCTGCCGCAGCCAACCCAGGTTGCGGACGCCTCGGCGCTGCTCGAAGAAGATGCCATAGGTCGTATGAACGGCACCGCCAGGGGTGCCCTCAAGGGTGTCACGCAGTTGCGTGAAGGTGATCGGGCTGCCCTTGCGGTCTCCGAGGGCTGCCAAGGCAAAGACTGCCAGCTGGGCCACTGACAGGCGCACGGGCGTCTCGCGGGTGACGTAGGCCAGCGCATGGGTCCAGGCGGTGAGGTGGCGTAGGTCAGTCACTGGCGAGCCTCGCGGGGCAGGAGCTGAAGGAGTACCCTAAGGTATAACCCACCCCCGAGGATGGGTGATAATTGCGGTTGGCGGCGGGGCAGGCGGTAAAGGCCCGCCCCGCACGTCAATCGACCCAGGCGTATCGCAGTTCTGTCTCGCCCCCCTGCCGCCATTGGAACCGGAGGAAGCCCGCTCCGAAGTCGATAATAACCCCCGTAAACAGGACCTTCAGGGTAGCGTTTACCGCGTTGAGGTCGAGACCGTCCTCCGCATCTATCAGGTCTTGAAGGTTGCCCAGGCGGGTCTCGATCAGACCTCGATCTGCCATGGTCCGCCTTAACTCCAGCTCTTCCAGCTCGCCTCGCATTGTCCGTAGCTCGGCTTGAACTCGGGCCATCTCGCGAACTGTCGCTTGCAGCGGTCTGTGCTTGAGGGCCTTCGCGAGGTTCTCCAAATGATCCTCGGTGCCCCAGATTGCGCCCTCCAAGTTTTTGCGCTCGTCGTCCAGGTGCTGCTCGCCGTTTGCGGCGGGCACCTCCGCAACCAAGGTTACCCACTGGCGAAGAAAGGCTTCCTGCACCTGCTCGACGGATACAGACACGTATCGACAACCGGCCTTCGCCTTTGCCGCACTACACACCAGTTTCGGCATCCCAGCCTTACCTGGAGCCCCCTTGTTCACCCGCGCCATTGTGGAGCCGCAGGCAGGGCAGCGGGCCAAACCGGCGAGTACATGCGCTACGCTCCTACCGGCGTTGCGGCCACGCGGCGCAGGCGCGCTGCCATCCTTCAAGGCTCGCACCGCGAGCCAGTCTGCTTCAGAGATGACGGGGGGGAAGGCCCCGGTCACCGGTTCTTCGTGCACCCGAACGCGCTGCCCGTCCATGTAACGGATGTGCCCAGGCACTAGGGTGCCGATCACGGCCGGGTTCCGCAAAACCTTGGACACAGTAGATCGGTGCCAGCGTTTCCCCCGACCGAGCATAGAAACGCGTTCCAGGTTAAACGTCGATGCGATGCCATGTTCGCCAAGACCCTCCAGCGTCATCGCGTAGATACGCCGCACAGTCGCAGCCTTGGGCTCGTCTATGGTCCAGCTCTCGCAATCGCTAGGGATCAGCCAAGACGGCCCTCGGCGCGTCAGACGTTCGGCGGGATTGGCGCGAACCCGCTGCCGCTTGGCATCCCACGCAGCCGCCACCCGCCTTCCCTTGGTCTTGCTCTCTTCATGCGCCCTCCAGGAGACCATGAGAGCGATCAGGAGAGCCGTAGGATCGTTGTCCAGGCGCTCGGCGGTGTAATGTTGGTCGTCAGAGAGGGTGACGATGGTCACCCCGTTGTCGACGATGTCGTCAATCAGCCGTTGCGCCTTGCGGGGAGCCATGCGGCTTATTCTGTCCAGGCTCTCGACCAGCAAGAACGAGCCATCCTCTATCAAACCGCGTCGGCAGGCCTCCAGGAAGCGGCTCAAGCCCCCGTCCAGGGCGTTTCCGCCTCGATATGCGGAAACACCTTCGTCCACGATGTTGAGGCTAAGGTCCAATTGGTAGCCGTGGCGCGCTGCCCAACGTTCGGCGGCGTCGGCTTGCCGACGACTGCTATCGCCCTTGCTTTGCTCTGGCGTTGACCAGCGCGAGTAACTGTAGACTTTCGGCTGCCGGGCCGGTGCTTCGGAGGCCGGAGCAATTGGTTGGTGATACATCGCAGGGTCCTTCGGGTTTCCATCTGTCGATGGTGGGGGCTAATTGCGGTCCCCGAGGTCCTCTAAGTGTTGATGGTCGGGCCACCGGGTGCGGGCAAATCGCTGATGGCGTCGTGCCTGCCCGGCATCCTGCCGCCGCTCGACGCCGCCGAGGCGCTGGAGGTGTCGATGGTCCAGTCCGTCGCGGGGACGCTGGCGGGCGGGCGGCTGACGCGCAACCGGCCGTTCCGCAGCCCGCACCACAGCGCGTCGATGGCGGCGCTGACCGGCGGCGGGCTGAAGGTGAAGCCGGGCGAGGTGAGCCTCGCGCATCTCGGCGTGCTGTTCCTCGACGAACTGCCGGAGTTCCAGCGTGCGGTGCTCGATTCGCTGCGCCAGCCATTGGAGGCGGGGGTGGTCAGCGTTGCGCGGGCCAATGCGCACGTCACCTTTCCGGCGCGGGTGCAGCTGGTCGCGGCAATGAACCCGTGCCGGTGCGGCCATCTGGGCGACGCCAGCCTCGCCTGCGCCCGTGCGCCCAAATGCGCGGCGGATTACCAGGCGAAGGTGTCGGGCCCGCTGCTCGACCGCATCGATCTGCATGTCGAGGTGGCCGCGGTCAGCGCCGCCGAACTCGTCCTGCCGCCGCCCGAAGAAGGATCGGCCGAGGTCGCCGCGCGCGTCGCCGCCGCCCGTGCGATCCAGAGCGCGCGCTATGCGGGGGAGGCGCCGCGGACGAACGCCGAGGCGGACGGCACATTGCTGGACGCGGTCGCAACGCCTGACGACGCGGGCCGCCGCCTGCTCGCCCAGGCCGCCGAAGCGACGCGCATGTCGGCGCGTGGCTACACCCGCGTGCTGCGCGTCGCGCGGACCATCGCCGACCTGGCCGGCGCGGACGACGTAGGGCGCGTCCATGTTGCCGAGGCGTTGAGCTATCGACGACGCGCGCCGACGGCCTGATGCGCTTTCTTGCTGCGGTGAGCCGCGATGCCCTTGCGGTGCGCGGCATGACCCGCTAGGCGCCCTGTCTTCGCTGCCCCTGTGGCGAAATTGGTAGACGCATTCGACTCAAAATCGAACGCCGCAAGGCATGCTGGTTCGAGTCCGGCCAGGGGCACCACCGCTTCCCAATCCCCTAAGTATCGTAACGGCTTAGGCGGATTCGGGGTCTGGCTTCCGGCCGCGGTTAGACACTCTTCATTTTAGAAGCACGGCAATCGCGGTGCCCGCTGGGCACCGTTCGCGCATGCGGCTGCGTGCCCTGTGCGCGCGGTTCGTGTCGTGTCGGATGACGCTTTTTGCGGTTGCTTCAGCGTGACGGATGGCCCGCGCGCTTTGGATGCGACGTCGCGTTTGAACACCAGCGCGCGTCCTCTGCCGGTGACGGCGAACGTCAGCGCGACGGCGTCGCGCCCGATCCGATGTCCATTCTGAACATGATGAACCAAAAATTATACAATCGGAACCTAATCCGTCGCCAACGAAGCAAGACATGGCGGGAAATATGCGAGCGTTACGATCTTTGGCGACGATGATCAGCATTCGGGGCGCCATTGCGGTTGCCGTCTTCGTCTGCCTGGGATCGGCGACGACGGGTGTGCTGATCGACCGGGCGGCTCGGGAGCGCGCGTCGGAGACCGGTCTGATCGTGGCGAAGCAGATCGCATCCAGCGCGGAAGGCGAATTCGAACGTCCCATCGGGCTGGTCCATTCGGCGCTGGTCGCGATGCAGTCGCTGCGCCAGCAAGGGGTGGTGGATCGCAACGCGCATATCGAATTGCTGCGGTCGGAGGTGCGTGGCAACCCGCAGATCTTCGGCATGTCGACCGGCTGGGAACCCGGCGCGTTCGACAATCGCGATGCGGCCTTTGTCGACAGCAAGGCATCGGACAAGACGGGCCGATTCCTGCCCTATCTGTATCGGGCGGGCGACCGCGTGTCGCTGGAGCCGCTGAAGGATTACGCCAAGGAAGGGCCGGGCGACTATTATCTGATGCCGATGCGCGCGCGGCACACTGTGCTGATCGAGCCCTATATCTACGCGGTCGAAGGCCATGACGTGCTGATGACGACGATCGCGGAACCGATCATGGAGCAGGGCAAGCCGATCGGGATCGTGACCGCCGACATCGCGCTGAGCGCGTTGCGCGATCGGCTGGACAAGGTGGTCGTCCCGTTCGGCGGGACGGCGACCGTTGTCACCGACAAGGGCACCTTCGTCTACAATCGCAATGCGGCGCTGCTCGGCAAGCCCGCGCCGGCCAGCATGGGCAGCATCGGCCGGACGTCGGACCCGGCGCTGGGCGACGTGCTGCGCATCGAGACGCCGATCCACTTCAAGGGCATCAAGGGCGCGTGGTTCGTCCGCGTCGACCTGCCGATGAGCGCGGTGATGGCGGATGCGCGCCAGGCGGAACTGACGCTGCTGATTGCGGCGATCGCGATCATCGGCGGACTGATCATCGTGCTGCGGCGGACCGCGAACCGGATCGTCGGCGCACCGCTGGATGCCATCGCGGGCGAGATGAACGAACTGGCCAACGGCAATCTGGAGGAGCCGCCGGTCCGCGCCATCGTGTCGTCCGAAATCGATCGGATGGCCAAGGCGGTGGCGGTGTTCCGGGCGAACGCCATCGCGCAACGCCGGTCGGAACAGGATCAGGCGTTCGTCGTGTCCACATTGGGCGCCCATCTGAAGAAGGTCGCGGCGGGCGATCTCACCGCGCAGATCGATCAGCCGTTCAACGGCGACTACGATCGGGTGCGCGTCGACTTCAACGCCGCCATCGACAAGCTCGGCACGACGCTGTCCGCGGTCGCGAGCAATGCGGTGGAGGTGCGGACGGGCTCGGGCGAGATCAGCACCGCCTCGGACGACCTGTCGCGCCGGACGGAGCAGCAGGCCGCTAGCCTTGAGGAAACCGCGGCGGCGATGGACGAAATTACCTCGCAGGTCCGCACCACCGCGGCGGCGGCGCGTGAGACCAACAGCGTCGTCGAGGCGGCCCGCGCGGACGTGACGCTGAGCGATACGGTCGTCGGGCGGGCGGTGATCGCGATGAGCGATATCGAGAAATCGTCCGACGAGATCGCCGAGATCATCAGCGTGATCGACGGCATCGCGTTCCAAACCAACCTGCTGGCGCTGAATGCCGGGGTGGAAGCCGCCCGTGCGGGCGAGGCCGGCAAGGGGTTCGCGGTTGTGGCGAGCGAGGTGCGTGCGCTGGCCCAGCGATCGGCGGATGCGGCGGGCGACGTCAAGGCGCGGATCACCACGAGCACGGCGCAGGTCGGCACCGGCGTGGATGCGGTCGGCGAGATGCGCAAGGTGCTCGATCGCCTGACCGGGCGGATCATCGAGATCAGCCGTCTGGCCAGCGAGATCGCCACGGCGGCCGAGCAGCAGGCGATGGGTCTGTCGCAGATCAATATCGCGGTGAGCGAGATGGACGCCACGACGCAGCAGAATGCCGCGATGGTGGAGGAAGCGACCGCCGCCGCGCGCAGCCTGGCCGGGCAGGCCGATGAACTGGGCGAGCTGATCGCGCACTTCCGCTTGGCCCATGGCGGCTATGCGGCGGCAGGGGCCGCGCGCGCCTCGGTTCCGTTGCGTCTCGCCAGCTGAACCGCTGCCTGGGGCGGCGGAGGTCCTGCCGGGCCTCCGCTTCCTATCATCCGATCCGACGACCACGGCAGCCGGCACGGCGGCCGGTTGCGCCCCCACCGCGCCGTCTTTGGCGACGCGAGGATGCCCGCGCGCCGGCGCGCCATCCGGCTGCCCCTGCCTTGTGAAACGAGCGATGAAGACGATCCATTTCCTCAGCCTGTGCGCCAGCACGGCGTTGATCGCGCCGACGCCGGCGCTCGCGCAAGCTGCCGACGGCGTCGGCGCGCCGCAAACGTCGCAACCGCTGGCGCGGGTGCCGGATGCCGATCCGGTGGCGCCCGACGCACCGGCGGACACGGTGTCGTCGCGCGAGCATCCCGCGATCACCTATGCGTTGCAGGTCGAAGGAAGCATCGCGGTCAATCCCGCCAATCCCGCGACCGGCGTGAACTTCGGACAGGAGTTCGCCGACCGCGCGAACCGCCCCTTGCTCAATCAGGTGCTGGGGACGATCGCGCGCCCGGTCGCGGGTGGCCCGCGGGTGGACGTGGGCTTCAACCTGCAGGGGCTGTTCGGGACCGACGCGCGCTATTCGCCGACCATCGGCCTGTTCGATCGGACGTTCACCGGCCGCTATCAGTTCATCCTGACGCAGGCCAATGTCGTGGTCCACACGCCGGTGCTGACGCCGGGCGGCGTCGATTTCAAGCTGGGGCTGTCGCCGGGGCTCATGGGATATGAAGGGCTCGATCCCTCGACGCGCCCGTTCTACACCTTGTCCTACGTCACCAATTACCTACTGGCGTTCCAGACGGTGGGGGCGATCGCGACGGTGCATGTCAGCCCGCAGCTGGACGTCATCGCCGGCATCGATGCGGGGAACGAGGTGGTTCCCGGCAGGTCGGACAACAACGGCGCCGCAGCGGGCTATCTGGGGGTCAGCCTGAGCCACCTGGCCGGCGATCGCCTAACGGTTTTGGCGATGACGCGCTTCGGACCGGAAAATTCGCGGCTGGCCCTGCCCAATGCGAACCGGGCGATGCGCTGGTGGAACGACGTCACGGCGACCTACAAGATCGACTACCGCACGACGGTGGCGGGGGAGGCGAATTACCTGCGCGACGACGGGCTGAATGCGGAAGCCTATGGCGCGACGGCCTATGTCCTGCACGCGATCAACCCGCAATGGTCGGCCAACCTCCGCGTCGATGCGCTGCGCGATCCACAGGGCGCGTTCGTCGTCACCTATGGGTCCGACACCGCGTTCGCCGACGCGATCCGTGGCGTGCCGGCGCTGATCTACACCGCGCCGCCGACGACCTATGGCGCGGTGACCGCCGGCGTCTCGTACCGTCCCGCGGCGCTCAACAGCCGCCGGGTCGCGGTGACGGTTCGACCGGAGATCCGCTACGATCGCTCCCTGAACGGGACGCGCCCCTATGATGGCGGGACCCGGCGCGGTCAGTGGCTTGCCAGTGCGGATTTGATCGTCGGCTTCTGACGCCTGCGACGCGGCGACGCGGGCGTCGTCGGTGCGCGCGTCGCCGGATGCCCGCTGCCAGGTCCGTCAGGCGACACGCTCACCAGTTGCGGCGATAGCCGATCGTCAGCGTGGCGCCGTTGGCGGGCACGCGGCTGCTGTTGAGGTTGCTGCGCAGCAGCTGGCTGTAGACCGGGAAATATTGGGTGTTGAAGAGGTTCTCGATCCCCGCCGTGACCGTGTCCCGGTCGGTTGGGCGCCAGCGGCTGGTCAGGTCGAACACCGCATATTGGTCGACCTTGCGCCGGCCGAAGCTCTGCACGCCGTTCAGCCGATAGTCGCGGTCGCCCGACAATAGACCCTGAAATCGGATGTCGAGCCGGTCGATGGGTGTGACCTCGACATAGGCGGTGACCTTGAGCGGGGGGATGCGATAGCCGGTCATCGGGCGTGACGCGGCGGCGGTGGCGGGGCGTTCGCGGCCGCGGATCCAGGTTGCGGTCGCGCCGGCCCGGACGCGGTCGATCGGGTCGCCGACGTCGAGCGATCCCTCGATACCGCGGATGCGCTCGGCGGTGCGCACCAGGATCAGGCCGTTGTTGAGGCTTTGCACGTCGCCCAGTTCGGACGTGGTGCGGAATGCGGACGCGGTCATGCGCGCGCGACCGAACCGGCCGCGCCAGCCGACCTCATAGCTGTCGATGCGGACCGGCTGCAGGTCGGAATTGCGGATGTTGAAGCCGAGGTTGGCGTTGCGCAATTGCAGCCCGATATCGGGCAATTGGAAGCCTTGCGAAAAGGTCGCGAAAAAATCCTGACTCGCGACCGGGGTCACCGTCGCGCTGCCGTTGAAGGTCCAGGCGCCATAGGAAATGGTGCCGCCGGGGATCGTGCCCGGCCGCGCCGCACGCGATTGCGAGAGCGGGACGAAGGCATCGAAGCGGGCGCGGGCACGGTCGTAGCGGGCGCCCCCTTCCACCGCGAGCCAGTCGGCGAACCGGTGCTGCGCCTGGACGAAGCCGCCATAGGTCAGCGTCGTCAATTTCGGCATGTAGAGGAGCGTCGCGATCCGGTTGAACACCAGACCCCGGCTCGCATCATACGCGACGGGGTCGAACACATCGAGCGGCATGTCGCTCTGTTCGTGCGTGAGATCGCCGCCCCAGGTGAGCGAGCTCCGCTCCCCAAGCGGCGTTTCGATCGTCAGCCGGCCGCCGAAGACCCGGCTGTTCTGCGTCACCTGATCGACGTTGCGCCCACGCGTCGCGATGCCGCGCGCATCGAATGGCGTGTAGCGTGAGAAGAAGTCGCGGTAATAGCCGAGCGCGGTCAGCCGGCTGCCGAGGACGTCGCGCGCGGCGAGGTTGGCCGTCAGCACCGTGCTGTAGAGCTGGTTCTGGTTGGCGAGCTGGATCCCGCGCAGGGGGCGGGCGGCGGCGGTGCCGGCGGGCAGGCGGTCGACCGCCGGGTCGGATACGAAATCGGTATGCTGATCGGCGCGATAATGGCTCGCGGACAGCTGGACATAGGCTCCGCCGAGGCGCAGCCCGGCCTTGCCGCCGACGTTCCACACGTTGCTGTCGAACAGGTCGCCCTGGCTGGGTTCGGGCGCGCGGCGGTTGCCGTTGCCATCGAACCCGCCGCCGATCCGCTGATAGCCGCCGTTGACGATGAAGTCGAAGCTGCCCGCCGAGCCCGAGACGAATTGCTGCACCCGGCCCCCCAGACTGGCCGTGGTCAGGTTGGAGAGCGATCCGGTGCCCGCCAGCACCGTTTCCGCCCGGAGTGGCCCGCCGGCAGGGCGGGTGTTGATCGAGATGATGCCCCCTGTCGCGCCGCTGCCGTACATAGCGCTGCTGCCGCGCAGCACCTGCACCTGCGCGATGTCGGAGGGTTCGAGGCCGATGAGGCCGCGGGCGCTGTCGCGGTTCGTGTTGTACGGCACGCCATCGACCAGGATCAGCGCGCCGCGGCCGCGCAGCGTCTGGCCGAAATCGGTGATCGTGCGACTGGAATCGGCGAGGCCCGGCACGGTCTTGGCAAGGATGGTCGCCAGCGTGTCGGACGCCGATCGGGCGAGTTCGATCTGGCGCTGATCGATCGTGGTCACCTGATGGCCCGACGCGACGATATCGCTGCGCGACCGCTGTGCAGTGACTACGATGTCGTCGACATTGGCCTCGTCCTGTCGAGGCGGAGCGGTTTGAGCGTTCGCGGCCGTCGTTCCCAACAGCGCGCCCACGATGGTCAGATACAGATATTTCATTACCGCCCCCAATTGACTACGATTCGCAATAGCAACATCGGGAGGTGAGTCAAATATGGACTGGAGGGGCGGCCGCTCGGGTGCCGAAGCGCAGCCTCGTTCAGGGGTTGAGGGGTTTGCTACGGCATATCGACACGAAGAATGACGCTCCTATCGCGAGCGGCGGCGCCGGCGTCGTAAGCGACGCGGTGCGCGGCGCGGGGGTTTCGGCGGAGGACGACGCGGCGATTCGCGCGCGGCCTCCGACGCGCGCCGGAAACGGCGCCACATCGCCTTCAGCCAATGGGTCAGCCTGTCCATGGCTCCGGCGATACGCGAGCAGAGCCTGAAATCTGCTGAACCCCTTCGTCAACGCAGGTTCAGCCTTGGCACCATCCGTCGGTCCGAACCGTGCCTCTGCACCATTTCCTCACGCGGGGGCCGCGCGGCGACGGTTGCTCCGGCGCGGATGTGCGCCTAAGGTCCGGCCGCTTTCTCCCCCATGCGATAGGACCCCATGAGCCCCGCGCCGCGCTACAAACGCATCTTGTTGAAATTGTCCGGCGAAGTGCTGATGGGGGAGGGCGGTGGCCTGTCGATCGACCCCACCGTCACCGCGCGCGTTGCCGAGGAAATCGCGGACGTGAAGGCGCAGGGCTATGAGCTGTGCATCGTCGTCGGCGGCGGCAACATCTTCCGCGGCATTTCCGGTGCGGCGCGCGGCATGGAACGCGCGACGGGCGATTATATGGGCATGCTCGCGACCGTCATGAACGCGCTCGCGGTGCAGAATGCGCTGGAACAGATCGGCGTCGAGACGCGCGTGCAGTCGGCGATCCCGATGTCGTCGGTGTGCGAACCCTTCATCCGCCGCCGCGCGATGCGACACCTCGAAAAGGGGCGGATCGTGATCTTCGCCGCCGGCGTCGGATCGCCCTTCTTCACCACCGATTCGGGCGCGGCGTTGCGCGCAGCCGAAATGAATTGCGACGCGCTGTTCAAGGGCACCAGCGTCGATGGCGTCTATAACGCCGACCCCAAGAAGGATATGAGCGCCACGCGGTTCGCAACCGTCAGTTACGACACGGTGCTCGCCCAGAATCTCAAGGTCATGGATGCCAGCGCCGTCGCGCTGTGCCGTGATTCGAACATCCCGATCGTCGTTTTCAACATCCGCGAACACGGCAATTTCGCCGCGGTGCTGCGCGGTGAGGGCGTCTCGACGGTCGTGCAGAAGGAAGTGGAGTAACCCATGGCTGCCTATGACAAGTCCGATCTCGAGCGCCGCATGGCGGGTGCCGTCGAAGCGCTGAAGCACGACCTGGCCGGTCTGCGTACCGGCCGTGCGTCTACCGCGCTGCTCGATCCCGTCACCGTAGAGGTCTATGGCAGCCACATGCCGTTGACGCAGGTCGCGACCGTCTCCGTGCCGGAGCCGCGCATGATCTCGGTTCAGGTGTGGGACAAGTCGAACGTCGGGCCGGTGGAAAAGGCGATCCGCTCGGCGGGCCTGGGCCTCAACCCGATCAACGACGGCCAGACGCTGCGCCTGCCGATCCCGGACCTCACCGAAGAGCGCCGCAAGGAACTCGCCAAGCTCGCCGGCAAGTACGCCGAGGGCGCGCGCATCGCGGTGCGCAACGTCCGCCGCGATGGCATGGACAACCTCAAGACCGACGAGAAGAAGGGCGTGTTCAGCGAGGACGAGCGCAAGCGCCACGAAACCGAGGTGCAGAAGCTGACCGACGCGACGATCGCCGATGTCGATGCGGCGGCGGCGGCGAAGGAAAAGGAAATTTTGGGTAAGTGATGGGTAAACAGCGCCAGCTGTTTAGCTCATGCCGGGGGCATGAGCGGCCCGGCACTCCTTCGGGAGTGTTCGCGTGAGCAGCGCACCCCTCCTCTCGGCGGTTCCGAATACCGGCCTCGTGCCGCGCCATGTTGCGATCATCATGGATGGCAACGGCCGCTGGGCGAAGGCCCGCCACCTGCCGCGCGTCGCCGGGCACAAGGCGGGGGTGGAGGCGGTGCGCCGCGTCACCCGCGCCGCGCGCGCGATGGGTATCGAGGCGCTGACGCTCTATGCGTTCAGCTCGGAAAACTGGCGCCGGCCCAAGGAAGAGGTGGGCGCGCTGATGGGCCTGCTGCGGCTGTTCATCCGCAGCGACCTCGCCGAGCTGGTCGAAGAGAATGTCCGGCTGCGCATCATCGGCGACTATCGCCGGTTCGCGCCCGATCTCGTCGCGCTGGTCGACGATGCGGTCGCCAAGACCGCTGGCAACACCGGCCCGGTGCTGGTGATCGCCCTCAATTACGGATCGCAGGCCGAACTGGTTGCGGCGGCGCAGACGCTGGCGGCGCGTGCGGCGGCGGGAGAGATCGACCCTGCATCGATTACGCCCGAGCATATCGAGGCGGAGTTGCAGACCGCGGACCTGCCGCCGCTCGACCTCGTCATCCGATCGTCGGGCGAGCAACGGCTGTCGAATTTCCTGTTATGGCAGGCGGCCTATGCCGAGCTGCTGTTCGTCGAGACCCTGTGGCCCGATTTCAACGGCGACACGTTGGCCGATGCGGTGACCGCATTCGGGCAGCGCCAGCGGCGTTACGGCGGCCTGTGAGCGACGCCGCCCCGGGCAAGCGCCCGTCGGACCTGGCTGTGCGCGCAGTAACCGGCGTCGGCATGATCGCCGTCGCGCTGGTCGCGCTGGCGTTCGGCGGCTTTGCGCTCTGGCTGCTCGCTGCGGTGATCGGCGTGTTCATGATGGCCGAATGGAGCGAGTTGAACGGCGCGCCGCCGCAGACCAAGCGGCTGGGCCAATATGTCCTGTTCGTGCCGCTGGCGATCATGTGCCCGATCGCAGCCGGTCCCAATTTCTTCGCGCTCGGGCTGTTGGCCGGTGCCTTCTTCTTCCTCGGCATCGTCACGCGGCGGCCGGCGTTGGCGCTCGGCGTCCTCTATTGCGGACTGCCGATCTATGCGCTGCTGCTGATCCGGCATGAGCCCGACGGCCTGCGCAACGCCTTGTGGGCGCTGAGCCTCGTCTGGGCGACCGATATCGGCGCCTATTTCGCCGGACGGACGATCGGCGGGCCGAAGCTGGCGCCCGCGATCAGCCCCAACAAGACCTGGGCCGGGCTGATCGGTGGGATCGTCGCGGCGACCGTGCTCGCGCTCGTGATGAGCCGCGTGTACCTGCTGCCGGTGCGCTTCGTGGCGGCGACGCCGGTGCTCGCGATCCTGGCGCAGGCGGGCGACCTGTATGAAAGCCATCTGAAGCGCCGTGCCGGGGTGAAGGATTCGGGCAGCGTCATTCCGGGCCATGGCGGCGTGCTCGACCGGCTGGATGGTGTGGTGCCGGTGCTGCCGATCGCGGCACTGCTCGTCGTGGTGCCGCTGGGATTTCCTGCATGAAGACCGTCACCATCTTGGGCGCCACCGGATCGGTGGGCACGTCGACGCTCGATCTGGTCGAGCGTGAGCCGGACCGGTTCCGCGTCCGCGCGCTGACCGCCAATTGCGATGTCGCCAACCTTGCCGCCGCGGCGATCCGCACGAAGGCGGAGATTGCCGTCGTCGCCGACGAAAGCTGCCTGCCCGATCTGCGCGCGGCGCTGGCGGGCACGGGCACGCAAGCCGCGGGCGGGCGGCAGGCAATCTGCGACGCTGCGGCGGGCGCGGACTGGACGATGGGGGCGATCGTCGGCTGTGCGGGCCTGGAGCCGGTGATGGCGGCGATCGCGCACGGCGGCACCGTCGTGATCGCCAACAAGGAGCCGTTGGTGTCGGCGGGCGAGGTGATCCTGGCCGCCGCTGCGGCGTCCGGCGCGACGCTGCTGCCGGCGGACAGCGAGCATAATGCGATCCACCAATGTTTCGATTTCGCGCGGCCCGAGCGGGTGCGGCGGATCATCCTGACCGCCAGCGGCGGGCCGTTCCGCGATTGGTCGCTGGAGAGGATGGCGGACGTCACCGTCGAACAGGCGGTCGCGCATCCCAATTGGTCGATGGGCGCGAAGATCAGCGTCGACAGCGCGACGATGATGAACAAGGGCCTCGAGCTGATCGAGGCGGCGCGACTGTTCCCGGTCGACAACGACCGGATCGAGGTGGTGATGCACCGGCAGTCGGTGATCCATTCGATGGTCGATTATGTCGACGGATCGATGCTGGCGCAGCTGGGCCCCAGCGACATGCGCGTGCCGATCGCGCATACGCTCGCCTGGCCCGACCGGATGGCGACGCCGATGGAGCCGCTAGACCTCGTGAAGATCGGCCGGCTCGATTTCGAGGCGTGCGATCCGGTGCGCTTTCCCGCGCTGGCGCTGGCGCGCGCGGCGCTGGAGGCGGGCGGCGCGCGTCCGGCGATCCTCAACGCGGCGAACGAAGTGGCGGTCGCTGCCTTTCTGGCGCGACGGATCGGCTTCCTCGAAATTGCCGCAATCGTCGCCGATACGCTGGAGCGTTACGACCCGCAGGCGCCCGCCACGGTGGAATCGGTCCTGGCGGTCGATGCCGAGGCACGGCGGATAGCGGACGAGCAGGTTCGGGGCCGAAGCACGGGCCGGACTGGGGGGCGTGTAGAGGTTCACGCGTGAAGGATTGCGCAGCTTGATCCAGTCCCCCGGTATCCTGATGGCGGTCCTCGCCTTTCTGTGCGCCATCGGGCCGCTCGTGTTCATTCATGAGATGGGCCATTATCTCGCCGGCCGCGTCTTCGGCGTGAAGGCGGAGGCATTTTCGATCGGCTTCGGGCGCGAGATCGCGGGCTTCACCGATTCCCGGGGCACGCGCTGGAAATTCGGCTGGCTGCCGCTGGGCGGCTACGTCCGCTTCGCCGGCGACATGAACCCCGCAAGCCAGCCCGATGCGGCATGGCTGTCGCTGCCCGCCGACGAGCGGATGCGGACCTTCCAGGCCAAGCCCTTGTGGCAGCGCGCGATCATCGTCGCGGCGGGGCCGGCGGTGAACCTGATCCTGGCGGTGCTGATCCTCGCCGGCTTCGCCTATAGCTATGGCGTCGATCGCACCCCCGCCGTCGTCGGCGCGGTGGTGGAGGGCGGCGCGGCGGAGAAGGCGGGCCTTCGCGCGGGCGACCGGATCGTCGCGCTCGACGGCCGCGGGGTCGACACCTTCTCCGACCTCGCACGCTATGCGCTGATCCGGCCGGGCCAGCAGGTCACGGTGACAGTGGCGCGCGCCGGCCGCGATATCGAGACGCCGCTGACGATCGGCACCGTCCATCAGCGCGACCGGTTCGGCAATGAATATCGCATCGGCCGGCTGGGCTTGCAGAGCGGCGATCCCGTGCTTGCCCCCGTCAGACTTGCCGAGGCGCCGATCGCCGGTGTGCGGATGACGGGCGAGATCATCGGCGGCACGCTGGAAACGATCGGCCAGATCATTAGCGGTCGCCGCTCGATCGACGAACTGGGCGGCCCGATCCGCATCGCCAAAATCTCCGGCGAGCAGATGGCGCTGGGCGTTTCGGCCTTCGTCTGGCTGGTCGCGATGCTCTCCATCAATCTGGGGTTCATCAACCTGCTGCCAGTGCCGATGCTGGATGGCGGACACCTCTTCTTCTACGCGATCGAAGCGGTGCGGCGTCGTCCCCTCGAACCTCAGGTACAGGAATGGGCATTTCGCGGCGGATTGGCTGCGGTATTGGCGTTGATGCTGATCGTCACGTTCAACGATTTGGGCGCGGTTGGTCTGTGGCAGCGGTTGGCCGGGTTGATCGGCTGACCGGGTTGGGGCAGGGCGTTGCGCTGCGGTTCCCGACGTTACGTGGGTATCCTGACGTTTTTGGGGTGGGTTGAGTGACAGCGATGACAAGTTCCAAGTTCGCCGGCCTGGGTGCCGCGCTGCTCGCCGGCACCATGCTGTCGGGTGTGCCCGCCATGGCGCAGACGGCGGCCGCGCCGGCCCAGGCGCCGGCAACGACACCCGCGACCGGCGCACAGGCGGCAACGGCGCCCGCCGCCACGCCGGCGCCCGTGCGCACGATCAAGTCGCTGCGCGTCGAAGGATCGCAGCGCATCGAGCCGGAAACGGTGCTGTCGTACACCAAGCTGCGCGTCGGCATTCCGTATACTGCGGAAACGCTGGACCAGGCGCTGAAGGACCTGCAGGCGTCGGACCTGTTCGTCCAATATCAGATCGAGGGCGTCGAGACCGGCGACATCGTGCTGAAGGTGCGCGAGAACCCGATCATCAACCGCGTGATCCTGGAAGGTAACAAGGCGCTGAAAAGCGACAAGATTACCAAGGAAATCAAGCTTGCGCCGCGTCAGATCTTCACCCGCACGGCGGTGCGGCAGGACGTCAGCCGCATCCTGGAACTGTATCGCCGCCAGGGCCGATTCGCCGCGGTCGTCAATCCGAAGATGGTCAACCTCGACCAGAATCGCGTCGACGTGGTGTTCGAGATCAACGAAGGGCCGAAGTCCAAGGTCCGCCAGATCAACATCATCGGCAACGAGGTGTTCAGCGACGGCAAGCTGCGCGGTGAGATGGCGACGAAGGAATCGCGCTGGTTCCGCCTGCTGTCGTCCAACACGTCCTACGATCAGGATCGCCTGAACTACGACCAGCAGAAGCTGCGCCAATTCTATCTGACGCAGGGCTATGCCGATTTCCGCGTCACCAGCGCGGTCGCCGAGCTGACGCCCGACAAGCGCGACTTCATCATCACCTATGTCGTCGAAGAGGGTAAGCGCTACAAGTTCGGCGACATCACCGTCGACAGCGAAATCCGCGACTTCGACAACAAGAAGCTTGCCGCGTCGCTGCCGGTCAAGAAGGGCGACTGGTATAACGCCAAGCTGGTCGAGGATTCGATCGATCAGTTGAGCCAGTCGGCCGGCCTGTTCGGCTATGCCTTCACCGACGTGCAGCCGGATTACAGCCGCGATCCCGAAACGCTGACGATGGGGATGAACTTCCACATCGGCCAGGCGCAGCGCACCTATGTCGAGCGGATCGACATCAACGGCAACACGCAGACGCAGGACAAGGTCGTGCGCCGCGAAATCCGTCTGGCGGAAGGCGATGCGTTCAACAGCTTCCAGGTGAAGCGCAGCCAGGATCGCATCAACAGCCTGGGCTTCTTCCAGGACAAGATGGAGATCAAGCAGAACCCCGGTTCCGCACCCGATCGCGTCGTCCTGGAAACGACGCTGGAAGAACGCAGCACCGGCGAATTGCAGCTGTCGGTCGGCTATTCCAGCCTCGAACGCTTCATCATCCAGGCGAACATCACGCAGAACAACTTCCGCGGCAAGGGCCAAGTGCTGCGCGCGGGCGTGAACTATTCGACCTATTCGAAGTCGGTCGAGCTGGGCTTCACCGAGCCGTATCTGTTCGACAAGAACGTCGCGATCGGCGTCGACGTGTTCCGCCGCGACTTCAACTCGTTCAACTATATTGGCACGCAGCGTCAGACCACCTATTCGCAGGTATCGACCGGTTTCCAGGTCCGTGCGGGCGTGCCGCTGACCGAATATTGGTCGCTCGCCGGCCGCTATGGCCTGTCCTACGATCAGGTCGGTCTCGATTCGGCGACCTATTTCACCAACGGCGTCTGCGATCCGCTGAAGGCGGGCCGCTACCTCTGCGAAGCGATCGGCAACCGCTGGACGTCGACGGTCGGCTATTCGCTGATCTACGACAGCCTCAACAGCCGCCTGCGCCCGACCGCGGGCCAGCGCTTCGCCTTCAACCAGGACTTCGCGGGCCTGGGCGGTGACGTGAAGTATATCCGTACGCGCCTCGAAGGCTCGAAGTTCTGGAACGTCGGCAGCGGCTTCATCGGCTCGATCGTCGGTGAGGGCGGCTATATCCATTCGCTGGAAAAGAGCCGTGGCCCCGGCATCGACAGCGTCCGCATCACCGATCGCTTCTACCTCGGCGAACCGCAGTTCCGCGGCTTCGACATCCGTGGCGTCGGCCCACGCGTGCAGCGTCAGGCCTATACGACGGACGCGAACGGCAAGCAGATCCTCGTCACGGATCGCGACCAGATCGTCGACGACGCGCTGGGTGGCCGCGCCTATTACCTCGTCCGCGCCGAGCTGGAGATCCCGTTGGGCTCCGGCGCGCGCGAACTGGGCCTGCGTCCGTCGGTCTATGTCCAGGCGGGCAGCCTGTGGGGCCTGACCAAGCCGCTGCCGACCGCGAGCTTCCCGACGATCACCGATTCGGCGGGCAACGTGACGGTGCTGCCGATCCAGCGGTTGCTGACCGACTCGGCGGGTCGCCAGCTCTATTACAACACCTACACGCCGGACGGCGCGACCGCGCCGGCGCTGCGTGCGACGACCTGTTCGATCGGCTATTCGGCGGTCGCGGGCGGCGCATGTTCGGGCAGCGAGACGAACACGATCGCATTCGATCAGGCGATCTCGCCGTTCAAGGAAACCTATTACGGCAGCAGCCCGACGCCGCGCGTCAGCATCGGCATCGGCGTCAACTGGACGTCGCCGTTCGGTCCGCTGCGTATCGACCTCGCCAAGGCGCTCGTCACCCAGAAGGGCGACGATCCCAAGCTCATTACCTTCAACGTAGGGACGCAGTTCTAATGAAGACGATTACCAAGACGTGCGCCGTGGCGATCGCCTCGGCTTCGGTCGCCCTGCTCGCCGGCGGCGCCTCGGCGCAGACCGCCGGCATCGCAACGGCGCAGCCCGACGCGGCGATCTTCAGCGCGAAGGCGTTCGAAACCGCCAACACGCAGATCGGCACGACCTACAAGGCGCAGCTGGATCAGGCCGCTGCGGCGCAGAACGCGCTGAACACGAAGCTGCGTGGCATCCTCGACGCCAACAAGGACGGCCAGATCAGCCAGGCGGAAGCCGCCGCGGCCGAATCGAACCCGACGATCGCCAAGCAGGTGCGCGACGCCCAGGCTGCCGCGCAGCCCGGTATCGAAGCCGCGCAGAACCCCGCGATCAAGGCGCAGGCCTATGCGCTGGAACAGATCGTCGCCAAGTATGACCCGGCGCTGCGTGCGGTCGTGACGGCCAAGAAGATCAACCTGGTGCTGTCGCCGAACGCGATCCAGTACGCGCCGCCGGCGACCGACATCACGCGCGACATCATCGCCGAGATCGATCGCACGACGCCGACCGTCTCGATCACGCCGCCGGCCAACTGGCAGCCGCAGCAGCAGACCGTCGAACTGCTGCAGCAGTATCGCCAGATCGTCTACGCGAATGCCCAGCGCCGTCAGCAGGCGGGTGCTCCGGCTCCGGCCGCTGCGCCGGCCGCCGGCACCCCGCAGGGCCGCTAAGGACCCGCGTCGGTGAGCGAAGACGCACAGACCATGGGGCCGCTCGATATCGGGCGGGTCATGGCGGCGCTGCCGCATCGCTACCCGATGCTGCTGGTCGACCGGGTCGAGGAGATCGTCCTCGACCGGTCGATCGCGGCGATCAAGGCGGTGACGATCAACGAAGGCTTCTTCCAGGGGCATTTCCCCGGTCGTCCGATCATGCCGGGTGTGCTGATCGTCGAGGCGCTGGCGCAGGCCGCGGGCGTGCTCGCGGTCGAAAGCCTGGGCCTCGCCGGATCGGGCAAGCTCGTCTATTTCATGGCGATCGAAGGCGCGAAGTTCCGCAAGCCCGTCGAACCCGGCGTGCTGCTGCGGCTGGAGGTCGAATTCGTCCAGAAGCGGTCCAGCGTCTGCAAGTTCGCAGGTGTTGCGAAGGTTGATGGGCAAGTCGTTGCAGAGGCCAACTTTACTGCGATGATCGCCGATCCGCCCAAGGCGTGACGCGTGTGACTTTCGCTGACTTTTGACTTTTCGGCGGCGCTCCGTTACGGGCGCCGCTTCCCTTTCAGGCTGGTCGGAACCAGCCGCATACGGAGCGTGTGACGTGAAGAAAGATACCCACCCCGACTACCACATGATCAAGGTCCAGATGACGGACGGCACCGTGTTCGAAACCCGCTCCACCTGGGGCAAGGAAGGCGACACGATGCAGCTCGACATCGATCCGCTGGCGCACCCCGCCTGGACCGGTGGCCGTGGTCAGCTGCTCGACGCGGGCGGCCAGGTCGCGCGCTTCAACAAGCGCTTCGGTGGCGGTCTCACGCTCCGCAAGAACTGATTGGATCGTTGACTCGGCGTTAACCATCGACGCGATACCTTTGATCGATGTTTGCCGCCGAGTTCGAACCTGCAGAACCCAATGGCCGGCGCCGCTCCCCGCGTGCGCCGGTTTCGTTGGATGCGCATATCGGCAAGGCCGCTCGCACCTTATGCAAGGTGGTCGATCTCTCGATCCACGGCGTTCGCCTGCAAACCTATTCCGCGCTGGCCAAGGGCAGCACGATCTGGCTGACCTTGCCCGAAGCGGGCACGATCGCGGCCGACGTGATGTGGTCCGACGATTATCTCGCCGGCTGCCAGTTCAAGAAGCCGTTGGAAATCGACGTCTTCGACAGATTGCTCGCGCAGAATCGCTGACTGCGCTATGACGGGCGCGTAAAGCGTCTTGCTGCGATGCAGCATCAGCGATTATGGATGCGAGGATGAACCAGCCCTCTGCGCCGACCGGACCGGTGCCGACGATGTTCGAAGCCATCGTCCGCCAGATGACCGTCACCGCCACCTACAACAAGGGTGCGGTCACGATCGCCCCCCACATTCTCTACACGCGGCACGGCGAGATCTACGTCGATGCGACCACGGTGGAGCGCGACGGCAGGCCCCCGCGCGAGGAGAAGCTGGGCACGTTCAAGCTCGATGGCCTGGGCGATCCGACGCTGACCACGAACACCTTCCGCCCGAGTGCGCTCTTCGAACCCGAGGCGGAGAAATATGTCGGCGTGACGCTGATGGCGGTGGAGCTGGGGTAAGGCTCGGCACGCTTACGGCTTCCGCAAAGTCCCCCGTCACCCCGGACTCGTTCCGGGGGCAAGGGGGCGGCAGGAGGCTCAAACCACCCCCTCGCCGCAGAGTGGACCCTGGAACGAGTCCGGGGTGACAAAGTATGAGGGGACGCACCGTCGCCGGCGCGCCCCGTGAATCTCAACGGCAGCGAACCTGCGACTGGTTCTGGTCGATCGCCTTGCCGGCGAGCGCACCGGCCGCACCGCCGAGCAGGGTGCCGACAATGCGGCTGCGGCCGCCATCGATCACATTGCCCAGAATGCCGCCCGCGGCGCCGCCGATGACGAGCCCGGTCGTGCCGTCGCTGCGCTTGCAATAATAACGGCCGTCATTGCCGGCATAGACACGCTCGTCGGCGCTCAGCACGCGCTCGCGATAATTGTCGCCGCTGCGATAATAGCGCGACGGGTCGTAGCCGTTCTCGTCACGATCGCCGGGATAGGTGTTGTTGTTGTAATAGTTTGCGGCCGGTGCCTCGCGATAGCCGCCGGTGCCGGTGTAGCCGCCGCGCGACGCGCGATAGCGATCCACTTCGGCGCGATAGCGGGCGAGTTCGGCGTCGAACCGCTGCTGCGCGGCGGTGAAGCGCGCCTCGTCCTGTGCCGACTGGGCGACGACCGGAGTGGCGGCGGTGAGCGCGGCGGCCGCGGCAGCGGCGAGGGACAGCGACTTGAGCATGGCGATCGTCCTGAGCTTCTTAGTCCGTTGATTCGGAACCGTAACGGCCATACGCGGAACCTACCCTGCCGGTTCCTGAACGGATGGTAGGCGGGGTGTCGGCGGGGCGCAGTTGCCGGACGACGCCAAGGTGGGATCGGCCGCCTCACTCCGTCGCCTCAGTCCGTCGCTGCGCTCGCAATGACGAGGAGGGTAATACTCGGGCGGGGACGCCCGGCTCACCCGATCGTGACGAAGCTGTCCATCACCCGCTTGCGGCCGGCGGCTTCGAAGTCGATCTCCAGCTTGTTGCCTTCAATCTCGGCGATCGCGCCATAGCCGAATTTCTGGTGGAACACGCGCATGCCGACGCTGAGGTCGCTGCGCCCCTTGTTGCCGATGCTGACCGCGCTCGCCCGGCTTTCGACGATCCGCGTCGGCTGGGTGGTGAAGCCGGAGCCGGACCCCGCCGCGCGCTGCCAGCCCGGACCGCGGCCGGTGCCGCGCGCGACATTGGCGAAGGGATCGGCGCGCTCGCTCCAATTGGCGCGCCACAGGCTTTCGCCGCCCGACATGGTCGTGTCGCTGTCGGTATGTTCGGGCGGCAACTCGCCGACGAAGCGGCTCGGGATGCTGGAGGTCCATTGGCCGTAGATGCGGCGGTTGGCGGCGTGGAGGATCGTCGCGCGGCGCCGCGCGCGGGTGATCGCGACATAGGCGAGGCGGCGCTCCTCCTCCAGGCTGCGCGTGCCGCCTTCGTCGATCGCACGTTGGGAGGGGAACAGGCCCTCTTCCCAACCGACCAGGAAGACGGTGTCGAATTCGAGGCCCTTGGCGGCGTGGATCGTCATGATCGTCACCTCGGGCGCCTGCACCGCGCCGTCCTTGTCCATGACGAGGCTGACGTGTTCCAAGAACGCACCGAGCGATTCATATTCCTCCATCGCGCGGACGAGTTCGGACAGGTTTTCGAGCCGCCCGGACGCCTCGACCGACTTTTCGGCCTGCCACATCGCGGTATAGCCCGATTCGTCGAGCATCTGCCGCGCGAGTTCGGCATGCGGCAGGTCGCGTGCCCGGTCGCGCCAGCGGGCGATGTCGCCGACGAAATTGCCGAGCGCGCGGCGCGCCTGCGGGGTCAGTTCGTCGGTGTCGAGGATGCGCGCGGCGGCAATGGTGAGCGGCACGCCCTCGGCGCGGGCGAGCTGGTGGATCTTGGCGATCGCCTTGTCGCCAAGGCCGCGCTTGGGGACGTTGACGATGCGTTCGAAGGCCAGATCGTCCGACGGCTGGTTGACGATGCGGAGATAGGCAAGCGCGTCGCGGATTTCGGCGCGTTCGTAGAAGCGATAGCCGCCGACGATGCGGTACGGCATGCCGATCGAGATGAAGCGGTCTTCGAACTCGCGCGTCTGGTGCTGCGCGCGGACGAGGATGGCGATATGGTCGAGCGGGGTGCCGTTCCGCTGCGCCGCCTCGATCTCGTCGCTAACCCGGCGGGCTTCTTCGGGCCCGTCCCACACCCCCAGTACGCGGACCTTTTCGCCCACATCGAGTTCGGTCCACAGCGTCTTGCCGAGCCGCCCGCCGTTATGCGCGATCACGCCAGATGCGGCGCCGAGGATGTGGGGCGTCGACCGGTAATTCTGTTCGAGGCGGATCACCTTGGCGCCGGGAAAATCCTTCTCGAACTTCAGGATGTTTTCGACCTGCGCGCCGCGCCACGAATAGATGGACTGATCATCGTCGCCGACACAGGCGATGTTCTTGCGCGTCTGCGCCAGCAGCCGCAGCCAGAGATACTGGACGATGTTGGTGTCCTGATATTCGTCCACCATGATGTATTTGAAGCGCTCCTGATAGGTGCGCAGCACGTCGGCATGCGTCTTCAGGATGGTGAGCATGTGGAGTAGCAGGTCGCCGAAGTCGCAGGCGTTCACGCTGCGCAGCCGCGCCTGATATTGCGCGTACAGTTCGCCGCCGCGCCCGTTGGCGTAGCGTTCGCTCTCGCCGGCATCGATATCGGCGGGGACCAGGCCCCTGTTCTTCCAATCGTCGATCAGGCCGGCGAGGCTGCGCGCGGGGAAGCGCTTTTCGTCGATGTCGGCAGCAACAATCAGTTGCTTGAGCAGCCGCAGCTGATCGTCGGTGTCGAGGATCGTGAAGTTCGACTGCAACCCGACCAGCTCGGCATGGCGGCGGAGCATCTTGGCGCCGATCGCGTGGAAGGTGCCGAGCCACGGCATGCCCTCCACCGCGTCGCCGACCATCCGGCCGACGCGCTCGCGCATTTCGCGCGCGGCCTTGTTGGTGAAGGTGACGGCGAGAATTTCGGACGGCCACGCCTTGCGCGTCCACAGCAGATGCGCGAGCCGCGCGGTCAGCGCCGCGGTCTTGCCCGTACCCGCGCCGGCCAGCATCAGCACCGGGCCTTCGGTGGTGAGCACCGCGTCGCGCTGCGGTGGGTTCAACCCCTTGAGATACGGCGGATCCTGCAGGGCGGCGGGGGAGGCGGTGTCGGTCACCGGCGAACAGGTAGGGAACGGCGCTTGGCTCGGCAAGCTGCGAGCGCGGCAAGCCCGGAAAAATCGGGGCAGCCACCGGTGCGGCCGCCCCGTAGTTCAGGGAGCACCAGTCGACAGAAAGGCGACCGATACATCGCGACCCACAGGGGGAGGGGAGTCGCGGTGGCACCCCGCTAGCGGCCGAATGTTGCGAAGGGATGGCAACTTTGTTGCCAGATGCCTTTATTTGGGGGTTAGAAGGGCGGCATGAGCCAATCCCCTGCCGCCACAGTCCCAGACGCCGCCGGCACGCCAGCCTCGCCGCGCCGGATTCTGACCGCGAGCCTCGTCGGCACGGCGGTGGAATTCTACGATTTCTACATTTACGCCACCGCCGCGGCGCTGGTGTTTCCGGCGCTGTTCTTTCCGGGGGAAAGTGCGTCGGCGCGGCAGATGATGAGCTTCGCGAGTTTCGCCGTGGCCTTCTTCGCGCGGCCGATCGGTGCGGCGGTGTTCGGGCATTTCGGCGACCGGATCGGGCGCAAGTCGACCCTGGTCGCCAGCCTGTTGCTGATGGGCGGATCGACGGTCGCGATCGCCTTCCTGCCGACCTATCGACAATTCGGCATCTGGGCGCCGCTGCTGTTGTGCCTGATGCGATTGGGGCAGGGGCTCGGGCTGGGCGGCGAATGGGGCGGCGCCGCGCTGCTCGCGGTCGAGAACGCACCGCCGCATCGGCGCAACACCTGGGGCATGTTCCCGCCGCTGGGGGCGCCGGTCGGCTTCATCCTGGCGAACGGATTGTTCCTGCTGCTGGGGTTGATGCTGAGCGACGGGCAGTTCCGCGCCTGGGGGTGGCGCCTGCCGTTCCTGGTGAGCGCAGTGCTGGTCGCGCTCGGCCTCTGGATCCGGCTGAAGCTGACCGAGACGCCCGCCTTCGTCGAGGCGGCCAAGGCCGAAGCGCTGCCCAAGGTGCCGCTCGCGACGCTGTTCGCCGGTCATGGCCGCGCGCTGCTGGCCGGCACCGGCGGGGTGGTGGCGTGCTTCGCGCTCTTCTACCTCGCGACCGCCTTTACGCTGAGCTACGGCACGACGACGCTGGGCTATGACAAGACGGCGCTGCTCGGCGTCGAGCTGGTCGCGATCCTGTTTCTCGCCGCGGGCGTGATCGTCGCGAGCGTGCTGGCGGACCGTACGGGGGCGGAGCGGATGCTGGTGATCGGCTTTCTGGGCTGTATCGTCGCCGGCGCGCTGATGGGGCCGATGCTGGGTGCCGGATCGCTGTTCGTGGTGTTCGCGTGGCTGGCCTTTGCCTTGTTCGTGATGGGCTTTGCCTATGGCCCGCTCGGCGGCTGGCTGCCGACGCTGTTTCCGGCGGGCGTGCGCTACACCGGCGTGTCGATGACGTTCAACGTCGGCGGCATCCTGGGCGGGGCGCTCGCGCCGATCGCGGCACAGGCACTGGCCGCGCGGGGGCTGTGGTGGATCGGGCTGTATCTGGTCGCGGCGGGCCTCGTAAGCCTCGCCGGCCTCGCACTGTTGCCGCGGATCAGGACCGCCGACTGAACCAGCGCGGCCAGCGCGACACGCTGCGTTTCGGAACGTCGGCCTCGGAATAGCCGGTGGCGTTGAGCAGGAAGCTGGCGAGCAGCAGCGCCTGGTTGCGGCTCAGCACCAGCCGCGTCGTCGCGATCTGCTGATTGTCGAGCGCCTGTGCGGACGGCGTCGTCTGCACCTCCAGCTCGATGCCCTTGGGCAAGGGATGATGCACCCATCCGACCACCGCCTGCGGCCCCGAGCGTCGCGGGGCATCGTAATGGTGGGGAATGAACTGCGTCGCCATGGCTCCCTCCTGTTGCGATCAGGCGGCCCGCAAGAGTGTCACACGGGCCTTCCCATGCACGCGGCTGGTGTCGATGGCGAACCCGGCGACCTCGACCGCCTCGTCGCGTGCGGTCTCTATGCTGACCCAGGTCGCGGCGTTCGTCCAGCCCAGCCGCGCCAATTTATCCAAGGCTACCAAGCCTGCACCGGTGCCGTAGGGCGGGTCCATCATGATGAGGTCGAGCGGCGCGCGCGCCGGCCCCAGCGCCATCACCGACCCGCTGCGCACGTCGCCGCGCGTGCCGAGCTTGGCGAGGTTGGCCTTGAGCGCATCCAATGCCGCGCCGTCCTGTTCGACGAACAGGCACGATGCCGCGCCGCGCGACAGCGCCTCGATCCCCAGCGCGCCCGATCCGGCGAACAGATCGGCGACGGCGAGGCCTTCGAAGCTGCCGAGGCGGCTGGTGAGCATCGAGAACAAGGCCTCGCGCGTGCGGTCGGCGGTGGGGCGCGTGGCGTCGCCCTTGGGCGCGACGAGCGGACGCCCGCGCCACTGGCCGGCGATCACCCTCACGAGCGGCCCCCGCGCGGTCCGCCCTTCGGCCCGCCCTTGAAGCCACCGCCGGGCGGACGCCCGCCCGATGGGTGCGGCGACCCGCCGCTGCCCGCGGGGCCGCTGCGCGTCGGGGCGTCACCGCGGGGAGGTCGTTGGCCGGTGCGGGATGCGCCGGGCTTGCCTTGGCCGAAGCGGGGAGCACCCGAGCGGTTGCGGTCGCTGCTGCGATCGGCGCCGCGCTCATCATGACGCTCCCACGGCTTCATCGCCGAGCCGCCGGTGGGGACGTTGGCCTTGCCGTCGCGGGCGTCGTCGCGGGGGCGCGCGTCGGTTCGGGTCCGCGTGCGGGCGCCGCGATCGGTCGTCGCGGGGGTGCGGAAGCCGGGGCGGGGCGCTTCGCCGGTCGCGGGGGCGCGCGGCTTCGCGGTGCGGGCGGGGGCGGGACGGTCCGCGCCACCTTCGGCGCGAGGGCGCGATCGCGTCGGGCGCTCGCCTGGGGTGGTCGGCCGTACGGTTGCCGGCCGCTCCACGCCACGCTCGGCGCCGCGGCGCGTGCGGGTGGTGCGATCGACGCTGGGCGCGGTGCGGAAGCCGGCACGGGGGGCGGCCGCGATCGGCTCGTCCGGCGCGCCGCCCTTCAGCGTCTTGCGGAAGCCGACGATCTCATGCTGCTTCACCTCGCCGATCCCGCCGACCGGCAGGTCGCCGAGTACGAACGGGCCGTAGCGGGTACGGATCAGGCGGCTGACCTGCAGCCCCAGATGTTCGAGGACGCGGCGCACCTCGCGGTTCTTGCCTTCGGTGATCGTGATCTCGATCCACACGTTGGCGCCGGTGCGCCGCTCGATATTGGCGTCGATCGAGCCGTAGCGAATGCCCTCGATTTCGACGCCCTCGGCCAATTCCTCGAGCTGCTGCTGCGTGACGTTGCCATAGGCGCGCGCGCGATAGCTGCGCTCGACACCGGTCGCGGGCAGCTCCAGCTGGCGCTTGAACCCGCCGTCGGTGGTCAGCAGCAGCAGCCCCTCGGTATTGAGGTCGAGCCGCCCGACCGGCACCAGCCGCGGCAGGTCGTGCGGCAGGCGATCGTAGATCGTCGGCCGCCCCTTGGGGTCGCGTTCGGTGACCAGCAGGCCGGTCGGCTTGTGATACAGGAACAACCGCGTCGGTTCGGGCGAGCCGACGGGCTGGCCATCGACGGTCACGCCGCGCAGCGACGTCAGCACGGTGGCAGGGGTATCGAGCACCGTGCCGTCGAGCGCGACGCGCCCTTCGGCGATCATCCGTTCGATCTCGCGCCGGCTGGCGACGCCCGCGCGGGCCAGCAGTTTCGCGATCCGGTCGCCGGGTGTCTTGCCCGCGGCTGCAGGGGTGCGGGGGTCTTTGGGGTCGGCCATCGTCGCCCCATACGCGCAATTGTGCCGGACGTGAAAAAATTTGCGTCACTTGCCGCCAGATGCGCGTTAACCGAATCGGGCGTGACATGGGATAACGCCGTCAACCAAGGGGCATAGCGGCATATGTTGTTCGGGCGGAAGAAGCGGCTGATCGAACGGCTGCTGGTGGTCGAGGACGAGCCACTCATCGCCTTCGATACCGAACATATCCTGCGGGAGGCGGGCTACACGATCATCGCGACGGTGGACCGCGTGGCAGAGGCGGTGTCGGTGCTGGAATCGGGCGAGGCGCTCGACCTGGTGCTGGTCGACGTCAATCTGGCGGACGGATCGGGGCTGGACGTCGCACGCAGCGCGCGTGCCGCCGCGGTGCCGGTGCTGTTCGTCACCGGCCGCTTCCCGCCCGAGGCGGAGGCGCTGGCGACCGGGCGCCTCGTCAAACCCTATCAGCAGCGCGACCTGATCGGATCGATCGAGGCGATCGACGCCGCGCTCGCCGGCAAGCGCCCGCGCAAGCTGCCCACGGGCTTCGCATTGTTCGCCGTGCCGCCGGGGGAAGCTCCCGCCGCGTAATCCCGCTGGTCGGCGGCGAATAAGCCGTTAGTGTTGCCGCCATGTTGACCGGCAACAATCTCTACTTCCTCATCGTCGCGGCCCTCGCCGCATTCGTCATCGCGATCATGCGCCGTTCGCCGGCGATCCGGGCGCGGCTGACGCCGCTGGCGCCCTATGCGGAACGCGGGCCGATCGCGGTGTTCTTCATGGGCATTTCGTCGGGCCTCGCCTTTACGATGATCGGCGCGACGCTGACGACGCGGCTGAAGCAGGACGGGCTGGACAAGGCGACGATCACCGCCTTCACGCTGGGCTTCCTCGTCTACAATCTGAAGCCGTTATGGGCGTGGATGGTCGATGGCGTACGGCTGCCGTTGATCGGCGCGCTGGGGCAGCGCGTGTCTTGGATTCTGCTGGCGGGCGTGATGGTGATGGCGGCGGTCACCAATCTGGCGCTGGTCGATCCGGCGGCGAATTTGCAGGCGACGATCATCGCGGTCGTGCTGGTCGGCTTTGCCGGCGCGACCTACGACATCGTCATCGACGCCTATCGCATCGAGACGCTGGAGCCCGAACAGATGGGCGTCGGATCGGGCATGACGCAATATGGCTGGAAGATCGGGTCGGTGCTGGCCGGATCGCTGGCGCTGGTGATCGCGGCGCGATCGAACTGGCATGTCGCCTATCTCGCCTGCGTGCTGTTCGCGCTGCCGGCGATGATCGTCGCGCTGACCCGCGGCGAGCCGGCGCGGCGGCGCGAACCGGCTCAGCGGCGCGGGCTTGCCGAGGTGCAAGCGTCGATCGTCGGGCCGTTCCTGGAATTTTTCCGGCGCCACGGCGCGTGGCTGATCCTCGCGTTCATCCTGCTCCACAAGATCGGCGATACGCTGGGGCAGCAGGCGCTGCGGCTTCTGCTCGACGACCTGGGCTTCACCAATGACGAGATCGCGCTGTACGACGTGGTTATCGGCTTCTGGGCGTTCTGGATCGGTCTGGCGCTCGGCGGCGTGCTGTATGCGCGGCTGGGCCTGAAGCGATCGGTGATGCTCAGCCTGATCCTGATGATGGTGTCCAACGCCAGCTTCGCGCTGCTGGCCGCGTCGGGGCATTCGAACCTCGGCCTCGCGGGCGCGATGGCGTTCGAGAATATGGCGAGCGGCATCGGCGGCGTCACCGTCGTCGCCTATTTCTCGGCGCTGTGCGACCTGCGCTTCACCGCGTCGCAATATGCGTTGATCTCGGCGGCGGCGAGTATCGTCGGCCGTATCCTGACCGCGACGACGACGGGGCAATTGGTCGACCGGTTCGGCTATGTCGCCTTCTATTGGGGAACGACCTTTGCCGCGCTGCCCGGTGTGCTGCTGTTCTGGTGGATGAGCCGGTCGGGCCTGATCGACCGTTCGATCGGCAGCGCCGGCACGGCGGGCGAGGGCGACGTGCGCGAAGCACCGAAGGACTGACGCGTCAGAAGGCGTTGCGGTGAACCAGCACCCGCAGCGTCATCAGGATGATGCGCAGGTCGCGGAACAGCGTCCAGCCGCGCAGATAGGCAAGGTCGTGGTCGACGCGGCCGTGCAGATCGTCGGCATGTTCCGTGGCGCCGCGATAGCCGCGGACCTGCGCAAGGCCGGTGATGCCGGGCTTGATCGCGTGCCGCTGCCAATAGCGGGGCTCGACGTCCCAGAACAACCGGTCGCCCGCCAGACTGCCGAGCGCATGGGGCCGCGGGCCGACGATGCTCATCTCGCCCCGCAACACGTTGAGCACCTGCGGCAGCTCGTCGATGCTGGTCGCACGAATGAAGCGGCCGACGCGGGTGACGCGCGGGTCGCCGCGCTGCGTCGACCGATCGCCCGCCAGATCGGCGCCATCGACCCGCATGCTGCGGAACTTCAGGACGTGGAACAGCCGATTGCCGCGCCCGACGCGTGGCTGGCGAAACAGCACCGGCCCGCGGCTGTCGAGCTTGATCGCCAGCGCCGTGACGAACAGGATCGGCGAAAGCAGCACCAATGCGCCCCCCGCGACCGACAGGTCGAAGGCGCGCTTGAGCAGGCGGCTGCGCGTATCGAGCGGCCCTAGCGACACGACCGCGCTCGGCATGTCGGCAAGGTGCGAGAGGCGGACGGGCGCCAAGCTCTGCCATTCGGGCAGCAGCACTTCGCCTTGGACGTTGGCACCGCGGAGCAGTCGCGCCCAGGCCTCGCGCCGGTCCGCCGCGCAGGCGACGATGACGCGCTCGGCGTCGGCGGTCCGTTCGCTGAAGGTCGCGAGGATATGGTGGGGCAGCGCGGGTGCCGTGATGTCGATGCCGGTCATGTCGATCGCCGGCAGCCGCGCGATCGATGGATCGTGCAGCGCGGCGGGCTGAATGCCGTCGATGACGACCATCGTGGCGATATGCCAGCCGCCGGTATGCGCTTCGGCGAGTTCGTGCAGGGCCCAGCGGCCCGCCACCATCAGCGCGGCGGCGATCACGACGCCGGCCAGCAGCAGGCGGAACGACACGTCGACTTCGGCATGCAGGTAGGACACGAGCAGCAGCGCCGTTCCCGTCGCGGTCAGCAGCGCCGTCACCGCATCGCGCGTCGTTCGCCGCCAGTTCTGGAAGAACCGGCCGCTGTACGGCTTTCGCTGCAGCACGATGCCGAAATAGATCGGCAGCAGCACGGCGAGATCGTTGACCACCCAGACGTCGAGCGCGTCGTTCAACGTGACCGCGCCGGCCAGGGTGAAGGACGCGAACAGCGCGGTGATATCCAGCGTGATCAGCGCCGCATAGATGCCGAGGCGAAATCCGCGCCCGGCGATCGTGCCGCTGGCCGCTTCGGGCCGCACCGAAGCGGCCCGGGTCACTCGGCTGCCGCCGGCAACTCCGTCCGCGGCGAGACGGGGGGCAGGCCGGTACCATGCGCGGCGACCGCATCGGTCATCGCGGCGATCATCATCTCGATATGCCGATCGCGCGCCAGCGTGCCGTTGAAGTGATGGTCGGCGCGGTCGAGCGTGACCATCCGGACGGGCGGATACTGACGCAGGAGGCGCGCGCCGCGGCCGAGCTTCATGCCCATGTCGGCAAGGCCGGGGTCTTCGTCGCTGAAGACGAGGTGGACGTGTGCACCGCGTGCCGACAGCGTCTGGAGTTGTTCGCGAACCTGCGCGGCTTCCGATCCGGGCTTGGGCGGCAGCAGGCTGGTCGCGGCGTGACGCAGGCGAATGGCGCTCCGCTTGGCGAGGACGCGGGCGATACCGGGCAGGTCGGCCTCGCCCTTCAGCATCCGGCGCCATTCGCCCGGATTGCGCATCGCGCGGATATAGCCCTTCAGCGACCGTTTGTTGTCGCGCACCGCGACGCGGATATCGTCGCCATAATGCCAGATGAACTTTTGCAGGTTGAGCACCACGCTACCCACCGCGCGTTCGTCGGCGAGCGTCACCTGCAAGGCGGTGTGTGCGCCTGAACACAAGCCGGCGACGATCGCGCGGGGGAAGCCATGGGCCTCCAGGCAATCGAGGCTGGCGACGCCTTCGGGAATGCGTTCGGGGTCGTAATGCGGGTGGCGCGGATTGTCGCCCGCGGGGCTGTCGCCCATGCCGGTCAGGTCCATGCGCAGCGAGGCGAAGCCCTCTGCTGCCAGACGGCGCGCGAGGCGTACATAGGCGCGCCCGTTGCCGATGTGATGGGTGCTGCCCTCGTGCATCAACAATGCCGCCACCGGCGCCGCCGGGCGGCCGGCGGGCCGGCACAGCATGCCGAACAGCGCGTCGTCCGGACCGAAGCACAGCGGCTCTTCGATAAAGGTATCGGTGGTGAGAGATATGGCGTCACGCAGCGGCGCGATGGGGGCGCCCGCGGGCGTTCCGGCGTGCCGGGCCACCCAATCGGCGACGGCGGCGAAGGTATCGACCGGCGTCTCGTTGGTCGTGGGATCCTGCATCCAGCCGTCATAGTCGGCGAAGGGCAGTTCGGTGGCCGCGCCGCCCGCGTCGCGCCAGCGCTGGGCCAGCTTGCCCGAACGCCGGTCCGTCCGCGGCGGCACGAACAGCGCAGTCTCGACGGGCGCCTCTACGGCCGAGAGGTCGATCGCCGCCACCTCGCGCTGGAATGCGGCGGTCCAGCGGAAGCCGTTGGTGTTGAGCGGCTGATCGCTCTCCAGAGGCGGGACGGGGTCGAGGCCGGAGAGGCTCGCCACCGCCGCCGAGGCACGGGTTTCGCGCAGGAACGCCTGACCTGACAGCACCGGCGCGAGCAGGACGAGGGCGCTGACATCATCGAGGCGCTTCGCCGCCAGCATGGCGACCGCCGCGCCCAATCGCACGCCGGCCAGCATCACGCGATCGACGTGGGCGTGGCCGCGCAGCCAGGCCGCCGCCGCTTCGGCATCGGCGACCAGCCCATCCAGCGTCACCGGCCCGTCGACCGAATCTCCGGTCCCGCCATAATCGAAGCGGACCGCCGCGACCCCGCGCGCGGCCAGCGCCTCGCCCAACGCCATCAGGCCGTGGTGGGTACACACTTCTTCCTGCGCGAAGGCGGGGCACAGCACGACGCCGACCGGCGCGTGTCCGCCTTCGGCCGGTGCATGCAGCCAGCCGAACCGGCCATCGATATAGATCGGGGTCATCGCCATCGGATGCGCTCAGTCGAGGCCCAGCGTCGCGCGCACGCCCGCGGGCCAGGCGGCGAGGTCGAAGCCGTGATGACGCAGCAGCGCCAGCACCAGCCGCTCCATGCCGAACGCGCAACAGGCGGTCTGCGCCGGTTCGCCATCGGGCGTCCGGATGTTCCAGGTGTCGCCGAAATAGGTCATGTGATAGTTGAAGCTGAGGCAGGCCGTGGGTCCGGCACCGTCATTGACCGGCACCAGCAGCTCGAATTTCAGATTCTGCATCCGCTGATTGTCGGCGAGCAATTTGCCCGCACGGCCGAAGAACGGGTCGTTGGCGACGTCGACCTCGAACGGCAGCTCTAGCGTGCGGACGAAGTCCTGCCCGCGTTCCATCCAGTCGGCGCGGAAGGCGAGCACCTGTTCGGGCGTGCCGATCCGCACATATTCGCGCATGCGGAACAGCTGCAGCCGTGTCGGCTCCAGCGAGGGTTCGTGGCGGAAGCAGTATGAGGCCACATCGACCAGATGACCGTCCTCGCCCAGTACGCCGCGTTCGGCGACGATCGGGTAGACCGCGTAACAGGCGGCGGGCGTCAGCACGAGATCAGCGGGTTGCTGGTTCCCCATCCAATCCTCGCCGCGCTCCATCTGGCCCATCAGCTTGTGATGCGCGCGGTCGTCACCGCAGAAGCAATGCACCGTTCCCGCGAAGTGCGGGAAATTCTTCATATAGCCGCTCTTTTCGAACGTCTTCTGCGCCATGGCCGGTGGAAAGCGCATGACTTCCGGCTTGTCCTTCAGCCCCGCCGCGGTGATCGCGCGCTCCAGGCCGTCGAACACCGCCTCGAACGTCCCGCTGCGACCCCAGAGGCCGTCGATGCCGGTCGGGAAGACGAGGCCGGCCTCGATCAGGCGGGTGCGGAAACTGGTGGGCATGTCCATGATTCAGAGCGTTCCCAGTTCGGCGCGCTGTGCGAACAGCATGGCGCCGGTGCCGCTGGCGATGCGGTCGTTGTTGATCATCAGCTGCGCCGACAGGATGTCGCGCAGATGACGGCCGATGCTGAATTCGGTGCCGTTGCGATATCCGGCCATGCCGCAGATACGCAGCGCCTCCAGCACCACCTCATGGCATTGCGTCGATACGTCGTGCTTCAGCATGTTGAGCACGGTCGCGCGCGCCATGCCTTGCGGCCAGCCCGTCTCCTGCGGATCGGCCCCGGCGCGGTCGCTGCCGAGCGCATGGGTGGCGTCGAACTGGTCGATCAGCGTGCGCAGTCGCGCCTGCATGCCATCGAGCAGGCCGGCGGCGTGCATCAGGCGATGCGCGCCGGGCTGCGTCTGGCCGGGCTGGCGGCGCGCGGCGGTGCGCAGGAAGGTGCGCGCGCGGGTCAACGCCTCCACCGCGATGCCGGTCCATACGCCGCCCCACATCAGGTGCGATGCGGGCACCATCGCTTCGGCGGCGATATCGGCGAAGGGCACGGCCATGATCTGCGCGGCCACGCCCTCGGCGCGGAAGGTGAAGCCGACCGTGCTGGTGCCGCGCATGCCCAGCGCGTCCCACCCACCCGTGGATTCGAACGAGGCGTCCTCGCGCGGCACGACGACGAGGACCTGATCGGACGGCGGCGCCTCGGCATGGGTGCGCGCGGTCACGAAGAAGACGTCGGCATAATCGCCGTAGGAGACGGTGGGCGCCTGCTTTTCCAGCGTGAAGCGGCCATCCTGCACATCGACCGCGCACCGGCTCGACCGCATGTCGCCGCCGATGCCGACCTCTGACGTGATCGAGGCGATCAGCAAATTCTCGGTCGCGATCCGGCGCGCGAAATCGCGCTGCCAGGGGTCGTCCAGCGCATGCATCACCAGGCAGGAGAGCTGGCTGTGATGCATCGCATAGACCATCGCGGTCGATGCGCAGACGCGCCCCAATCGTTGACATTGCCCGACGATCTCCGCCATCGTCGCGCCGCTGCCACCCAGCGCGACCGGCACCAGCGCGCCGAGTAGCCCTTCCTGCCGCAGGGACGCGACGGCCTCGGCGGGAAAACGGCCTTCCCGATCCACCGCGTCGGCATGCGCGGCGGCGACGGCGACGACCCGCTCGATCGCGGCGGCCATCGCACGTCCGGTCGCGGACGGATCATGCAGCATCGGCATCTCCCCGAATGCTCTCGATCGCCGCCGTCAGCGCGGCGATGCTGCTGAAGGTCGCACGCGTGAGCAGCTGATCCGGAAACACCACGTCGAATTCCTCTTCGATCGCGAGCATCACGCCCACGGTCTTGAACGAGGTGAGACCGGCGGCGAACAGGTCGTCGCGCGGCGACAGTGACGCTGCCGGCTTCAACAGCCCGCCGGCGTCGTCGAGGATAGTGCGCAATTGGTCTTCCACGAAAATATCCTCGGTAAGATGAGATGGATTTAACGCGACTGACGCAGGTCTGCGACCGCTGCACGCAGAAAGCCGATCGTACTGGGCCCATAGCGCTGTAGCATGCGTCGCGGCTCGAGGACGATGCGCCACAGCCATTCCAGGTTGAGGCGCACCATCAGGTCGGGTGGGGGGGCATTCATGCCGAGCAGCAATCGAAACGACTGACCGACGCACAAGGCCCATGCCGGCGGCAGCAGCGCGCGATAGCGGTAGGCGAACAATTCGCTCTTGGGGGCGCCGACGCACAGGAAGATCAGGGTCGCGTCGAAGGTCGAGATCGCATCGGCGAGCGAGCGGCAATAGGCGGCGTCTTTCTCGAAGCCGAACGGCGGCACCAGCGTCTCGACCGCGAAGGCCGGCGCGAAGTCCTTCAGCCAGCATTCGATGCCCTCCGCCGTGGCGTGGCTGTCGACGACGAAGAACCCCCTGTGGCCCGCCAGCGCGGCGGGGTCGGCGAACATCCGCTCGATCACGGCGCGCCCGGCAACGCGGCCCGGCAGCGAGAGGCCGCGTAGCTTTGCGAAGCGATAGACCGGAAACCCGTCCGCGACGATGATCTGGGCGCTTTGCAGCGCGCGATGGAACTCGTCGTCCTTCCGCGCCAGCGCGATATGCTGGATGTTGGGCGTGACGAACACGCCCAAGCCTTCGTCGGCGCTGCGCGGCGTCTGCAGCATGTATTGCGCCGCGCCGTTTTCATCGAGATCACGGAACCGCATGCCCAACACTGGCGCACGCAGGCGGCGTTCCACACCCCGATAGGGTTCGCCGTGGTTCGGATCGGTCGTAGTGTCGGACGTCAAGACCACGGACTCCGGAAACGGGCTTGAAAACTCCTTACGCCACAAAGGCTTAACATTGCGTTTTCCGACCGCCGCCGCCAAGGAATTTATGACAACATAGCGGGCATTTATCGGCCACGTCGAGCCGTTCGCTCATTGCGGTAACGCTGTCCGGCGGTTCTGCCACATCGCGTAGACGGCACCCAGCGGCGTGAAGCCCAGTGTGTCGCGCGCGATCAGGCTGCATCCGATCGCGTTGACCAGCATCGTCGCACTCGTCGCGATCGCCGCGCCCTGCGCGCCCAAAGGTGCCGACAGCAGCACCAGCCCGCCGATCAGGACGAGCGTCGCCAGGCCGTTGACGCGCAGCAGTGCGCGCGCATAGCCGGTCATGCCGAGCAGCTCCGGCGTGGTGGTGGTGAGCGCGGCGGCGATCTGGCCGAGGATCAGGATGTGCAATGCGGTGGCGGCGGGCAGGAATTGCTGGCCGAACAGGGCGAGAATCCGGTCCGGGAACACGATTACGGCGAGGATCGGCGGGATCGCGAGCGTCAGCGCCAAGGCAATGGCGCGCGCGGCCTCTTGCCGCAGGCCGGCGAGGTCGCCGATCATGTAGAGCCGGGCGAAGCGTGGCGCGACCATCGACGCGACACCGCTGACGAACATGTAGATCACCAGCACCACCCGCCAGGCGATGGCGTACAGGCCCACTTCGTCGGTGGAGGCTAGGATGCCGAGGATGAAGGGCGGCGCCGCGCTGATGAGCAGCTGCACCAGTTCGAGGCTGAACAGCGACAGACCAGTGCCGAGCAGGGGTTCGGGCGGATTGGACGGCCGCCCCGGCGTCACCGCCGGCAGATCGCGCAGCAGCATCACGCCGCCGATCAGGGTCGCGAGCGTCATACTCGCCGCCACGGCCGCCAGCGCATGCGCGTCCGACATCGGCAGCGCGAACACCAGGACGCAGAACAGCCCCGGCCACAGCCAGGTATAGACGATCTGACTCTGCGTAACCCGGTGCAGCCCGGCGAGCGCACCTGCGACGAGATTGGCGAAATTCTGCGGCAGGATGGCTAGTGCGCCGATGACGAACAGCGGGGCCATGTCGGGCTTGCGCATCACATAGGCTGCGAGCGGCCAAGCCGCGAGCAGCGCGAGGGCGGTCAGCGCGAGCGACAGCAGCAGTACCATGATCGCCGCCCGCCGCATCGCCGCCCGTGCGCCCGCTGCATCGTCCGCCGCGAGCAGGCGTGCCATTTCGCGGGTCAGCGCGCGGTCGATCCCCAGGCGGCCGAGGCCCGATGCGATCATCAGCGCGCCGAACACGATGTAGAAGGCACCGACCTGATCCAGCGACAGGCGCAGCGCGATCATCAGGTGCATGCCGTATCGGCAGGGAATGTCGATCAGCCGCGTGCCGACCGTCACCAGCGACCCGCCATAGCGCTGGTGCAGACGACGCAGCAGGGAGTGTTCGGCCGCGCTACTCATCGACGACGCCCCCCTGCTGCGGGCAATTCCCGGGCGTAGAGGGCGATCGCCATGATCGACGTGATCTCCCCGGGGGCGAGGGTCATGGGGAGCATTTCCGATATCAGCAGCGAATAGACGAGATAGTCGCGCAGCGCGGCCAGGAAGGGCGTGTCATGCAGGCGGCGGGCGCTATCCATCAGCAGCACGCCGCGCAAGGGGACGGCCGCGATCAGCAGCGCGCCGATGATCCCATATTCGAAGATGATCCCCATCCAGGTGATGTCACCAAGAAAGAAGAAGTGATTGAAATAGGTCATCAACCCGGCGGGATCGATCGGGCTGATCGTGCCGACGCCGAAGATCCAGCGAAACGGATCGGTGCCCAGAAAACCGATCGCCTTCATCGTCGAGATATAGCGGACGTCGAACGCGAAGGCTTTGTCGGTGCTGAAGATCGACGCCATGAACGGCACCGAGAACAGCGCGGCGAGCGCGAAGGGAATGAGCGCCAGCATCAGCAGCCGCAGGCGCGGGCCCGCCGCGAGAAAGCCGTTGATCGCCGCCATCAGCGTCACGCCGAGCACGAAGGTGCGCATGCGGACGAGGCCGAACACCATGGCAAAGCCCGCCCCCCAGGCCGCGAACCAGCGCGGTTGCCAGCGTGCGGTGAAGCGGCGCCAGGCGTAGAGGATGCCGATCAGGCCGAAATACATTGGCATGCGGATGCGATTGCCGCGGGCGTCCGCCGACAGAAGCGGGGAATCGCCCGCCACATAATGTTCGGCATAGGCCGATTGCGGCGCCAGCCGCCAGATCGCGAGCAACAGGACGAAGGTGACGACGGCGCAGATGAGGAAGGCGGCATCGATCTCGCGCAGCGTCGGCCGCAGCCAGCGCAAAAGCCCGAGCAGCGAGAAGATGTAGAGCAGCGGCAACAGCTTGAGCTGCGAGGCCAGCGCGATGAAGAAGGTCTGCTGGAAGGTGAAGAGCGAGATGAAGGTGGGGACGAGCACCAGCCACAGGATCGTCACGACCATCTGCCGCGACCCTTCCGGCCGGCGCCCGGCGAACAGGATCAGGCACAGCGGCAGCGACAGCAGCGGAAACGCCTTGGACAAGGCCCAGGCGGGCTTGAGCAGCTTCACATAATGGAAGCTCTGCCCGAACAGCGGCAGCAGCGCGACGAGCAGCGCGACATAGGCCCAGCGGACGTCGGCCGCCTGCATCCAGCCGCGCAGGCTGCGTCGCGGAAAAGGCAGGGCGCGCGTCGCGGCGGTCATGTCAGCGGCCGAAGACGGCTCCGCCGCCCAGATTGTAGTTCAGGCTGCGGCTGAACGGCAGCAGCTTGTTGATATGTTGGTCGATCCACAGATTGGCCTCAGCGATCGACGAGCGCGGGACGAACACGATATCCTGTGATTGCAGATCGATGCCGGTCGCGATGCCGTTCTTCGTATAGGCCTTCAGATCGACCTGACGCTGGGCGATCGTGCCGTCGGCATTGCGGTGGATCACCACCACCTTGCGCGTGCGCGCGGTGTCGAGCAGACCACCGGCGCCGATCACCGCCTGCATCGGGTCCATCGTCGCGGTGAGTTTTACCGGGCCGGGCTGGCGGACCTCGCCACCGACATAGACGACGCCGCCATATTGCCGCACCGCCACCGTCGGGCGGGCATCCTCCACCACGCCCTGCCGGCGCAGATCGGCCGAGATGAGCGCCGCGACCTCATCGATCGTGCGGCCGCCGACGGGGACGTTCCCGACCAGCGGAATCGCGATGCGGCCATCGGGGCCGACCGGCCCGGCGTGATCCAGTTCGGCATTGTAGGGAAAGCTGATCGCCAGCTCGTCGCCGGGCGCGATGCGATAGGCGGTGCGATCGATCACTGGGGCAGGGGCAGGGGCTGGCGTCGCCGCCATCCCGCGCACGGGCGTCCGCCCGACCGGCGCCACCTGCGCCAGCGCGTCCATCGTCGGCGCAACCAGCGCCAGCACCGCCGCCATGGTCGCCAAGCCGTATCTGCCCATCGTCACCGTCCCGTTGCCCGCGCGCCACCCGGCCGTCCCACTGCAAGACACGGGACGGGTCGCTTCCGCTAAGTCGATATAGCGGAAGGCTTAATGGAAAGGTAAGAGGAACCGACCATAAGGCGCACCAGCCCTTTCCAGCAGCCTCGGACAATCCACCAGATGCCTGATTTCACGTCTTCGTCCGAGCAGCAGGAAACGGAGACGCGCCACGGGCAATTCGCACTGCGCGACCTGCTGAACGGCATTTTCTATTATCGCCGACTCGCGCTGATCGTCGCGGGATCGATCATCGGGCTGGGCATCCTCGTCGCGTTGCTGTTGCCGCCAAGCTATAGTGCCGAGGCGCGGCTGCTGCCGCTGAGCGCCGGCATCTACGACATGCAGGACGCCGGGCGCGCGCCCTTGCCGGGGCAGGTGCTCGACCCGGGGGCGGTCGCCAATGTCGAGCTTCAGATGCTCGACAGCCTGGAGCTGCACCGCGACGTGGTGCGCGCGCAGCTCGGCCCCGCCGCCTCGCCGGCGGAGATCAACGCGGCGCTGGAGAAATTCCAGTCGCATCTGCACGTCACCAAGGCGAACGAAGCGAACGTCATCCAGCTGACCTATACGGCGCGCGATCCGCAACAGGCCGCCGATGCGCTGCGCCAGCTGATCCGCCGCTATTTCGAAAGCCGTGCGACCGTGCTGACCTCGGGTCGCGTCGCCTTCCTCGAACAGCAGCGCAACGCGATCAAGCGCCAGCTGGACGAAGCGAGCGCGCGGATTACCGCCTATCAGCAGCAGAACGGCATCGTCGATATCGCCGCGCAGGTTGCGGGTGCGGTCGCGCAGGACGACCTGCTGCGCAAGAGCAAGCTGGAAAGCGATGCGGAGCTGGCCGACGGGCGCCGCAGCCTGTCGAGCCTCAGCAGCCAGGCCAAATCGGTGCCCGCCGATATCCGCCTGTACAACGACAATACCGAGGCGGCGCGGGCGCTGGGCGAAATGCAGGCGCAGCTGCTGGGCCTGCAGGCCAAGCGCGCCGATCTGGCGTCGCGCTTCATGGCGACGTCGCCGCAGGTGACGCAGCTCGACAAGCAGATTGCCGCATTGCAGGCGACGATCACCCAGCAGAAATCGTCGCTGGTCATGACGCAGCGCACCGGCCGCAATCAATATTTCGATTCGACCAAGGACAAGTTGATCCAGTCGCGCGCGACGGTGGCCGGGGCGGAGGCGCGCGGCGCCGAACTGGCAGGGCAGCTCGGCCAGTCGCGGGCGCGGCTGGCGCAGCTCAATGCGATCAGCGACCGGCTGACGACGATGAAGCTCGACCGCGACGTGCTGGCGGACAGCTTCAAGTCGCTGTCGTCACAGGTCGAACAGGCGCGCGTGCAGCTTAACCAGACGACCGAGGCAGGCAGCCCCAACGTCCGCGTCATCGAGGCGCCGACGCCCCCGACCAGGCGCACCAATCCGCCGCTGCTGCTGATCGCCGGCAGCATCTTCGCGGGCATCCTGATCGCGGGCGCGGCGGTGTTCATCGCCGGCAGCCTGCGCGAAACCTTCCTGACCCCGGTGGAGGTCGAGCGGGCGCTGGGCCTGCCCGTGCTCGCCGCCCCCGTCGCCGAACAGGGCGAGGGCGTGGCGCGCGACTACAGCCGGCTGATCGCGGCGGTCGACGCGCACCACCAGGGTAGCGGGCGGGCAGTGCTGCTGGTCGCGCCGAGCTCGCGGATGAGCCTGCAAACCGCCGCGTTGGGCCTGGGCCGGGCGATGGCGCGCCGCGCCGGCGCGCGCGTGCTGCTCGTCCGCTTCGCCAGCGATGCGCCGGTGTCGGAGACCGCCGCGAGCCTGGAACTCGAACCGTTCGAAGACATGATGACGACGATCATCGGCACTGCGGCCTGTTCGCTGCAACGGCGCGACGTGCGCCTGCTCGCCGAGCTGCGCGAGCGGTTCGACTATATCGTCGTCACCGCGCCGCCGATGGCGGTGGGGTATGAGGGGATCGAGCTGTCGCAGGCGGTCGATGTCGTCGTGCCCGTGGTCGACGCGGAGGCGACGCGTCGCCCGGTGGCGCGGACGCTGGTGACGCAGCTGCGCGATGCCGGCGCGGTGCTGATCGGCGCAATCCTGCTCGGCCGGCGCTGGCATATCCCGCAGCGGCTGTACCGCCTGCTGATCGAGCGGCGCGCTTAGGCAAAGCGACGCGCGCCGGCCCGTAGCGGCTTGACGACGCACGCCATTCGGGGCGACGCCCTTCGGCAAACGCTGGAGAGGACGCCCGATGCCCGATGCCTTCATCTGTGACGCGATCCGCACGCCGATCGGCAAATTGAACGGCGCGCTCGCGAGCGTGCGCGCCGACGACCTCGCCGCGATCCCGCTGCGTGCGCTGATGGAGCGCAATCCGTCGGTCGACTGGGGCGCGGTGGACGATGTGCTGCTCGGCTGCGCCAATCAGGCGGGCGAGGACAATCGTAACGTCGCGCGCATGGCGGTGCTGCTCGCCGGCCTGCCCGACGGCGTGCCGGGCGCGACGGTGAACCGCCTGTGCGGATCGGGGCTGAACGCGGTCGGCAGCCTCGCGCAGGCGATCCGCTGCGGCGATGCGGCGTTGGGGATCGCGGGCGGCGTCGAGAGCATGACGCGCGCGCCCTATGTGATGGGCAAGGCGGCCGGCGCCTTCGATCGGGGGCAGCAAATCGAGGATACGACGCTCGGCTGGCGCTTCGTCAACCCGGCGATGCGCGCGGCCTATGGCGTCGACACGATGCCGCAGACCGCGGAGAATGTCGCCGACCAGTGGCACGTGGCGCGTGAGGATCAGGACGCCTTTGCGCTCGCCAGCCAGCAGAAGGCGGCTGCGGCGATCGCCAGCGGGCGGCTGGCGGCGGAAATCGTGCCGGTGACGATCGCGCAGCGCAAGGGCGATCCGATCGTCTTCGACACCGACGAACATCCCCGCGCGACGAGCCTCGACGCGCTGGCGAAGCTGAAGCCCGTCGTGCGGGCGGACGGCACCGTCACCGCGGGCAATGCCTCGGGCCTGAACGATGGCGCCGCGGCGATGCTGGTGGCGAGCGAGGCAGCGACGACGCAGCACGGCCTGACGCCGCGCGCGCGGGTGCTGGGCATGGCGGCGGCGGGGATCGCACCGCGGATCATGGGCGTCGGCCCGATCGAGGCGGCGCGCAAGCTGTGCCGGATCACCGGCATCGGCCTCGACCAGCTCGACGTGATCGAGCTGAACGAGGCCTTTGCCGCACAGGCGATCGCGACGCTGCGCGATTTGGACATCGCCGCCGACGACCCGCGGGTGAACCGCAACGGCGGGGCGATCGCACTGGGCCATCCGCTCGGCATGTCGGGCGCGCGGATCGTGATGAGCGCGGTGGAGGAGCTGCACCGCAGCGGCGGCCGCTACGCGATGGCGTTCATGTGCATCGGCGTGGGGCAGGGGATCGCGCTGATGCTGGAGCGCGTCTGACCGACGCGCCCCAGCCGGTGGGTCAGCCGATCGCCATCAGGCTGGCATTGCCGCCCGCCGCCGTCGTGTTGATCGACGTCGACACTTCCTCGACCAGCCAGTCGAGGCGGTAGCCCGCGCAGCCCGCCTGGGGCAGCACGATCGGGCCGGGCAGATCGGCGAGCGCCGTCAGCGCGGCGGAGACGTGCGCGGCCTCGCCCTCGATCAGCGCGCCTGCGAAGGCCGGCGCACGCCGCCAGTCGTCGGCGAGCCGCACGCGGGCGGTGACGCTCGGCGGCAGCGCTGCCAGCGCTGTGGCCAGCGATCCTGCATCGCCGACGACCGCGTCGTTCCCGGCGGCGAGCGCGGCGCCGATCTGTTCGATCAGGCCGTCGCGCGTCTGCGGCAGCAGCAGCACGCGTCCGCGCGGGTGGAGGGCATAGAGGTTGCGTTCGCCCACCGGGCCGGCCAGCTCGGTCGCCGCGCCGAGCATCGACGTGGCGATCGCATCGCGGACGCGCGTGGCGAGCGCGCGCTCGCCACGATCCTCCAGCCACAGCGCCAGATCGCGCGCGGCGGGATCGGCATGGTCCGACACGACCGCCGGCGGCAGGTCCGCGCCCGACACCAGCCGGCCGAGATACAGCGGCCCGCCCGCCTTGGGGCCCGTGCCCGACAGGCCGCGTCCGCCGAACGGCTGCACGCCCACCACCGCGCCGATGACGTTGCGGTTGATGTAGAGATTGCCCGCCTTCACCCGGCTGGTGACGTGCGCGATCGTCTCGTCGAGGCGGGTGTGCAGGCCGAAGGTCAGTCCATAGCCGGTGGCGTTGATCCGGTCGATCAGCCGATCCAGTTCGGCGCGGCGGAAGCGGACGACGTGCAGAACCGGCCCGAACACCTCGCGCTCCAGTTCGGCGATGTCGGACAGTTCGACGATCGTCGGCGCGACGAAGGTGCCGTGCGCGGTATCGCCGGCGAGCGCGAGCTGCTCGACGCGGTGGCCGCCGTCCCGCATTTTCGCGATGTGTGCGTCGATATTGGCCTTCGCCTCTGCGGTGATGACCGGGCCGATGTCGGTTGCCAGCGTGTCGGTGCGGCCGATCGACAGTTCGTGCAGCGCGCCCTTGATCATCGCGAGCGTGCGGTCGGCGACCTCCTCCTGCAGGCACAGGATGCGGAGCGCCGAACAGCGCTGGCCCGCGCTGTCGAAGGCGGAGGCGATGACGTCCGCCACCACCTGTTCGGCGAGCGCGGAGGAATCGACGATCATCGCATTCTGCCCGCCGGTTTCGGCGATGAAGGGGATGGGCGACCCATCGGGCAGCAGACGCTTGGCCAGTTCCTTCTGGATCAGCCGCGCGACCTCGGTCGATCCGGTGAACATCACCGCCATCGTCTCGGGCGCCGCGACCAAAGCCGCGCCGATCGCGCCATCGCCGGGCACGAAGTGCAGCACGTCGGTCGGCACGCCCGCCTCATGCAGCAGGCCGACGCCCTGCGCGGCGATCAGCGGCGTTTCCTCGGCGGGCTTGGCGAGCACCGCATTGCCCGCGACCAGCGCCGCGGCGACCTGTCCGATGAAGATCGCGAGCGGGAAATTCCACGGGCTGATGCAGGTGACGACGCCTAGCGGGCGATGGCCGGTGCCCAACGTCGCGCGCGCCTGCTCGGCGTAATAGCGCAGGAAGTCGATCGCCTCGCGCACCTCGGCGATGGCATTGGGCAGCGACTTGCCCGCCTCGCGCACGATCAGCGCCAGCAGCTGGGGCATGCGCGCCTGCATCGCGTCGGCGGCGCGGTCGAGCATCGCGGCACGTTCCGCCGGGGTGGTCGCGGACCAGCCGGGCGCAGCGGCCTGCGCGGCGCGGGCGGCAGCCTGCGCCTGCTCAACCGACACCTCGTGCACCGTGCCGACGCGGTCGCGATGATCGGCGGGGTTCAACACTGCGCGGGGCGTGCCGACGACGCCGGCGTCCCACGGGCCTTCGCCCGCCATCGTCTCGCTGAGCATCGCCAGCGTGGTTTCGTCGCTGAGGTCCAGCCCGGCGGAGTTGCGGCGCGCGCCGTACAGGTCCTGCGGCAGGGCGATCTGCGGGTTCTTCTGCCCCGGCGCGGCCATCGCGCGCACCGCCTCGACCGGATCGGCGATCAGATCGGCGATCGACACTTCGGGATCGGCGATGCGATTGACGAAGGACGAGTTCGCGCCATTTTCCAGCAGGCGGCGGACGAGATAGGCCAGCAGCGTCTCGTGCGTGCCGACCGGCGCGTAGATGCGGCACGGGCGGTTCAGCTTCTCCGCGCCGACGACTTCGTCGTACAGCGGTTCGCCCATGCCGTGCAGGCACTGGAATTCATAATCGCCGACGGTAAAGTCGGGGCCCGCCAGATGATAGATGGTGCTGAGCGTCTGGGCATTGTGCGTCGCGAACTGCGGGAACACCGCATCGCGCGCGCCCAGCAGTTTCCGGGCGCAGGCGATATAGGCGACGTCAGTGTGGATCTTGCGCGTGTAGACCGGGAAGTCGGCGAGGCCATCGACCTGCGCCCGCTTGATTTCGGCATCCCAATAGGCGCCCTTGACCAGCCGGACCATGATCCGCCGGTTGGCGCGGCGGGCGAGGTCGACGATCCAGTCGATCACGAACGGACAGCGCTTGCCATAGGCCTGCACGACGAAGCCAAGCCCATCCCAACCGGCGAGATCGGGATCGGTGGCGAGGCTTTCGAGCAGGTCGAGCGACAGCTCCAGCCGATCGGCCTCCTCGGCATCGATGTTGAAGCCGATGTCATAGCCCTTGGCCATCACCGCCAGCGCCTTCACGCGCGGCAGCAGCTCGCCCATCACCCGCGCCGCCTGCGCGCGGACGTAGCGGGGATGGAGCGCCGACAGCTTGATCGAGATGCCGGGCCCGTCGAAGATCCCGCGGCCGGCCGACGCCTCGCCGATCGCGCGCACGGCGTTTTCGTAATCGCGATAATAGCGGTCGGCGTCCGCCGCCGTGGTCGCCGCTTCGCCCAACATGTCGTAGCTGTAGCGGAAGCCGCGCGCCTCCAGCGGGCGGGCGCGCTTCAGCGCCTCGGCGATCGTCTCGCCGGTGACGAACTGTTCGCCCATCATGCGCATCGCCATGTCGACGCCGCGGCGGATCACCGGCTCGCCCGCGCGCGCGATCAGCCGGGTGAGCGCGGCACCCAGTCCGCTGTCGTTGACGCTGCCGGTCAGCTTGCCGGTGACGACGAGGCCCCAGGTCGCGGCATTGACGAACAGCGAGCGGCCGTCGCCGACGTGGCTGCGCCAGTCGCCGCCGGCGATCTTGTCGCGGATCAGCGCGTCGCGCGTCGCGGTGTCGGGAATACGCAGCAGCGCCTCGGCGAGGCACATCAGCGCGACGCCTTCCTGGCTCGACAGCGCATATTCCTGCACCAGCCCCTCGACCCCGGTGCCCTTGTGCTTGGCGCGCAGCGCGGTGACGAGCGCCGTCGCCGTCGCGGCGGCGTCGCGGCCGATCGAGTCGGGCAATGTCGCGGCGTCGAGCAGCGGCGCGAGGCATTCTGCCTCCGGACGACGATAGGCGGCGGTGATCGCAGCGCGCAGCGGCGTCTGCGGGCGGACGGGCGGCGCGAAATCGGCGAAGGGCGGGCGGGTCATGGGCGAAGGTCCTCTCTACGATCCGCCCATATCGACTTTCGCGCTGGCGATCCGTCCGAAATGCGCGCAGGATCGCGCCGAACGACCCGATTTTCGAGAGCGGCACAGGCCAAATGGACGGCAAACCATCCCAGAACGCGCCGATCGACACGTTCGACCGGCGCATCATCGAGGCTTTGCGCGACGACGGTCGCCTGTCCGTTACCGAACTTGCCCGCCGCGTCGGCCTGTCGAAGACGCCGTGCCAGGTGCGTCTGCGCCGATTGATCGATCAGGGCTATATTCTGGGCTTCCGCGCGGTCATCGATCCGGTGCGCCTCGGCCTCGATCACATCGCCTTCACCGAGGTGAAGCTGTCCGACACGCGGGAAGCGGCGCTCGACGCGTTTCGCCGTGCCGTACTGCGCATTCCTGAGGTGGAGGAATGCCATATGATCGCGAGCAGCTTCGATTATCTGCTGAAGGTCCGCACCCCCGACATCCGCCGCTATCGCGAGGTGCTGGGCGAGCGCATCTCGGCGCTGCCGCATGTCGCCAACACCTCGACTTTCGTCGCGATGGAAACGATCCGCGACGCGGGCGTGTAGCGCTTGCGCGTCGCGGGCGGTTGGGTCACGCTGCCGGCATGATCCGCTGGCTCCCCCTTCTGTTGCTGACCGCCGCCACGACGGCGTCGGCCGATCCCCGCGCGCCGATCCTGTCGCCGGCGCGGATCAAGGCCGATGTGAAGACGCTGAGCGCGGACGATTTTCACGGGCGCGGGCCGACCCAGCCGGGTGAGGCGATCACGCTCGCCTTCCTCGAAAAGCGGTTCGCGGCGCTCGGGCTGCGACCGGCGGGGAATGCTGGGTATCGCCAGACCGTCCCGCTGCTGCGCTGGACGCGCGAGACCGCGCGGTTCGACCTGTCGCTGGGCGGCAAGACTGAGGCGCTGCGGCCGGGCGTCGAGATTGCGGCATCGTCGCGGATCGTCGGGACGACGACGCTCGATCACGCGGGCGTCGTCTTCGTCGGCTATGGCGTGGTCGAACCGCGGCTGGGCTATGATCCGTATCGCGGCGTCGATGTGCGCGGCAAGGTGGTGGTCGCGCTCGCCGGCGATCCCGATGTCGAGGCGGGGCGCGATCTGGGCTTCGGCGGGCGCGCATCCAGCCCCGCGGCGCGCACCAAATTGGCCGAGGCGCAGAAGCATGGCGCCGCCGCCTTCTTCCAGATCCACGATACCTTCCCGTCGAGCTACCCCTGGCTGCAGCTCGCCAACAGCGATGCGGTGCCCGGCTATGCGCTGGATACGGGCAGCGTTCCGCCGGCCTTCGGCATTCGCGGCACGTTGCGCAACGACATCGGCGTGGCGCTGCTGCGGCAGGGCGGCCTCGATTACGCTGCCGCCAAGCGCGCGGCGCAGCGGGCAGACTTTCGCGGCATCGCGTTGCAGGGCGTGGCCCTGTCGGCCGATGTCCGCACCAGCCTCGACCGGGCGGTCAGCCACAATATCGTCGGCATCCTGCCGGGCACCGATCCCGCGGCGGGCAGCATCCTGTATGGCGCGCATTGGGATGCCTATGGCGAGAATGCGTTCGATCCGCCCGCCGACCGGATCCGCAATGGCGCGGTGGACAATGGCACGGGCACCGCAACTGTGCTGGAAATCGCGCGCGCCTTCGCGGGCGCGCCGCGCCTGCGCCGATCGGTCGTGTTTGCCCTCTGGACCGCGGAGGAAAAGGGCCTGCTCGGCGCAACCTGGTATGCCGACCACCCCGCGCTGCCGCTGGCCACCACGGCGGCGCAGTTCAACCTCGACCCGCATATCGTGCTGGGGCGGACGCGGGACCTGGAGCTGATCGGGGTCGGCCGTACCCCGCTGGAGCAGGACCTCGCCCGCGTCGCCGCGGCGCAGGGGCTGCGGATCGTGCCGGAGGAGAATACCGAGGCGGGCTGGTATTACCGCTCCGACCATTATGCCTTCGCGCAGAGGGGCGTGCCGGGCGTCTACTTCCGCGCGGGTCGCGATCTGGTGCGCGGGGGTGCCGCTGCGGGCGAGCGCGAGCGGGCGCGCTACAATGCCGAATGCTATCACCAGACCTGCGACGCGTTCAAACCGGGCTGGGACATGACCGGCGCGGCGCAGGAGGGCAGCGTCGCCTATGCGCTGGGCCGCGAGATCGCGGCCGGCGCGACCTGGCCCACGTGGAACGCCTCCGAACCGTTCGCCGCCGAACGCGCGAAGAGCGACGCGGCGCGGCGCTGACACGCCGCATCGCTGTCCGGCTCCGGCGGGCGTGCCCGGTCAGAAGGCGCCGTGGGCCCGGAAGGCGAACACGTTGGCCGGCCCGCGATCCCGATTGTAGCCGGGATTGGCGATAAACTGATAATCGACGGTCAAATCGACCCCCCGTGCAGCGGCGACTTTGTAATAGGCCTCGCCGATCCGTTCGGCACCGGGGTTCGGCAGGCGGCCGTCCCCGACGAGGACGCCCAGGCCCCCGGCATCGAGATAGCGTTGATGCGCGCGGCTGATCGCGTTGACGATGACGACTGCCCCCAGCGTATCGCCGCCCCGTCCCCAACCGGCCCCGCGCAGCGACAGCCCGGCCTGCGCCGTACGGTCGATGTCGGTGAAGTCATAGGGCTCGACCTGCCCGTCCGCGATGCCGGCGCGGGCGAAGACGCCGAGCGTGTCGCTCGCCGCCTGTTCGAGGTTGACGCCGATGCCTGCCCGCGTGCGACGGCTGCGCACCAGGCCGGTATCGGCGACGTCGCCGGTCCGGTTCGCCAGCGCCAGCGCTTCGTCGAAACGCCCGAACCGGCCGCGATTGCGGAAGAGCGTGACGCGCACCGCGCCGGGGCGGCCGGCCAGCTGGTGGCGATGCTCCACCTCGGCATCGAGCTGATATTGGCCAAAGCCCCCCTCCAGCGTCTCGCCGTTGGGGACCTTCGACAGGTTGAAGGCGCCCAGGCGTAGCGTCCAGGCGGCCCGATACCATTCGGCGGCGATGCCGGTGCTATAGCCCCAGGCGTCGGCGGCATAATCGAAGCTGCCCGTGTCGACCGCCGACCAGTTGAGGAAATCGGCGCGCGGATCGTGGGCGTAGCTGTTGGTGTCGAACACGTCGCCGACGCCGAACTTGCCGACGGTCAGCACCAGACGATCGGCGGTGCGCGATCCGGCGAGCTGGTTGGCGACGCCCGCCACCGCCTCGCGCGCGCCGCTCAGGTCGATGGTCTGGCGCAGGAACAGCCGTTGCAGGCGCGTGTAGGGTTCGGTACGGCCGACCTTATAGGCTTCCGCGCTGGGGAAACCGGCGACGCCCAGCGTATTGGACAGGCCGAAGCCCTGATCGATCTCGGGGTTCACCCACAGCTCGCCGCCCGCCCAGGGGCGCACGCCGGCATAGAGCGTGACGTCGACGGTTTCCTTCGCCTGACGCGGCGTCAGGCTGTTGGCGCCGGCATAGGGCGAGGCGAAGCCAGGCGTGGCTTGCAGGACGACCGTCGCCTGCCCGTGGACCGCATAGCGCTGCTCGTCCGGCATGGCGTCGGGCGCGATCGGCGTGGCGGGCGCGGTGACGGCCGGCGCGCGATCCTGGACGGTCTGCGCCGCAGCGGGCGCGTGCGGGAGGAGGCCGGCGAGCGCGCAGGCGCCCGCCAGTGAAAAAAGCCGGGTCATGATAACTCCCCTTGGACGGTGCCGGTTACAGTTGGTGTGTCAGCGCGAGGTGGATGATGCGGACCAGCACGGAGCCGCCGGCGACGACGAGATAGAGTCGCAGGATGCCGAGCCAGGCCTTCTCGCCGCGCCCCAACATGGCGGGCGCCAGGGTATCGAGCGGCGGCATCCGCCAGTCGGCACGGCCGCGACGGTCGATCGCCTCTGCCCTCCCGCCGGTCAGCAGTCGCATTAAGATCCAGCCGATCAGCGCCAGCGCCGATCCCCCGCCCAAAATCCACAGCATCGCCGCCGCGCCGATCGTCGGGAACAGCACCGAGGCGGTCAGGATCACCGACAGCAGGACGAGGACGGCGATCACCCCACCGGTGAACAGGTTCAGCCAGCGCCCGTTGCGCCATGGTCCCAGCACCGCCGTGTCGTTGCACAGCAGCAGCAGGAACACGGTCGCGCTGGGCAGCAGCACGCCCGCGAGCGATTGCACCGCATTGGTCAGCAGACCCAGCGGCGTGCCCGGGATCAGCACCAGCGCCGCCGCGACCGCGATCAGTCCGGCGAAGACGAGGTAGAAGGGGATCGAGTCCTTCGGCGAGCGGTGCAGCGAATGCCGGATGCCGAACGTGTCGCCGATGGCATAGGCCGTGCTGAGCGACACCGCCGCCGCGCCGATGATCGAGGCATCGATCAGCGCGATGGCGAACAGGATGCCCATCAGCCGGCCGGCATGCGCCTCGATCCCGCGCGCGATCGCGCCGGCATCGGTGAAGTGGCCGACCCCCGCGGTGCCGGCGAACGCAGCAGCAGTGAACGCCATCATCGCAACCGCGCCGACGATCACCACGGCGATGCCGACCCACAGATCGATCCGGCTATAGGCCATGAAACGCGGCCCGATCCGCTTGTCGATCAGATAGCTCTGCTGGAAGAACAGCTGCCAGGGCGCGACGGTGGTGCCCACGATCGCGATGATCAGAAGCATGACGTCGGCAAGCTGCCCGCCCGCGGGCATGTGCGGCACCACCATGTCGCGCGCGATCTGCCCGACCGGCGGGTGGATCGCGAGGGCGATCGGGACGAGCAACAGCGATCCGAACACCAGCACCATCATGAAGCGTTCGAACCGGCGGAAGCTGCCCGTGCTGGCGGCGGCGACGATCAGGATCGACGCGATCGCCACGCCGGCAAGCCGCGGCACGCCGAGATAGTCGAGGCCCAGCGCGATGCCGATGAATTCGGTGACGATCGTCAGGGCATTGAGCAGGAACAGGTCGATGACGCTGAACGCCCCCCAGAACCGGCCGAAGCGCTGGAAGATCAGCCGGGCATGGCCGACCCCGGTCACCGCGCCGAGGCGCAGCACCATTTCCTGGTTCACATAGATGACGGGGACGAGCAGCAGCAGCGTCCACAAAAGGCTGGTGCCGTAATTCTGGCCGGCTTCGGTATAGGTGCCGAACGCGCCGGCATCATTGTCGCCGACCATGACGATCAGGCCGGGGCCGACGATCGCGGCCAGCGTCAGCAGGCGGCGCCGCCAGCCACGGCGCGCGCCGGTGTCGGTTTCGGCGATGGTGCCGAACGCACCGATGATGTCGCCCGTGTGGGCGCTGTCGAGATGAGCGGTGGCGCGCGGCGGGCGCGCACCGCCGGGGCCGGTCAGGGCCAGGGCATGCAAGGTCATGGCACGAACTCCGCGTGCGGGTAATCTTTCAGGGGTGCGGCAGATCAGGCGGCGCGGAACGCCGCCACGCGTCGGCGCGGGTTATCGTCCGTCACGTGCAGGGGACGGGACGCGGCGAGGCGGATGCGCCGGCTAAAGGCTTCGACGCGGGTGGTGTCCACGTGCCGTTCGACACGCGCGAGATAGATGGTCATTGGCGACCTCCTTGGTTCCGGGGGCTGTCCGGTCCAGGAGATCGCGGCACCGCGTCAGGCGGTGGGCACGAACTCCCCGACCGGGTCACGTCCGGCGATGCCGATCAGCGGAGCAAAGCTCCTACTGTCGCCCTCGCTGGACATGGGGGTAGATCGAGGTTTCATTGCTGTCCTTCTTCGGCGTGCAGGCGCGCGCCGGGGAATCGAGTCGCGACCGCCGCGACCGATGGCGCCAGATACGCCTCCGGGGCACAGGATCAACCCCTCTTTCGCCCCGTCGCGACGTAGGACGGGGCGGGGTGGCGAGGCGGGAGAGGCGGGCGGGAGAGGCGGGGCGATATGGCATGCCGCCCTGCCGATCCGGTGACGGGCGGCAAACGACAGGGCTGCCGCGACGACCCGGGGATCGTCGCGTGTCCGGCTCGTGCGCCGATCCAGCTTTACGGGATCAGCCGGTCGCCGCGCAGGCGTTCGAACAAGGCGAAAAAGGCATCGTCGGTCGGCTGGTATCCGGTGAACCCCAGCCGGCGGCTCTTGCTCATGTCGGTAACCACCTCGATCGGCCGGCCGAGGTCGGCATCGGTATGCCAGGGGGAGGCGAGACGGCCGAGGTCTGGCTCGACCAGCCCCTCGCGCGTCGCGATTGCGCGCCACAGCGCGGCGTCGTCCGCCATCTGCTGTTCCAGCGGGCGCACGATGCCATCGAACGGCGCCGCCGCGATACCGAACCAGTCGGCGATGCGGTGCCACATCCACTGCCAGCGAAAGACGTCGCCGTTGACGACGTTGAACGCCTCGTCGTGCGCCGCATCGGTAACCGCCGCCCAAATGAGGTGGCGGGCGAGCTGCCGCGCATCGGTCATGTCGGTCAGGCCCGACCATTGCGCCGCCGATCCGGGAAACGTGAACGGCCGTCCCGTCTCGCGGCACAGCGTCGCATAGACCGCGAGCGTGGTGCCCATGTTCATGGCATTGCCGACGGCGAGACCGATCACGGTATGCGGGCGATGGACGCTCCAGGTGAAGCCGTCGCGCGCTGCGGCGGCGAACACCTCGTCTTCCTGCGCGTAATAGAAATTCTCGACGTCGAGCCGTCCCTGCTCCTCGCGGAATGGCGTTTGCGGCAGCGTGCCCTGCCCATAGGCCTCGAACGGCCCGAGATAATGTTTCAGGCCGGTCACCAGCGCGACATGCCTCGGGCCCGTCGGCTTGGCGAGGGCGTCGAGAAGATTGCGCACCATGGCCGCGTTGACGCGGATGTTTTCCGCCTCGCTGTCCTGCCGCAACCATGTCGTGATGAAGACGGCGTCGGGGGCGATGCCGCGCAGCGCCGCGGCCGTGGCGCGCGCGTCCAGCAGATCCGCCGCGACCGGTTCCACGCCCGCCTGACGGGATGGGCGACGGGCGAGGCCGTGGACCGTCCAGCCCTGCTCGACCAACAAGGCCGCCGTCGCGCTGCCGACGATCCCGCTCGCGCCAACCACCAATGCCGTCTTCGTCATAGCTATCTCCTTGATAGGCGGAAGCTAGGCACGGCCCCGACACGCTTCTAGACGGCACCATTCGCGTACCCAGGCACCAGGAGGTAACCACATGCAACCGGGAACGCCCGATGAGGAATGGCGCGAGGATTGCGCGCCGCGCCGCGTGCTGGAGCTGTTCGCGACCAAGTGGACCAGCATGGTGCTCCACACGCTGTCCGCCCGTCATGGCGGCGCCGCGCGCACGGGTGTGCTGCACCGAAGCCTGCCGGGTATATCGAAGAAGATGCTGACCCAGACGCTGCGCGATCTGGAGGCGAGCGGATTGCTGAGCCGGCACGTGCAGAGCGCCATACCACCCGCCGTCGAATATCGCCTGACCGACTTGGGCCGGCGCTTCGTGGAGCCCGTCGAACTGCTCTACGCCTGGGGGCGGGACAATGCGGACGCGCTGGACGCGCTGCATCCCCGTGCGACGTCGCGCCGGGCGTGACCGATCCGACGACCGGCTTTCAGGGAGGGAACGGTCGGCGCGAACGCGACGAGTCGCGCACGAAGACAGTGGTGTCGCCCGGTCATGTCCCGTACACTTGCGAAAACGTACCCGACCACGGGTGTTTAGGATTGAGGTGTACCGTGGACAAATGCAGCATGCAGAAGGCGTTCGATCACCTCGAGGCCGCGATGACCATTTTGGATGCGGAGGGGCAAACCGCTGCGGCGGCGCAGCTCGATCACGTGATGCAGATGGTTCAGGCCACCATCACCGCTGCGTCGGGCGCATCGTAAACGGTCGCGAGCATCGCTTCGACCCGCTGCAACCCCGATTGGGTCAATAACAGGTCGATCGTCGGGTCTCCGTCCCGTTCGATGATGCCGCGTTGCTGCAGCACCGCGACCCAGCGCTGCGTGGTCGAGCGGGCGATGCCGGCATAGGCGGCGATCTGGCTGATGCCGATGCTGCGCCCTTCCGCTTCCGCCAGATAGACGCCTATCAGTATCGATCCGATCGGGTCCGTGCTCAGATCGGGTCCGAACAGCCTGACGCGCGTCTCATGGACATGGCGGATGCTGAGGGCGGTCGCCCATAGCCGGGCCGGCGGCAATTGCCGCCCGTTATCCCGCCAGAACAAGGTGGCGATCAGGCGATCGGGGTCGGAGAAGCGCGTGACGAGCAGATTGGCCGCGATCGTCGTGCCATCCGGGCGCAGATAGCGTTTCTGGAACCGGAGCGGCGCGGCGCCGTCCTCCAGCATCGCAAGCATATCGACGCTGCGCTGCAAATCGCGCGGGTCGGTAATGTCGCGAAACGAGGCGCCGATGACATCGCTCTCCTCGCGCTTGAGCAGATCAAGAAAGGCCTGGTCGGCCTGAAGGATGACCCCCTCCAGTGAAGACACGCAATGTGCAGCTGGCATTTGTCTCACCGTTAGACCCGTATCGGCAATATACATCAGTCGAATTAACCCGCAAGTCGGTTATGGGCTGATCGACAATTGCAAGCAAACGGCAAAACCTCTTCGTCATGTAATGAAATATAGTCTGAACTGGATGTATATTTGGCGGAGAGCCGCGATGGGATGGGCGATTGCTATCCTGCAACCGCTCCCTGCCTTCCGCCCATGGCGCGATGTAGTCGATGCTTGGCGCCGATACGCCGCTATTGGAGCCGAAGCGGAGAGATTATATTCGGGTGGGTGCCGCCGGATGTTGCTGGCCCCGTCATGCGTGGGTTTCCAAAAAAAAGACGCTGCCAAAGGGCCGCGGGATGGCTAGACCCGTTCCGTGACCATCGCTGCCGTCCACGATCCCCGCTTACCGTTCCCGGCATCGGGGGGCGATTGCGCGGCGACGTTGCGGGCGATCGACTGGATCGCGCATCCGCTCGGCGATCCGCTCGGCTGGCCGGCCCCCTTGAAGACCGCCGTCCAGATCGTGCTGTCCTCAGCCTTCCCGATGATGGTGCATTGGGGGGCGGAGCTGTTCACCTTCTACAACGATGCCTATGCGCGCATCCTTGGCCGCAAGCATCCTGGGATGCTGGGACAGCCGGCGCGCGCATGGTGGTCGGAGATGTGGGACCAGCTGACGCCGATCTTCGATCGCGTGCTGGCGGGCGAAACGGTGTTCGTCGAAAACGGCCGCTACACGCCGGATCGCGACGGCGTGTCGAAGGAAGCCTTCTTCACGCACTCGCACAGCCCGCTGTGGGATGCGGATGGCCGGGTCGCGGGTATCTTCCTCGTCGTCACCGAAACCACGTCCGAAGTCGTTGCCAGGCGGGACCGTGATGCCGCGACGGAGCAGCAGATGCTGCTCAACGAGGAATTGGCGCATCGGATCAAGAACACGATGAGCGTCGTGCAGGCGATCGCGCACCAGACGCTCGACAAGGTCGAGGATCAGGAGGCCGTCAACGCCTTCGGCAAGCGGCTGTCCGCGCTGGCCGCGGCGAACGACGTGCTGACGCGCGACCAATGGTCCACGGCCAAATTGGGCGACGTCGCGATCGGTGCGCTGGCGACCTTTGGCGAGGATCGGTTCCTGTTGTCCGGCCCCGACGTGATCATCGGGCCAAGGGCGACGCTGTCGCTGTCGCTGATGCTGCACGAACTGGCGACGAACGCCGCCAAATATGGTGCGCTGACGGCGCCGGCGGGCCGGGTGGCGGTGGACTGGGTGGTGCGCCGGGATGGCGACACGGAGATTCTCGATCTGTGCTGGACGGAGCGGGGTGGGCCGCCGGCGACGCAGCCGACGCGCAAGGGATTCGGATCGCGGTTGATCCGCATGGGTCTAACCGGCTCCGGCGGCGTTGACCTCCGGTACGAGGTGCAGGGCCTGACGGTCACTGCGACGGCCCCGCTCTATCAGGTTCAAGAGGCGTAGCGCGTCAGCACACGACATGGGACAGTCCGAACCCCTTACCCGTTGGCCGGTCCTTGTGGTCGAAGACGAACCGATCCTGCGGATGGACGCGATCGGCATGGTCGAGAAGGCGGGGTTCGAAGCCGTCGAGGCGATGAGCAGCGCCGACGCGATCCGGCTGCTGGAAGAGCGGCTGGACATTCGCCTGGTGTATATGGACCTCGACATGCCGCGCAGCCGCAAGGGCATCGAGATCGCAGCGGCGATCCGCAAGCGCTGGCCACCGATCGAAATCATCCTCACCGCCGCCTATTTCACGCGAGACAGCGTCCACCTGCCCGAGAGAACCGAATTCTACCCCAAACCCATCAACCGCGACGAAATCGTCGACGCGATGCGGCGGCTGGTAAACCGCTCAGCTGCTTGAGTTTTTCGCAGTCCTATAGCGCTCGGATTGAACTGGAGGACGTCGCCGCGCTGGCCGCTGCCCACTGCGGCAGGTGATGGTGAAGCGCGGCTCCTTCACATCGCGGTGACGGCACCCACCGCTGTAATCGTCGCGCGACGTCGCGCCGTCTGCTGTTGCTCGGACAGCGGTTTGCCGAGCGCGGTCTTCCCGTCTTGCCGTTCCGGCATCCGATCGCCGAGGAAGCCGATCACGATCAGGGCAGCCAGCACGAACGCCGCCACCGCGCCGAGAACGGCATACATGGGTTTCCCTGTCTTCATGCGCTCGACCTGTCCTGCGTTCGACTGCGCGACCAAACCACCGAATGGGCAAAAAGAACCTTTAGGGGAGGGGTCCAGACCTAGTGTGAGGCGGCGACTGCGACCGACATCTCGCGGTGCGCGCCGTTCGGTCGGGGGAACCATATGTCGCGCTGGAGCGGTTGCGCCTGACTTTCCCCGATCAGGAGTTTCGCATGAGCATCGCTTCGGCACTCGGCCTCGGTGGCCGCAAGGTCCGCTACGCTATCGTTGGCCTGGGCGACATTGCGCAGGAGGCGTTGATGCCGGGCGTGTCGCATACCGGCAATTCGACGATCACCGCCTTGGTGTCGGGCGACCCCGAAAAATTGACGCAGCTCGGCAAGCGTTATGGCGTCAAGCATCTGTACGGGTACGAACAATTTCCGGCCTTGCTGGCATCGGGCGAGATCGATGCGATCTATCTGGCGACACCGAACTGGCGGCATGCCGAATTTGCGGTGCCGGCACTGGAAGCGGGTATTCACGTCCTCAGCGAAAAGCCGCTCGACGTATCGTCGGCCAAGGCACGCGAGATCATGGCGGCAGCGGTGACAGGCAAAGCGAAGCTGATGACCGCCTATCGCCTGCACTTCGAACCGGCGACGCTGGATGCCATTCGCCGCATTCGTGCGGGTGAATTGGGTGACCTGATCGCCTTCACCGCCTGCTTCACGCAGATGGTCGATCCGGCCAATCATCGCGCGAAGAACGGGATCGAGGCGGGGCCGCTGTTCGACATGGCGCCCTATCCGATCAATGCAATCCGCTATCTGTTCGAGGCGGAGCCGCTGGAAGTCGTCTCGGCGGTCGCGACGCGTCACCCGGAATCGGGCTTTGGTGATCTGGACGATACGTTTGCGGTGACGCTGCGCATGCCGGGCAGCCGCCTGGCTCAGTTCACGGTCAGCTATTACGCGAACCAGGTCGACACTCTGACGATCGCGGGCACGAAGGGATCGGTCCAGATGGATCCCGCCTTTGGCTTCGGCCAGGGCCTCGCGCACCGACGCCGCATCGGGGACAAGGACAGCCACGAGACGTTCAAGGCAACGGACCAGTTCGGCGGCGAGCTGAAATACTTTTCCGACTGCATCCTCGACGATCGGAGCCCGGAGCCGGACGGCGAGGAGGGGTTGGCCGACCTGCTGATCATCGAAGCGATCGTGAAGGCGCTGGACACCGGTGAGTCCGTGAAGGTGCCCCATATCGGCCGCACGCGCCGGATCGATCCCGACGCGCAGGAGCAGACGCTGCGGGCAGTATCGGTGCCCGATCCCGTCAACGCCGCCTCGCCGACCGGCGAGTAATCGTCCCGTCGCGGCCGCAGGCAAGGACCTGCGGCCGCGACCGGTGATCGGCAAGCATCATTTCGACCGTTACTGGAACCGAATGCTTGCCGCGGGACTTCAATATAAGTTGCTGATCTATATGAAAGTCGACGCGCGTGGCCCGTTTGTTTTTCCTCCACGCGCTGGGTGCGAGCGCGCGCGAATGGGATGGCGTCATCGCCACCCTCGGCGAACACTATGATTGTATTCCGCTCAACCTGCCGGGCTTTGGTGGCAGTGCGGACAGCGAGTGCGATGTCGCGGGGCTGATCGACTGGTTCGGCGGCGAAGTGGCCCGGCATCAGCCGCAGTCCTGGGCGGTGGTCTGCCACAGCATGGGCGGCAAAATCGCCACATTGGCCGCGGCACGTGCCCGCGATGGCGATGCGCGCTTTGCTGGTCTGGCCGCGGTGGTTCTCCTGGCGGCGTCCCCACCCGCGCCGGAGCCGATGGAGGAGGATCGGCGCAAACTGATGCTCGACTGGTTTGCCGATGGCGTGATCGATGCGGACGAGGCTGCGCAATTCGTTGACGACAACACCGCGGCGAGGCTGCCCGAACCACTCCGCGAACAGGCCATCGCCGATGTCCGCCGTTCCGGGCGGGAGGCATGGACGGGCTGGCTGGAATGCGGCAGCCGCGAGGATTGGCGGGAGGCCGCGGGTCAAATCGCGGTGCCCGCGTTGATCTTGGCGGGCGGTGAGGATGGCGATCTGGGGGAGGATGCCCAGCGCCGCCTCAACCTGCCGCATTATCCCGCCGGTCGCATTAGGGTGATCGAGGGGGCGGCGCATCTGCTGCCCTATGAGCAGCCTGAGGCTGTCGCCACGGCGATTGCGGACCACGTGTCTGCGGCCTTTGCCCGCGCATTGCCGCCGGCGATGATCGCGCTGCTGGCGTCGGATCGCGTCAGCTCCCGCACGCGCGCGGTCTTAACGGCGCGTCACGCCGTGCCGGGCCCGATCATGCTGCTGTCGGAACGACAGGCGGCGACGCTGGTAGCGCTGATCGAGGCCGTCTTGCCGGGGGCGGGCGATCCCGGCGAGCTTGCCCTGCGGATCGATGCGATGCTGGCGGCGGGGCAGGGCGACGGCTGGCGGTGCGCGGAGCTGCCTTCGGATGGCACGTGCTGGCCCGCGGCGCTCGACACGCTCGACGTGGTGGGGGGCGGATTTGCGGATGCCGACCCTGCTGCGCGTGAGCGCTGCTTGCGGAGCTTGGCCGCGGGCGAGGCGGCCGAAACCGGCGGAACGCTGTCACCCCGTCAGATGCAATTGTGGTTCGCCGAGGCGCGCGGGGAGATCGCGCGACAATGGATGGCGCTGCCGCAGACGATGGCGCGCATCGGTTACGACGGATTTGCGATCGGCGGCGATGGCGCGCGCAAGCAGGGCTATGTCCGCGCCGCCGCGGATACGATCGAACCCTGGCAACAGCTCGCGGGCACGCGCGCGTGAGTGCTGCCATCGGGACCGGCAACGATCCGGTCGACGTCGTGGTCATCGGCAGCGGAGCCGGCGGCGCACCGCTGGCGGCCCTGCTGGCACAGGCGGGCGTCTCGGTCGTCGTGCTGGAGGCGGGGCGCGCCTTTCGTCCCGACGAGCACGTCGCCGACGAGCTGGCGGCCGACATCTACTGGATGGAGGAACGGCTGAGCGGCGGTGCCGACGCCACCGCATTCGGCGCCAACAACAGCGGCATGGGCGTCGGCGGATCGACGCTGCATTGGGGCGCCTTTTGCCCGCGCCCCGATGCGCGGGACCTTCGGCTGCGCTCGCTCAGTGGCCACGGCGAGGACTGGCCGATCGCGCATGCCGAGCTGACCCGTTATATCGAGGCGGTCGAGCGGTGCATCGGCGTGTCGGGTCCGGCGACTTATCCCTGGGACCCGGCGCGGCGTTATGAATTACCGCCCGTGCTGCGCAATGCGTCTGCCGACGCGATGGCGCGCGGCTGTGCGGCGCTGGGCATTGCGGCGACCGATGCGCCGGCTGCGCTGGTGTCGCAGGATCGCGCGCAGCCGCACTGGGGCATCCGGCAAGCGTGCATCAATTGCGGCACCTGCCACCAGGGTTGTCGCGTCGCCGCCAAGGCCAGCGCGGATACGAGCTGGCTGCCGCTCGCCATGGCGCATGGTGCCGAGGTGCGCGCGGAATGCCGGGTGATCGATCTGGAGCGCGACGGCCGCGGACATGTGACGGCGGTGATCTACGATCGCCGTGGCCAGCGCCTGCGTCAGCGCTGCGACGCCGTGTTCCTGTGCGCGGGCGGCGTGGAAACACCGCGGCTGCTGCTGAACCTCGGCCTTGCCAATTCCAGCGGGCAGGTCGGGCGCAATTTCATGGCGCATGTCGCGACGCAGGTGTGGGGTCGGTTCGACGCGGATATGCGGATGAACCGCGGCTATCCCTCCTCGCTGATCAGCGAAGATATGATGCGGCCGGCGGACCTCGATGCCGCTGGTGGGTATCTGATGCAGAGCCTGGGCGTGCTGCCCGTCACGCTGGCGACCAATCTGGCGCGCGGGGCCGGCCTGTGGGGGCAGGCGCTGGTCGATCTGCTCGACGATTACAATCGGCTGGGCGGCATCGGCATCAACGGCGAATGCCTGCCGTCCGACACCAATCGTCTGACGCTGTCGGATGAGACCGACGCTTACGGCCTGCGCAAGGCGCGGATCGATTTCAGCTATGGCGAAAACGAACGTGCGATCGATGCCCATGCGCGCGCGACGATGACCGCGATCTGGGAAGCGGCGGGGGCCCGCGACATTCTGGCGGTGGATCGCTCCGCGCATACGATCGGCACGTGCCGGATGGGCGTCAGCGGCGATCGAGCGGTGGTCGACCCCGATGGCCGCAGCTTCGATATCGCGAACCTGTTCATCTGCGACAATTCGGTTTTCCCGAGCGCGCTCGCCGCCAATCCGGCGCTGACGATCATGGCGCTGTCGCTGCGGACGGCCGACCGTTTCCTCGCCAATCGACGTTAAGGAGAAGACCATGAATCTGGGTATCACGGGACGGATCGCACTGATCAGCGGCGCGGATTCGGGGATGGGCAAGGAAACCGCCCGGCTGCTGCTGGAAGCGGGCGTACGCGTCGCGGTCACCGACAAGCCGGGCGGCACGCTGGACGATGCGGTGCGCGAGCTGTCCCCGCTCGGCGAGATCGTCGCGGTGACGGGCGACGTGACGAAGGTGGACGAGGTGACGGCGATCTGGCGCCAGGTGCGCGAAAAACTGGGCGACCCTGACATCTACGTCAACGCCGCCGGCGTCACCGGCGCGACCGGGGATTTCCTGGAGGTAGACGACGCGGGCTGGCTGGAGACGCTGGACATCAACCTGATGGGTGCGGTGCGCATGTGCCGTGAGGCCATCCCGGCGATGCGCACGAAGGGCTGGGGCCGCATCGTGCTGTTTGCGTCGGAAGATGCGGTGCAGCCCTACATCGACGAACTCGCCTATTGCGCATCCAAGGCCGGGATCCTCAGCCTCGCGAAGGGGCTGTCCAAGGCCTATGGCTGCGACAACGTGCTGGTGAACACCGTGTCGCCCGCCTTTATCGCGACGCCGATGACCGACAAGATGATGCGCAAGCGCGCCGAGGAAAAGGGCGTGTCGTTCGACGAGGCGATCGCCAGCTTCCTTAAGGAAGAGCGCCCCGGCATGGTACTGAAGCGGCGTGGCAAGCCCGAGGAAGTCGCCGCGGCCGTCGCCTTCCTGTGTTCGGAGCGCGCCAGCTTCATCAACGGCGCCGGCATCCGCGTCGACTCCGGATCGGTGTTCACGATCGCCGGCTAGGCGTGGCCGGGAGGCCGCCTGCTCAGTCGCAGGCGGCTTCGTCGTTGAGGACGGACAGCGCCATCAGATGCGCGAGGTGGCTGAGGCCCTGGGGCAGGTTGCCGAGGAAGGCGCCGGTGTCGGGGTCGACCATCTCGGCCAGAATGCCGTGGCCATGCGACAATGCGGCGGTCAGCTCGTCGAGCATCGCCCGCGCCTGATCGCGCTGGCCGAGCAGGGCGCGCGCCTCCACCATCCAGAACGAACAGGCAAGGAAGCAGCCTTCTTCACGCGGCATGCCGGTGTAGCGATAGTGGAAGGGGCCGGCGCCGAGTTCACGGTCGATCGCGTCGAGTGTCAGGCGCAGCCGTTCCTTCCCATCGAAGCCGAAGCGGACCGCGAGCGCCAGCGAAGCATCGATCGCGTCGGCACCCGGGTACATGACGAACGCCTGGCGCTCGTCCGACCAGCATTCCGCCTCGATCCAGTCCTTGATCCGGTCGCGTTCGCGCTGCCAGCGTTCGCGGCAGGTGGTGGGCAGCTGGCCCTGATCGGCGAGTTCGACCGCGCGGGCGAGCGCCTGCCAGCAACTGATCTTCGACATGGTATAATGCCGCTCTTCCTGCAATTCCCACATGCCCGCATCGGGCAGGCGCCAGCGATCCGCGCATTGATCGGCGAGGTGCGAGAAGAATTCGGCGCTGGCGCTGTCGAGGATGTTGCCGCAGGCGACGAAGCAGGAGGCGGTTTCGAAGATGTCGCCATAGACGCCATGCTGCGCCTGATCGGTTGCCAGATTGCCGGTGACGACGGGCTGGCTGTCGCGATAGCCGGGCATCGCCCATTCGGACACGTTCGGCACTACGCCGCCGCCCAGCGTGTAGCAGACGCGCGTTCCCGTCTCGCGCAGCTGGTTGAGCAGCCAGGTGAAGGCGGCCTTCGCCTCGGCCTGCGCGCCGGCGGTCAGGAACGCCTTGATCGTATAGCCGGCGTCGCGCACCCAGGCGTAGCGATAGTCGTAATTCTTCTCACCCCCGATCCCCTCGGGCAGCGACGTCGTCGCGGCAGCGGCAATCGCGCCCGACGGCGAATAGAGCAGCAGCTTCAGCGCGAGCGCACTGCGCAGGAACGCGGGGCGATCGGCGCCGCGATAGGTGACGCCGGCTGCCCAGTCGCGCCATTCGGCATCCGACGTGTCGATGCGGGCATCGATCTCCGCGATCGGCGGCACGACCAGCGGCTCGTCGCGGCCCGCGACGATCGCCACGGTGCGTCGCTCGCCTGCCGCGACCGTCACCGAACCGGTGATGCCTTCGTCGGACCAGCGGCATTCGACCGCGTCATCATGGATGAACAGGCCGAGCACACGCTCGACGTGGAAAACGGTATGTTCGCCGATCGTCGAATGATAGGGATTGACCGTATCGCCGCGCCGTCCCGGACGCATCGTCAGCGCGAACCGGACTTCCCCTTCCAGCCCTTCGATCCGCCGGGCCAGTTCCGCCCAGGGTAGCCGCCCCGCCGTGCCGCTGTTGAGCGATTCGGTCAGGCGGGCGCGTCCCGTGGCCGTCGTGAACACGGTTTCGAGGACGTTGCTGTCCTCGCGATAGCGGCGGTCGATCGTAAACGGCCCGTCCGGCGTCAGGCTGAACCGGCCGCCGCGATCCGCGTCGAGCAGGCGGTCGAACAAGGGCGGGGAATCGAGGTTCGGCACGCACCACCAGTCGATCGACCCGTCGCACCCGGACAGCACCACCGACCGCCCGTCGCCAAGCGCGCCATAGCCGGCGAGCGGGAGATAGCCGTCCTTGCGTACATGTGCGGGATCGGCGGTCGGGGCACGCAGGCGATCGATCAATCCGGTCAGCATGCGGAGGGATGCCGGTTCGGCCGCGTATAGTCCTGAATCATCCGCGGCAGTCCCAAATGGTTGTGTCGCCTACAATGTTTGTGATCCATGTTGGTTTCTGGACGTCGACACGCTGGCGTCAGGTTTGCGCGCTCTGCCTGCCTACGGGCGGATCGTGGCTGGCCGCGCGTCGGGGCCAGCCACGCTGATGTTCAGGCTAGAGTCCGAACGCTGGCCTCCCGGTCCCAATAGCGTTTTTTGGCCGCCTCGGCGAACCCGGACAGATCGGTGATCCCCTCGTCGGGCTCGACGCCGGCCTTGTCGAGCAGGGGCTTGGCCGCGGCGTTGTGCCCGATCGCCTTCAGATGACCGAAGGCATCCATCACCCATTGGACCGCAGCGCCCTCCTTGACGAGTTTGGCAGTAGCCGCTTCCGACAGGATGACCGCACAGGCATCGACCGTTACCGACGGCTGGCCGAACAGCTGTGCGTCGGCGGCGATCGTGCTGCCATCGGACAGCGGGACCTTGCCGATCTTGGGCGCGATCGTCATCGCCGTGCCACCGGCGGCCTTCACCGCGTCCCGCACCGCCTTCAGTTCGTCGGCGTCGGTGCCGTCCGCGATCAGGATGCCGACGGTGCGCCCCTCCAGCGTGTGCTTTTCGAGCGGACCACGGATGATCCGCAGCGCGGGCGAGGGGGCCATGTCGAGCACCGGAGCGGCGGTCTTCGACGCGGGCGGCAGGTCCATCGCGAGGCCATCGGCGACGCGTTGCGCCAGATCCTCGTCGACGTTGCGCAGATTGGCCATCATCGCGATGCGGATATGCTCCAGGCTGACCTTGCTCAGCTCGAACACCAGGGCAGAGGCGATATGCGCCTGTTCGGCCGGGTCCATCGACCGGAAGAACAGGCGCGCCTGGCTGTAATGGTCGGCGAAGCTCTCCGGGCGGATGCGGAGCTTCTGCCCCTGCTCGTCCGACGGGAAGGTCTTGTAGCCGCCATCCGGGTCCTCGCGCGCACCGGCCTCCTCGCCCGCTTGTGCCAGGCTGTTGGGCTCGTAATTGGCGCGGCCCTTGGGCACCGCCATCTGCATGTGCCCGTCGCGCTGCTGGTTCATGAACGGGCAGCCCGCCGCGGCGGCGCGGCCCTTCGCACTGTTGATCGGCAGCTGGTGGAAATTGACCGATCCCAGCCGCGACAGCTGCGTGTCGGTGTAGCTGAACAGGCGCCCCTGCAGCAGCGGGTCGTTCGAAAAGCCGATGCCGGGGACGACATGGCTCGGCACGAACGCGGCCTGTTCGGTTTCGGCGAAGAAATTGTCGGGATAGCGGTCGAGCACCATCCGCCCGACGATGCGGACCGGCAGCACCTCCTCGGGAATGATCTTCGTCGCGTCGAGCACGTCATAGGGCTGGCTGTTGGCGAAGTCCTCGTCGAACAGCTGCACGCCCAGCTCCCATTCCGGGAAGTTGCCGCGGTCGATCCGCTCGAACAGGTCGCGGCGCTGGAAGTCGGGGTCGGCGCCCGCGATCTTCACCGTCTCGTCCCAGATCGTCGAGGCGAGGCCCGCCTTCGGCTTCCAGTGGAATTTGACGAAGGTCGACTTCCCCTCCTTGCTGATGAAGCGGAAGGTGTGGACGCCGAACCCCTCCATGTTTGCGAAGGTGCGCGGCAGCGTGCGGTCCGACATCGCCCACATCACCATATGGGTCGATTCGGGCATCAGGCTGATGAAGTCCCAGAAGGTGTCGTGCGCGGTCGCCGCCTGCGGATAGCCGCGATCCGCCTCCATCTTGGCGGCGTGGATCAGGTCGGGGAACTTGATCGCGTCCTGAATGAAGAAGACGGGGATGTTGTTGCCGACGAGGTCCCAATTGCCCTGACGGGTGTAGAATTTGACCGCGAAGCCGCGCACGTCGCGCGGCGTATCGATCGACCCCGCACCGCCCGCGACGGTCGAGAAGCGCGTGAACACCTCGGTCCGCTGGCCCTTCTTCTGAAACAGGTCGGCGACGGTGATGTCGGCGAGGCTGTCGGTGCATTCGAAATAGCCGTGCGCCGCGCTCCCGCGCGCGTGAACGATGCGCTCGGGGATGCGCTCGTGGTCGAAATGGTTGATCTTTTCGCGGTAGATTTCGTCTTCCAGCAGAACCGGGCCGCGCGCGCCGGCCTTCAGCTGGTTCTGGTTGTCGGCGATCGGCGTACCGTGGTTGGTGGTCAGTACCGGATGCGCATCGTCGGTGATCTGATGGGTCTCGCCGCCCGAATAGGGGGCATTTGGCGTGGTCTCGGTCATGGTGGCTCCTCGTACTTTGACACTGCAAACGAGCCGTCGGGACGGTCGGGTACGGGGATGATCTGGATCAATACGATTCCAGGCCGGTCGCGGGACTGCGGCGATGGTGGGCGCGCGGGGTCAATACGGACCGCCTATTCGGTCCGTCTGCTGCCGATCATGGTACGGCCTACGATTAAAACCGCGCCGATCTGATCCGCACGGTCAGGGCCAGTTCGTCGCGCGCGGTCAGCACCTTGCGCCGCACATCGATAGGGAGTGCCAGGTGCGCCTCCAGAAACCGATCGACGACATCGAGCGCCGCGGCATCGCGCTGTCCGCCGATGAAGGCGTCGATCCACGCGGGCAGAAAGAAGATGCGGCGGTTCTGGCGGATCCACTCCAGCCGGTCGAGCGCCGGGCGGAGGAAGGGGAGGGTGAGGGGCGCCTGCTCGATCGTGTTGAAGGCGCCGAGACTTTCGCTCGCCCACGCCTCGTTCAAGGTCGCATCGTCGAAATAGCGCGTGAAATAGGCTGCCTTGACCGCGCGGTCGGGTGTCGCGGCATGGGCGACGAAGGCGTCCTTTACCGCCTCGCTCGATCGGTCCAGCTGTTGCTCGGCTGTGTAGAGCGTCGCGGCGTCGGGCGCGCCGATGGCGATCAGGCGGCGGACGATCGCCCAGCGCGTCGGCTGGCGGATCGGAATGCCGACCAACGTCGCGCGCCCGGCGAGTAAGGCACGCAGGCGATCGAGCGCCAGCGGCGTCCGCGCGGTGGCGATCAGGCGATCGAGGGCATCCTTGCGCAGGCCGTAGCCGAGCCTGATATCATCGATGCGGGCGAGCAGCGCCTGTTCCCAGCGGGGCCGCAGCGGCGCGGAGATGTCATCGGGCAGATAGACGTCGAGCGCGGCGGCGCCGCGCGACAGGATGGTCCGCGAAATCTGTTCGTCGGTTTCGCCGGGCAGATGTTCGAGCAGCATCGCGACGTATCGCGCCGGCGAGAAGCGGACGTCGCGAACCGTGTCCCACACCGCGCTCCACAGCATGGCGCGCAACAGCGGGTCCTTCACCGTCCCGACGTGCCCGACGATCCAGGCGACCGTGCGGTCGTCGGGCAGGAACAGGCCGTAGCCCTGATCGTCGTCGTTCGGCCAGACATAGTCCGGTATCGGCAGCCCAGCGGCTCCTGAGACGATCGCGCGCGTCCCGTCGAATGCCGCGTCGAGCACCACGTCGGCACGGGTTGTATAGCCCAGCCGCACGCGTACCTTCATCGGCCATGCGCCCCCGCGATCGCCGGGCAGCGACCGCGCCGGCCGCTGGACGAGCGTCAGCGACCCGACCGTGTTGCCGTCCGCCTCCATCTGCGTGTCGATGCGGGGCAGGCCGGCGCGCAGCATGTACTGGCTGCCAAAGGCGGTCAGGTCGACGCCCGACGCCGCGCCGACCGTTCCGAGCAGGTCCTGCCAGGTGGCGTTGCCATAGGCGTGGTCGGCCAGGAAGCGGTGGAGGCCGCGGCGGAACCCCGCCTCACCGACCAGAAAGGCGAGCTGTTTGATGACCGCCGGCGCTTTGTTGTAGACGATCGGGCCGTAATTGCTCTTGGCGGCATCGAGGTTGTCGAGCGGCTGCCAGAGCGCCTGCGTGCCGCTGGTCGCATCGGCGCGATAGGCGGGTGTCTTGGTCGACAGGAGGAAGGTGGTCCAGGCGTTGCTGTCGGGCTGCAACTCGGCCTGAATGCGCGCGGCCATGTAGGTGGCGAACCCTTCCTTCAGCCACAAATCGTCGAACCAGCGCATGGTGACGAAGTCGCCGAACCATTGGTGGCTGATTTCGTGATAGATGGTGGCGTCGCGGCCGAGGCGCTGCGGTAGCGTGGGCGGCTCGCGGAAGATGAAGCGGTCCTCGTTGTAGAAGACCGCGCCGACATGCTCCATGCCGCCGAACGGAAAGGCGGGCGCGAGCAGCAGGTCAAGCTTGGCGAAGGGGAAGGGGACGCCGAACCAGTCGCTGAGCCAGCGCACGGCGGCGCGGTTGGTCGCGATCTGCGCCTCGGCATCGACCTCGGCGCGGCGCGAGGCGCGCGCGTAGAGGCTGATCGGCCGCTCCCCCGCCGGCGCGGAGGTCCAGTGCGTCCAGGGGCCCGCGGCGAAGGCGGCAAGATAGGTGGAAATCGGCTCGGTTTCGGCGAAGCGCCAGCGCGTGCCGCCGGTCACCGGCCGTTGGGCATCGAGCGGGCCATTGGCGATCACCGTCCAACCGCTCGGCGCGGTCAGCGTCCAGCGGAACCGCGCTTTCAGATCGGGCTGATCGAAGCAGGGGAACAGCAGATTGGCGTCGGAAGGAACGAGCAGGGTGTAGAGATAGGTCTGGCCGTCCTTGTCGTCATGATAGCGGATGATCGGCGCCCCCGACGCCGCGATCGGCGTCACGAAGCGGGCGGAAACGACGTTGGCGCCCGTCTTCAGCAGCGCCGCGGGCAGGACGAGGTGGCCGTCGACCCGCTCGGCCTTGGACAGCGGACGGCCGTTGACGATCAGATCGCCGAGCGTCGGACCGCGAAAATCGAGGACCAGATCGCCGCTGTTGCCCACGCGATCGAAGCGAATGACGGCCGAGCCCGCCGCCGTGTCCTTTGCCGTCAGATCGAGCGACAGGTCGTAACGGACGCCGGACAGCTGCTTTGCCCGATGTCGCGTAAGGTCGAGCGAAATGCCGCGGCCGATGCCGTCGACCGGCGGCGTACCGACGGCACGTGCCTGCGCCGCGCTCCATACCCCCATCGGTGCCAGCATCGCGGTGCGAAGCAGCGCGCGGCGCGTATCGAGAACGTGCAGGTCGGCCCCCTGTCGCGGTGAAGCGCCGATCTTAAGACGATCCGCCCCTGCCTGTCGATTGGACGGGCGAAACGCGCGTGAGCGCGCCGTGGATTAGCGTTCCCGCGGTCACTGCGGACCCGCCCGCCGAATGCGTCGCACGCACCGCAACTACCGTAAAACTACGCAAATTTAGGTTTCGGTAACCGCGTCGGCCGAAGTCCTGTGCCGTCACATCAGCGGGATGGTAGCATGTCGATCTACAACCCAATTCATCGGACGGACAGCGGCGCGGCCGACGTGCTCGGAAAGGTCGCGTTGGAGCTCGATCGCGAGATCGCATCGTTGGAGCATCGGGCGCGAACGCAGGAAGGGCGGCTGACCGAGCTGACCAACCTCGCCACGTTTCAGCGCGAGGCACTCGATGCTGCGGCGATCGTCGCCGTCACCGATCGTGCCGGCCGGATCACGTCGGTCAACCACAAATTCTGCGAGCTGAGCGGCTATTCGGAAGCCGAGCTGATCGGGTCGACGCATCGCATCGTCCATTCGGGCGTCCACGATCGTGACTTCTTCCGCCATCTGTACCGCACCATTTCCGGTGGCGAAATCTGGCATGACGTCATCTGTAATCGCGCCAAGAGCGGGAAGCTCTATTGGGTCGATACGACGATCGTGCCACATCACGACGGGTCGGGCTACACCGCGATCCGGTTCGACGTCACGCCGCAGAAGGAGGCCGAGCAGCGCCTGTGGCGGCTCGCCAACATCGATCCGCTCACCGATCTGCCCAACCGCCGCAACTTCATGGACTTGCTGGCCGCCGCGACCAACCGGTGCGAGCCCTTCGCCACGGCCATCCTCGACCTCGATCACTTTAAGGACGTCAACGACAGCGCAGGCCATGACGCCGGCGATCGCCTGTTGACCTGCGTCGCGCGCGCCTTGCAGTCGGCGATCGGAGCGGACGAGGTCATCGGTCGCCTTGGCGGCGACGAATTCGCGCTGATCCTGAACTTCCACGGCGACCTCGGCCGATTGAACGACAAGCTGGCGACCCTGGTCGGCGTGGTGGGCGACCATACGGAGGCCAATGCCTTCGGCTGGCGCATTCAGGCGAGCATCGGCGCTGCGGTCTTTCCGGAGGACGGCAGCGACCACCGCGACCTGCTGAAATGTGCGGACATGGCGCTGTACGCGGCCAAGCAATCGGGCCGCGGCTGCGCCCGGGTGTTCGAGGGGCGCTATCGGCGCGAGGCGGAATGGCGTGCCGACATCCGCTCCGCCATCCAGCGCGCCTTGGCGGAGGACGAATTGTTCGTGCAATATCAGCCGATCGTCGACCTTCAGGCCGCCCGCCCGATGGCGTTCGAGGCGCTGTTGCGGTGGAAGGTGCGGGACGGGTCGGTGATGACGCCCGCCGTCTTCGCCAACGTGTTCGACGACGAACGGACCGCGGCCGATATCGGTGCCTTCGTGCTAACCGAGGTGCTCAGCCAGATCGACCGGTGGAACGCGCAGGGCGTGCCGTTCCAGTCGATCGCGATCAACGCGACGCTGGGGGATTTCCGCTCGTCGAAGTTCGTCGATCGCATCATCCAGGCGATCGATACGGGGCGCATCCGCGGCGACCAGCTATGCGTCGAGATCACCGAGGGGATGCTGCTCGATCGCGGTGCGCGGACGGTCTGGCCGTCGATCGATCGCCTGCACGACCGCGGCGTGCATATCGCGTTCGACGATTTCGGAACGGGCTTCGCCTCGCTCACGCATCTGCGGCAGCTGCCGATCGACCATGTGAAGATCGACCGCAGCTTCATCGAATCGATCTGTGCCGGGGGCAAGGATCGCGTCATCGTCGAAAGCGTGATCGATCTGGCGCATCGGCTGGGGCTGCGCGTCGTGGCGGAGGGCGTGGAGGCGAGCGAGCAGGAAACGCTGCTGCGCGGGCTGCACTGCGACAGCATCCAGGGATTCCTGATCGCCCCGGCGCTGAGCGAGCAGCATGCGGCGGCCTTTACGCGCGACTATCCGATCGCGGCCTGACGGGCGCCTCAGCCCGGCCCGTCGGCGCGTACGATCGCGCCCTTGGGCTCCAGCCCCGCCTCGAGCGCCAGGCGCACCGCGTCCGACAGGCTGGACACCTCCAGCTTGTCCATTAGATGCGCGCGATAGGTTTCGACCGTGCGGGTCGACAGGCCCAGCCGGTAGGCGATGATCTTGTTCGCCAACCCTAGCACGAGCCCAGCCAGTACGTCGCGCTCACGATCGGACAGGCGTTCCAGGCAGCGCTGCGCGGCGGCGGTCCGGCCGCGTGCGCGCTGGTCCTGCCGCAACCGTTCCAGCGCGCGCATCACGGCCTGGCGCAACGTGGCGGGGCGCATCGGCTTTTCGATGAAGTCGGCCGCCCCCGCATGCAGCGCCTCGACGGCCAGCGGCACGGTCGCCGCGCCGGTCAGCATCACGATCTGATGATGGCTGCCGGTGCGCCGCAACTCGTCCTGCACCTCACGACCGCTCAATCCGGGCATATTGACGTCGAGGACCACGCAGCCCTCGGGCAACATCGCCTGTTCGTGCAGGAAGGCGCGGCCATCGGGAAAGGTGCGCACCTCAAGCCCGGCAGCCACCAGCGTGTCCGCGAGCTCGGCGCGCAACGCCGCGTCGTCATCCACGACATAGGCATGGGCGGTGGGCGTGTCGGGGACGGGGGCGGTCATGGCGGCGCTACCTCCGCGCATCGATCGGAAAGCTGAGGGTCAGCATCGCACCGCGTCCGTCTGGCTTGTTGGCCAAAGCGATCGTGCCGCCCACCTCGTCCATGATCTGGCGGCAGACGAACAGCCCCAGTCCCGTACCCTTGCCGATCGGCTTGGTCGTGGAAAAGGCGTCGAACGCCGTCCCGGCCACCGCGTCCGCCAGTCCGGTGCCGGTATCGTCGATGACGACCTCGACCATCCTGTCGCGCTGGGCGAGGTCGATAGCGATCCGGGCAGGTCCGGCGTCGCCCGCGGCACGGGCGGTATCGATCGAATCGGCGGCGTTCTGCAGGGCATTGACGATGATCTGCTCGATCCCGACGCGCGGCAGTTCCAGGATGGGGAGCGACGCCGGCGCGGTGATCCGCAGCGCGATGTCGCGTTCGGACAGCACGGGACGCATGAACCGTGCGGCATTTTGGATCGCGTCGATGATGCTGATCGGTTCGCTGCCGCCGCGCTCCAGTCGCGCATAGCCCGACGTGCGTTCGACGATGGCGGTCGCGCGGTCCACCTGTTCGATGATCCGATCGAATTTCTGTGCAGCGCGCCCCGACGCGTCCTCCGACTGTGTGAGGGAAAGCCGTCCGTTCTCCGCGGCGAGCGCGATGGTGAACAGCGGTTGCCGCAGCTCGTGGCTCAGCGCCGATGCCATGCCGCCCAGCTCCATCAGGCGGGCATGATGCCGCATCTCGGTCTGAAACGCCTTGGCGGTTCGCAGGCGCACGACGCAGCCGAACCGCCACCGCTCGAACATGGGGTCGTGGTCATGTGCCAGCAGCAGGTGCCATTCGGCCTCCGCGCCGGAGCCGACGCGAAATTCCGCCATCACATCGTCGCGTGCGTCGAGGTTCGCCAGCGTCGGGCGGTCGGCCGGATGCACGGGCAGGTTCATCTCGCGCCGGCCATGCTGCGGATCGATCTTCACGAACCGCAGGGTCCCGCTTGCCGCATCATAGCGCACGTCGCTGAACACCTTGAACCCCATGGTGGTCCGCAGTTCGTCCACCGCGCGGGCCAGGCGCTGGCGTTCATGGTCGCTCGCCAGCAAGGCGTTGTTGATGGTGACGAAGCGGTCCAACAGCGTGTGCGTTTCGCTGAACGGGACATCGACGGGCGGGATCGGGGCATGACGGTCGAAATGCGCCAGCGCATCCTCCCATACCGCGACCGACCGGCGGATCGCATGGCGAAAGGCGACAAGCCCCAGCTCCGCGAGCAGCAGATACGCCAGCAGCGGGATCAACCCCATGAACACGCCGACCATCGTCGCTCGCACGAAGGGGCGGGGAGACACGATCGCGATATGCCCGTCGGGCGCGCGCTGCGCGACGCACGTGGTCAACCAATAGCCGATCGTCTGCCGCTCGATCGGACCGGTGGTCCCGTCGTCGATCCGGCGGCACCCCAGTCGTGCCGCGGCGGACGCCGCATCGGCCTGCGGCGTATGAGTCATGCGGAGGGCGTCGGAATGGCCGGGCATCGGCAATGCGCGGATCTGGCCTGTCGCTCGGTCCGCCGCCGGTGCAAGCGCAGCGGCCGTCCGCGCCTGATCGGCAAAACGCAGCATCTGGTCCGGCACCGATCGCATGGCGCCGAGCAGGAACAGCATGGCGCCACCTGCGACCGTCAGCGACACGAGCACATCCAGGGCACCGGTGAGCGACACCAGCGGACGCCGCATCAGCCCGCCCGTTGCCGGATCGCGCGCGACGAAGAGTACGGCGGCATCGGTCATCGCGGCGGCTGCGACGGTGAACAGCACGGTGCGCAGGAACGCGATCAGCGCGGCCTCCGCTGCGAGGCCCCAGGGATTATGCAGCAGCAGCCCGGCCGCCACGCTGGCGATGGCGACGCTATAGAGGACGGTCACCGTCGACAGGCCGCGATCCCCGCGGCAAAACCGATCGACCACGGCGATATGGCCGAGTGCCGCGGCGATCAGCAGCGGCTGGCCGAACCACGCCAGGGTCGGCAGCGTGGTCGCGATGGCGACGGCGATCGCGATGCGAACGCCATACCATCGCAACGCCGGCAGATAGGCGAAGGGCGCGAGGATCAGCTCGAACCCCGGCGCGGCCACCAGGCGGTGGCTCGACAGGACGATCGCCACGCCGAGCAGCACGAGCGGCACGAAAGGCGCAGCGCGCCACCGTGCCGCCAGCGCCGGGAACGACAGGCCGACGCCCATCAGGCGTCGCCGGTGCTGCCGGTTTGGCCCATCACGAGGGCGCGGAGCGTTGCGGTCCGCAGAGGCTTGGTGAACAGGCCGCTCGTCGTCGTCGCGATGTCGGATAGCGCCGCGGCGGTGAGATCGAGATGACCGGTCATCAAGTACATCGTCGGCTCCGTCGTGCTGGTGGATCGACGATGACGCAACATGCGTAGGACGTCTAGGCCACTCTCGGCCTTAAGTCTTAGATCGCAAAGGATAACATCTACCGAACACGCTGCGTCCAGCTGCGCCAATGCCTCACGGCCGGATCGCGCGCCGATGGCATGGCCGCCCAGCGCTTCGACCAACTCGACCAGTTCGTGCCGCAGGTCGTCGTCATCCTCGATGATCAACAGGCGTCGCATCACCGATCGTCCCATGGGCGGGCGTGACGACGACGATCAGGCCGCGTCGGCGAGCAGGGCATCACCGTCGATCGCCATGCACCGCAGGTCGAGGACCATCACCATCCGATCGTCGACGGCGATCAGCCCGGACAGGTGTCGGGACGAACCGCCGCCCAGGTCCGGCGGCGGCTGTAGTGCGGCCGGTTCGATCGTCACGATGTCGTTGACCGAATCGACGACGAGGCCGTGCATCTGCTCGCCGATCTGGATGACGATGATGACGTGCCGCGGCGACGGGGCGATCGCGTCCCACCCCAGCCGGTCGCTCAGATCGACGACCGGCAGCACGGTGCCGCGAAGATTGACGATGCCGCGTACGAAGGCGGGCGCATGCGGGATGGGTGTCGGTGGCGTCCAGGCGCGGATCTCGCGGATCGCCATGATGTCGACGCCCAGGCGCTTGTCCGCGATTTCGAAGGTGATGAGTTGCTTCGTCATGGCACGACCACCGTTCAGAACTGGCTCCAGTCATCGTCCGCCGGCGTGACGGCGAGCGCGAGATTGCCGCGGCCGGCGCGGCGCGCCGCGCGCACCGGCGGCTTGGGGGGCGCCACCGCGATGGGCTTGGCGACCGCAGGGCGAGCGCGCGGTGTCATGGCGTCGTCCAACGTGAAGCGCGCGACGAGGCCGGTGAGCTGGTCCGCTTCACTGGCGAGGCTCCGCGCGGCGGCGGTCGATTCCTCGACCATGGCCGCATTCTGCTGCGTCGTCGCATCCATCTCGCCGATCGCGATATTCACCTGTTGCAGGCTGTTCGACTGCACCTGCGCGAGCTGCGAGATATTGGCGGCCAGCGTCGCGATCTCGGCCACCTTGCCCACGATCCGGTCGAGCGCCTCACCCGACTGGCCGACCAGCGCCACGCCGCGCGCGACCTGTTTCGAGCTTTCGCCGATCAGGTCCTTGATATGCTTGGCAGCGTCCGCGGATCGCTGGGCAAGTGCGCGCACTTCGCTGGCCACAACGGCAAAGCCCTTGCCCGCATCGCCCGCGCGTGCCGCCTCGACTCCTGCGTTCAGCGCCAGCAGGTTGGTCTGGAAGGCGATGCCGTCGATGACGTTGATGATCTGCGCGATCTCGGCGGCCGAACGCTGGATGTCGTCCATCGCGCCCACCGCTTCCTTGACGACCGCGCCACCCTGCGTCGCGTCGGCATGCGCTTCGCTGACCGATCGGTTGACGTGTGCGGCGCCTTCGGCAGTTTCGCGGACGCCGCCGGTCAGCTGATCCATTGCGGCGGCGGTCTGTTCCAGCGACGCAGCCTGCTGTTCGGTGCGTTCTGACAGATCGTCGGAGGCCGAACTGATTTCCACCGACCCAGTATTAATGCTCTTCGCCGTGTCGGCGACCTGCACCAGCGTTTCGCTGATCTGGCTGCGCATGAACTCGAAATCCTGCTCCACCTTGCGGAACGCTTCGGGCAGGTCGTGCAGCGATGCAGTAAAGTCTCCCTTGGCCAGCCCCTCCAGCGCTTCGCCGACTTGCGCGATGACGGCGAGCCTCTGTCCTTCCTCGGCGCGGAAATAGCTCGAGAGCGCGATATCCATGTCGAGCAGCGCGCATTTCACAAGGGTGCCGATCACGCGGCTGAGACGCTTGCCGGCCAGCCGACCGATGGGGGATGAGGCGACGACCGCATGGATCACCTGCTCCAGCACCATGGCGTAGCCGCCGATATACCATGTCGGTGCCAAGCCGATCCGGGCATGGACATTGCCGATCTGTTCCGCTTTTTCGAAATAGCCGGCGCCAAGCTCCCGCGAAAACAGCTGCGACCAGTGGTCCAATTGCTTGTCGCGCGCATGGTCCATGACGCTCTTCGACGTAAAGAAGCCGGATACCTCCGGCGTCGCCGCGATCTTCTTGTAGAACAGGTCTAGCGCCTTGGGGGCGCTTTTCGACACGACGGACAGGATGCGCGGGAAGTTCGCATAATCCTGTCCGTCGAGACCGTAGAATTGTACGCGCTTCGCATTGGCCGCCGGGTCGTGCATGGGATGTCTCCAGTTCGTCGTCCGAATTGGGGCCTCGCGTGGTTTCCAACCGGTAAATCATCGTAGTTTTACGGTGGTCTCCGAACCGACAGCGTCGCAGCCGGGCGCTGCCGATCATGACGGAGCCAAAGCGGTTTCGGCTGGCGTGCATTGTGGGCGCTGGACTGGAGTCGACGTCGTTGCGACCGCATGATGCGGACAAGCGCTGCCGTGAGCGAAAGCAGCCCCGGTGCGTCAGTGTGGGATTACAGCCATCCGTTCCGCCGCGTGATGCGGCCCGCCTCGATGCGGTCTACCTTCGGCCGCGGGCTGGCGACCCACCACGTCCTGCCAAGTTTGACGCTGGGCAGGTCTGCCCGTTCCCAGGCGGCATAGCCCCTTCGAGTACCTAGGTGTCCTTGCCCTCACTCAGTATGACCGCAGCCGCAGCAGCTGCGGCCGTGCCGCCGTCCTGATCGACGGTCTGCGGGAACACGTGGAAAGCTCTAGCGAAATTACTTCGGTAGTGTTGTTTCGCGTTCAATGACGCTTTGAAGGTGCGGCAGCGAGCAAGGCGTGCCGCACCGTTCGATGGGGAGATGCCGCATTATAATCTGACCGCGCTGTCCAGCTATGCTGAGATGTCGTGCCGCTGCAGGTGTCTGGGCGACATACGACAGCCGGATAACATGTGTGTGGGTGCGACGGTCGGTCAGGCGCTCGAACAGGAGACCGCCGCCGATAGGCGGGTCGTCGGCGCCGTAGCCCGGCATTGTAAAGTGAACGCCAAGGATCGCGGTGACGGCCGCGATCGTGTTGTCGTGACCGACATAGACGCGGACCGCAGGTGCCTTGGGCTGTGACAGGTCCGTGGCGATCGCGCGTGCGATCAGACCACCGACACGCGGCGCCATATAGGCCGAGCGGGCGAAGACGTCGAAGAGGCGGGCATGCAGGAGCGACATCGCCTGAATGTCCTTGGCCGATGCGCGGCCCCAGCCGACCCGCTGCATCGGAAAGCCTTCCGCATATTGCAGCAGGAAAACCTGCGCGGTGCCGGAGGTCAGATCAATCGCGCCCGACAGGCTGATGCCCTTGCCATCGGCGGACGGCGTTATCCGGTTGGGCATCGCCGCGAATGTGCAGGGTGGCACCGACGACGCACAGCCGAGCACCCGCTCCATTGCGGCGAACCCCGCGGCGGTGCCGCGCATCAGGGCGGTCCCATCCTGTAATTCGGCGTTGATGCTGGCGGCCGCTTGGGTAGCGTCGAAGGGGACGGCGCGGGCTTCCAGCGCGTTGAACAACGGGTCCGTATCACCCTCGGCACGATGATCGACCGCAACGGGGCAACCCGGCGCCAGGCCCTCGGCGAGGGCATGGCCGCTGGCGATCGTCCGCGAGAGGCTGTTCGTCCAGATCGTCAGGGCATTCGGGGCCGGGCAGCGCCCGGTCGGCAGCAAGCCTTGCCGGAGCAGCCGACCCCGTTCGAACCGCGCGAGGATGCGCAGCGCCGCGGCGCCATGCGGGGTCAGATGGCTGGCTGGCGTGTCCCATTGCGGAAATGGAGCGCGGGCGAGGGGAGCCGCCGCGGCTTCACCCTCTAAGGGCGCGCGGATGCCGTGGCGGATCAGCATCACGGCCCGGTCCACCGTGTAGCGGGGCCGCGCCGAGCAGGGACTGGCGACCAGACTGGTCGCCAGCGCCAGTGCGAGCGCACGGACTAGCATGTCGAGCATCTTTCCCGGTCGCACGACGTCCCTTTCACTTCGGCAGCGTGCACCCGGCGGGCTGGGTCACGGGGTTGCATCGTTGCATCACGCCGCCCGGCAGCGTTACGGTGAAGCTCTTGTTCCACGCCCGCGTCGGCGCGCCGGGATAATAGTCGGTTGACACCGCCTGTGCGCCGCTGTCGATCGCGGCCTGCTGGCGCGTGTGATCGTTTTCGCGCGCTTCCTTGGTGTCGGCGTCGCTGCGGGTACGGACGATGAAGCCCTGTTTCACCCATTCCTTGGTCTTCGCCCCATCGGTACGCGGATCGCCGACGATCTCGACCGAGGCCTCGGGCTGGTCGGTGTCGTACCAGCCGAAGATCGGGCGACCCTTTAGCGAAGGATGCCCGGCGCGATAGAGGTCGGACACGTCGGACGGCGTGTCGAGCACGAAGTAGATCTTCCCGCGAGCGCTCTCCAGCGTCGGCCAGCCCTTGGTAGTCACCGCCTCGCGCAGGGTCTTTGCATTCCCGCGCACGTCATCGGGTGTGATCATCCGGTTGGGCGTCAGCACGTCGCGAATCTCGCCGTCCAGCGCATCGAGCAACGGTGCGGTCAGCGGCAGCGGATCGGTGACGCCGGGCTTGTTGATCGGCCGGTCGGCGGCGTTGATCGTCACCATGATCGGCAGGTGGCGCGGGTGCGCGCGCGACCAGGCATCGATCTGGCCGATGCACTGCTTGAAGGTGCCGCAGGAGCGGTAATCGACTTCCGGGATGTGGAAGACCTTGAAGCCCGGCTTCATCATCGCCGCTTCGTCGAAACCGGTCTGCTCACCCGCCGCCTTCGCAATCGCTTCGCCCTTGGGATGCGCGAAACGGCCGCCTTGCGGGTCGGCGAAGATGTCGATCTCCAACTGGCGCACGCCCCGGTCGAGCTGCTGCGCCAAGGTCGGGTGATCATAATCCAGCGCGGCGGCGAGCTTGGGATCGCGCTGTTCGAGCGCGGCGAAGACGGCAGGCGCGATCCGCTTCTTATAGCTGTTGTGCGAGCCGACCACCTGGATGTCGTTCATCCGAAGGGCCGCCCGCGGCGCCGGAGCGGCAGCGGTCGCGAGGACCGCCGCCAGGGTGAGGAAGACCTTCGTCATCAGAACTCCGCCCGAATGCCGAACAGGATCGTCCGGCCATAATAGTTGATCTCGCCGAAGCGCAGATTGTTGTCGTTATACGTGTCCTGATGCGCACCCGCGATGTTGATGCCCTCCAGGCTGAGCGTCAGATTGTCGGCGGCGCGCACCGACAGCTGGCCGTCGAGCGAACCGAAGGCCGCGACATAGGTCGGCGCCTGCACCGTGCTGCCCGTGCTCGACAGATATTTGTCGCGCCAGACATAGGACAGACGCGCCGACAGCGGCCCCTTGTCGTAGAAGCCGACCAGGTTGAAGCTGTTCTTCGACAGGCCGATCAGCTGGTCCTTGATGTTGCGCGAGCCCGCCGTGTAGTCGGCCTTCACTTCCGTGTGGGTATAGGACCCCTGGACGCCGAAGCCGTCGAACGGCGCGGGCAGGAAGGTGAAGACCTGGCTGAATGCGGCTTCTGCGCCGTACACCTTGGCATTGCCGCCATTGACCGAGCTGGAGAGGCGGACGGTGCCGCGACCCGGAATGTAGATCTCGGTATTCGACTGGGTGATGTAATCGTCCATCGCCTTGTAGAAGACCGCGCCCGACAGCATGCCCGACGGTGCGAAATACCATTCCAGCGACCCGTCGAACTGGGTGGCGAGGAAGGGCACCAGCTGCGGGTTGCCGCCGCTGGCGGTCTGCGCGTCCGTCGACACGGTGATGCGCGGTGCGGTGTCGGTGACGTTGGGACGGGTCAGCACCCGGCTGGCGGCGAGGCGACCGACCAGCTTCGGGGTCAGATCGGCGCGCAGGTTGAAGCTGGGTAGTACGTTGTTGAACGTTTTGGGGTAGCTGACCGCCTGCGGTACTTGCGTGCCGTCCGGGATCGGCTGGCCGTTGATCACGAGATTCTTGGCAGGAACGATAAGCGTGCCGCTCGCGACCTGATCGGTATGAACATAGCGGACGCCTAGATTGCCGCTGACCGGCACTTGGCCCGCATCGAACTGGTAATCGGCGCGAACATAGGCGGCGGCGATCTTCTCCGACACAACGAAGGAGGAGCGCAGGTCGCCGTTGGTCAGCGGCTGTGCGGCGATCGCCGGGGTGAAGAAGTTGCCGACATAGGCCGCCGTTGTCGGGACCAGCCAGTTGCGGAAGGCATTGCCGCCGACGCCCGCCAGGAAATCGTCATAGGGCAGCTGCTGATAGGCGCCCGCACCCAGATTGGTCAGCGGCTGGTTGGTCGCGGTGTCGATCAGGTAATCGCGACGGAAATAGTCGCGCTTGCGCCAGTGATATTCGCCGCCCGCCTGCAGCTTCGACAGGAAGCCGTCGAAATCATGGCCGACATCGAGGCGCGAATAGAAATCCCAGTCCTTGCTGTCCTTGGGCGCGATGTTGAACTGGTACAGCTTGTAATTGGCCGGGTTGGTGACGTCGATCGGCGTGGTGAAGGTCGGCATGGTCTGATAGCCGCCGCTGGCGTCATAGGTCAGCGGCGCGATGAAATAGGCACGGCTGCGCACGGTGCCGGTGCGGTAGTCGGGGTGATAGCTGTGCGCGGCCGACCAGTTGACGTTGGCGGCGACATGCCAGCGATCCGGGTTCCAGGTCTGCTTCAGTCCGATGGTGATCAGGTCATGGCGATTGAGGCTGTATTCGCGCGACGCCATGAAGCGGGCGTTGGCGATCGTCGCCTTGGTGATCGTGTCGCCGACGACTGTATAGCCCGGTTGCAGCACGGTCGGCAGTTGCTTGACCCCGCCGATCGAGACGTTGTTGTCGTCCGGATAGATGTCGAGGCCGAATTCGTCATAGGCGACGTCCAGCCGGGTCGCGACCACGTCCAGCGTCGTCTGCAGCTCCGCGGTCGGCTGCCACTGGGCCGAGACGATGCCCGAGATGCGCTTGCGGTCCTCAGTCTCGACGGTGGGGCGGGTGCGAGTCGGCGAATAGAGACCCGCAGGCGCGCCGCCGCGTGACGCATCGGTATAGCGGTCGGTCAGCCACCCGAAATTCATGAAGCGGTCGTTGCGGACCGTCTTGCCCCAATATTGCGCGCCCGCCAGGATGCCGAAGGTGCCATCGCTGTTCTTCGCGCTGGTCAGCACGGTGACGTTGGGGCGGACCTGCTTGGTCTGGCTGGTATAGGTGCCGCGCATGTTGACGGTCGTCTTGTTGCCGACCTCCAGCGGGTGGAAGGTCTTGACGTCGATATTGCCGCCCAGCGCGCCCTCGCTCATGTCGGCGGTGGGGGTCTTCACCACGTCGATGCTGGACGTGAATTCGGCGGGCAGCATCTCGAAGCGGAACTGCCGACCGGCCGCGCCGCCATTCTCGATCAGGTCGTTCAGCGCGACGGTGCGGCCGTTCATCAGCGTGTTCTGGAACTGCGGGCCCAGTCCACGGACACTGACATACAGGCCTTCACCGCGCGGGCGGGTGATCGCCACACCAGGGACGAGCTGAAGCGCCTCGGCGACGTTCTGGGTCGGGAACTTGCCGATATCGGTCGAGCTGATCGAGTCGACACCGTAGGCGGCGCGGCGCTTGGTCTTGATGCCCGCCGCCAGGCTGCGCGCATAGGTGCCGTTGACGACGATGTCCTGGCCGTCAGCGGCCGTATCAGACGCCTGGGCGGTCGATTGCGCAGGGTTTTGCGCCGTGTCCTGCGCAGGGTCAGCCGCGGCGCTCGTCTGCGCCTGGGCGGCGACCGAGCCAGTCACCAGGGTAAACGCCACCGATGCCTTCAAAAGGCTGCGAAATGTAGTCATGAACTTGGTCCCCACCCGGCTGCCTTGCCGGTCCGGCGGGGGCGTTAAGAGCCGCCTGTGTAAGTTTGACGTAGAATTGATGACATTCGTGTGAGCGCTAACGCTCGGTACGTGCTGGCGACCTGCGGACCGCCGGAAGGATCGCCCAGTGCCCTAACCCCGTTCCCGGTGGCGCTGCGCCTGATCGACGTCCACACCGGCTGCCGCGCTCGTACCGTTCAGGTTTACGACCTCGTCGTCGGCACCCTCGCCGATGTTTGTCACGGTGCCTGACACCGTCACCTAATTGCCCCGTTTCATTGCGGCGTCGAAGGGGGTGTCCCGTCAGCGGCTGCCCTCATCCTTTGGCATGCACGTAGTGTTGTGAATGTTAATGATCGGAAATTGGCCAACGCTAGGGTCAGGACTTGTTGATCACAGCCAGAAGATGATGGTGGCAGCGAGAGTGATGGCGGAAAAGAATGCGGTCGGGCAGCGATCGTAGCGGGTGGCAACACGCCTCCAGTCGTTGAGGCGGCCGAACATGATCTCAATGCGGCTGCAACGCTGGTAACGACGCTTGTCGTACCTGATCGGCTCGTTGCGTGATCGCCGGCCCGGGATGCAGGGCTGGATGCCCTTGGCCTGGAGGGCATCGCGGAAGCAGTCGGCGTCGTAGCCGCGGTCGCCGAGCAGCCACTTCGCCTTGGGCAGGTCGTCCAGCAGCGCTGCCGCGCCGGTGTAGTCGCTGACTTAGCCGGCGGTCATGAAGAAGCTCAAGGGGCGGCCGTTCGCATCGGCAACGGCATGGAGCTTGGTGTTCATGACGCCTTGGTCCGACCGATCAGGCGGCCGAGATCCCCTTTTTAACCCGCAGGTTTGATGCCGTACGGTGCGCCTCTAGGTAGGTCGCGTCGATCATCACGGTCTTAGGCTCGGCATCGCCCACAGCTAACCCCTCCATCACGCGCGTGAACACGCCTCGCTACCCCCTTAGCACTTCCACCGGTTATACAGCATCTTGCAAGGACCGTAGGCGCTGGGTGTATCTCGCCAGCGCAGCCCATCGCGGTTGACGAAGACGATGCCGCTCAGCACCCGCCGGTCATCCATACGAGGCTTGCCATGGCTCTTTAGAAAGAACGGCCGCAGTCGCTCGATCTGCTCGTCCGTCAGCCGAAATAGGTCGCTCATTCCGGTCTCCTGACGGAACCTGGATCAGATCGCGACGCTTACATCAATGGGTCCTGACCCTAGGTAGATTGGTCTCGTCGATGCCCGCCGTTCAGCCATCTCTTTTGACGATGGACTAGCCGCATTTCGCAAGGTGAATGATTGGCCGGAGCCGGGGATCGGCAAGGCCCTGGCGACTGACCGCGCTGGGGTCGTTTAGCATATGAGCGTTGGGGTGCTTCCGCAGGTACACATCCATCATGCGTCATAGGAGCAACGGCCTATTATGCGTGCGCCTGTCCGCAGCCGCACGCGCGCCAGCGCGTTTATCAATTTGTCCGTTCACATGAACAGTGCTCCTTAAGTCTGTGCCAGGCTAAGAGGACAAGGCTGTCGATGCGGCACCGAAATGTAGGGAGGGCAGGATGCGCAATACGACACGTCGGGAACTGATTGCAGGCATGGCGGCGATCGGATTCGGCACGCTTGCGCACGCGGCGCCGGTCGGCAGGCGCCGCGATCCCGATCTGGGGCCGAACGTCCTGATCGTCCATGCGGACGAGGCGGGCGCACAGGCGGTGATCGACCGCTGGTTCAAGGAACAGGAGCGCGCCCATTTCACCGACCGGCGCCGCGCGGTCCTGCTCAAACCCGGCAATCACCGCCTCGACATCAACGTCGGCTTTTTCACGCAGGTGGCGGGATTGGGCCTCACGCCAGGTGACGTCACCGTGGCGGGCCATGTGCATGCCGAGGCGGATTGGGCGAAGGGCATGGCGCTGGTCAATTTTTGGCGCGGCGTCGAAAATCTGACGGTGCGGCCGCCCGACAATATGGATCGCTGGGCCGTGTCGCAGGCTGCGCCCTATCGCCGCATTCATCTGACCGGCGACCTCGCCCTGGACGATGGTGGCTGGTCCAGCGGCGGCTTCATGGCGGACTGCCGGGTGGACGGGACGATCCGCTCCGGGACGCAGCAGCAATGGTTCACCCGCAACAGCCGTATGCAGCGCTGGGAGGGATCGAATTGGAACATGATGTTCATGGGTGTCGCGGGCGCGCCCGCGTCGAGCTTCCCGACACCACCCTATACGACGGTGGCGACCGTGCCGGTGGTGCGCGAGAAGCCGTTCCTGTGCGTCGGGCCGGGGGGCGAATGGACGATCTTCGTCCCGGCGCTCCGCCGAGATGCGCGCGGCATATCCTGGGATCAGGCGCCCGCCGGACGCCATGTGCCGCTGGACGCCGTGTTGATCGCCGATCCGACCACGCCGGTCGCAACCATTAACCGCGCGCTCGCGGCCGGGCGCCATCTGCTGCTGACGCCCGGCGTGTATCGCCTGCGCGAACCGTTGCGGGTGGTGCGGGCCGATACGGTTGTCCTCGGCCTCGGTCTCGCGACCCTTCTGGCCGAAGGTGGATCGGCCGCCATCACCGTCGCCGACGTGCCGGGGGTGACGATCGCCGGACTGCTGGTCGACGCCGGGCCCCTGACGACGCCGGTGCTGGTGCAAATCGGGCCGCGCGGCGCGGACGGCAATCATCGTGACAATCCGACACTGCTCGCCGATCTCTTCTTCCGCGTCGGCGGGGCTGCCGTGGGGAACGCCAAGACCTGTCTGGAAATCAACAGCCACCATGTCATCGGAGATCATCTCTGGATCTGGCGCGCCGACCACGGCGATCGCGACGGCGGCCGCGTCCATGTCGGCTGGGACGAGAGCCGGGCGACGCACGGCCTCGTCGTCAACGGGGATCACGTCACCTGCTACGGCCTGTTCGTCGAGCATTTCCAGGGCTGGCAGACGTTATGGAATGGCGAGGACGGCCGCACCTTCTTCTACCAGAACGAATTGCCGTATGATCCGCCTAGCCAGCGCGCCTGGCGTTCGGATTCGCCGCGCGGGTGGGCGGCGTACAAGGTTGCCGATCACGTCCGCCGGCATCAGGCGATCGGCATGGGTATCTACGCCAATTTCACCGCCGATCCGTCGATCGTGCTCGCAAGTGCGGTGGAGGTGCCCGATACGCCGGGCGTGGGTGTCTCGCATGTCACGACGATCTCTTTGGGTGGCGGCAAGGGCACGATCGCGCAACTGGTCAACAACGCGGGAGAGGCCGCCCGGCCGGGCAGCATCCGCCAGACGCTAACGCGATACGGCGACGCCCGGGATAGTAGTGCAAGCTGATCAGCGAAGGGCGGTGGTGGCTATCTGCGCACATTTTGCGGCGTTTCGCTTGGCAAATGCGGAGCGGGGGCGACATTTTTGATAATCGGGGAGGTCAAGCCGGCTCGGCGCTATGCATAAGCCTGAGCACCGCGCGTGGTGCCGGCGTGGCCTCTGCTTAGATCGCCGCATAGATCGCATCCGCCGCGCGCGCGCGCATCGTCGTCCCGCCGCACACGCGCGATCCAGCCGCGCTTCTCGAAGCGCGCAACCAGGCGGCTCAGATAGCCCGCGTCCATGTCGAGCGCATCCTGCAACACGGTCGCGGTGACGGGTTCGCGCGTCGCAATCTCGAATAGCAGCCGCGCCTCGGGCAGGGTCGCCTCGGTCCCAAGAAACCGCGCATCGAGTGCGCCGATCGTCTGCGTGTAGAAGCGGTTGAACCGGCGGATGGCGGTTATGTCTGCATCTTCCATATCCGCCATGCTGACTTAGAATAGTTGATGGAGTCAAGTATTGCAATGGGAGCTACGGCGTGGGGGGGCGGGACCTCCAAGGCACCGAAGATAATTGGGATTGCCACTTTCGCCCTCAGCTGCCTTCTCGTGAGACGCTTCTTTCGCCGGACATTCGGAAATCGGGACGCTCACTTTCAGGTGCCCGATGCAATGAAACGGCTTTCTTCATTAGGGCAAAAGCGTTTTTCAGCATGAAAGGCGGAAAGAGCGTCATTGGTATTAGCTCTGATTATCGTCGAAAAGGATCGCTCGCAGCTTGGCGGATTGGCATGGCATCCCGAAGCTCGCTAGTTCCATAAATCGGAGGGGGACGGATTTCTGTGTTTGACGCACTTGCTATAAGTCCGAAGCTCCAAAAATAGAGCGCGAAAAGGTGAAATGCTGAGCCCTGAAAGGCCATGACCGCCTTTGATTTCTGTAGAATATCCCATCCGAAAACCTTGGCATCGCTGCTCGCTCGCGATCTGAAGCACCTCTTACCGGTTTACTTGCTGCCGATACCTTCACGATACGCGCGGCGCACGGAAGCAGGCGCTTTGTTCATGAACAAAGGGATCGCATAACCGGGGCAGTATCGAGCGCTGGCAAGATGCGGGTCAAAGATCGCAGTGTCGTCCTGCGGATCGTACGCATCGCAGAAGTCTCGAGCCGCTCGGTCTACGCGCTCCACGAGCTCGGTCCGCCCAGCCGAGGTCTCGAGCGCGAGGTCGGCGTAGCGCACCACCATGTCAGGGGGTGGATGCGGCGTCGTGCGGGGCGTGGCACAAGCGGACAGCAGAAGTGCGTTCAGCACCCATGATCGTTTCATGGCTTTGCCTTTGTAGGAGGGCCGACAGCCTCCGTGGCGTGGTACGCACGCGGCTGAAGACGGATGATTGTGATCGATGCCGCTTTATTGAACGGCGTGCGGTTCAGACGGCTGGTCGCCGACTCCGACCCTGTCGCCCTTTGGGTGGTTGGGCTAGGGCCGCAGCCAGTACTTCAGCGCAATCGCTTGTAGTGGAAGTTGCGGACGAACGGCTCTCCCTTGTCGGTGAGGCCCGCCGCAGACTCGGTCATTTCGTTGCCGTTCGCCGACACGATGTAGACCCTCACCGATCCCAGCCTCTTCGCCTTCGCGATATTGAGCACGAGCACATTGGGGGTCGGCGTCATGACGGCCACGCTGTCCGCCTCGCTCGTTTCTCCCTCGCTGGGTGCCATCGTTCCATCCGGACGATAAGATGCCGCCATGTGCCGGACGCGGCCGTCCTGACCGGTGATGTCGACAACCATCCGCCACTTGCCCTCACCGATGTCTTGAAAGCTGTAGACGACCCGCTTGGGAGGCGGTCCGTAGGTGCTGGGCATGCGCGTCAGGTCCAGTTCCCATCGCCCCATGAAAGGTGATGGCGCTGTTGCCTCTGATCGAGCGCTTTCCGGTTGGGCGACGGCTTCGCTGGCAAGGCCCGCGATGGTCGCGGCAGCCGCCAGACATATGGCTGAGCGATATAAAGGCAAACGCAGCATGCAACCTGTCAATCGGCGTCCAAAAAGGACCCCCTATCGGCGTGCAAAAGGGACCCCCTTCGTCGAGCAGCGTAACGGGTATGACGGGCGCACTGTTCGTGCTGGTTGCGGCGTAGGGCGGGCGTAGCCCGACCGGAGGCGCAACCAGCACGAAGCGTTCTCTGCCGGTGCCCCAGGCTTCAGCTTCGATGTTTGAAGCGCCAGCTGTCGTTGCCGGTTTCGACGATGTCGCAATGGTGGGTAATGCGGTCGAGCAGCGCGGTGGTCATCTTGGGGTCGCCAAAGACGGTCGGCCACTCACCAAAGGCCAGGTTGGTGGTGACGATGACCGAGGTCTTCTCGTAGAGCTTGCTGACGAGGTGGAAGAGCAGTTGACCGCCCGAGCGTGCAAACGGCAGGTAGCCAAGCTCGTCGAGCACCACGAGATCGAGGCGCGAAAGCTGGGCCGCCAGCGTGCCGGCCTTGCCGAGGCGCGTTTCCTCCTCGAGCCGGTTCACCAGGTCCACTGTGTTGAAGTAGCGTCCGCGGGCGCCGGCTCGTACCACATTGGCAGTGATGGCGGTGGCGAGATGCGTCTTGCCGGTACCCGTTCCACCGACCAGCACGACGTTGCGTTGGCCCGGAAGAAACGAGCCGCTGTACAGCGAGCGCACCAGTCCCTCGTTGATGGGAGTGTCGCCGAAGACGAAGGCGTCGAGGTCCTTCACCGCGGGTAACCTGGCGGCCGACATCCGGTAGCGGACGGACGCCGCATGGCGGTACGTTGCCTCGGCACGCAGCAGGTCGGTCAGGATCTCCATGGTCGTGCGCTTGCGCTGCAGCCCGGTGGTGACGGCCTCGTCGAAGGCGCCAGCCATGCCCTTGAGGCCAACGTCCGCCATGGCCGTCATCATCTCATGCCGCTGCATGGAGGCCTCGCAGGCTGTCATAGCGGGTGCAGTCGGCACGCGGCGGGTGGCGCAGCGCCAGGTCCTCGGGCGTGACGATGGTCAGCGGCCGGGGCGGCTCGCGTCGGCGGGCCAGGATGTTGACGATGACGTCGTCGCTGGCGACGCCGGCCAGCAATGCTTCGCGCACGGCCACTTCTACCGCCTCCAGCCCGTCGTCGAGCACCGCTGCCAGCACCCGCACGAACCGCCGGTCGGCATCGTCGCCGGTGCCAAGCTTGCGCCGCAGTCGTGCCAGCGCAGGCGGCAACTCCCAGCCCTGGAACGGTGCGCCGTTGCGCAGGGCACCCGGCTTGGTCACCAGCACCGGCAGATAGTGCCACGGGTCGTAGATGGTCCGGTCGCGGCCGAAGAACCGGGGATGGTCGGCGACGACTTCACCGTCGCAGCGCACGACGATGCGGTCGGCATAGGCGCGGACCTGGACGGCACGTCGCACCACCCTGGCAGAAACGGAATAGCGGTTGCGCTCGAAGCTGATGAGGCATGTGCCGCTTACCGCATGCTCGCTCTCGTGGAAGCCGTCGAAGGGTGCGACAACAGGCTGGAGCACCGCCCGTTCTGCTGCCCATGCCTGGGCGACTGTCAGCTCCTTCTGCTCGGGATGCTGGTGCAACTCTGCCCAGCGCCGACACTCCGCCTCCAGCCAGCCGTTCAACTCCTCGAGGCCGGTAAATCGCAGGCGCGGCTGGAAGAAGCGACCGCGTGCGGTCTGCACCTGGTTCTCGACCTGACCTTTCTCCCAGCCCGACGCCGGCGAGCAGGCGGTCGGCTCGACCATGTAATGGTTGGCCATGACCAGGAAGCGACGGTTGAAGACCCGCTCCTTGCCGGTGAACACGCTCGTCACCGCCGTCTTCATGTTGTCGTAGATGCCGCGCGTCGGCACGCCTCCGAAGAAAGCAAACGCCCGTGCATGCGCGTCGAACAGCATCTCCTGTGTCTCGCGGGGATAGGCCCGCACATACATTGCCCGCGACGCGCACAGCCGGACATGCGCGACCTTCACGCGCATCGGCTTGCCCGAGATCTCGACGTCCTCGTGGCTCCAGTCGAACTGGTAAGCCTCGCCCGGCCGGAACAGCAGCGGGATGAACGCCGGCGCATTCATCACGTCGCGACGCTGCGCCTGCCGCCAGCGCGCCGCATAACGGCGAACCGCGTCGTACGAGCCATCGAACCCCTCGCGTAGCAGCAGGTCGTGGATGCGCGTGAGGCGCAGCTTCTCGCGCCGCGGCCGTGCCTCATCTTCCTCCAGCAACGCATCCAGTCGCGCCTGAAACGGCCCCAGCTTCGGCAGCGGCTGCACCTCTCGCCGATAACCCATGTCCGCTTCCGGCGCCCGGATCGCCTTGCGCACCACCTTGCGCGACAGGTGCAGGTCCCGCGCTATCGCCTTGATGGCCTTGCCCGACGCGTGCTCGCGCCGGATCCTCAACACCGTCTCCAATACCAGCATCCCGATCTCGCCGCCTGACACACCGCCAAGCGAACAGCCTAGAACACCAGGATGAGGGGTCCCTTTTCGACGCCGATCACCCCGCTAACGGGGTCCCTTTTCCACGCCGATCCACACTCAATGCCCTCGGGGAGATCAGTTGGCGTCGTCTCATTGTGCCGGGCAATCTGGTTGACGATACGGCCGATCTGCTGGTTTCTGGCAACGAGCCGGAAGCATTCGTCGCCCCAGCGCCAGATTGTGCCGGGTGCATGGCCCAGGGTTGGCTTGCGTCCAGGATAATCGCGGAACAGTGCGGCATTATTCGCCATTTCCCACCAGTGCTGATCATGCAGTGGGGCAGGGGAACTGCATCCGGTCGGGGTCGCGTTCCACAACCCACGATCGAGTTTCAGCCTAGCTAGGAGCAGTCGTTCGTCACCATCCAGGCCGCCAGCCTTAAACTCGGGGCCCTGGAAATAGGCGGATACCATTTCGTCGGCACGATCGCGTGCGGACGGGCAGGGGCTGCCCGTCGCCTTCAGCCGGGTCCGTGCCTCTTCGAACCGCTGTTCGAGTGCGGCGTTAGCCTGAAGGAAGAGCACCGTGGCCTCGCTGCCATTCTTGGTGCCCAGCGATACCTTCCACAGCGCCTTGCCGTGGAATGCGGGGCGCAGCTTCTCGGGGATCTGTCGGCGCAGGTAATAAACGCCGGTCGAAGGGTGTTTCCAGGGTGCCGCCATGAGGGCCATTTCGGTGCTCGCTGTACCTGTGCGCTGTACCAGCGAGCGGCAAAGAATGGCTTAACCCACATTTCCCAAGTAAGGCGCTGATTTCGCTGTCCTGACCATTATATTTCCTATATAAAACATGGTGTTGAAGGCTGCGAGGGGCGCGTTTCATGGATCACCCAGAGGGTGCGGGCTTGCAACGGGCAGATCGGGTGGATTTCGACCCTCGCGTGCGGCTGGAATTTCGCGGCACGCAGCTCAGTTCCGACGGCGGCCTTCTGGTGATGCGCGAGCTTGATGACGCGCTCGGGTTGTCCGATTTGGCGTCAGCGGCGCTGCGCGATACTCGCTCTGGCAAGAACACGGTCCATCGGCTCGACGGCCTGTTCCGGCAATCAGTCTTTGGGCGGCTGGCCGGATACGAGGATGTCAACGACGCCAACCGTCTCGCCTGCGATCCGGTCATGCGCCAAGTTGTCGGCGGCAGAGCGGTCGATGCACAAGCGGCCTCGGCATCGCAGATGGGACGGTTCGAGACCGAGACGCTGGCTCTGGCCGGGAACCGTGCCGCGCTGGCCGACCTGAACGGGCAATGGATCGACCGGTTCCATGACCGTAACGGGCTGAAGTACATCGTTCTGGACATGGACAGCTCGGTCAGCCCGACCCATGGCGACCAGGAAGGGTCCGCCTGGAATGGCCATTTCGACTGTAGCTGCTATCACCCCAACTTTCTGTTCAACCAGTTCGGGATGCTGGAACGCTGCGCCCTGCGCCATGGCAACGTCCACAGCGCCGATGGCTGGCGTGATGTTCTCGACCCGTCATTGCGCGCTACGCGGAGCGCGACCTTGGTGGCAGGTTCTTCCGGGCCGATGCTGCCTACGCGATCCCGGCGATCTATGAGCGATTGGAAGAAGCGCGGTTCTTCTACGCCATCCGGCTGCCCGCAAACGCGGTCCTCAAGGACAAGATCGCGCATCGGCTAACGCGCCCTGTCGGGCGGCCGTCACTGACCAAGGTCAAGCGGTTCTTCGAGGAATTCGAGTATCAGGCGGCGTCCTGGGACAAGGAACGCCGGGTGATCGCCAAGATCGAATGGCATCCGGGCGAACTGTTCCCGCGTGTCGGCTTCATCGTCACCAACCTGCCGATGGAGCCGGACTGGGTGGTGCGGTTCTACAACCAGCGCGGCACCGCCGAGCAGCACATCAAAGAGGGCAAATACGCCTTTCGCTGGACGCGGCTGTCGTGCCGGAAGTTCCGCGACAATGAGGTGCGGCTGCAACTGCACGCCCTGGCGTACAACCTGGCCACCTTCTTGCGCTGCATCGAGCTGCCCGAGGCCATGGCCGACTGGTCGTTGACCAGCCTGCAACTGAAGCTGATCAAGATCGGGGCACGTGTGGTCCGTCACGCCCGCACCATCACCTTCCAGCTGGCCGAGGTCGCTGTCACCGGCACGATGGTACGCGCCATCCTCGCCGCTATCCGCCGATTGCGAGCGCCACCGCTATGCGCATGATCGCGATCCACGCTCAAACTGAACGAAAGCGGCTGGACAGATCTGTCCGCTGCGCTGAAAAACGCCGCCCCTGGGCAAGGAAACAGCGGCTTCGCGGTCTGATCCGTCCAGATCCAGCAGTCTGCGCGACCGCAGGTGCCGCTTGCGGCAGAAAATCCTTGTCTAGCGCTCGGATACAGGCGATCTTCACCTCAAACGCCACGCCACTTGGGGAATGCAGGATAATAGCAGCCCTCGGGAACGCGCCCGACCGGTCCCGGCGTCAGCACCTCGCCGAAGCGCGAGCGCGGCTTCATGTGCGCGACGCGGACGCCGTCGACATAGACCCATTTCCCGCGATGCTCGACCAGCGCCCCGGCCTCGCCGATCACGCGCTTGCCGAACGGTCCCGAATCCGGTCCGAAGTGGCGGCGCACCAGCTCGCCCTCGGGCGGCGCGAAGAACACATAGTCGCCCTTGGCGGGCACGCGGCCGCGCTGGATGAAGAACGCCCAGTTGGGGAGACTCTCGCTCGCGTTTATCATGAAGGCGTGCGTCTCGCGCCACGCGGCGATCGAGTTGTAGCCGCCCCACACGATCCCGAGCAGCGCGACCGCGCTCCACTGGCGGACCCGCTTGACGATCAGCGCCTTGCGGGCCGCGCGGTCCCCGGCGACGTCAACCGCCGTGGGAGCCGCATGACCGACCCGCGCCAGCGCCTCAGTTGCCGCTGCCATCGACCCCTCCCGGCGCGGACTGGGTGACCGTCGCCTCGACCGGCGAGACCGGCGCAGGCCCGAACGGCGAAGCGGTCGGGACCGCCGCCCCTGGCGCGGCCGGCGCGACGTTCCCGGAGACTTGGGGAAGCATCGCACCGACCGCGGGACCGGCCGGGGTGTTCGGCGCGGCCGCGGGGAGCGGCACGCGCGCGAAGACCGCGCGGCGGATCTGGTCTTAATCGCCCAATTCTGCGCTCTTGAGCGCAGATGGTGACCCCTACGGGACTCGAACCCGTGTTTTCGCCGTGAGAGGGCGACGTCCTAGACCGCTAGACGAAGGGGCCGTGTGCGGTGGAGGGGCGCGTCTAGGCTTGGGGGCGGGGGGCGTCAAGCGGGTTTGTTGACGCCCCCTTTGCGAATTGCTGCGATCAGGCGGCGGCCTTGCGGCGTTCGGCCATTTCCGTGTTCAGCATTTCGGCGAGCAGGAAGGCGAGTTCTAGGCTCTGGCCGGCGTTGAGACGCGGGTCGCAATGGGTGTGGTATCGATCCGCCAGGCTCTGTTCGGTCACGTCGATCGCGCCACCGGTGCATTCGGTCACGTTCTGGCCGGTCATCTCCGCATGGATGCCGCCCGCGTGTGTGCCTTCGGCGCGGTGAACGTCGAAGAAGCCGCGCACCTCCGCCAGGATGCGGTCGAAGGGGCGGGTCTTGTAGCCGGTTGCGGCCTTCACCGTATTGCCGTGCATCGGGTCGCACGACCAGATGACGGGATGGCCTTCGCGCGTCACGGCGCGGACGAGCTTGGGCAGGTGCGCCTCGATCTTGTCATAGCCGTAGCGGGTGATGAGCGTCATGCGACCGGGCACGCGACCCGGGTTGAGCGTGTCGAGCATGCGGAGCAGCGCGTCGGGTTCGAGGCTGGGACCGCACTTCACGCCGATCGGATTGCCGATGCCGCGCAGGAATTCGACATGCGCGGAATTTTCGAAGCGGGTGCGGTCGCCGATCCAGAGGAAGTGTGCGGATGTGTCATACCAGTCGCCGGTGAGCGAATCCTGGCGTGTTAAGGCCTGTTCGAACGGCAACAGCAGCGCTTCGTGGCTGGTGTAGAAATGCGTCTGCGACAGCTGGGGCACGGTTTCGGGATCGATGCCGCAGGCGGCCATGAAGTCGAGCGCTTCGCCGATGCGGTCCGCCGTTTCCGCATATTTGCGGCTCCATGGGCTGCGACCCATGAAGTCGTGCGTCCAGCGATGGACCTGGTGCAGGTTCGCGTAACCGCCCTGCGCGAAGGCGCGCAGCAGGTTAAGCGTCGCCGCCGACTGCGAATAGGCGCGGATCATCCGCTGCGGATCGGGGATCCGGCTTTCGGGCGTGAAGGCGATGTCGTTGACGTTGTCGCCGCGGTAGCTGGGCAGTTCGACGCCGTCGATCACCTCGGTCGGCGCGGAGCGCGGCTTGGCGAACTGGCCGGCCATGCGGCCGAGCTTCACCACCGGCAGCTTCGAGGCGAAGGTGAGGACGACCGCCATCTGCAGGATCACGCGGAACGTGTCGCGGATGTTGTTCGCGCTGTGCTCGGCGAAGGATTCGGCGCAGTCGCCGCCCTGGAGCAGGAAGGCCTTGCCCTCCGCGACCTTGGCGAGTTCCGCGGTCAGGTTGCGCGCTTCGCCGGCGAAAACGAGCGGCGGAAAGCTCGCGAGCGCGTCCGTCGCGCGGGTCAGTGCCGCGGCGTCGGGATAGTCGGGAAGCTGGCGGGCTTCGGCGCGGGTCCAGCTGTCGGGGGCCCAGTTCGCGGCCATAATGTCGTCCTTCGGGGTGTAAACGTCGCGGCACATGCGCCCAAAACGGATTTTGCGCAATGAAGGAACGCTTGGGGGGCGTATCGATCGGCCGGTGGCGTGCTATGCACACGACACAGATGGAGGGGGCGATGATGCAGAAGCGACTGGCGGCGGTGCTGATCGGAACGGCGATGATGGCCGGCGCGATGGCGTCGGCCCGCGACCTGCCGGTGCCGGCGGACAAGGGCTGGCGTCATGCCGAGACGGGTGTCGCCCTCATGGCGCAAAACGCGGGGCTGACGCGCACGGCGTTGACCGATGCGACGCAGGGCGAGTTCGATGTCGCGGCGCAATATTGGGCGCCGGACAAGAGCGTCACGGCGACCGTCTATATCTTTCGCCCCGCGATCGCCGACGTCGGCCTGTGGTTCGATCGGTCGCAGACGGCGCTGGAGACGCGTGCCGAGTTCCGCAATGCGGCGCCCGCGAGCGCCGATCCGGTCGCCTTCGCGCTGCCGGGTGCGACGGCGGGATCGGCGCTGCGCCAGACCTATGCCAATGCGAGCGGGGCCTATCGCAGCACGGCGCTGGCCCTCATGCCGCTGAACGGCTGGATCATGGCGATCCGCATGAGCGCGACGACGCTGACGGCGGACAAACTCGATGCGGAGTTGCAGCAATTCATCGCGGGCGTTCGCTGGCCCAAGGTGGTGGCGGCCGGCACGGCGGCAAGGCTGGTGAAGCCATGCGCGACGCCGCTGGTCTTCGCAAAGGCGAAGGAGGTGGCGGCGGGCGCGGGCGACCTGCTGATGTCCCTGATGCTCCCGGGCCTCGCTGCGAGCGAAAAGGCCAAGACGCCCGCCAAGACCGATGACGCACCTTTATGGTGTCGGGAGGGTGAAGGGCGCACCGAATATGGCGTCTATCGCAATATGCGAGCCGATCAGGGGTATACGATGGCTCTGTACGACGGCGGGCGCTCGGTGAGCGTGTTCCCCTCGATCATGGGGCAGATCGATAAGACAGGCACGTACAGCGTCTCGCTGACGGACGTCGACGGATCGACGGCGGTCCTGCCCTCGTTCAGCGCGATGCCGCAGCCCAAGCAGGTGTGGGCGGTGGTCTCGCAGGGCAAGGTTCAGGGCAGGGCGGTCGGCAAGACGATCACGCTCGATGCGAAGGCGTTGAAATAGTGCGGCGGCCGGTTCCGCTGCGTCGCGCGCTGCCGTAAGGGGCGGGATCGAGTAAGCGTAAGGATGGTCGGCATGCGCTATGGGATTTCGTGGGCGGTCGCAGCGGCCGTAGCGGTTGCTGCTCCGGCGGTGGCGGCGGACCCGGATACCGCGGCGACGTTCGATGCGTTGCGGCAGGTCGATGGCCGGATGGCGGCTATCGCCTATCGGTTGACGACGGCCAATGCCCCGCTGTGTCGCTCGCTGGCGCCGACGCCGGGCTGGGCGATCCATAGCCTGGGGCAATATGATCCGGCGCTGCGCGACCAGGCGCGGGCGAGCTTCGGGTTCGAAACGCCGATCGCGGTCGAGGCGGTGGTGCCGGGGTCCGCGGCGGCCAAGGCGGGGGTTCGAGCCGGCGATTCGATCGTGTCGGTCGATGGTCGGCCGATCGATAGTGGCGCTCCTAGCAAGGACGCGAGCAGTGCCGCGCGTGATGCGGCGGTGGAGCAGATCGCGGGGCTCCCGGCCGATCGGCCTTTGGCGGTCGAGCTGATGCGTGAGGGGGGCACCCGTACCGTGACGATCCCCGCCTCGCCGGGCTGCCGGAGCGCCTTCGAGGTGCTGCTGGGGCCGGGCATGACCGCGTCTGCCGATGGGCGGATCGTACAGATCGGGGTGCGCTTCTTCGAACGCTATACTGATGACGAGGTGGCGGTCGTGGTCGCGCATGAGCTGTCGCACAATATCCTGCGCCATGCCGCGCGGCTGGAGGCAGCGGGCGTCAAGCGCGGCCTGCTGTCCGAAGTGGGGCGCAACGGCCGGCTGTTCCGGCTGACCGAAGATCAGGCCGATCTGCTGGGCGCCTATCTGCTGCGCAATGCGGGATATGATCCGCAGATTGCGGTGCGGTTCTGGCGCGAGCATGGCGGGGACGTCGACGGCGGCCTGTTTCGCAGCCGGACGCATCCGTCATCCTCGGCGCGCGCGAAGGCGCTGGAGGCGGCGATCGCCACGATGCCGGCGGGCCATGGCTTTTACGCGCCCCCGCTGGCGGCGGAGGCGGATCGGCCGCTTCAGTAACCCGCGTCGAGGTCGGCGACGTTGCGCATCGGTTTGCCGGCGACGAAGGCCTGCACGTTTTCGAGGAAGAGCGCGGCGGCACGCTGGAACATCGTGGTCTGGCTGCGACCCGACAGATGCATCGAGATGAGGCAATTGGGCGCGCTCCACAGCGGATGATCCGCGGGGAGCGGCTCCGGCGTGGTGGGATCGAGGAAGGCGCCCGCGATCGTCCCGTCGGTCAGCGCTGAGACCAGCGCGTCCTGATCGATCATGTCGCCGCGGGCGATATTGATGAGCCACGCGCTGCGCTTCATTGCCGCGATTTGCTCCGCCCCGATCATCGTGCGGGTCGCATCGGTCGAGGGGGCGGCGAGGACGATCCAGTCGTAATCCCCGATCTGCGCCGCCCATTGGTCGGGGGCGAGCGTGCCGTCGCGGCCGGAGCGGGTGACGCCGATGACGTCCACGCCGAAAGCGGCGAGACGCTCGCCGATCAGGCGGCCGATCGTGCCATAGCCGATGATGAGCGCGCGCGTGTCTGCCAATTCGATACGGCCCGGCGACACCATCGGCCATTCGCGGCGATCCGCCATGCGAACGACCTCATCATAGCGCTTCGCGGCGGCGAGGATGCCGAGCACGGCATATTCGGCCACCGCAACCGCATTGATCCCGGCGCCGTTGGTGACGGTGACGTTGCGATCGCGCAGCAGGTCGAGCGGGAAGGCGTCGAGGCCCGCATAGAGCGTCGAAACCCATTGCAGCTTCGGCCCCGCCGCGCGGATCGCCTGTTCGGTGAGGTGGGTCGGCTGCATGTCGACCCAGGCGATCGTCGCGTCGGCGATCATCGTTTCCGCTTCGGCCGGTGTGGTGAACCACATAGGCTCGACCTCGGTGGGGAGGTGCGGTTCGAGCAGGCCACGGGCGATGGCGGGCAGGACGGCCTTCACAGCGACAGCCTCCAGTCCCAGCCCAACGGATCGCCGTCCATCACTTCGACGCCGGCCGAGGCAAGTTCGTCGCGCAGCGCGTCCGAGCGGGCGAAGTCCTTGGCGGCGCGGGCCTCACGGCGCTCGGCGAGGGCGGTGGCGATGCCGGCTTCGTCGATCGTCGCACTGGCGGGGCGGACGCGCAGGTCTTCGCGGGAGAGGGTGAGGAGGTCGAGGCCGAGCACCGCGTCGAAGTCTTCCAGCGCGGCGAGGCGGTCGGCCGGACTGACGCGCTTGTCGGCGAGCAGTTCGTCGAGCACGGGCAGGGCCTTGGGCGTGTTGAGGTCATCCGACAGCGCGGCGTCGAGGCGTTCGGCATAGGGCGCGGCGGACGCGGCGCCCTTGGCCTCGCCGCGGGCGCGCAGGGCGGCGACGGTTTGGATCAGGCGCTTGAGGCGCGTCTGCGCGGCGGCGAGATTTTCCCACGAGAACTCCAGCTCGCTGCGGTAATGCGCCTGCAGGCACATCAGGCGATAGGCGAGCGGGTGAAAGCCGCGTGCGACGAGCGCGGGCAGGGTGAGGAACTCGCCCGAGGATTTCGACATCTTTCCCGTACGATCGACGAGGAAGTTGTTGTGCATCCAGAGCGTCGCACCGGTATCGGCGGTGCCACTGATCGCCTGGTTCTGCGCGATCTCATTGGGGTGGTGGATCTCGCGATGATCGATGCCGCCGGTGTGGATATCGAAATGATCACCCAGATACTGCCGGCTCATCACCGAGCATTCCAGGTGCCAGCCCGGCGCGCCGCGGCCCCAGGGGCTGTCCCACTCCATCTGGCGGTTCTCGCCCGGCGCGCTGGTGCGCCAGATCGCGAAGTCGGCGGGGTGGCGCTTGCCCTCGACGCTGTCGATGCGGCCCTCCACCGGACCCTCATCGCGCGTGCCGGCGAGGCGGCCGTAATCGGGGACGGTGGTGGTGTCGAAATAGAGGCCGTCGGCCAAGCGGTAGCAATGCTTGTCGGCGATCGCCTGTCCGAAGGCGATCATGCCGTCGATATGGTCGGTCGCCAGCGGGAAGCGGGCGGGATCGCGGACGTTGAGGTCCTTCAGATTGGCTTTGAACGCCTGCGTGTAATGGTCTGCGATCGCCCAGATATCTTGGCCACTCTTCTTCGCAGCGGCCTCCATCTTGTCGTCGCCGGCATCGGCGTCGCTGGTCAGATGGCCGACGTCGGTGATGTTGATGATGTGGGTGAGGCCATAGCCCTTCCACGTCAGCGTCCGACCGAGCGTGTCGGTGAAGAGGTACGCGCGCAGATTGCCGATATGGGCGTAGTGATAGACCGTCGGCCCGCACGAATAGATGCGGACGTTGGCGGGGTCGGCGGGCTGGAACGGCTCCGCGGCTCGGGTCAGGCTGTTGTACAGCGTCATCGGCGTCATGCGCGCGGCCATAGCGCGGGCCGAGCGATGCCGCCAAGCCTCCAGCGTTACGGCTTTATCGACGAAGGGGCAGATCGCGGCGGAGATAGACGAGCAGGTGGGCGTCTTCACGCGGGACGGTGAGAACCTGCCGATAGGAACGCGCGAGCGTGGCGGTCATGATGCTCTGGGTCGCGGGATTCCACGGCGCCATCGGTTCGTCCATCGTCACGATCACCGGCGGACGGGTGGCGAGGATGCGGTGCAGCTCGGCGACCTCGTCAGCCCCCGACGCGCCGCGCTCGGCGTCATACGCGAGTGTCGAGGGGAAGGCGTAGCGCGTCGGGATGCAGGCGTTCGCGAGCAGGTACAGCACCGAATCGCCCGCGAAGACATAGGGGCAGCCGCCGCGATCGTTGGCTTTCATCACCTGTGCCACCGCGCGAGCGGAGCTGGCATCGGTGGGCGGCAGCAGCACGCGGGCGACGAACAAAATCAGGCCGTAGCCGATCAGCGCGACCGGCGCGGCGCGGTAGCGGTCCAGCACCGGCGCGGCGATCATGGCGAGCGGCAGCATCAGCGGTAGCGCATAATGATCGAAGAAGGCCCCGATCATCGCGAAGGCGATCAGGGCGGCGGCGAGCCAGCCGAAGGCGATCCACCCCTCGGGCGCCATCGGGCGCTGACGAAGGGCGATCACCGTACAGACGATGAAGGGGAGCAACTGGGCGCCCGTGCCGGCGAGCCGCGCGGCGATCTTGGCGGCGGGATAGCCCTTGCGCAGCGAGACGGAGGCAAAATTGGAGAACCAGAAGGCGTCGAAGACCGCCGGGCCACGGCGCCAGTACTCCGCGACGACCAGCCCCGTCGGCAGGATGCCGAGCAGCATCCACAGCAGCGCCGCGCCGACGCAGAGCCGTAGCGTGGCGCCCGCGCGGTGCAGATACCAGAGGTGGGCCGCGCCGAAGAACGCGCCTTCGACGACGGGCGTATATTTGGTCTGGATCGCGAGGCCGGCGAGCAGGCAGGCGGCCGCGCCGTTGAGGACGATCGCGCGCGTCGCACGGGCCTCGGCCAGCATGGGCAGGCGCAACGTCAGCACCGCGGCGCTGGCGGTGAAGAGGTTGTAGAAGACGGGCGATTGCCCTCCGCGACCGCTGAGCAGCGACAGCCACAGGATGTACGCCGCGCCCGCCATCAGGGCCGCCGCAGGTCGCGCGCCCAGCATCCGCCCGCCGCGTGCCACCAGCCACGCCGTGGCGGCGGCGGACAGCGTCGCGATCAGCTGGTAGGCGAGGATGCCATCGCCGGGCAGCAGCCGGATCGCGGCGAAGATCAGGAACAGGCCGACGGGCTTGCGGTCCCACAGATCGACATAGGGCACGGCGCCGTGCAGCATGCGGTCGCCGACGAGCAGATAATATTGCTCGTCGACATGGATGATCGGGTTGCCGAAATCGTGCGCACGCAGGGCGATCGCCCAGAGCAGCAGCGCGAACGCCATCCATCCGGTCGACGACAGCCGCGTGTCAGGGGCGGACGATGCACTGTGGGCCATGGCGCGCGCTCATAGCAGCGCCGCCCGCGGCGTCATGCCCGAAATTAATTTCGCCGCCGCGGTGCGGGTCCGGACGATCGGCGTCGTCCTGTCAGCAAGGAACGGGCGTGCGTGTCGCATGGCCGGCTGAAGCGTGGCTCGTGGGGGGCGTTGGAATGTATCTTGTTGTCGATCAGGATCGGATGGAGACGGGCGGTTCGCCGCTGTCGGCCGCCATGTTCGGCCCGGAGCGGCGCGCGACGCCGCTGTGGACCGTGCTGATCCCGTTCTTCAACGAAGCGGCGTTCCTGGGCCAGACGATCGCCAGCCTCGCCTCGCAGACGGTGCCGTTCCAGTTGCTGCTGGTCGACAACGGTTCGACCGACGACAGCGTTGCGATCGCCCGCGCGGCGATCGCCACGCATGGCCTGGATGCGACGATCATCAGCGAGACTGTGCCGGGCAAGGTCAGCGCGTTGCGCACCGGCCTGGGGCGCGTACGAACCCGCTATGTCGCCACCTGCGATGCCGATACGCTGTACCCGCCGCGTTATCTGGCTGAAGCGGAAGCGCTGCTGGCGCAGGACGGCTGCGTCGTTGCGGGTGCCTATTTCGTCGATCCGGGCGCGGACCAGAGCGCGCTCGACGCCGAAGCACGCCGGATCCTGACCGCCGCACGCATGCTGCCGCGTCAATGCCATGCCGGCGGGGCGGGCCAGTGCTTCGACGTCGCGGCGCTGCGGGCAGTCGGCGGCTTCGATGCGGCGCTGTGGGGCTATATCCTCGAGGATCACGAGGTGATCCACCGCACCATGTCGCAAGGCGACATGCGGTATTCCAAGGACCTGTGGTGCATGCCGTCGCCGCGCGAGCGGGATCGCGCCTCGATCCGTTGGACGCTGTTCGAACGGCTCGTCTACACCGCGGCAGCGCCCTGGGCTGGCGACTGGTTCTTCTACCATTTCCTGGCCCGCCGGTTGCAGCGCCGGCGCCTGATGAGCGTGCAGATCCGCGAGCGCGCGTTCCAGACCGTCACCAGCTTCGCCCATTTGTCCGTCCCGTCGAATCATGGAGGACCGATCCGTGCCGCGTCTCATCCTGTGCGCTGACGATTTCGCCTTTTCGCGCGACGTCAGCGAGACGATCGCCGGCTTGGCGCGCGAGGGGAAGCTCAACGCGACCAGCTGCATGACGCTGATGCCGGGCTGGGCCACGGATGCCGCGCTGCTGCGCGACATGCCGCGCCATGTCGAGATCGGCCTGCACCTGACGCTGACCGGTGAGCGGCCGCTGACCGATATGCCGCAGTTCGCGCCCGACGGCGTGATGCCGGAAATCGATCCGCTGACCCGTTCGGCGGCGCGTCGCGAGCTGCCGCTCGACGAGATCGCCGGCGAAGTGGCCGCGCAGTTCGACGCCTTTGTCGCCGCAATGGGCCGGGCGCCGGACTTCGTCGACGGCCACCAGCACTCCCACGCGCTTCCCGGGATTCGCGACATCGTGCTGTTCGAAACCGCCCATCGCGCGCCGAATGCCTGGGTGCGCGACTGCGTCGATCGTGTCGGCGCGATGCTGCGGCGGCCGTTTGCGGGCAAAGCGATCGGCAGTGCCTTCCATTCGCGGGGCCTGAAACGGGACGCCGCGCGTTATGGCCTGCGGTGCAACGACAGTTTCGCGGGGCACTACGATTTCTCAACCGATTATCGGGGATTATTCCCACGGTTTCTACGCAAGGCGGCGAGCATGCATCTGGTGATGTGCCATCCCGGAGCGGGTAAGCGACCCGGCGACGCGATCGCGGCAGCGCGTCCGCGTGAAGCCGATGCCTTGCGTACTTGGTCGATTGCCGACATGGCAGCGGCTGAGGGTCTGGCCTTTCCGGCCTGACATGAGGAGCTTGGGCGCAGATTGGCTGACGGGAGCACGGCGGATGGGGGGCTGCGTGCCGTCTTCCTTGCGCAGCGCGCGATGCTCCTGCGCCTATTCGTCGCGCGCCTTGGCTCGCGAGAGGAAGCCGAAGACGCGCTCCACGATCTGTGGCTGCGGCTCGATCAGCTCGGCGCGACGCCCATCGCCCAGCCTGCTGCCTTTCTATACCGCGTCGCCAGCAATCTCGCGACCGATCGGCGCATCGCCGGCGCTCGGCGCGATGCACGCGACGGCGCGTGGCTCGCATCGCAGCCCGCGGCCGACGACATGCCGGACGCAGAACGCGCGCTCGTCGCGCGCGATGCCCTGCGCGTGGTCGAGCAGGCGATCGACGCCATGCCCGAGCGGATGGGGCGGGCGCTTCGTCTGTTCCGTATCGAAGGGCGCAGTCAGCGCGCCATCGCCAATGAATTGGGCATCAGCGTGAGCGGCGTCGAGAAGCTTCTGCAGCGCGCCTATCGCATCCTGCACGCGCGCCTCGCCGAGGTGAATGGCGCGATGCCCGTGCTCGGCATGGAGCAGGATCGATGAGCGCGGCCATGGCAGCGATCGTCGATCAGGCCGCGCTGTGGCACGTTCGTCAGGCGGACATGTCGGCTGACGAATGGGAGCAATTCGTATTCTGGCTGGAGGCGGATGCCGAGCATGCGCGCGCCTATGACGCGATCGCCATGCAGGATGCGCTGATCGCCGAAGCGCATTTCCCAGATGCGCCGGCAACGCCGGTGGCGGCGAACGACGACGAGCGCGTGTTCCGCCGGCGCTGGCCGCTTGCCGGCACCGCGGGGGCGGCGATCGCGGCCGCGCTGGCGCTATGGCTGGTGCCGGGCGTGTTGTTCAAACCGTCGCCGCAGGCTGGCATGAGCGAGGTGATTGCCACTCGTGATGGCGAACGGCGCGATATTCGGATGGCGGATGGGACGCAGATCGCGATGAACGGCGGAACGGTGCTCCGGTTCGATCCGGCCGATCCGCGGACGATCGCGATGGATCGGGGCGAAGTGGCGCTGCACGTCGTTCATGATTCTGCGCATCCGTTTACATTGCACGCTGGCGATCAAGTCATCCGCGACATCGGGACGACCTTCGACGTCACACGCGACGGTGGCGATCTGTCGGTCGCGGTCGGCGAGGGATCGGTGATGTTCGAGCCGGATGGCGCCGCGGTGACACTACGGGCCGGCGACGCTCTCACCCGAGACGGCGCGACCGGCCGGATCGTGCGCAGCACGATTCCTGCGGACAGCGTGGGTGGCTGGCGCCAGGGTGTGCTCAGCTTCGATGCGGCATCGGTCGCCGAGGTTGCGGCCAGCCTGCGGCGGCTACACGGATTCCGCCTGCGGATCGCGAGCGGCTTGTCCACGCGTCCGTTCACCGGCATAATCCACCTCACGGGGGAAGCCGATCGCGACATTCCGCATCTGGCCGATCTGATCGGGGCAACTTGGCGGCGTGACGGGGCGGATTGGGTGTTGGCGGAACGGTAAGCGGCGATCCCAACGGGGTGCCGGCTGGTTTCTCGCCGCATGTTCGCTGAGCCTGCCCGCCACCGCGTTGGCCAATTCGCCGCAGCGGCGCGTCGCCCTGGCCATCGCGCCCATGACACTCGACCGTGCGGTGATCGCGCTCGCGCGCGCCGCTGGGGTCGATATCGTCAGTACGGAGCGCGGGCTGCATACCGTGCGGACGGCAGAGCTGCGCGGCACGCTGACGGTAAGGCAGGCGCTCGATCGCCTGCTGGCGGGTAGTGGCTTTCGTGCCGTGGCGAGCGGCCCCGGCAGCTATCGCATCGTCGTCGCGCCGCCGGCGCCACCGCCGCGGCCAGTCGCCCGCCCGGCAGCGCCCCCACCCCCCGAACCAGCGCCCGCCGATATCGTCGTGACCGCGAGCAAGCAGCGGGTGCCGCTGCTCCGCTATCCGGGTAGCCTGACGCTGGTGAGCGGCGTGCCGCGGCGCGCGAATGGTGCGACGGCCGATCTCAGCCAGATCGCGGGGCAACTTCCGATCCTGCAAAGCACGCAACTCGGGCTCGGCCGCAACAAGGTGTTCATTCGCGGGATCGCGGACAGCAGCTTCAATGGCACAACTCAGTCGACCGCGAGCGTCTATTTGGACGACGTGCAGCTCAACGCCTCCGGCCCCGATCCGGCGTTGCGCCTATACGACATGCAGGCGGTCGAGATCCTGGAAGGACCGCAGGGTACGCTTTACGGGGCGGGCGCAATCGGTGGGCTGTTGCGGCTGACGACGCGCGCACCGGTGCTGGACGGTTTCGCGGGTAGCGCGAGTGCCGGCACCACGCTGACGCAGGGCGGCGCGCCGGGGTACGATGTGGCGCTGATGGCGAACGTGCCGCTCGTTGCGGGTAAGGCGGCGCTGCGGGGTGTTGCCTATCAGGTGCGCGACGGCGGGTATATCGACGCGGCACGGCGGCGTGTGGTCGACGCCAACCATAGCGACACGACGGGGGCACGGCTGGCGTTGCGTGTCGATCCGGGGAGCGGCTGGCAGATCGATGCGAGCGGGGCGGCACAGCGGGTCGAATCGGCGGACGGTCAATATGGCGATGTGAGGCGATCGCCCTTTGCACAGCGCAATTATATCGCGCAGCCGTTCTTCGGGCGCTTGCTGTTCGGGCGGCTGACCATCGCCAAGGATTGGGAGAGCGGGCTGCGGCTGGTGTCCGCGACCGGCATCGCCGATTACCGGACGGTCGAGACGTTCGATGCGACGGGATTTGCCGCGCCGGTGTCGCGAGGGGCGGCGCGCTACGATCTCGACAACGACAAGCTGCTGGTGTCGCAGGAACTGCGGCTGTCGCGATCGCTGGATGGCGGGCGATCGTGGTTGGCGGGCGTGAGCCTGTTGAGCGATCGGTCGATCCTGACGCGATCGGTGGGGCTGGGCGGTGCGACGATCGATATCGTCGGTGTCACCAACGTCACGCGGTCGGCGTCCGGTTTTGGCGAGGTGACGGCGCGGCTGTGGCGTGATCTGTCGGTGACGTTGGGCGGCCGCGTCACGACGGCGCGGGTCGATGGCGAACCGTCGAGTACGCGGCGGCCGGGCAATTACATCAAGGGGCGATCGACGCAGCGGTTCGATCCGACGATCGCGCTGTCCTATCGCATCGCACCGGAGCTGGCGGCGTTCGCCCGCTATCAGACGGGCTTTCGCACCGGTGGTCTGGCGGTGGCGCAGGGCATCGGGCGGGTCGCCAATTACGATCCCGATTCGATCCGCTTTGCCGAGATCGGGCTGCGGCGGCTGCGCAGCGGGGTGCGGGGCGTCAGCTTTGCGATCAGCGGATCGACCGCGGCGTGGAGCAATATCCAGGCGGACCTGATCAACCGGCGCGGCCAGCCCTATACGACCAATCTGGGCGATGCCCGAATCCAGACGGTGGAGGCGTCGTTCGACTGGACGCCGACGACGCGGCTGACGATCGACGGGTCGGCGCTGTACACCCACAATATCGTCTACGGCGCTATCGCCGACCAGTCACGGCTGAACAACCGGCGCCTGCCGCAGACGCCGCCGTTCGCGGCGCATGGCGGGATCGGCTATCGCTGGCCGGAGGGACGGGTGACGCCGCGGATCGCGGCGAGCGCCGATTATGTCGGTCGGTCGGTGCTGGGGACCGGGGACCTTCTGGACGTGAGCCAGGGCAAGTATCTGACGATCGGCCTGACCGCCGGACTGCGCTGGCGGGGGATCGACCTGGGGCTGGGCGTCGAGAACCTGACCAATACCGCGTCCAACCGCTTCGCCTTCGGCAATCCCTTCGGCCTGCCGGGGCGGAACGAGACGACGCCGCTGCGCCCCCGCAATGTGCGGATCGGGGTGTCAACCGCTTGGTAAATTAGCGTTTTCTCGTGAGTTCGCGCATCGCGTCATCAAGGCCGGCGAGGGTGAGCGGGTACATGCGGTCGGCCATCAGCTCGCGCAGGATGCGGATCGACTGGCTGTAGCCCCATTGGTCCTTGGGCATCGGGTTGAGCCAAACCGCGGCCGGGTAGGTCGTCGTCAGGCGCTGCATCCAGACGGCGCCCGCTTCCTCGTTGAAATGTTCGACCGAGCCGCCCGGATGGGTGATCTCATAGGGGCTCATCGACGCATCGCCGACCAATACCAGCTTGTAATCATGGCCGAATTTATGAAGCACGTCCCACAAAGGCGTGCGTTCGGCGAAGCGGCGGCGGTTATCCTTCCACACGCCTTCGTATGGGCAATTGTGAAAGTAGAAGAATTCGAGGTTTTTGAATTCGGACGTCGCAGCGCTGAACAGCTCTTCGCACAGCTTGATCCAAGGGTCCATCGACCCGCCGACGTCGAGAAACAGCAGCAATTTCACGGCATTGCGTCGCTCGGGCCGCATGCGCACGTCGAGCCAGCCGGCCCTTGCGGTGCTGTCGATCGTGCCGTCGATATCGAGTTCGTCGGCGGCGCCTTCACGCGCAAAACGGCGCAGGCGGCGTAGCGCGACCTTGATGTTGCGCGTGCCGAGTTCGCGGGTGTTGTCGAGGTTCTTAAATTCGCGCTGGTCCCAGACCTTGAGCGCGCGACCGTGCTTGCTCTCCCCGCCGATCCTTACACCTTCGGGGTTATAGCCCGAATTGCCGTAGGGGCTGCTGCCGCCGGTGCCGATCCATTTGTTGCCGCCCTGGTGACGCCCTTCCTGTTCGGCGAGACGCTGTTTCAGCGTCTCCATGATCTCGTCCCACGAGCCTAAGGACTTGATCTGCTCCATTTCCTCGGGCGTCAGATATTTCTCGGCGACGGCCTTCAGCCAATCGGCGGGAATCTCGGTCGGCTGGGTGCCGTAGGTCGTCGCGATCCCGCGGAAGACCTTGGCGAACACCTGGTCGAACCGGTCGAGCAGCCCCTCGTCTTTCACGTAGGTGGCGCGGGCGAGATAGTAGAATGCTTCCGGCGTGCGGTCGATCACCTCGGAGTCGAGGGCCTCCAGAAGCACCAGATGCTCCTTCAGGCTGGCCGGAATACCGGCGAGTCGCAGTTCGTCGAGGAAGGTCAGGAACATGGTCGACTTCCGCCATTTCGAGCGTGGAAGTGGACGAAGTGGACGGTACGTAACGTTCCGAATGCGGCTGCGTGCAGGGGCGTCGGCAGGGCGGGGAACAGCGTCGGGGCGAACGGATCGGTCATGGCCTGCCACCGACGCTAGGAGCATTCGGTCGTGTAGGACAGCCCCTTTTTGAAGATCGGGTTTCGGCCGGCGATCAGCGGGCGGCGTAGGCGTCGATCAGCGCGCCGACGTAATCGGGGTTGCGGGTGGTGATCTGCGGGGAGGGGCGGCCGCCGTAGATGAAGCCCTTTACCGGATAGACGCTGCTGCCCAGCCCCTCGGAATCGCGGAACCAGACCTTCACCTCGCTCCAGTCGTTGTCGGGCGACACGTCGTACAGCGTAACGTCGCGTTCGGCATGACCGCGTTCGCCGTTGAAGCGCGACCAATTGGCGTGGGTGAGCATCAGCACGCGGCGTTCGACGACGCGGCTGACGACGGCGACATGGCCGAGCGGCAGGCGCCCGCTCTTGGCGAAAACGATGACCGATCCGACGCGCGGATCGTGGCCGCGATCGTAATGGCCGTCCGCCTTCGACCACCAGGTCCAGGCGTCGCCGTAGATTTGGATGCCCGATGCCTCGCGGGCGAAGGGGACGCACTGGCCGACGTAATCGAGTAGATTGCCGCCCGCTGCGTTTGCCGGGGCGGCAAGCTGCGTTGCCGCTCCGATTGCCGCGGCGATCATGCCGCACTTGCGAAGAATGCCCTGCATTCGATGAGTTTTAGGGAAGGGGCGGTGACCGTTTGGTTGGGATTCGTGGTTAAGAAACGGTGATGCGGCAAAATATTGCCGGTCGTTTCGCTGCTGAAATGAGTGATTTTGTTCCGGTGGGTGGTGATTTTTTGTGAGGGTTGGTGCCGGCACGCCGGCGGGTGTCGGGGGTCGTGGTGCGGTCAGACGTGGCACGACCTAGCCGTCATCCCGGCCTTGAGCCGGGATCCCGCTTCTTCTGCTGCGGCCGTGGTGAAAAGCGGGACCCCGGATCAAGTCCGGGGTGACGGTGGAGGTGGGTGAGGGGCGGTGGGGGATCGCCGCTGTTTGGTTTTGGGTGCGGCCGTTTGTGGTCTGCGTGGGGGGGATCGGTTTGTTTGGAGAGAGGGCGTCCCTCACCTCCCCCTTCGTCACCGCTGCGCGGTGCCACCTCCCCCTGGCGGGGGAGGACTTTGGCGGATCGGGCGCTGGGCACTGTGCCCTTCTCCGTCATCCCGGCCTTGAGCCGGGATCCCGCTTCTTCTTTTGCCGCGGCGGCAAGCGGGACCCCGGATCAGGTCGGGGGTGACGGTGGGGCGCTTAGCGACCCTGGCGCTTCGCCATGAAGGCCAAGCGTTCGAACAGCATGATGTCCTGCTCGTTCTTCAGCAGCGCGCCGTGGAGCGGCGGGATCGCCTTGGTGGGGTCGCGGTTCTGGAGGACGTCGAGCGGCATGTCTTCGTGGAGCAGCAGCTTCAGCCAGTCGAGCAGTTCGCTGGTGCTGGGCTTCTTCTTGAGGCCGGGGACTTCGCGGACGTCGTAGAAGATGTCCATCGCCTTGCTGACCAGGATCTTCTGGATGCCGGGGAAGTGGACGTCGACGATCGCCTGCATCGTGTCGCGATCTGGGAATTTGATATAGTGGAAGAAGCAGCGGCGCAGGAAGGCGTCGGGCAGCTCCTTTTCGTTGTTGCTGGTGATGACGACGATCGGGCGTTCGGTGGCGCGCACGGTTTCCTTCGTCTCGTAGACATGGAATTCCATGCGATCGAGTTCCTGCAGCAGGTCGTTGGGGAATTCGATATCGGCCTTGTCGATCTCGTCGATCAGCAGGACGGGCGGCGTGGGCCGGGTGAAGGCTTCCCATAATTTGCCGCGGCGGATGTAATTGGCGATGTCGTGGACGCGCTCGTCGCCCAGCTGGCCGTCGCGCAGGCGGGCGACGGCGTCATATTCGTACAGGCCCTGCTGCGCCTTGGTGGTCGATTTGACGTTCCATTCGATCAGCTCGGCGCCGGTCGCCTTGGCGATCTCATGCGCCAGCACCGTCTTGCCGGTGCCGGGTTCGCCCTTCACCAGCAGCGGACGGCGCAGCGTGACCGCGGCGTTGACCGCGACCTTCAGGTCGTCGGTCGCGACGTAATTCTGCGTGCCTTCGAAGCGCTTCATGGCCGGATCCCGGATATTGAATATCGGGTACGTCGTTGCCGGATCGCGGGGCGGAGCGCAAGCGGGGGGAGTGGGGTGTGCGCGCAACCGATTGCTGTGCCTGCCCGCCTGATCCATGATCGACGAGGTGTCAGGGGAGACAATGTGATGATCGCATTTCGTGCGCTGCTGATCGCTGCCTGGACTGCGCTGGCGATCTACACGGGAGTTGTGATCGCCAGGCATGGCATGGACCTGCTCCCGATCTTTTTCGGGGATATCGCACGCATGACGTGGTCCGGCCAGTTCAATGCAGACTTCTCATGCTTCCTGCTGTTGTCCGCACTGTGGACCGCTTGGCGTCATCACTTCACCCCCGTCGGCCTCGGTCTCGCGATCTTGGCGTTCTTCGGCGGCGCCGGATTTCTGCTGCCGTATCTTCTGCTACTCAGCATCCAGACGCGAGGTGACATGACGGCCCTGCTGACGGGCGGTCGTCACGCGGCAACGGGTGGCCGCGGCACAGTCCAATAGCCGCCTTATCCCTCTCGTGCGCTGGCGCGCGCCTCCAGCAGGTCCCAGATCGCGCGGTGTTGCGCGAAGAGTTGCTGCGCGCCGAAGCCGATGGCGCGTTCGGTCGCGGGGGTGCCGCCGAGTGCGTCGATGCTGGCGCCCGTTTCCAGATGCGGCGGGAAGGCGCGAGGGGCCGGCTCCACGCCGAAGCGGAGCGCGGCGGCATCGAGCAGGCGGCGGATCATGCCCCAGTCATGGACGAGCGCGGCGACGGCCCCGGTCGCGCAGCCGCGGCGTTCGGAGGCGCCGAGCGTTTCGAGCGTGTGGCGGCTGGTGGTGAGCGCGGTCTCGCTATCCGCCTGGCCGGGCGTGGAGGGCAGCGGGCCGGCGGCGGCGGCGAGATGGGCGATATAGGCGCGCTCGACGGCGAAGGCATCGGCGATCCGGTCGAGCCAGTCGCAGGCGTCGGGCTGCGCGCACTGGCTGCGTGCGGCGGCGGCGAGGCCGGGGTGGACGCCATGGACCGCACAGAGCGCATGCACCGCGTCGGATACGTCGCGCGCCGAGGCGCGTGGCGAGACGAGGCGGGCGAAATGCGGATGCGCCGCGCTGCCGTCGACGGCCCCCAATCGGGCAACCATGTCCCATGCGCTTGGCGACCAGGCCGTCTGTACGGTGTTCAACATATCACTCCGGGACATTTACTGATGCCGCCCGCCGATCCGGTGCGACACGCCACCCTTGTCGCCCCGTACCTATACCGAACCACGTAAAGACACGGTTGATGCGCCGGTAACCCTGCCGCAATCCCGCTTTACGTCGGCGGATCGTGCCCTAAGAACGGCGGTACGTTGGAGTTGGAGTAGGTGATGCGGACATGGTGGTTGGGGCTGGCGCTGGCATCGGTGGGCGCGATGGCGATAGGCGCTGAGGCGGGCGCGCAGACGGCCGCGGCGCCGCAAGCGGACAAACTGACGCTGGCGCGCGTGTTCGGCAGCCCCGATTTGTCGGGATCGCAGCCGCGCGGCGTACGGCTGTCACCGGACGGCACGCTGCTCACCTTCCTGCGCCCGCGCGCCGACGAAAAGGAGCGCACCGATCTGTGGGCGCGTGACACGCGCACCGGCGCGGAGCGGATGCTGGTCGACAGCAAGAAGGTGGGCACCGGCGCCGAGCTGACCGAGGCGGAGAAGATGCAGCGCGAGCGCGCGCGTATCGGCGGGTCGAAGGGCATCGTCGCCTATGACTTCGCGCCCGATGGCCGTTCGATCCTGGTGCCGCTGGATGGCGACCTGTATCTCGCGACGCTGGACGGCAAGGTCCGCCGGCTGACCGCGACGCCGGGCGGCGAGCTCAACCCGATCATCTCGCCCAAGGGCAATTACGTCAGCTTCGTACGCGACCAGAATCTGTTTGCCCAGCCGCTGAGCGGGGGCGAGGCGCGCGCGCTGACCACCGGTGGCGGTGGCACGGTGCATTTCGGCGAGGCGGAATTCGTCGCGCAGGAGGAAATGGATCGGCGCACCGGCTATTGGTGGTCGCCGGACGAGCGCTATGTGGCGGTCGAGCGGTTCGACGAGGCGCCGGTGCGCGTCTTCACCCGTGCGTCGATCGGCGCGGCGGGGACCAAGACCTACGAACAGCGCTATCCCGCGGCGGGCACGCCCAACGTGCTGGTCGACCTGTATGTGATGCGGCCGGACGGGTCGGGGCAGGTGAAGGTCGATCTGGGCAGCGACCCGGACATCTATCTGGCGCGCGTCGACTGGACGCCCGACGGCAAGACGCTGCTGGTGCAGCGCGAGAGCCGCGACCAGAAGACGCTCGACATGCTCGCCGTCGATCCCACGACGGGCAAGGCGAAGGTGTTATTCACCGAGAAGTCGGGCGCGCGGAGCTGGATCAACCTCAGCGACGATTATCGCGTGCTGAAGGATGGCAGCCTGATCTGGCGGTCGGAGCGGGACGGCTATGGCCACCTGTATCTGCGCAGCCTGGCGGGCAAGTGGACGCAGCTGACCAAGGGGCCGTGGGTCGTGACGGGCCTGGTCGGCGTGGATGAGGCGAAGGGCCGCATCTACTTCACCGGGCTGAAGGACGATGTGCTCGAGCAGCACCTCTATGCGGTCGATATCGCGCGGCCGGACGTGCTGACGCGGCTGACCGAGCGGGGGTGGACGAACAGCGCGTCGATGGACGGCGCGGCGAGCCGCTTCATCATCTCGCGCTCCAATGCGGGGCAGCCGACGCAGGTCTATCTTGCGGACACGAACGGCAAGCGGCTGGAGTGGATCAACGAGAATGCGATCCGGCCGGGGCACCCCTATTACCCCTATCTCGCCAGCCACCAGCCGACGAAGTTCGGGACGATCAAGGCGAAGGACGGCAGCACGCTGTACTGGGAGATGATCACGCCGCCGCTGGTGCCGGGGAAGACATATCCCGTGTTCTTCGAACATTATGGCGGCCCGGGCACCGGCCAGCAGGTGACGCGTGGCTGGCAGGGGGCGCTGCCACAATATCTGGTCAGCCAGGGCTGGGTCTATTTCAAGATCGACAATCGCGGCTCGTACAACCGCGGCAAGGCGTTCGAGGATCAGATCTATCACGCGATGGGCACGGTGGAGGTCGAGGACCAGCTGGCCGGCGCCAATTACCTCAAGTCGCTGCCGTTCGTGGATGGCAACAAGATCGCGACCTATGGCTGGTCGTATGGCGGATACATGTCGCTGAAGATGCTGGAGAAGACGCCGGGCGTTTATGCGGCGGCGGTGTCCGGCGCGCCGGTGACCGACTGGCAGCTGTACGACACGCATTATACCGAACGCTATCTGGGCGATCCGGCCAAGGACCCCAAGAGTTACGCGACGTCGCAGGCGGTCGAGGATTCGCCGAAGATCAAGGACCCGCTGCTGCTGATCCACGGCATGGCGGACGACAACGTCTTCCTCGACAATTCGACCAAGGTCGCCGCGAAGATGCAGGCGACGGCGACGCCGTTCGAGATGATGTTCTACCCGGGCTACACACACCGGGTGGGTGGTCCGATGGTGAGCCAGCATCTGTGGGGGACGATCCTGGAGTTCCTCGACCGGAATGTGAAGAATAAGAAATAGGGTCCTATCATTCCTCCCTCGCTTTAGCGGGGGAGGGGGACCGTTCGCGTAGCGAATGGTGGAGGGGGCGTTTCCGCGAACGCGAGATCTCCGTATCCGCCCCCTCCGTCACCGCTTCGCGGCGCCACCCAACTGGCGGGGAGGACTGGTGGTGACGTGCGTTCGTCACGGTCCGCCGCTAAGGCGCCACCCCATGCACTTCGTCGCCGCCTTCCACCTGTGGCCGTTTCTCGACACGGTCGTCAGCTATCTCACCGCCTTCGTGCTCGGCACCGCGATCGGGGCGGAGCGGCAGTATCGGCAGCGGACTGCGGGGCTGCGGACCAATGCGCTCGTCGCGATCGGGGCTGCGGCGTTCGTCGATCTGGGGCAGCGGCTGGGCGGGGACGTCGAGTCGATCCGGGTGATCGCGTATGTGGTGTCGGGGATCGGCTTCCTCGGCGCGGGCGTGATCATGAAGGAGGGGATGAACGTCCGCGGGCTCAACACCGCGGCGACGCTCTGGTGTTCGGCGGCGGTGGGATCGATCGCGGGGTCGGACATGATCGCCGAGGCGACGCTGCTGACCGGCGTGGTGCTGTTCGCCAACACCGCGCTGCGGCCGCTGGTTGACGCGATCAACCGCATTCCGATCGCCGGCGGCACGGTGGAGGCGACGTATAGCGTGACGATCACCGTGCCGGTCGCTGCGGCGGGGCCGATGGGGGATGTGCTGGTCGGGCATCTCGAGGAGGCGGGACTGCCCGTCGCCGACCTCGACACGCAGGTGCGCGACGACGAGCATGTCGCGCTGGTCGCGACGCTGGTTGGCAGCGGCGTGGTGGATGCGGAGCTCGACGCATTAGTCGAGCATCTGGGCCGCGTACACGGGATCGACCACGCGACGTGGCAGCTGAGCACGCACGATTAGGAAAGTCGGTGGACGTTTCCGCGCAACCGTATTAGGCGGCGCACACTGAACTGGAGGACGTGATGGGTTATCGGGTGGTGGTCGCGGGCGCGACGGGCAATGTCGGGCGCGAGATGGTCAACATCCTCGCCGAACGCGACTTCCCCGCGGACGAGATCGCGGTGCTGGCGTCGAGCCGCAGCCAAGGCGACGAGATCGAGTATGGTGACACCGGTCGCATGCTCAAGGTCCAGAATATCGAATATTTCGATCCGACCGGCTGGGACATGGCGCTGTTCGCGATCGGTAGCGAAGCGACCAAGGTCTATGCGCCCAAGTTCGCCGCCGCCGGCTGCACCGTGATCGACAATTCGTCGCTGTACCGGATGGACCCGGACGTGCCGCTGATCGTGCCGGAAGTGAACGCCGACGCCATCGACGGGTACAAGGCGAAGAACATTATCGCCAACCCCAATTGCTCGACCGCGCAGATGGTCGTCGCTCTGAAGCCGCTGCATGACGCCGCCAAGATCACGCGCGTCGTCGTGGCCACGTACCAGTCGGTGTCGGGCGCGGGCAAGGTCGGCATGGACGAGCTGTTCGAACAGAGCCGCAACATCTTCGTCGGCGATCCTGCTGAGCCGAAGAAGTTCACCAAGCAGATCGCGTTCAACGTGATCCCGCACATCGACAGCTTCCTGGACGACGGATCGACCAAGGAAGAGTGGAAGATGGTGGTCGAGACGAAGAAGATCCTCGATCCCAAGATCAAGGTGACCGCGACCTGCGTGCGCGTGCCGGTGTTCGTCGGCCATTCCGAGGCGCTGAACATCGAGTTCGAAAACGAGATTTCCGCCGAGGATGCCAAGCGTATCCTGCGCGAAGCCCCCGGCATCATGCTGATCGACAAGCATGAGGACGGTGGGTACGCCACCCCGATCGAGGCGGCGGGTGACGACGCGACCTATGTCAGCCGGGTGCGCGAGGACCCGACGGTGGAGAACGGGCTGGCGTTGTGGTGCGTCAGCGACAATTTGCGCAAGGGCGCGGCGCTGAACGCGGTGCAGATCGCGGAACTGCTCGGCCGGCGGCACCTGCAGAAGGGCGGTTGAGCGGCTGATAGCGGAGTGATAGCATCTGTCCCATGGGACAGGTGCTGATCCGCAATCTCGACGACGCGCTGATCGCCGACTTCCGGCGCGTCGCCAAGGCCAATGGTCGATCTTTGGAAGCCGAGTTGCGTGAAGCGCTCGCACAGGCTCGGCCTAAGGTGCGGTTGGATGGCGATGCACTCCGAACGCTGGTCCACAGTCTGTGGGCGATGACTCCACCCGAGGCGGCAGCGGTCGATAGCACCCCGTATATTCGCGAGGCCCGGGACGCGGGATGATCGTTCTCGACGCGAGCGTCGCGATCAAGTTGGTTACGCGCGAACCGGGTGCAGAGGCCGTATTGATCCGGGTAGTCGGGGAGGTGGAGCGGATCGCACCCGACTGGTTCCACGTCGAAGTCGCGAACGCGCTGGCCAAAAAAGTGCGGAATGATGGCCTGTCCGAAGCCGCAGCGGCGGCGGGTCTGACCGCTGCGCCCGACCTGCTGACCGATACGGTCGCTACGCTATCGTTACTCGACGAGGCCTTCGCATTGTCTATGCAGGCAGGTCATGCGGTGTATGACTGCCTGTACCTTGTGCTGGCTGTCAGAACTGATGCGATCGTCTTGACGGCCGATGCCGGCATGGCCCGGGCGGCAAAACGAGTGGGATTGGCCGGGCACGTTGAACTGATCGGTTGACGTCGATCCCCCCCCTCACACCCGCCGGTGCTTGCCGCCGTAATGCTGGCCGACATATTGCCCGATGCGGGCCATTTCGGTGGCGGCGGCGCGGGTGGCTTCCGCGCAGCAGGGCAGGGGATCGCGTTCGGCCTGGGCGGCGCGCATCGCGACGCGTTCGGTGAGTTCCTCGATATCGGCACGGCTGAGCACGTTCTTTTCGCGCAACAGGCACAACAGGCTTTGCAGGATCACGAGGCTCTCGTCGCCCGTGCCGGTCCGATGCAGGTCCATCATCGCTCTCCTTGCTTGTTTTGAAGGGAGAGTATGCCTTTTTTGTTGGGTTGGGAAGCGGGTTGGTGGAGGTTTGGGGATGGCCTTGGATCGCCGTTGTAATTGCTTGCTCGGGCTAGCCTCGTTCCGTCGCCCCAGACTTGATCCGGGGTCCCGCTTGAGGGACGGGCGGGGAATAGCGGGACCCCGGATCAAGTCCGGGGTGACGGTGGGGTGGGGTTCGCTGAAACACTGCCGTTCGACGATCGGTGCTGGACAGGCGCGGGATCGCGAACCACGTGGGGTCACGCTCGCAACCGATGGATGACGACCCTTGGCCCTTTCCCCCACCGATCCGCAGTATTTCGCCAGCTTCGACGGCACCCGCATCGCCTATCGCGAGCTGGGCGAGGGGCGGCCCGTCGTCTTGATACACGGCTATTTCTCCACGGCGGAGGTCAATTGGATCAAATACGGCCATGCCGCCGCGATTGCGGCCAAGGGCTTTCGCGTCATCCTGCCGGACCTGCGCGGCCATGGGTCTTCGGACAAGCCGCATGACCTTGCCGCCTATCCGGCGGATGCGCTGATGCGCGACGGGTTGGCGCTGATCGCGCATCTGGGGCTGACCGATTACGATCTCGGCGGCTATTCGCTGGGGGGGCGGACGACGATGCGGATGCTCGCCAACGGGGCGAGGCCGCGCCGCGCGATCATCGCGGGCATGGGGCTGACCGGAATCGTCAGCACGGCGGGGCGGGGCGGCTATTTCCGGCACGTGCTGACCAACCTCGGCAGCTTCGAGCGCGGGTCGGGCGAGTGGATGACCGAGGCGTTCCTGAAGACGACCGGGGGCGATCCCGTGGCGTTGCTCAACGTGCTCGAGACGTTCGTCGATACGCCGATCGAGGCGGTCGAGGCGATCGACGTGCCGACGTTGATCGTTGCCGGGATCGACGACGACGACAATGGATCGGGCGCGGCGCTGGCCGACGCGCTGCCGCAGGCGATCTTCCGCGAGATTTCCGGCAATCACATGAGCGCCGTCACCAAGCCGGAGCTCGGCCAGGCGATCGCCGACTTCCTGAGCGCCTGACCGCAAGCGCTTGACCAAAAGGGGCGCCCCCGCGCATCGTGTCGGCAACGACAAGAAGTCAGTAGGGGATTGTTTTCATGCGTCTCGTTTCCACCGCCGCGCTCGCCGCGGCGCTGTTTGCCGCGCCCGTCGCGGCGCAGACCGCGCCGGCTGGGCAGGCCGCGCCAGTGAAGCCGACCGCGGCCGAGGCCGACGCTTATGTCGCCGCGGTTGAGAAAGAGGCCGCCGACCTGTCGGTGCCCGCGCAGCAGACCGCCTGGGTCAACGCGACCTATATCACCGACGATACCGATGCGCTGGCGGCGAAATCGGGCGCGGAGCTGACCGAAAAGGCGGTGCAATGGGCGAAGGGCGCGGCGCGCTTCAACGGCGTGACCGGCCTGTCCTATGACACCAAGCGCAAGCTCGATCTGCTGAAGAATGGCGTCGGCCTGCCCGCGCCGACGACTCCGGGCGCGGCGACGGAGCTCGCGACGCTGACGACACGCATGTCGTCGCGCTACGGCAAGGGCAAGGGCACGCTGGACGGCAAGCCGATCAACGGATCGGACATCGAGGCGGCGATGGGGACGACGCGCGATCCCGCCAAGCTGAAGGAGATGTGGGTCAGCTGGAACGACAATGTCGGCGCGCCAATGCGGGCGGATTACACGCGGATGACCGCGATCTCGAATGCGGGCGCAAAGGAACTGGGCTTCGCGGACGTCGGTGCGATGTGGCGGTCCGGCTATGACATGACGCCGCAGCAGTTCGAGGCGCTGACCGACCAGATCTGGAAGGAGGTGGAGCCGCTCTACCTCTCGCTGCACACCTATGTCCGGTGGAAGCTCAACGAAAAGTACGGCGATGCCGTCCAGCCCAAGACCGGGCCGATCCGCAGCGACCTGCTCGGCAATATGTGGGCGCAGGAATGGGGCAATATCTATGATCTCGTCGCGCCCAAGGGGGCGGGCGACCTGGGCTATGACACTGGCGATCTGCTGAAGGCCAGGGGCTATGATCCCGTTCGCATGGTAAAGCAGGGCGAGGCCTTTTACTCGTCGCTCGGCTTCGCGCCATTGCCCGAGACGTTCTGGCAGCGTTCGCAGATCGTGAAGCCGGCCGATCGCGAGGTGATCTGCCATGCGTCGGCGTGGGATATCGACAATATGGACGATATCCGCATCAAGATGTGTACCAAGGTGAACGGCGACGACTTCGTCACGATCCACCATGAGCTGGGCCACAATTACTATCAGCGGGCGTACAAGAACCAGCCGTATCTGTACAAGAACGGCGCCAACGACGGCTTCCACGAGGCGATCGGCGATACGGTCGCGCTGTCGATCACGCCGGATTATCTGGTGAAGATCGGGCTGTTGCAGCCGGCGCAGGTGCCCGCCGCGGACAAGGACATCGGCCTGCTGCTGCGCCAGGCGATGGACAAGGTGGCGTTCCTACCGTTCGGCCTGCTGGTCGACAAGTGGCGCTGGGACGTCTTTTCGGGGAAGATCGCGCCGGGCCAGTATCAGCAGGGCTGGGATGCGCTGCGCCTGAAATATCAGGGCATCGTGCCGCCGGTGGCGCGCGACGAGACGAAGTTCGACGCGGGCGCGAAATACCATATCCCGGGGACAGTGCCCTATGCGCGCTATTTCCTGGCGCGGGTGCTGCAGTTCCAGTTCTACAAGGCGGCGTGCGAGCAGGCGGGCTGGAAGGGGCCGCTGCATCGCTGCTCGTTCTACGGCAACAAGGCGGTCGGCGAGAAGCTGAATGCGATGCTGAGCATGGGCCAGTCGAAACCGTGGCCGGATGCGCTGCAGGTGATGACCGGCACGCGGCAGATGTCGGGCAAGGCGCTGGTCGAGTATTTCGCGCCGCTGAAGACGTGGCTGGACCAGCAGAACAAGGGCAAGCCGCAGGGCTGGTGATGGCGTGAGGGGTTCGGGGCGGTTGCTTCGAATGCTGAGTCACCCCGGACTTGGTCCGGGGTCCACCAAGCCACAAGGGCGAGGCAGGAGGCTTTGGCCGTCCCCCTCGCCGCGGAGTGGACCCCGGACCAAGTCCGGGGTGACGGTGTGGGTGGGGTGAGCGGAGCGGGTCGCCCACCCCCTTCGCATCAGAGCGCGTCGAGCAGGTGTTCGGCGCTGCTGACCTTGAATTCGCCGGGGGCTTCGACGTGGAGTTGCTTCACGACGCCGTCTTCGACCAGCATCGCGTAGCGCTGGCTGCGCAGGCCCATGCCGAACTTGCTGCCGTCCATCGTCAGGCCGACCGCCTTGGCGAAATCGCCGTTGCCGTCGGCGAGCATCGTGATGCCCTCGGCCTCCTGAGACTTGGCCCAGGCGCCCATGACGAAGGCGTCGTTGACCGAGGTGCAGGCGATTTCGTCCACGCCCTTGGCGGCGAGCGCGTCGCGCTTCTCGACGAAGCCGGGCAGGTGGCGGGCGGAGCAGGTCGGCGTGAAGGCGCCGGGCACCGCGAACAGCGCGACGGTACGACCGCGGAAGAAATCGTCGGTGGAGACCTGATCGGGGCCATCGGACGTGACCTTGGTCAGGGTGGCGCTGGGGATCGTATCGCCGACGGTGATCGTCATCATGGGTCTCCGGGTAGAAAGGTTGCGCGCGGGACCGTCGGCCACATCGCCGCCGATTTCAAGCATGGCGCCGGCCGGCGGGACGGTTATGGTGGCAAGGTTATGGAAGGTCCCGTTTATCTGTCCGGCCAATTCCTGCTCGCGATGCCGGGCATGGCCGATCCGAGTTTCGACCATGCGGTGATCGCGATGTGCGCGCATGACGCGGGCGGCGCGCTGGGCGTGGGGCTCGGCGCGACGATCGATGGGCTGACGCTGCACGACCTGCTCGACCAGTTCGAGATCGCGCATGGCGCCGCGCCGCCCGCCCCGGTGCATTTCGGTGGGCCGGTGGAGCCGCGCCGCGGCTTCGTACTGCATGCGCTGGATTGGGCGGGACAGGACACGGTCGAGGTAGCCGGGCGATGGGCGCTGTCGGGCACGATCGACGTGCTGCGTGCAATCGCCGACGGGACGGGGCCGTCGCGCTACGTCGCCGCGCTGGGCTATGCGGGTTGGTCGGCCGGGCAGCTCGACGCGGAGCTGTCGCAGCCGGGGTGGTTTCATGTCGCGGGCGACGATGCGCTGCTGTTTGACACGCCCGCGCCGCAGCGGTGGAGCAGCGCCTTCGCCAAGGCGGGGATCGACCCGCGACTGCTGGTGGTGGGCACGGGAACCGCCTGACGCGAGATATAAAGATATCTTTATATTTGATCTGTAGGGGCGGAGCGGCTAGGGGCAACCCATCCATACCTCTTCAGGAGCATGCCACGTGGCTACTGCGCTCGCGCCCAACGGCACGAACACCGATTACGTCATCAAGGACATCGGCCTCGCCGATTTCGGCCGCGCCGAAATCAAGATCGCCGAGACCGAGATGCCCGGCCTGATGGCGCTGCGCGACGAATTCGGCGCTGCCCAGCCGCTGAAGGGCGCGCGCATCACCGGCTCGCTGCACATGACGATCCAGACCGCCGTGCTGATCGAGACGCTGACCGCGCTCGGCGCCGACGTCCGCTGGGCGACCTGCAACATCTTCTCGACGCAGGACCATGCCGCTGCCGCGATCGCCGCGACGGGCGTGCCGGTGTTCGCGGTCAAGGGCGAAAGCCTGGCCGAATATTGGGACTATGTCGGCGACATCTTCACCTGGGACGGCGACGTCGAGGGCCAGACCGCCAACATCATCCTGGACGACGGCGGCGACGCCACCATGTTCGCACTGTGGGGCGCGAAGCTGGAAGCAGGTGCGACCTTCGCCGAGCCGGAGAATGAGGAAGAGGTCGAGTTCCAGCGTTCGGTCAAGGCGTTCATCGCCAAGAAGCCGGGCTATCTGACCGAGACCGTCAAGAACCTGAAGGGCGTGTCGGAAGAGACGACGACCGGCGTTCACCGCCTGTACGAGATCGCGAAGAAGGGCGAGCTGCCCTTCCCGGCGATCAACGTCAACGACTCGGTCACCAAGTCGAAGTTCGACAATCTGTACGGCTGCAAGGAGTCGCTGGTCGACGCGATCCGTCGCGCCACCGACGTCATGCTGGCGGGCAAGGTCGCCGCGGTCGCCGGTTTCGGCGACGTGGGCAAGGGCTCGGCCCAGTCGCTCCGCAACGGTGGCGCGCGCGTGCTCGTGACCGAAATCGACCCGATCTGCGCACTGCAGGCGGCGATGGAAGGCTTCGAGGTCGTGACCATGGATGAGGCCGTCAAGCGCGCCGACATCTTCGTCACCGCGACCGGCAACGCCGACGTCATCACCGCCGATCACATGAAGGCGATGAAGCCCATGTCGATCGTCTGCAACATCGGTCACTTCGACAGCGAGATCCAGATCGCGGCGCTGTCCAACTACAAGTGGACCGAAGTGAAGCCCGGCACCGATCTGGTCGAGTTCCCGGACGGCAAGCAGATCATCGTGCTGGCCAAGGGCCGCCTGGTGAACCTGGGCTGCGCGACCGGCCACCCGTCCTTCGTGATGTCGGCCTCGTTCACCAACCAGACGCTCGCCCAGATCGAGCTGTGGACCAAGGGTGAGAACTACAAGAACGAAGTCTATGTCCTGCCCAAGCACCTCGACGAGAAGGTCGCCGCGCTCCACCTCGAAAAGCTGGGCGTCCAGCTGTCGAAGCTGAGCGAGAAGCAGGCGGCGTACATCGGCGTGCCGGTGGAAGGCCCGTTCAAGCCGGATCATTACCGCTACTGATCCGGACGGCGCCCAGTATCGGGTGCTGCGGATACGAGGAGGGGCGACACCGCGAGGTGCCGCCCCTTTTTTGTTGGTCTGGTATGTCCCCGCCGTCACCCGTGTGTAGGCTGGCGCTTGCAGCGGCTCGTGCAATGCCCCTTAACGGGGAGATCCCGACCTTCGCTGGGAATACGCGTAATTCCTCCCCCGCCAGGGGGAGGTGGCGCCGCCGGAGGCGGTGACGGAGGGGGCGGACACGGGAGGGTTTCCAAACAGAACGCTACCCTGACCTCCCCCTCCGTCATGCCTGCGGCATGCCACCTCCCCCTGGCGGGGGAGGATTTTTCATCTCGCTGGATGTCGATCGGCCTGCGGGGGCAAGGAATAGTCCGCGGGGTGGCGTCGGACCGATGGGGGCGGTGGCCCGCCCCCATAAGCTTACTTCGGCGCGGCGCTGGTGGCGGCGCCGGTTGCCGAGGCGGCGGTGGCGGCGGCGAGCTGGGCGGCGGTGATGCCGACGATCACCTTGCCGCTGGCGTCGGCGCTGAAGCCGTTGATCGGCAGCTTCACCTCACCCTTGGCGGTATTGAGCGTCACGAATTCGGCGTCGGCCGACTTGATCGTGCCGAGCGCCGCGCCACCGAGGCCGGTCACGGCGGTGCCGGGGACCAGCTTTGCCTTCACCGCGGCCTGCGCCTGCGCCTGCGAGCTGGCGATCGCCGCGTCGAGCTGCGCCTTGGTCATCGCCATGGCGAAGCCCTTGTCGGTCTTGCCGATCGAGGCCGGCGGCACGGGCACCTGCGCGGTGCCGGTGTTGAGGACGATCGCCTGCGGCGTGACGCTGGCGACGGTGCCCAGCGAGACGCCCGCGCTGTCATAGATCGTGGCGCCGACCGTCGGGGTGGTCGCGGTCGCGCTGGCACCGGCCTGCGCGCTCGCGCCGGCGGCCGGGGCCTGTTGTGCCACAGCCGCGGCGGGCATCAGCATCAGGGTGCCGATCGTCAGGGCCAAGGTACGCATCGAGTGTCTCCATTGTTGCTCGTTGTGACAAAGTAACGATGGGATTTCGGATGCGGTTCCGCCCGTTTTTGGCGGCGAGGCGAGTGTCCTTTCAGATCAACCGGTTATGGGCAGACGGACCGTCCCGTCTTCGGCACGCTTCAGCGGACCGTAGCCCAGCACGGCCTCCAGCGGCAGCGGGCCGTAGAGGTGCGGGAACAGCTGGCCGCCGCGGGATTCCTCCCACTTCAGCGACGCGCCGAAGCTGCCGAGGTCGACCGCGGCGACGTGCAGGTCGCTTTGCCCGGCGAAATGCTTGTCGACCGTCTCGGTCAGCTGCGCAGCGGTCGACATGTGGATGTAGCCATCCGCCAGGTCGACCGGCGCGCCGGCGAAGCTGCCGTCGCGTTCCAGCGCGGCCATCTGCTCCGCGGTCAGCACCTTATAGGCGACGAGGGGGAGGGCGCTCATGCGTCCTCCTCGCCATCGTCGCTCTCGTCGACACGTTCGTCCATCGTCGCCGGGCCGGTGCCGTCGTCGACGACCAAGGTGTCATCGGTGGGGGCTGCGGGGGCATCGCCGATCTCGTCGGCGACGATCGCCTCCGCCTCGTTCTCGGGCTCTTCCTCCTCGTCGATCCGCGCGGCGGAGACGACATGCTCGTCCTTCGCCACGCTGAACAGCGTCACGCCCTGCGTGTTGCGGCCCGTGACGCGGACGTCGCCGACCGACATGCGAATGAGCTTCGCCTGATCGGTCACCAGCATGAGCTGCTCGCCCGAATGCGCGGGGAAGCTGGCGACGACGGGGCCGTTGCGGCCCGCCGACACGATGTTGGTGATGCCCTGGCCGCCACGGTTGGTGCGGCGATATTCAAACGCCGAGGTGCGCTTGCCATAGCCGTTCTGGGTGACGGTGAGGATGAACTCCTCCGCCGCTTCGAACTCGGCCATGCGTTCGGGACTGAGCGACATCTCGCGCTCGCCTTCCTTCCAGGGGGCGGCCTTCAGATAGGCCTCGCGCTCCTCGGTCGTCGCCGCGAAGCCGCGCAAGATCGACAGGCTGATGACCGCGTCGCCCTCGGCGAGGCTGACGCCGCGGACGCCGGTGGAGGTGCGGCTCTGGAATTCGCGCACGTCGGTGGCGGCGAAGCGGATCGCCTTGCCCGCCTTGGTGGCGAGCAGGACGTCGTCGCTTTCGGTGAGCACGGCGACGCCGATCAGCCGGTCCTCGCTGCCCTCATCGAAGCGCATGGCGAGCTTGCCGTTCGAGGGGATGTTGGCGAAGGCGTCCATCGCGTTGCGGCGGACGGTGCCGTTGGCGGTCGCGAACATGACGTGCAGATCGCCCCAGCGGCCCTCGTCCTCGGGCAGCGGCAGGACGGTGGAGATCGTCTCGCCCGGCGCCAGTGGCAGCAGGTTGATCATCGGGCGGCCGCGGGTCGCCGGCCCGCCTTCGGGCAGGCGCCACACCTTCATGCGATACACCTTGCCGGCGGTCGAGAAGAACAGCACCGGCGTGTGCGTGCTGGTCACGAACAGGTTGGTGATCGCATCCTCGTCCTTCGTCGCCATGCCGGCGCGGCCCTTGCCGCCGCGCTTCTGCGCGCGGAAGGCGTCGAGGGGGGTGCGCTTGATATAGCCCTGCACGGTGACGGTGACGACCATCTCCTCGCGCTCGATCAGGTCCTCGTCGTCGATGCCGTCGGCGGCGGCAGCGATCTCGGTGCGGCGCGGGGTCGCGAAGATCGAGCGAACGTCGACCAGCTCCTCGCGCATCACCTCGTACAGGCGGGCGCGGTTGCCGAGGATTTCGAGCAGCGCGGCGATCGATTCGGCGAGGCCCTTCAGCTCGTCGCCGATTTCGTCGCGGCCGAGTGCGGTCAGGCGGTGGAGGCGCAGGTCGAGGATCGCGCGGACCTGCGTGTCGCTGAGCTTGTAGCCGTCGCCGACCTGCTCGCCTTCGACCGCCTCGACGAGGCTGAGGTAGGGCGCGATCTCGGCGATCGGCCATTCGCGCGCGAGCAAGGCGGCACGCGCCTCGGCGGGGCTGGACGAGCCACGGATGATGCGGACGACCTCATCGAGATTCGTGACCGCGATGACCAGGCCGAGCAGGATATGGGCGCGGTCGCGCGCCTTGTTCAGCTCGAACTTCGAGCGGCGGGTGATGACCTGTTCGCGGAACTGGACGAACGCCTGGATGATGTCCTTGAGGTTCAGCGTTTCCGGCCGGCCGCCGCGGATCGCGAGCATGTTGGCGGGGAAGGACCCTTGCGCCGGCGTATGGCGCCAGAGCTGGTTGAGGACGACTTCGGGGGTCGCATCGCGCTTCAAGTCGATGACGATGCGCACGCCTTCGCGGTTCGATTCGTCGCGGATGTCGCTGACGCCCTCGATCCGCTTGTCCTTCGCCGCCTCGGCGATCTTTTCGACGAGCGCATTCTTGCCCTGCTGGAACGGGATGGCGGTGAGGACGATCGAGCGGCGGTCGCCGCGGCCTTCCTCGATCACGTGGCGCGAGCGGACGATGATCGAGCCGCGGCCGGTGTGATAGGCCGAACGCGCGCCCGCCTTGCCGAGGATGATCGCGCCGGTGGGGAAGTCGGGGCCGGGAACGATCTCGATCAGCTCGTCGATGCTGATCGATTCGCCGGCCATCGTCTTATCGATATAGGCGAGGCAGGCATCGACGACTTCGCCGAGGTTGTGCGGCGGGATGTTGGTCGCCATGCCGACCGCGATGCCGCCGGCGCCGTTGACCAGCAGGTTGGGGAAGCGCGCCGGCAGGACCTGTGGCTCGCGTTCCGACGCGTCGTAGTTGGGCTGGAAATCAACGGTATCCTTGTCGAGATCCTCCATCAGGTAATTGGCGGCGCGGGCGAGACGCGCTTCGGTGTAGCGCATCGCGGCGGGCGGATCGGGGTCCATCGAGCCGAAGTTGCCCTGGCCGTCGATCAGCGGCAGCCGCATCGACCAGTCCTGCGTCATGCGCGCCAAGGCGTCGTAGATCGCAGTGTCGCCGTGCGGGTGATATTTACCGATCACGTCACCGACGATGCGGGCGGATTTGCGGTAGGGCCGGTTGAAGAAGAAGCCGCTTTCCTGTGCGGAGAACAGGATGCGGCGGTGGACCGGCTTCAGGCCGTCGCGCACGTCGGGCAGCGCGCGGGCGACGATGACGCTCATCGCATAGTCGAGATAGCTCGACTTCATCTCGTCGACGATCGAGATCGTCGAAATGCCCTCGGGATGGGCGGGGGGTTCGGCGAGGGTGGTCTCGTCGGCCAAGGTGTGACGCTTTCGGATTGTTACAGATGTATGGCCCCGGTTTAGGGGCATCCGTACCGAAAGTCACGCGCGCGTACGCACACGCGTACGCGCGCGGGCCTATAGAGCGTTACTTCTTGCAGGCGGCCTTGTTGGCGTTGCCGGCCTTGCTGCAATTGTAGGTGATCGTCTTGCCGGTGCTGGTCTTGGTGGTGACCATGCGGCCATTGGCGGCGACGGCGGTCTTGGTCGTCGTCCGGGTGGCGACGGTGGGCTTGCCGACCGCGGGCTTGGTGGTGGTGGTCGTCTTACTGGTGGCGACCGTCTTGGCCTGGGTCTTGGCCTGCATCTGCGCGCCGGTGGCCATCGCCGCGGAGCCGCAGCAGAGCGAGGCGGTCGCAAGCAGGACGAAGGGCAGGGACGTCTTCATGGGGTTCCTCTCCACCTTGAACGGACGCAACGGGATGGCGTCGTGATGCAGGGGATGCGCCCCGTGGAATAACAACGGGATGGCCGCATCATGACGTTTTTGTCATGTGGGAGTGGGGGCACCTTGCGGTTCGTCACCCCGGACTTGATCCGGGGTCCCGCTTTTGTTGGGCGTAGTAGAAGAAGGAGCGGGACCCCGGATCAAGTCCGGGGTGACGGTGAGTGGTGGGGCGGCTCCCCGTTAGGGAGCGATTTCCTTGCCTTCGAAGTCGAACAGGCGGCCGGTGTCGGGCGCCTTCAGGCCGTCGATCACGTCGAGCAGTTGCGAGGCGGCGCGGTCGGGAGTGAAGAGCGTGCCGGGGCGGACGTTGGCCTGGAAGGGTTTGGACAAAGCGGTGTCGACCGTGCCGGGGTGGAGGCCGACGATGATGCTGCGATCGTTGCGGCGCTTGTCCTCGATACTGAGCGTACGGACGAGCTGGTTCGCCGCCGCCTTCGCCATGCGATAGCCATACCAGCCGCCGAGACGGTTGTCGGAGATACTGCCGATCCGCGCCGAGAGGATCGCGAAGACGCTGCGGCCCTGTTTCGGCATGATCGGCAGGATATGCTTGGCGATCAGCGCCGGACCGATGGCGTTGACGCGCAGATTGGCGGCAAGCCAGTCGGGATCGAGCTCGCGATAGCTCTTTTCGGGCAGGCGGTCGCCCTGATGCAGCAGGCCGGTGGCGACGATCACCAGCACCGGCGCGGGACCGGCGGCGATGCGCGCGGCGGCGGCGGCGATGCTGGCTTCGTCCTCGATATCGATCGGATCGCTGCCGGAGCGCGAGAGCGCGTGGACGACGTCATACGCCCCCTCGTCGCGCAAGGCCTCGACCAGCGCGGCGCCGATGCCGCCGCTGGCGCCGATGACGACGGCGCTGGTGCCCTTTGCGCTCATCGGACGAAGCGCCACTGATCGTCGGTGCTGGCCGCCGCATCGAAGGCATAGCCGTCGCTGTCGAAGCCCCGCATCGCGTCGATATCGGTGACGCGATGTTCGATCATCCAGCGCGCCATCAGTCCGCGCGCCTTCTTGGCGTGGAAGCTGACGAAGCGGTCGCCTTCGCGGAAATCGACCGCGACGACGCGGATGCCGGCGGGCAGCCGCCCGGCCACCGCCGCCCAATATTCCTGGCTGGCGAGGTTGAGGACGACGCCGGTCTCTTCCGCCGCCACGTCCTCGGCCAGCGCCTGGGCGATGCGGTCGCCCCACCAGTCGGTCAGCTTGGGCTTCCGCGGTGCCCAGCGGGTGCCCATTTCCAGCCGGTAGGGGCGCATTGCGTCGAGCGGGCGCAGCAGGCCGTACAGGCCCGACAGCAGGCGCAGATGGTCTTGCGCGAACGTCACCGCTTCCGGCTCCAGCGTCTGCGCGTCGAGGCCGGTGTAGACGTCGCCGGCGAAGGCGAACATCGCCGGCCGCTCGGGCGCCTCGGGGAAGTCGCGAAAACGGTCGGCGTTGAGCTTCGCCAGCGCGGGCGAGATCTTCATCAATTCCGACAGGCGTTTCTGCGTCAGGTGCGACGCCGCGGCGGCGAGCGTGGCCGCTTCGGAATCAAAGCGGGGCCGCGTGGAACCCAAATCGGGCAGCGGCGTCTCGTAATCGAGGGTCTTGGCGGGGGAAAGCACGGCGATCATGCTGGTCCGGTACTGCGCCTTCGGCCACCGTTCAATTCCCGTTCACGGGCTTCAAGCCACTGCGGGATCAGTCCCCAGCGTCGCTTGTACCCGCTGCGGCGGCCGGTTACAGGCCGCGCGTACGTTAGCGGCAGCGATGCCCCAATTGTCGGAGAGAGAGTTAGCATGAAGACCCTTTCGAAGCTCGCGCTGGCCGCGGTGCTCGCTACCGGTGTGAGTGGCTTCGCGTTCGTCGCCCCGGCGATGGCCAAGAAGGAAGAGCAGCAGGCGCCGGGCTTCAAGCTCAGCAAGCCGGTGCAGGCGATCGCCTACAATGCGCAGCAGGCCGTGAAGGCGAAGGACGTCGCGACGGCCGAGCCGTTGGTCGCGCAGATCGAGGCGGCCGCCACCACCGACGACGACAAATATGTGGCTGCGGCGCTGCGCTACGACCTGGAAAACACCAAGCTGGTGCTGGCGCAGCAGGCGAACCCGAATGCGCCGCTGAACGAGACCGCGCTGGCCAAGCCGCTCGACGCGCTGATCGCCGCCGCCAATACGCCGGCGGCCGATCGCGGCAAGTATCTGTTCCGCCGCGGCCAGCTCGCGTTCAACGGCGGCCAGTATGCGGTCGCCTCGCAATATTTCACCAAGGCGAAGGAAGCGGGCTTCAACAGCCCCGATTTCGATCTGCAGCTCGCCAAGGTGAAGGTGCAGGCGGGTGACGTCGCGGGCGGCCTGGCCGACCTCGACCGCTATATCACCGCGCAGAAGGCGGCGGGTCAGGCCGTGCCGGAATCCTATTATCGCTTTGCGATCGCGACCGCGAACAATAAGAAGATGGCGCCGGAGACGCTGGCGTGGATGCAGAAGTACGCCGCCGCCTTCCCGAATGCGAAGACGTGGCGCGACGTGATCCTGCAATATGCCTTCGCGCAGAACAGCATCGCGACGCCGGACAAGGCGCAGACGCTGGATCTGTACCGCCTGCTGCGCGCGGCTGGCGCGATGCCGGACCAGTCGAGCTATGAAGATTATGCCCGCATGGTCAGCGACCGCGGCAATCCGTACGAAGCGGCTGCCGTGCTGAAGGAAGGCTTGGCATCGGGCAAGATCCCGGCGAGCAGCACCTATGCCAAGAGCCAGCTGGCCGCGGCGAACACCGCGATCCAGCGCGACGGTTCGCTGGCGTCGAGCGAGAAGACCGCGCTGGCATCGAAGGACGGCAAGATCGCCTCGGCGACCGCCGATGCCTATCTGGGCCAGAACAACTACGCCAAGGCGGCAGAGCTGTACCGTGCGGCGCTGTCGAAGGGCGGCGTCGATGCGAACGAGGTGAACACGCGCCTCGGCATCGCGCTCGCCAAGTCGGGCGACAAGGCCGGCGCACAGGCGGCCTTCGGTGCGGTGACGGGTCAGCCCCGCGCGGGCATCGCGGCGCTGTGGAACACCTGGACGCAGGTCGGTTCGGCGCCCGCTCCGGCGGCGTGATCGCGGCGATGATGGAATGAGAGGGGGCGGTCCGGCGACGGGCCGCCCTTTTTCGTTGCGGGTGGTGGCGGTGACTGTCGCCTTCGCTTCAAGAATTTCGTCACCCCAGCGCGGACCAGGCCTCTCGCGGCGCCTGGTTCGTGCGCCAACGGGGAGACCCCAGCCTGCACTAGGATGACGGATCGGGAGGGTGCGGGGCGTCACCCCCTCATCGCGGGAGGATCAGTCGACCGAGACGGGGATGCCCGAGGTCGATTTGGCGGTGCGGATCGTGAGCGAGGTCTTGACGCTGGCGACATTGGGTGCCGGCGTCAGATGGGTGGTCAGGATTTCCTGGAAGCTCTTGAGATCGCTGGCGACAATCTTCAAGATGAAGTCGATTTCGCCGTTGAGCATGTGGCATTCGCGCACTTCGGGAATGTCGGCGACATGCGTTTCGAAGGCGGCGAGGTCGTGCTCCGCCTGGCTGCGCAGCGAGACCATCGCGAAGACGGTAATCGGGAAGCCGAGGCTGGCGGGATCGAGATCGGCGTGATAGCCGCGGATCACACCCGCTTCCTCCAGCGCGCGCACGCGGCGCAGGCAGGGCGGCGCGGTGAGGCCGACGCGTTCGGCGAGCTCGACGTTGGTCATGCGCCCATCCTGTTGCAGATGAGCGAGGATTTGACGATCGATCCGATCGAACGACATTGCGTGAGCCACTCCTAAGACGCGCCGAACGATATCGGCGATTTCCTCTAAGCATAAGAAAATTGCGGCGCAACGCAATTGTCCCACTTTGCGACGGCCTGCGGACAGTCGGAAAATCACCTGTTTCCCCTGCGACTCCGGCTCGTTAAGGAATCGGTGTTGCGCTCCGCTGGCGCAACGCCTTCCGGGAGTGAGCGTGCGCTTCGACGACAGCCTCAAGACGGTGCTTTCCGCCGACATGGACAGCGGCTTCGGCGCGCAGTCGGCGTGGCGGCAACTCGTCGACCTGATGGGGCGCGGACGGATCGCGGCGGACGAGCCGGGCCTGGCGCGGCTTCGGATGCTGCGGCAGGCGGTGCCGTTGCAGGTGCGGTCTGCCAGTGCGCGCGCGCTCGCCTTTGCGACGCCACCCGCGCCGCTCGTCGGGCTGTTCGCGGAGGATGCCTTTGCGGTCGCGGCGCCTTTGCTGCGCACGGTGACGCTGGATGCGGATACGTGGATTGCACTGCTGCCGCGCCTGTCGCCGCAGGGGCGGGCGTTGCTGCGCCATCGGCGGGACCTGCCCGCTGCGGTGGAGAGGGCGCTCGAGAGCTTCGGATGGGTAGATTTCGTTTTGCCCGATGCGGCGGCCGATGTCGCGCCGATGCCGGTCGCGTCGGATGTGGGGCCCGCTGAGGTAGAGCCGGCGGTCGCGCCGACGCCCGTGGTGGACGCGTCGGAGCCCGAGCCTGTTGTAATTGCGCCGCTCCCTACGCCGGTCGCAGTCGAGCCGATCGTTGTCGCTCCCCGCGTGGTTGCGATGCCGACGGTCGCCGTCGCGCCCCCGGAGCCGCGGCCAATCGCGGCCGGCGGGTTTCAGATCGCCGATGTCGTCGCGCGTATCGATGCCTTCCAGCGCCAGCGCGAACCGCTCGCGGCGCCCGCCGAGGCGGTGGAGCAGGCGCCTGCCACTTGCTTCCGCTTCGATACCGACAGTGCCGGCGTGATCTGCGCGGTGGACGGCGTGACGCGGGGGCCGCTGATCGGCGTGTCGCTGGCGGTGGGCGCGCCGCAGGGCGTGGTCCGCATCGATGCCGGCATCAACGGCGCGTTCCGCCAGCGGCAGCGCTTCGCCGACGTGCGGCTCGACGTCGGAGGATCGTCGGACGCGGGCGGCGCATGGCGGGTGACGGGCGAGCCGCAATTCGATGCCGCGACGGGCCGCTTCACCGGCTACGCAGCGATCGCCCGCCGGCCGCGCAGCGACGAGGATGCGGGACGGCCTGTGCAGGGTAGCGGCGCGTCCGATTCGCTGCGCCAGCTGGTGCATGAATTGCGGACGCCGACCAACGCGATTTCGGGCTTTGCAGAGCTGATCGAGGCGCAGCTGCTGGGGCCGGTATCGCCCGTCTATCGCGATCACGCAGCGACGATCCGCCGCCATGCCGACGGCCTGATCGCGGCGATCGAGGATCTGGATACCGCGGCCCGGATCGAAGGCCGTGCGCTGGAGCTGCGCCCGCGGGCCGTCGCGATCGAGCCGCTGCTTGAACGGATCGCGGCCGATCTGGCGCCGCTGGCCGCGCTGCGCGGGACGGCGCTCGACATCCATCCGATGGGCGATCATGCCGCGCTGGCCGACGATCGGGCGATGGAGCGGCTGCTGTCGCGCTTGCTCGCCACCTTGACCTCCGCTGCCGTTGCCGGGGAACGGATCGATATCGCCGAAGCGCCGGCGCCGGCGGGGCAGGTGGCCCTGTGCTTCGCGCGCCCGCAGGCGCTGGGCACCGGCGGTGAAGACGCGTTGCTCAGCATCGACGCCGACGCCGGCGAGGAGGGCGCGCCGCTGCTGGGCGCGGGCTTCGCGCTGCGGCTGGCGCGCAACCTGGCGAGCGAGATGGGCGGCGCGTTGATCTTCGGCGACCATCTGTTGACACTGCGCCTGCCTGCCGCCGTACAAGAGGGGATGGAGCAGGCGGCCAACTGACCCGTGCGACGAGGAACCATCCCGCCGTACCGGCCGCCCGCCCCGACGGTCGACACGCTGATTCGCTGGCCGGAGAGCTTCGGCACCCGGTTCCTCGTGTTCGTCGACGTCGAGGAGGAGTTCGACTGGTCTGCCCCCCTGGAGGCGCGGCATCGGTCGGTGACCGCGATGCGGGCGCTGCCGGCGGCGCATGCGCGCTTTGCGGATCGGGGCGTGGGGCTGGTCTGCCTCGTCGACCATCCGGTGGCGAGCGATGCCGAGGCAGTGGCGATCCTGCGGGACGTCGTGGCGGACGGGCGATCGACGATCGGGGCGCAGCTGCATTCCTGGGTCACGCCGCCTTATGGTGCGCCAACGCCCAGGGACAGCTATCCGGGCAACCTGCCGCGGGCCGCACAGGCGGCGAAGCTGGATGTGTTGACCGGTGTGCTGGGCGCGGCGTTCGGCGCGGCGCCGATCGCTTATCGTGCGGGACGGTACGGCATCGGTCCGGATACGGCAGAGCTATTGGTTGAGCGGGGCTATCGCGTCGAAACCTCGATCCGTGCGCGCTATGACTATTCGGCGGATGGCGGGCCGGATTTCAGCCGGATCGGCAGCGAGGCCTATCGATTGGGATCGTTGATCGAGGTGCCGTTGACCAGCGTGTTCACCGGCGCGCTGCGCGGTCGCGGCCCTGAGCTTTATCCGGTGCTGGGGCGGGTGCCGCACGGGCGCGGCATCGCGGCGCGAAGCGGACTGTTGCAGCGAATCGCGTTGACGCCGGAGGATATGCCGATCGAGCAGGCCTTGGCCGCCGTGCGGATCGCGGTGCGCGACGAGGGGCAGCGGCTGCTCACCTTCTCCTTTCATTCGCCCTCGCTGGAGCCGGGGCATACGCCCTATGTGCGCGATGCACGCGATCTCGACCGGTTCTGGCACTGGTGGGACCGGATGTTCGCCGAACTGGATGCGCTCGGCGTGAGACCGACGACGCTGGACGCGATGGTGGCGGCTGCCGAAGGCCAGGTATGACGCGCCGAATGGGGCGTATTGCAGGCAGATTTGCGGTGACGGGGGCAAAACCGAAGATTGGGTACGCCCGACATCGACGCCGATAAACGTCCGGTGCGGCTTGTTCGGCCAGATGTGCGCACAGGCAAATAGGACGATGCGATGTCATCACCCGTCGGGATAACGCGGGCCGTCACGGGACAGTAACACTAGAGTAGGCACTGCCGATTTGCTTGGTACATTTGCAACACTCGCGCCTGCCTTTTGGGCGATGCGGCGATTTTACCTTGAATTCGATGAATTATATGTCATTGGAGCATCTAAACCTACCAAAGAGGGGACCATCATGGTTGCCAAGTATCTGATGGCTGTCGCTGCAGCCGCTCTCGCCGTGGCCCCCGCTGCGGCCGCTCCGTCGAACCCCGCCGCGAGCCTGTCGGTTGCCAAGTCGGTCCGCACCGGTTCGGCGTCGGCGAAGAAGAACGAACTGGCCGGTGGCGGTCTGATCGTTGCCCTGGTCGCGGCGGCTGCCGTCGTTGCCGGCATCGTGATCGTCGCTGACAGCGGCGACAGCAACTAAGAGTTTCTGACGATCCGGCGGAGTTCCCAAGACGCTCGCCGATCGACATGACTTTAAAGGCAAGGGGGGCTTCGGCTCCCCTTGTTGATTCTGGGGCCGTTTCAGACGGTCCAAAGTGACGAACTGAAGCGGCGTTGCGATCGTCGGCCATCCAACCGGTTAGCCGATCACCGGGTGACGGCGTTGCCGTGGATCGACGCCGTCGGGCAAATCGGTTCGCATCATAAGCAAGGCGCCCGGACCGTATCGATCCGAGCGCCCCTGATCACCTCCAAGGAAGTGCTACGTCGGCTTACGCAGCCTTGGTGGCATCCGCGTTGCTCTCGACGGCGGCCAGCGGCGCACCGGTCTTGATCGCGATGCTCTTCGGCTTCATCGCTTCCGGCACCTCGCGGACCAGATCGATCACCAGCAGGCCATCGTTAAGCCGCGCGTCTTCGACGAACACGAAATCGGCGAGTTCGAAGCGGCGCTCGAAGCTGCGATTGGCGATGCCGATGTGGAGGAAGTTGGCGTTGGCCGCCTTGTCGTCCTTCTTGCCGGCGACGAGGAGCAGGTTCTGCTGCGCCGTAATCTCGATCTCGTCACGGCTGAAGCCGGCGACGGCGAGCGTGATCCGGTAACGGTCGTCGGCGATCCGTTCGAGGTTGAAGGGCGGGTAGTTTTCCGCGGTCGCGGCGCGCGCGTTGCTTTCCAGCATATCGAACAGACGGTCGAAACCGATGGTCGAGCGGCGATAGGGGGTCAGGTCGAGTCGCATGTCAAATCCTCCGAATGAAGCGAGTTGAACGACGGCATCCACAACGGTGCGATGCCGGCGCATGGCCCATCGTTGGCGCCATGCGTCCCCAAATTTGGGAAGGTCCGTATCGGCTTCAAGAGGGGATGGGCCGGAAAAAATCGTCAGTGAATTCATAGCACGAAGCCCGGCTATCGCAGCCCCAAGCTTCTCCATCTTTGTAATCCCAGCGATTCGGGGGAGTTTGGTGGCAACGATAAAAGGGAGCTTTCGATGTCGCTGACGCTTGCCATGCTGCTTGCCGGCCAGACCGTGCCGCAGCCTACGCCCGAGCCCGTGCCGACACCCGAAAGCGTTGCCGCACAGGACGACGCCAGCGCGGCGCAGGGTGCCCCCGCCCCGGCGGGTGCCGGCGATATCGTCGTCACCGCGCGCCGCCGCGCCGAATCGGTGCAGCGGGTTCCGATCGCAATCTCGGTGATCGGGGGCGCTGAACTCGACAAGACGGGCGCGTTCAACGTCAACCGCCTGCAGCAGCAGCAGCCATCGCTGCAATTCTACTCGAGCAACCCGCGCAACTCGGCGATCAACATTCGCGGGCTTGGCGCGCCGTTCGGCCTGACTAACGACGGGATCGAACAGGGCGTCGGCTTCTACGTCGATGGCGTGTACATCGGGCGGATCGGCGCTTCGACCTTCGACTTCGTCGATGTCGAGCGGGTGGAGGTGCTGCGCGGACCGCAGGGCACGCTGTACGGTAAGAATACGACGTCGGGCGCGCTGAACATCACGACCCGGCCGCCCAGCTTCACCCCCGAGGCGCGGATCGAGCTGACCGCCGGCAATTACGAATTCGTTCAGGCCAAGGCGTCGGTATCGGGCCCGCTGTCGGATCGGGTCGCGCTGCGCCTGTCCGCCTCGTCGACGCAGCGCCAGGGCACGATCTATGACGTCACGTCGGGGCGCAACCTGCACCGGCTCGACAACAATGGCGTGCGTGGTCAGTTGCTGTGGAACGCGAGCGACAGCCTGAACTTCACGCTGTCAGGCGATTACAACGTGCAAAATCCGCTCTGTTGCGTGCAATATTACGCCCGCGTCGGCACCACGCAGCGGCCGATCGCGCGGCAATATGCGGCGCTCGCCGCGGCGTTCAATTATCGGCCGCCCAGCACCAATCCGTTCGATCGTGTGACCGACCTGGATGCGCCGATCAATTCGCGGCAGGAGATCGGCGGCGTCTCGCTGGTCGGCAATTGGGATCTGGGGCCGGCGACGCTGACCTCGGTCAGCGCGTGGCGCTATTGGGACTGGCAGCCGCAGAACGATCGCGATTTCATCGGCCTGCCGATCACCACCGTGTCGCAGAACCCGTCGCAGCAGAAACAGGTGTCGCAGGAGCTGCGGCTTGCCTCCAATGGCACCAACCGGCTGGACTATACGGTTGGCGCCTTCTTCTTTCACCAGACGATCAATACGCAGGGATCGCAGGTGCAGGGATCCGCAGCGAGCCGATTCCTGCTGTCGGGCAATGACGCGAACAATCCTAATGTGCTGAACGGCCTGACGTCGACGAACACGATCAACTTCGACAACACCAGCTTCGCGGTGTTCGGCAAGCTAAACTGGGCGTTGACCGATGCACTGCACATCCAGCCGGGCCTGCGCGTCAATTACGACCGCAAGTCGGGCTTCTACGAATCGGTCGTCAGCATCCGCAACGCGCAATATGCCTTCACCGCGACGGCGGACAATGTGGCCGCTCTGCTGGCATCGCAGCCGACTGCGGCGGCGCGCACGACCTTTCAGAACCAGATCAACACGCTGGCGCCGCAGCGCTACAGCCCGCGGTTCAGCGCGTGGAACACGTCGGGCGACATCACCGTGTCGTATGACGTCAGTCCCGACATTCACGCCTATGCGACTTATGCCCGCAGCTTCAAATCGGGCGGCATCAACCTGTCGGGCCTGCCGCTCAATTCCACCAGCACGGGCGTCGATCTGTCGACGCAGACGGTGAAGCCCGAGAAGGTCAACAATTACGAGATCGGGTTGAAGACGCAGTTCCTCAACCGGCGACTGACGCTGAACCTCGCCGGATACTGGACCGATGTGTTCGACTATCAGGCGACGGTAAACAACAATGCGATCAACGTGATCCGGGGCTATCTTGCCAATGCGGGTCAGGTGCGGTCGCGCGGGTTCGAATTCGATACGAGCTTTCGGCCGAGCAGCCGGCTGAACCTGTACGTCAACGGCGCCTTAACCGACGCGAAATACGTCCGCTTCGCCAACGCGCCCTGCCCGCCGGAACTGTCGGGCGGGTCTGCGGCCAGTGCCACGAACCCGGCGAGCCCGGCAGGGCAGGCCGGCAGCGCCACCCAGCCGTCATACAGCCCGGCCCAATGCGATATCTCCGGTCAGCGGCTGCCCGGCATCTCGAAATGGTCGTTCTCGTTCGGGGGCGAGTATAACGTGCCCGTCGGGAGCAAGGGCGGCGAAGCCTATGTCGGCTATGACGGCAGTTACCGTTCGCGCTTCTCGTCCAACCCATCACCGTCGGCCTATACCTGGATCGAGGGTTATTCGCTGTCCAACGTCCGCGCCGGCTATCGCGAGGGCGGTATCAACGTCTTCGGCTGGGTGCGCAACGTGTTCGACAAGCAGTATTTCGAGCTGCTGTCGACGCAGTCGGGGAGCACGGGGTTGATCGTGGGGCAGCCGGGCGATCCGCGGACTTATGGTGTGACGCTGTCGACGCGATTCTAGAGGTTTCCCCCGTCGTCTTGGCATAGGCCAGGATGACGAAGAGTGGGGCGGTATACGCCCTTTGTTATTCCCGCGGAGGCGGGAATCCAGATGCGCGAGGCTCGGGGCTTGATTCGCAGACGTTCGCCAATCTGGATTCCCGCCTTCGCGGGAATGACGGTTGAAGGGTGGCGGTGGTCGGGAGCAGGGGTGGGGCGCGGCCTCGCGTACCGGCCAAACCAGCGTCCATCGTGAGAGGGGCCCCGCGTTCGGACGACGTTCAGCTTTGATCTGCGATAAGAGACGATGCCGGACGGGGGGCGTGAATTGGAAGCTCCCGCCCTTCGCCCGGCGCCGTCGAGGCGGTCCGGACAAGCAAACGCCCGGACCGTTTCCGATCCGGGCGCCTGCGTGACGAGAAACCCGTCAGCCCCCTTAGGTCGTGTCGTGGACGATCGCGCGTTTTCGCTGCGTCGCCGGAACACTGTTTCCCCGAACCACGGCCGTTGCCTGTGTCTCAGATGAGTCTGTGCTAGGCAGGGGCAGGGCCTTTGTCACCGGATATTGTCGCCCGCCATTTCGATTGCGGCTGCCCTGTGTCGAATCCGCAACATTTGTTGCTTGTCGCCGTCTCTACGCCTAGAGCCGCGGCCATGATCCTCTCTACCTATGAACGGATGATCGCGCGGCGATATCTGCTGCCGGGCAAGGGGGAGGCGTTCATCTTCCTCGTCGCCTCGATCAGCCTCGTCGCGGTGATGCTCGGTGTGGCGGCGCTCGTCATCGTCATGAGCGTGATGAACGGCTTTCGCGCAGAGCTGTTCGACAAGATCGTCGGCCTGAACGGCCATGCGGTGATCCAGTTCGACCCCACCCGCCCCGTCGACTGGCGGCAGGTGGTGGCCGAGGCGAAGCGGACGCCCAACATCACGTCGGCGGTGCCGATGATCGAGCAGCCGCTGGCGGCGACGTATAACGGCCGGGCGGAGGCGGTGCTGGTCCGCGGCGTGCGGATGCAGGATATCGCGCCGGTGATCGGCAACAAGGTGGTGATGGGGTCGCTCGCCGGCGTGACGCCGGGCAGCGGCCGGATCGCGATCGGCAGCCGGTTGGCCGAAGCGCTCGGCGCGACCGTCGGCAGCGACATCTCGCTGTTCAGCCCGCAGGGGCAGACGACGCCGTTCGGCACCGTGCCGCGTATCGTCAGCTACAAGGTCGCCGCGATCTTCGAGATCGGTCTGTACGATTACGACAAGCAATATGTCTTCATGCCGATCGAGGACGCGCAGACGCTGCTGCTGCTCGGCGACAATGTCGGCATGGTGGAGATCGAGACGAACAACGCCGACAAGGTGGGGCAGATCCTGGCGCCGCTGGGCGACAAATTGCCGCCCGGCGCGGTGATCAGCGACTGGCGGAGCATGAATGCGCAGCTGTTCCAGGCGTTGGAGGTCGAGCGGGTGGCGATGTTCACCGTCCTGTCGATCATCATCCTGGTCGCGGTGTTCAACATCCTGTCCAGCCTGATCATGCTGGTGCGCGCCAAGACGCGCGACATCGCGATCCTCAGGACGATGGGTGCGACGCGGGGCGGGTTGATGCGCATCTTCATGGTGGTCGGCACGACGATCGGCGCGCTCGGCACGGTCGCGGGGCTGCTCTTGGGCTTTGTCTTCCTGTTCTATCGCCAGGCGGTGGTGAACCTCGTCCAGATGGTGACGGGGCAGAATCTGTGGGACCCGTCGATCCGCTATCTCACCGAACTGCCGTCGAAGCCCGATCCCGTAGAGATCATCGTGATCGCGATCATGGCGCTGGTGTTCAGCTTCCTCGCGACGCTGTACCCGGCGTGGAAGGCGGCGAGCACCGATCCGGTACAGGTCCTTCGCTATGAATAACGTCCTCGAAACCGGTCGGCTGACGCGCAGCTTCACGCAGGGCGGCGAGACGATCCACGTCCTGCGGGGGGTCGACCTGACGGTGGCGCCGGGCGAGATCGTCGCGCTGGTCGGGCCGTCGGGTTCGGGCAAGTCGACGCTGCTGCAGGCGGTGGGCTTGCTGGAGGGCGGGTTCGAAGGATCGATCCGGATTGCCGGCACCGAAGCGGCGAAGCTCGATGCGCATGGCCGCACCGTGATGCGCCGCGATCATCTGGGCTTTGTCTATCAGTTCCACCATCTACTGCCCGACTTCAACGCGACCGAGAATGTCGTGCTGCCGCAGCTGGTGCATGGCGCGGCGCGCAAGGCGGCGGACGATCGCGCGGTCGCGTTGCTGACCGTGCTGGGCCTGGGCCATCGGCTGACGCATCGGCCGAGCCAGCTGTCGGGGGGCGAGCAGCAGCGTGTCGCGGTGGCACGCGCGCTCGCCAACCGGCCGGCGCTGGTGCTGGCGGACGAGCCGACGGGCAACCTCGACGAACATACTGCCGACATCGTGCTGGCCGAGTTTCTGCGGCTGGTGCGCGGAGAAGGCTCGGCGGCGCTGATCGCGACGCATAACGAGCGGCTGGCGCAGAAGATGGACCGCGTCGTGCGCCTGCACGAGGGCGTGCTGTCGTGAGCGATGCGTGGCGGACCACCCCGACCCTAGTCGGCCGTCACGTCACATTGCGGCCGCTTGTGGCCGGGGACAAAGACGCCTTGGTCGCCGTCGCTGCGACGGATGACCTGTGGGATATATTCTACGCGAGCGTCTCGCAGCTGAAGGACGCGGATCGCTGGTTTGCCGCCACGTTCGCGCAGGTCGAGCAGGGGCGGGCGCTGGTGTTCGCGGTCTGCGATCCGGCAGGCACAGTTGTCGGCACCACGCGCTACATGCGGATGAACGAAGGCCATCGGCGTCTGGAGGTCGGCGGCACCTTCTATGCGACGCGGGTCCAGCGCACCGGCGTGAATACCGAGGCGAAGCGGCTGCTGTTGACGCATGCCTTCGACACGATGGGCGTGCAATGTGTGCAGATCCGCACCGATGCGCTCAACATCCGCAGCCAGCGTGCAATCGAACGGCTGGGCGCGAAGCGGGACGGCGTGCTGCGCGGCCATCAGATCGTCGGCGGGCGGCTGCGCGACAGCGTCGTCTATTCGATCCTGGACCGCGAATGGCCGGGCGTGCGCCAGAATCTCGACTATCTGCTTGCGAGGTACGAATGAGCAGCATCACCGATCTGACCGTGCGGGGCGCGGACGGCAACCCGCTGTCGCTGGACCGCTGGGCGGGGCAGGTGCTGCTGATCGTCAACACCGCGTCGAAATGCGGGTTCACTCCGCAGTACGAGGGGCTGGAGGCGCTGCATCGGCGGTTCGCCGACAAGGGGTTCGAGGTGCTGGCCTTTCCCTGCAACCAGTTCGGCGCGCAGGAGCCGGGCGATGCGGCGGAGATCGCGAATTTCTGTTCGCTGACCTATGACGTGACGTTTCCGGTGTTCGCCAAGATCGACGTCAACGGTGCGGCGGCCGATCCGTTGTTCGAACGGCTGAAGACGGCGGCGCCCGGCGTGCTGGGGTCGAAGGCGATCAAGTGGAACTTCACCAAGTTCCTGGTGGATCGGTCGGGCCAGGTCGTGCGGCGCTATGCGCCGACGACGAAGCCCGAGGATCTTGCGGCGGATATCAAGGCGTTGCTGTAGGGCGGGCCTCGCCACACACACGGGCGTCACCCCGGAATTGTTCCGGGGTCCACTCCGCGGCGAGGGGGACGGCTGGAGCCTCTTGCCGTTCCCTGGCGGCCCGGTGGACCCCGGACCAAGTCCGGGGTGACGGGGTGGCTTGGCTTACAGCGCCGGGGCGGCGAAGGGCTTGGCACCCTTCTTGTGGTGCAGCGCCGACAGGATCGAGGTCACGCCGCCGAAGACGAAGCTGATGCCGAGGATGAAGCCCGGCAGCGTCAGTGCCGACCAGGGCAGGGTGGCGAGGACGTAGATCGCGAGCAGGATGTTGACGACGCCGAGCGCGATCATCAGCCCGCGGCCGCGCTTGAAGCGTGCGCCGAGGCCGATTTCCATCGCGCCGCGGATGCCGAGCCACACGCCGACCAGCAGCGTCAGCGACAGCGCGCCCGACATCGGATCGAAGGCCATCAGCACGCCGATGACCAGCGACAGCAGGCCGAAGCCGATCGCATAGCCACGCCCTTCATGCTTGCCCATCACGCCCGCTGCGAGCGAGACGATGCCGGCGGCGATGAAGAAGGCGCCGATCACCAGGGTCGCGGCATAGGTGGCGGCGAAGGGATTGAGGAACGCGAGCACGCCAAGCGCCAGCGACAGCACGCCATAGGCGAGGATCCAGGCCCAGCCGGCACCGGCGGCGGCGGGTGCAAGCGGATCGGTGAAGGTGCGCGTGTCGGTCATGGCGATGTCTCCTCGTTATGGGCGCGAAACGAGGTTATCCACCGCTGGTTCCGTCCATTCCGGGCGGGTCGCCTGTTCGAATCGGGTCGGAGTCGCTAAGTGGTTCGCATGGCTCATTCGGGTTTCGTGCCGCTTCGCATTTTTTCGTCCTACACGATGCTCGACGGGGCGATCGATCCGAAGGCGATCGCCAAGCAGGCCAAGGCGCAGAAGTTTCCCGCGGCCGGCCTGACCGATCGCAATGGGCTATACGCGGCGATGGCCTTTTCGGACGCGGCGAAGAAGGACGGCGTGCAGCCGGTGATCGGGACGATGCTGTGCGTCGCACGGCCGGATATGCCCGACGGCGTCGCCGCGCCGCTCGACTGGATCGCGCTCTATGCGCAGGATACGACGGGCTACGACAATCTGTGCGCGCTGGTCAGCATGGCGCATCTCGACCGACCGATCGAATTGCCGGCGCATGTCGATTTCGCTGCGCTGGAAGGGCGAACCGATGGCCTAATCGCGCTCACCGCGGGGGCCGAAGGCGGCTTGGCGCGCCTGTTCCACGAGGATCAGCCTGACCGCGCGCGCGCCTATTGCGACCGATTGCAGGCGCTGTTCCCCGACCGGCTGTACATCGAACTCGTCCGCCGGGGCGACGCGGTGGAGGAAGCGGCCGAGCAGGCGCTGATCGACCTTGCCTATGATCGCGACCTGCCGCTGGTCGCGACCAATCCGTGCTGCTTTTCCGACAGCGGCTTTCTCGACGCGCACGATGCCATGCTGTGCATCGCGCATTCGACCTATGTCGAAAGCGAGGATCGCGTCCGTTCGTGCCCCGATGCGTGGCTGAAACCCGCCGAGGTGATGAAGCAGCTGTTCGCCGATCTGCCCGAGGCGATCGACAACACGCTGGTCGTTGCGCAGCGGTGCGCGGTGATGGCGCCCTATCGCAAGCCGATCCTGCCCAGCCTGGCGGGCGATCGCGATGGCGAGGCGGCAATGCTGCGCGATCAGGCGGCAGCAGGACTGGAAGCGCGGCTCGACCGGATCGAGGAACTGGGTGCGCAGCCCGACGATCCCAATTGGCGCGATGCGTATCGCGAGCGGCTGGCGTTCGAGGTGAACGTCATCGTCCAGATGGGTTTTCCCGGATACTTCCTGATCGTCGGCGACTTCATCAAATGGGCGAAGGATCACGACATTCCGGTGGGGCCGGGTCGTGGCTCGGGCGCGGGCTCGGTCGTTGCCTGGGCGCTGACGATCACCGACCTCGACCCGATGAAGCTGGGCCTGCTGTTCGAGCGATTCCTGAACCCGGAACGCGTGTCGATGCCCGACTTCGACATCGACTTTTGCGAAACCCGGCGTGGCGAGGTCATCCGCTACGTGCAGGAGAAATACGGCCGCGATCAGGTCGCGCAGATCATCACCTTCGGTAAGCTGAAGGCGCGCGCGGTGTTGAAGGACACCGGCCGCGTGCTCCAGATGAGCTATGGGCAGGTCGACCGGCTCGCCAAGCTGGTGCCCAATCACCCGACCGATCCGTGGGACCTGAAGCGCGCGCTGAACGGCGTGCCCGAGTTAGCGAAGGAATATGCCAACGACAATCAGGTCCGCCGCCTGCTCGACCTCGCAACCAAGCTGGAGGGCCTGCCGCGCCATTCGTCGACGCACGCCGCGGGCGTGGTCATCGGCGACCGGCCGCTGAGCCAGCTCGTCCCGCTCTATCGCGATCCGCGGTCCGACATGCCGGTGACGCAGTTCGACATGAAATATGTCGAGGGCGCGGGGCTGGTGAAGTTCGACTTCCTCGGCCTGAAGACGCTGTCGGTTCTGAAGAAGGCCGTACAACTGCTGAACAAGCGGGGCATTTCGATCGACCTGGATGCGCTGCCCTGGGACGACGAGGCGACGTACAAACTGCTCCAGAAGGGCGACACGGTCGGCGTGTTCCAGCTGGAATCGGAGGGCATGCGCCGCACGCTCAGCGCCGTCCGCCCGACCAATTTCGGCGACATCATTGCGCTCGTGTCGCTGTATCGCCCCGGCCCGATGGACAACATTCCCTCGTTCGGCCGGCGCAAGCAGGGGACCGAGGAGATCCTCTACCCCCACCCGCTGCTGGAACCGATCCTGAAGGAGACCTACGGGATCTTCGTCTATCAGGAACAGGTGATGCAGGCCGCGCAGATCCTGGCGGGCTACAGCCTGGGCGGCGCTGATCTGCTGCGCCGCGCGATGGGCAAGAAGATCAAGGCGGAGATGGACGCGCAGCGCGCGACCTTCGTCGCCGGTTGCGCCGAGCATAACGGCATCAAGGCGGACTACGCCAACCAGCTGTTCGACTTGATCGACAAGTTCGCGGGCTATGGCTTCAACAAGAGCCATGCCGCGGCCTACGCCCTGCTCGCCTATCAGACCGCGTGGCTGAAGGCGCACCACCCGCACGAATTCTTCGCCGCGTCGATGTGTTACGACATGGCGCAGACCGACAAGCTCTGCATCTTCGTCGACGACATGCGACGGCTGGGCGTCGATATCGTCGGGCCGGACATCAACCAGAGCGATGCCGAGTTTGACGTGCAGACGGTCGGGGAGGGCGAGGAACGCCGCCTCGCGGTTCGCTATGCATTGGGCGCGCTGAAGTCCGTCGGCGAAGGCGCGATGGAGAAACTGATCGTCGAGCGGGTCGCGGCCGGGCCGTTCAAGAGTCTCGACGACCTTGCCAATCGCGTCGATCCGCGCCTGATCAACAAGCGGCAGCTCGAAACGCTGGCCGCGGCGGGGGCGTTCGACGCGATCGAGCCGAATCGCGCCGCGGTGCATGCCGTCGCCGAGACGATTCTGGGCCTCGCCGCCTCGACGCATGCGGGGCGGACGAGCGGTCAGGGTGGCCTGTTCGGTGGGGATGAGGTGGCCGGCGACACGATCCGGCTGCCGCAGGGGCTGCGCTGGACGATGGCGCAGGCGATGGAGCAGGAAAAGGACGCCTTCGGCTTCTATTTCTCCGCGCATCCCGTCGACCGGCACGCGCATCTCGCGAAGATGCATGGCGCGCGGCAATATGTCGCGCTGACCGAGTTGCGCATTCCGGAGGACGGCACGCGCGCGGGGGCGACGATGGCGGTGCTGGTGGAGGATGCGCGCTGGCGCACCTCGGCCCGCGGCAAACGGTACATGATGGCGACGCTGTCGGATGCGAGCGGCCAGTTCGTCGCGACATGCTTCGACGATGGCGTCGCGGCGGAACTGGAAGAGGCAGCGCGCTGTGGCGGGTGCGGCCTGATCACGGTCGAACTCGATCGGCGGCCGGGCGAGGAAACGCCGCGCGTCTCGGTCAAGCGCATCCAGCCGTTCGAGGGGCTGGCGTCGATGGCGCGCTTCACGATCGAGGCGCGGGTGGCGACGGCGGAGGCCTTCGCGGCGTTGGCGACCTTGCTGGGTGAGGCGCGCGGTGCGCGCGGCGAAGTGCGCGCGCGCATTCCGGCAGGTGATGGCGAGGTGGTCGTCCTGCTCGGGCGCGATTTCCTGCTCGACCTCGAACTGGTCGAGGCGATCCAGGCAATTCCGGGGATCAGCAACGTAGCGCTCGACCGGGTCGCTTCGCAGTTGCGGGCGGTGGGCTGATGCCGATCGATCCCGATCTGCCGTTTCGCGCGATCAATATCGCCGTGCTCACCGTCTCCGACACGCGGGGGCTCGCCGAGGATCGGTCGGGCGATACGCTCGTCGCGCGGCTGGAGGGAGCGGGGCATCGCCTCGCCGATCGCGTCATCCTGCGCGACGACATCGAGGCCATCGTCGCGCAACTGACGCGGTGGATCGACGATCCCGCGATTGATTGCGTCATCACGACGGGTGGCACGGGCGTGACGGGACGCGACGTGACGCCCGAGGCGGTCGAGCGGGTTGCGACGAAGATGATTCCGGGGTTCGGCGAGCTGTTCCGATATCTGAGCTTCGCCAAGATCGGTACGTCGACCGTCCAGTCGCGCGCCTGCGCCTGTGTTGCGCGGGGGACCTATATCTTCGCGCTGCCGGGCTCGACCGGCGCGGTGAAGGATGGCTGGGACGGCATCCTTGCCGATCAGTTGGACAGCCGGCATCGGCCCTGCAACTTCGTCGAGCTGATGCCGCGGCTGACCGAACGATAGGGCGGACCTTCGCGGGCGTCCGCGACGTTGTGCGGGCATGGATGACGATCGATTCGAGGCACGGCATCGCGCGGTGCCGACGCGCAGGCTTGCGCGACTAGGCGGGTTCGGGCGGCTTGCCGGCGGTGTGGCGGGCGGCATGCTGGCCGAGGGCGCGCGGCGTCTGGCGCAGGGCGAGCGGCCCCGGATGGGCGATCTGGTGCTGACTCCGGCGAATGCGGCACGGGTAGCGGACCGGCTGTCGCACCTGCGCGGCGCGGCGATGAAGCTGGGGCAGATGATCTCGATGGACGCGGGCGACGTGCTGCCGCCCGAATTGTCGGCGATCCTCGCGCGGCTGCGCAACCAGGGCTATCGCATGCCGCCGCAGCAGCTCGACCAGGTGCTGGCGCGCGAATGGGGGCGGGACTGGCGGCGGCGGTTCCGGCATTTCGAGGCGGCGCCGGTTGCGGCCGCGTCGATCGGGCAGGTGCATCGCGCGACGCTGCCCGATGGGCGGCGGCTGGCGATCAAGGTGCAATATCCCGGCGTTGCGGAAAGTATCGATTCGGACGTCGATAACGTCGCGACGCTGCTGCGCGTGTCCGGCCTGCTGCCCCGCGGCCTGGATATTGCGCCGTTGTTGGCAGAGGCGAAGCGGCAGCTGGCCGAGGAGGCGGATTACACGCGCGAGGGCGAGCAGATGCGGGCCTATGCCGCACGACTGGCGGGCGATGCGCGCTACGTGGTGCCGACGCTGGAGCCGGACCTGACGACCCGTAACGTGCTGGCGATGAGCTTCGTCGACGGGCAGGCGATCGAGACGCTGGAGGGTGCCTCGCAAGAGGCGCGCGACGCCGCGATGACCGCGCTGGTGACGTTGGTGTTGCGTGAATTGTTTGAGTTCGGCGTGATGCAGACCGATCCCAATTTCGCCAACTACCGCTGGCAGGCGGATAGCGGCGCGCTGGTGCTGCTCGATTTCGGGGCGACGCGCGCGGTGCCGGCGGAGACGGCGGATGCCTATCGCCGGTTGATCGAGGCGGGGCTGGCGCGCGATCGGGACATGATCCGCGAGGTGGCGGTGGAGACGGGCTTCATCGGGGTCGAGGCTGCGCGGTCGCACCGTGGGGCGGTCGATCGGATCATCGCGGCGATCGACGCGGCGCTCAACCGGCCCGGCGCGTTCGACTTCGGCGACCGCGCCTTCGTGCCGGTGGTGCGTGAGGAGGCGAAGGCGATGATCGCCGATCGCGACACCTGGCACGTGCCACATGTCGAAACGCTGTTCGTGCAGCGCAAGGTCAGCGGCACGGCGCTGCTCGCCGCGCGGCTGAAGGCGCGGGTGGATGTGCGCGGGCTTGCCGCCGCAGCGATCGGGCGCGCCTAGCGGGCGGCGTGGCCACTCATCTCGGCACCGGCGTCGGCCGCGAACCGGCGGTTCCAGACGACTGCCGACGCAGAGATGGTGGCGACGACGACGAAGGCGAGCGAGAAGGTGAACAGCGTCGGCTGACGGGTGCCCTCGATGACCGTACCGATCTCCAGCACCGTCGCGGCGGCACAGATGCCGAGCGATAGCGTGAGCTGTTGGAAGGTCGCGTAGAAGCTGGTCGCCGCGCTCATCTGCGCCTTGTCGGTGTCGGCATAGGCGATGGCGTTGTAGCCGGTGAACTGGAATGACGTGAAGAAGCCCGAAATGCCAAGCACCAGCACGATCGCGGCGGTCGGCCAATCGGGGCGGAACAGCGCGCAGGTCGCATAGCCGAGGCTGCTGGCGATCCCCGAAACGATCAGGCTGCGGCGGAACCCCCAGCGACGCAGCACGCGCGGGGCGAGCGCCTTCATCGCCAGCGCGCCGATCGCGCCCGCCATCGTGATCGTCCCCGTCTTCGCTGCAGTGAGGCCGAAGCCGAGCTGCAGCATCAGCGGCAGCAGGAACGGCTGCGCCCCTTGCGTGATCCGCGTCAGCGACCCGGCGATCACCGACAGGCGGAAGGTCGGCACCCGCATCAGCGCGGGGTCGAGGATCGGATCGGCGACGTGACGGGCGTGGCGGAAATAGGCGACGCCCATGCCGAGGCCCGCAACCAGCAGGATCAGGGCGACCAACCCGGTGCCGGGGCGGCTCGCCAGCTCGAAGCCGAACAAAAGGCAGCCGAGCGACACGCCCGACAGGATGAAACCGACCAGATCGAAACGGGCGCGGGCGTCGCCGCGCACCTCCGGCACCAGCAGCAGTGCGCCGATGATTCCCATCACGCCGAAGGGGACGTTGAGGTAGAAGATCCAGCGCCAGTCGAGCCAGGTGACGATGAAGCCGCCGATCGGTGGCCCCAGGATCGGGCCGGCGAGCGCGGGCATGACCAGCCAGGACAAGGCCTGAACCATGTCTTCCTTGGCGACGCTGCGTAGCAGGACGAGGCGACCGACCGGCACCATCATCGCACCGCCGATCCCCTGGACGAAGCGGGCGGCGACCAGCGTCGGCAGCGACCCGGCCTGGGCGCAGGCGATCGAACCGAGCAGGAAGACGACGATTGCCCAGCAGAAGATGCTGCGCGAGCCGAAGCGGTCGGCCAGCGTGCCGCTTGCCGGGATGAACAGGGCGAGCGCCAGCAGATAGCTGGTGAGCGCGAGGCTGAGGCTGGTGGCGGGCGTGCCGAGATCGCGAGCCATGGTGGGCAGGGCGACGGTCAGCACGGTCCCGTCGAGTTGCTGCATGAACAGCGCGGAGGCGACGACCAGCGCGATGACGCGATAGCTGCGGGTGGATGCGGGCGGTCGGGCCGCGCCGCTGGTGACGGCTTCGACCGCGGGCGCCAGGCCATCGCCGACATCGGCGCTCATCGAAGCGAGGTTCCGTCGTCTCCACCGCATGTCGTTCGTTCATGCTCCTTCGCCCGGCGCGGCCCCATGCGCCGACCCGCTTCGATCGTGATCCTCACCCGGTTCGATGGCGGTGTTCCGTCCGGCGTTTGCGCTCGGCGAGAGCCATGCCGGGTCGTTCATGAAAAGACCGTCTGCGGAGCACCTAGTCCCATCCGCTTCGAAACACACGGCGAAAACGCCGCCACGGAAAAGGGGCACCGCCGTTGCCGGCGATGCCCCCTTCCTGTCGCTACGGCCTGCCGCAGGTCAGTTGATGCTCAGGCTACCGCTGCCCGATGCGCTGCCGCTGGCCGAGGCCGAGCGGTTGCCCGCGCTCGCGGAGCCGCTGCCATTCGCCGAGCCCGAACCGGCAAGCGATCCGCGCGTGCCGTTGGCCGCGCCGTTCGCGGCGCCTCCAGCGGCGAGGGCGCCTTCGTTCACCCGGTTGCGGGTGGCATTGGCCGCCGTCGTGGTGCGGTCGCGGGCGGTCGCCGCGGTGGCGGCGGCGCGATCACGCACGGCGCCGGCGGTCGAGGTCGCCCGGTTGCGGGCTGCCGTCGCGGTGGTCGTAGCGCGGTCACGCGCGGCGCCGGCCGTTGCCGCCGCGCCATCGCGGGCGCCGCGGACGGTGTTGGCGACCTGATCGGTGCCGACCAGCTGGGCGTCGACGCCGCCGTTCGCGCTGCCGCTGGCCGAGCCGCTCTGGCTCAGCGCTCCATTGAGCGCGCCGCCCCGCGCGCCGGTCGCGCCAAGGGCAGCATCGGTGCTGCGGCTGACGCTACCGGCTAGGCCGCCATCGGCACTCGCGCGGCCCGAGCGGGTGTCGATCGAGCGGCTGCCATGCGCCCGTGCCGCACCGTTGACGGTGTTCGACACGCGGCCGCTCGTCTGCCCAACGGTCGAGCCGAGCTGGCCAGCGCCGTTCAGCGTGCCCGACACGGCGCCGCCAAGGTTGCCGGCACCGCCCAGCATGCCGCCGACGCCGCCACCGCCCAGCAGTTGCGCCGAGGCGGGGGCCGTCACCAGCATGGTGGTCGCGATCAGGGCGAAACGGATCGTGGGGGTCATAAGAAATCTCCTTTCGTCCGAGCCGGGGTGGGGGACTGCCCGGCTTCCGAAAAGGACAACGATGGACCTTTTCGGTATAATCCCGGCATTGCGAAAATTATTTCAGGCCGACCGCCTTCGGGGGCGTGCGGCACGTGTCGCAGACGATCCCGCGGCCGATGCGGCCGCTGCCGGGCTTGGCCTCTGCGGCAAGGGCGGCGGGGGTTCCGACGCGGGCGAGCGTCGCGGCGACGAGGGGGGCGGCGAAGCTGGTGCCGCGCAGCACCTCCCACCCACCGCCGGGCACCGCCCCGACCATGTCCGCGCCGGGTGCCGCGTAATCGAGATGGAGCGGCTTGCCGGCCTCCATCAACGCCTTGCCCTTGGCGTCGACGCCGGTGACGGCGATCACATCGGGATAGGAGGCGGGATATTGCGGCGGGGCGGCAGGGCCGTCGTTGCCGACTGCGGCGACGACGCGGATGCCCTTGGTGGTCAACGCACGAATGCCCGCCGCGAGCAGCGGGTTGGGCGGGCCGACCAGGCTGATGTTGACGACCTTCGCGCCATTCTGGGCGAGCCAGGCCATGGCGCGTACGATGGCGACGGCCGAGCCGTTGCTCGCCGATCCGCCATAGACATCGGCGACGAGCAATCCGGCTCCGGGCATCGCGCCATGGAAGGCGCCGCTGCGGCCCACCATCAACGACGCGACAGCGGTGCCGTGGCCGCTGGGCTTGGCCTCCCCCGCAAAGCCGCGCTGCTCGATGGCGATGCCGGCGAAGGCGGGATGGCGGCCGACGCCGCCATCGATCAGGCCCATGCGCAACGGGGCACTGCCGCTCGTCGCGCCACCGCCCGCCAGCGCGCCGGCCATCGCCGCGAGTGGTGCGTGCGCGGGTTCGTAGATGGCGTCGAGCGCATAGGTGCCACCCGGATCCAGCGCGCGCAGCGTCTCGATCGCCTTGCGCACTGGCTTGCCGTGTGGGGGTGCAAGTATGGAGGTGCTGACATCGAGGCCGTCGACCGTTTCGGTTCCGGTCAGCGTGAAGCCTGCGGCCTTCGCCTTTTCGAGCGTTTCCGGGGAGAGGGCCAGCGCGAGGATCACGTCGCGCCGCACCGGATTGCCGTCGTCGTCCACGTCCAGCGTCGCGCGGTTTTCGCGGACCAGCGCGCGCAGGCGTTCCTTGCGCAGAGCCAGCAGGTCGCGGGGGCTAAGCGCACGCAACGCGCCGTCGGCCATCAGCAGCGGCCGGCCGAGATTGGACGCCACGCCCTGCGACAGCGCGTCGGACGCCTGCTGCCGTGATCCGAGCACGCTGCCCGTGGCGCGCTGCACGGTGTCGGTCACCCCGCCGAGCGGCGTCCCCAATCCGCCTGTCGGCAGGCCACCGCCCAGCAGCTGCGCCGCAGCCGGGCTGGCCAGACCGATCGTCAGCATCAGCGCCCATCGCTTCATCTTTGTCTTCCTTTTTTGGCTCGCTCCATGGATGAAACGACCGCCGGGTGACGTTTCATCCGCATGGACGAAGGACAGGGCCACTTTGGACGAAGTCGAGCGACGTTTGGCAAGTCTGTTGCCGCGGCTGAGGCGTTTTGCCCATGGCCTGGCACGCAGCGGCCCCGATGCCGACGATCTCGTGCAGGCGGCGGCGGAACGCATGCTGAAGGCGCGCGATCAGTGGCAGCCGGGCACGCATTTCGAAGCCTGGGCCTATCGCGTCGTCCGCAATCTGTGGATCGATACGGCGCGATCCCGCCAGCGCCGCGAGGCGGTGCATGCGCCCGAGGAACAGGGGCTGCAGGTCGGCGTGGCGGGCGATGCCGAGGCGCGGGTCGAACTGTCCTATCTGATGCGGGCGCTGGATCGCCTGCCGGACGAGCAGCGCGAGGCGGTGGTGCTGGTGATGATCGAGGGCAAGAGCTACGCCGAAGCGGCGGAGGTACTCGAGGTGCCGATGGGCACGCTGACCAGTCGGCTGGTGCGCGGGCGGCAGGCGTTGATGGCGGCGGTGGAGGCTTGAGCGATGGGTGCTGATCCGGTGGACGAAGCGGCGATCATCGCCTGGGTCGACGGCGAACTGACCGGGGCGGAGGCCGCGCGGGTCGAGGCCGCGGTGGCGAACGATGCCGACTGGCGTGCTCTGGCCGACCGCCACCGTCGGATGAAGGCGCGCTTTGCCGCGGCCTTCGATCCCTTGGCGCGGCCGCCGGCGGAGGTGATTTCGCTCGCCGACGTGCGGGCGCGGCGGGCGGCGAAAGCGGCGCCGGCGCCCAGCCACGGCTGGCGGCGCTGGGCGGCGGGCGGCGCCATCGCGGCGAGCCTGGTGGTCGGGCTGTTCGTCCTGCAGGATCGGGGCGGGGCGCCTGGTGGCGACGTGCCGGCGCCGGTGGCCGTGGCGCTCAACGACCAATTGTCGGGCGATGCGGGGCCGGTGCGGGTCGCTTTGTCGTTCCGTGACAGGAACGGGCAATATTGCCGCAGCTTCACGGGGGAAACGCTGTCCGGAATCGCCTGCCGCGCGGGCACGGACTGGCAGATGCGCTACACCGCGCCCGGATCGGCGCCGGCCACCGATTATCGCATGGCGGGGACCGACGGCGCCCGGGCGACGGCGATCATGGGCATGATCGCCGGTGAGCCGCTCGACCGCGCGCAGGAAGACGCCGCGCGGCGGGCGAACTGGCGCTAGACGCAGATCGGGCGACCGTCGTCGGCCCATGCCGCACTGACCGCGGCGAGGCTCGCCAGCACCGGATCGACGCGGCGCACGCCGAGCAGGTCGCTCATCAACAGCCGGGCGGTGTCGGGCGCGGTCTCGATACGCGCGATCACGGTGAGCAAGGCGCGCTCGGCGGCGGTCATGCGGGCGCAGCAGCATGGCGCGATCGCGATCGTGTCCGCGGCGGTCGAGGCCAGATCCGTCATCAGCGCGCGCATCAGCACCAGCGGGCGGCGGAACCCCTCGCCGAACATCGTGAACAGCGCATGCGTGGCGCGCGCGTCGTGCAGTCCGTGCGCGCCCATGCGGCGCAGCGCGAACAGCGCGATTCGCGCATTGGGGCAGGCCGGTAGCGCATGCGGCAATGCCGCGATGGTCGTGGTGATTTCGGACATGCGGCGACTCCTTCGTTCGCCGCCGACAGTCGTAAATCGGCTATTGCAAGTCAATCTCAATTAATCGGTCAGTCAGGCGCCTCGTCGTTGCGGGCGAGTGCTTCACCGGCGAGATAGAGCGAACCAGCGATCAGCACGACGTGCGGCGGCTCGGAGGCAAGGCCCTCCAGCGCCGTTTCCAGGCTGTCGGTGGAGGTGGCGGCGACGCCAAGCCGCTGGGCCACCGCGGCGAGCTCCGCTGGCGCATGGCAGGCGTGATTCGGCACGGGCACCGCAACGACACGTGACACCATCGGCGCGAGGAGCCGCAGCACACCCTCCGCATCCTTGTTCGACAGCATGCCGAGGACGAGCGTGACCGGGCGGCCATCGGCGATCCGGCCGAGGCTCTGGGCGACCGGGCGGGCCGCGGAGGGATTATGCGCGCCGTCGAGCCACAATTCGCTGTCGTCGGGAAGGCGGGCGCGGAGCGGGCCGTGGCCGAGCCGCTGCATACGCGCTGGCCATCGCGCCCATTCTGCCGCAGCGCGCATTGCGGCTTCGGGGACGTTGATCGCGCCCTGATGCCGCAGCATGGCGAAGGCGAGCGCGAGGTTGCGCGTCTGGTGCGCGCCGACGAGGCGCGGGCGCGTGCTGACGAGGGAGAAGCCGGTGTCGCGGTAGCGGACGGTGTTGCGGCTGGTGTCGCTCCACCACGCCGCATTGCGGGCGATGACGGGGGCCCCCGCCGCGTCGGCGACCGCGGCGATGCGGGCGGTGCAGGCCGCGGAATAGTTCATCGTGACGAGCGGCACGCCGGCCTTGGCGATTCCCGCCTTCTCACCGGCGATGTCGACCAGGCGGTTGCCGAGGAATGCCTCGTGATCCATGCCCAACGCGGCAATGCCGGTGACGGCGGGGCGGCGGATGACGTTGGTCGCATCGAGCCGACCGCCCAGGCCGACCTCGACGATCGTCGCGGCGGCGGGCGTGCGGGCGAAGGCGAGGAAGGCGGCGGCGGTCGTGATCTCGAAGAAGCTGGCGCCGATGCCGTCCGCATGATCGAGCACTTCGGCCAGCAACGCGGCGAGCGATGCGTCGTCGATCAGCGTGCCCGCGATCCGGATGCGTTCGTTGAACCGCACCAGATGCGGGCTGGAGAAGACGTGGACGTCATGCCCCGCCGCCTCGATCGCAGCGCGTAGGAAAGCGCAGGTGGAACCTTTGCCGTTCGTGCCGGCGACGTGAAACACCGGCGGCAACGCGTCCTGCGGGTTGCCGAGCCGGTCGAGCAATCGCGTGATCCGCTCCAGGCCCAGCACGTCGGCCCCTGGCGACAATGCCCAGAGCCGGTCGAGCTGTGCCTGCACGGCGGGATCGGTCGAGATGGCGTGATCCGGCACGGTGGCTTCCCGATGCGGCTGGTTGGCGTCAGGCGGCGCGGGCGGCCGTCAGATAGCCGATCACCGTCGCGAGCTGGTCGCGCAGATCCTTCCGGTGAACGACCATGTCGAGCATGCCGTGATCCAGCAGATATTCGGCGCGCTGGAACCCTTCGGGCAATTTTTCGCGGATCGTGTTCTCGATTACGCGCTGGCCGGCGAAACCGATGAGTGCATTGGGTTCCGAAATCTGCACGTCGCCCAGCATCGCGTAGCTGGCGGTGACGCCGCCCGTCGTCGGATCGGTCAGCACGACGATATAGGGCAGGCCGGCATCGTGCAGCATCTGGATTGCCACGGTGCTACGCGGCATCTGCATCAGGCTGAGGATGCCTTCCTGCATACGCGCGCCGCCGGCAGCGGTGAAGATGACGTACGGGGCCTTGTCGGCGATCGCCGCTTCGACGCCGCGAACGAAGGCTTCGCCGACCGCGAGGCCCATCGATCCGCCCATGAAGCCGAAGTCCTGTACGCCCATCACGACGCGGTTGCCCAGGATCGTGCCGCGCGCGTTGATGAGCGCGTCCTGCTCCTGCGCGGACGTGCGTGCCGCCTTCAGGCGATCGGTATAGCGCTTCGAATCACGGAACTTGAGCGGATCTTCCGGCACGCGCGGTGCGGGCAGTTCGCTGCAGCTGCCTTCGTCCAGAATCTGCTTGAACCGCTCCTTCGGCCCGATGCGCTCATGGTGATCGCACTTCGGGCAAACGTAGAGGTTTTCCTCCAGCTCGCGGGTGAAGATCATCTGCCCGCAGCCCTTGCACTTGTGCCAGAGGTTTTCCTCCGACGTTTCGCGCTTGGTGCCGAAGGGGAGGGCGTTGCGGACGCTGGTGATCCAGCTCATCGATTTACCTTTCGCGCAGAGGCCAGTGCCTCGCTTAGCGATTGAACATAGGTGCGGACGGCCTCGGGCGCATCGGCGCCGTGCTGCGCCACGATCTCGACGATCGCGGAGCCGACGACGACGCCGTCGGCGACGGCGCCGATCGCCGCGGCCTGCGCAGGCGTGCGGACGCCGAAGCCGACCGCGATGGGCAGGTCGGTCGCCGCCTTCAGCCGCGCGACGGCCTGGTCGATCGAGCCTTGTGCTGCCTGTTGGAGACCGGTGATGCCGGCGACAGAGACGTAATAGAGGAAGCCGCTGGCGCCATCGAGCACCTGCGGCAGACGCGCGGCATCCGTGGTCGGCGTCGCGAGGCGGATCGGGTCGATGCCCTTCGCCCGCAATGCCGGCCCGAGCGCATCGTCTTCCTCGGGCGGAATGTCGACGCAAATCACGCCATCGACGCCCGCCTGTGCCGCAGCGTCGGCGAACCAGTCGGCGCCGCGACGGAGCATCGGGTTGGCATAGCCCATCAGCACCAGCGGCACGTCGGGATGGCGGCTGCGGAAGGCGGCGGCGATCGAGAGGATGTCGGCGGTGCGCGTGCCCGCAGCCAGGCTGCGGATGTTGGCGGCCTGGATCGCGGGGCCGTCCGCCATCGGATCGGTGAAGGGCATGCCCAGTTCGATCACGTCCGCGCCGCCCGCGACGAGCGCGTCGAGGATTGCGCCGGTGGCGTCAGGCGTGGGATCGCCGGCGGTGACGAAGGTCACGAGCGCTGGGTGGCCCATGGTGAAGGCGTCTGACAGGCGGCTCACGGGCGCTTTCCTCCCTGTACCAGCCGCGAGGCGCCGATGGCGAGGCCGATGGCCAGCGCGGACACCAGATGCGTGTTGCCATCATAGCCGCGCAGGACGAGGCTCACCACGCCCGCCACGGCCGCCGCCACGACGATGCTGGTCAGCCCCTGTCGCCAGTCGAGGGTCATATCGCCACCCCCAGCGCGTTGGCGACCGTGAAGATGTCCTTGTCGCCGCGGCCGCATAGGTTGGCGAGGATGATCTGGTCGCTGCGCATCGTCTTCGCGCGCTTCGCCACTGCAGCGATGGCGTGGGCGGGTTCGAGCGCGGGGATGATGCCCTCGGTCCGGCAGAGCAGCTGGAAGGCGTCGAGCGCCTCGACGTCGGTCGCATTGGTATATTCGACGCGGCCGATATCGCGCAGCCACGCGTGTTCGGGGCCGATGCCCGGATAGTCGAGGCCGGCGGAGATCGAATGGCCCTCGGCGATCTGGCCGTCTTCGTCCTGCAACAGATAGGTCTTGTTACCGTGGAGCACGCCGGGGAAACCGCCCGCCAGGCTGGCGGCATGTTCGCTGCCTTCGAGGCCATGGCCCGCCGCCTCGACGCCAAGCATGCCGACGTCGGGATCGTCGAGGAAGGGGTGGAACAGGCCGATCGCGTTCGACCCGCCGCCGATCGCGGCGACGAGCAGGTCGGGGAGCTTGCCCGTGCGTTCGAGCAGCTGCGCGCGTGCCTCGCGACCGATGATGCTCTGGAAGTCGCGCACCAGCTCCGGGTAGGGGTGCGGGCCGGCGGCGGTGCCGATGATGTAGAAGGTGTCGTGGACGTTCGCGACCCAGTCGCGCAAGCCTTCGTTCATCGCATCGGACAGCGTCTGCGCGCCGCTGGTGACAGGGCGGACTTCGGCGCCGAGCAGCTTCATGCGGAAGACGTTGGGCTGCTGCCGCTCGACGTCCTTCGCGCCCATGTAGATGACGCAGGGCAGGCCGAAGCGCGCGCAGACCGCCGCGGTGGCGACGCCATGCTGGCCGGCGCCGGTTTCGGCGATGATCCGCGTCTTGCCCATGCGGATCGCGAGCAGGATCTGGCCGATGCAATTGTTGATCTTGTGCGCGCCGGTGTGGTTCAACTCGTCGCGCTTGAACCAGACCTGCGCGCCCATGCCGGGTTCGGCGCCTTCCCGCAGCGCTTCGCTGAGGCGCTCGGCATGATACATCGGGCTGGGACGGCCGACGTAATGCGTCATCAGATCGTCGAACTGCGCGGCGAAGGCCGGGTCCGCCTTGGCGGCGCGATATTCGCGTTCCAGGTCGAGGATCAGCGGCATCAGCGTTTCGGCGACGTAGCGGCCGCCGAACTGCCCGAAGTGACCGCGATCGTCGGGCTGCGCGCGGAAGGAGTTGGGGGCGTTCATAGCTGCGCCGCTTTAAGGAAGGCAGCGATCTTGTCCACATCCTTGACCCCCGGTGCGCTTTCGACGCCGGAGGAGACGTCGACCAGCGGCGCGCCGGTGCGGCGGATCGCCTCGGCGACGTTGGCCGGATCGAGACCGCCCGAAAGCGCCCAGGGCAAGGGGTGACGGACGCCGTCGAGCAGGCTCCAGTCGAAGCGCAGGCCCATGCCGCCTGGCAGCGCGGCGCCGTCCGGCGTCTTGGCGTCGTAGAGAATGCGGTCGGCGGCGCCAGCGAAGTCACGCGCGGCGTCGAGGTCGGTGCGGGTCTTTACGGCGACCGCCGCCCAGGTCTCGCGACCGATGCGCGCGCTGATCGCAGCGACGCGGGCGGGGGCGGTCTTGTGGAGTTGCAGGGCGTCGAGCCGGCCGGCGTTGATCGCGGCGTCGAGCAGCGCGTCGTCGGGATCTACGAACACGCCGACGCGGGACACGGTGGAGGGGACCTGTGCGGCCAAGCCGGCGGCTCGATCGAAGGCGAGGTTGCGGGGCGAGGCCGCGAAGAAGACGAAGCCGACGTGGCTCGCACCGCCTGCGAGGGCGGCGCCCAGCGTGTCGGCCGTCGTCAGGCCGCAGATTTTGGTCAAGACGGGCATGGGGTCGCTATACTGCGATGTGTGCGGCGCGGAAGGGGTGGTTTCGTACACGTCTCCGGTCGCGCGCGCGGTGGCAACCTATCGCATTCTCGTTGGCCTGGACGGGCGCAGCACTGTCGCAGCGGCTGGTTAGTTGGATGCTGGCACGTCTTCACATACGTGCCACAGCACACCTGCGGGATCGACCAACATGCCGACACGCAGGCCCCATGGCTTCATCTCAGGCGCAGCGGGGGGCCGGACGCCGAAGCGCTCCGCCAAGGTCGCGGTGCGCTGCCACCAGTCGTCGAGGTCGCGGACGAACAACTGGAGCATCGAATTGCCCGCCCAATCCTCGACATAGTAATTCTGGAGCAGGATGCCCGCTCCCTCGTAATCGTAGATTGCAAGGTCGGCGTCGGCGTGGACGAGGATGAAGCCGATCGCTTCGTAGAAGGCGCGCGACTGCGCAAAGTCCTTTGCAGGGAGGAACGGGCGGACGAGCGCCACGACTACAGCGTCGCGCCGATCGCGCGGGCGGCGGCGTCGGGGTCTTCGGCCTGGGTGATCGGGCGGCCGATGACGAGGATCGAGGCGCCGGCATCGAGCGCGGCGCGGGGGGTGACGACGCGCTTCTGGTCGCCGGCGCTGCCGTTGGCGGGGCGGACGCCGGGGACGACGAAGAAGCCCTTGGGCCAGGCCGTCTTGGCCGCGCGCACCTCTTCCCCCGAACAGACGATGCCGTCGATGCCGGCTTCGTGGGCGAGATCGGTGAGGCGCAGTACCTGATCGTGCGCGCTGCCGCTGATGCCGGTGGCGGTGAGATCGTCGGCGTCGAGGCTGGTCAGCATCGTGACCGCGACCACCTTGGTATTGAGCGGGGCGGCGGCCTTGGCATCCTCCAGCATCGCGCGGCCGCCGCTGGCGTGGACGGTCAGGATCGCGGGTTCAAGCGGCCCCAACGCCTGGATTGCCTTGGCGACGGTGTTGGGAATGTCGTGCAGCTTCAGGTCGAGGAAGATCGGTAAGCCGAGCTTCGCCATCTCGTGTACGCCGTGCTGGCCGTGAGCGCAGAAGAATTCGAGGCCGAGCTTGACGCCGCCGACATGGGTGCGCGTGCGTGTGGCTATCGCCTTGGCGCGGGCGAGATCGGGGGTGTCGATCGCGACGTAGATCGGGCTCATGCGACGGGCTCTTCGGCGATGGCCGGTGTTGCGACGGGTGTCGCGACCGGCAGCGCACGGGCGTCGGCCAGCATGCGTTCGCACGTCGTCAGGCGCTGGCGCAGCCGCCAGCGGACCGTGCCGAGATACAGGTAGGTCGGCACGAAGCCGATCAGGAACGTCACCAGCAGCAGCAGCGGCAGGTTCACGTCGGCGATCAGGCCGCTCCACAGATTGATCTGGACGCGCGTCCAATTGCCATAGGTGAACAGCGCCGCGACGAACGCGAGCAGGAACCAGAACAGGATCTTGAGGAACTGCATGCAACACTCCTGAGGTGCGCCGGAGGGTAGCCGCAGCGGCGGAGGAAGGCCAGCCTATCCGATTTCGACACGCAGGCTGGCGAACAAGGCGGGGATGGCGGTGAGCCGTGCTTCCTCTTCGTCGAGGATCGCGCGGAAGGCGGCGCGCTTGATCGCGGCGACGCGGCCGGCCTTCATCCGGACGGTGGCGGGCAGCGTGGAGACGCAGATGTCGATCATCCGTTCGGCACCATGCAGGCGCCCCCACAGATAGTCGTTTTCGCGATAGGCGCGGCTGAAGAAGGCGCCGAAGCTGTTGAACTGGATGCCCTTCAACGTCGCCTCCGCGCCGCCGGAGCGGATCGCGACGGCATCGTCGGGGGCGATGCGATCGACCTTGATCGGATCGAATTCGTCGAGCCCCTCGCCCTGGAGCAGCGGCAGCGTCGCGGTGTCGAAATAGGGGAAGCCCAAATAGGTGAGCAGCAGCGAGCGGCGGGTGGTCTTGTCGACCGTCGCCAGTGCCTCGGCCAGCCGTTCGTCGGTGGCGGCATCGAGCGCGGTCAGGTCGAGCGCCTGGGCTAGTGCATCGAGCAGCGGTGCGGCGTCTTGACCGCGCATCTGCCGGACCAGCATGCCAAGGTGCAGGTGATCGTCGGCGCGCTGGCGGTCGAGATAGGTCGCCAGCGAGGCATAGATCGCTTCGCGCATCGTGGCCGTGCTGCTGGCATCCTCCGCCTCGCCATCGATTTCGCCGAGCCGCCGCGCCATCAGCCGCAAGCGCCGGATGCGGAAGCCGATGTCGAAGGTGCGCAGGAAATCGATCGTCGCCGCGCTTTCCTTACCTGAGAAGCTGGGCGCCGCGCCGCCGAAGCCGCGTTCGGCGATCGCCGCCTCGATCGCGGAGCGGATCCGCTGCCAGCGCTGCTGCCCCAACTCACCGCCGACGCGATACAGCAGCGCGGTGATCGTCGCGACGACGTCGCTGAGCTTGAGGTGGCCATAAGCGGCGTAGCTGTAGCCGGCGCGCGTGGCGGCGGCGGTCTGCGCGCGGCGGCGCCAGGCGACGAGGCGCGCGGGCGTTGGCCGGTCGAGGAACAGGGTGTGGCCGAACAGCGCCTCGATCTCTTCGTCCACCGCCGGGCGCAAGGCAGTGACGATGCCGCGCATCCGGTCGATCCGCTGCGAGCGGGCCGCGATGGCATCGAGATTGTCGCGGATCGGCTGCTGGCGCGGCAGGTCGCTGAGCGCGCCGAGGATGGTCTGGAAGAAGCCGGGCGCTTCGCCAGGCGTGCCCAGGCGGATCTTGATGCCGGGTGAGGGGTCTATGTAGACGAAGCGGCGGTCGATCTCGCGACGGGCGGGGCGTTCCTTCAACGCGTCGATCGCGGGGCGGAAGGGCGCGTTGGCGAGGACCGACCCGTCGATCAGCACGGCCTTGTCGACCTGCCGCGCGGCATATTGGCGTGGCAGCGACCGGCGTAGGAAGTCCTCGCGCCCCGGCCATGCCACGTCGCGCTCGGCGAGCACGCCGTCCAGCTCGCCGACGGTGAAGGGCGGAAAGGCGCCGGGGAAGCTGGAGGTTGCCCGGGCGGCGAAGGCCAGTTCGGGGATCGCGCCGATCGTGCCGGTCGCACCGTGATCCGAAAAGCCGAGCACGACGCGATGTTCGGTTTCGAGCACCTCGGGCGGCGAGTTGAGCTTCAGCCGTTCGGGGTGGCCGGTGAAGTCGGTGCAGGTAACGAACAGGTCGAGCGGCTGGCTGTCGGGCAGCAGGCGCGGGCCGGCTTCGCTGCGCGCCATCGCGTCGAAGGCGTCGAGCAGCAGGCCGGTGAAGGTGGCGCCGCCGAACGGTGGTTCGAACCAGCGCGAGCGGACGAAATGCGACAGCTTGGTGCGCACCTCGTCGCGTGTGGCGTCATCGAGTGCGGCGACCGAATCGGCGCTGCGCCCGGCGGCGACCCAGGCGAGCGGCAGCGCCCACATCTTCGAAAAGCGACTGGCCGGCGCGGCCTCGGGATCGATCAGCGCCTCGACGTCCGCCGAGGTCAGCCACAGATCGGTCAGCGGTTCCAGGCTCTGGCCGGTCGTAATCGCCTGTGCGAGAAAAATGCCGTTGATGCCGCCCGCCGACGCGCCGGCGATGATGTCCGCGAGGACGCGGAAACGGATGCCGGCGAGCGCCTCCATCTCCTCGATCAGTGCGCGATAGACGCCCTGCGTGCCGTCGGCTGGAGGCTCGTCGGCATGGGCGGCACGGCTGGCGCGGACCATGCGCCACACCTCCTTGGTGATGCCGTGCATATAGACCGCGAGGCTGATGCCGCCGTAGCAGACGAGCGCGAGGCGGAGCTCCTTTTCGCGCATCAGGGTGCCACGGCCAGCGTCGCCCAGATGGGCAGATGGTCCGACGTCTTGCGCGCGGCGGCGCTGGCGTGGACACCGCAGTCGGTGACGGTCAGGTCGCGCGACACCATGATCCGGTCGAGCCGCCCGACCGGGCGGCGCGAATGGAAGCTGGGGCCGGTCGCCGCCATGCGATAATCGCGGCCGAAGTCGCGCAGGCACCCGGCGGCGGCGGTCCATTCGTTGAGGTCGCCCATCAGCACGGTCGGACGCCGCTCGCTGCATCCGTCGACATGCGCGCAGATCGCCGCAGCCTGCCGCCGGCGCCACAGGCCGGACAGGTCGAGGTGCATGCCGACGACGCGGAATACGCCGGCTGCCATGGCAACGTCCGCCATCACTGCGCCACGGGGTTCGAGCGCGGGCAGGTGGATGGGGGTGTGGTGGACGATCTCTGCGCTCTTGCGGACGAGGATGACGTTGCCGTGCCAGCCCATCGACAGCGCGCGCATGCCGAAGGGCACGGGCTTCCAGTCGCTGTGGTCGTCGAGCAGGTGGAGCGGCAGCACCGATTCGCGGGTGCCGAAGCGGCGGTCGGCCTCTTGCAGGGCGATGACGTCGGCATCCACCTCGCGCAGCACCTCCAGCACGCGTTCGGGGTTGCGCCGGCGGTCGAGGCCGATCCCCTTGTGGATATTGTAGCTGGCGACCTTCAGGGGACGAAAAACCATTGCGGAGGCGTAACGCCGCCGCGCGGATTTGGTGCCGTTGTGGTGCCGAGTGCAGGGATCGAACCCGCGACCTTCGGTTTACAAAACCGCTGCTCTACCAGCTGAGCTAACCCGGCGCGGCACGCCCCATGCGACAGGCGCGCGCCATAGTCCAGAGGGCGTGCGTCACCGCCGCTTCGCACGCAGGCCGTCCCAATGTGCGAGGCGTTCCTGCAGGCGCGCTTCGAAGCCGCGGCCGGTGGGTTCGTAGAAGGTCTGCGGCGGCAGCTCATCGGGCCAGTAATTGGCGCCGGAAAAGCCGTCCTCCGCATCGTGATCGTAGGCGTAGTTCGCGCCATAGCCGATCTGCTTCATCAGCTTGGTGGGGGCGTTGAGGATATTGGCGGGGGGCATCAGGCTGCCGGTTTCCTTCGCGCTGCGCCACGCCGCCTTTTGCGCCTTGTAGGCGGCGTTCGATTTGGGGGCGGTGGCGAGGTAGAGGCAGGCCTGTGCGATGGCGAGTTCACCCTCCGGCGAGCCGAGGAAGTCGTAGGTGTCCTTCGCCGCGATGCACTGGACCAGTGCCTGCGGGTCGGCGAGGCCGATGTCTTCGACGGCGGCGCGGGTGAGGCGCCTGAGGACATAGAGCGGTTCCTCGCCTGCGGTCAGCATGCGGGCGAGATAGTAGAGCGCGGCCTGAGGATCGGAACCGCGGATCGATTTGTGGAGCGCGCTGATGAGGTTGTAATGGCCCTCGCGATCCTTGTCGTACACGGGCACGCGGCGCTGGAGGAAGGCGGAGAGGCCGGCCGGATCGAGCGGGTCGGGCAGGTCGACCGAGAACAAGGTTTCGGCCTGGTTGAGCAGGAAGCGGCCGTCGCCGTCGGCCTGCGCGATCATCGCGGCGCGCGCATCGGGCGTGAGGGGGAGCGGGCGGTCCTCCAACTGCTCGGCGCGGGTCAGGAGCTTGCCGAGCGCTTCGGGCCCGAGGCGGTGGAGGATCAGCACCTGCGCGCGGCTGAGCACGGCGGCGTTGAGTTCGAACGAAGGGTTTTCGGTGGTCGCGCCGACGAGCGTCACCGTGCCGTCCTCGACATAGGGCAGGAAGCCATCCTGCTGCGCGCGGTTGAAGCGGTGGATTTCATCCACGAACAACAAGGTCCGCTTACCGAGCCGGGCGTGGTCGCGTGCCTCGGCAAACGCCTTCTTGAGGTCGGCGACGCCGGAGAAGACCGCGGAGATGGCGAGGAAGCGCAGGCCCACCGCGTCGGCGAGCAGGCGCGCGATCGTCGTCTTGCCGGTGCCGGGCGGACCCCAGAGGATCATCGACGACAGGCGGCCGGCGGCAACCATGCGGCCGATCGCCCCTTCGGGGCCGGTGAGATGCTCCTGGCCGACGACCTCGGCCAGCGTCTGAGGGCGTAGGCGATCGGCGAGCGGGGCGTCGGCGGCCGGTGGGTTGGGGGTCGGCTCCGGTTCGAGGCCGGTGAGCAGGTCTGCCATGACGGTCAGATAAGGCGTGGGGGGTGGGGCGTCACCCCCGTCGTGATCGGGGGGGGATCCGCCGTTTTGCGCGGCATGAATAACGTGAACACTTTCGCGAGACGACCGAGGTCGATCGTTTCCGTCGTGGTGGTATTAGATCGCGACGGGTGAGATCGCGGGTGTAGCATGGCGCGTGCGGTGTAGGACAGCCGCCGGGCGTTCTGCATTTATAATGAAGGCGTTGCGCCATTTGCGTTTCATCGGGCAGCGGGACCGACCAAACTTCGACGCAAGTAAGTCCTCCCCCGCCAGGGGGAGGTGGCGCCGCCGAAGGCGGTGACGGAGGGGGCGGATGGGAACGCCCCTCGTAATGAAGCGCTACCCTTACCTCCCCCTCCGTCATGCCTTAACGGCATGCCACCTCCCCCTGGCGGGGGAGGACTTTGGGCCCTCACAAATGTCGATCTGCACCGGACCACCGCACCCGCTCAAAATATATCTTGATCGGGCTTGCACCGCCACTTCTGTGATATATCTTGAGTGCATCGAAATACACAAAGGAGCGTACAATGTTTGGTCATGGACATGAACATTGCCACGGGCGGGGATATCGGCACGCACGCGATCACGGTTTCGGACCGCGCGGGGGCTGGGAGCAGTGGGGCGAGAAGCTCGACCAGCGTTTTGCCGAGGTGTTCGGCGAAGGGCGCGGCGGCGGCGGGCGGAGTCGTCGGATGTTCGACGGCAGCGAATTGCGGCTGGTGCTGCTGAAGCTGATCGCGGACGAACCGCGCCACGGCTATGAGTTGATCAAGGCGGTCGAGGAGCTGACCGGGGGCGCGTATGCGCCGTCGCCTGGCATGGTCTATCCGGCGCTGACGATGCTCGCCGACATGGAATTGATCGCCGAGCAGGCGTCCGAGACGACGCGTAAGCGCTATGCGATCACCGAGGCGGGTGCCGCGCACCTCGCCGAAAATGCGGAGCTGGTCGCGGCGCTGATCGCGCGGCTGACCGATGTCGGCGAGCATCGCGCGCGGGCCGATCGCGCGCCGATCCGGCGGGCGATGCGCAACCTGCGCACGGTCCTGCAGACCCGGCTGGAGGCGGGCGACCTGTCCGAAGAGGCGGGGCATGATGTGGCCGAGCTGATCGACGAGGTCGTGCGCAAGATCGAGCGGCTGAAGTGAGCGGCGCGCCCCACATCTCCGTCGTCCGCGTGCCGACGCATTCGGCGAGCCGCTATCTCCAGCAGCTGGCCAAGCACTGGAGCCACAAGATGACGGTGGCCTTTACCGAGGAAGAGGGAACGATCACCTTTCCCAACGGATCGGTGCTGGCGATGCGGGCGGACAGCGAGAGTTTGGATCTGGTGCTGACCGTGCCCGAGGGCGAGGACATGGGCCGTATGCGCGAGGTGGTGGCAAGCCACCTCGACCGGTTCGCGTTTCGCGAGGCGCCGCTGACGTTCGATTGGCGGGAGGGGTAAGGGCTTTCTGTCCTTCGTCATTCCGGCGAAGGCGGGAATGACGAAGGGGAGTGTTCACCCGAAGACGCGACGTAGAAAGAAGATCGGGTGACGCGGAGGCGCGGGCAGAAAGAGTGGGGCGGGTGTCGCTGTCTCTCCGATCGAAGAGACGGCGCAGGCCTTTAAATCCTACCGTCCGTCATTCCCGCGGAGGCGGGAATCCATAACCTCTGACGTTTCGCTTCCATCGCAGACGTTAGCGTGTCTGGATTCCCGCCTTCGCGGGAATGACGTGTGTGGGTGGGGGCGCGGACGGTATACGTGCGCTGGCAGGGCGTTAGCGGGGGGTTCGTCGCTGCCAGCACGCGATCCCATCGTCACCCCGGACCAAGTCCGGGGTGACGGGTCTTCTGGGATTGGTGTAGGGGCCCCTTCAGGGCGTCCGCCCGCTAGGACACGACAAGAGCTGCGGCGGGATGCGGCGCCTAGCGAGCGGCGGACTGTCCGTCGTGCAGTTCCAGGTACGTGTCGAGCACCGCCTGGTTCGCCGTGTCCCAGCGGTATTGCGCGGCCTTGGCGTGGCCGGCTTCGCCCATGCTGGCCTTCAGCGCGGGGTTGGCGACGATGCGTTCGATGGCGTCGGCATAGCCCGCAATGTCTTTCGGATCGACGAGGAAGCCGGTGACGCCGTCCTCCACAAGATCGACCGCGCCGGTGGCGCGCGCCGCGACGACGGGGACGCCGGCGGCCATGGCTTCGGTGGTGACGTTGCCGAAGGTTTCGGTGATCGAGGGGTTGAAGAAGACGTCCATCGACGCGACCGCGCGCCCGAGGTCGTCGCCCGACTGGAAGCCGACGAAGATCGCGTGCGGGGCTTGTTGCGCGAACCAGTCTTCCGCCGGGCCCTTGCCGACGACGAGCACCTTGTGCGGCACGCCGCGGCGGGTGAGCTCTTTCACCACCTCGGCAAAGACGTCGAGGCCCTTTTCCTTCACCAGCCGGCCGAGGAAGCCGATCGCGACCTCATGATCGGCGATGCCGAGGCTGCGGCGCCAGGCACAATCGCGCCGGTCCGGCGTGAAGCGATCGTGATCGATGCCGCGTGACCAGATGGTGATCGGTGTCGTGACGCCCCATTCGCGAAGCGCTTCGCCCATGCTGGGGCTGGGCGGCATGACGCGATCGACGCGGTTGTAGAAGCGCGTCATGATCGCCTTGATCATTGGTTCGATGAAGCCGATCCGATAATAGCGGAAATAGGTTTCGAAGCGCGTGTGGAACGACGCGACCGAGGGCACGCCGTGGCGGCGTGCCCAGGTGACCGCACCGTGATTGAGGAATTCGGGCGCGGAGACGTGGACGATGTTGGGCGCGAACGCCTCCAGATCCTCACGCGTCGCTTTGGGCAGATAGCGGCCCAGGCGATATTCGGCGCGGCCGCCGGGCATCGGGATCGCCGGCACCGACACGAGGTCGCCGGTCGGCGGGAAGGCGGGCGGATCGATCGTCGGCGAATAGACGCGGACCTGCACGCCGCGGTCGAGCAAGTGGCGCACGAGCAGGTTCAGCGCCTGGTTGGCGCCGTCGCGGGTGTAATTGTAATTGCCGCTGAAGAGCGCGACACGAAGGTCCGACGGGTGCATGATGGCGCCGGCCATAGCGTTGCGATTGCGGCGTGACTATGTCGCTTGGGGGTGGTTGTCGACGGTTGGTCTTGTCGCGCGTGCGGTTGCCTCATCCACTCCGTCACCCCGGACTGGTTCCGGGGTCCACCGGGCGGCAGGGGGACGGCTGGAGGCTCGGGACTCCCCCGTGCGGATAAGTGGACCCCGGAACTAGTCCGGGGTGACGGGGGATGCGAAGCGAGCGCAGACCCAAAATCTGTTCCCTTATCGTTCTCATTCCGCTACACCCGTCGCCATGGCGAAACCGCAGAAACGATATGTGTGCCAGGCGTGCGGATCGGTGTCGCATCGCTGGGCGGGGCAGTGCGGCGATTGCGCTGAATGGAATACGCTGGTCGAAGAGGCGGGTGCGGTCGTTACGCCGTTCCAGGCCAAGCATAATCTGCACACCGGTGGGCGGACGGTGCAGCTGGTCGGGCTGGATGCCGAGATCGCGCTGCCCGAACGGATGGCGACGGGAATCGCCGAGCTGGACCGGGCACTGGGTGGCGGCTTCGTCGAAGGGTCGGCGACGCTGATCGGTGGCGATCCGGGGATCGGCAAGTCGACATTGCTGCTGCAGGCGGCGGCGAAGTTCGCGCTGGCCGGGCGGTCGGTCGCTTATGTGTCGGGCGAAGAAGCGGCGGACCAGGTCCGGCTGCGCGCGCGGCGGCTGGGTCTGGGAAGCGCGCCGGTGCAGCTCGCCGCGGCGACCTCAGTACGCGATATCCTGACGACGCTGTCGATCGGCGCGCCGCCGGCATTGCTGGTGATCGATTCGATCCAGACGATGCACAGCGACCTGATCGAGGGCGCGCCGGGCACGGTCAGTCAGGTGCGCGCATCGGCGCAGGAACTGATCCGCTTCGCCAAGGAACGCGGGACCGCGCTGGTGCTCGTCGGCCATGTCACTAAAGACGGGTCGATCGCGGGGCCGCGCGTGCTGGAACATATGGTCGACACGGTGCTGAGCTTCGAAGGAGAACGCAGCCACCAGTATCGCATCCTGCGGTCGATCAAGAACCGCTTCGGTGGAACGGACGAGATCGGCGTGTTCTCGATGCAGAGCGAGGGGCTGGCCGAAGTCGCCAATCCGTCGGCGCTGTTCCTGACGCAGCGCGATGAGGGGGTGAGCGGGACGACTGTGTTCCCGGCGCTGGAGGGGACGCGGCCGGTGCTGGTGGAGATCCAGGCGCTGGTCGTGCGCCTCGCCAGCGGTGCGACGCCGCGGCGTGCGGTGGTCGGCTGGGACAGCGGGCGGCTGGCTATGATCCTGGCGGTGCTGGAGGCGCGGTGTGGTCTGAGCTTTGCGACGGCGGAAGTCTATCTGAACATTGCGGGCGGCTATCGCGTGCAGGACCCGGCGGCGGACATGGCGGTCGCGGCGGCGCTGGTGTCGGCGCTGTCCGAGCGGCCGGTGCCGGTCGATGCGGTGGCGTTCGGCGAGGTCGCGCTGTCGGGCGAGCTGCGCCCGGTGGCGCATGGCGCGCTGCGGCTGAAGGAGGCGGGGAAGCTCGGCTTCGAACGCGCGATGGTGCCGATCGCGCTGGCCAAGGACGACAGCGCATTGCGGCTGACGGGGTTCCGGACGCTGGGGCAGTTCGTGGATCATATGCTGGGGCGGGGGTGAGGGGCTTCGGCGGGTTCGCAGGGAGAGGCGGGGCGGTTGTCTTGCTCCGCCCATGGCTCGTTTCTGCCGTCGTCCCGTCACCGCCGTCATTCCCGCGCAGGCGGGAATCCATAACCTCTGACGTTGCGGCTCTCTCGCTAACGGTAGCGCATCTGGATTCCCGCCTGCGCGGGAATGACGGCGGTGGGTGGGGAAGGCGGGGCGGCAAACGCCGGGCGCCACACGCATGTCGTGGCAATTGGGTAGGGCCGCGATAAAACGTCACGGACGGCGCTCGCGGCGTAGCGGCGTCCCGTTCTCCGCCACGCATCACACTTCATCCGATGCAGGACTAGCCGCGGGCGTTCCGCGTCCTTATTCCCGAGGGTCTATGGGTCTTACCGCACTCGATATCATCGTCCTGCTGCTCGTCGGGGGCGCGGCGCTGCTCGGCGCGCGGCGGGGATTCGTCGCGGAGGTGTTGTCGATGTTCGCCTGGGTGGCGATCGTCGCGATGCTGAAGCTGTTCCACGTCGCGCTCGCGGCCAAGCTGGCGGGGACGGTCGGCACGCCGTCGGGCGCGGCGGTGGCGGCGTTCGCGATCATCGCGGGCGGCACCTATCTGGGCGGCAAGCTCGTCGCCAATGCGATCGGCAAGCGGACGCGCACCTCGATCCTGGGGCCGGTCGACCGGGCGCTGGGCTTCGGCTTCGGCGCGCTGAAAGGGCTGATCCTCGCAAGCCTCGCCTTTCTGCTGGCCGCGTTGCTGGTCGATACCGCGCGTGGCGGGCCGGCACGGCGGCCGGACTGGATGACCCAGTCGAAATGCTACAATCTGCTCAACGCGACGAGCGCGGGGATCGCCGATTTCGTCGATCGTCGCCGTCGCGGGCTGCCCGTGTTCGGTTCGCGCGCGATGCTGGATCGCGAGGCGGGCCAGCCTGACAATGGAAGTGACGCGCGATGAACGCCCCCTTGTACAATGCCGAAATTCTGCGGCTGGCGGCGTCGATCCCGCACCATGAGCGACTGGCGCATGCGCAGGCGACCGTGGAAAAGCGATCGCCGATCTGCGGCAGCCGGGTGACGGTGGACGTAGGGCTGGGCGACGATGGCCGGGTGAAGGAGGTCGGGCTGCTGGTGCGCGCCTGCGCGCTGGGCCAAGCATCGTCGTCGCTGCTGGCGGCGGACATCGTCGGCAAGACCCCCGAGGAGCTGGCCGCGGCGCGCGATGCGCTGACCGCGTGGCTGGCGCGGGAGGGGGATACGCCTGACTGGCCGGGGATCGACGTGTTCACGCCGGCGCTGGATTATACAGCGCGGCACCCTTCGATCCGGCTGGCGTTCGAGGCGGCGGCGGAGGCCGCGTTCGCGGCGCGCGCGGAGACGGCCGATGCATGAGGCGGCCGAGGGCGTGTCGATGCTGCGCGACGGGATGATCCTGCTGGGCTTCGGCCTGGGGTTCGTGCTGCTGTTCCGCCGGATCGGCCTGGGTGCGACGCTGGGTTTCCTGGTCGCGGGCGCGGTCGTCGGGCCGCATGTGCTGGGCCTGGTCGGCGATGCCGAATCGAAGATGGGGATCGCCGAACTCGGCATAACATTGCTGCTGTTCGTCGTGGGACTGGAGCTGAACCCGTCGCGGCTATGGCGGATGAAGCAGGAGATTTTCGGACTGGGGCTGTTGCAGGTCGTCGCCTGCGGTCTCGCCGTAACGGGCGTGATCTGGGCGTTCGCGCATTTCTCCATCCCCGCATCATTGGCGCTGGGCCTGCCGCTGGCGCTGTCGTCGACGGCGCAGGTGCTGCCGATGCTGCAATCGTCGGGGCGGCTGCGCACGCCGTTTGGCGAGCGGGCGTTTTCGATCCTGCTGTTCCAAGACCTGTCGATCGTGCCGCTGATCACGATCGTCGCGGCGATGAGCCGCAACCCCGCCGATGCGGGTGGCCCGCCGGGATGGCTGTTGGCGCTCTACACTGTCGGGGCGGTCGTCGGGCTTATCCTGGCGGGTCGGTTCCTGCTGCGGCCGCTGTTCCGGCTGATCGGTAATCTGGGCGAGCGCGAGATGTTCGTGTTCGCGGCGCTGTTCACCGTCATCGCCAGCGCGGCGTTGATGGAGGCGCTGGGCCTGTCCACCGCACTGGGCGCGTTCATCGCGGGCGTGATGCTGGCGGACAGCCCGTACCGGCACGAGCTGGAGGCGGATGTCGAGCCGTTCCGGTCGATTCTCCTCGGCCTGTTCTTCCTGGCGGTGGGCATGATGCTGGACCTGCAGGCGATCGCCGAGCGGCCGCTGTTCGTCGCGGCGATGGCGGCGGCGCTGATCGTCACCAAGACGGCGGTCATCACCGGCATCGGCATGGCGTTCAAGATGACCTGGCGCAGCGCGCTGGCGCTGGGGCTGCTGCTGAGCCAGGGCGGCGAGTTCGGCTTCGTGCTGTTCGCGCAGGCGCAATCGGGCTTCCTGATAGCACCCGAGGCGGCGAGCCTGTTCGGCGCGATCATCACGCTGTCGATGGCGACGACGCCGTTCCTGATGGCGGCGACCAAGCGGTTCCGTGAGGAGCCGATCGCCAAGGACGAACCGCGCGACGGCCCGACGGCGGACGGCGCCAATGCGATCATCGTCGGCTATGGGCGGTTCGGCCAGACGGTGGGGCAGATGCTGCTGGCGCAGGACATCCCCGTCACGCTGATCGACACCGATATCGAGATGATCGATATCGCCGGCGAGTTCGGTGCCAAGGTCTATTATGGAGATGGCACGCGGATCGACCTGTTGCGACAGGCAGGCGCGGCGGAGGCCGAGCTGATCCTGTTCTGCATGGACGGCGACCAGATTGATGCGGAGATGCTGGAGGGCATCCACGAAGCCTTCCCGAAAGCGGCGATCTACGTCCGTGCATTCGACCGGCGGGCGCTGGTGCGGCTGAAGAAGAGTTCGGCGGTCTACGTCGTGCGCGAGGTGCTGGAATCGGCGATCAAGATGGCGCGGGTCGCGATGCGCGACCTGGGCATCGGGCAGGCGGATATCGATCGGGCGGAGGACATGTACCGCAGCCGCGACAAGGAACGGCTGCGCATCCAGATCGAGGCGGGCGACCTGCGCGCGGCGCGGGCGCTGGTCGCCGAACAGCAACCCTGGGGGAATGACCCGCGATGATCCTTGGCCTGCTTGCCGCGCTGTCGGGCGCGATCGCCGTCGCTGCCGGGGCGTTCGGGGCGCATGGCGCGAGCGGCCCGGCGGTCGATTGGCTGAAGACCGGGGGGCAATATCAGCTGATCCATGCGGTGGCGGCGCTGGTGGCGCTGCGGTTCGAGGCGCGCGGGCCGGCGTGGCTGTTTGTGGTGGGATCGGCGATCTTTGCAGGCACGCTGTATCTGATGGCGCTGGGCGCGCCGCGCTGGCTGGGGGCGGTGACGCCGATTGGCGGCACGCTGCTGATTATCGGGTGGTTGTGGTTCGCCTGGAGTTTGCGAGGGGCTTAGGGTGGCCGCCATTGCTTCGCTCCACTCGCAATGACGGTGGAGGCGGGTTTCAAACGAAACCGTAGCGTTTCGCCCGTGCGGCGATCGTCTTGCTCAGACCCTGGGCGGTGGCGATGTCGCGATCGCCGTCGGCGGTGCGGCCGAGATGGCGTTCCGCGAGGCCGCGGCCGTACAGCGCCCAGACCAGTTTGGGATTGATCGCCAGCGCCGCGGTGAAATCCGCCACCGCGTCGGCATAGGCACCCTGGCGGAAGGCGACGAGGCCGCGGCCGTCGAGGTAATTGGCGTCGGTCGGAACGGCGCGCACCGCGGCGGCGCAGTCGGCCTTCGCCGCGTCGATATCCTTGTTCGGCAACAGGCGCGCCCAGCAGCGGCCGTTCTGCGCTTCGGGCCGGCGGGCGTCCTCGCGATGGCTGGCGAGCCACAGGTCGTATTGGCCGATTGCCGCGTCGAAGGCGTCGGATTCGAGATAGAGCTGCCCCATCCAGAGCCGCTGATTGTCCTCCTTTGGCAGGCGGCCGGCGGCATCGTCGAGGTCGCTGATGGCGCCGGCGTCGTTCCGCGCACGCATTCTGAGTTCGGCGCGCAGCAAGCGGGCACGAACATCGGTGGGATCGATCGCGAGCGTCGTGCCAAGATCGTCCATCGCCAGCACGGGGCGGCGATCGGCGATATAGGCGAGCGCGCGCTGGCGGACGTAGCGCGCTTCCTTGGGCGCGAGCGTGACGGCGTGGCTGAAGGCGTCGATCGCGCCCGACAGGTCATGCTGCGTCTGAAGCATCGCGCCGCGCTGGCTATAGCCCTCTGCCGTCGTCGGCGCGGTGGCATCGACACCGCCGACCGCGGCGATCTGGCTGGCCGCATCGATGTGCGATTTCGCGTCGAACAGCCGGCCGCCGGTATAGGTGAAATAGATGCGATGCTGCGCGTTCGAAACGTACAGCCGGTGCGAGACGAACCAGTCGGCGCCGAGTAGCATGTCGTTGTCGAACGACGGGCCGAGATCCGCGAAATGAAGGCGGATGTTGTGCAATTCCTCGTTGCCGATCTTCAGCAGCGCGAAATGGCCGATCCAGCCTTGTGTGACGTGGCGGCCGATACCGGTTTCCCCGCCCGAAGCCTCGACGCCCGGATCACCGGGGTGGACGCCCGCGCGCGCGGCGGCCTTCAGCGTCAGCACGGTCTGCGCGGCGCCGGTGTCGAAAACGGTCCGGAGCTTCGCGCCGTCCAGTTCGGTGGTGCCGACGGTGTGCGATAGGGCGTTCTGGCGCGCTTCGATGGGGATTTCGAAGAAGGGCTTGCCTTGCGTCCAATAGGCCATGGCGAGCTTGCCGCAGCCCTGCGCGCGGAACAGGCGGACGGCGCCGCCGGGCAGATCGTATTCGACATCGCCGATGCTGAGGACGTTCTGGCCGAGCAGGCCGGTCTGGCCGACGTCGGTGCCGCCGACGAGGAACTGGACCTGCGGAATATCCGCACCGGCGAGGCCGAAGTGGCGGACGGTCGTGAGATCGACGTTCGATTCGCCGCCGATCCCCTTCATGCGCAGGCCGACCGGTGCAGGCTGCAGATGGAGGCCGAACGCCTTGGCGACGGGCGCGGGCATCATGCTGTACGAAGCGCCGCTATCGAGGATGAAGGGGGCGGGCTTGCCGTCGATCGTGGTCTGCACGATCGGGCGCCAGCCCTGCATGGTGATCGGCAGGTTGGCGAGGATGCCCGCCTTGCAGGTGGCGGCCTGGGCGGGGGCGATCGCGGTGGCGGCGAGCAGGGTGGCGGCGATCGCCGATGCCGTGATGTGCCGCGCCATGTGCCGTTCCCCCCATATGTGTGGGGGAGAGGGTAGAGGGGGAAGCTGACAAGTGGCTTACGGGTGGGGGCGTGAGGTGGCGGTTGCCCCACACGTTCCGTCACCCCGGACTGGTTCCGGGGTCCACTCCGCGGCGAGGGGGGTGGTTCGAGCCTCTTGCCGCCCCCTGGCGGCCCGGTGGACCCCGGAACCAGTCCGGGGTGACGGTGAGTGTGGGGCGGAGCGTTGCTACCGTTTCTTGCGGCAGGCGTCGGAGCAATAGACGACGTTGTCCCAGTCGCGCGCCCATTTCTTGCGCCACGTGAAGGGGCGGTTGCAGGCGGGGCAGACCTTGGTCGGCAGGTCGCGCTTGGCGGTGCCGTTGGGCATCAGCGCGGCTGCCGGTCTAGGAATGCCTCGACGTCGGCGAGGTCGACGGTCTTGTCGAGGTAGGTCTGGCCGATGCCGCGGGCGAGCAGGAACGGCAGGGTGCCGGCCGCCATCTTCTTGTCGTGACGCATATGGTCGACCAGGCGCGCGCCGCTGGCGGCAATGCCGGCGGCGGCGAGGCCATCGGGCAGGCCGACGGCGCGCATGTGCGCGGCGACGCGGGCGGCGTCGTCGGGCGCGCACAGGCCGTGCGCGGCGGAATAGGCGAAGGCGAGCGCGCAGCCGGCGGCGACGCCCTCGCCATGGATCAGGCTGCCGTCGAAGCCGGCTTCCGCCTCCAGCGCATGGCCGAAGGTGTGGCCGAGGTTGAGCAGCGCGCGCGTGCCGTTGGTTTCGTGTTCGTCGGCGGCGACGATGCGCGCCTTGGCGGCCACCGCATGCGCGATGGCATAATGGCGCGCGGCGGGGTCGCCAGCGAGCAAAGCGGCGCCATTGGCTTCGCACCAGGCGAAGAAGGCGGGATCGTCGATCAGGCCGTATTTGACGACCTCGGCATAGCCGGCGCGGACTTCGCGCAGGGGCAGCGTATCGAGGACGGTCGGGTCGATCAGCACCAACGCGGGCTGGTGGAAGGCGCCGATCAAATTCTTGCCGGCGGCGGTGTTGATCGCCGTCTTGCCGCCGACCGAGCTGTCGACCTGTGCGAGCAGGGTGGTGGGCACCTGCACGAAATTGCAGCCGCGCTTCAGGATGGCGCAGGCGAAGCCGACGAGGTCGCCGATCACGCCGCCACCGATCGCGATGACATGGTCGCCGCGCTCGACGCCGAGGCCGAGCAGCCGGTCGCACAGCTGGCTGAGGTGCGGCCAGCTCTTGGTGCCCTCACCCGGCGGCAGGACGATCGTCTCGCTGGCGACACCGGCCGCGGCGAGGCTGTCGCGCACGGTGTCGGCATGGGGCAGGACATGGTCGTCGGTGACGATCGCCATCGTGCGGCCGCGGGCGAGCGGGGCCAGATGCTCTGCGGCGCGGGCGAGCAGGCCGTCCTCGATCAGGATAGGGTAGCTGCGGTCGCCCAGTTCGACCGTGACGCGCGCGCTCATGCCGGCTTCCCCGGCTGACGGATCGCCTTCAGGATCGCATTGACCGTGGTTTCGTGCGGCGACTTGTTGCTGGTGATGTGGATATGCGCCTCGGCATAGATCGGGTTGCGGATCGCGGCGAGCTCGGCCAGCACCGCGCGCGGGTTCTTGCCGCGCAGCAGCGGGCGGGTGTCGCGCCGGCCGACGCGCTCGGCGAGCACGTCCGGGTTGGCGTGCAGCCAGATGGCGGTCGACGATTCGAGGATCAGCGCGCGCGTATCGGGATTGATGAACGCGCCGCCGCCGGTCGCGATCACCTTTGGCGTGCCGTCGATCAGCCGCGCGATGACGCGGCGTTCGCCGTCACGGAAATAGGCCTCGCCGAAGCGTTCGAAGATTTCGGCGATGGTCATGCCCGCCGCCTCCTCGATCGCGTGATCGGCATCGACGAAGGGCAGGCGCAGGCGGGCGGCGAGGCGGCGCCCCACGGTCGACTTGCCGACCCCCATCAACCCGACGAGCACGATCGCGCGTGGCGGTTTCGCGGGGGCATGATCGTCGGACGGGGGAACAGCGCTTTGCAACATCGGTCTCGGCGCTATACAGCGGGTCAGGACGGGGCAACAGCTCCGGTTTGCGTTTACGTGTTGCAAGGTACGGTATGTCCCGCTTCGTCCTTTCCGTCATCGTCGTTCTCGTGGTGATCGTCGGTGGCCTGTTCCTGCTCGCCGGTCGGGCCTCCGAACGGCCGCAGACCCATGTCGAGAAGGCCGTGACGCTTGCCAACCTCAGCTAGGACGCGCGTCCGCCTGCTGGCCCGGGGTGCGGCGCTGACCGCGATCGCGATCGCGGCGGTGCCGGCGTTCACCTCCGCCATCGGGCAGGAGCGTCCCGAATCGATCCTGCCGCCGGGCTTTGGCGAGCCGGCGTCGCAGCCGGCGGCGCGGCCGACACCGGCGCGCACGGGTGCGTCTGCCGCGCCCGCCCCGGCCGCGAGCGGCACGCCGGCGTCCGGCCAGGCGGCCGGCGCCGGCATGATCCAGCCCTTGCCCAGCGATACGCCGACGCCCGTCGCCAGCGCGACGCCTACTCCGGTGGCGACGATCGATCCGTCGGTGCTGGCGCAATATGAGATGCCGGCCTTTGCCCGGCGGTCGCTCGACCGGGTCGGCCCGGCGGGCGTGCGCGAGGGCGGGCTGGAGGCGAATGCCTTCGCCGGTGCGGACGGGCGGTTCGCCGAGGCGTTGATGCGCCGGGTGGCTGCACCGCTGCCGTCGCGCTGGCTGTCGATCCTGCTGCGGCGGACGCTGGCAGCGCAGCTCGACACGCCCGAGAATGTCGACGGCGCGGACTTTGCCGCCGAGCGTGCGTGGCTGTTGCTGCGCATGGGCGAATCGGTCGCGGCGCGAGCCGTGGCGCAGAGCGTCGACAATGCGAACTACACGCCGAAACTGTATCAGGTCGCGATGAACACCGCGCTCGCCACGGGTGATCCGGGCGAGCTGTGCGGGATCGCTGATGCAGGCCTCGCCGCGACGCACGAACGCGGCTGGACGATGGCGCAGGCGATGTGCGCGGCGCTTGCCGCCGAGCCGGGCCGCGCCAAGACGCTGCTCGCGGCGGCGAAGCGGCGTAACGTCGCGAGCGGCATCGATTATCAGCTGGCACAGAAAGTGGTCGGCGCAGGTCCCGATGGTGGGCAGGCGGTGACGATCGAATGGGCGGGCGTCGACGTGCTGACCGCGTGGCGCTTCGGCCTCGCGATTGCGACCGGCGTGACCGTGCCCGATACGCTGTTCGCGACCACCGGGCAGCAGGCGCGCTATTGGTACGCGCTGTCGCCGAGCGTGCCGCTGGGCGATCGTGTGCGCTATGCCGAGGCGGCGGCCGGACAGGGCGTGCTATCGTCGGCGGCGTTGGTCGATCTGTATGGCGCGGTGGATGCCGCGAACGATATGCCGAGCGGTGCCGCGGCGGCGGCGAACGATCTGCGTGCCGCCTATGTCGGTAATGACGTGGATACGCGGCTGGCGGCGATGCGGCGGCTGTGGGGCGGGGACGATAAGGGCGCCGAGCCGTCCTATGCGCGGCTGGTGCTGACCGCGCGCGCGGCGGGGCGCTTGCCGGCGCGGCTGGGCGTCGCCGATGCACGCTACCTCGTTGCATCGATGCTGACCGCGGGGCTCGATCGCACCGCGACGCGCTGGCGTCCGGCGGTGGAAGAAGGCGGCGACGCCTGGGCGATGATCGCGCTCGCCGATCCGGATATGACGGGGCAATTGAGCTATCGTCAGCTGTCCTCCTACGTCGGGCGTGGCGATGCGGCGCTGAAGCAGCGGCTGTTCTTTGCAGGCCTTGCCGGGCTGGGGCGGCTCTCCGCCGACGATATCGAGCGGGCGGCGAAGGCGCTGGACGTGCGGATCGGTGCCGAGAACACGTGGACGCGGGCGATCGACCGTGCGGCAGCCGACGGGCAGCAGGGCATGGTCGTGGTGCTCGCCGCGATCGGCATGCAGACGCCGCGCTGGGACGGCGTGCCGCCTGCGATGCTCTACCGCATCGTCGGCGCGCTGCGCGCCGTGGGGCTGGAGGGCGAGGCGCGGATGATCGCGGCCGAGGCGCTGGCGCGGGCCTGATCGCCGGGATCATGGCCACCGACCGCGCGCTGATCGAGCGGTTCCTCGAGATGCTGGCCGCCGAAGCCGGGGCCGCGTCGAATACCATCGCGGCCTATCGTAGCGACCTGTCGCTGGCGTCCGAGGTGCTGGGCGGCGGGCTGGTGGAAGCGGATGCGGCGGCGTTGCAGCGGCTGGCGGAGGCATGGCGCGCGCTGGCGAAGAGCAGCGTGGCGCGCAAATCGGCAGCGTTGCGGCGGTTCTATGCCTTTCTGGTCGACGAGGGGCATCGCGCGGACGATCCGGGGGCGGCGTTGCCCCGGCCGGGGACGGCGCGGCCGCTGCCTAAGGTACTGAGCGTTGGCGACGTCGATGCGCTGTTCGGCGTGATCGGCGATCGGCTGGCGTTGGCGACGCCGACGCGCGCCGACCTGCGGCTCGCGGCGCTAATCGAGCTGTTGTACGGATCGGGATTGCGCGCGACCGAGCTGGTCAGCCTGCCGCGCAATGCCATCCACCCCGACCGGCCGTTCCTGATCCTGAAGGGCAAGGGCGGGCGCGAGCGGCTGGTGCCGATATCCGACCGCGCTCGCGCCGCGGTGGCGGCGTGGCGGGTGCATGTCGCGGCGGATCGCGCGTGGCTGTTCCCGTCGGGCAAGGGGCATTTGACGCGGGTGCGCCTGTATCAACTGGTGAAGGCGCTGGCGGCGGAAGCGGGCATTCCGTCCGATCGGGTCAGCCCGCACGTGCTGCGCCATGCCTTTGCGACGCATCTGCTGGCCGGTGGCGCGGATTTGCGTGCGTTGCAGGCGATGCTGGGCCATGCCGATATCGCGACGACCGAAATCTATACGCACGTCGACGCCAGCCGCCTCGTCGCGCTGGTCAACACGCGTCATCCGCTGGCGGACCCCGAACGGCGCGACAGCGGGACGCGTTGACGCGACGGGCTGTGGCCCGTAACCGGCGGCACTATGGCGAGCTTCCTCGAATTTGAAAAACCGATTGCCGAACTGCAGGGCCGGATCGACGAACTGCGGGCGACCGCGGCGGATGGCACCGTGGACATCGCTGCCGATCTGGTGCGGCTGCAGGGCAAGTCGGACAAGCTGCTGCGCGACACGTTCGCAAAGCTGACCCCGTGGCAGAAGACGCAGGTCGCCCGGCATCCCGAGCGGCCGCATTTCAAGGATTATGTCGCCGGGCTGTTCGACGAGTTCGTGCCTCTGGCCGGCGACCGGGCCTTTGCCGACGACCAGGCGATCATGGGCGGCTTCGCAACGTTCCGCGGCACGAAGGTGATGGTGATCGGCCACGAAAAGGGCTCCGACACCGCCACCCGCCTGCGCCACAATTTCGGCATGGGCAAACCCGAAGGCTATCGCAAGGCGATCCGGCTGGTCGAGATGGCCGACCGGTTCGGCCTGCCGGTGGTGACGCTGGTCGACACGATGGGCGCCTTCCCCGGCATCGAGGCGGAAGAGCGTGGCCAGGCCGAGGCGATCGCGCGCTCGACCGAGGCGTGCCTGGCCGCGGGCGTCCCCGTCGTTGCCGCGATCGTAGGCGAAGGCGGATCGGGCGGCGCGATCGCGCTGGCTGCGGGCAATCGCGTGCTGATGTTCGAACATGCCATCTATTCGGTGATCAGCCCCGAAGGCTGCGCGTCGATCCTGTGGCGCACCGCGGACAAGGCGGCGGAGGCGGCCGAGGCGATGCGTGTGACGGCGCAGGACCTTAAGACCTTCGGCGTGATCGACACGATCGTGCCCGAGCCGCTGGGCGGCGCGCATCGCGATCCCGCCGAGGCGATCCGCCTGCTGGGCGATGCTCTGCGCGATGCGCTGGCCTCACTGTCGGGTCGCGATGCCGCGACGCTGCGGCGCGAGCGGCGCGAGAAGTTCCTGGCGATGGGGCGGCTGTAAGACACGGCCAACTGCCGGTGCGGGACGGTAGCTTCCGCCTCGCGTCCATCGCCAAAACGAAAAGGGCGGCGAACCCGTGAGGTCCGCCGCCCTGTTTCGTTCGATCGAACGGTAGCGCTTAGGTGGCGCTCATGTTCGACGAGACGTTGTTGAAGGTCGTGGTCAGCTTGGTGCCCAGACCCTTCATCGCCGCAATGGCGGCGACGGCGATCAGCGCGGCGATCAGGCCGTACTCGATGGCGGTGGCGCCCTTGCTGTTCTTGATGAACTTACGAATCGCTAGCATTCCGGTCTCCATGTTCGAACTTCAGTCACCCGGCTGAACCGGAAACCCGGAGCAGCGGGGACGGGTGTACGGGGGTGAGGTTGCCAAAGGTTTAAGACGAGCGGCTAAGGTATTGCTCAAAACGGCGGATTTCTGCGGCTGGTTAGCCAGCCTTGCTGACCTGGTCGGACACGTTGGTCCACATATTGACCGTGACGCCCGCGACCCCGCGCAGCGCGACGATCATGACCAGCACGACGAGCGCGAGAATCAGTCCGTATTCGACCGCCGTCGCGCCGCGCGCGTTGCGCAGGGCCGGAGCGAGCCGCCGGACGAGACGACGAAGGTACGCGCGCGCTGTCATGGCGTCGGCGATAGGGGAAAGCGCTTAAGAAATGGTCGACACGTGTAACGATATCGCCGGCGAGGCCGTCACGCTGCTGCCGGTCGTGGCGGCGGCGATGCTGGATGGCGAGGGACGCGTGCTGCTGCAGCGCCGCCCGCCGGGCAAGCAGATGGCGGACCTATGGGAATTTCCCGGCGGCAAGATCGATCCGGGCGAACGGCCGGAGGCGGCGCTGGTGCGCGAACTGGCCGAGGAGCTCGGCATCGTCGTCGATCAGGAGGGCTGCGTTCCGCTGACGTTCGCCAGCGCGCCGCTGGGCGAGCGGCATTTGCTGCTGCTGCTGTACGTGATTCGCGACTGGCAGGGCGATCCGCTGGCGCTGGAGGCGACCGAGCTGGCGTGGGTGACGCCCGCCGCGATGCGCGATCTGCCGATGCCGCCCGCCGACGTTCCGCTGGTGGCGATGCTGGAGCGCTGGTTGACCGGAAACGATGCAATCGGCGGTTGACGCCACGGGGAAAACCGATCATCAGCCGCCCTCCCGCATCGAGGCGCGATGGCGGAGTGGTGACGCAGAGGACTGCAAATCCTTGCACCCGGGTTCGATTCCCGGTCGCGCCTCCAGATGCCGGGACCAGATGTCAGGACGGGGCCTCAGCCCTCGTCCGGCATCTTTACGCGCGCGGCGTCGCGCGTCAGTAGCATCGGGCGCAGGCGGATGCCCAGGCAGATCACCGTCGGCCAGAACAGGGTGTTGGCGATGTCCGACGTCGTGTCGGCCCAACGCCACGACCCGAAATTCAGTCGGTCCATGATCTCGTTGAACGCCTCCGCCGCAGCGACGAACGACCAGGGGACGAAGCTGCCCAGCGATCGCCGTGTGACGATGCGCGCGACCATCAGCACCGCCATGCCGGCATGGATGTGCAGGATGGTGTCGGGCAGGCCGGTGCCGTCGCCGATCCAGTCGATGAATTTGTGATAGAGTTCCGGGATCATGGCGCGCCCATACGGCCTTGCGGCCGTGCTGACCATCCGCGGACGATTGCGCCCTCCACACGCATCCGCCGCTTGGCGCGACGGATTGCGCGCGATACAAGCCGGACTGTCACGAAGTGTATTGCGCAGCTAATACGGTTGTGCGAGAGGGGTCATCATGAACGTCAGCATCGATAACGGTCTGGGTAACGCGGCGGCATCGGAGGCGATGCGCCATGCGATGGTTGCCAGCCAGTTGCGGACCAATGCGGTGAACGATCAGCGCGTGCTGGTCGCGATGAACACGCTGCCGCGCGAGGCCTTCGTGCCCGCCGGGGCGCGCGCCATCGCCTATCGCGACACGGCGCTGCCGGTTGCCGGCGGCCGGGCGATCAACCTGCCGATGGTTACCGGCCGGCTGCTGACCGAAGCCTATCTGCAAAAGGGCGACCGCGTGCTGCTGATCGGCGCCGCGGGTGGCTATACCGCCGCGATCCTGGCGCAGATCGTGGCCGAGGTGGTGGCGGTCGAAGAGGATGCGGGCCTCGTCGGGCTGGCGAAGGACGCGCTGGCGGGCACGCCGAACGTCACGCTGATCGAGGGCGCGCTGGCCCAGGGCCATGCCGCGGGCGCGCCGTATGACGTGCTGATCGTCGACGGCGCGGTGGAGCATCTGCCCGACACGCTGGTCGATCAGGTCGCGACTGGGGGCCGCGTCGTCACCGGCATCGTCGATCGCGGCGTCACGCGCCTGGCGACGGGTCGCAAGACCGACGGCGGGTTCGGCCTGTCGCCGTTCCTCGATTGCGATTGCGTGGAGCTGCCGGGCTTTGCAAAGCCTAAGGCATTTACATTCTAGAATAAGTTAGTGGGGGGATGATGCGAGGATTGCTGCTGGGGAGCGTGGCGCTGGTCGGACTGGCGATGTCGGCGATGCCGGCGGAGGCAGAGACACTGCGCGACGCGCTCGCCAAGGCCTATGCGTCGAACCCCACGTTGACCGGCCAGCGCGCCGCACAGCGTGCGACGGATGAGAATGTGCCGATCGCACGGGCGAGCGGGCTGCCGGGTGTCGCAGCCACGGGCTCCGTCACCGACAACATCCTGCAGGCGAACAACAACTTCCTTAATCCCGAGCGCAGCGGCAACGGCGCGCTCAACCTCTCCGTACCGCTCTTCCAGGGCGGCGCGGTGAAGAATGCGGTGCGCGCGGCGGAAACACGCGTCGATGCGGGACGGGCGACATTGCGCGGCGTGGAGGCGTCGACCTTCACCAACGTCGTCGCGGCATACATGAACGTCATCCGCGACGAGGCCATCACGTCGCTTAATCAGCAGAACGTGCGTGTGCTGGAGGTAAACCTGCAGGCGAGCAAGGATCGCTTTCAGGTCGGCGACCTGACCCGCACCGACGTCGCCCAGTCCGAGGCGCGGTTGGCGCTCGCCCGCGCGCAATTGCAGCAGGCCGAGGCGCAGCTGATCTCCAGTCGCGAGAATTATGTCGCGGTGGTGGGCACTCCGCCGCTCGCGCTGGAACAGCCGCCGGCGCTGCCGAAGCTGCCCGCATCGCCCAACGAGGCGGTAAGCGAGGCGCTGAACCTCAACCCCAATCTGATCGCCGCGCGGCGTCAGGCCGATGCGACGCGCTACGACATCAACGTCGCGCGCGCGAACCGGCTGCCCAAGCTGTCGGCGGTGACGGGCGGGACCTATTTCACCTATCTGGGTTCGCTGCCGCCGGCATCGGTCGCGCAGGGCGTGCCCAATTCCGGCACCGCCGCGACCGCCGGGCTGCAATTCTCGCTGCCGATCTTCCAGGGCGGTCGTCCCGCTGCACAGGTGCGGCAGGCGGAAGCGCAGCGCAGCCAGGCGCTGGAGACTGTGACCGCGACCGAGCGCAACGTTATCGCGCAGGCACGATCGGCCTATGCGGTGTGGCAATCCTCGCAGCAGGTGATCGCCTCGTCCGAAACCGCGGTCAACGCCAACAAGCTGAGCCTGGAGGGCGTGCGCGCCGAAAACAGCGTCGGTACGCGTACCGTGCTCGAGATTCTGAACGCGGAGCAGGAATTGCTCAACAGCCAGGTGACGCTGGTCAGCGCACGGCGCGATGCCTATGTCGCGGGCTTCGCATTGCTGGCAGCGATGGGTCATGCCGAAGCGCGCGATCTTGGGCTGGAGGGCGGCGCGTTGTACGACCCGGTGCTCAACTACAAGCGCGTGCGCAACCGGATCAACGACTTCGCGGGCGACGGCGAGCCGGAACCGGTCGCCACCTCGACGGCGCAGACGCCCGCGCAGACCGCCACCGTCGCGCGGAACTTCGACCCGATGCTCGATACGCCGGTTGACAGAAGCCCGGCGTTAACCACAGGTGCGTCCTCGCCGAACCGCCAGTAACGGCGGTAAGAACTCGGGGCAGGGACACAAGAGGGCAATGGGGGACATGAGCGCCGAACCGTCGATGGAAGAGATCCTTTCGTCGATCAAACGGATCATCGCCGAAGAAGGCGAGGGGACGCAGGCGCGTGCCCGCCGGGCGCGTGCCGCACCGCAGCCGATCGAGCCGGAACCCGAAGAGGTGCTGGAGCTGAGCGATCCGATGCCGCATTCGCGGATGGAGCCGGCGCGAGTGGAACAGCCGCGCGTGGAGCGCGACATGGCGCGCGTCGCTGCGCCACAGCCGGTCGCGCAGCCCGCTCCCCAGCCCGTCGCGCAGCCCGCTCCCCAGCCTGTCGCGCAACCTGCGCCCCACCATTATGCACCGGAGCCCGAACCTGCGCCGCAGCCTGCGCAACCTCCGCGGTCCGCGCCCGTTGAGCCTGCAATGTCGGACGAACCCATTTTGTCCCAGCGCGCCGCCGCGGCGAGCCTGGGGTCGCTCGAAACGCTGAGCAAGCTGCTGGTCAAGCCCGAGCCGGACAGCGACGGCACGCTGGAGGGGCTGGTCCGCGAGATGCTGCGCCCGATGCTGCGCAGCTGGCTCGACACGCATCTGCCCGAGATGGTGGAGACGATGGTCGCGCGCGAGATCGCTAAGATTACCGCACAGATGCGCTGAGGCCGACGGCGGGGCAGGGCGTGGCGGCGACGTGCCGCACAGTCGCGTGTCCCGCCTGACTTGCCACCGTCACGGGCTTTGCGTAGCCATCGGGGATGACCAAAGCTTCCCAGATCGTTTCCGAACTCGACCGCCTCTACCGCGCTTCCGTCGACCGCCTGCAAGCGGCCCTCAACACCTACCTGACCGATGGCACGCCGCCGTCGCCGCAGAGCCGCCTCGACGGCTCGTTCGCCTATCCCGTCATCCGCCTGCGCTATGCCGCGACGAGCGACCGGCCTGCGCCGCCGCGCTCGTTCGGGCGGCTGGTGTCGCCCGGCGACTATACGATCAGCGTCACCAAGCCCGCGCTGTTCGCGGATTATCTGACCGAGCAGCTGACGCTGCTGATCGAGGATTATGACGTCGAGGTCGAGGCGGTGCCGGGGCGGCAGGAAATCCCGTTCCCCTATGTTCTCGATCCCGGTCATGCGCTGAGCCTCGACACCGTGTCCGCGACCGAGCTGGCGCGGCATTTCCCGGCGACCGAACTCGCGCATATCGGCGATGAGATCGCCGACGGCCTGTGGATCGCCGAAGGGGGCAGCCGTCCGCTGGCGCTGTTCGACGCGCTGCGCACCGATTTCAGCCTGGCGCGCCTGCGTCACTATATGGGCACCCCGTCTGAGCATACGCAGCGCTTCGTATTGTTTACGAACTATCACCGCTATGTCGATGAATTTGTTCGCTGGGGAGCGTCGCAGCTGGGTGAGGGTTCGCGCTTCACGGCTCTGTCGGGTGCCGGCAATATCGTGATCGACAAGCCCGGCGACGTCGACAAACTGGTCAACGACAGCGCGTGGCGGCGGCATCAGATGCCGGCCTATCACCTGATGGCCGACGATCGCACGGGCATCACGCTGGTCAACATCGGCGTCGGGCCATCGAACGCGAAGACGATCTGCGATCACCTCGCCGTGATGCGGCCCGAAGCCTGGCTGATGATCGGGCATTGCGGCGGCCTGCGCCCCAGCCAGCGGATCGGCGACTATGTGCTGGCGCACGCCTATCTGCGCGACGATCATGTGCTCGACGACGTGCTGCCGCCCGAAATTCCGGTGCCGGCGATCGCCGAAGTGCAGCAGGCGCTGGCCAAGGCGTCCGAGATCATTTCCGGCCAGTCGGGTGAGGAATTGAAGCGCCGCCTGCGGACGGGCACGATCGTCACCACCGACGATCGCAATTGGGAATTGCGCTATTCGGCGTCGGCGCTGCGCTTCTCGCTCAGCCGTGCGGTCGGCATCGATATGGAATCGGCGACGATCGCGGCACAGGGCTATCGCTTCCGCGTGCCGTACGGGACGCTGCTGTGCGTGTCGGACAAGCCGCTGCATGGCGAGCTGAAGCTGCCCGGCCAGGCCAATCGCTTCTACGAACGGGCGATCAGCGAGCACATGCGGATCGGCATCGAGGCGTGCGAGCAGTTGCGGCTGGAGGGCGATCGCCTGCACAGCCGCAAGCTGCGCGCGTTCGATGAACCGCCCTTCCGCTAAGCTCTTGAAATAACGTCGGCGTGCGGCGGGACGGGAAACGATCCGCCGCATGTGCGTTACGCCTCCGAATCAATCAGGGAGCCGTATCGTGGCCGACGACACCGACACGCCCAAGTCCGACACCCCCGCCGCCACGCCGCGCCGTCGCGCGCCCCGGAAGGCGAGCACGACGCGCACTACCGCTGCCAAGACCGGCACGACGAAGCCGCGCGCACCGCGGAAGGCTCCGGCGCCGTCGACCGTCGAGAAGGTCGAAACGGCGATCAGCGATGCCGCCACCAAGACGACGCGCCGCGCTCGCACGGCGGTGACCAAGGCGGAGGGCGCCGTCGCGTCGGCCGCTAAGGCGGTCAAGCCGCGTTCGACCAAGCGCGCCGCGCCGCGCCCGGCGGCCAAGAAGCCCACGACGAAGGCGACGGGCAAAAGCGGCGATCTGCTGGGCGGTAAATGGGGCGTTGCCGCCGTCGGTGCCGGTGTCGCGGCCGTGGGCGCCGCCGCGGCGGCCGCGCTGCTGACGCTGCGGGGCAGCACGCCGAAGGACAAGGACCCCGGCCGGAAGGCGCACGCGCCGGATGGCGAGGACGCCTCCGCCTCGTTCCAGGCGGGTATCGCCGACGAGAATACGATCCCCGAAAAGGTGTGATGCGCGCCGCGCGGTCTCGATGGGATCGCGCGGCGGATCAATGACATTGCCGCTGCCCCGTTTTCCGTTCTACACGTCGGACGCCACGCCCGCCGGAGCGGCGTGATGAGGGGTGAGCGTTGATCCAGCTTTCGGTGATGACGGCGGTCGTGTGCGGCGCGGTGCTCGCGCTGCTCGTCGGCGGTGCGGGCTACGCGCTGTTCGTCGGCCGGCGGCTGGCGGCCGAGGCCGACGACGCGAGCGCGCGGGTCCGCGAGGCCGAGGCGCTGCGTAGCGTCTCTCCTGCGCTGCCCATGCTGGTGCGCGCGGATGGGCGGGTCGAGATGCCGCCGCGGCTGGTCGATTGGCTGGGTCTCGCCGTCGCGCCTCGCTTTTTGCAGGATCTGTCCGCCGATGGCGCGGGCCTGCCCGCCGACGAGGCGGCGGCGCTGGCGAATGAGGTGAAGGCGGCGCAGCGATCCGGGCGGGCGTTCGTGCGAGCGCTCCACCCGCAAGGATCGGGACGTGCGATCACCGTGCGGGGCAGCCGCGCGCCGGGCGAACTAGGCGCGACGGGCGCGGTCGTGCTGTGGACGATGGACGCGACCGACAGCGAAAGCGAGATCGGCCGTTTGCAGACCGAGGTCGACGATTTGTCGACCGCGTTCGACGCACTGTCCGGGCTGATCGAGGCGGCGCCGCTGCCGATGTGGTATCGCGGGTCGGACTTGCGGCTTGCCATGGTCAACAGCGCCTATGTCCGCGCCGTCGAGGGCGCCAATGCTGCCGATGTGATCGCGCGAGAGCTGGAACTGGTCGAGGGTTCGGGCCGGGGCGGTCCCCGCGCGGGCGCACAGGCGGCACGGATCAGCGGCAAGCCGCAGCGCGAAATCCTGCCCGCGACGATCGATGGCGAGCGCCGCAGCCTGGAAGTGCATGACGTGCCGCTGCCGACGGGCGGTGTCGCGAGCTTCGCGGTCGATGTCGAGGATCTGGAGCAGTCGCGGGCCGGGGCCAAGCGCTTCGCCGAGGCGCAGCGCGCGATGCTCGACCGCCTGTCCGCCGGCGTCGCGCAATTCGGCGCGGACCGCGGCCTTGTCTTCTGCAACCAGCCGTTTCGCCGCATGTTCGCGATGCGCACCGAATGGCTGTCCGACCGACCCGAATTCGATCGCGTGCTGGAGCGGATGCGCGAGGCGAACCGTTTGCCCGAAGTGCGCGACTTCCCGTCGTGGAAGGCGGAACGGCGTGCTTGGTTCGTACCCGGCGAGGATGCGGCGGAGGAAAACTGGCACCTGCCTGGGGGCACGCATCTGCGGGTGGTCGCACAGCCGCTGCCCGATGGGGGTTTGCTGGTCATTTTCGAGGATCGGACCGAGCAGGTGCAGCTCGCCTCCGCGCGTGACACGCTGCTGCGGGTGCGGACCGCGACGTTCGACAATCTGTTCGAGGCGCTGGCGGTGTTCGCCGGCAACGGCAAGCTGCAATTGTGGAACAACCGGATGCGCGCGGTATGGGGGTTCGAGGAGGAATTCCTCGCCGGCCATCCGCGCGTCGATACCTTTGCCGAGGCTGCGGCGCCCAAGCTCGCGACGCCCAATCGCGCCGCGCTGATCCCCGAACTGGTGCGATCGGCGACGGTCGAGCGGCAGCAGCGTGGCGGCCGCGTCGCCTTCGCCGACGGGCGGCATTTCGAGTTCGCCGCCGTGCCGCTGCCCGACGGCAATGCGTTGCTGACGATGCTCGACATCACCGACAGCCGGCGCGCCGAACAGGCGCTGCGCGAGCGTGCCAATGCGCTGGAGGCTGCCGACCGGGTGAAGACGCAGTTCGTCGCCAATATGAGCTACGAATTGCGGACGCCGCTGACCTCGATCAGCGGGTTCGCGGAGATGCTGCATGGCGGCTATGCGGGGAAGCTCAGCAAGGATGCGGACACCTATGTCGAGGCGATCCTGCAATCGGTCGAGCGGCTGGGGCTGCTGATCGATGACGTGCTCGACCTGACGCAGGGGGGCGACGATGCCGAGATCGAGCGGGTCGACGTCGATCTGGCGGTGGTCGCGCGAGCTGCGGCGGATACGATCATGCCGGCGGCGAAGCGGCGCAAGCTCGACTTCGCGGTGGAGGTCGCGCGCTCGGCGGGGCGCGTGACGGGCGATCCCAAGCGGCTGAAGGAAGTGATCGAGCATCTGTTGCGCCATGCCGTCGCGGCGACGCCCGAGGGCGGGCGGATTCTGCTGCACGCCGATGGCAGCGCGACGGGTGCGCGGATCGTCGTATCGGACGACGGCTTCGGCATGGATGCAGAGAGTGTCGCCAAGGCGTTCGACCGGTTCGGCGAGCCCGGCATGCAGCCGACCGGGGAACGCGCGCTGGGGCTGGGCCTGCCGCTGGCGAAGCAGTTCGTCGAGGCGCATGGCGGCCGGATCGATCTGGTGTCGCAGCCGGGCGAGGGGACGCTGGTGACGGTCGAGCTGCCGCGGCGGTGATGGTGTATCGCGCACTTTGTCACCCCGGACTTGGTCCGGGGTCCACTCTGCGGCGAGGGGGGTGGCTTGAGGCGTATGCCGTCCCCTTGCGGATCGGTGGACCCCGGACCAAGTCCGGGGTGACGGAGTGGGGGTGGTGACGTCGATCTTGCTTTCAGACGCGGTGGCGACGGAAGCGTTCGGGGCGAGCCTTGCCGACCGCGTCCAGCCCGGCGACGTCATCGCGCTAAGCGGCGACCTCGGCATGGGCAAGACGAGCATCGCGCGCGGGTTGCTCGCTGCCCTCGGACTGGCGGGCGAGGCGCCCAGCCCCAGTTTCGCGATTGTCCAGCCCTATGACCCGCCCGAGGTGCGACTGCCGGTGCTGCACGTCGATCTGTACAGGATCGAGGACCCGGACGAACTCGAGGAACTGGGTCTCGGCGAGGCGCTGTCCGACGCGATGCTGCTGGTCGAATGGCCGGAGCGGGCGCCGGGATACTGGCCGCACGCGCTGCGGCTGACCCTGGCGCCGGCACCGGACGGCGGACGAATCTTGACAGCCGACATCCCGGCGTCATGGAAGCCGCGATGGCCGATATGACCCCGCCCGCCGGTGCGCCCGCCTTCCTCGCGATCCATGGCTGGTCGGGCACGATCAGCCCGGTGGCGGGGGATGCGTCGTTCCGCCGGTATTTCCGCGTAACCCAAGCGGATCGCACCGCAATCCTGATGGATGCGCCGCCGCCGCACGAGGACCCGCGCCCCTTTATCGCGATCGCGCAATGGCTGCGCGAACGCGGTTTTGCGGCGCCTGCGATCCATGCCGCGGACCTCGACCAGGGCCTCGTCCTGCTCGAGGATTTCGGCGATGCGCGGCTGCGCGAGGCAGCGGATGCCGACGCTGCGGCGGCGCTGCCGCTGTACGAGGCGGCGATCGACCTGCTTGTTGCGCTGCGGGGGCATGCTCCGGCCGAGATCGCGCCGTACGATCATGATGTGCTGCATCGCGAGGCGGCGCTGCTGCCCGAATGGTATGCCCCGGCGGTGGGGCTGGATGTCGACGTCGCGGGCTATCACGCGGCCTGGGATGCGGTGTTCGATCATGCGCTGACCGATGCGCCCGTGACCGTGCTGCGCGATTACCATGCCGAAAACCTGATGCTGGTCGGGTCGGCAAAGGGGCTCGGCCTGCTCGATTTTCAGGACGCGTTGGCGGGCCACCCGGCCTATGACCTCGTATCGCTGCTGCAGGATGCGCGACGCGACGTCGATCCGGAGGTCGAGCGCGTGATGCTGGATCGCTATCGCGCGGCGACGGGCGTGGGCGAGAGTTTCATGGACGCCTATCATGTGCTCGGCGCGCAGCGGAACGCGAAGATCATCGGCATCTTCACCCGCCTGTGGCGTCGCGACGGCAAGCCGCGCTACGCCGCGCTGTGCCCGCGGGTGTGGAGCTATCTGGAGCGGGACCTGTCGCAGCCGGCCCTGGCGCCGGTCGCGCGCTGGTTCGACGAGAACGTGCCGCCCGAATTGCGCGGCGATCCGAAGGTGCTGTCCGCATGACCCGTCAGCGTTCGCTCCGCCCCGACCCCGGCGGCGCCGTGCCGCACACCGCGATGGTGATGGCGGCCGGTATCGGCAAGCGCATGCGCCCGCTCACCGCGACGCGGCCGAAGCCGCTGGTCGAAGTAGCGGGCAAGCCCCTGATCGATCACGTCTTCGATCGGCTGATTGACGCGGGCGTCGCGAAGGCCGTCGTCAACGTCCATTATCTGGCGGATACGCTGGAGGCGCATGTCACCAACCGGTTCGACGGGATCGAAGTGGCGATCAGCGACGAGCGCGCGCAGTTGATGGAGACGGGTGGCGGGCTGGTGCAGGCCCGCGGCCAGTTGGGTGACGACCCGATCCTCGTCGTCAACAGCGACAATCTGTGGATCGACGGGCCGGTCGACGCGATCAAGCTGCTGAGCCATCGCTGGGACGATGCCACGATGGACGCGCTGCTCCTCGTCGTGCCCTATGCGCGCGCGCATAATCACAAGGGGCAGGGCGATTTTCGCGTCGCGGCCGATGGCCGGATCGTCGGACGGCGCAAGGCGGGGGCGACGGCGCCGTTCGTCTACACCGGCATCCAGATCCTGCACCCGCGCCTGATCCGCGACTGGCCGGAAGGGCCCTTCTCGACCAACCTGTTCTGGAGCCGCGCGATCGAACAGGGTCGGGCCTATGCGCAGGTCCATCAGGGCCTGTGGTTCGACGTCGGCACCCCCGCCGCGATCCCCAAGACGGAGGCGATCATCGCCAATGGCTGAGGCGCGTCCTGATGGCGGTGCCAGCCCGCTCCCCCTCCCGGCCACCCACACGGTATCCTGATGGGTGGCCGGGAGGGGGAGCGGGCCGGAACCGTCGAGCATAAAAAGCGCCCGCAACTCTTCACCATTCCGGCGCACCGCGCGTTCGCCGACACGCTTGTCGCAGGGCTGATGAAGCGGACCGGCGGCGACACGATGGCGCTGGCGCGCGGCCTGATCCTGCTGCCCAACAATCGTGCCGCCCGCGCGGTATCGGCGGCGTTCGTACGGGCGAGCGGCAGCGGCCTGCTGCTGCCGCGGCTGGTGACGCTGGGCAGTCCCGATCTAGGCGAGGCGGTGGGCGCGGCGCTCGACCCGGTCGACGATGCCGATCCGCCGCCACCGGCAATCGCGCCGATGCAGCGGCGCATGATCCTGGCACGACTGGTGTTCGAGGAGCGCGCTGCGGCGGGTGCGCCCGTCGATGCCGCGGAGGCGGTGCGGCTGGCGGGCGAACTCTGCCATACACTCGACCAGTTGCTGGTCGAGGAGGTCGAACCCGAGCGTTTGCGCGATCTCGATCTGGCGCCCGAGCTGACCGATCATTGGCAGCGGGCGCTGTCGACCTTCCGGATCGTGCTGGAACGCTGGCCGGGTGAACTCGCACGACTGGGTCGGATCGACGCAGCGACGCGGCGGCGGATGCTGCTCGACCGGTTGGTGATGCGCTGGCGGACACGGCCGCCCGCTGGCTTCGTCTGTGCGGCCGGCGTGACCGATCCGGCGCCCGCGGTCGCGCGACTGCTGCGCTGCGTCGCGGAGGCGCCGCAGGGGCTGACGGTGTTCGCCGGGCTCGACCTCCAGATGCCGGAGGCCGAGTGGGATGCGCTGGGGCCGCACGCGCCCGATCCGGTGACCGGGCGCATCCGCCGGTCGATCGAGACGCATCCGCAATTCCACCTGAAGCTGATCCTCGACCGCATGGGCGTCGGCCGCGGCGAAGTGGCGCATTGGCCGGGCAGCGCCGGGCCGGACGCGGGGGCGTTGCGTGGGCGCGCGATCGCCAATGCTTTGGCGCCGGCCGCCTTCACCGGCAAATGGACCGAGCTGAAGGCGGAGGACCGGCGCCTGACCGGGGTCGCCGCCGTGGAACTTGCGACGCCGGCGGAAGAGGCGCAGGCGATCGCGCTGGCGCTGCGCGGTGCGATCGAGGAACCGGGCAAGACCGCCGCGCTGGTGACGCCGGATCGCGCGCTCGCCCGGCGGGTCAGCGCGCATTTGCGGCGGTGGCAGATCGAGGCGAACGACACGGCGGGCCGGCCGCTGTCGATCCTGCCGCCGGGCACGCTGCTGCTCGCGCTGGCCGAGGCGGCGGCGCAGCGGTTCGCGCCGCTGGCGCTGCTGGCGCTGCTCAAGCATCCGCTGGTGAAGGTCGACCCCAGTGACCGCGCCCTGCGGGGCGCCTGGTTGGACGGGACGCGCACGCTCGATCGTGCGCTGCGAGGCCCGCGGCCGGCGGCGGGGCTCGACGGGATCATGGGGCATCTGCTGGCCAACCGGCGGGATCGGGCGGCGGCGTGGTTCGCCGAGCCGGTCGGCCTGCTGAAACCGATCGAGCTGGTGTGCGATCAGGGGGCGCAGCCGTTGTCGGCGCTGCTGGCCGTGCTGCGCGAGACGGCGCAGGCGCTGTGCGGCGACAATCTGTGGTCGGGACCGGCGGGACGGGCTGCGGCAGAGTTCCTCGACGCGCTGGAGGCGGAGGCGGCGGTCGGGCCGCCCCGCGTCGCGCCAGATGGTTTCCCGCCGTTGCTGCGCGGGTTGCTCGACGAGGTGGCGGTGCGGCCGGGATCGGGCGTCGGCCATCCGCGTATCGCCATTTATGGCCCGATCGAGGCGCGGTTGCAGACCGCCGACCTGATGGTGCTGGGCGGGCTGAACGAAGGGGTGTGGCCGGGGCGGCCGGCGCCCGATCCGTGGCTGGCACCGCGCATCCGGGCGGCGCTGGGGCTGGCCGGGCTGGAGCGGAGCGTCGGTATCGCGGCGCACGATTTCGGCCATGCGCTGGGCGCGCCGCGCGCGCTGGTGACGCGGGCGCGGCGCGATGCGGCGTCGCCCGCGCTTGCGTCGCGGCTGTGGCTGCGATTGCAGGCGATGGCGGGGGATCGCTTCGTTCGAGCGCATGATCTGGAAGGGTGGGCGCTCGCGCTGGACGATCCCGGTCAGCATATCCCAGCCGACCGGCCGGCGCCGGTGCCGGGGCCCGCGCTGCGGCCGAAGGCGATCTCCGTCACCGAGATCGACCGGCTGAAGGCGGATCCTTACGCCTTTTACGCGCGCCGAGTGCTGGGGCTGATGCCGCTCGACCCGGTCGATGCCGATCCCAGCGCGGCGTGGCGCGGCACCGCGGTCCACGACATCCTCGAGCAATGGTGGAAGCAGGACGGTTGCGCGCCGGACGCGCTCGTCGCGCGCGCCACCGCGATGCTGGAGGACGAGCGGACGCACCCGATGATGCGCGCCTTGTGGCGACCGCGGCTGATGGAGGCGGTGCGCTGGATCGCCGACACCGTGACGGCGCAGGACGCTGAAGGACGCACGGTCGCCTCGGCGGAAGGCAAGGGCCATGTGACGATCGCCGGCGTGACGTTGTCGGGCCGGTACGACCGCGTCGATCGGCTGGCGGACGGCACGCTCGCGATCGTCGATTACAAGACCGGCAAGCCGCCCTCCGCCGCCGCGGTGCGCGCGGGGTATAGCCTGCAACTCGGGCTGCTCGGCGCGATCGCGGAGCGGGGCGGCTTTCAGGAGGTGAAGGGCAAGGCCGGCGGCTTCGAATATTGGTCGCTTGGCAAGAAGAAGGATCAGTTCGGCTATATCGAGACGCCGGTGGATGCCGAGGGTAAGCGCGACAAGATCGTCACGACCGAATTCACGACGATCGCGGTCAGCAATTTCGTGGACGCTGCCGGCACGTGGCTGACCGGCGATGCGCCGTTCACCGCGAAGCTGGTCCCGGAATATGCGCCTTATGCCGAATATGACCAATTGATGCGCCGGGACGAATGGTATGGCCGGGACTGAACTGGCGACCCTGCCGCGGCTGAAGGGCGCGCAGGCGGCGGCGAGCGATCCGCACGCGCACGTCTGGCTGTCCGCATCGGCCGGCACCGGCAAGACGCAGGTGCTCGCCGCGCGCGTGTTTCGCCTGTTGCTGCGCGGCACCGATCCGTCGGCGATCCTGTGCCTGACCTTCACCAAGGCGGGCGCGGCCGAAATGGCGCAGCGGATCAACAACCGGCTGGCCGCCTGGGTGCGCATGCCGGCACCGCAGCTGTACGCCGATCTGGAGGCGCTGGGCGAGAAGGGTACGCCGGATTTGCAGGCGCGGGCGCGGACGCTGTTTGCAGGCGTGCTCGATGCGCCGGGTGGCGGCTTACGCATTCAGACGATCCATGGGTTCTGCCAGAGCCTGCTCGCCGCGTTTCCGGTCGAGGCGGGGCTGACCCCCGGCTTTCGTCCGCTGGAGGCACGCGAAGAGGCGGTGCTGGCGCGCGAGACGCTGGCGACCCTGCTGACCGATGCCGAGCGCGAGGGCCGCGAACGGCCGATCGAAACGATCGGCGCGCTGTCTCTGCGGCTGGGCGAGGGCGGGGCGGAGAGCTTCCTGCTCGCCTGCGCACGGTCGCTGAACGCGCTGGAGGCGCTGCCGATTGGGATCGGGCCGTGGTTGCGGCGCGCGCTTGACCTGCCGCAGGGGGATATCGGCGAGGCCTTGGCCGAGGGCTGCGACTGTATCGACACCGATTTGGTCGAGCGGCTGGCGGCGGCGAACACCGCTTGGGGCGCGGCCACGGGCGTGGGGCATGCCGAAACGCTCAACCGCTGGCTCGCGGCGGCACCGGCGGAGCGGGCCGCGACGCTCGGCGACCTTGCCGGCGTGGTGCTGACGGGGAAGAACGAGCCGCGCAAGGCATCGAAGAAGCTGATCGATGCCGAACCCGATTATGCCGACCTGGCCTCGGCGCTGGGGCAGCATTGCCTCGACCTGCTGTCGCTCACCGCGCGGGCCGCTTATGCCGATCTGCTGGCCGACGCGCTGGAGGTGGGCCGCGACTATGCACGCGCCTATGCCGCGGCGAAGCGGCGGACCGGGGCGGTCGATTTCGACGATCTGATCGGCGTGACGGTGCGGCTGCTGGAACAGCCGGGCATCGGCGAATGGGTGCGCTACAAGCTCGATCAGGGCACCGAGCATGTGCTGATCGACGAGGCGCAGGACACAAACCTCAACCAGTGGCGGATCGTCACCGCGCTGGCGGGGGAGTTTTTCGTCGGGCGCGGTGTGCATTCGCCCTCGACCCGGACGCTGTTCACGGTCGGCGATTTCAAACAGGCGATCTTCGGCTTTCAGGGCACGGACCCGATCAACTTCCGCTGGGCGGAGGGGCATTTCGCCAGTCGCGCGGCGGAGGTGGAGGGGGCGGACGACTGGCCGGAGGCGGAACGCGGCCTGCCGTTCCAGCGCCTGTCGCTGACGCATTCCTTCCGGTCGACACGGCCCATTCTGGAGTTCGTCGATGCCGCCATCGCCGCGGCGGGCGAGCCCGGCCTTGGCGCGATCGACGCGATGCAGGCGCATGCCAGCGAGGTGCCCGGCCCCGGCACGGTCGAGCTGTGGCCGCCGGTGATCGCAGGTGGCAGCGAAACGGACGAGGAAGCGTGGATCGACGATGCCGTCCGCGAACAGGCGGTGCGGATCGCGCGCGCGGTGCGAGACTGGCTGAACGGCGGCCTGATGCTGGAGAGCAAGGGGCGGGCGCTCAGGCCCGAGGACGTGATGATCCTCGTCAAGCGGCGCGGCGACCTCGCCTCGCTGATCGTCGCGCGCCTGTATGCCGAGGGCGTGCCGGTAGCGGGCGTCGACCGGTTGCGGCTGAATGCGCCGCTGGCGGTGCAGGATTTGCTCGCCGCGGTGCGCTTCGTCTTGCAGCCGGAGGACGATCTGTCGCTCGCGGCGTTGCTAGTCTCGCCACTGATCGGCTGGACGCAGGACGAATTGATGCATGCCGCGCCACGGGAGCATGGCAGCCTCTGGCGGCACCTGACGCAGACGCTGTCGGAGGAGCGCTTGGCGCCACTGCGCGCGATGCTGTCGCGCGCCGATATCGCGACGCCCTACCAGTTTCTCGAAGAGATCCTGTCGGGGCCGCTCGACGGGCGGCGTAAGCTGTTGCGCCGGCTGGGGGCGGAGGCGCGCGATCCGATCGAGGAACTGCTCAACGCCGCGCTGGCGTTCGAGACGACGTCAACGCCGTCGCTGCAACGCTTCCTCGACTGGTTCGACCGCGGGGATGTCGAGATCGTGCGCGACCCGTCGGCGCCGCTCGACGCCGTGCGCGTGATGACCGCGCATGGCGCAAAGGGCTTGCAGGCGCCGCTGGTGATCCTGGCGGACGCGACCGTCGATCCCACCGCCGCGCCGCGCGCGCTGGTGCGCTGGGTGCCGGAACCGGGGGCGCAGCCGATCCCGATCTTCCGGCCCCGGTCGGGCGAGCGTGGCGGGCCGCTGGATGTAGCGATCGGCGAGGTCGAGCGCCGTGAGTTGGAGGAGCATTGGCGGCTGTTCTACGTGGCTGCGACGCGGGCCGAGGAACGGCTGGTGATCGGCGGCGCGCTGGGGCCGCGCGCCCAAGGCGAGCCGCCGGTCGCGAGCTGGTATGCAGCCGCCGCACGCGCACTGACCGAGCTGGGCGTGCCGGACGAGGGGCCGCGCGTGTTCAGTGGCTCCGATCCCCAGCCGCCGGTCAAGCCGCGTGGCGCTGCGCTGGCACGCCCGCCCGAACGGGTGGTGCTGCCCGATTGGGCGCATGTGCCCGCGCCGCCCGAGAGCCGCCCGTCGCGCCCGCTCACCCCGTCGGCACTCGGTGAGGACGAGGTCAGCGACCCTCCGCCCGGCCCCGCGATGCGTGCCGCTGCCGAACGCGGGCGGCTGTTTCACGCGCTGTTCGAACGCCTGCCGCCGGTCGAGCCGCAACATCGCGCCGGCTGCGCGGATCGCTGGCTCGCCACTGCGGGTGGTGTGACCGATGCGGCCGAGCGGCAGCGGATCGTCGCGGGCGTGCTCGCGGTGATCGAGAACTCCGCCTATGCGCCGTCGTTCGGCCCCGACAGCCTCGCCGAAGCGCCGATCGCCGCGACGCTCGCCAACGGCATGGTCGTGTCGGGCACCGTCGACCGGCTGCTGATCGCGCCGGACGCGATTCGTCTCGTCGATTTCAAGACGGGGCGGCGGGTGCCGGATACCCTCGACGATATCCCGCCCTATCACCTCGATCAGATGGCGGCCTATATCGCGGCGCTGCGCGTGATCTTCCCCGATCGCACGATCGAGGCGGCGTTGCTCTACACCGGCGGCCCGCGTCTGTTCGAACTGCCCGCCGACACGCTCGCCGCGCACAAGCCGCGCTTTCGCGTTCCGGAGCAAAGCTAGGGGCCTGACGGTTGAGCCGGGCGGCACGCCATCCTAGATGGACAGCAAAGGAGATATTCATGGCTACCAAACAGATCACCGACGCCAGCTTTGACGCCGACGTCCTCAAGGCCGATGGCCCCGTACTCGTCGATTTCTGGGCCGAATGGTGCGGCCCGTGCAAGATGATCGGGCCGAGCCTCGAAGAACTGTCCGAAGAGCTGGGCGAGAAGGTGACGATCGCCAAGCTCAACATCGACGACAATCCCGATGCGCCGGGCCGTTATGGCGTGCGCGGCATCCCGACGATGATCCTGTTCAAGGGCGGCGCGCCCGCGGCGACCAAGGTCGGGGCCGAGCCCAAGGGCCGGCTGAAGGCCTGGCTTGAGGGCGAGCTGGCGTAAGTCGGCGAGGGGCGGGCCTGATGGTCCGCCCTTTGTCCTCCTACCGTTCGCCCTGAGCCTGTCGAAGGGCGCGTGCCACGAGCGCGACGCTTGCGGAAAGCCACCCTTCGACAGGTTCAGGGCGAACGGGTTGGTAGGGTGGCCTCAGGCGTCCTCGCGGACCAGCCCCACCGCCCGCTCCCACATCGCCTCGCTCGCCGCGGCGATCATCACGTCGCGGGGATCGCCGATGCGGTATGGGCTGCCATTCAGCTGACGCACCACACCGCCCGCTTCGGTGAGGAATAGCGCGCCGGCGGCATGATCCCAGGGCAGCGAGCGCTGGAAGATGGCGGCATCGTCCACCCCCAGCACCAGCCGCGGATATTGCTCCGCCGCACAGCGCGGCATCGGGTGGAGCGTCCAGTCGTCCCCCGCCCGAGCCGCCAAATCGGCCTGCTCCGTACCGTCGAGGAAATAGGTCGGCACGCCCAGCACGGGGCGTTCGTCCGTACGGGGACGTGTCGTTACCGCGACATCGTCGATGAACGCGCCGCCGCCGGCGACGGTATGGCATAGCCGGTCTGCGACGGGATCGAGGATCCAGCCCGCCAGCACCTCGCCGTCCTCGGCGAGCGCGATCATGATGCCGAACGGCGTCTTGCCGCTCGCGTAATTGTTGGTGCCGTCGATCGGATCGACGATCCACACCCGGCCCTGATCGATGCCGTCGAGCAACGTCGCATCCGCCGCCACCGCTTCTTCACCCACCACCCGCGCCGATGCGTCGATCGCGACGAGGCCGGCGGTGAGCGCTTCCTCGCTCAGCCGATCGGCGATCGTCACCATGTCGTCCGCGGCCTTTTCCTCCACCTCGTCGGCGGCAAGGTTGCGGAAGCGCGGCAGGACGATCTCGGCCGCGACGCGCCGCATCAGCTGGACGACGGCATCATGGTGCGGGTGGTGCATGTCAGCTCCTGTAATCGGCGTTGATCGAGATGTAGCCGTGCGTCAGGTCGCAGGTCCAAACCGTGGCGGTGCCATCGCCCAGGCCGATGTCGACCCCGATTTCGATATGCTGGCCCTTGAGGTGCGCAGCGACCGGCGCCTCGTCATAGCCCTCGACCGCAAGGCCGGCCTGCGCAACCTGCGTGTCGCCGAAACGGATCGACAGACGGTCGCGTTCGGCGGGTTCGCCCGCCTTGCCCACCGCCATCACGACGCGGCCCCAATTGGCATCCTCGCCCGCGATCGCGGTCTTCACCAGCGGCGAATTGGCGATCGACATGGCGATGCGGTGCGCGGACCGGTCGCTCTCCGCGCCCTCGACCGCGATCTCGATCAGCTTGGTCGCGCCCTCGCCATCGCGGACGACCAGCATCGCGAGCTGGTGGCAGAGGTCGGCGAGCGCAGCGGCGAAGGCATCGGCGCCCGCGCTGTCGCTGCTCTCGATCGGGGCATTGCCCGCCGCGCCCGTCGCGAAGGCGAGGACCGTGTCGCTGGTCGACGTATCGCCATCCACCGTGATGCACGAGAAGGTCTTGCCATTCGCCGCCGCCAGCGCGCCTTGCAGAAAGCCCGGCGCAACCGCCGCATCGGTGAAGACGAAGCCGAGCATCGTCGCCATGTCCGGCGCGATCATGCCCGATCCCTTGATGATGCCGACCAGCGTGACGGTCCGGCCATCGACGATCGCGGTGGTCATCGCGCCTTTCGGATAGGTGTCGGTGGTGCCGATCGTCTCCGCCACCGCCTGCCAATCGCACGGGGTCGCGGCGAAGGCGGCGTCGAGGCCCGCTTCTGCCTTGTCGATCGGCAGCGGCACGCCGATGACCCCGGTCGAGGCGACGAACACGTCGGACGGTTGGCAACCGACGTGCTGCGCGGTGCGCGCTGCGATCGCCTCCACCGCCGCGCGGCCGCGGTTGCCGGTGAAGGCGTTGGAATTGCCGGCATTGACGACCAGCGCACGCGCCTGGCCGAGGGGCAGCGCCTGCCGGCACCATTCGACTTCCGGCGAGGGGCATTTGCTTTGCGTCAGCACGCCCGCCACGCTGGTGCCCTCGGTCAGCGTCACGAAGGTCAGGTCGCAGCGATCCCACGCCTTGTACCGCGCGCGGGCGACATGCGGGGTGACCCCGGCGATGGCGGGCAGAGCGGGGAAGGAGGCGGGGGCTAGCGGCGAACGGGCATGATCTGTCATGTCTCAAGCCTATAGAAGCTCGCGTGGCGGCTTCAACGACGGAACGATGACAGTTGAAAAGGGGAGGACGATGGTTTCGAAAGCGATGGCGCTGGTAGCATCTCTCACGCTGACCGGCGCGGCTCTGCCGGGCCAAGATAATGCTGCGGCGAGCGCGAAGGCGGAACCGGCAAACAATCCGGCCGACTGGATCGGCTACGCTGATTATCCGCCGGCATCCCTGCGGGCGCGCGAAGCCGGTACGGTCGCCGTTCGGCTCGTCGTCGGTTCGACGGGCCGCGTGACGGCCTGCCAGATCGTGAGTTCGAGCGGGTACGCACGTCTTGATGAGGGCACATGCGCCACTTTGGTCGCTCGCGCGCAATTCGTTCCCGGTCCATCCGGCCGGACATTCGAGCGCCGAATCGTCTGGAAGATCCCAGAGGGTGATTCCGCCGTTTCGATCGGCCAGCCCTTCACCCCCACGAAGCCGATTGATGTCGCGACGACCACCATGGAAGATTACGTTGCCGACGTAGCGATCACCGTGGGGTTCGATGGTAGGGTGGAAAGTTGTCGCGTGATCGAGGCAAAGCCGACGTACATGCCCACAGACCCCTGCGCACAGAACCCTCCAGGTACGCCAATGGGCGTCGGGTATGTTCGCGCCGGCAAACCCATCAAGGCGATCATTCATCGCCGAATGACGTCGAGCGTGAGTTTCGAATGAGATGCGACGGACGGATGCGGATGGACGACGGACCGCATCTGCAATAGGGACTGCCCCCGTGAACCTGCTGCTGCTCCTTTCCGCGCTGCTGTCCGCCCTGACCGGCGGCGCCTCTGCGGTGCGTGCGCCGGTGGCGGCGCATGCCGCGGCGGGGATCGTGGCGAGCGTGCAGGCCGAGGTACGGGCCGCTCGCGCCGCCAGCCGGCCGCAACAGCGGGTGCCGGGGCTGACCGCGCTGGCTGATCTGGGCGTCACGACCGTGCTTGCGCTGCCCGCGGTCGAGCCTCTTTTTGCGAGCCGCCGGCGCGAATAGCGAGCGCGTGCGTTGCTTCGGCCACGGCCGACCCCATCTTTTCATGCACTCGACGCTGCGCGCCCTTCGTCCGTGCGCGCGCGCACAATCATCAGGAATCAGCCTATGTTCGGCGGCCTTGCCAAGTCCATTTTCGGGTCCTCCAACGATCGTTACGTGAAGTCGCTGGGCAGCATCGTCCATAAAATCGCTGCGTTCGAACCGCAGCTTCAGGCGCTGTCCGACGAGGAACTGGCGGGCCAGACCGCCAAGTTCCGCGAGCAGCTGGCGAACGGCACCAAGCTCGACGATCTGTTGCCCGAAGCCTTCGCGACGGTGCGCGAGGCGGCGGTGCGCGTGCTCGGCATGCGTCACTTCGACGTGCAGATGATCGGCGGCATCGTGCTCCATCGCGGCGAGATCGCCGAGATGCGCACGGGTGAGGGCAAGACGCTGGTCGCGACGCTGGCCACCTATCTCAACGCGCTGCCGGGCGATGGCGTCCACGTCATCACCGTGAACGACTATCTCGCCGCGCGCGACGCGGAGTGGATGGGGCAGGTGTATCGTTTCCTCGGCCTGACGGTCGGCGTCATCATCCCGAACCTGACCGACGAACAGCGCCGCGCTGCCTATAACAGCGACATCACCTACGGCACGAACAACGAGTTCGGCTTCGACTATCTGCGCGACAACATGAAGTATGAGCGCAGCAGCATGGTGCAGCGCGCTTTTGCCATGGCCATCGTCGATGAGGTCGATTCGGTGCTGATCGATGAAGCGCGCACGCCGCTGATCATCTCAGGGCCGACCGACGACAAGTCGGAGCTGTACATGAGCGTCGACGCGATCGTGAAGCAGCTGACCCCCGACGATTACGAGAAGGATGAGAAGCAGAAGACGATCATCCTGACCGAAGACGGGACCGAACGCGCCGAGCGTTTGCTGGAAGCCGCGGGCCTGCTGCAGGGCGCGAACCTGTACGATTTCGAGAACACGCAGGTCGTCCATCACCTTAATCAGTCGCTGCGCGCGAACATGATGTTCAAGGCGGACACCGATTATATCGTCAAGGACGGCAAGGTCGTCATCATCGACGAGTTTACCGGCCGCATGATGGACGGGCGCCGCTGGTCCGACGGCCTGCACCAGGCGGTCGAGGCGAAGGAGGGTGTCACGATCGAGCCCGAGAACCAGACGATGGCCTCGATCACCTTCCAGAATTATTTCCGCATGTATCCGAAGCTTGCCGGCATGACCGGCACCGCGGCGACCGAGGCGGCCGAATTCTACGACATCTACAAGATGAACGTCGTGACGATCCCCACCAACGTGCCGGTGCAGCGGATCGACGAGGAAGACGAATTCTATAAGGATACCAACGACAAGTTCCGCGCGATCGCCAAGAAGATTCGCGAACATGCCGCGCTGGGCCAGCCGGTGCTGGTCGGCACGGTGTCGATCGAAAAGTCCGAACTGCTCAGCGAATTCCTGGTCCAGGAGGGCGTCGAGCATAAGGTGCTGAACGCGCGCTACCACGAGATGGAGGCGCATATCGTGGCGCAGGCGGGCCGCAAGGCCGCCGTCACGATCGCAACCAACATGGCGGGCCGCGGCACCGACATCAAACTCGGCGGCAACCTCGAATTCCGCATGCTCGACGAGCATCCGGACCTGGTCGAGGGCACGCCCGAATATGAAGCCGAGGCGACGCGCATCCGCGCGGAGATCGAGGTCGAGAAGCAGGAGGTGCTCGCCGCAGGCGGTCTGTTCGTGCTCGGCACCGAACGCCACGAATCGCGCCGCATCGACAACCAGCTGCGCGGCCGGTCTGGCCGCCAGGGCGATCCGGGTCTGTCGCGTTTCTACCTCAGCCTCGACGACGATCTGCTGCGCATCTTCGGGCCGGACACGCTGTTCGCGCGCATGATGCGCTCGAACATCGAGGATGGCGAGGCGATCGGCAGCAAATGGCTGTCGAAGGCGATCGAGACCGCGCAGAAGAAGGTCGAGGCGCGCAACTACGACATCCGCAAGCAGGTCGTCGAATATGACGACGTGATGAACGACCAGCGCAAGGTCATCTACGAACAGCGCGCCGACATCATGGATGCCGACGCGGTGGGTGATGTCGTTACCGATATGCGTGCCGAGACGGTCAACGTGATCGTCGGCGGTGCGTGCCCGCCCAACAGCTATCCCGAGCAATGGGATATCGAGGGCATGAAGGCCGGTCTGGTCGACGTGCTCAACCTCGACCTGCCGATCGACGACTGGCTGAAGGAGGAGGCGATCGATCCCGAGATCGTCGAAGAGCGCGTGCAGGAAGCCGCCGACGCCGCCATCGCCGCCAAGTCTGCGGAGCTGGAGCCGGAGACGTGGACGCAGGTCGAAAAGTCGATCTTGCTCCAGAACCTGGACCATCACTGGAAGGAGCATCTGGCGACGCTCGACGCGCTGCGCCAGGTCGTCCACCTGCGCGCCTATGCGCAGAAGACGCCGATCAACGAGTATAAGCAGGAGGCCTTCAGCCTGTTCCAGCGGATGCTCGACGCGATCCGTGAGGACGTGACGAAGACGATCGCGCATGCGCAATTCCAGCTGCAGCCGCTGCCGACCGATCTGCCCGAACTGCCCGACTTCATCACCACGCACTTCGACCCGTTCACGGGCGAGGACGATTCGAACGACATCGATGCGGGCACGATGGGGCGCATCACCGCGCAAATCCCGCCGATGCAGATGATGCAGCCGGATGTGCCGACGGAGTTGGGCGACAATCCGGAGCTGTGGGACGGCCGCGTGAACCGCAACGCGCCGTGCCCCTGCGGTTCGGGACGCAAGTACAAGCACTGCCACGGCGCGGTGACGGTGTAAGGGGCGGGGACGCTTTCAAATACCCCCGTCACCCCGGACTCGTTCCGGGGTCCACCGTGCGGCAAGGGGGCGTTGGAGCCTCCAGCGCTGCCCCCGCGGCCCAGCGGACCCCGGAACACGTCCGGAGTGACGGGTGATATTGGCAGCCGCTACACACGAAAAGGCCGGGCCACCCTGCGGTGACCCGGCCTTTTCGTTACATCTGAAGCAGTCTTACTTCGGCAGCACCACGCTCGGGCCGATGCTGTTGACCACCGCGCGGGCGTCGAAGGCGCGCAGGTTGTCACGCGGGATCGGGCCCTTGCGCATCACGATCTCGGCGCTCGCTTCGTAGCGATCGATCGTGCGGATATCGAAATCGTTACCCCAGGGGCCGAAGCCACCGCCGAACCATGGGTCCCAGGTGCGCCAGCCGAACCCGCGGCCGTAATAGCGCCACGACGGTCCCCAATAGCCGCCGAAGCCACCATAGCCCCAGCCGCCGCCAATGCCCGGCGTCGTGTAGGTGCGCGACTGCAGATCGGTGTCGCGGTTGGCCATCACGAAATAGTCATAGCCGTTCTGCAACGTCAGTTCCGCGGCACGGAACAGCAGATATCGTTCGACCGTGTCGCGCGACGTCACGCTATTGCCGGCGAAATTGACCAGGAAGCGACCCGGCTCGATCTGTCGGTCGCTGTAGCCGGTGCGGTTGAAACCCTGCCCGGTGGCGGGACGATAGGTGGTTTCGGTCGCGCAGCCCGCGACCATCAACGTGGAGGCGGCGAGCGCCGCGACCATAGCCTTGCGGCCAAGATGCATCATGACACCAATACTCCATTCGCGCGCGGGTGCGGCGAACCCCGCGCGTATATCCACTTCCGTCCGAACGAGCGATGAACGACTTGGCTCCGTCCGGCAACGTTTCGTCGCGATCACGCGCCGATGACATGCAAGGCGACGCTGCGCCGATGGGGCGTAATCCGGTGTTCGAACAGATAGATACCCTGCCACTTCCCTAGCATCGGTTCGCCATCTGCAACGGGTATCGACAGCTGAACGCCGGTTAGCGCCGCCTTCAAATGCGCGGGCATATCGTCCGGCCCTTCGTCGTCAGGTTCGTACGCGCCACTTTCGGGCGCGAGTCGATCGAAATAGGCCTCCATGTCGCGGCGGACGGCCGGTGCGGCATTTTCCTGGATGACGAGTGAGGCCGAGGTATGCCGGCAGAACAGTGTGAGCAGGCCTTCGCTGATTCCCTGCGCCGTCAGCCACTCGCGGACGGGCGCGGTGATGTCGACCAACCCTTTGCGGCGCGTCTGGATCGTCAGCGTGCCGACCGACTGATGCATGTTGGCTCCTTTTCGCGCTTCAGTTCCGTTTCTAACGCGCTGCCGCCGCGTTTGGACCCTGACCGCGCCAAAGGATAAAGACGATGCCCGCGCAAAATCCGTTGCATCGCGGCGTTCAGTTTCGCTCATGCCGACCTTGCCCGCGACGATCGCGGAAAACTAGGCAAGCGGTGCCTATCTAGTCGCCTCCTAGCGCGCACGACAGCCGCCAAGGGGGCGCCACGCACTGGACGTTTGCAATGGAGCCGGGTCGACGAGCGCGGGACGGCGCACGCGCGGCGTTGCGGCCGATCCCTATCCGTCGGAAAATTATTCGCTGTCGACGGGCTTCTTGGCGGTGACGGCCATCAGTACGGGGACGGTCAACAGGGCGGCGGCCATGGCGCCGATCGCCACTTCCAGAAAGATCATAGCAAAGCCTCTCCAGCGGAAGCGTTGATCGCTTCTCGCATCGGGGCATGATGCGGACGAGTCGAAGCCGGTGCAAGCGATTTCGCTGCCCGGCTGCGCAGAAGACGCTGACGATGTGGGTGAAAATGGCTCCCTGAGTAGGATTCGAACCTACGGCCGCTCGATTAACAGTCGAGAGCTCTACCGCTGAGCTATCAGGGAACGCTGCGTCGTGGAGGGCGTCTATACCCACGAATTTTTGCGGCGCAACCCGTTAAAGCGAGTTTTCCACAGCTTCGTGCGGCATTGGCGGCTCAGGCGATGAATTGCTCCATCGTGATACGGTCGTCGAGCGCATGTTCGGGGTCGAACAACAAGGTCAGCTCGCGCGCGCGGTCGATTGCGACGCTGACTTCGGCGACGTCGCGGAATTCGCGCTGGTCGGCGACGGCGGATACCGGCCGCTTGGCGGCATCGAGCACGCGCAGCGAGATGCGCGCCTTGTCGGGCAGGATCGCGCCGCGCCAGCGCCGCGGGCGAAACGGGCTGATCGGCGTCAGCGCCAGCATGTTCGACCCCAGCGGCAGAATGGGACCCTGCGCGGACAAATTATAGGCGGTCGACCCCGCCGGCGTGGCGACGAGAATACCGTCGCACGCCAGTTCCGGCATGACGACGCGTTCGTTGACGGTCACCTCGAGCTTTGCGGTCTGGCGGGTTTCGCGCAACAGCGAGACTTCGTTGATCGCCGGCGCCTGATGGACGCGGCCGTCGATGCCGGTGACGGTGGCGGCGAGCGGCGACACCTTGAACGGCTTGGCGCGTGCCAGCCGCTCGTCGATGCCGTGGCGGCGCCATTCGTTCATCATGAAGCCGACCGTGCCGAGGTTCATCCCGAAGACGGGCACGGGCGGGCGCCGCCGATCGAGGAGGCCATGCAGCGTCTGGAGCATGAAGCCATCGCCGCCCAGCGCGATGATGACGTCGGCCTCCGCCGGATCGACCCAGTCGGCGGCGTCCGCCAGCTCGGCGGCAGCGGCGCGGGCAGGGGCCGTGGGCGAGGCGACCAGCGCCCGCCGCTGATAATCGGTCATCCCCCGGTCACGCTCATATGGCGCGCCACCGCAGGCGCCGCGCCCGCCGCGATGCGGAAATCGTGCCGGGCGGGCTTGCGCAGCAAACCGCGATCGATCGCGGCATCCAGGCCATCGATCCCGCCGTCACGCAGCGCTGCCTTGAGGTCGACCTGATCGTCATGCCCCAGACACATATAGAGTTTGCCCTCGGTCGTCAGCCGTACGCGGTTGCAACCGTCGCAAAAATTGGCGGTGAGTGGCGAGATCAGGCCGAGGCGGGTGGCGGTGCCCTCGACCTGCCAATAGCGCGCCGGTCCGCCGGTGCGATGCGTGGCGCGATACAACGGAAAGCGTGCCGACAGCGCATCGAACACGCGGGTCAACGGCACGAAGCGGTCGGTACGATCCTCATCCACCGCGCCCAGCGGCATCGTCTCGATCAGCGACAGGTCGTGGCCCTCGTCGATGCACCATTGCAGCATCGCCGGAATTTCGTCTTCATTGAGGCCCGCGAGCGCGACGGCGTTGATCTTTACCGCCAGGCCGGCGCGCTTCGCGGCAGCGATGCCGTCCAGCACCTGCGTCAGGTCGCCGTGCCGCGTGATGTAGCGGAAGCGATCGGGGTCGAGGCTGTCGAGACTCACGTTGATCCGCCGGATCCCGGCATCAACCAGCGCGTCGGCGTGCTGCGCGAGCCGCGTACCGTTGGTCGTCATCGTCAGCTCGTCGAGTCCTGCCCCCACGTGCCGGCCCAGCCGCTGAACTAGATCGGCGACGTCGCGGCGCACCAGCGGCTCGCCGCCCGACAGGCGGATCTTGGTTACGCCGCGCGCGATAAAGCGTTCGGCGATGATCGCGATTTCGTCGAGGGTCAGCAGCTTAGCACGGGGCAGAAAGGTCATCTGCTCCGCCATGCAATAGCGGCAGCGCAGGTCGCACCGATCGGTGACGGAGATCCGCAGGTAGCGGATCGTCCGTCCCTGTGGATCGACCAGCGGGTCGGCGGAGGGGGCAAGGGCGCTGGTCATGACATGGGGCTAAGCTGACAACCATCCGCCGACAAGTCCGTTCCGTTAAGCCCGCTTCACCGTGACACAGCATTGTCGGTTAACCCCCGGGCGCTTAGGCAGGAAGGGAATGGGGACCGTTACCGACAGCACACGATTGTTCATCGTCGCGCAGGACGATGATGCAGCAGCGCTCGCGGCGCTGGCGCAGGACGACGGCTGGGCGCCGGTCGTCGATACCGGCGGGCGTGAACTGGTCGCGCGGGCGCTGGCAAGTGGCGCGGCGGTGATCCTGGTCGATGGGCGAAAGGCGCCGGCGGCCGGTCTGGCGGCGGTCCGCGCGCTGGGCGGCCTGATCGCCGCGACCGGCGCGGCGCTGCTGGTGCTGACCGACGACGGCGATACGCTCGACCAGCTGTACGCCGCGGGCGCGACGCATTTCCTGCGCGAGACGGGCGATCCGGCCGATATCCAGCTCGCCTTGCGCTTTGCGGCCCGGCACGCGACCCGCCATCAGGGCGAGCGGCGCGGCCCGGCGTTCGGGCTGCGCGCCGATCCGGAAGACGTCAGCGAACCGATTTCGGCCTGGCTCGAAGCCGGGCGTCAGGTTGGCATCGTCAGGATCGCGCTGTCGCGGCTCGATATCCTGAATGCCGCGCGGGGTCGTGCGGTGGGCGACGCGCTAATCGTCGAGGCGCATCGTCAGGTCCGTGCGATGGCCGCGGAGCTGCTGGGCGACGATGCGGTGGTCGGCGCGCCGCGCGGCGGCGATATCGTCGTCGCGGCGGTGGCGGAGCAGGGCGCGCTGGTCGGCCTCGCACGTGCCCTCGATGGCGCCCTGTCGCGACCCATTGCGGTCGGGGGGCGACAGGCGGTGCTGGGCAGTCGCTGGAGCCTGGCGGAGAGCGCACCGGGCGACGATGCCGCCAGCCTGCTCCACCGCGCCGCGGAGGCATTGGTGTCGGCGAAGGCCAGCGACGGGCCGACGATCCGCGTCGCGGGACCCGAGCACACCGCGCCGATCGATTCGCTCGCCATCGACCTGCACTTCGCGATCGAGCGCGACGAGATCGACATCCTGTTCCAGCCGCAGGCGCGAATCGATTCGCGGCGAATCACCGGGGTCGAGGCACTGGCACGCTGGCGGCATGGGCGGCTTGGGCCACTGGGTGCCGACGTGCTGTTTGCCGCGGCGGAGCGTGCCGATCTCGGCCTCGTCCTGTCCGATCATATCCAGGGGCTGGTGTTGGCGCGGATTGCCGCGTGGCCTGAATCGCTGTCGCATGTGCGCGTCGCGCTCAACATCACCGCCGGCGACCTCGGCCGGCCGGGTTTCGCCTATTCCTTCCTGCGGCGCGTCGGCGCCAGCGGCGTGGCGTGCGACCGGCTGACCGTCGAGGTGACGGAGAGTGGCGCGATCCACAATCTCGATCGCGCGGCGGCGATCCTCACCGATCTGCGCGCGGCGGGGCTGCGCGTGGCGCTCGACGATTTCGGCACGGGCTATTCCAGCCTCGCCTATCTCACCACGCTGCCGCTCGATTACCTCAAGCTCGACAAGGCGCTGGCGCTGGGGATCGAACGGACGCGGCGCCACCGCGGCGTGGTACGCGCGGTGATGACGCTGGCGCGCTCGCTGGGCCTCGCCGTCGTGGCGGAGGGGATCGAAACCGACACGCAGCGGCAGCTGCTGGCAGCGGAGGGCTGCGCCTTCTACCAGGGCTTCCTGCTCGCGCCCGCACTGGATGACGCGGCACTTGCAGCGATGGTGGGAGACGGGACATGCTGATCATCGTGGCGGCGCTGGCATTGCCGGCCCCGGTGCAGGATGCGCAGGCGGCGATCGAGGCAGCGCTGGCGGACAGCGCGGCAGGCTGGAGCGCCGGGGACATGCCCCGCTTCCTCGCGATCTACGCCGACGACGCGGTGTTCGTGACGAAGAACGGCCTCGTCCGCGGCAAGGCGGCGATCGCGGCGCGCTATGACAAAAGCTATGGCGCCGATACGAGCAAGCGCGGCGCGCTCTCGTTCCGGATCCTCGGCGCGCGGACGGTGGATACGACCCACCGCATGCTCTGGGCGGAATGGCAGCTGGCCTATCCCGATGGCCGCAGCGACAAGGGCGTGACGTCGCTGCTGTTCGAGAAGCAGGCTCGCGGCTGGAAGATCATCGCCGACCACAGCAGCTGAGCCCGAAACCCGGGAAAATCGCCGTTACCCCGCCGCTTTCGCCAGCCCCTTCGACAGTTGCAACGCCCCATGCAGGCGCGACTTGGCGTCCGGCCACGCCCGCTGCAGCACCAGCTTGCTGTCGGGGCGCAGCTTGGCGACGCCGTTGAGCCGCTCGACATAGGCGAGCAGCCCAGCGACGTTCGGCGGCGTATCGTCGTGGAAGCCGACCAGCACGCCCCGCGGCCCCACATCCATCTTGGCGATGCAGGCCTTGCGCGCATTGAGCTTGATCTCGATCACCTTGATGAGGTTCTCGGTCGCATCGGGCAGCGGACCGAAGCGGTCGATCATCTCGGCGGCAAAGGCTTCGATCTCGCGATTGTCCTCCAGCTCGTTGAGGCGGCGGTACAGGCCCATCCGAAGGTCAAGGTCGGGCACGTAATCGTCGGGGATCAGGATCGGCGCGTCGACGGTAATTTGCGGCGAGAAGTCGCGCAGACGGTCGCTCTTCAGCCCGCCGGCCTTGGCGTCCATGATCGCCTCTTCCAACATGGATTGGTAGAGTTCGTAGCCAACTTCCTTGATATGCCCCGATTGTTCGTCGCCGAGCAGATTGCCCGCGCCGCGAATGTCGAGGTCGTGGCTGGCGAGCTGGAACCCTGCGCCCAGGCTGTCGAGATCGGACAGGACCTTCAGCCGCTTCTCTGCCGTGTCGGTCATCATCCGTTCGGGCGGCGTCACCAGATAGGCATAGGCGCGCGTCTTCGACCGGCCGACACGGCCGCGCAGCTGGTACAGCTGGGCGAGGCCGAAGCGGTCGGCGCGATTGACGATCATCGTGTTCGCCGACGCAATGTCGATGCCGCTTTCGATAATCGTGGTCGAGACGAGCACCTCGAACTTCTTGTCGTAGAAAGCGCTCATCCGCTCCTCGACCTCGGTCGCGCTCATCTGGCCATGCGCGATGACGTAGCGGACCTCGGGCACCTCGTTGCGGAGATATTCCTCCAGGTCGGGCAGGTCGGCGACGCGCGGCGTGACGATGAAGCTCTGCCCGCCGCGATAATGTTCGCGCAAGAGAGCCTCGCGTAGCACCACCGGGTCCCAGGGGATGACATAGGTGCGCACCGCGAGGCGATCGACCGGCGGGGTCTGGATGACCGACAGTTCGCGGATGCCGCTCATCGCCATCTGCAACGTGCGCGGGATCGGCGTTGCGGTGAGGGTGAGCATATGCACGTCCGCCCGCAGCGCCTTCAGCCGCTCCTTGTGCGTGACGCCGAAGCGCTGTTCCTCGTCGACGATGACGAGGCCCAGGCGCTTGAAATCGATCGCCTTTGCCAGCAGCGCATGCGTGCCGATGACGACGTCGATGCTGCCGTCTGCCAGCCCCTCCTTGACCCGCTTCGCCTCGGCCGCGGGCACGAGGCGGCTGAGGCGACCGATGTTCATCGGAAAGCCTTCGAACCGCGCGCTGAAATTGTTGAAATGCTGGCGCGCGAGCAACGTCGTCGGGCAGACGACCGCGACCTGCTTGCCCGCCATCGCCGCGACGAAGGCGGCGCGTAGCGCGATCTCGGTCTTCCCGAACCCGACGTCGCCGACGATCAGCCGGTCCATCGGACGGCCGGCGCCGAGGTCGCCCAGCACATCCTCGATCGCGCGATCCTGATCGTCCGTTTCGGCATAGGGGAAGCGATCGACGAAGCTCGGATAACCGGCGGGATCGGGCTCCAGCACGTCACCCGGATGCAGCGCGCGTTCGGCGGCGGTCTTGATAAGCTCACCCGCGATCTCGCGGATGCGCTCCTTCATCTTCGACTTGCGCCGCTGCCACGCCTCGCCACCCAGTCGGTCCAGGCTCGCGCCCTCTTCGCTACTGCCGTAGCGCGACAGGACCTCGAGATTCTCGACCGGCACGAACAATTTGTCGCCACCGGCATATTCGACCGCGACGCAATCATGCGGCGACTGGCCGACGGGGATCGAGGTCAGCCCCAGATATTTGCCGATGCCATGATCGGCATGGACGACGAGGTCGCCCGGCGTCAGCGTCGCCAATTCGGCAAGGAAGGCGTCCGCCGACTTCTTGCGCTTCGCCCGCCGCACCAGCCGGTCGCCGAGCATGTCCTGCTCGGTCAGTACCGCGACGTCGGGGGCGGTGAAGCCGTGGTCGAGCGGTAGCACGACCAGCGCGACACCGGCACTCTTCGACGTATCGGCGATGCCCAGCGCCTCATGCCAGCTGTCCGCCGCCTTGGCGCCGTTGAGGCCGTGATCCTTCAGCAGATTGCCCAGCCGCTCGCGCGCGCCGATCGAATAGCTGGCGAGGACCGGCTTCTTGCCCTGCTTGCGCAACGCGCCAAGGTGCTTGACGACGGCTTCGTAGACGTTCGCACCGCCCGACCGCTCGGGCGCGAAATCGCGCGCGCCGTCGACGCCGAAATCGAGCACACTCGCGCTTTCGGGTTCGTGGAAGGGCGTGGTCAGGTGCGCGTGGCATGCCTCCAGCCCCGCGGCCCATTCCTTGGCGTCGAGGTACAGGGTCTTGGCGGCGAGCGGCCGATAGCTGCCGGGCTGCGCAGCCTCGGCGCGCTGGCGGTTTTCGTAATAATCGGCGATCGCCTCCATCCGGCCCTCGACCGCGCCGGGCACGCCGAAGTCGCGCACGATCACATCGTCGGCGGACAGATGGTCGAACAGCGTCGCCAATTTGTCCTCGAACAGCGGCAGCCAATGCTCCATGCCGGCAAGGCGCCGTCCGTCGCTGATCGCCTGATACAGCGGATCGCCGGTCGCGGTCGCGCCGAACTTGTCGCGATAGCGCGTACGGAAGCGCTTGATCGATTCCTCGTCAAGCAACGCCTCGGACGCAGGCAGCAGCGTGAAGCCGTCGATGCGCCCGGTGGTGCGCTGATCCTCGGGGCTGAACGTGCGCACCGTCTCGATCTCGTCGCCGAAGAAGTCGAGGCGCAAGGCCTGCTCTTCCCCGCTCGGATACAGATCGACGATGCCGCCGCGCACGGCATATTCGCCCTGGTCGTGGACGGTTTCGGTGCGGACATAGCCGTTCGCCTGGAGCAGCTTGGCCAGATCGTCGCGATCGATCCGCGCGCCCGGTTCCAGCGTCGCCACCAGCTGGCGTATCCGGAACGGCGTCAGCACGCGCTGCGTCGCCGCATTGGCGGTCGTCAGGACGAGTTGCGGACCCTTGGCCGGGCGCTGCAACCGGTAGAGCGCCGCGATCCGCTCCGCCATGATCCGCAGCGTCGGCGAGGCGCGATCATAGGGCAGGCAGTCCCAGGCCGGGAAGACGATCACCTCCAGCTCGGGCGCGAAGAACGGCGCCGTCGCCGCCACCGCGCGCATCGCGGCATCGTCCGGCGCGATGAACACCGCACGCCCCTTCGCCGCGCGGGCGAGGTCGGCGAGCAGCGACGGCTGGAACCCGGCGGGCACGCCCGACAGCGTCAGCGGCGTCTTGGCGGTCAGGATCGTTTTGAGGTCGGGCATCATGGTCCTTGAAGAAGGCAGGCGACTTACGGGCGAACGGCTGCCCAAATCTATCGTCACCCCGGACTTGTTCCGGGGTCCACCGGGCCGCAAAGGAAAGGCAAGAGGCTCAGGCTATTCCCCTCGCCGCGGAGTGGACCCCGGAACGAGTCCGGGGTGACGAAGGGTGTGGGGCGAGCTCAGCCCGCTCTCACTCCGCCACCGGCACGTAGCTCAGCGAGCGCATCTGCATCATCATGTCGCCCTCCCATTCCGGCGGGCAGGGCATCGATCCGATCGCCCAGGCCATGATATCGACGTCCTGTTCCTCCAACAGCGCCTCGAACCAGTCGAGCTGTTCGGGCGCCCACCCCGCGCCATGCGCATCGAAGAAGCCGCCGATCATCAGATCCGCCTCTTTCGTGCCGCGATGCCAGGCGCGGAATTTCAGGCGCTTCAAGCGGGTGGCGTGATCCATAGGTCATCCAATACGAATAGCCCGGCGGATGCTGACGGCATCGGTCGGGTAGGCTAGAGGGGTCATGTAGTCATGCGTCCCGCCATCCTCAATCCGCTGTTCGCCGAGGTCACCGCGCTGAAAGGCGTGGGGCCTGCGCTCGCCAAGCCGCTTGACCGGCTGGGGCTGGCGCGCGTGGTCGACGTCGCCTTTCACCTGCCGAGCGGCTGGATCGATCGTCTGCCCCGCGAAGAGCTGGACGTCGCCGACGCCGGTCGCATCATCGCGATCACACTGACCCCGCGCGATTATCGCACCAGCACCGGTCGCGGCCCGACGCGTGTGCAGGCGACCGATGCGAAGGGCAATTACGTCTCCCTCGTCTATTTCGGCGGGTCGTCGGGCTGGGTGAAGAAGCTGCTGCCGCTGAACGAGCCGCGCCGCGTGTCGGGCAAGCTCGAAAGCTATGGCGAGACGCTCCAGATCATCCATCCCGATCTGGGAGAGCCCGACGAACCGTTCCGCGAACGCGAGGCGATCTATCCGCTGTCGGAAGGCATGACGTCCCGCCGCCTTGCCGGGTTCGCCGCGCAGGCGATCGAGCGGGCGCCCGATCTACCCGAATGGATCGACCCCAGCCTGAAGGCGAAGCGCGGTTGGCCCGACTGGCGCGACGCGCTCGCCCGCATCCATGCCGACCCGGCCGACAAAATGGCGCGCGAACGGCTGGCCTATGACGAGATCTTCGCCAACCAGCTGGCGATGACGCTGGTGCGGGCGGACACGCGCAAGCGGCGGGGCAGGGCGCTCGTCGGCGACCATCGTCTACGTGACCAGCTGCGGCTGCCCTACAGGCCCACCGGCGCGCAATCGCGCAGCATCGCCGAGATCGAGGGCGACCTCGCCCAGACCGCGCCAATGCTGCGCTTGCTGCAAGGCGACGTCGGGTCGGGCAAGACGCTGGTCGCGGCGATGAGCCTCCTGATCGCGGTCGAGGCCGGCGCGCAGGGTGCGATGCTCGCGCCGACCGAAATCCTCGCGCGCCAGCATTACGAGACGCTGCGCAAATTGCTGTCCGGCGTCGACGTGAACATCGCCGTGCTCACCGGCCGCGACAAGGGCCGCGCGCGCGAGGCGACGCTGATGGCGCTGGCGAGCGGCGAGATCGATATCCTCGTCGGCACGCACGCGATCTTCCAGGAAGCGGTGGGCTATCGCGACCTCGCGCTGGTCGTGGTCGACGAGCAGCACCGGTTCGGCGTCGCCGAGCGGATGATGCTTCAGGCCAAGGGCAAGGCGCCGCCGCACCTGCTGGCGATGACCGCGACCCCGATCCCGCGCACGCTGACGCTGGCCCAATATGGCGAGATGGACGTCAGCCGCCTCGACGAAATGCCGCCCGGCCGCGAACCGATCGAGACGCGCGTCGTGTCCGAGGATCGGCTGGACGAGGTCGTCAACGCGATCGGTCGCCATATCTCCGACGGCGGCCAGGCCTATTGGGTCTGCCCTTTGGTCGAGGAGAGCGAAAAGAGCGACCTCGCCGCCGCCGAAATGCGCGCCGAATCGCTGCGCGCGCGGTTCGGAGACAAGATCGGCGTCGTCCATGGCCGGATGAAGCCGCCCGAAAAGGATGCGGTGATGGAGGCGTTTGCCGGCAACCGCCTGTCCGTTCTCGTCGCGACGACGGTGATCGAGGTGGGGGTCGACGTGCCCAATGCCACGCTGATCGTGATCGAACATGCCGATCGCTTCGGCCTTGCCCAGCTCCACCAGCTGCGCGGTCGGGTGGGGCGTGGCGGCGGCCTGTCGCGCTGCCTGCTGCTGCGTGGCGCGTCGCTCAGCGAGACGTCGCGCGCGCGGCTGGCGCTGATGCGCGAAACGAACGACGGCTTCCGCATCGCGGAAGAGGATCTGCGCCTGCGTGGCGGCGGCGAATTGCTCGGTACGCGCCAGTCGGGCGAGGTAACGTTTCGTCTGGCGCTGCCTGAGATGCTCAGCGACCTGCTCCACTGCGCGCAGGACGACGCCCGGTTGCTGATCGATCGCGATGGCGGGCTGGAGGGACCGCGGGGACAGGCGGCGCGAATCGCCTTGTATCTGTTCGATCGCGACGCTGGCGTGGCGCTCCTGCGATCGGGGTAAGGGGCGAGCAGGTCAGCCCTGCATCGCGCCCAGGACGGCGTGATATTGGTTCGCCGGTATCGCCTTTTCGAACTGGCAGCCGATCCGGCCGCCAAGCGCCCAGCGCACGGCCGCCTGCATCTCGCCGACCACGGGCAGCGTCACGCGCAGCCATTCGCCGACGCTCACCTCGGCGTCGCTGCGGATCATCACGCCCTGCGGTGACAGGTTCACCGCCAGCACCGACAGCGTCCGACGATCGGTCAGCACGGCACGGCATCGATGATGCACCTCGTCGCGCGGCTCGGCACGGCCGTCGATCGGGTGGGACAGGGCTTGCGACATGGCCGATACTCCTCACGCCCCGGACGTGGCCGTGACCATTCCGGACTGAAGCGATAGAAGAGTAACCGTTTACGCTTGCTTACTGTTCCCGAACGAGCAGGCCGTGGTTCTTCTTGCCCGCGGACAGGCGAACCGGGTCTTCACCGACAGCGATCATCAGCGCCTCGTCGCTCACCTTGTCGGTGCCGATGCGGGCGCCGCCGCCCGCGATCAGGCGACGCGCCTCGCCCTTCGACTTGGCGAAGCCGAGCGCGATCAGCGCATCGACGACGTTGATCGATCCGCCCGCGACCGAAACGCTGGGCAGCGCCGCGCCGCTGGCGCCTTCCTCGAACGTGCGGCGGGCGGTCTCGGCCGCCTCCTCGGCAGCGGCGCGACCGCGGCACATCGCCGTCGCTTCGTTGGCGAGCACCTTCTTGGCTTCGTTGATCTCCGCGCCTTCCAGCGCCTCCAGCCGCGCGATCTCGTCCAACGGCAGATCGGTGAACAGGCGCAGGAAGCGGCCCACGTCGCGATCGTCGGTGTTGCGCCAGAATTGCCAGTAATCGAAATGCGGCAACTGGTCCTCGTGCAACCACACCGCGCCCGCGACGGTCTTGCCCATCTTCTCGCCCGATGCGGTCGTTAGCAGCGGGGTGGTGACGCCGAACACCTCGGTGCCGTCCATACGGCGGGCGAGCTCGATCCCGTTGACGATATTGCCCCATTGATCGCTGCCGCCCATCTGCAGCCGCACGCCGCAGCGGCGCGATAGCTCCATGAAGTCATAGGCTTGCAGGATCATGTAATTGAATTCGAGGAAGGACAGCGACTGTTCGCGATCCAGCCGCAGTTTCACCGAATCGAAGCTCAGCATCCGGTTGACCGAGAAATGCTGGCCGACGTCGCGCAGGAAGGGGATGTATTCCAACGCATCGAGCCATTCGGCGTTGTCGAGCATGATCGCGTCCGTCGGGCCGTCGCCGAAGGTCAGGAAGCGTTCGAAGATCCGCTTGATCGAGGCGACATTGGCCTGGATCCCATCCTCGGCGAGCAGTTTGCGCGCCTCGTCCTTGAAGCTGGGGTCGCCGATTTTGCCGGTGCCGCCGCCCATCAGCACGACGGGCTTGTGCCCGGTCTGTTGCAGTCGGCGTAGCAGCATGATCTGCACCAGGCTGCCGACGTGCAGCGACGGTGCGGTCGGATCGAAGCCGATATAGCCCGGCACGACCTGCTTCGCCGCGAGCGCATCGAGCGCGGCCGCATCGGTGAGCTGGTGGATGTAGCCGCGCGTCGCGAGCGTGTTCAGCAGATCGGACTGGTAGGTCATGGCGCGCGGTTAGCAAGCCGAACGCCGCACGTCACCTGTCCTGCGCCTATCCCGCGCAGGACGAGGGGATCGCGCGTTACCGCCCGGACAGCTGGCTCAGCGGATCGACGGGCGTACGCCCCTTGCGCAGTTCGAAATGCACCTCGGGGCGGTCGGCGAGGCCGGTGTCGCCCGACAGCGCGATCGTCTGTCCCCGCTTCACGCTCTGGCCCCGCTGGACGAGCAGCTTGCTGGCGTGGCCATAGACGCTGGTCCAGCCGCCGCCGTGCTTGATGATGATCAGGCCGCCCAGCGCCGCGATCCCGTCGCCGGCATAAGCGACGACGCCGTCCGCACTCGCATGGATCGCCGTGCCCACCGGGACCGCGATCTTGATCCCGTCGTTGCGCTCTCCGCTGCGGCCGGGGCCGAAGCGGCGGACGACCTGACCGTCGACCGGCCAGACGAAACCGCCCTGTAGCCGCGCTGGCGCCGCGACGACTTCCGTCGGTGGCAGCACGCGCCGCGGGTTGGCGACTGGCCGCGCGGGCGCCTGACGGGGGGCGGGCGTCGGCTCGCCGCCGGTCAGGATGTCGTCGATGTCGAGGCGGAAGGCGGCGGCGCGCTCGGCCAGACTGGGCGCCTGCGTCGGGTCGCCGGGAATCAGGATACGCTGGCCGGCCCGCAGGATATAGGGTTCCTCCAGCGCATTGGCGGCGACGATCCGTGACCATTCGATGCCATAGGCGCGGGCGATGGCGATGCCCGTCTCGCCCTGCCGCACCAGATGATAGCGGCCGCCCGGAATGGTGAGTGTCTGCCCTGTCTGCACCGCAAAGGGCGGTTCGAGCGCGTTGGCGCGCGCGATCGCCTCCGCGCTGGCGCCGGTCCGCTCGGCGATGCGGCGCAAGGTGTCGCCCGGGGCGACGGTATAGCTCTGGGTCGCGACCACCTGCGCGTCGGGCGTCACGGGGCGCGCCTCCCATGCGGGGCGCGCGGTGGTGGGCATCGCCACCTGCCGCGAGGGAGGGGGCATTTCCTCGCGCAAAGGCTGCGGGGCGTCCTGCTCGGGATAGCGTGCCGCTGGTTCGGGCGGCGGGTAAGCGGCGGCCGGGGGGATAGGCGGGGCGGGGCGGGGGCGGGGCTTCGGCCGAGATGTCGTCGACGCTCGGAATACACGCCGACAGCATCAGCCCGGCCAGCGCTACCCCCGTGACGGTCCGACCTCGCGCCATCCGATCAGCCCTGCGGTTCGAGCCGGTCGAGCCCGCGCAGATAGGGTCGCAGGACCGCGGGCACGACGACCGATCCGTCCGCCTGCTGATAGTTTTCCAGCACCGCGACCAGCGTACGTCCCACCGCAAGGCCGGACCCGTTGAGCGTGTGAACGAAGCGCGGGGCCTTCTCGCCTTCCGCCCGGTAGCGGGTATTCATCCGCCGCGCCTGGAAATCGCCGGTGTTCGAACAGGACGAAATCTCGCGCCACGCCTGCTGGCCTGGCAGCCATACTTCGAGGTCGAAGGTCTTGCGCGCGCCGAAGCCCATGTCGCCCGTGCAGAGCAGGATGCGTCGATAGGGCAGGTCCAGCGCCTCCAGCACGCTTTCCGCACAGCGCGTCATGCGCTCATGCTCGGCGTCGCTGTCCTCGGGACGGCAGATGCTGACCAGCTCGACCTTCTCGAACTGGTGCTGGCGGATGAACCCGCGCGTGTCGCGTCCGGCCGCGCCAGCCTCGCTGCGGAAGCAGAGCGTATGGGCGGTGAGCCGCATCGGTTCGGCGAGCGTGTCGAGGATCTGGCCCATCACCGATGCGGTCAGGCTGACCTCGGCAGTCGGGATCAGCCAGCGGCCATCCGTGGTGCGGAACGAATCCTCCGCGAACTTGGGCAGCTTGTCGGTGCCGTACATCGCCGGATCGTTGACCAGCACGGGCGGGTTGCACTCCACGTAGCCATTGTCGGCGGTCTGGTGGTCGAGCATGAACTGGGCGAGCGCCCGGTGCAGCCGTGCCATCGGCCCGCGCAGGAACGTGAAGCGCGCGCCCGACAGATCGGCGCCCGTCTTGAAGTCCATGCCCAGCGCCGGACCGATGTCGGCATGCTCGCGCGGCGTGAAGTCGAACGCGCGCGGGGTTCCCCACCGCGTCTGTTCGACGTTGCCGGCCTCGTCCTCGCCGTCGGGGACGTCCGCGGCGGGCAGATTGGGGATGGTGGCCAGCGCGCGTTCGAGTGCGAGGCCCGCTTCCGCATCGGCGGCTTCGAGACCGGGCAGCGCCTCTTTCAGCGCCGCGACTTCGGCCATCAGTGCCTGCGCGCGCGCTTCGTCCTTCTGCGCCTTGGCCTGACCGATGCCCTTCGACAGCTCGTTCCGGCGGGTCTGCGCGTCCTGGGCGGCGGCGATCGCAGCGCGGCGCGTGTCGTCCAGCGCGATGAGGTCGGCGGAATGGGGGGCAGCGCCCCGGCGGACGAGGGCGGCGTCGAAGGCGGCGGGATCGTCCCGGATGGCGCGGATATCGTGCATGGCGCGGCTATGCCCCGCCGCGCGTCAGGCGGCAACCCGCCCGCCTCGGCTGCGTTGAGCAGGGGATAGCAACGATCAGGAGAAGCCCCGATGCAGGTCCCCCACAATGCCTTCGTGCTCGTCGCCGATGGCCGCAAGGCGCTGTTCTTCCGCAACGAGGGCGATGCAGATTATCCCAATCTTCAGGTCGAGCATGCCGAGGAGAAGGTGAACCCGGCCGATCGCGACCAGAAGACCGATGCCGCCGGCCAGGCCTCCTCGACGCAAGGTGGCACGATGGGCGAAACGGACTTCCACCAGCAGGAAGAGGATCGCTTCGCGGCCGAGACGGCCGATATGCTGAAGCGCCGCGCGCTGGCCAACGATTTCGAATCGCTGATCATCGTCGCCCCGCCCAAGACGCTCGGCGAGCTGCGCAAACACTATCACAAAGAGGTCAGCAACCGGCTTGCGGGTGAGCTGGCCAAGGACCTCACCGGCCATCCGGTGCCGGATATCGAGCAGGCGCTGCGGTCCGCCTGACGAACCGCCCAACGAAAAAGGGGCTGCCGAGCGATTACTCGGCAGCCCCTTTTTTTGTGGTGGAACCGGGCTTCGGATCAGGCCGCTTGCGGCTTGGCGAAGCGCTTGCGGGCGACCAGAGCGGCGGCAGCGGCGCCGAACAGCAGCACCATCGGCGGCGCGGGCACCGGCGCGGGCGGGCCGCCCGACGATCCGGTCGAACCCGGTGGCGGCGGGGGCGGCGGCGGTCCGCCGGTGGAGCTCCAGCCCTTCGAGCTCGAACCATATTGGCCCTGGCCCTGTCCCTGACCTTGCCCCTGGCCCTGGCCCTGGCCCTGGCCTTGGTTCTGCCCCTGACCCTGGTTCTGGCCTTGGCCCTGATTCTGGCTCTGATTGTTGTTATTATTATTGTTGTTGTTGTTTTCGTTGTAATTCTGGTTCGTGTTATTGTTCTGGTTGTTGTTGTTATTGTTGTTCTGATTGTCGACGACGACGTTCGCGCCGCCCGTGGAGCTGCTGGTCGACGAACTGCTCGATACGTTCCCCGACGAGCTGCTCGACACGTTGCCGGACGACGAGGAACTGCTGGACGAACTGGTCGAGCTCGACCCGCCGCTGGATGTCGACGAAATCACGATGCTGCCCGACGATCCGGACGATCCGCCGCCGAAGAACCCGCCCCCGAAGAAGCCACCGCCGCCGCCACCCCAGCCGCCGCTGCCGCCGACGACCACGGGCACGCCGCCACCGCCGCCGGTTACGAAGCCTTCGGACGCGGGCAGGGGCACCGGCACCGGTGCAGCCTGGCTGGCGACCGTCACCACGGCTGGCGCGCAGGCCGCGGTGGTCGTCGTGGTCACCACGCGACGGCGCACGGCCTTACGCTGGACCGCGGCGACCTGCCGATGCGCGACCACCCGCTTCTTGACCTGTTTGGTGTAGACGGGGCGGCTGGGACGTTCGGCGACGTGGACGGCGCCACCGCCGATCAACGCACCGCCACAGGCGCATGCGCACAATTTCGCCAAAGCCATCCGTACGGACATCGGGTCTCTCTTTCATTGCCGGTCCCTGCGGCCCGGATCGTCGTGTCGCAGCAACGGAGTGCCGCCTATGCCATTCAACGCAAAACAAACCGTTAAGTGCAAGTTTGTTAACCAGCAATTCGCTGCTTTTGCAGTGCTTCACCGAGATTGCACCATCTGATTCGCGGTTAACGTACCAGAGTGAAACAGCGGTGGGTTTCGCAATCGCGTTCCGACCGTAACGCAGCTTAGTCGCTGACTTGCAACCGTTCTGGTCCCATTCGCAATAAAAGTTCGTGCTGGCGATCGATTCGGTAACTCGCATCGCTTGTGGTTCCGTTCAGCCGCGATTATAGGCGCCTCACCAATATGGGGGCGGTCCCGGGTTCAAATTCAGGGACCGGAGGGAGAGTGGCATGGCAACGCACGTAAGCCGCGTACACGACAGGAATGCCGACATGTTGCCCGCGAATGACGCCGGCGACTGGAGCGACGATGGTTATCGGCCAAGCCCCGATGAGCCGTTCATGAATCTTCGCCAGCAGACCTATTTCCGCAACAAGCTGCTCCGCTGGAAGGACGCGATCCTGCAGGACGCGGCCGGAACGCTCAACCAGCTGCAGCTCGACTCGCTGCGCGAAGCCGACCTGACCGACCGCGCGTCGAGCGAGACGGACTGGTCGATCGAACTGCGCACCCGCGACCGCCAGCGGAAGCTGGTGTCGAAGATCGAAGCCGCCATCCGCCGCATCGACGAGGGCGAATACGGCTATTGCGAAGTCACCGGCGAGCCGATCAGCCTCGGCCGGCTGGAGGCGCGCCCGATCGCGACGATGACGCTGGAGGCGCAGGAGCGCCACGAGCGTAACGAGAAGATTTCGCGCGAAGATTGATCGTGCGCCGGCCGTCGCGCTGCGATGCGCCGGCGTTTACGTTCTGGTAAGATTCGGGGCGGCATGCGGTGGGAGTTTCCCGGCCGATCATGACGAGGGCACCGGATATGGACAGCCTCTTCCACGCGTCTCTTACGGCATCCGACGATGCCGGGCCTGTCGACGGCGGCATCGTGCCGCCGCGCCAGCCACCGCGCGAAAGCCTGTTGCTCCCGGCGCGTCTATGGCTGCACGGCGATCATTGCGATCGCGAGGTTCGCATGCGCAACCTGTCGCCGGGCGGGGTGATGGTCGATTGCGGTGTACTGAGGGAGCCGGGATCGCTGGTGCGGCTCGAGATGCCGGGGCTGGGAACCGTCGCGGGGAAGGTCGCCTGGTGTACCGCGGGACGGATGGGGATCGCGTTCGACACCCCGATCGATCCGGCGCTGGTGCGCGACGAGGTCACTGCGGTTTAAGGGTCGCGGCGGGCGTTCCCCTTCGACGTGCCGCCCCTGCAAAAAGCCCCTCCGTATTGGGGAGGGGCTGATTGGCGTCAGGCTCTACAGGCCCGTAAGCTCTTCTTTCAATTTCAGCTTTTGGCGCTTCAGGTCGGTGAGGATCGCGGAGTTGGGCATCGGGCGATGGGATTCGTCGGCGATGCGGCGGTCGAGCGCGGCATGCTTGGTTTCCAGTGCCTGTTGATGCGTCGTCTGCATTTCGGTGTACCTCCTGATGCATGCGTGTTGGGGGACTGAGTAAACCACCGAACATCCTAAAAGTCGTCACCGAAAATGGTTGAACACGATTAGCCGAGGGGCATGATGCGACGACTTGGGTTGGTCGTCCGGCTGCGCTAGGGGCAAAGCGGGCCGCAGGGTGGTGGCAGGGGGTTTTACCATGGACGACGCGCAGATCATCGCCCGCCTGGAACAGCTGCGCACCGAGCACCGCGATCTCGACGCGGCGATCACGGCCTTGGGCGCCAGCGCGACGCCCGACCAATTGCAGCTCGCCCGGCTGAAGAAGCGCAAGCTGCGGCTACGCGACGAGATCGCCTCATGCGAAGACCAGCTGATCCCGGACATCATCGCCTAAGCCGCCGATGGTGTTTTTCCGTTTTGGCACAGGATCGACAGCAACGGCCGCTGGGCAGGCGGCGCACGCTATGCCACCGGTGAACGCATGACTGGCAGCCGTTCCGAATCACGCATCCATCGCCGCCTGATCGATTCGCTCTATACGGAGGCGATGCTGCTGGCGGACGAGGCGCGCAGCTATTTCGACGAGGCGGGGCGGCTGGAGCGGGAAGCGCTCGACCCGCTGATCCGCGTCGGCTTTTCGTGCGAATCGCTGAAGGTGACGACGCGGCTGATGCACGTCATCGCCTGGCTGCTGACGCAACGAGCGATCGATGCGGGCGAGATGCAGCCGCGCGACGCGCTCGATGGGAACCGGCGGCTGGGCCACGCGCCGCAGTTCGACGCGGACTTGGTCGCGGCGCTGCCGCAGCGTGCCCGCGCCTTGGTAGAGGCGAGCGCGAACCTGCACCGCCGGGTCGGTCTGCTGGATGCGGCCCAAGGCGATGCGGTCGCCCCCAGCCCGGTCCAGCGTCTGCACGATCGGCTGGCGCTGGCCTTCTGACCGCGACGCGGCGCCGGGTTAGCTGGCGATCCGCGCCTTTGCCGCCGCATATTCGCGCGCGAAGCGATCGACGCGGTCAGCGACGCTTTCCACCGCATCGATCACGCCGATGCCCTGGCCCGATCCCCAGATGTCGCGCCAGGCCTTCGCCTTCGACCCGTTGTTGCCGCCGAAATTCATCGTCTTGAGGTCGCCTTCGGGCAGATGATCGGGGTCCAGCCCGGCCGCCTCGATCGAGCTGCGCAAGTAATTGCCATGCACGCCGGTGAACAGGTTCGAATAGACGATGTCGGCGGCCTTGCTCGCGACGATCGACGCTTTGTAATCGGGCGCGGCATTCGCCTCGGTCGTGGCGATGAAGGGTGAGCCGATATAAGCGAAGTCGGCGCCCATCGCCTGCGCCGCCAGGATCGCACCGCCCGTCGCGATCGATCCCGACAAAGCGAGCGGTCCATCGAACCACTGGCGGATTTCCTGGATGATCGCGAAGGGGGACAGGCGCCCCGCATGGCCGCCGGCCCCGGCCGCCACTGCGATCAGCCCGTCCGCGCCCTTCTCGATCGCCTTGCGCGCGAAGCGATCGTCGATGACGTCGTGCAGCGTGATGCCACCCCAGCCATGGACCGCGGTGTTCAGGTCCTCGCGCGCGCCCAGCGAGGTGATGACGATCGGCACCTGCCACTTGGCGCAGGTGGCAAGGTCGGCTTCCAGCCGGTCGTTCGATTTGTGGACGATCTGGTTGACGGCGAACGGCGCGGCGGGACGATCCGGGTGCGCCCGATTATGCGCGGCGAGCTCTTCGGTGATCTGGTGCAGCCATTCGTCGAGCAAAGCCTGCGGCCGGGCATTGAGCGCCGGAAACGATCCGACGATGCCCGCCTTGCACTGCGCGATCACGAGTTCCGGCCCGGAAATGATGAACAACGGCGAACCGATCACGGGCAGGCGCAGGCGGTCGAACAGCGTGGGCGTCGTCATGGTCGGGCGGCTCCTCTTCGTATGATCGGTTGTCTAGCGAAACCTATCCGCCTGTCCAGCACGACGGCGCTTGCGGCGCGCGTGCAAAGGCGTCAGACGGGACGTAACATTGTATCCGGAGTTACCAGTCCATGAAACTCGCCGTCGCCGCCGCTCTCGCGATGACCGTCTCCGCGCCTGCGCTCGCTGCGGGCAGCCTGCCGACCGATGTCGTGCCCGTGCTGTACGATATCGCCGTGACGCCGAATGCGCAGGCGATGACCTTCACCGGCACCGAGACGGTCACCGTGGACGTGAAGGCGGCGACCCGCACGATTACGCTCAACGCCGCAGATCTGGACGTCACGTCGGCGACGGTCGACGGCAAGGCTGTCCGCTTCACGCTCGACAAGGACAAGCAGCAGCTCGTGCTGACGCTGCCCGCCGCCGCGACCGTCGGCCGTCACACCGTCGGCTTTGCGTGGAGCGGCAAGATCAACCAGTCCGCCGCCGGCCTGTTCGCGATCGATTACACCAACCAGGACGGGTCGAAAGCGCGCATGCTCGCGACGCAGTTCGAAGCCCCCGACGCCCGCCGCTTCGCGCCGATGTGGGACGAGCCGGCGTTCAAGGCAAAGTTCAAGCTGAAGGCGGTGGTGCCGGCGGGGCAGCTCGGCATTTCCAACATGCCGGCAACGTCGGTGACGAAGCAGGCCAACGGCACGCAGCTGTACAGCTTTGCCGAAACGCCTGTGATGTCGAGCTACCTCCTGTACCTCGGCATGGGTGATCTGGACCGCAAGACGGTGCAGGCGGGCAATGTCGAGATCGGCGTCGTGACGCGTCGCGGCGTCGCGGACCAGGGCGATTACGCGCTGGCGCAGGCCAAGCGGCTGCTCGGCTATTACAACAGCTATTTCGGCACCCCCTATCCGCTGCCGAAGATGGACATGATCGCCGGCCCCGGCTCCAGCCAGTTCTTTGGCGCGATGGAGAATTGGGGCGCGATCTTCTACTTCGAACCCGAACTGCTGTTCGATCCCAAGCGTGCCACCGAAAGCGGCCGCCAGCGCATCTTCACCGTCGTCGCGCACGAAATGGCGCATCAATGGTTCGGCGACCTCGTCACCATGCGCTGGTGGGACGATCTGTGGCTGAACGAGGGCTTCGCCTCGTGGATGGAGAACAAGTCCGCCGCCGATCTGAACCCCGACTGGAATGCGGAAGCCGGTGCGGTAATGAGCGACCGCGAGGCGGCGATGAGTATCGACGCGACCTCGGCCACACATCCGATCATCCGCAAGATCGAGACGGTCGATCAGATCGGCGAGGCCTTCGACGGCATCACCTATATGAAGGGGCAGGCCGTGATCGGCATGCTCGAATCGACGTTGGGCCCGGACAAGTTCCGCGACGGCATTCGCCGCTACATGGCGAAGTACAAATACGGCAACACCGTCACCGAACAGCTGTGGGCGGAACTGTCCGCCGCGGCGGGGCAGCCCGTCGCGGAGATCGCGCATGGTTATACGCTGCAGGGCGGCGTGCCGCTGGTGACGCTGTCGAACGCGCAGTGCGTCGGCGGCATGACGCAGGCGACGCTGGTGCAGGGCCGTTTCGGCCTGGATGAGGCGTCGAAGAAGCCGCAGACGTGGAAGGTGCCGATGGTCGTCGGCACGCTCGGCGGCGGTGAGACCCGCACCATCGTCACCGGCCCATCGACCAAGGTCACCGTCAAGGGCTGCGGCACGCTGGTGCTGAACCAAGGCAAGGGCAGCTACACGCGTGTGATGTACGATCAGCCGGCGCACGACGCGCTGGTGCGCGACTATACGCGGCTGGAGCTGAAGGACCGCCTCGGCACGCTCGCCGACGATTATGCGCTGGCGGCGGGGGGCTATCAGGACCTGTCGCGCTTCTTCGCGCTGATGGGCCGGGTGGGCGAGGGCGCCGATCCGCTCGAATGGCAGCTGGTGTCGGGACGCCTCGGCAGCCTAGCCGGGCTGTACGAGGGCACGCCACTGGAGACGGCGCTGCGCAATCGCACCGTCGCGATCCTCGGCCCCGTGCTGCGGCGCATCGGCATGACGGCGCAGCCGGGTGAGTCGCCGCTGGTGACGAACCTGCGCGAATCGCTCGTCTATCGCCTGGGCGCGGCGGGCGACGGCCAGGTGCTGGCGCAGGCGCGCAGCTATGTCGCGCAGCTCAAGACGAATCCGACCGCGATCCCGCCCGCCATCCGCGCACCGATCCTGTCGACCTTCGCCACCTATGCGACGCCCGCCGATTGGGATGCGCTGCTGGCGCTGACCCAGGCGGAAACCAATCCGGTCACCAAGAACCGGTATGTGTCGCTGCTCGGCGCGGCGGAGGACGATGCGGTCGCGACCCGCGCACTGGCCTTGCTCAAGACAGACACGTTCACCGCCCCCCAGAAGGCGGCGCTGCTGCGGGCGATCTCGGGCAGCCATCCCGATATGGCGTTCGACTGGGCGGTGGCGAACCACACGCTGGTCAATGGCTTTATCGAGGAAAGCAGCCGGTCGGGCTTCATCGTCGGCCTGGGCGGTGGCTCGTCCGATCCCAAGATGCCGGGCAAGATCGAAAGCTTCGCGCAGACGCTCCCGGAAACCTCGCGCGCACCGGCGCGTCGCGTGATCTCGGGCATCGCGGTGCGCAAGGCGGCCGCGGAGCGCCTGCGCCCCGCCGTGGAGACATGGCTGAAGTCGGGGAAGTAACGAAGTTATCGCGACTGGGTGGGGCGAGCCTTCGCCTCACCCGGTTCGTCATAACGGACGCGGTCCGAATATCCCTTAGCTCAGAGGGCTATCGCGCCCACCAAGCTGCGCATGATGTAGTGACGGTGTGGGGGCCGGCGAACCGACCCCTCTACCCTTACGCCACCTTCGCCATGCCGCCGATGATCTTGTCGAGCGTGATCGGATATTCGCGAACGCGCACGCCGGTCGCGTTGTAGATCGCATTGGCGATCGCCGCGCCGACGCCGCATAGGCCGAGCTCGCCGACGCCCTTGGCCTTCATCGGCGACGTCGTCGGATCGGTCTCGTCGAGGAACACCACCTCCTGGTGCGGGATGTCCGCGTGGACCGGCACCTCATAGCTCGCAAGGTCGTGGTTGACGAAGAAGCCGAACCGTTTGTCGACGGCGAGTTCCTCCATCAGCGCCGCGCCCACGCCCATCGTCATCGCGCCGATCACCTGGCTGCGCGCGGACTTGGGGTTGAGGATACGCCCGGCGGCGCATACCGCCAGCATGCGGCGGACCCGGATCTCCCCGGTATAGGCATCGACGCCGACCTCGACGAAATGCCCCGCGAAGGTCGACTGCTGTACCTTCTTGGCGAGGTCGCCGAACTCGATACTGTCCTCGGCGGATAGGCCCGCGTCGCCCGCAGCCTGACCCAGCGGCACGCTGCGATTGCCCGAGCGGACCTTGCCGTCCTCGAACACAACATCGGCCGAGTTGAAGCCCAGCTTCTGCGCGACCGCCTCACGCAGCTTGACGCAGGCGGCATAGACGCCCGCGGTCGCGCTGTTTGCGCCCCATTGTCCGCCCGATCCGGCGGCCACGGGGAAGTCGCTGTCGCCGAGCAGCACACGAACCTTGTCGAGGGGGACGCCCATCATCTCGGCGGCCGTCTGCGCGATGATCGTATAGCTGCCGGTGCCGATGTCGGTCATGTCGGTCGCGACCGTGACGATGCCCTTGGCATCGATGCCGACGCGGGCGCCCGACTTCATGTTGATGTTGTTGCGGAAGCCCGACGCGACGCCCATGCCGACCAGCCAGCGGCCGTCCCGCACTGCGCGCGGCTTGGCCTGACGCCGGCTCCAGCCGAAGCGATCGGCCCCCATCTGGAGGCACTGCACCAGCTGGCGCTGTGAAAATTTGCGTTCCGGCTTTTCGGGATCGACCTGCGTGTCGTTCGCGATGCGGAAGGCGACCGGGTCCATGCCCAGCTTTTCCGCCATCTCGTCCATCGCGACCTCAAGCGCCATCAGCCCCGGTGCTTCGCCCGGTGCGCGCATCGCATTGCCTTCGGGCAGGTCGAGCACCGCGAGGCGCATCGACGTCAGCCGGTTGGCGCCGGCATAGAGCAGCTTGGTCTGCGCCACCGCCGTTTCCGGTCCACCGCCGGGCAGATCGCCCGAACCGCTTTCGTGCGCGATCGCGACGAGCTTGCCGTCCTTGCCCGCGCCCAACCGGATGCGCTGGCGCGTCGCCGGGCGGTGCGTGGTGTTGTTCGCCATCAGCGGCCGTTGCAGCGCGACCTTCACCGGCCGCCCCGCCGCCTTGGCACCCAGCGCCGCAAGAATCGCATCGGCGCGCACGAACAGCTTCCCGCCGAACCCACCGCCGATATAGGGCGAGATCAGCCGGACGTTCTGTTTCGGAATGCCTAGCGTCTTGGCGACGTCGCCCTTGCCCCAGGCGATCATCTGGTTCGACGTCCACAGCGTCAGCCTGTCGCCATTCCATGCCGCGGTGCTGGCATGCGGCTCCATCATCATATGGCTCTGGTCGGGCGTCTCGTAGCGCGCGTCGAGCGTCACGGGGGCCGCGGCGAACGCCTTGTCGAAGTCGCCGACACGGTCGACGGGCGGTGCGGCGCTGCCTTCACCACTGCCGTCACCCTTCAGCGGCGCCGTCTTGAGCGCGCTGTCGAGGTCGAAGCGGCCCTTGCCACGCGCATAATCGACGCGGATCAGGCCCGCGGCGGCGCGCGCCTGTTCGAACGTCTCGGCAACGACGAGCGCGATCGCCTGATGATAATGGTCGACCGCCGGACCGCCGAGCAGCTTGGCGGTATTCATGTCGCCCTTGCCGAGCGGACCGGCCGTGTCCGCGGTGACGATCGCCAGCACGCCCGGCGCGGCCTTGGCGGCGCTGAGATCCATGCTGCTGATCCGGCCCTTGCCGATGCCGGCGCCGACGACATAGCCGTAGGCGGCGTTCGGGGCGACGTCATGACGCTCATAGGCGTATCGCGCCGTGCCGGTGGTCTTGTACTTGCCGTCGATACGATCGGTCGGCTTGCCGATGACCTTCAGCTGGTCGATCGGATTGGTGCCCGCAGGCTGATCGAACTTCACGCGGCGCTCCTGCTCTTGGCTTGGGCCATCACACCGGCGAGCGTGCGCTCGACCAGCGGCAACTTAAAGGCGTTGTCGGCGGTGGGGCGAGCGCCGGCGAGCAAGCGGCTCGCCACCGCCTTCGCCCCCTGCGGCATGGCCGCATCCGCCTCGGGCGTCCGCCACGGCTTGGGCGCAATGCCGCCGATCGCGGCGCGGCCAGTGCCGTCGGGCTGGATCACCGCGGCCACCGACACCAGCGCATAGGCGTAGGACGCACGGTCGCGCACCTTGTGGTAGATGTGCGTCCCGCCGAGCGGCTTGGGCAGCGTCACCGCCGTGATCAGCTCACCCGGCTGCAGCGCCGTTTCGATATGCGGCGTGTCGCCCCACAGGCGGTGGAAGTCGGCGATCGGGATCGCGCGCGTCGTGCCCGATGGCTGCACCGTCTCGACGCTTGCGTCGAGCAGCCGCATCGCCACCGCCATGTCGCCGGGATAGGTCGCGATGCACGCATCGCTCGTGCCGATGATGCCGAGCTGCCGGCTGTAGCCACCGATTGCCGCACAGCCCGATCCGGGCTTGCGCTTGTTGCACGGCTGGTTGGTATCGTAGAAATAGGGGCAACGCGTGCGCTGCATCAGGTTGCCTGCGGTGGTGGCCTTGTTACGCAGCTGCCCGCTGGCGCCCGCGACGATCGCGCGGGTCAGGACGCCATAGTCGCGGCGTACGCGCGCGTCCGCAGCGAGATCGGTGTTGCGCACCAGCGCGCCGATGCGCAGGCCGCCAGTGTCGGTCGGCTCGATCCGGTCGAGCTTCAGCCGGTTGACGTCCACCAGATGCACCGGCTCCTCGATCTGCAACTTCATCAGGTCGAGCAGGTTGGTGCCGCCTGCGATGAACTTCGCGCCGGGGCGCGCGGCTACGGCCTGCGCAGCGGCGGCGGGCGTGTCGGCGCGTTCGTAGGTGAAGGCCTTCATGCTTTGGCTCCCGCGACGTCCCGCATCGCGTCGATGATGTTCGAATAGGCGCCGCAGCGGCAGATGTTGCCGCTCATCCGTTCGCGCATTTCCTCCGCAGTCAGCGCAGGCGCGCCGGCGACGTCGTCCTGCACATGGCTGGGCACGCCGCGCTTGATCTCGTCCAGCACCGCGACCGCCGAGCAGATCTGGCCAGGCGTGCAATAGCCGCACTGATAGCCGTCGTGCTTGACGAAGGCCGCCTGCATCGGATGCAGCTTGTCGGGCGTGCCGAGCCCTTCGATCGTGGTGATCTCGTCGCCATCGTGCATCACGGCGAGGCTGAGGCAGCTGTTGATGCGCCGCCCCTCGACCAGCACCGTGCAGGCACCGCACTGGCCATGGTCGCAGCCCTTCTTCGTGCCGGTCAGCTTCCAATGTTCGCGCAGCGCATCGAGCAGCGTCGTCCGCGTGTCGAGCGCGACCTGGCTGGTCCGGCCATTGACCTTCAGCGTCACCGGCATCGTCGGCGGGGTTGGCCGTTTGTCGAGCGGCGCGGCTGCCGCCTCAGTGGGCATGGCGGTCGCCGCCGCACCGATCGCCCCGCTCGCGAGCACGCCGCGGCGAGACATGGACAGTTCGTAATCGCTCATCAAAGGCCCCTTGATGCATCTGACATACCGACGTTTTCGACGCGGTGTACGCCACTGGCGGGGTAGGCCTTATCGTTTCGACGCAGCGCAAAGCAAACCCTTGTTATCAGTACGCAAAGAAACGGGCCCAGGTTCCAACGGAACCCGGACCCGCAACGTTTTGATGCAGATAGGTGGCGGGATCAGAAGCCGATATGCGCGCCCGCCGACAGAACGACCGCATGGGCATCGCGCAGGGTGCCGCGGGTCAGGACGTTGGTCTGCGCCGCGGTGCCGACATAGGCCGCGGTTTGACGGTCGATCGTCGTGTCTTCGAAATCGACATAGTTTGCAGCGAGATCGAAGCCGAACTTCGGAGTCACCTGGAAGGTGCCGCCGACGCCATAGTTCCAGCGGTTCGAATCCGGCACGCGCGCGTCGCGCAGGCCGTCCTGCGTCGGGGTCAGCGCGCGCTGCACGCCGGCGCGGACCGTCAGGCTGGGCGAGACGGCATAGTCCACGCCGCCGGCCAGGCTGTAGCTGTCACGATAGTTTTCGGGCAGCGCGGTGTTCAGCGGCGCGCCGAGGCGGATCGCGTCGAACTTGCTCCAATTGTAGCGCACCGCCTGGCCGTTCAGGGTCAGCGCCGGCGTCACCTTGATGCGCGCACCGACGATCGTCTGCGCAGGCGTGTAGAAGCTCGCCTGCACGCCGGTCAGCGTGCGGTTCTGGCCGGCCAGCGGGCCGACCAGACCGGCGACGGTCAGATCACCCGTCAGCGTGTGCTCGATGCGCGACTTGTAGCTGATGCCGACGGTCGCCCAGTCGTTGTGCATCTGGACGCCCGCGGTCCAGCCGATGTCCCAGCCCTTGCCTTCCAGCTTCTGCGAGCCGTCGGCGGTGGTGGTCAGGTTGGGCAGCGCGTTGCCCAGGCTGGCATAGACGTGCTCGACGTTGGCGCCGCCGCCCACGCGCAGCCAGTCGGTCAGCGCCACCGCGATCGACGGCTGGATGTCGATCGTCATCAGCTTGGTGCGGGTCGCGCTATAGCGGGTCCAGCTGTTGTTATCGTAATCGGTGGTGAAGCTGTAGGGCGACGTCACCGCGAGGCCGAAGGCGACCGGGCCGAACGGCAGGGCGATCGCACCCGACGGCAGCAGGCCCTTGTCGATCGGATTGCGTGCTTCCTGCGCACCGCCGACCGGCTGGTAGTTGGCGGGGTTGGCGCACGACACGCCGGCCGGGCGACACACCACGGTGCCGTTGTTGACGACGCGGCCGCGCGGCAGGATGCCCGACGCGTTGATCGCCGCCTCGCCGCGCTCCATCCCTGCGATCGACGCCGGGTTCCACCACAGCGACTGCGGGCCGGTGTCGGCGACTTCACCCGAGAAGGCGCGGCCGGCGCCACGCGCCGACTGCTCCTGCAGATAGAAGGCCTGGGCGTGCGCCACCGAGGCGAAGCCGAACGAGCCGAGGACGGCAGTGGCGAGCAACGAAGTCTTGATACGCAGGGACATGAGCGGTCTTCCTTAAGCTTACTGGTAGGTCGAAACGGGTCGGATCAGCGCACGCGCGTCCAGGTCTGCGTCTTGCAGAGCGGCACGAAGACGCAGCCGCGCACCTTCAGCGTGTTGGCGTCGACGGGCGTCACCTTCGCCTTGTACGTCTTGCCGTCGTCGGGGTTGTAGATTTTGCCGCCGCTCCAGGCATCGCCATCGGCGGTGAAGCCGCTGATCAGCAACAGCCCCTTCAGCAGGCGGCCGCGCTGCGCCGGATCCTGATTGTTGACGTCCTTCAGGTCGGGCTGCTGGCGGAGCAGTTCGGACGAGATCAGCCGGCCGCAGATCGACGCGCCGCAGCGCTGGATTTCGACGATGCCGTTGCGCGTCTCGGTCTTCCACCGGCCCAGCGCGACGTCGGGGGTGGGGGTGGGCGCAGGGGCGGCGGCCAGCAGCGCGCCAATCAACATCAGGGACATGGTTACTTCTCCTCTCCCGGATGGACGCGAACGGCCGCGCCCATCGAACAAGCCGTTCAAGCCTTGCGCCGTATCTGTACGGTCGCATTGTGGCGCCGCGGAGGCCACCCGATGCCGGGCCATGACCTATTGGCGAGCCAGATGCCGTTTACGGCAATCTGATGCCCGCCTAACTCCGGGGCGCAGTGTGTCAAGTGTGATGACGTAAACCGCGGTGTACAAAGCATCTTTTCCCGCGGACGGCATCGGATCGTGCCAACCGCCATGCGCCCGGGCGGTTCCAGGCCTCGCATTCGCAAGCCCTGAACCCCGCCCGGGGCAGCGTCAGTTGCGCAGCGGCTTCCCCGTGGTCAGCATCTGCTGCACGCGTGCCTGCGTCCGCGGATCGCGCAAGGCCTCCATGAACGCCGCACGCTCCAGCGTCAGCAGCTCATCCTCCTGCACGGTATCGACCAGATCGGCCTCGCCGCCGGTCAGCACCGTCGCGAGCCGGCCAGAGACGACCTCGTCATACTCAGTCGCCATGCCCTTCTTGCGGAAGCCCTCGACGACGCCGGCGATGCCGGTGCGGCCGCTTTCGCCCGGCAGACGGAAGGTCGGCTTTTCGGGTGCCTTATAGCCGTCGACAAGGCTGAGCGCCTTGGCCTTGGCGTCGGCGAGCAGGCGGTCGCGGTTCATCGTGATGCCGTCGCTGGCTTTCAGGAACATCATCTCCTTCGCCAGCGCGGCCGACTTCGACACCTGCGCGGTCGAGATCGTCTCGAACGCCTTGGCGACGGCGGGCATCGGCCCGCGCGGCATCATCGGCGCCTTGGCGAGGCGATCGAGCAATTCGCCATTGCCGCCCCAGCCGGGAAGCAGGCCGACGCCGCACTCGACCAGACCGATGTAGCTTTCGGCGTGCGCCTGCACCGCATCGGCGTGGAGCACGACCTCGCAGCCACCGCCCAGCGCCATGCCGGCCGGTGCCGCGACGACCGGGAAGGGGGCGTATTTCAGCGCTTTCAGTGCCTGCTGCCCGCCCGCGATCAGCTTTTCGATCTCGCCCCACATGCCCGCGGCGACGGCGAACATCGCCATGCCCAGGTTGGCGCCGGCCGAGAAGTTCGAGCCTTCGTTATAAATCACCAGCGCCTTGAACCGGTCTTGCACCAGAGGGATCGCCTGCTGGATCAGGCTCATGATCTCGCCGTCGAGCGCGTTCATCTTGGTAGTGAACTCGAGCGCGGCAACGCCGTCGCCGACATCCCACAGAGCGGCCGACGCGTTCTTGAGCAACGGCTCGGAGCGGAGCTTGATGTCTTCGAGCAGCAGCACGCCATCGCCGCGGACGACGTCATGATAGTCGCCGTCCGTGCCCAGGAACTGGCGCTTGCCCTCGACGACGCGGTAGAAACTGCGGTCGCCGGCCGTCTCGAGGATCGCGGGAACGCTGCGGCCTTCGTCGCGCAGCCGTTGCACGAAGGCGGCGGCACCGATCCGGTCGAGCAACTCGAACGGGCCGAACTTCCAATTATAGCCGAGCTTCATCGCATCATCGATCGCGACGATATCGTCCGCGGCTTCGCCGACTAGCATCGCCGCATAGGACAAGGTCTTGCCCAGGATCTCCCAGGCATAATCGCCGACCTTGCCCGGCGTCGCGATCAGCGCGCCCAGATCCTTTTCCGCCTTGGGTGGCAGCGGCGCGGGCTTCTGCCCACCGCGATACTCGCCGGTGGCCAGATCGAGCGCGAGCTTGGTCTTGGTCGCCTTGTCGAAGCGGTAGAAACCGCCCTTGCCCTTGCGACCCGTGAACCCGTCCGCGATCATCTTATCGACGAGCGGCATCGGACGGACGGTGTCGAAATAGGGGTCGCCCTGCGGCAGCGTGGACGACAGGCTCTTCGACAGCAGCGGCATCAGGTCGACGCCGACCAGGTCGACGAGGCCGAAGATGCCCGTCTTGGGCACGCCCATCGGGCGGCCGCCGATCTGGTCGGCCTCCTCGACGGTCAGGCCCTGGTCCATCGCCGCATTGATCGCGACGGCGAGCCAATAGGTGCCGATGCGGTTGGCGATGAAGCCCGGCGTGTCTTTGGCGCGGACGATGCGCTTGCCCATGAAGCGATCGACGAAGTCCTCGACCTTTTCGGCCACCGCCGCGTCGGTGTGTTCGCCGCGCACGATCTCGATCAGCCGCATGTAGCGCGGCGGATTGAAGAAGTGCGTGATGAGGAAGTCGGCCTTGAACTGGTCCGAGCGCCCGTCGACCAGATGGCCGAGCGGAATGGTCGACGTGTTCGAGCTGACCGCGGTGCCGGGGCGCTTCAACTGCTCCAGCTTCGCATAAAGCGCCTGCTTGATGTCGAGCCGTTCGACGATCGCCTCGACGATCCAGTCGCACTCGGCGACACGGTCGAGTTGGTCATCGATATTGCCCGTTTCGACCAGCTTCGCCGCACCCTTGGACATGAAGGGCGCGGGTTCGGTCTTGAGCATCTTGGCGACCGCATTCTTGGCCACCGCGTCCCGATCGTCACCCTCCTTGGGGACGATATCGAGCAGCAGCACCGGGATGCCGGCGTTGGCGACCTGTGCGGCGATGCCGGCGCCCATGACGCCCGCACCGATCACGCACACCTTTTTGATGGGTTCGCTCATGTTATGCGCGCTCCAGCACCGTGGCGATGCCCTGGCCGCCGCCGATGCACTGGGTCGCCAGTGCGTAGCGACCGCCCTCGCGCTCCAGCAGCGCCGCGGCCTTGCCGACGATGCGCGCGCCGGTCGCGCCAAGCGGGTGGCCGATCGCAATCGCGCCGCCGTCGAGATTGATCGTTTCGTCCTTCAGGCCGAGATCGCGGATGCAGGCGATCGCCTGGCTGGCGAACGCCTCGTTGATCTCGACGACGTCGAGGTCGCCGACCGACACGCCGGCGCGCGCCAGCGCCTTCTGCGAGGCGCTGATCGGACCCAGACCCATCGTTTCCGGCTCGATGCCCGACACGCCCACCGCCTTGATGCGGGCGAGGATCTTCAGGCCGTGCTTGTTGGCGAACTCTTCCGACGTCACTAGGACCGCGCTCGCGCCATCGGTCAGCGGCGACGAGGTGCCGGCGGTAACCGATCCGTCCTGGCTGAACGCGGGCTTCAGGCCGCCGAGCGCTTCGACGGTGGTGTCGGGACGGATCGTGCCGTCTTCGCTCACCGTGCCGGCCTTCGTCTGGATCGGCACGATCTCATCACTCAGCCGGCCATCGGCGCGCGCGGCAGCGGCCTTCTGCTGGCTCTTCACCGCGAACGCATCCTGTTCGCCCCGCGTGATCTGATACTTGGTCGCGACATTCTCCGCCGTATCGCCCATGCCCATGTATGCGCCCGCATTCTTCTTCGCGAGAACGGGGTTGGGCAGGGGGTTGTAGCCGCCCATCGGCACGCGGCTCATCGATTCCAGGCCGGCGCAGATGAACGCCTCGCCCGCACCGATCTGGATCTGGCCCATCGCGATGTGGATCGCGCTCATCGACGATCCGCAGAAACGGTTCACCGTCATGCCGCCGACCGACAACGGCAGGTCGGCGAGCAACCCGATCATCCGTGCGACGTTGAGGCCCTGTTCGCCTTCGGGGAAGGCGCAGCCCAGGATGATGTCCTCGATCTCGGCGGCGTCGACGCCGGTCTTGTCGATCAGGCCGCGAATCGTCTGCGCGGCAAGATCGTCGGGACGGACGCGGGCGAGGGCGCCCTTGCCGGCGAGGTGAAACGGCGAGCGCGCATAACCGGCGATGACGACGTTGGTCATGAAATCCTCTCTTTGGCAGGCATCGGGATGCAAGGGCAGACTTGCGTGATGCCGTATAGGTGCGATACCTTCCCATTACGTCAAGTGGATCGAGCCGACAATATGCTCGATGATGCGCATGAGAGGATGAGGGAATGAGCGACACCGCCACCGCCGGAACGACGGCGCAGGGTGCAGCGCCGCTGGCGATCAAGCAGGGCGTTCCGCTGCCGAGTCGGCCCCGCCTGCTCGGCGACCTGCTCGACCATACCGTCGCACGCTTTCCCGGCCGCGCGGCGATCGACTTCATGGGCTCCGTCACCAGCTGGGGCGACCTCGGCAAGGCGGTCGATCGCGCCGCGGCGGGGTTGCAAGCGCTGGGCGTGGTGAAGGGCACGCGCGTCGCGCTCTGCCTGCCGAATACGCCCTATTATCCGATCCTGTTCTTCGCGACGCTGAAGGCGGGCGGCATCGTTGTCAACGTCAACCCGCTCTACGTCGAGCGCGAGCTTGCGCATCTGATCCACGATTCGGGCGCGGAGATCATCGCGACGCCCGATGTCGCCGAAATTCAGGCGCGGGTGCTGAAGGTCGCAGGTGAAAAGGGCATGCGCCACGTCATTACCTGCCCGATCGCCGACGCCCTGCCGACGATCAAGAAATTCGCCTACAAGCTGGTCAAGCGCAAGGAGATCGGTCGCGCGCCGTTCACAATCAAATTCGCGGGTCTGAATGCGGGGCCGATCCACAGCCGCTTTGCCGACTTGATGAAACGCGGTGGTGCGCCCACACCCGTTGCGGTCGCGCCGGACGAGGTGGCGGTGCTGCAATATACCGGCGGCACCACCGGCGTGCCCAAGGCGGCGATGCTTTCCCACGCGAATATCGTCGCGAATACCGACGCGATGCTGGTTCACGTCGGCGGCGAGACGCCCGATCAGGATCGCGTGCTCGGTGTCTTGCCACTGTTCCACGTCTTCGCGCTGACCAACGTGCTGACCTTCTCGACGTTGGTCGGTGCGGAGATGATCCTGCTGCCGCGCTTTGAAATGAAGCAGTTGCTCGGCACGCTGAAGCGCACCCGGCCAACCTATTTCCCGGCGGTGCCCACGATCTACAATGCGCTCGCCAATCTGGGGGAGGGGCAGCGTCCCGACCTGTCCGCGATCAAGGTCTGCATTTCGGGCGGCGCACCGCTGCCGATCGAGGTGCGCCATGCGTTCGAGACGAACACCGGCGCGAAGCTGGTCGAGGGCTACGGCCTGTCCGAAGCCTCGCCGATCATCACCTGCAACCCGTTCGACGGCGTCAACAAGGAAGGCTCGGCCGGTCTGCCCTTCCCCGGCACGACGATCGAAATCCGCGACCGCGAAGACCCGACGCGGATCATGCCCAAGGGCGAGAAGGGCGAAATCTGCGCGCGTGGGCCGCAGGTCATGAAGGGCTATTGGCACAAGCCTGCCGAAACCGACGCGGCCTTCGCCGATGGTGCGCTGCGGACGGGCGACGTCGGCTATCTCGACGACGACGGCTATCTCTTCATCGTCGACCGGATCAAGGACATGATCCTGTGCGGCGGCTACAACGTCTATCCGCGCGTGATCGAAGAGGCGCTGTACGAGCATCCCGCCGTCGTCGAAGCCGTCGTGATCGGCGTACCCGATGCGCATCGCGGCCAGGCGCCCAAGGCCTTCGTCGTCCTGTCTGAACCGGGCAGCGTGACGGGCGCCGATCTGCGCGACTTCCTGCGCGACAAGATCAGCAAGATCGAGCTTCCCCGCGAGGTGGAAATCCGCGACAGTCTGCCCAAGACGTTGATCGGCAAGCTTTCCAAAAAGGAGCTGGTCGAAGAGGAAATGGCGAAGGCGGCGCGCTAGACGCCGGCTCGCGTCAGGTGAGGGTGCAAGGGGTGAACGAGGACAGAGGCGAATTGCAGGGTATTCAGGAAGTGGCCGACATGCTCGGCATCACGCCGCGGACCCTGCGCTTCTATGAAGACAAGGGGCTGATCGAGCCCTGCCGCATCGGCACGACGCGCGTCTATCGCCGACGCGAGATCGCCCGGATGCAATTGATCCTGCGCGGCAAACGGCTGGGGTTTTCATTGACCGACATCGCCGAATTCCTCGACCTGTACGATGCGGACCCCCAGCATCTCGAACAGATGCGCGCGCTGGCCGAGCGGGTTCGCATGCGGATCGAGGAGCTGGAAAAGCAGCGCGATGCGCTGGACCAGACATTGGGCGAACTGGCCAAGCTCGAAGGCGAGGCGCTCGCCAGGGTGCATGCGCACGAACCGGAAGCGCAACGGGCGGCGGAATAATAGCCCCACCCGCGATCCCGGACATGGTCTTGGGCGACGGCTGATGCCATCGATGGGCCAACCGGCTCTCGCCAATGCCGCGGGTGGGCGGTAGGAGGATCGCATGTCCGACCCGCGCGAAACCGATCCGATCCTCGATCCCAAATACGATGCCGCCGGCCTCATCACCGCGGTCGTCACCACGCGCGACGGTGCGCTGCTGATGGTGGCGCATATGAACGCCGAGGCGCTGGCCGCGACCCAATCGAGTGGCGAGGCCACCTTCTGGTCCCGCAGCCGCGGCCGGCTGTGGAAGAAGGGCGAAACCTCGGGCAACCTCCTGCGCGTCGTCGAGATGCGGATCGACTGCGATCAGGATGCGCTCTGGATCATCGCCGATCCGGCCGGCCCCGCGTGCCACACCGGGGCGACGAGCTGCTTCTACCGGCGGATCGACGGCGATCGGCTCATCCGCGTCGCATGAAGGCGTTGCCGGCGCTGGCGGCCGCGCTCGCCCTGCTGGCGGGCTGCGGATCGCGACCGCAGCCGTCCGCCGACGCCGCGACGGTCGGTGCGCAGCTGGAAGCGGCGGCGATCCGCACCGGCCTGATCGACGATCCGACACGCGCCAATCTGCTCGGCTCCTGGGCGCTGGACACCGATCGCGTCTGCGTCGTGCCGGGCGCGAAAGGCCTGCTGCGGCTGGGGGCGCTCGTCGATTACGGCGAGGGGCAGGGGTGCGCGGCGTCCGGCACCGCGCGGCGCCGCGGAGATCGCGTGCAAGTGGCCTTCGGCGCCTGTCGTTTCGAGGCGCGGTTCGAAGGCGATCGCATCGTCTTTCCAGCGGAATTGCCGGCAAGCTGCGACAGCCTGTGTACCGGCCGCGCATCCCTCGCCGCGCTGACCGTCGAGCGCCTCAGCACGTCGACGGCGGAGGCGGAAACGCTGCGGACGCCGGGCGGAAATTTGCTGTGTCCCACCGCGTCAGCCAATTGACGTTGACGTAAACGTGATGTAGTCGGAGCCCATGGCTTCGTCTCCCGCTTATGCGATGATCGAACATCGCCACGACCGCGACCATTTCACGATCTCGGACCTGTCCGAGGAGTTCGGCGTCACCGCGCGGGCGCTGCGCTTCTATGAGGATGAAGGCCTTATCGCGCCCGAGCGACGCGGCACGCAGCGTATCTATTCGCACCGCGACCGCGCGCGTCTCGCCTGGATCCTGCGCGGCAAGCGCGTCGGGTTCAGCCTGAGCGAGATCCGCGAGATGATCGACCTGTATGATCTGGGCGACGGGCGGCGCGTGCAGCGGCAGGTGTCGATCGACCGCTGCCAGGCGCGCATCGCGCTGCTCGAACGGCAGAAGCAGGATATCGACGCCGCCATCGCCGAACTCACCGAATTCGTGGAGGTCGTCTCGGCCGTCCACAATACCGAACAGCAAGGATAATCGGATGCCTCAGTATACGCCCCCCGTCCGCGACACCCGCTTCCTGCTGGAGCATGTCGTCGGCCTGCAGAACTACAGCAACCTGCCCGGCTTCGATGCCGCCACCCCCGACGTTGTCGAGGCGGTGCTGGAGGAGGGCGGCCGTTTCGTCGCCGAGGTGCTGTTCCCGATCAACCAGTCGGGCGACCAGGAAGGCTGCACCCGCCACGAAGACGGCAGCGTCACGACGCCCAAGGGCTTCAAGGAAGCCTATAAGCCTGCATTCCCCAAGTGGCGTGGCGTTTGAGGTGAAGATCGCCTGTATCCGAGCGCTAGACAAGGATTTTCTGCCGCAAGCGGCACCTGCGGTCGCGCAGACTGCTGGATCTGGACGGATCAGACCGCGAAGCCGCTGTTTCCTTGCCCAGGGGCGGCGTTTTTCAGCGCAGCGGACAGATCTGTCCAGCCGCTTTCGTTCAGTTTGAGCGTGGATCGCGATCATGCGCATAGCGGTGGCGCTCGCAATCGGCGGATAGCGGCGAGGATGGCGCGTACCATCGTGCCGGTGACAGCGACCTCGGCCAGCTGGAAGGTGATGGTGCGGGCGTGACGGACCACACGTGCCCCGATCTTGATCAGCTTCAGTTGCAGGCTGGTCAACGACCAGTCGGCCATGGCCTCGGGCAGCTCGATGCAGCGCAAGAAGGTGGCCAGGTTGTACGCCAGGGCGTGCAGTTGCAGCCGCACCTCATTGTCGCGGAACTTCCGGCACGACAGCCGCGTCCAGCGAAAGGCGTATTTGCCCTCTTTGATGTGCTGCTCGGCGGTGCCGCGCTGGTTGTAGAACCGCACCACCCAGTCCGGCTCCATCGGCAGGTTGGTGACGATGAAGCCGACACGCGGGAACAGTTCGCCCGGATGCCATTCGATCTTGGCGATCACCCGGCGTTCCTTGTCCCAGGACGCCGCCTGATACTCGAATTCCTCGAAGAACCGCTTGACCTTGGTCAGTGACGGCCGCCCGACAGGGCGCGTTAGCCGATGCGCGATCTTGTCCTTGAGGACCGCGTTTGCGGGCAGCCGGATGGCGTAGAAGAACCGCGCTTCTTCCAATCGCTCATAGATCGCCGGGATCGCGTAGGCAGCATCGGCCCGGAAGAACCTGCCACCAAGGTCGCGCTCCGCGTAGCGCGCAATGACGGGGTCGAGAACATCACGCCAGCCATCGGCGCTGTGGACGTTGCCATGGCGCAGGGCGCAGCGTTCCAGCATCCCGAACTGGTTGAACAGAAAGTTGGGGTGATAGCAGCTACAGTCGAAATGGCCATTCCAGGCGGACCCTTCCTGGTCGCCATGGGTCGGGCTGACCGAGCTGTCCATGTCCAGAACGATGTACTTCAGCCCGTTACGGTCATGGAACCGGTCGATCCATTGCCCGTTCAGGTCGGCCAGCGCGGCACGGTTCCCGGCCAGAGCCAGCGTCTCGGTCTCGAACCGTCCCATCTGCGATGCCGAGGCCGCTTGTGCATCGACCGCTCTGCCGCCGACAACTTGGCGCATGACCGGATCGCAGGCGAGACGGTTGGCGTCGTTGACATCCTCGTATCCGGCCAGCCGCCCAAAGACTGATTGCCGGAACAGGCCGTCGAGCCGATGGACCGTGTTCTTGCCAGAGCGAGTATCGCGCAGCGCCGCTGACGCCAAATCGGACAACCCGAGCGCGTCATCAAGCTCGCGCATCACCAGAAGGCCGCCGTCGGAACTGAGCTGCGTGCCGCGAAATTCCAGCCGCACGCGAGGGTCGAAATCCACCCGATCTGCCCGTTGCAAGCCCGCACCCTCTGGGTGATCCATGAAACGCGCCCCTCGCAGCCTTCAACACCATGTTTTATATAGGAAATATAATGGTCAGGACAGCGAAATCAGCGCCTTACTTGGGAAATGTGGGATAAGCAATATGTCGAGAGCGGCTGGGCGACGCTGGGCAACCTGCCCGAACATGGCGGGCAGGGCATGCCGCACGTCGTGTCGATCGCGTTCCAGGAATATATGATCTCGTCGAACATGGCCTTCGCCATGTATCCGGGCCTCACCCATGGCGCGATCGCCGCGCTGATCGCCAAGGGCAGCCCCGAGCAGCAGGCGATGTACGTCCCCAAGATGGTGTCGGGTGAATGGGGCGGCACGATGAACCTCACCGAGCCGCAGTGCGGCACCGACCTGGGCCTGATCCGCACCAAGGCGGAGCCGCAGGCCGACGGATCGTATGCGATCACCGGCACCAAGATCTTCATCTCGGCCGGTGAGCACGACCTGACCGACAACATCATCCACCTCGTGCTGGCCAAGACGCCGGGCGCGCCGGACAGTTCGAAGGGCATTTCGCTGTTCGTGGTGCCCAAGGTGCTGGTGAACGAGGACGGCAGCCTGGGCGAGCGCAACGCCGTCACCTGCGGCTCGATCGAGCACAAGATGGGCATCCACGCCAATTCGACCTGCGTCATGAACTATGACGGTGCGAAGGGCTGGCTGGTCGGCGAGGAGATGAAGGGCCTGGCCGCGATGTTCATCATGATGAACGCGGCACGCCTCGGCGTCGGCCTCCAGGGTCTCGCCATCGCCGAAGTCGCCTATCAGAACGCCGTGCAATACGCCGGCGACCGCCGTCAGGGCCGCGCGCTGACCGGCCCCAAGGAGCCGAACGAAAAGGCGGATACGCTGTTCGTCCACCCCGACGTGCGCCGCATGCTGATGGAGGCGAAGGCCTGGACCGAAGGCCTGCGCGCTTTGTGCCTGTGGGGCGCGCTCCAGGTCGACCTCGAGCATAATGCCGGCACCGAGGAAGAGCGTGAGATGGCGGGCGACCTGATCGGCCTGCTCACCCCCGTCATCAAGGGCGTCGGCACCGACAAGGGCTATGAGATCGCGACCAACGCGCAGCAGGTGTACGGCGGCCACGGCTACATCCAGGAATGGGGGATGGAGCAGTACGTCCGCGATGCTCGGATCGCGATGATCTATGAAGGCACCAACGGCGTGCAGGCGATGGACCTCGTCGGCCGCAAGCTCGCCACCAAGGGCGGACGCGCGGTGCAGGCGCTGTTCAAGATCGTGACCGAGGAAACCGCAGCGGCCGAGGGTGTCGAGGCGACCGCCGGCATCGCGGCGGCGCTGAAGAAGGCGCTGGGCGAACTGCAGGCCGCGACGATGTGGTTCATGGCCAATGGCATGAAGAACCCGGAAAACGTTGGCGCGGGCGCGGTGCCCTACATGCACCTGATGGGCATCGTCGCGACCGGCCTGATGTGGCTGCGCATGGCCAAGGCGGCCGCCGAGCAGAAGGCGGCGGGCGAGGGCGATGCCGCCTTCCTCGATGCCAAGCTGGTCACCGCACGCTTCTTCGCCGAGCGGATCTGCCCGGACGCCGGCGCACTGCGTCGCAAGATCGAAGGCGGCGCGGAGAGCGTGATGGCGCTGCCGCCCGAAATGTTCCGCGCGGCATAACCACTTATTCCTCCCTCGGCGCAGCCGGGGGAGGGGGACCGTTCGGCGCTAGCCGAATGGTGGAGGGGGCGTTCCCGCACACGCTGAGCTCGCGCTAATCCTCCCCGTCGGCCAACCCCAGCGTTGCCACTTCGCTTTCGCGGAGAAGGATCGATCTACGGCAGGCGGTCCGCCAGTGCGCGGATCGCCTGCCCCTCGAACGCCGCGACCGTCTCGCCGTCGATCACGACGGCGCGTTCCGGCCGCAATACCGCTTCGTTCTGCAAGCCATTGTCCAGCGCCAGCCAAGCCCGCACCGCCTGCTCCAGGCTGGTCACCTCCGCCAATTCCGAGCCGCCGCGGTCGACATTGGCCAGCACCGCGCTCATCCGCCAGTCGATGCCGCTCATGCGAGATCGTTCTCGCTGATCACGACCAGCGCCTGATCGGGATCGCGCGCCAGCGCATCGGCGGCCAGCGTCTGGATGCGCGCGCGGTGGCGCTGGAACAGCGGCATCGCGTCGAATGTCGCATCGCCGGCCAAGGCTTCCAGCACATCATAGCGCAACGCGAAGGCATAGCGTTCGCCGCTCGCCTCGCCGGCAAACTCGACCTGGCGGTCGGCGGTGTTGTCGAACACGCTCGCCGTGTCGATCGTAACGCGGTCTTCGGCCATCATTCGTTCCTTGCATCGGGGATAAGCCGCCGGTGGCGGCGATAGAACAGGGCGCCGATCGCGGCCGCGGCCATGGCGGCGGTCGCAGTGATCGCCGGGTGCAGCGCCGCGCGGGTGTAGGTGCTGGTCTGGCGCGCCGCGGGATGCTCGCCGGACCGCACCCGGCCGGTATCGGTCGAGGCGAACAGATTGGCCGGCGCGGGCTGTGACTTGGCCGGATCGACGAACGTCTTCGCCGCGATCGGCGCCAGACGTTCGAACAGGCGCGGAAAATGCGCGGCGAACAGCGCCTGCGCCCGTCCGGCACCGCCGACGGTAATGTCGCGCCTCACATGGGTGGCGCAGAACAGGATCGTGCGGGCCACGACCTCCGGAGCGTAGACGGGCGGCGGGATCTGCGCCTCGCCCGCCTCGTGGTTCACCGCATGCTGAGCGATGGGTGTATCGATCCCCGATGGCTTCACCAGCGTGACCGTGATCGGCTCGTCGTCCGCGGCCAGTTCGATCCGCAGCGCCTCGACATAGGCTTTGATCGCATGTTTGCTCGCCGCATAGGCGCCCATGATCGGGCTGGGCAGGTCGGATGCGATCGATCCGATCGTGATCAGAGTCCCGCCGCTGTCCCGCAGATAGGGGATCGCCGCCTGACAGCCGTTCACCACGCCGAAGTAATTCGTGTCGAACAGCGCGCGATGTTCGTCCAGCGGCAATCCGGCAAGCTTGCCGTAGATCGCGCTGCCCGCCGCATTCACCCAGGTATCGATCCGACCGAACCGTTGCTGGGCATGGGCTGCCGCGGCGCGAACCGCGTCGGCATCGGCGACGTCCGCGGCGTAACAGTCGGCGGTGCCGCCCGCCGCGGTGATCGTCCGTACGATCTCGCGCAGCGACCCGTCGTCGCGCGCGACCAACATCACCCGCGCGCCCTGTTCCGCCGCCATCCGGGCGGTGGCGAGGCCGATCCCCGAGCTTGCGCCGGTCAGAACGATCACCTGGTCGGCTAAGGGTTTGGGCATGGCGGCCACGGTGATCTTCTCCTGACGGGGCCTATGAACCCCAGCCCGTCCCGCGCGGTTCCGTTAACATTGTGTCATGAAGGGCGTATTCCTTGGCGGTCGCCGGGAACTCCAGCCACGCACGGCGGGTTCGCGCCGCCATGACCGATCAGGACCGCCAGACCGCCGCGAGCAAATATCCCTTGCTCGCCCACCCCCATATCCAGCTGCATGGGACGGTCGACGACATGATGTACGCCCGCTTCAAGACGCAGCTGGCCGAGGCGCCGGTGGACGGGCCGCTCGTCGTGTCGCTGACCACACTGGGCGGCGACCCTGAGATGGGGCGGGCGATGGGTGACGATATCCAGCTGCTGCGCGACTATACCGGGCGCGAGACGCTGTTTCTGGGCAAGGTCGCGGTCTATTCGGCGGGCGCGACCTTCATGGCGGCCTTCCCGGTCGAGAAGCGCTTCCTCACCCGCGGTACGCGCCTGATGCTGCACGAGCGGCTGATGAGCAGCAGCGTCCAGCTCTCCGGTCCGCTGACGACGCTGCCCGCGGTGCTGAAGGCGAAGCTGCATGAGATCGAGGAATCGATCAAGATTCAGGAGGAGGGGTTTCGCGAGATCGTGCGCGGATCGTCTGTCTCGTTCGAGGAGCTGTGCGAAAAGGCGCCCTCCAACTGGTATATCGAGGCGGAAGAGGCGCGAAGCCGTGGCCTGGTGCTCGACATCATCTGACGGTGCCAAAGGGGTTGCGTCCGCGGGCCGACAGGCATAACCGCAATTGCAGCATTTCGAAGGAGCGTCACGGCGATGGCCGAGTTCACCCTGCCCAAGAACAGCAAGGTCAAGGCGAAGGGCAAGGTCCATAAAGCGACCGGTGACGCCAAGCGGATCAAGACGTTCAAGGTCTACCGCTACGATCCCGACACGGGCGAGAACCCGCGCTACGACACGTTCGAGATCAACCTCGACGAATGCGGCCCGATGGTGCTCGACGCGCTGATCAAGATGAAGGCGGAGCAGGACAGCTCGCTCACCTTCCGCCGCTCGTGCCGTGAAGGCATTTGCGGATCGTGCTCGATGAACATCGATGGTCGCAACGGCCTCGCCTGCACCACGGCGATCGAGGACGTGAAGGGCGAGGTGAAGATCACCCCGCTGCCGTCGATGGATGTGATCAAGGACCTCGTCCCCGATTTCACGCACTTCTACGCACAGTACAGCTCGATCAAGCCGTGGATGCAGACGGTCAGCCCGCCGCCCTCGGGCAAGGAGCGGCTGCAGTCGCCAGAGGATCGCGCGAAGCTCGACGGCCTGTACGAGTGCATCCTGTGCGCCTGCTGCTCGACGTCGTGCCCCAGCTATTGGTGGAACGCCGATAAGTTCCTGGGGCCGGCGATCCTGCTCCAGGCCTATCGCTGGCTGGCCGATAGCCGTGACGAAATGACCGGCGAGCGCCTCGATCAGCTGGAAGATCCCTTCCGCCTGTATCGCTGCCACACGATCATGAATTGCGCGAACACCTGCCCCAAGGGTCTCAACCCGGCCAAGGCGATCGCCGAGGTCAAGAAGATGGAAGCCGAGCGCATCCTGTAAGGATTGTGGACGCGCCGGAATCCCCCGTCTTCTCGTTCGACGACGATCCGGAGCTGCCCGGCTGGAAACGCTGGCAGCTTCGCGACGGGGGGCGGTTCAACTCAGCATTCGATCCGCTCCACGTTCGGGTAGAAGACGGTATCGCGCGCGTGCGGATCACGCCGCGCCGAGAGCATTCGAACATGCGCGACCACGTCCATGGCGGTGCGCTGTTGGGGTTCATCGACATCGCGCTCTTCGCCGCGGCCCGCGGCCTGGGAGTGTTGCAGGCGGGCGGGGCGGTGACGCTCGATCTGTCGGCACAGTTCATCGGTGGCAGCGCGATCGGCGAGCCGTTGGAGGCACGGATCGAGCTGCTCCGCGAGACGGGTCGGATGCTGTTTCTGCGCGGGCTGGTCGTGCAGGACGGATGGCCTACCGTCGCGAGTTTCACCGGCACCCTGCGCAAGTCCACGCCGCCGCCGTCGTTGCGGTGATTTGCTATAACGTCGGTACTTCTCTCTTCGTCACCCCGGACGTGTTCCGGGGGCCACTCCGCGGCGAGGGGATTGGCTAGAGGCTCTAGCGCTACGGCCGCGGCCCGGTACATCCTTGCATACGTCCGGCGCGACGGTGGAGCGAATGGCCCGCGCAAAGACCATCACGAAAGCCTGACATGACCAAAGTCCTCGCCGCTTATGACGCGCTCATTGCCGCGGGCGAACTGCGCCCGGATGCGGAGCAACGGGCCGCCGCCATCCGTCTCGATACGCTGGCCGTCGAACTCGAAATCCCGAAAAAGGCCGGCCTGTTCGCCCGCCTCACCGGCCGCGGCGGCACGGCCCCGCGCGGCGTCTATATGTTCGGCGATGTCGGGCGCGGCAAATCGATGCTGATGGACCTCTTCTTCGCCAACGTGGCGGTCGACCGGAAGCGACGGGTTCACTTCTCGGAATTCATGCTCGAGGTTCACGGGCGCATCGCGATCGAGCGGCGCAAGGAGAGCGGCGATCCGATCGCCCCCGTCGCCGCGGCGCTCGCCGAGGAGACGCGGCTGCTGGCTTTCGACGAGATGATGGTCACCAACTCGCCCGACGCGATGATCCTCAGCCGCCTGTTCACCGCGCTCATCGAGGCGGGCGTGACGATGGTCACGACCTCCAACCGCGCGCCAGGCGATCTCTATAAGAATGGCCTCAATCGCGAACACTTCCTGCCCTTCATCGCGTTGATCGAGGGGCGGCTGGACGTCGTGACGCTGAACGGTCCGATCGACTATCGCCGCGACCGGCTGGGCCAGCAGAACACCTGGCTGGTGCCCAACGGGCCGGAAGCGACCGCGAACCTGTCCGCGGCCTTTTTCCGCCTCACCGACCATGAGGTGACCGAACCGATCCCCTCGGAGGATCTGGCCGTGCAGGGGCGTACGCTTCACGTGCCCAAGACGCTGAAGGGTGTCGCCGTCTTCTCGTTCAAGAAACTGTGCGGGGAAGCGCGGGGCGCGGCCGACTATCTCGCCATCGCCCGCCGCTATCACACCGTGATCCTCGTCGGCATTCCCCGGCTCGGCCCCGAAAACCGCAACGAGGCGGCGCGCTTCGTCCAACTGATCGACGCGCTCTACGAACACAAAGTGAAGCTACTCGCCGCCGCAGACGCCGAACCGGATGCACTCTACCCCGAAGGCGACGGGCGTTTCGAATTCCAACGCACCGTCAGCCGCCTCGAAGAAATGCGATCGGAAGACTATCTGGCGCAGGGGCACGGGGCAGCCTGACGCGGGCGATGCGGGCGCGCAGTTGAGGCTCGGGGACGGCGGCGCACCACAGCGCGAACCCCAAGGCAATCCCCGCGACCAGGATCGCTGCCGGATAATAGGGAAGGCCCGCGGCCATCAGCCACGCGATCACTACCGCCCCGGCTGCCTGGTGGATCAGGTACAAGGGATAGGTGGCAAGGCCGAGCCGGATCGCGGCGCGTGAGGGGATGATCCGCACCATCGCCGGTTGCAAACGAACCGCGAGCGCGACGACGGTGACGCCGGTCAAGAAGAGCGCGATCGGCTCCTGCGGACTGTAGGCCAGTTGATAGTCCCGCGCGAACGTCGCCGTACGCAAGGCGATCTCGAAGCAGCAGGCCCAGGTCAGCGCAACCGCAAAGCCGGCAAGCTGCCACGCGTCGACAGGCGTCGCAACACCGCGCCGAGCGCGAAGAACACGCCGTGCGGCAAAAGCGTCAGCATGCGGGCGCGGGTGGGAAAGGCGGGATCGTTGGCGAATGCGGCCTGCATCATCCAGTAATCGAGGCTGACCGCGCCCAGATACACGATCACACACCACCCCGCGCGTTCGGTCCTGCCGAAGGCGAGCGCGGCAGCTACGACCGCGTAGAAGCCGATCTCGATCGCCAGCGTCCAGTAGGACCCGTCGATCTGGATGCCCATGGGCATGAACGCCACCGCAGGGCGCGATCCGATCGTAGAGGCGGCATTTCCACGCCGTGCGCCTATATGAGATAGGTTAACAAGCCGTCAGCGAAAGCCTCTTCCTGTGCCTATCGCTATTGCGAACTGTTATCGACGATAAATCAGGCCGGCGAGTTTTAGGTGGTTGTGCCCTTGCCGTAACAGGCCTATGCGGCATGACCAATCACGCCTCGCCCCGTTGGGGCCAATGGAGTAGGATTGGAATGGCTCGCAAGAAGATCGCGCTGATCGGCGCCGGTAACATCGGCGGCACGCTGGCGCACCTCGCCGCGCTCAAGGGGCTTGGCGATATCGTCCTGTTCGACGTCGTCGAGGGCGTGCCCCAGGGCAAGGCGCTCGACCTGTCGCAGTGCGGCCCGGTCGAAGGCTTCGACGCGACCATCAAGGGTTCCAACGACTACGCCGATATCGCGGGCGCGGACGTCATCATTGTCACCGCCGGTGTTGCGCGCAAGCCCGGCATGAGCCGTGATGACCTGCTCGGCATCAACCTGAAGGTGATGAAGGCGGTCGGCGAGGGCATCGCTGCCAACGCGCCCGACGCCTTCGTGATCTGCATCACCAACCCGCTCGACGCGATGGTCTGGGCGCTGCGCGAATTCTCGGGTCTCCCGGCCAATAAGGTCGTCGGCATGGCGGGCGTGCTCGACTCGGCGCGCTTTTCGCACTTCCTCGCCGAGGAGTTCGGCGTGTCGGTGAAGGACGTGAACACCTTCGTGCTCGGCGGTCACGGCGACACCATGGTCCCGGTCCTGGAATATTCGACCGTCAGCGGCATCCCGGTCAGCGACCTGATCGAGATGGGCTTCTCGACCAAGGAAAAGGTCGACGAGATCGTCAAGCGCACCCGCGGTGGCGGCGGCGAGATCGTCGCGCTGCTGAAGACCGGCTCGGCTTATTATGCGCCCGCCACCAGCGGTATCGCGATGGCCGAGGCGTATCTCTACGACCAGAAGCGCATCCTGCCTGCCGCTGCGCACCTGTCGGGTGAGTATGGCATCGACAACCTCTATGTCGGCGTGCCTGTCGTGATCGGCGCCGGTGGCGTCGAGAAGGTCGTCGAGGTCAAGCTGTCGGACGAGGCGAAGGCCAATCTTCAGGTTTCGGTCGACGCGGTCAAGGAACTGCTCGTCGCTTGCAAGGGTATCGACAGCACGCTGAACTAATGGCGATCTTCACGCTCCGTTGTGCTCCCGCGAAGGCGGGAGCCCAGTACTGGGTCCCCGCCTTCGCGGGGACACATGGAGTGGTAGGATGACCAAGGTTGGCTACGTCTACATCATGGCGAGCCGACTGAATGGAACGATATATTTAGGTGTCACGAGCGATCTGGCGAAGCGGGCCTATCAACACCGCAACGCCCTGATCGACGGGTTCACCAAGACATACGGTTGCAGGCTCCTGGTCTGGTATGAGGCCCATGACGAACTGGACAGTGCGCGACTTCGCGAACGCCAGCTCAAAAAGTGGAACCGGGACTGGAAGCTGCGGCTGATCGAAGAGAAAAATCCGGATTGGCTCGACCTGTACGAGTCATTGTTTTGAGCGATCGTGCTTCCGCGAAGGCGGGAGCCCAGGACTGGGTCCCCGCCTTCGCGGGGACACAAGGGAGTTGGGAGCTAAGATGAGCATCCTCGTCAACAAGAACACCAAGGTCATCACCCAGGGCATGACGGGTGAAACCGGCACGTTCCACACCCAGCAGGCGCTGGCGTATGGCACGCAGATGGTCGGCGGCGTGACGCCGGGCAAGGGCGGCACCGAGCATATCGGCCTGCCGGTCTTCAACACCGTCGCGGAAGCCAAGTCGAAGACGGGCGCCGACGCGAGCGTGATCTACGTGCCGCCGCCCTTCGCGGCCGACTCGATCCTGGAAGCGATCGACGCGGAAATCCCGCTGATCGTCGCGATCACCGAGGGCATTCCGGTCCTCGACATGGTCAAGGTCAAACGCGCCCTGTCGGGTTCCAAGTCGCGCCTAATCGTTCCGAACTGCCCGGGCGTGCTGACCGGTCGAGTGCCAGATCGGCATCATGCCGGGTTCGATCTTCAAGAAGGGCTCGGTCGGCGTCGTGTCGCGCTCGGGAACCCTGACCTATGAGGCGGTGTTCCAGACCTCGAACGCAGGTCTCGGTCAGACGACTGCGGTCGGCATCGGCGGCGACCCCGTCAACGGCACCAACTTCATCGACGTGCTGGAGCTGTTCCTGGCCGATGACGAGACCCAGTCGATCATCATGATCGGCGAGATCGGCGGCGATGCGGAAGAGCAGGCGGCGCAGTTCCTGATCGACGAAGCAAAGCGCGGTCGTAGCAAGCCGATGGCGGGCTTCATCGCGGGCCGCACGGCGCCTCCGGGCCGTCGCATGGGCCATGCCGGCGCGATCGTGTCGGGTGGCAAGGGCGATGCGGAAAGCAAGATCGCGGCGATGGAAGCGGCCGGGATTAAGGTCGCGGCGTCGCCGAGCGAGCTGGGTTCGACCCTGCTGCAGGTGCTGAACAAGTAAATTCCCTCTCCCGGCGGGAGATGGAGGGAGCGGCAGAGCCGCGGAAGGGTGAGGGCGGTAGCCTTCCCCTCGACCCTCACCCTCCCACCGCTCTGACGAGCGGCGGGCCCCTCCCTCTCCCGGTGGGAGAGGGGATTAGGAAGAAGACCATGGGCTACGAAGGTCAGGATTTCGGAGATATCGCGGCGGGCGTCAGCCCGGCGTTCATCGAGGCGCTCTATGCCAAGTATCAGGCCGACCAGTCGTCGGTCGATCTGGGTTGGCGCAGTTTCTTCGAGGGCCTGGAGGCCGGCACCGGCGGTCCGAGCTGGACTAACAAGCGCTGGCCGCTGACCACGACCGACGACCTGACCGCGGGGCTCGACCCGACGCAGATGGAGCCTGCGCCCAAGCCCGCGAAGGGCGGCGGCAAGCCCGCGCCGGCGGCTGGCGCCGCGCCGTCTAAGGAGGACATCATCAAGGCGGCGGGCGACGCGATCCGCGCGCAGCTGCTGGTCCGCACCTATCGCGTCCGTGGCCATCTTGCGGCCAATCTCGATCCGCTCGGCCTGTCGCACCGCGACATGCCGGAGGATCTGCGCACCGAATATCACGGCTTCACCGATGCCGACATCGATCGCCCGGTCTATCTCGGCGGAACGCTCGGTTTCGAATGGGCGACCGTGCGCGAGCTGGTCGACACGCTGCGCCGCAATTACTGCGGCAACGTCGGCCTTGAGTACATGCACATCGTCGATGTCGAGGAGCGCCGCTTCCTGCAGGACCGCATGGAGGGCAAGGACAAGGCGATCGAGTTCAGCGTCGACGGCAAGCGCGCGATCCTGAGCAAGGTCATCGAGGCCGAGCAGTGGGAAAAGTTCCTCGGCAAGAAGTATGTCGGGACCAAGCGCTTCGGCCTCGACGGCGGCGAGAGCATGATCCCGGCGCTGGAAAGCGTCATCAAGTACGGCGGCCAGGCCGGCGTGCGCGAGATCGTATACGGCATGGCGCACCGCGGCCGCCTGAACGTGCTCGCCAACGTCATGGCGAAGCCACTGCGCGTCATCTTCCACGAATTCGCTGGCGGTTCGGCACAGCCTGACGAGATCGGCGGTTCGGGTGACGTGAAGTATCACCTCGGCACCTCGACCGACCGCGAGTTCGACGGGCACAAGGTGCATATGTCGCTGGTCGCCAATCCGTCGCACCTCGAGGCGGCGGACCCGGTCGTTCTCGGCAAGACGCGCGCGATCCAGACGATCGCCAACGACCTCAAGGAGCACAGCGCCTCGCTGCCCGTGCTGATCCACGGCGACGCGGCGTTCGCGGGGCAGGGGATCGTGTGGGAATGCCTCGGCTTTTCCGGCATCCGCGGCTACAATACCGGCGGCTGCGTCCACTTCATCATCAACAACCAGGTGGGCTTTACCACCAGCCCGCAGTTTGCGCGGTCGTCGCCCTATCCGTCTGATGTGGCGAAGGGCGTGCAGGCGCCGGTCTTCCACGTCAACGGTGACGATCCCGAGGCGGTGACCTTCGCCACCAAGATGGCGATCGAATTCCGCCAGAAGTTCCATCGCGACATCGTGATCGACATGTGGTGCTATCGCCGCTTCGGTCACAATGAGGGCGATGAGCCGGGCTTCACGCAGCCGCTGATGTACAACAAGATCCGTTCGCACCCCGGCGTCAGCGAGATCTACGGCAAGCGCCTGATCCAGGAAGGCGTGATCGACCAGGCGTGGATGGACGAGAAGGTCCATCAGTTCACGACGCTGCTGGAAGGCGAGTTCGAGGCGGGCGCGAGCTACAAGCCGAACAAGGCGGACTGGTTCGCGGGTCGCTGGACCGGCCTGTCGGCGCCGACCGATGGCGGCACCGAGCGGCGCAACGTCGAAACCGGCATCGAGATGAAGCTGTTCGACGCGCTGGGTCGTACGCTGACGACGGTGCCGGAGGGCATCCAGATCCACAAGACGCTGGGCCGCGTGCTCGACGCCAAGCGCCAGATGTTCAAGACCGGCGAGAATTTCGACTGGGCGACGGGCGAGGCATTGGCCTTCGGTTCGCTGCTATCGGAAGGCTATGGCGTGCGTCTGTCGGGCCAGGATTCGGGTCGCGGCACGTTCAGCCAGCGCCACGCGGTGTGGGTCGACCAGACCGACGAGCACAAATACGTGCCGCTGACGACGGTGGAGCATGGCCGGTTCGAGGTGCTGGACAGCCCGCTGTCGGAATATGGAGTGCTTGGCTTCGAATACGGCTATGCGCTGGCGGACCCCAAGACGCTGGTGATGTGGGAGGCGCAGTTTGGCGACTTCGTCAACGGCGCGCAGATCATGATCGACCAGTTCATCGCGAGCGGCGAAGCCAAGTGGCTGCGTGCCAACGGCCTGGTGATGCTGCTGCCTCATGGCTACGAAGGGCAGGGGCCGGAGCATAGCTCGGCGCGTCCGGAGCGGTTCCTGCAGCTGTGCGCGCAGGACAATATCCAGGTCGCGAACTGCACCACGCCGGCCAACTATTTCCACCTGCTGCGCCGGCAGATGCACCGCAACTTCCGCAAGCCGCTGATCGTGATGACGCCGAAGTCGCTGCTCCGCCACAAGCTGGCGGTGTCGACGGCGGCCGAGTTCCAGGGCGACAGCCACTTCAAGCGCATCCTGTCCGACACCAATGGTGCGGCGGATGCCGATACGACGCGGCTGGTGCTGTGTACGGGCAAGGTCGCCTATGACCTGATCGAGGCACGTAACGCGGCGGGCGATACCGGCACGCAGATCGTGCGGATCGAGCAGCTCTATCCGTTCCCGGGCGATGCGCTCGCCCGCCGGATCGCGCGGATGCCGAACCTCAAGGACGTGGTCTGGGCGCAGGAAGAGCCGAAGAACAATGGGTATTGGTTCTTCGTCGAGCCGCTGATCGAGGAATCGCTTGCCCAGGCGCAGTGCGCGGTGAAGCGTGCCCGCTACGCGGGTCGCGCCGCGGCGGCGTCGCCGGCCACGGGTCTGATGAAGCGGCACACCGCCGAGCAGGGCGCGCTGGTCGCCGATGCGCTCGGCCATAACGTGCGCGAAGAAATCCGCCGGACCCGCAGCGAGGGCTCCACCACCACCGCCCGGCCGACCCAGTCCCCGAGCAGCTAACCACTTTCCCCGTTGAAGACCCCCTCCCCGGGGAGAAGGATGCAAGAGATGGCAACCGAAGTCACCGTTCCCGTTCTGGGCGAATCGATCACCGAAGCCACCGTCGGCGAATGGCTGAAGCAGCCCGGCGACCCCGTGAAGGCCGACGAGCCGATCGCGAGCCTTGAGACCGACAAGGTCTCGGTGGAAGTGCCCTCGCCGGTCGCCGGCGTGATGGGTCAGCACGCGGTGCAGGTCGGCGATACCGTGCAGGTCGGCGCGATGCTCGCGACGATCGAAGCGGGTGGTGGGGCGGCGGCGGCGCCTGCTGCTGCGCCCACTCCGGCAGTCACCCCGGCTGCGCCCGCTCCGGCCGCTGGGGCACCTGCTGCGGCGCCTGAGGCATCGAGCGACTCGCCGGCGGCGCTGTCGCCGTCGGTCCGTCGCGCCGTGCTGGAATACGGCCTCGACCCCGCGTCGATCACCGGCACGGGCAAGGACGGTCGCATCACCAAGGAAGACGTAGCCGCTGCCGCCGCTGCGAAGCCGGCCGCGACCGCGCAGGCGCCTGCTGCTGCCGCTCCGGCTGCCGCGCCCGCGGGTGGCCGCAAGGAAGAGCGCGTCAAGATGACGCGCCTGCGCCAGACGATCGCCAAGCGCCTGAAGGAAGCGCAGAACACCGCCGCGATGCTGACGACGTTCAACGACGTCGACATGACCGCGGTGATCGAAGCGCGTGCAAAGTACAAGGACCTGTTCGAGAAGAAGCACGGCGTTCGCCTGGGCTTCATGGGCTTCTTCGTGAAGGCCGCGACGATGGCGCTGAAGGACATTCCGTCCGTCAACGCCTCGATCGAGGGCGATGAGATCGTCTATCACGACTATGCCGACATCTCGGTCGCCGTTTCGGCGCCGAACGGCCTTGTCGTGCCGGTCATCCGTGATGCGCAGGACCTGTCGGTCGCGGGGATCGAGAAGACGATCGGCGACTTCGGCCGCCGCGCCAAGGATGGCACGCTGAAGATGGACGAGATGAAGGGCGGCACCTTCACCATCTCCAACGGCGGCGTGTTCGGCTCGCTGATGTCGACCCCGATCATCAACCCGCCGCAGTCGGCGGTGCTGGGTCTCCACCGGATCGAGGATCGCCCGGTCGTGGTGAACGGCCAGGTCGTGGTGCGGCCGATGATGTATCTGGCGCTGTCCTACGACCATCGCCTGATCGATGGCCGCGAGGCGGTGACCTTCCTCGTCGCGCTGAAGAATGCGATCGAGGATCCGACGCGCATTCTGATCGACCTGTAAATATCTATATAGACACGTCACCCCGGCGGAGGCCGGGGTCTTTCGCGGGGAGCATCGCTTCCTGCCGCACGAGATGCCAGCGTCCGCTGGCATGACGGTTGGAGGAAATGATGGCAGACTACGACTATGACGTCCTCGTGATCGGTGCCGGCCCCGGCGGCTATGTCGCGGCGATCCGCGCGGCGCAGCTGGGGCTGAAGACCGCCTGCGCCGAGGCGCGCGAGACGCTGGGCGGGACCTGCCTGAACGTCGGCTGCATTCCGTCGAAGGCGATGCTGCACGCGTCCGAATATTTCGATGCGGCGGCGAATGGCGCGATGGCCAAGATGGGCATCAAGGTGACGCCCGAGCTGGACCTGGACGCGATGCACGGCCAGCGCCGCGACGCGGTGAAGCAGCTGACCGGCGGCATCGAATATCTGTTCAAGAAGAACAAGGTGACGTGGCTGAAGGGCCATGCGCGCTTCACCGGCAAGGACAGCGTCGAGGTCGCGGGCCAGACGGTGCGCGCCAAGAACATCGTGATCGCGACCGGATCGTCGGTGACGCCGCTGCCGGGCGTGACGGTCGACCAGAAGGTCGTCGTCGACAGCACCGGCGCACTCGAGCTGCCGAAGGTGCCCGAGCACATGGTCGTCATCGGCGGCGGCGTGATCGGCCTGGAGCTGGGTAGCGTGTGGCGCCGCCTGGGCGCGAAGGTGACGGTGGTCGAATATCTTGACCAGATCCTGCCGGGCTTCGATGGTGACGTGCGCAAGGAAGCGCAGAAGATCTTCAAGAAGCAGGGCATGGAGTTCAAGCTGTCCACCAAGGTGACGGGCGTCACCGTGGCGGGCGACACCGCGACCCTGACCGTGGAGCCCGCCGCCGGTGGCGCGGCCGAAACGATCACCGCCGATGCCGTGCTGCTGGCGATCGGTCGCAAGCCGAACACCGATGGCCTGAATCTCGAAGCCGCGAGCCTGTCGGTCAACGCGCGCGGACAGGTGGAGATCGACCACGACTTCGCGACCAGCGTGGCCGGTATCTGGGCGATCGGCGACGTCGCACCCGGCCTGATGCTCGCGCACAAGGCCGAGGACGAGGGCATTGCGGTGGCGGAAAACATCGCCGGCCTGACCGGCATCGTGAACCACGACGTGATCCCGAGCGTCGTCTACACGATGCCCGAGTTCGCCGGTGTCGGTCTGACCGAGGAAGCGGCCAAGGCCAAGGGCGAGATCAAGGTCGGCAAGTTCCCGATGATGGCGAACAGCCGCGCCAAGACCAACCACGAGCCCGACGGCTTCGTGAAGATCATCGCCGATGCCAAGACCGATCGCGTCGTCGGTGTCTGGGCGATCGCCAGCGTCGCCGGCACGATGATCGCGCAGGCGGCGCAGGCCATGGAGTTCGGCGCTACCAGCGAGGACATCGCCTACACGTGCCACGCCCACCCCACGCATTCCGAGGCGATCAAGGAAGCGGCGATGGCGGTGGCGGGCAAGCCGATCCACATCTGATGTCGGACGGCGGGGGAGCGGAGCGTTCCCGCGCCGATCTGGAGGCCGAATGGCTGGAGCTGACGCGCGGGACCCTACCGGGTCTCGCGCGTTCGCGTGTGTGGCCGGTGCGGGCGGATCATTGCTTCCAACGGATTTTGCTCGACGCGGTCGTCGGCGGGGTGTGGTATGATGCGGTTGCCGGACGGCCGGCGTATCGGTGTATCGATGGCGGGCTGCTGGCGCGGGCGGTGGCGTTGGGGCACGACGTCGTCGACGGACGGGCCGATCTGGCGGCGCTGAACCGCCAATCGCTGGCGTGGCGTCGCGCGCGGAAAGGAAGCCCCACACGATCTGTCACTCCGGACTTGGTTCGGAGTCCGCCGGGCCGCGGGGGTCGCGTTTGAGCCTCCTGCCGTCCCCCTCGCCGCGGAGTGGACCCCGGAACGAGTCCGGGTCGACAGGGTGTTTGGGGCAAGCGATGCGCGGGGAGGGCAGCCCCACACGCTCCGTCACTCCGGACTTGGTCCGGAGTCCACCGGGCCGCGGGGGTCACGTTTGAGCCTCCTGCCGTCCCCCTCGCCGCGGAGTGGACCCCGGAACGAGTCCGGAGTGACGGTGTGTTTGGCGTGAGCGATGCGCGCGGGAAGGAAGCGGGGTGGCGGGGGAGTTGGGTAAGCGATCAGGCCGCCAGTTGGGTTTTGGCGATTCTCCGGATCATTTCTGCCGCCTTCTCCGCGATCATGATCGTCGGCGCATTGGTGTTGCCGCTGACCAGGCTCGGCATCACCGACGCATCCACCACGCGCAGGCCTGCGATGCCGTGCACCCGTAGCTGACCGTCCACCACCGCCATCGGGTCGCCTTCCGCCCCCATCTTGCAGGTGCCGATCGGGTGATAGATCGTCTCTGCCGTCCGGCGGACCCAGGCGTCGATCGCGGCATCGCCCAGTACGTCCGGCCCAGGTGCCAGTTCGGCGTCACGATAGGGATCGAGCGCTACCTGCGCCACCACGTCGCGACCGATCGTCACTGCCTCGCGCAGGACGCGGCGGTCTTCGGGTGTGCTGAGGTAATTCGCCTCGATCAGCGGATCGGCCAATGGCTCGTCCGACACCAAGCCGATGCGTCCGCGGCTTTCGGGGCGAAGCTGGCAGAGGTGGAGCGAGAAGCCGTCTTCGGTCGCCTTGACCTTGCCGTGGTCGCGCATGATCGCGAGCACCGCGTGGATTTGAATGTCCGGGTGGTCGAGGCCCTCGCGCGAGGGGATGAAGGCGCCGGCTTCGAGAAAGTTCTGGCGCCCGACGCCCTTGCCTGTCAGCGCGTAGCGGAGGCCGACGCCGAGCTGGCGCAGGCCCTTCACTTCGCTGAACACCGTGCGCAGGCCGCGGCTGCGCCAGTTCATGATGACGTCGAGATGATCCTGCAGGTTGCGGCCGACACCGGGTAGCTCATGCACCGTCTTGATGCCGACGCCGCGGAGATGCGCGGGATCGCCTATACCTGATAGCTGGAGCAGTTGCGGCGACTGGACTGCGCCCGTGCACAGCAGGATTTCGCCGGAGGCGGTCGCCCGGCGCGGCTCGCGCCCGACCACATAGTCGACCGCGACCGCCCGACCTCCCTGCACGTCGATCCGCGTAGTGCGCGCATCCGTCGCGATCGTCAGGTTTGGTCGGGCTAAGGCTGGGAACAGATACGCCTCCGCCGCGGTCCAGCGCCGGCCGTTGGCGATGGTCAGGTCATAGGGGCCGAAACCTTCGGGATGCGCGCCGTTGAAATCGTCGGTGATCGGATAGCCGGCCTGTCGCCCCGCGGCGATGAAGGCGGCGTTGAACGGGCTGTCGCTTTCGCCTGCCGAGACGCGCAGCGGGCCATCGGTCCCGTGCAGCGGCCCGTTGCGATGATGCCCCTCCAGCTTGCGGAAATAGGGGAGGACGTCGTCCCAGCCCCACCCGGCGAGGCCGGATTGCGCCCAGCGATCGTAATCGCGCGGATGGCCCCGCGAATAGATCATGCCGTTGATCGCCGAGCTGCCGCCCAGCCCCTTGCCGCGCGGCCACCACAGGCGCCGGTTGTCGAGGTGCGGTTCGGGCGCGGTCCAGAAGCCCCAATTGTGCTTGCTCTTCGTCTTGATCAGTTCGCCGACGCCGGCCGGCATGCGGACGAGTAAGTCCCGGTTGGGGCCACCGGCTTCGATCAGCAGCACGCGGACTGCGGGGTCTTCGGACAGGCGCGCCGCCATGACGCAGCCGGCCGAGCCGCCCCCTATGACGATATAGTCGAAGCCTTGGTCTGCCATGCTCTCTCCTCCTGCGCGGCCGTTTCGACCGTCGCATCCGTGGGTGTGCAGAGGAGCGCGATCAGCTCCTCCATCAATGCGGGCCGATCGAGATCGGGCGCGTGGACCTTGCCGAGCCCCAGCGTCATCAGCGCATAGCCGCGCACGCGTGCCTGATAGGGCGTGAGGCCGTTCGCCTCGAGGCAATGCGACAGGAAGGCGAGCACCTGCGCGTCGTTGCGTTCGACCGCAGCCTGCGCACGGGGATCGCTTTCGGCCCAGGCGCGCATCGCGAGTGAGAGACGGAACAGACCCCGCCGGCGGACGATCTCGGCGAGCAGGCGGATGCGATCGACGGGGTTTCGCTCCGCTTTCATGATCGTGTCGAGGATGCTGGCGAGATGCTCGCCCGCAAAATAGTCCGCCAGCCGGCCCTGATAGGCGTCGAAGTCCGTAAAATGGTGATAGAAGCTGCCTGTCGAAACGTTCAGCTCCGCGGCGAGCGGACGAAGCTTCAGCGCTCGCAGGCCGCCCCGCCGCAATAGCGACTGCCCCGCCTCCAGCCAATCGCGTGGCGTAAGGTCCGTCGCGCGGAGCGTCCGGTCGGGGGCGGCGGTGGCCATAACCGATGTTATGCAGCTATTGCGCCGTCGTAAACCCCTTGGCGATGAGCGCCCGAGTGACGCCGTTGGTCCAGCCGAACCCGTCCTGCAGCGGGTATTCGCCGCCGCCGCCGGGCAGGCGCTGCACAACGTTGTACTTTTCCAGCAGCTTGCCGCTGGCATCATATTCGCGGGTCACGCTGGCCAGCCAATGGGCGGCGATCCGGCGGGCGAGCGCAGTTTCGCCATAGCGTTCCAGCCCCGTGATCGCGACCCATTGCAAGGGCGCCCAGCCGTTGGGATCATCCCATTGCTGCCCAGTGTCCACCAGCGTGGTGCGAAGCCCGCCCTCGCCGATCAGCGGGGCCAGCGCCTTGGCAGTGGTTTGGGCACGGTCAGGCGTCGCGATGCCGACGAACAGGGGGAAGGCCATGGCGGCGGTGCGCCCGCCCGCTACCGTGTCCGCTTCCAGGTCGTAATCGGCATAATAACCGGCAGCGTTCCACAGATGGCGGTTGATCGCGACCGCGCGGGCGTCTGCCGCCGCGGTGTAGCGGCTGGCGCAGGGATCGTCCTTCAGCGTCCGGCAGTTCGTCGCGATGCTGCGTTCGAGCCCGTAGAGCAGGCTGTTGAGATCGACCGGGACGACGCGCGTCGTGCGGATCGTCGCCAGCGTCTTGCCATCGGCGAGCCAGCGCGAACTGAAGTCCCAGCCGCTTTCGGCGCCGGCGCGCAGATCGCGGTAAAGGACCTTGGCGTCGCGACCAGGGTTCGCCTGTGCGAGCAGCGCGTCCTCGCGATAGCTTTCGTCGCGGGGATCGTCGCGGTCATCCCAATAGCGGTTGAGCAGGCTGCCGTCGCGAAGGCGGACGACGCGGGCGTTCGCCTCGCCGGCACGCAGGCCATCGGCACCGCGCATCCAGAAATCATGCTCGGCGCGCAGCCAGCGGGTGCGCTGCGCCAGCGTGTCGGCACGCTTCGACATGCCGGCGATCAGGTAGAAGAAAGGCGGCTGCGAGCGGCTGAGATAATAGGTACGCGTGCCGTTGGGAATGCGGCCGTAGCGATCGAGCAGACTGCCGAAATCGACAATCATGTCTTCGACCAGATCCTGCCGTCCGGAGGCCTGCAGGCCCAGCATCGTGAACCAGCTGTCCCAATAATACATTTCGCGAAACCGGCCGCCGGGGACGACGAAGCGTTTGGGCAACGGCAGCGCCGACGAACCTGGGGCGACGCTCGGCAAGGTCCGCGTGAGCTGCGGCCACAGTGCATCGATATGCGCGGTGAGCGAGAGTTTGGCCGACGGTGGCGGCACGGTCGGCGTGATCGGCAGGGTGAAGTTCGCCTGCACGAAGGCTTCGAGCGCCGCGCGATCCTTGCAGGCGCACTGGCGATAGGCCTTCATGATCGCGGCATCGCTGCGCCGCGGCTGGGCGTCGGCGAAGGTCTTTGAATCGGGGAAGACGCGCTGCATCTGCACCGCGCGGAACAACTCGCCGAAGCGCTGGGCGGGCGACAGCGGCGTGGCGGCGACGAGCAGCGTCGACAGGGCAAGCAGCAGCGGGCGGATCATCATCGGCTCTCCACGATGGTTCTACGGCTCAGCGAGACGCGGCGGGTCAGGCGGTCTATACGCAGCACGATCTGGGCTTCGCCGTCGGGCAGGCGAAGTTCGAAACCGGGCGCGTCGTGCCAGCGGCCCGGCGTCATGGCCTCGCCATCGAGCGCGCGCCAGTCGGCGTCGGCGTAGGGGGCGACGGCGTCCAGCCGGTTGGCGGCGCGAAAGGCGGCGAGGGCGGCGACGAAATCCTCGAGATCGCGGTCACGGTGCTGCCAGTCGACCCAGCCGATCGTATTGTCCTGCGCATAGGCGTTGTTGTTACCCTGCTGCGTGCGGCCGAATTCGTCGCCGGCGGTCAGCATGATCGTGCCGCGCGAGGCGAACAGCGTGGCGAGCAGCGCGCGGAGGCCGTCACGGCGGCGCTGGCGGATGGCGGGATCGTCGCTCGGCCCCTCGACGCCATTGTTCCAGCTGAGATTGTCGCCATGGCCATCGCGATTGTCCTCGCCATTGGCACGGTTGTGGCGCTCGGCATAGCTGACGAGATCGGCAAGCGTGAAGCCATCGTGCGCCGCGAGGAAGTTGACCGTGCGCGTGTCGCCGGGACCGAAGAGGTCCGCGGATCCTGCGATGCGGGTGGCCAGCTCGCCTGCGCTGCCGTCGCCGCGCCAGAAGCGGCGGACGTCGTCGCGGTAGCGGTCGTTCCACTCCAGCCAGTGGTCGGGGAACTGGCCGAGCTGATAGCCGCCGGGGCCGATGTCCCACGGCTCGGCGATCATGACGCGGCTGGCAAGCAGCGGGTCGGCGGCGATCTCCGCGAAGATCGGCGCATGAGGATCGAAGCCGGGGCCGCGGGCGAGTATCGTCGCGAGGTCAAACCGGAAGCCGTCGACTCCGCACCGGGCGAAATGGCGCAGGCTGCCGAGGATCAGTGCGCGGACCTCGGGCCGGCTGCAATCGAGCGTGTTGCCCGTACCGGTGTCGTTGACGAGGCTGCCGTCGGGTGCGTGCGCGTAATAGAGCGGGTCATCGAACCCGCGCAGCGACAGAGTCGGGCCAAGGCGGTCGCTCTCGCCGGTGTGGTTGAAGACGAGGTCGAGGATCACGCCGATCCCGGCACTGCGGAGGGCGGCCACCGTCTCGACCAGTTCGGCGACGCCGCCGGGGGCGAGCCGCGGGTCGATCGCCATCGGCACGACCGGGTTATAGCCCCAGCTGTTGGTGAGGCCGAGCGGCGGCAGGTGGCGTTCGTCGATCCATGCAACGATCGGCATCAACTCGATCGCGGCGACGTTCAGCTTCTTGAGATGCGCGATGACAGCGGGATGGGCGAGGGCGGCGATCGTGCCGCGCTGTGCCTCAGGCACGTCGGGGTGCAGCATAGTGAAGCCGCGGACGTTGAGTTCGTAGATCAGGCCGCCGGGGGTGAAGAGGGGCGGGGCGACAGGTGCGTTAGGGGGCGGCGTGACGATGGCGCGGGGGACCAGCGCGGTCGTGTCGATACCCGGCTCGCCGAGGCACGGGTCGTAGTGGAACGGCCGGTCTAGCTGGATCGCATAGGGATCGACTAGCAGTTTCGCCGGGTCGGCCGCAGCGCGATAGCCGTATCGCGCGCTGACGCTGACGCCCTCGATCTCCGCATGCCAGACGCCGTCCGCACCGGTCATGGGTATCTGTCGCTCGGCTGCATCGTCGAACAGGCAGAGCGTGACCGGGGTCGCGCTCCGCACGGCGAAACGGGTGCCGCCGTCCACGACTTCGGCGCCGAACGACACGCTCACGTGATGACGTCGGGCTCGGTGCGGCCGGTGTGGCGAGCGATCCCGGCGATCGCGTCCGCTGCGGCGACGATATCGGCGAGCATCTCGCCGGTATCGCGGTCGAGGTCGCCGTCGGCGGGTTCGTAGCGTTCGAGATAGACGCGCAATGTCGCGCCGCTGGTGCCCGTGCCCGACAGGCGGAAGACGACACGGCTGCCGCCGTCGAACAGGATGCGCACGCCCTGGTTGCGGCTGACCGATCCGTCGGTGGGGTCGGTATAGGCGAAATCATCGGCTTCCGCGACGCTGAGGCCGGCAACCTGCGTGCCGGCGAGCGTGTCGAGCTTCCCGCGCAGTTCCGCCATCAGCGCATCGGCGCGATCGCTCTCCACGCCTTCATAATCGTGGCGGGCGTAATAGTTGCGGCCGTAGGTCGCCCAGTGATCGCGCGCGATCGCATCAACCGATTGGCCGCGGACGGCGAGGATGTTGAGCCACAGGAGCACCGCCCACAGGCCGTCCTTTTCCCGCACGTGATCGGAGCCGGTGCCCGCGCTTTCTTCGCCGCAGATCGTCGCCATGCCGGCGTCGAGCAGATTGCCGAAGAACTTCCATCCCGTAGGCGTTTCGAAGATCGGCAGCCCCTTGGCCGCCGCGACGCGATCGGCGGCGGCGCTGGTCGGCATCGATCGGGCGATGCCCTTCAGCCCTGCGGCATAGCCCGGCGCAAGGTGCGCATTGGCGGCGAGCATCGCGAGGCTGTCGGACGGCGTCACGAACCGGCCACGGCCGATGATGAGATTGCGGTCGCCGTCGCCATCCGACGCGGCGCCGAAATCGGGCGCATCGGGGGCCATCATCGTCTCGTAGAGCGCATGCGCGTGGACGAGATTGGGGTCGGGGTGATGGCCGCCGAAATCCTCCAGCGGCGTGCCGTTGCGCACCGTGCCCTTGGCGAAGCCCAGGCGGTTTTCGAGGATTTCGATCGCATAGGGGCCGGTAACGGCGCTCATCGCGTCGAATGCCATGGTCAGACCGGCGGCACGAATGGCAGCGAAGTCGAACAGCCGCTCCATCAAAGCGGCATAATCGGCGACCGGATCGACGATCTCGACGGTCATATCGCCGACCTGCGTTTCGCCGATCGTGTCGAGATCGACGTCCGCCGCGTCGACGGTCAGCCAGCGGTCGATCACCTTGGTACGCTGGTACAGCGCTTCGGTGACGCTTTCGGGTGCCGGGCCGCCATTGGCGATATTGTACTTGATGCCGAAATCCTCGGTCGGGCCGCCGGGATTGTGGCTTGCCGACAGAACGAGGCCGCCCAGCGCCTTGCGGATTCGGATCATGTTGCTGGCCGCCGGCGTCGACAGGATGCCGCCGCGGCCGATCACCGCCCGCCCGAAGCCATTGGCGGCGGCGATGCGGATCGCCTTCTGGATCACCTCGCGGTTGAGGAAGCGGCCGTCACCGCCGATGACGAGCGTCGCGCCCTGCTTGCCGTCGATGACGTCGAACACCGACTGGACGAAATTCTCGGCGTAATTGGGCTGCTGGAACACCGTCACCTTCTTGCGGAGGCCCGAGGTGCCGGGCTTCTGGTCGGTGTAGGGCTGGGTCGGGCAGGTGCGGATCATGCGTGTCCTGTCAGGGTCTTGTAGAGGTCGGCGTAACGGCGGCCGCTTTGGCCCCAGGAGAAATCGGCGCGCATCCCGTTGCGCTGGAGGATGCACCATAGATCGGGCCGGGCATATGCGGCAATCGCGCGGCGGATCGCGTGCGCCAGCGTGTGGTGGCCGGTCTCGCCATGTTGGAAACCGGTGGCGACGCCGGCGGCGAGCGCCGCTTCGTTGGCATCGATGATCGTGTCGGCAAGACCGCCCGTGCGCGCGACGATCGGCACGCAGCCATAAGCGAGGCCGTACAGCTGGGTCAGCCCGCACGGTTCGAAGCGCGAGGGAATCAGGATGGCGTCCGCGCCACCTTGCAGCAGATGCGAGAGCGGCTCGTCATAGCCGATCTGCACGCCGATCCGGCCGGGATAGCGTGCGGCGGCGGCAAGGAATGCCGCCTCCAGATGCGCGTCGCCCGATCCGAGCAGCGCCAGCCGTCCGCCGAGTGCGACGAGTTCGTCGAGGCATTGCGTCAGGACATCCATGCCCTTCTGCCAAGTCAGGCGGCTGATGACGGTGAACAGGGGGCCGTCCCCCGCTTCCAATCCGAATACGCTTTCGATCGCGCGCTTGTTCGCCTTGCGACGGCCGAGCGCGCGGGTGGTGTAACGGCTGGGGAGCGCGGCGTCGGTTTCCGGGTTCCAGACCGCGGGGTCGATGCCGTTGACGATGCCGTGGACGCGGTCGCGGCGCGCTTCGATGAGGCCTTCCAGGCCCATGCCGAAGCGGCCCTCGCGGATTTCGGCCGCATAGGTCGGGCTGACGGTGGTAATCGCATCCGCGGCGGCGAGACCTGCCTTCAGGAACCCAACACCGCCGTAATATTCGACGCCGTCGATCGCATAGGCCATCGCGGGCAGGCCGAGGTCGGTGAACACCTCCGCGTCGAACTGGCCCTGGAAGGCGATATTGTGAACGGTCATCACGCTCGCCGGGCGGCGATCGGCGTGCAGGAAGCGAAGATAGGCGGGTGCCATCGCCGCCTGCCAGTCGTGCGCGTGCAGCAGTTCGAAGCAATAACCCGGCACCACGCCCGCGGCGATCTCCGCCGCAGCAAAGGCGAACGCCGCGAACCGCTGCCAGTCGTCGGTCTGGCCATAGAGGCCGCCGGGGCGCGCGAACAATTCGGGCGCGTCGAGCACCAGCAGCGGATGCTCGCCGATGTGCGAGGCCAGCAGCCGCGCCTCGACGCCGAGCAGATCGGGCCAGCGGTGGACGACCGTCGCACCCTTCACCGCCTTGGCGAGCGCGGGATAGCCGGGGAGCAGCGTGGTCGTCGCGATGCCGTGCGGGCTGAGTGCGTCGGGCAAAGCGCCGACGACGTCCGCCAGCCCGCCGGTTTTCACCAGCGGGAAGGCTTCGGACGCGACCGAGAGGACCGATAGGGTCACAGCGCCAGGCGGTCGATCATCGGTTGGGTGATGAGGCAGATGCCCTTGTCGGTCCGGCGGAAGCGGCGGCTGTCGAGTTCCGGGTCCTCCCCGACGATGAGCCCGTCCGGGATGACGACGCCGCGATCAAGCACCACGCGCTTCAGGCGGGCGCCCCGGCCGATGTGGCAATAGGGCAGCACCACCGCCTCGTCCAAGGCAGAGAAGCTGTGCGCGCGGACGCCGGTCGACAGCAGGCTGCGATGGATCGACGAGCCCGACACGATGCAATTTCCCGACACCAGGCTCGACACCGCCGAGCCGCGCCGGCCCTCTTCGTCATGGACGAATTTGGCGGGCGGCGTGATCTCCGAATAGGTCCAGATGGGCCATTCATGATCGTAGACGTCGAGCTGTGGGATGACATCGGTGAGGTCGATATTCGCTTCCCAATAGGCGTCGACCGTGCCGACGTCGCGCCAATAGGCGGCGGGCTCCTCGCTGGTGCGGACGCAGCTTGCCGAGAAGCGGTGGGCCTGCGCCTTGCCGTGCTGGACGAGGTAGGGGATGATGTCCTTGCCGAAGTCGCGCGCGGAGCCGGGCGTGTCGGCATCGCGGCGCAACTGCTCGATCAGGAACTTCGTGCGGAAGACGTAAATCCCAAGGCTGGCGAGCGCGATGTCGGGCTGGCCCGGGATCGACGGCGGATCGGCAGGCTTTTCGACGAAGTCGATGATCCGGTCGGTCTCATCGACGTGCATCACGCCGAATGCGACCGCCTCCATCCGCGGCACCTCCATGCACGCGACGGTGACGTCGGCGCCACTGTCGCAATGCTGCTGGAGCATCACTTCGTAATCCATCTTGTAGATGTGATCGCCGGCCAGGATCACCATATACTCAACATCATAAGCCTCGATGATGTCGATGTTCTGGTAGACCGCGTCGGCGGTGCCTTCATACCATTGGAACTCGCTGATCCGCTGACTGGCGGGCAAGATGTCGAAGCTTTCGTTGCGTTCCGGGCGCAGGAAGTTCCAGCCGCGCTGCAAGTGGCGGATCAGCGAATGCGCCTTGTATTGGGTCGCGACGCCGATGCGGCGGATGCCCGAATTGATCGCGTTCGACAGCGCGAAATCGATGATCCGGCTCTTGCCGCCGAAATAGACCGCGGGCTTCGCGCGCGTGTCCGTCAATTCCATCAGCCGGCTGCCGCGGCCACCCGCCAGCACATAGGCCATCGCATCACGCGATAGCGGCTGTCCTCGTCTGTCTACCACCGGCATCCTCCTATTCTCTGTACCGTCGACCGTCCTGCCCCTGGATCGGTCAACCGTCGTATTGCAGCATGATGGTCGCGAGCGGAGGCAGTGTCACCCATGCCGCGCCGTCCTTCGCGTCGACGCCCCCCATATTGCCGAGGCCGGAGCCCCAATAATGGTGCGCGTCGGAATTGATGATCTCGCGCCAGCGCCCGTCGTGCGGCAGCGGCACGCGATAGGGCGCGCGCGCGACCGGCGTCAGGTTGGCGATCACCGCCACCGGCTTCTCGCCCGGCGCCTTGCGCAACCAGGCGAAGACCGAATTGGCGGCATCGTCGCCGATAAGCCATTCGAAGCCCTCGCCCTCGCAGTCGCGCGCATGCAGCGCGGGCGTTTCGCGGTACAGGCGGTTGAGGTCGCGGACCAGATTGCGAATCCCCTCGTGCGACGACGAACAGCGCAAATGCCAGTCGAGCGCCCGATCCTCGCTCCACTCCTGCCGCTGCGCGAACTCCTGGCCCATGAACAGCAGTTTCTTGCCGGGATAGCCCCACATGAAGGCGTAATAGGCGCGCAGGTTCGCGAACTGCTGCCAATCGTCACCGGCCATCTTGGCGAGCAACGACCCTTTGCCGTGGACGACCTCGTCATGGCTGAGCGGGAGCACGAAATTCTCGTCGAAGGCATAGACGAGGCCGAAGGTGATCTCGCCATGGTGATGCCGCCGGTGGATCGGTTCGCGGGCGAAATACTGGAGCGTGTCGTGCATCCAGCCCATGTTCCACTTGAACCCGAAGCCCAGGTTGGTGCGCGGCCCGTCGTCGAAGGCGGGGGTGGAGACGCCCGGCCAGCTGGTCGATTCCTCGGCAACGGTGAACACGCCGTCGCGCTTGCCGTACACCGCGCGGTTCATGTCGCGCAGGAAATGCACGGCCTCCCAATTCTCGCGGCCACCCTCGTCGTTCGGGATCCACTCGCCGGCCTTGCGGCTGTAGTCACGGTACAGCATCGAGGCGACGGCATCCACGCGCAGCCCATCGACGTGATAGCGTTCGGTCCAGAACAAGGCGTTGTTGATCAGGAAGCTACGGATCTCGCGCCGCCCGAAATTGTAGATCGCGGTGTTCCAGTCGGGGTGGAAGCCGAGGCGCGGGTCTTCGTGTTCGTACAGTGCGGTGCCGTCGAACCGGGCGAGGCCATGGACATCGACGGGGAAGTGCGCGGGCACCCAATCGAGCAGCACGCCGATCCCCGCCCGGTGCGCACCATCGACGAAGCGGGCGAAGCCGTCCGGATCGCCGAAGCGCGCGGAGGGCGCGTAGAGCCCGGTCGTCTGATAACCCCATGACGGATCATAGGGGTGTTCGCTGATCGGCATGAATTCGATATGGGTGAAGCCCATGTCGACGACATAGGGGATCAGGCGGTCGGCCAGCGCGTCCCACGACAGATACCAGCCGTTTTCGTCGCGATCCCAGCTGCCAGCGTGGACCTCGTAGATGCTCATCGGCACGCGGCGCGGGTCGAGCTTCGACCAGCTGTCGCGGTGCGCGGCGTCGCCCCAGTCGTGCGCGGACGGTGCGGTGGTGATGGACGCGGTCTTCGGGCGCAGTTCGGACTGGAAGGCGAAGGGGTCCGCCTTCAGCGGTTGCAGCGTGCCCTCCGGGCCGAGGATCGCGAACTTGTAGCTGCGGCCCGCACCGATATCGGGCAGGAAAATCTCCCACACGCCGATGTCGGCGCGGCGGCGCATCACGTGGCGGGTGTCGTTCCAGTCGTTGAAGTCGCCGACTACCGATACGCGCTGTGCATTGGGGGCCCAGACGGCGAAGTGCATGCCGCTTGCGCCCTGATGCTCGATCAGATGCGCGCCCATCTTGTCGTAGAGGCGGAAATGCGACCCTTCCGCGATCAGATAATCGTCGGTGGGGCCGAGCACCGGGCCAAAGCTGTACGGGTCCGTCACCCACCATTCCGCACCATAGCCCTGCGCGCGGTACTTCACCGGCTGCGGGTCGCCATCGATCGCGCCTTCGAACAGGCCGGCGTCGTCTACACGGTTCACGCGGCCGAGCGAGGTGCCCGACAGGTCGTGCGGTTCGGCCGTTTCGGCGCCGGGGATCAGCGTGCGCGCGAACGTACCGTTCGGACCTGCGAAGACACCCAGTAGCGAAAAGGGATCGTCGTGGCGCCCGGCGAGCAGGGCAGCGATGGCGCCACGCGGCGGCTTCACATCACGTTCCAGATGTCGCGCGCATATTCACCGATCGTGCGGTCCGACGAGAACCACCCCATGTTGGCGACGTTGAGCACCGCCGATCGGCCCCATGCTGCGGGATCGCTCCAGCGCGCATCGACCATGCGTTGGGCGGCGGCATAGCCGTCGAAGTCGGCGGCCAGCATGAACCAGTCGTGATCGCGAATGCCGTCCATCAGTCCCCCGTAACGATTTGGATCGTCCGGAGAAAACACCCCAGAGGCGATTGCGTTCACCGCCTGCGCCAATTCGCGCGACGCGCCGATCGCGTCCGTACCGCGATAGCCGCTGGCGCGCTTGTCCGCGACCTCCTCAGCGGTCAGGCCGAAAATGAAGATGTTGTTCGCACCGACATGATCGCGAATCTCGATATTCGCGCCGTCGAGCGTACCGATCGTCAGCGCGCCGTTCAGCGCGAACTTCATGTTGCCGGTGCCGGACGCCTCCATGCCCGCGGTCGAAATCTGTTCGGACAGGTCGGCCGCCGGGATGATGCGTTCCGCAAGGCTGACGTTGTAATTGGGGACGAAGGCGACCTTCAACAGATTGCCGACCGCGGGATCGGCGTTAATCCGCTTGGCGACGTCGTTCGCCAATTTGATGATCAGCTTGGCGTTGTGGTAGCTCGACGCCGCCTTGCCGGCGAACAGCTTGACGCGCGGCGTCCAGTCGCGCTCCGGGTGGCTGCGGATTTGATCGTATAGCGCGACCGTCTCGACGATGCCGAGCAGCTGGCGCTTATATTCGTGGATGCGCTTGATCTGCACGTCGAAGATCGCATCGGGATCGAGCTTCAGCTCCATCGTGTCATGCAGATACTGGCTGAGCGCCACCTTGTTCGCGCGCTTTACCGCGGCGAAGCGGTCGCGAAAGCCCGCGTCGTCAGCGAAGGGGGCCAGCGCGGTCAGCGCCTGCGCATCGTCGCGGAAGCCGTCGCCGATCGCGCTTTCGATCAGATCGGTGAGCCCGGGATTGCACTGCTGCAGCCAGCGGCGCGGGGTGATGCCGTTGGTCTTGTTGTTGATCCGATCGGGATAGAGACGGTGGAGGTCGGCGAAGACCGTCTTCTTCATCAGATCGGTGTGCAGCGCGGCCACGCCATTGACGCTGTGGCTGCCCGCAAAGGCGAGGTTCGCCATGCGGACGCGGCGCTCGCCGCCTTCGTCGATCAGGCTGATCGCGGCGATCGCGCGATCGTCGGCACCGCTTTCGCGCGCCTCGCGCAGCAGCTTGGCATTGATCGCATAGACCAATTGCATGTGCCGCGGCAGCAGCCGTTCGAACAGCGGCAGCGGCCAGCTTTCCAGCGCCTCGGGCAGCAGCGTGTGGTTCGTGTAGCCGAACGTCCGTCGCGTGATGTCCCACGCCTCGTCGAACGTCAGGCCGTGGAAATCCTTCAGCAACCGCATCAGTTCGGCGACCGACACCGCCGGGTGCGTGTCGTTGAGCTGGATCGCGGCCTTGTCCGGCAGCGTGCGGATATCGCCGAAATACTGGACGTGACGGCGGACGATGTCCTGGATCGAGGCCGACGAGAAAAAATATTCCTGCCGCAGCCGCAGCTCCTGCCCTGCGGGCGTGCTGTCATTGGGATAGAGGACGCGGGTCAGCGTTTCGGCGCGGAGCTGCCCGGCGAGCGCGCCTTCGAAATCGCCGGCGTTGAACTGGTCGAGCTTGATCGGATCGAATGCGCGGGCGTTCCACAGACGCAGCGTGTTGACGCGCTTGCCGCGCCAGCCGACCATCGGCGTGTCGAAGGCGACCGCCTCCACCGCTTCGGCGGGCGACCAGTGGCTGCGGCCGTCGGCGAGCGTCGTCACCTCACCGCCGAAACCAACGAAATAGGCGCTTTCCCGCCGCTCGAACTCCCACGGATTGCCGTGCGCGAGCCAGGTTTCGGGCAGCTCGACCTGCCAGCCATCGTCCAGCCGCTGGCGGAACATGCCGTTCACGTAGCGGATGCCATAGCCATAGGCCGGCAGGTCGAGGCTTGCGAGGCTTTCCATGAAACACGCGGCCAGTCGCCCGAGGCCGCCGTTGCCGAGCGCCGCGTCCGGCTCGATCTCTTCGATCACGGCAAGGTCGACCCCGAGCGACGCCAGCGCCTGCGCGACCTCGTCGTTATGCCGCAGGTTCGACAGGGCGTCGCGCAGCAACCGCCCGATCAGGAATTCGAGGCTGAGATAATAGACCCGCTTCGCGCCCGCCGCGTGCGCTTCCTTGGTCGAGCGCATCCAGCGTTCGATGATCTCGTTCCGCAGTGTGAAGATCGTCGCCGCGAGCCAATCGTGCGGGCGGGCGGCCTGCCGGTCCTTGCCGATGCGATGGACGAGGGTGTCGACGATCTCGCTGGCGAGGTCGGGGGCGAGCGCATGGGTCTGCGCAGGGGTGGATGCGGCAGCTGGTTCGGTCACGATCGATCCGGGGAAGAAGAGGGATACGCTGCCGTAACTAAACGATAGGTGCCGGCGAAAGTCACCCTCTAAATGGCCGAAGTGGCATCACAGCATGCCGACCAGTAGCGTCAGGTTGAGCCCGATGATGATCGCGGCGATCAACCAGGCGAGCAGACGCAACCAACGCGGGCTGACGAAGCGGCCCATGACGCGTGACTGGCCGGTAAACAGGACCAGCGGCACGACGGCGAAGGGCAGTTGCAGGCTGAGGATGACCTGGCTCAGCACCAGCAGCCGGGTCGCACCGCCGTCGCCGCTGGCGCCGACGACGATCACCGCCGGTACGATCGCGAGCAGGCGCGTGACGAGGCGGCGCAGCCAGACGGGCAGGCGGAGCTGCAGGAAGCCCTCCATCACGATCTGCCCGGCGAGCGTGCCGGTGACGGTGGAATTCTGGCCCGAGGCCAGCAGCGCGATACCGAATACGACGCTCGCCGCGCCGACGCCCATCATCGGGGCGAGCAGGCGATAGGCCTCATCGATCTCGGCGACTTCGGTGCGGCCCGCGGTGTGGAACACCGCCGCCGCCGTCACGAGGATGGCGGCGTTGATGAAGAAGGCGAGGCCCAGCGCGATCGTGCCGTCGATCGTCGCCATCCGCGCCGCCTCGGCCTTTCCCGCGTCGGTGGGTTCGAAGGCGCGCGTCTGGACGATCGAGGAATGGAGGTAGAGGTTGTGCGGCATCACCGTCGCGCCGAGGATGCCGATCGCGAGGTACAATTTGGCTGGATCGGTGACGATGCCGGGGCTGGGGACGAGGCCCGCGAGCATCGCGCCGACGTCCGGCTTTGCGTGGAACAGCTCGAACGCGAAGCAGCCCGCGATGATGACGAGCAGCGCGATGATGAACGCCTCGATCTTGCGGAAGCCATAGCGTTGCAGCGCCAGGATCAGGAAGACGTCGAGCGCGGTGAGGATCACGCCCCAGACCAGCGGGATACCGAACAGCAGCTTCAGCGCGATCGCCGTGCCCAGCACTTCGGCCAGGTCGCAGGCGATGATCGCGACCTCCGCCAGCGCCCACAGCGCGAACGACACCGGCCGGCTGTAATAGGCCCGGCAGGCCTGTGCGAGGTCGAGGCCGGAGGCGACGCCCAGTCGTGCCGAGAGCGCCTGCAATACGATCGCCATCAGGTTCGACAGCAGAATGACCGACAGCAAGGTGTAACCGAAGGCCGACCCGCCGGCGATGTCGGTCGCCCAATTGCCGGGGTCCATATAGCCGACGGCGACGAGGAAGCCCGGCCCCATGAACGCCGCCAGCCGCCGCCAGCCCGATCCGCCGGTCGGCACCGAGACGCTGCGATGGCTGCCGATCAGCGAGGGCGCGGGCGAGGTGGCGGGGGGCGTCATCCCCGCGGTCTGTGCGGCAAGCGCGTCACGACCGCAAGTGTCGCGCGCGACGGGAAAAACTTCGTTGCGCGCTCGGCTGCTGGCCGGGTCAGGCGGCCTTGATGGTGAGGTAGACCAAGGTCTGGGTCAGCAGCATATAGGCGATCTCGCCGAACGACATCGGCCCGGCGACATCCGCGGTGCGTTTGCCCGCAAGACCTGCATAATTGTAGTTGAGGATGCAGTTGCAGGCGAAGGCGAGCGTGTCATGCCGTTCGCCGAGCTGCTCAGTGAACAGCGTCTCATAATCCCCGATCGGCTTGGCGAAGCGATAGGTGATGTGGGAGAACACCGGAGCGAAAAACGTGACGTGGCCGGTGTCCGCCGCGATGCCGGCCGTCGCCACGTTGATCATCGCGCCGTTATAGTCCGCGACGAGCGGCAACCGCGTATCGATGCTATGGGCCGCGATATGGTCGACCAGGCGCTTGCGAACGCCATCGACGTAAACATGTTCGACGGTGAAACCAGTATCGGCGCCGTCTTCGTCTCCGAAGGTCAGTGCGGGGCCGTCGCCGGGTTCGAACAGGTTGACGATATCGACGTCGGCATAATGGCTGTCGGGCAGCGCGACGTGCATGACCACGGCGTCCGTGCCGGAGATCTGCCCGGTCGCGCCGTCGAAGACCTTGGGACTATCGGTGTCGAGACGATCAAGCGCGGCCCCCGTGACCCAGCCGACCAACGGGCGGCGGAACACCCCGGGCCATTCCCCGCTGCGCAGTGCGAACGCCTGATGCGCCGGGCTCTGCGACGGCAGCAGGATGACGGTAAAGCCGTTGTCGGGGCCTCCGTCCGCCAGCGTCGACAGCGCATCGGCCGGCAGCAGGTGTTGCGCGTGAACGGCCGCCATGTCTGGCAGGCGTTGCACGAAAATACGATCGCGATCGAACGTGCCGCCGTCTTCATGCGTCATGAAATAGGGGATGGTGCCGCCGATCCACCGGCCTTGCGGCAGCGCAGCGAGCAGCCGCTCCTCGCCGGCCAGCAGCAGGGCATCGCCAGCGGCGATCATCGCGCCGACTTCGTCAACGCTGTAGAGCGAACGGTCGGCAGCGGGCTGTTCCGGGCTGATGGTCATCGCGCGCTGGCCTCTGCGATGGTGGCATAATCAGGAGCCGCGAACCGGGCATTGTCGCGGAAGAAGGTGCGCAGTTCGGCAACGATGTCCGCCTTGTCGGTGGTTCCGTCACGATAGGCATGCGTCAGCCGGATCATCAGGATCCGCAGGGCCAGGCAGCGATAAGTCGGCTTGATCTCGCCCGACAGCAGCCGATGCCACAAGGGATCGGAGGCGGGTGCGATATCGACTGTCATTGTCATCAAGCCTCCCCTCGCGCGGTGTGCCTCTCCCGACGACGATACGCTGATCTGTGTTAATCAGATGTAATCGCCCGATCTTATTCGCAAACGTGCGCCGTCACACCGGAGCGGCGTCGACGTCCGGCCCGGCGCCGTAATGGTGCCAGGTGAAGATCGCGAGCGCGCCACGATGCGGCCGCCACGCCTCGGCAAGTGCGCGAACCTGCTTTTCGGACGGGCGGGCGTCATGACCCAGCAGGCGGCCGACTTCGATCTGCACGGCGAGGTCGCCGGCAGGCCAGATGTCGGGCCGTCCTTCGGCAAAAAGGAGATAGATTTCGGCCGACCAGCGCCCGATCCCCTTCACGCGAACGAGCTGCGCGATCGCCTCTTCGTCATCCTCGGGCAGCGCATCGAGGTTCAGGCGACCGCTCGTCACCTCCTCGGCGAGGCTGCGCGCATATCCCGCCTTTTGGCGAGAAAGGCCCGCCGCACGCAGCGTCTCGTCGCTAGCGGCGAGGATGGTATGCGGATCGCCCGGATCGCCTACCAAGGATTCGAGCTTGCGATAGACGGCATTCGCCGATGCGACGCTCACCTGCTGGCCGATGATCGTGCGCAGCAGCGTGATATAGCCGCGCGCGCGCAGCCGTGGTGGCGGATAGCCGACACGGGCGAGCCCCGCGGCGAAGGCGGGTTCGGCGGCGGCGAGGGCGTCCATGCTCGCGCGGATTTGCTCGGCGTTCAGGCCCATGCTTGATCCTGGGGCGGTGGCGAGGCATGGCCCGCGGCAACTCTAGGGGAGATTATCATGCCCAAGCTTATCGTCGTCACGCGCGAGGGGGAAGAACGCGAAATCAACGGCGAGGCCGGTTTGTCGGTGATGGAAGTCATCCGCGACGCCGGCATCGACGAACTGCTGGCGCTGTGCGGCGGCTGCTGCAGCTGCGCGACCTGCCACGTCCATGTCGACCCGGCCTTCGCCGATCAGTTGCCCGCGATGAGCCCGGACGAGGACGACCTGCTCGATTCGAGCGACGAGCGCAACGCCACCTCGCGCCTGTCGTGCCAGCTGCCGTTCACCGATGCGCTCGACGGCCTGAAGGTCACGATCGCCGGCGAGGATTGAGGGGACCGGCAGCCCGACGTCGTCATTCCCGCCTACGCGGGGATGACGACGTTCACATGGCCTTATCGTGCCGCTACCGCATACAGTGCGATCGCCGCGGCATTCGAGACGTTCAGGCTTTCCACCTTGTCGCTGATCGGCAGCTTGGCGAGTTCGTCGCAATGCGCCTCGGTATTCTGGCGCATGCCTTCGCCTTCGGCGCCGAGTACGATGCAGATGCGTTCCGTCCCCATCGCCTCGGCGAGCGTCTGATCGGCGTGGCCGGTCAGGCCGATGCGCCAGAAGCCGGCTTCGGCGATCTCTTCCAACGCGCGCGCCAGATTGACGACGCGGCACCACGGCACCGTTTCCAGCGCACCCGAGGCCGAGCGCGCGACCGTGCCGCTTTCGGGCGGGGCGTGCCGGTCCTGCGTCACGATGCCCAGCGCGTCGAACGCCGCTGCCGAGCGCAGGATCGCGCCGACATTGTGCGGGTCGGTCACCTGGTCGAGCACGATCAGCGGGCGGTTGTCGTCCTTGCCCTCCATCAGCAGGTCGGCCAGCCACATCTCCTCGAGCGGCTCGACCTCGGCGACGAGGCCCTGGTGCGGCGCGTCCGATGGCACCAGCCGGCCGAGGTCCGCGGCGTCGGCATAGACGACCGGCATTGCGGGCGGCAGATCGAGCGACGACAGCGCCTCGCGCGTGCCCCAGATCTTGCGCACGGTGCGGTTGGGGTTGGCGAGCGCCGCCGTCACCGGGTGGCGACCCCAGAATTTGGGGCGATTGGCGGTGCCCGTCGACGGGCGATGGCCGCGGCGCGCCATCAGCGCAGGCCGCCGGACACGGAGGGGAAGGGGGCGTAAGTCATCGCCGGCCTGCTAGGCCGCGACGGCGGAGCACGCAAGCTGTGCAGCTTATGCACAGTTTTGTGGGCAAAGCGGCGTTGACAGGCGCGTCGCCCCACGCCAATAGGCCGCCTCGCTTCGGCGAAGCTCCCATCTGGACAGGTGGCCGAGTGGTTAAAGGCAGCAGACTGTAAATCTGCCCGTGCAAGCGTACGCTGGTTCGAATCCAGCCCTGTCCACCATCCTTCCCGACGCAGGGAAGGCCGATCCCCACCGCCGGATCGCTCCTCACCATCACAGAGACGTCGTCCGCCCGTTGATGCGCCGCGTGCATGCGGCGCACGACGGAAAGAGACTTATCTAGTTGAATCTACGGGCGTAACGACTGGAACGCTGGTTGCTACGTCGGGTTGGTGCCCCTCTTCTCGAGGGAGCTGAGGATGACCTATCCACGCGACGACGCGCCACCGACGACGTCGAAACATGGCGATGCCGCCGATGCTGCAACCGAATCGCTGATCGATGCCAAGGGCTCGTCCGCGATCGCAACGGCCGTGACGATCAATCGGCCGGTGGCCGAGGTCTATGCCTACTTCCGCGACTTCGCGAACCTGCCGAGCTTCATGGAAAATGTCATCTCGATCGAGGTGACGGACGATAAGACCTCGCATTGGACCGTGAAGGCGCCCGCCGGCGCCACGGTGTCGTGGGACGCGCGGATCACGCAGGAAGAACCGGATCGGCTGATCGCCTGGTCGTCCGAACCCGGTGCCGACGTGCCCAATTCGGGCCGGGTCACGTTCCGCGATGCGGGTCCGCGCGGGACGGTCGTCACCGCGACGATCGCTTATGATCCGCCCGGCGGGGTGATCGGCAAGGTCATCGCCAAGATGTTCCAGCGCGAACCCGCCATCCAGGCGCGTCGCGACCTGGCGCGCTTCAAGCAGCTGATGGAGGCGGGCGAGATCGCCACGCCGGCCATGACGCTCAAGCAATTCGAGGAGATGGGGCTGTGAAAGCGCTCGCATGGCACGGCAAGCATGACGTCCGCATGGATACGGTCGACGATCCCGAAATCGTCAACCCGCGCGATTGCATCATCAAGGTAACCTCCACCGCAATCTGCGGATCGGATCTGCACCTGTACGACGGCTATATCCCGACCATGAAGGCCGGCGATGTCCTGGGCCATGAGTTCATGGGCGAGGTAGTGGATATCGGCGCGAAGTCGACGCTGAAAAAGGGGCAGCGCGTCGTCGTGCCCTTCACCATCGCCTGTGGCAGCTGCTTCCACTGCGGCAAGCACCAATATTCCGCCTGTCCCAACGGCCTGCCCGCCGACAATCAGGATATTGCTCGTGAGCTGTACGGGCATGAGATGTCGGCGCTGTTCGGTTACAGCCACATGACCGGCGGCTATGCGGGCGGCCAGGCCGAGTATGTCCGCGTGCCGTTCAGCGATGTCGGACCGATCGTGATCCCGGACGGGGTGGAGGACGACAAGGTGTTGTTCCTTAGCGACATCCTGCCGACCGGCTGGCAGGCTGCGGAATATGCCCAGATCGAACCCGGCGACACGGTTGCCGTGTGGGGCTGCGGCCCGGTCGGGCTGTTCGCCGTCCAGTCGGCGTTCCTGATGGGGGCCGAGCGCGTCATTGCCATCGATCATTTCCCCCGCCGCCTCGACCTCGCCAAGCGCTTCGGCGCGGAGACGATCAATTTCGAGGACAGTGCGACCTATGACGCGCTGATGGAGATGACCGGTGGCATCGGCCCCGATGCGGTGATCGACGCGGTGGGGCTGGAGGCGCACGGGATGTTCGTCGACAACGTCATCGATCAGATCAAGGCGTCCACCTTCCTCGGCACCGATAGACCGCATTCGGTCCGGCAGGCGATCATCGCCTGCCGGAAGGGCGGACGCGTGTCGATGCCGGCGGTGTACGGCGGCTTCGTCGACAAGTTTCCGCTCGGCGCGTTCATGGAAAAGGGGCTGACGCTGAAGACCGGCCAGACCCACGTCCAGCATTACATGCCCGCACTCCTGAACGCGATTCTGGAGGGCAAGATCGACACCGAATTTCTGATCTCGCACCGCATGCCGCTGATGGACGCGCCCAAGGGCTACAAGATGTTCAAGGACCAGCAGAACGAGACGACGAAGATCGTGCTGAAGCCCGGCATGACGGCAACCTCATAAGGAACGCGACATCATGGCACATCCCTTTGCGATCATTACCGGCGCCTCGACCGGCATCGGCTTCGAGCTCGCCACGTTGGCGGCCAAAAACGGCTACGACATTCTGGTCGTCGCGGACGAGCCGTTGATCGAGGCGGCGGCGGAGGACTTTCGCCAGTTCGGCACCGAGGTACGCTTCGTCGAGGCCGACCTGTCGACCCTGCAGGGTGTCGATGAACTGCTCGCGGCCGCAGAGGGGCGGCCGGTGGACTTGCTGTGTGCCAATGCCGGCCGGGGACTTGGTCACGCCTTCCTCGATCAGCGTGTCGAAGATTGGCGCCGTGTGGTCGACACCAACATCGTCGGCACAAGCTATCTGTTGCAAAAGGTGCTGGCCGACATGGTCGCCCGTAACGCGGGCAAGGTGCTGGTGACCGGCTCGATCGCAGGCTACATCCCCGGCGCGTTCCAGGCGGTGTACAACGGCACCAAAGCGTTCGTGGACAGCTTCGTTGCCGCGATCCAGAACGAGATCAAGGACGCGGACGGCGTCACGCTCACCAATCTGATGCCGGGCCCCGTCGACACCGAGTTCTTCGCGCGTGGCGATATGCTGGACACGTCGGTCGGCAGCGATCCGAAGAAGAGCGACCCCGCCGACGTCGCCCGCGATGGCTGGGACGCGCTGATGGCCGGCAAGGCACAGGTCGTGTCGGGCTGGAAAAACAAGATCCAGTCCGCCGTCGCGAACGTCACACCGAACGCCGTGCTCGCGGAACGCCACCGCGCCATGGCCGAGCCGGGAACGGCAAAGGACTGAACGACGAAGGCTCGCGCCCATCATGCCGGAGCGCAACCGGCATGATGGGCGGCGCATGGGGAGGGATGGAGCGGGTAACGGGAATCGAACCCGTGTATTCAGCTTGGAAGGCTGCTGCACTACCATTGTGCTATACCCGCATGACGCTGGCAGCGGGGCTTGGGGCCCGGCGATCGTCGCGCGGGGGCCTATCTATCGTCGGCCTTCGTGCGGTGCAAGCGGCAGCGTGGTTCATGGCTTGATTACCGTTCGCACGGTAGAAGCGGGCCATGTCTGTCGACCCTGTACCTAATTGCGCGTCCTCGCCTGATCATTGCCCGCCGTCGGCGGTCAGCCACGGCGTGGGGCTGGCGGGCATTGCGGGGTTGGGCGCGTGGCTGGTCTTCGCGGGCAGCATCGGCATGGACGGACCCTATGCGGCCTTGGTCGCACTGGTCGCCTGCGCTGCGCCGATGATCCTGTGGTCGCTGCTCGTCGACAAGGTGCATCGCCATGCGACGACGGGGATCGACTGGGGCTGTCCGCGGCCATTCGTCGAGACGCGGGAGATCAGCCTGACCAAGCTTGCCGGCTTGTTCGCGACCTGGGCGGGGATCGGCATCATGTATGGCATGGGGCGATTTTATTGGGAGGGGAATTTCGCCTTTGCCATGTGGTGCTTCAGCTGGGGCATGCCGATCGTCGCGCTGCTGGCGGTGCCCTATGTCCTGTGGCTGGACCGCTATCTGGAGCAGCCGCGCGACGGCAGTTGGCATGTCGGCGCGTGGCTGACCGGGCAGGCGGGCGTCGAGCGCGAGGCGATCTGGGGGCATATGCGCAGCTGGGGAGTGAAGGCGTTCTTCCTGGCCTTCATGCTGGCAGTTGTGCCGGGCAATTACGGCAGCTTCATCCGCAGCGATCTGACGCGGCTGAGCGATCCGGTGATGCTGGCGAGCTGGCTGATCGCGCTGATGTTCGTGATCGACGTCAGCTTCGCGACCATCGGCTATATGCTGACATTGCGGCCGCTCGATTCGCATATCCGCAGCGCCAACCCATTTGCAGCGGCGTGGACCGCGGCGCTGATCTGCTATCCGCCGTTCATCATGATGGAGACCGGCGGGCCGCTGGATTACCATCCGGGGACGCAGGAGTGGAGCAGCTGGTTCGCCGGACACCCGGCGCTGCTGTGGCTGTGGGGGGCGGCCCTCGTCGCCCTGACCGCGGTCTATGCTTGGGCGACGGTGGCATTCGGCCTGCGCTTTTCCAATCTCACGCATCGCGGCATCCTGACCCACGGGCCTTATGGCTGGTCACGGCATCCGGCCTATCTGTCGAAGAACACGTTCTGGTGGCTGTCGACGCTGCCGCTGTTGACGACGGGGTCGCTGGTCGATGCGAGTCGGGCGACGCTGCTGATGGGCGTGGTGAGCGGCGTCTATTATTGGCGGGCGAAGACCGAAGAGCGGCATCTGGGGCTCGACCCGACGTATCGCGCGTACAGCGACTGGATAGGGCGGCATGGCGCCGTGCCGCGGTTCCTCCGCTGGCTGCTCGGTACGCCTGCACCGGCGCCGGTCGAGGCGCCTCAGGTGGCGGGATGATCCTTCGTCCATAAGGCGTCGATCCGCGCCTGATTGCCGCCGGTTTCGCGCAGGCGCAGATCGATCAGTTCGACCACGCGGCCGCGCAGCGGGCGGCCATGCGTTTCCCACACGAGATCGTAGACCGCCTGCCGCGTCGTCGGCTGATCGTCGGTGAAATAGGTGTAGCGGATCAGCACGGGGAGCCGCCCGCTTTGTGCGTCGGGACCGCCATCGGTTGCCTTGCGCAGCGCCTTTTCGAACCAGCGCGATTCGATCGTCTGATCGACGGCATCCTGCGGACCGACGTCGAGCGCGGTCGGGAAGGTGACGCGGACGTCACCCAGCGGATGCGCCTCTGTCTTGGCGAGGACGATCTGGCTCTTGTCCTTCGACGGTGTGCCGCGCAGCACGAAGCGGGTCTTGTCTCGCGTCGCGCTAGCCGCTTCGACCGCCTTGTCGGCGGCGGCGTCGCGGCGTTCCTGCCAATTGTTGTACAGCGTCAGCGCGGCAATGATGACGCCGGCGACGGCGACCACCTCCGCCAGCGTGATCCAGCGGCGGCGCGTCTGCGCCTGATCGGGCGTTTCGCTGCTGCCGCCGGTGCCGCTCATCGTCCGCCAGCCTCCAGCAGGCGTTCGGGGGCCGCCAGTTCCCAGCTGTGCGCGATGCGATCCTCGATCAGCGTCCAGTCGGGGTCGCCGCCCAGCGTCATGCCGATCCACGGTTCGGGGCCGAGATCGTCAGCGGGTTCGTAGGCGTCGGGATCGCTTTCCAGCGCGTCGGCCTGTTCCTCGGCATCGGCGGTTCGGACACACACCGTCTCGTCGTCGGTCAGCTGCGCGAAGGGGACGTCATCGACGACGAAGACGGGGAGGCCGCCCTCGCCGCGTTCTTCCGCCTCGGGCAGCAGCAGCGCGATCGCGCGGACGCGGTCGATCGGGGTAGACGCGTCGGTCAATTCGGGGGTCATCGGCTGGCGAACTCCTTGAGCACCTGCGGATACAGGCGATGTTCGGCGACCAGAACGCGCGCGGCGAGCGTATCAGGTGTATCGCCGGCAAAAATCGGCACCTCGGCCTGGCCGAGCAGGGCGCCAGCGTCCAGTTCCTCGGTGACGATATGGACCGAGCAGCCCGCCACCGCATCGCCGGCGTCGATCGCGCGCGCGTGGGTGTCGAGGCCCTTGTACTTGGGTAGCAGCGAAGGGTGGATGTTGACGATGCGGTCGCGCCAGCGCGCGACGAACTCGTTCGACAACAGCCGCATATAGCCGGCGAGTGCGACGATCTCACAGTCCGCGTCGCGCAGGGCGGCGTCGACCTCTGCCTCATAGGCCGCCTTGCCGATCCCCTTGGGTGACAGCGCGAAGGTCTTCAGGCCCCGCTCGCGCGCCCAGGCGAGGCCCGCGGCATCGGGCTTGTCGGATGCGACGAGGCCGACCGGCACGCCCGATTCGACCAGCGCCATCATGTTCGAGCCGCGGCCCGAGATCAGGATGCCGACGGTCTTCATCGCCTGATCAGCCATGGGTGTGCGTGGCGGTCCAGTCGGCGCGCGCGCTCCAGGTCTCGGTGCTGCCGCGCACGGTGCAACCGCGCGGGCCGGCGTCGATGCGGCCGATCGTATGGACGGTTTCGCCGGCATCGGTCAGCGCTGCGGCGACCGCTTCCGCCTGATCCGCCGCGACGACCACCGCCATGCCGATGCCGCAGTTGAAGGTGCGGGCCATTTCTTCGGGCTCGATTGCGCCTTGGGCCTGCAGGAACGCCATGAGGCGAGGCTGCTCCCAGGCATCGGCGTCGACCACGGCATGCGTGCCGTCGGGCAGGACGCGGGGAATGTTCTCGAGCAGGCCACCACCCGTGATGTGGGCGAGGCCCTTGATCTGGCGTGTCCGCAGCAGCGGCAGCAGCGATGCGACATAGATGCGCGTCGGCGCCATCAGCGTGTCGATCAGCAGCCGATCGGCGTCGAACAGCGCCGGTCGATCAAGCTTCCAGCCACGATCCGCAGCAAGGCGGCGGACCAGCGAGAAGCCGTTCGAATGCACGCCCGACGAGGCGAGGCCGAGGATGACGTCGCCCGCCGCGATCGTCTGGCCGGTCAGCACGGCATCGCGCTCGACCGCGCCGACGCAGAAGCCGGCGAGATCGTAATCGCCCTCGGCGTACATGCCGGGCATCTCAGCCGTTTCGCCACCGATCAGCGCGCAGCCGGCCTGGCGGCAGCCCTCCGCGATCGAGGCGACGACGCGTTCGGCGATGCCGTTGTCGAGCTTCGCCGTGGCGTAATAATCGAGGAAGAACAGAGGCTCGGCGCCCTGTACGATCAGGTCGTTGGCGCACATCGCGACGAGATCCACGCCGACGCCTTCATGCCGGTCCCATTCGATCGCGAGTTTCAGCTTGGTGCCGACGCCGTCATTCGCCGCGACCAGCAGCGGATCGGTGAAGCCCGCCGCGCGCAGATCGAACATGCCGCCGAAGCCGCCGAGGTCGGCGTCCGCACCCGGCCGCCGCGTCGCCTTGGCGAGCGGCCCGATCGCGCGGACCAGCGCGTTGCCCGCGGCGATCGATACGCCGGCGTCGGCATAGGTGTAGGACTGGTCGGCGGGGGAGGATGGCTCGGTGCTCATCCGGCCAGCCTGCTACGATCTGTCCGGCGCGGTGGCAATGCCGAACCGGCGCCGGGTGCGAGGGCAGGTGATTCGGGTGGGGTAGATGGGCCCGGATCGCCGAAATTCGCGCGCGGAAGTGGACGAAGTGGACGACACGTGTCGTTCGAAATGCCCACCCCACCTGCCCCAACGTCGCGATGGGGGAGGTGGGCGCCGGTTGAGCACATGATGCGGATGTAGGGAGTGATCGGCGTGTAGGACAGGGGGGCGTGACGGCTGAAGTTCATTCAGACGCGCCACCGGGCTTCCGATCAGCGCAGAGTGGGGGTGTACATAATTCGCCCGACCGGGTGTCCGTCGCCGTTCCCAAGCGGAGAGCACTGCAAAACCCGTGCAGGCCGTTGACCCTGACGGGTCGCCAACATAGCTTTTCCGATGCGACGCAGCACAACGAGGACGCTATGGCCAACTCCGCTAAGGCGACGGTTGAGGAGTTCTTCCGCCGGAACGCATCCGGTGACCCTCCTGAGCATATTGCCGAATTGGTCCGCGAGGATGTCGATTGGTACGTGGCGGGCGACGTCGACGTCGTCCCGTGGATCGGGCGTAAGGAAGGTCGTGCGGGCGTAACGGACTTTTATCGTGAACTTCGTCAACAGGTTATAGCCGAGAAATTCGAGATTACGGATATGCTGGCCACCGAAAACAGGGTCGTTGTGCTTGGTGAGCTGGCCTCGCGGGTGAGGAATACCGGGAAACTCATAGAGACGGAATTCGCCTTCGACTTTACGGTCGAGGACGGTCAGATCGTTCGCTTCCGGCTGTTTGAAGATAGTCACGCCGTAGCGTTGGCCGCTGTGTAAGATCGGCGGTCATTGAAGCCTGACTTCGAAACGTAAAATTCGCGAGCGTCATTCCCGTTTCGCGATCGTTTTGCCGAGAAGCAGGCTGGCAGCCACGCCCCGGCCGCCCCTCTGCGTCTCTCCCACGGCGCCGCCCCGTCACATCCCGCTTGGCTTACCGGCCGCGCTTCGCCAAAAGGCGGGCACGATGCGTGTCCGTACCCTGTTCTCGTCGCTGGCCGGTGCCGCGCTCCTCTTTGGCGCGGGTGCGCTTGCGCAGATTGAGGGCGGGCGCGGGGTAGCGCCGGTCGACAGTTCGGGCGATTTCGAGGTGAGCGGCGTCACGGTCGACGTCGCGGCGAAGACGGCGGAGGCCGCGCGGCTGGGAGGCTGGCGACTGGCGCAGCGCAAGGCATGGGTGCAGCTGTCGCGCCGGCTGGGCGGCGACGGCGCGCTGATTTCTGACAATGCGCTCGACCAGATCGTGTCGGGCATCGTCGTCGAGAACGAGCAGCTGGGGCCGACACGCTATATCGCCAAGCTGGGCGTGCTGTTCGATCGAGGGCGGGCGGCGTCGATCCTGGGCATCAGCGCCTATTCCGACCGGTCGCGCCCGATGCTGCTCGTGCCGCTGCAGATATCGGGCGGTGTCGAAACGGTGTTCGAACAGCGCAACGATTGGCAGGAGGCCTGGGCGCGCTTCCGCACCGGCAACAGCACGATCGATTATGTCCGTCCATCGGGCACGGGTGCCGATTCGCTGCTGCTGAATGCGGGCCAGATCGGGCGGCCGGGGCGCGGCTGGTGGCGGACGATCATCGACCAATATGGCGCGTCCGACATCCTGATCCCGGTCGTGCGCCTGTATCGCAGCTATCCGGGCGGGCCGATTATCGGCGTGTTTCAGGCACGGCACGGACCGGACAATCAGTTGCTCGGCAGCTTCACGTTGCGGGTCGGGACGGCGGCGGGCCTGCCGCAATTGCTCGATGCGGGCGTGACGCGGATGGATGGGCTGTTCCAGCAGGCGCTGCGCAGTGGCGCGCTGGGGCTCGACCCCACGCTGTCGCCGCCGCCCGAGCCCGAACCCGTCGTCGATCCGACGACCGAGGATACGAGCGGCGAGACGCTGGCCGAGATCGTCGGCGATACGGCGCCCGCGAGCGCGGGCATCGCGATCACGCTCCAATTCGATACGCCGAGCGCGAGCGCGGTCGCGAATACCGAAGGGCTTGTCCGCGGCATCCCCGGCGTCCGCTCCGCCTCCACCACCAGCCTGGCGCTGGGTGGCGTGTCGCTGATGCGCGTGACCTATGACGGCGATCCCGATGCGTTGCGCGCGGCGCTGGAAGTGCGCGGCTTGCAGGTGACGGGCAGCGGCCAGACGCTGCGCATCCGCCGCGCGCCGCAGTTGCTGCCGCCGAACCTGCCGGCCGACACCAACCCGGCAGGCTGACGCGATGACCAACCAGCTCGCGTTGCCGTTGGGGTGGCCCGCCGACCCCCGCGACGACGCCTTTCTCGTGACGCCCTCCAACGCCCGCGCCGCACAGACGCTGGAACATTGGGCGACGTGGCCGGTGATGGCGGCGGTGCTGACCGGCCCGCGCAAGTCCGGCCGCAGCCTGCTCGCGCGAATCTTCGCTGCGAAGAGCAACGGCACGATCATCGACGATGCGGAGAACGTGCCCGAGGCGCAAATCTTCCACGCGTGGAACCAGGCGCAGGCCGAAAGGCGTCCGCTGGTGATCGTCGCCGACGCCTTGCCGCCGCTGTGGGCGGTGCGCCTGCCGGACCTGCGATCGCGCCTTGCCGCCAGCCCGCATGCCGCGATCCAGCCGCCCGATGACGAGCTGATCGCGGCGCTGCTCGACCATCTGTTCCAGCGCCGCGGCCTGGATGCGCGGCCGGACCTCGTCACGTGGCTCAGCACGCGGATCGAGCGCAGCCATATCATCGTCCAGCGCGTCGTCGATGCGCTGGATCAGGAGGTGCTCGAAAGCCGCAAGCGGTTGTCGATCCCGCTGGCGCGTACAGTTTTGACCGCGGCAGGGATCGTCACGCAACCGCAACCGTTGCTGCCTATGTCCTGATCATGACTCGTCCAGCCCATCTCGCCCATCTGACCGACGCCGACGACGATCCCTTCGTCCCCGAGGTCAACGATCGCTATTTCAACCGCGAGCTGTCGTGGCTGGCGTTCAACCGGCGGGTGCTGGAAGAGGCGTGCAACGGATCGCATCCGTTGCTGGAGCGGCTGCGGTTCCTGTCGATCTCGGGCACGAATCTCGATGAATTCTTCATGGTGCGCGTGGCTGGCCTCAAAGGGCAGCAGCTGAAGGACGTCGATCGCCGGTCGACCGACGGCCTGACGCCCGCGCAGCAGCTCGCCGCGATCACCGCGGAGGCCGATTCGCTGATGGCGAGCCAGCAGGCGGTGTGGGGCGACCTGCGCACCGCGCTCGACGAGGCGGGTGTCCATGTGTTGCGCCGCGACGAGGTGGATGCCGAGGCCGCGGTGTGGCTGGAGCAGCATTTCCGGGAGCAAATCTTTCCGATCCTGACGCCCCAGGCGCTCGATCCGGCGCACCCGTTTCCGTTCATCCCGAACAAGGGGCTGTCGGTGATGTTCGACGTCGTCCGCGATTCGGACGGCGAGCCGGTGCGCGAGCTGGTGATGATCCCCGCCAGCGCGCCGCGATTCGTGCGCCTGCCGGGCGAGGTCGCGCGCTACGTGTCGATCGAGGCGCTGCTCAAGCGCTTCGCCTATGTGCTGTTCCCCGGATACACGCTGGTCGGCGCTGCGGCGTTCCGCGTGCTGCGTGACAGCGATATCGAGATCGACGAAGAGGCCGAGGATCTCGTCCGCTACTTTGCCAATGCGATCAAGCGCCGCCGTCGCGGCCGCGTGATCCGGCTGGAGCTGGAAACGGGCATGCCCGATGCGCTGGCCGACGTGCTGCGCAACGAACTGGGCGGGGCGGACGCGATCGTCACCGAAAGCGGCAACCTCCTGGGCATCGGCGACCTCGACATGGTGATCGACGAGGATCGGCCCGACCTCAAATTCCTGCCGTTCGTGCCGCGCTTTCCCGAGCGCATCCGCGAATTCGGCGGCGATTGTTTCGCGGCGATCCGGGCGAAGGACATCATCGTCCACCACCCGTACGAGACGTTCGACGTGGTGCTCGCCTTCCTGAAGCAGGCGGCGGCGGACCCGGACGTCATCGCGATCAAGCAGACGCTGTATCGTGCCGGCAAGCAGCCCGCGGTGATCAACGCGCTGATCGCCGCGGCGGAGGCGGGCAAATCGGTGACGGCGGTCGTCGAGTTGCGCGCGCGGTTCGATGAAGAGCAGAATATTCTATGGGCGAGCGCGCTGGAGCGGGCGGGCGTGCAGGTGGTCTATGGCTTCCTGGAGTGGAAGACGCACGCCAAGGTGTCGATGGTGGTGCGGCGCGAAGGCGGGCAATTCCGCACCTATTGCCACTTCGGCACCGGCAATTACCACCCGGTGACGGCGCGCATCTACACCGACCTCAGCTTCTTCACTGCGGATGCGCGGATGGGGCGGGATGCGGCGCAGATGTTCAATTACGTCACGGGATATGTCGAACCGACCGATATTACCAAGCTGGCGCTCAGCCCACGCGACCTGCGCAAGACGCTGCTGGAGCAGATCGACGTCGAGATCGCCAATGCCCGCAGCGGCAAGCCTGGCGCGGTCTGGGCGAAGATGAACAGCCTTGTCGACCCGATCATCATCGACAAATTGTACGAGGCGAGCGGCGCGGGCGTCGCGGTGGAGCTGATCATCCGCGGCATCTGCTGCCTGCGGCCGGGCGTGCCCGGCATGTCGGAGAATATCCGCGTGAAATCGATCATCGGCCGCTTCCTGGAGCACAGCCGCATCTTCTGCTTCGGCAACGGCGCGGCGCTGCCCAACGACAATGCGCATGTGTTCATCTCGTCCGCCGATTGGATGCCGCGCAACTTCGACCGCCGCGTCGAATATATGCTGCCCATCGAGAACCCGACGGTGCATGACCAGGTGCTCGACCAGGTGATGGTCGCCAACCTGATCGACACCGAGCAGAGCTGGGAGCTGGAGGCGGACGGCCGCTACGTGCGCGACGAGCCCGGCGACAAGCCGTTCAACCTGCACCGCTATTTCATGAACAATCCGTCGCTGTCTGGACGCGGTGCGGCGCTGGCGGAAAGCAATGCGGTGCCCACTTTGGCGCTTCGGCGGCGGCGTTAGGGTTGTTGCTCGTCCCTTCAGCGGCCACAGTCGCGTGATGGATCGTACGCGCTTGCCTCATATCCGTCGTCACTCCGGACTGGTTCCGGGGTCCACCGGGCCGCGAGGGCGGTGTTCGCGCCTCGTGCCGTCCCCCTCGCCGCAGAGTGGATCCCGGAACCAGTCCGGGGTGGCGGAGGATTGGGGCGACGGGTTCGCGCGCCCATGAGCCGCGCCTTTCCCCGTACCGGCATCATCGACATCGGATCGAACTCGGTTCGGCTGGTCGTGTATCAGGGGCACCCGCGTGTGCCGGCGACATTGTTCAACGAAAAGGTGATGGCGGGTCTCGGCCGCAGCCTGGCCGCGACGGGGGCGATCGACGCCGACAGCATGAGCCTCGCGATCGGGGCGCTGTGGCGATTCGCGGCGGTGGCGCGCGAGATGGAGGCGACGGTGCGTACCGTGGCGACCGCAGCGGTGCGCGACGCGTCGAACGGCGGGGACTTTATCGCCGCCGCGCGTGACCTTGGCCTGGAGGTCGAGCTGCTGAGCGGCGAACAGGAGGCGAATGCGGCGGGCCTGGGCGTCCTGTCCGCCATCCCCGATGCGGACGGGATCGTCGGCGATCTGGGCGGCGGTAGTCTGGAGCTGGTGCGGGTAGTGGCGGGCACCGTCACCGATCGCATCTCGTTCCCGCTCGGCGTGCTGCGCATCGCGGCGCTGCGGCGGGGCAGCCGCCCGGGGCTGGACCGCCATGTGTCGAAACTGATCCGCGATGCTGGGTGGAACGGGCGGGGCAGGGGCCTGCCGCTGTACATGGTCGGCGGATCGTGGCGCGCGCTGGCGCGGCTCGACATGAGCCTGACGCATTTCCCGCTGCCGATCATCCATGGCTATGCGCTGGCGCCGGAGACGGTCGCACGCCTCGGCCGCAGCATCGCGCACATGTCCAAGCAGCGGCTACGCGAAATTCCCGGCATGTCCGCAGGCCGGGCGTCGCAGCTTGGTGATGCCACCGCCTTGCTCGGCATCGTGCTGCGCGAACTGGGATCGTCCAGCGCGGTGGCATCGAGCTTCGGCCTGCGCGAGGGGCTGTTGTACGGTGCGCTCGACCGCCAGACCCGCAGCCTCGATCCGCTGATCGTCGCCGCGCGCGAAGAAGGGCGGCTGCTGGGACGCTTTCCCGAACATGGCGATCTGCTGAGCGACTGGATCGCGCCGCTGTTCGCCGCCGATCCGCCGCATCTGGCGCGTATTCGCCATGCCGCCTGCCTGCTGGCCGACGTGGGGTGGCGTGCGAATCCCGAATTTCGCGACGAGCGCGGCTTCGAGATCGCGCTCCACGGCAATTGGGTGGCGATCGAGGCGTCCGAACGCGCGATGCTGGCGCAGGCGCTGCATACCAGCCTGGGCGGCAGCACGACGCCGCACCCGCTGCTTGGCGGGCTGGCGGGGGATGCGCAGATCGCCTGTGCGATTCGCTGGGGCCTTGCGATCCGGCTGGGGCAGCGGTTCAGCGGAGGGCTGGCGGGGCCATTGCAGCGATCCGCGCTGTCGATCGATGCCGGGCAGGTGACGCTGGCGCTGCAGGATGCGGATCGCGCGCTATATGCCGAAACGGTGGAGCGGCGGCATGCGGCGCTGGCCGCGGCGCTGGGGCGGAAGTCGGTGGTTCACTGGAGCGGGTGACGGCGGGGGTGGGTCGGGGGGCGATGGCGCAGGGGGCGTTTCTGCTAACGACGCGCTGCCCTTGCCTCCCCCTCCGTCATGCCTGCGGCATGCCACCTCCCCCTGGCGGGGGAGGACTTTGAGTTAGCCGTTATTGGTTTAGCCGCATTTCAGGCCGCTGATCTCGTTCATGTCGTCGAGCAGGATGTTCAGGCGGTCGGGCCGGAAATCCATCGTCGCGGCATCGCCGGGGCGCAGCACGCGGGAAATGCGCGAGTGGGTTTCATATTCGATGGCATCGCGCATGCGCTCGCGGAACTTGACGCCGGCATAGCGGATGCGCGCTTCTTCGGTCACGACGCACGGGCCGGCGGGCGGTGGCGGGGGCGCCATCGTCATGCAGCCGGAAAGACCGATCGGCAGCAGCGCCGCCAGCGTCCAGACCCGTGTCGTCATCCCGCTTCCTCCGTCCGCGTCATCGTGAGCTTGCCGCCCTGTACGGCAAAACCCAGTCGCCCTTCGACAAGATCCAACGCATCGCGACCGAATTGGTCGAATCGCCAGCCTTCCAACATCGGCAGGCCGGTGCGGGTGCCGGCGGCGAGCGCCTCCAGCTCATCGGATCGGGCCAGCAGGCGCGAGGCGACGTCGATGTCGCGCGCGCGAATCTTGAGCAGCAGCTTCAGCAGATCGGCGACCAGCGCGCCGTCCTTGCCCAGCCCCGGTTTGCGATCGTCGCGCGGGGGCAGTTCGTCCGCGGACAGTGGCGCCGCGCTCTCCAACGCCGCCATCAGCCGGCCGCCGATATCGTTCGACGCCCAGGTCGCCGACAGACCACGCACCTTGGCGAGGTCCGCCTGCCGCCGCGGCGGATGGCCGGCGAGGTCGCCCAGCGTCTCGTCCTTCACGATGCGACCGCGCGGCAGGTCCTTGCCCTGCGCCTCCAGCTCGCGCCAGCGGGCGAGAGCCTTCAGCCGGCCCAGCACGTCGGGCTTGCGGCCCGAGATGCGCACGCGCTTCCACGCCTGATCGGGGTCGTTGGCGTAATTGGCGGGATCGGCGAGCCGCTCCATTTCCTGGTCGAGCCAGACACCGCGACCGGTCTTGCGGAGCCGTTCCAGCATCTTGGGGAAGATCCGCGCGAGGTGCGTGACGTCGCCGATCGCATATTCGATCTGGCGCGCATCGAGCGGCCGGCGCGCCCAATCGGTGAAGCGCGCGCCCTTGTCGACCTGGATGCCGAGCCAGCTGTCGACGAGGTTCGAATAGCCGATCTGTTCGCCCTGACCCAGCGCCATCGCCGCAACCTGCGTGTCGAACAGCGGGTGGGGCGTCTTGCCGGTCAGATTGTAGATGATCTCGATATCCTGCCCGCCGGCATGGACGACCTTCAGCACGTCCTCGTTGTTCACGAGCAGATCGAGCAGCGGCGTCATGTCGAGCCCCGGCGCCATCGGGTCGATCGCGGCAGCCTCGTTCACGTCGGCGATCTGGATCAGGCACAGCTCGGGGTAATAGGTGCTCTCACGCATGAACTCGGTGTCGACCGTGATGAAGTCGGCCTGGGCGAGGCGATGGCAGAGATTGGCGAGCGTCGCGCTATCGGTAATCAACGGGTGGATATGCATCCGACGCTCCATAGACCGCCCGCGCGGGTTGACAAATAGGGGATGGGTGAAGATGCGCTCCGTCATCCATCCCCGTCACCCCGGCCTCGAGCCGGGGTCCTGCTTCTTCTCCGTAGCGAGCAAGCGGGACCCCGGCTCGAGGCCGGGGTGACGACAGAAGAAGACACGATCATGCACGCCTATCGTACCCACACCTGCGCCGCGCTCTCCGCGAGCAACGTCGGCGATACCGTTCGCCTGTCAGGCTGGGTGCATCGCAAGCGTGACCATGGCGGCGTCCTGTTCGTCGACCTGCGCGACCATTACGGCATCACCCAGATCGTCGCCGACAGCGATTCGCCCGCGCTCGCCATCCTGGAGCAGGTGCGCGTCGAATCGGTCGTGACGATCGACGGCAGCGTCAAGGCGCGCTCGGCCGGCACGGTGAACGCCAACCTCGCGACCGGGGAGATCGAGGTGTTCGCGCGCGGCGCGACGGTGCTGTCGGCGGCTGACGAGTTGCCGATGCCGGTCGCCGGCGAGCAGGAATATCCTGAGGACATCCGCCTACGCTATCGCTTCCTCGACCTGCGCCGCGAGACGCTGCACGCCAATATCGTGCGCCGGACCAAGGTGATTTCCGAAATGCGCCGCCGGATGGAAGGCGTGGGCTTCACCGAATATTCGACGCCGATCCTCACCGCCTCGTCGCCGGAGGGCGCGCGCGACTTTCTGGTGCCGAGCCGCATCCATCCGGGCAAGTTCTACGCGCTGCCGCAGGCGCCGCAGCAGTATAAGCAGCTGCTGATGGTGGCGGGCTTCGACCGCTATTTCCAGATCGCGCCCTGCTTCCGCGACGAAGACCCGCGCGCCGACCGCCTGCCGGGCGAGTTCTACCAGCTCGACCTGGAAATGAGCTTCGTGACGCAGGAAGAGGTGTGGGAGACGATGGAGCCGGTGATCGGCGGCATCTTCGAATCCTTCGCCGACGGGAAGAGCGTAACGCCGTCGGGCCAGTTCCCGCGCATTCCGCACGACGAAGCGATGCTGAAGTACGGCAGCGACAAGCCCGATCTGCGCAACCCGCTGATCATCACCGACGTGTCGGCGCATTTCACGCAGAGCGGCTTTGGCCTGTTCGAGAAGATCGTCGCCGGTGGCGGTGTCGTCCGCGCGATCCCGGCGCCGGGCACCGCCGACAAGAGCCGCAAGTTCTTCGACGAGATGAACGAATGGGCGCGTGCCGAGGGCCATGCGGGCCTGGGTTACGTCACCCGCAAGGGCGGCGAGTTCGGTGGGCCGATCGCGAAGAACCATGGCACCGAAGGCATGGAGGCGATCTATGCCGCGCTCGGACTGGGGCCGGATGACGGCCTGTTCTTCGCGGCGGGCAAGGCGGAGGCGGCGGCGAAGCTCGCCGGTGCCGCACGCACGCGCGTGGCGGACCAGCTTGGGCTGATCGAGCAGGGCGCGTTCCGCCTGTGCTGGATCGTCGACTTCCCGTTCTACGAATATGATGAGGACGCGAAGAAGGTCGAGTTCGCGCACAACCCGTTCTCGATGCCGCAGGGCGGCATGGACGCGCTGGAGAATCAGGACCCGCTGACGATCAAGGCGTATCAGTACGACCTCGTCTGCAACGGCTATGAGATCGCGTCGGGTTCGATCCGAAATCAGTCGCCGGAGCTGATGGTGAAGGCGTTCGAGCTGGTCGGCCTGAGCAAGGCGGACGTGGAGGAGCGCTTCGGCGGCCTCTATCGCGCGTTCCAATATGGCGCGCCGCCGCACGGTGGCATGGCCGCCGGTGTCGACCGGATCGTCATGCTGGTCTGCGGCGCGCAGAATCTGCGCGAGGTGTCGCTGTTCCCGATGAACCAGCGCGCCGAGGACCTGCTGATGGGGGCGCCGTCGCCCGCGTCTGTGCAGCAGCTGCGCGAGCTGTCGATCCGTCAGGCAACCCCGCCGCAGCCGACGGTCAACGTCGACAAGGCGGTGGCGCCGAGCGCGGGGTAAGTTTCGCACAACTGGTCTACCGGCGGCGGCGGCTCGAGCGTTGTCGAGGTCGGCGGAAGACAAACGAAAATTCCTCCCCCGCCAGGGGGAGGTGGCGCCGCGCAGCGGTGACGGAGGGGGAGGTCAGCGACACATCGGTTTCGTGTCCGCCCCCTCCGTCATGCCTGCGGCATGCCACCTCCCCCTGGCGGGGGAGGAATTTTGGGGCGTCGGATGCAGGTCCGCTTAATCGTTGCCGCCGACCCAATCGCCGAGCCCGCCCAGCACCGATCCTTCGCCGCGGTTCTGGCCACCGCCGTTCGCCGCCGCCATCATGCGGCCCGCAAGGCGCGAGAAGGGGAGCGACTGAATCCAGACTGTGCCCGGTCCGCGCAGCCGCGCGAAGAACAGGCCCTCGCCGCCGAACAATGCGCTGCGCACGCCGCCGACCGTGACGAGGTCGAACTCCACCGACGGCGTCATCGCGGCGAGGCAGCCGGTATCGACGTGCAATTCCTCGCCCGGCGCCAGCGTCCGCTCGACGACGGTGCCGCCCATCTGGACGAACACCCAGCCATCGCCGGTCAACGACTGCATCACGAAGCCTTCGCCGCCGAACAGCCCGGTCATGACCCGCCGCTGGAAATAGATGCCGAGTTGCACGCCCTTCGCGGCGGCGAGGAACGCGTCTTTCTGGCAGATCAGCTGCCCACCCAGGTCCGACAGGCGCAGCGGCACGATCGAACCCGGCGTCGGCGAGGCGAAGGCGACGCGCGCCTTGCCGTACCCCTCATGCGTGAAGACCGTGGTGAACAGGCTTTCGCCCGTGACCAGTCGCTTCCCCGCGCCGAGCAGCTTGCCCATGAAGCCGCCACCGCTCGCGCCGCTGCCGTCGCCGAACACGGTGGTCATCGCGATGCTGGCGTCCTTCCACACCATCGCGCCCGCCTCTGCGACCGCGCTTTCGCCGGGGTCGAGCTCGATCTCAAGGAACTGCAATTCCTGGCCCTTGATCTCATAGTCGATCTCGTCCGCCACGCTCGATCGGCGCTGCTGCTGCCAGGGACTTTCATAGGGCATGGATCATCGTCCTCTTCAGGTGATGCACCGCCCTACCACGCCTACAAAACCCAATACGAGTAGCAAGCCGCGCAATTCCGTCGCTTCCCTCGCTCCGTTAACCATGTCACTAGGCCCCCGGGGTTAGACGTGGGGGGTCATGTTAGACGATCAGTTGCTTCCGGCACGGCCGGCCCCGCTCGTTCGCAGTCTCGGTGTCATGGGTGTCCTGTTCCTCACCTTGTCGGTGGCGACGCCGGCTTCGTCGGTGTTCGTCATCATTCCGGGCATGTTGCAGGTGGCGGGAACGGGGACGATCTGGGCGCTGATCCTGGCGGGGATCGTCTGTGTCGCGACGGCCTTCGTCTATGCCGAACTGTCGAGCGCCTGGCCCGTCGCAGGCGGCGAATATGTCGCCGTCGCCAAGACGCTGGGGCCGCTGTCCGGATTCGTGATGCTGGGCGTCAACGTCTTCAACAATCTGTTCTTTCCGCCCGCCGCGGCGCTGGGGATCAGTGCGGTTCTGTCCACCGTCTATCCGGGCCTGCCGACGGTGCCGGTCGCGATCGTGGTCGTCGCGGCATCGACGCTGATCGCGCTGCTGCAGATCCGCGTAAATGCCTGGATCACCGGCCTGTTTCTGGCGGGCGAAGTGCTGGCACTGCTCGTCGTCACCGCGCTCGGCTGGTCGGACGTGGTGCGGCCGTTCGCCGTGCTGCTGACCGCGCCGGTGATGCCGGACGGCAGCGCGATGGTGCCGGCATCGGCCGCGGGGATCGGCCTTGCCACCTCGATCGCGATCTTCGCGCTCAATGGCTATGGCGCGGCGGTCTATTTCGGCGAGGAGATGAAGGAGCCGTCGCGGCTGATTGCGCGCGCGATCCTGGCGAGCCTCGTCCTGACGTTGCTGTTCGAGATCGTCCCGACGATCGCGGTGCTGATGGGCGCGCCCGACCTGCATGCGCTGACCACGGCCAGCGACCCGTTCGGGCTGATCGCGCGGTTGCGCGGTAACGGCTGGGTGGCGGACGCGACCGCGATCGGCGTCGTCATCGCGATCGTCAACGCGATCATCGCCTGCATCCTGGCCTGTTCGCGCTTCTTCTACGGCACCGCGCGCGACGGCAGCTGGGGGCGGCCGATCGATCTGTGGATGACGCGCATTCACCCGCGCTTCGGGTCGCCTTGGGTCGGCACGCTGATCGTCGGCGGGGTGGGCGTCGCCTGTTGCTTCCTGCCGCTGACGCTGTTGCTGGTGCTGAGCGGGACCGGCCTCGTCGCGATCTACGCCGGCATCGCGATCGCCGCGATGGTCGGGCGGCGGACCGGGGCGACGTCCCATGCCCGCTATCGGATGCCGCTGTATCCGCTGGCCCCGGTCGTGACGCTGGTTGCGCTCGCCTATGTTGTGTGGACGAGCTGGCAGGACGCGAGCGAGGGGCGGCCCGGCCTGCTGATGACGGGCGCGCAGATCGTCGCGTCCGCGGCCTATTACTGGTTCGTCCTGCGTCGTCGCGGCGACTGGAGCGTTCACGTTCCTGATGAGGGTTAGGAGCGAAAGGACGGACCGACGCATGATCGACCTGCGCGATTACGACAAGAAGCAGGCCTATAAGGGCCATTACAAGCGCGACCTCGCCCCGCTGCAGGAGCGGCTAGAGCATATCCTCGTCGCCCATATCGTCCATGGCCGCCGTGCGGTCGTGATGCTGGAGGGCTGGGACGCGGCGGGCAAGGGCGGCATCATCCAGCGGCTGACCGCGGAATGGGACCCGCGCTATTACGAGGTCTATCCGATCGCCGCGCCGAGTGCGGAGGAAAAGGCGCATGATTTCCTGTGGCGCTTCCAGACTCGCCTGCCCAAGCCGGGCAATATCATCGTGTTCGACCGCAGCTGGTATGGCCGTGTGCTGGTCGAGCGGGTCGAGGGCTTTGCCAGCGAGGCCGAATGGCGTGCGGGCTACGACGCGATCAACGCGTTCGAGGCGGAGCTGGCCGAGGGCGGCACGACGCTGGTGAAGCTGTTCGTCCATGTGTCGCAGAAGGAACAGGACAAACGGCTGGAAGCGCGGCTGGACGATCCGTGGAAGCGGTGGAAGACGGGGCTGGAGGATTATCGCAACCGCGCCAAACGCGAGGAGTATCTCGCCGCGATGCACGACATGTTCGCCCGCACCGACACGGGCGGCGCGCCCTGGACGGTGATCAACGGCAACGACAAGAAAGCGGCGCGCATCCACGCGCTGACGGAGGTCGCCGACCGGCTCGCGGCCGCGGTGGATATGACGCCGCCGCCGCTCGATCCGGAACTGGAGCGCGTCGCACGGGTCGCGTTGGGGCGGTAGGCATGACGAAGGGGGCGGATCGACATTCAACGGGCGTAACAATTGCTCCGCCGCCAGGGGGCATGCTGTAGGCATGACGGAGGGGGAGGATACACAACCGATGTGTCACTTACCTCCCCCTCCGTCACCGCTGCGCGGCGCCACCTCCCCCTGGCGGGGGAGGAATGGTCAGTCGATCCGCTTTAGAAGCTTGCCTCATCGTACACGCGGGACAGGTCGCCTGCCCAGGCGCCGTTGTAGCGATCGAGCAGCACCTGCGCGGGCACCTTGCCGCTCCGGACGACTTCGCGGAGCGGATCGAGGAAGCCGGTTTCGTTTTCGCCGATGCCGTTGATACGCGCGCGCGCGGCGAGGCCGGCGTGGGCGATGTCGAGCACGGTGCCGGCGATATCGGCCAGCCGTCCGCCGCCCGGCAGCGGCGCATCAAGCGCCATCCGCGGCACCGCATCGCGCAGCGCCTGCCGTTCGGTGAGGCTCCAGCCCTTCACCACGTCCCACGCCGCATCGAGCGCGGCATCGTCGTAGAGCAGGCCGACCCAGAAGGCGGGCAGGGCGCAGATGCGGCCCCAAGGACCGCCATCGGCCCCACGCATTTCGAGGAAGGTCTTCAGCCGCACTTCTGGGAAGGCGGTGGACAGATGATCGTTCCAATCGTCCAGCGTCGGCTTTTCGCCGGGCAGAACGCTGAGCTCGCCCTTCAGGAAGTCGCGGAACGACAGGCCGGCGGCATCGATGTAGCGACCGTCGCGGTAGACGAAGTACATCGGCACATCGAGCATATAGTCGGCGTAGCGTTCGTACCCGAAGCCGTCTTCGAACACGAAGGGCAACATGCCGGTGCGGGCGGGATCGGTATCCGACCAGATATGGCTGCGATACGACAGGAAGCCGTTGGGCTTGCCATCGGTGAAGGGCGAATTGGCGAACAGCGCGGTCGCGAGCGGCTGGAGGGCCAGCCCGACGCGGAACTTCTTCGCCATGTCGGCTTCCGACGCATAGTCGAGGTTCACCTGGATCGTGCAGGTGCGCAGCATCATGTCGAGGCCCATGCTGCCGACGCGCGGCATGTGGCGCAGCATGATCGCGTAGCGGCCCTTGGGCATGATCGGCAGTTGATCGCGCGTCTTGTCGGGCCACATGCCGAGGCCGAGGAAGCCGATGCCGAGCTTTTCGCCCGCGGCCTTCACCTGATCGAGGTGACGGCCGGTTTCGGCGCAGGTCTGGTGCAGGTTGTCGAGCGGTGCGCCCGACAGTTCGAACTGACCGGCCGGTTCCAGGCTGACGCTGCCGTCCGATCCGGTAAGGGCGATAAGGTTTCCGCCTTCCTCAACGGGTTGCCAGCCATATTGCTGAAGCTCTGTCAGGAGTGCGCGGATGCCGCCGGGTTCGCCCCAACTCGGCGCGTGATGGTCGGTCGTGCTGTAGACGAACTTCTCATGTTCGGTGCCGATCCGCCACCGTTCGCGCGGCTTTTCCCCGCGGGCGAAACTCGCGATCAGCTGCTCGCGCGACTCGATGAGGGGTGAGCCCTCGGCGATAACGGTCTTGGTCGTCATGGCGCGCCCTTACGCGGGGATGAACAGCGACGCCAGCAAGCTTTGCTACCAGTCGCCCGCAGCCGCCATCCATAATGCGACCGCGGCGGCCGCGGCCGTGTCGGCGCGCAGGATACGTGGCCCCAGGCTGATGCCAATCGCTTGAGAATGTTCGCGTATCATCGCGCGCTCGGCATCGGTGAAACCGCCTTCCGGCCCGATCAGGATCGCGCCCGGGCCGGGATGCGCCCGCATCGCCGCGACGGCAGGATCGCCGCCCGCTTCGTCCGCGAAGAACAAAGTGCGCTCCGCGGGCCAGTCGCGCAGCAAGGCGGCGAGCTTCACGGGCTCGTCGACCGCCGGCAAAGCGGTGCGGGCGCATTGCTCCGCCGCCTCGATCGTGTGCGCGCGCAGGCGATCGGTCTTCAGCTTGTCGACGATCGTGCGCGCGGTGACGACGGGGACCAACCGATCGACCCCAAGCTCGCAGGCCTTTTCGGCGAGCCAGTCGATCCGGCCTTTCTTCAGCGGCGCGGCGCACAGCCACAGGTCGGGCACCGGCTCCCGCTCGCGCAAACGTGTCGACACGTCGACGGTCAGATCGCGGCGCCCGACCTGCACTGCGGTCGCCAACCATTCCCCGGTAACATCGTCGAACAGCTTCACCGGATCGCCCGGCGCGATCCGCATCACCGACAGCAGATAATGCGCCGCCGGCCCGTCGATCCGCAGCGGACCGGGCGCGAGGGGCTGCTCGACGAACAGGCGCGGGGTGGATTGTGGCGGCCAGGCGGGCGTGGCGGTCATGGTCGATGCTCGGATGGGGCCTTCAGGCGCTTCTGCCGCGCCCAGATTTTGCGGGCGACGATCGCGACGAGCAGCGCGGCCACCGCGATCGCCACGACGACGACGGTCACCACGCCTGCAACGCGCAGGATCGCCCAGAACAGCGCCTCGACGAAGCGCCCGACCGCGACGGACAGGCCGATCATCGGTCGTTCCGACGGGGGCAGGAGGGGCGGGTGGCGTCCATCGCGGACGATCTGCCGCATCTTCGCGGCGATAGCGAGGCAAAAGCCCGGGAACGGCCTTGCCCGCGGGCGGAGTCACGCGGCAAAGGCGGATCATGGCCGCGCATCCCCCCACCGATATCGTCCCCGACAGCGAACATCGCGGTCTGGTCGGCCGCCTGCCGCCCCGCGCGCGGGGACTGGCGCTGCTGGCCCGGCTCGACCGGCCGATCGGCTGGTGGCTGTTGTTCTGGCCGGGCGCGTGGGCGATTGCGCTTGCCGGGGGCGGGATCGCGCGCTGGCCGCTGCTGTTGTGGTTCCTTGCTGGCAGTATCGCGATGCGCGGTGCGGGCTGCGTGTACAACGACATCGTCGATCGCGACCTCGACGCGCAGGTGGCGCGCACGCGGGCGCGGCCGATCCCGAGCGGACTGGTGTCGGTGCGGCTCGCCTGGGTGTGGCTGGTCGCACTGTGTCTGGTCGGGCTGGTGGTGCTGCTCCAGCTCGGCACGCTGGCGAAGATCGTCGCGCTGGCGAGCCTGGCGCCCGTGGCGGCCTATCCTTTCATGAAGCGGATCACCTGGTGGCCGCAGGCGTGGCTGGGCCTCGTGTTTTCCTGGGCGGCGCTGGTCGGCTGGGCGGAGGTGGCGGGTGCGCTGTCGGCGCCGCTGTGGCTGCTCTACGCGGGGTGTATCGCCTGGGTGATCGGCTATGACACGATCTATGCGCTGCAGGATCGCGAGGACGATGCGCTGATCGGCGTGCGCTCGTCGGCCCTGCGGATGGGGGCGCGGGTGCGATCGGGGACGGCTGGCTTCTACCTGCTGGCGGTGCTGTGCTGGGCGGGGGCGATTTGGCTGGTGCATGCCGATCCGCTCGCATTGGTCGCGTTGGTGCCGGTCGCGCTGCATCTCGGCTGGCAGGTCACGACGCTGGTGCCGGACGATGGCGGCAATGCCTTGGCCCGCTTTCGCAGCAACCGTTTTGCCGGGTTGCTGATGTTCCTCGCCTGTCTCGTTGTCGGATCGACCGCCTGAGCCGCCGTCGGGCCTAGCATCGCGCCCGCCCCGCCCCTAATTGGGGGCGATGCTGACTCCCGACCAAGCGCGTGACCGCGCCGCCGATATCGTTTCCCGCGCCGTTCGGGCGGGGGCGGATGCCGCGGACGCGGTCTTCGCCGCAGATGCCTCGACCGACGTCGGCGTGCGGCTCGGCGCATTGGAGGATCTGGGTCGGTCGGAAAGCGAAGAGCTGGGGCTGCGGGTTTTCGTCGGCCAGCGCTCGGCGAGCGTCTCGACGTCCGACCTGTCCGCCGACGCGCTGGGCGCGCTGGTGGAGCGTGCGGTGGCGATGGCGCGCGAGGCGCCGGAGGATCGTTGGGCGGGCCTCGCGCCGCAGGAGCGGCTGATGCACGGGGCGCCGCCGCTGCTCGATCTCGACGATGGCGGCGACATTTCGCCAGCGGATTTGCGGGCCTGGGCCGAGGAGGCCGAGGATGCGGCACGCAGCGTCGCGGGCGTCAGCAATAGTGAGGGTGGCGGCGCGGCCGCGTCACGGTCCGTCTGGGGTCTGGCGACCAGCCACGGCTTTGCCGGCGCCTATGCCACGACCACCTACAGCCTGTCCGCGAGCGTGCTGGCGGGTGACGTCGCGAGCGGCATGCAGCGCGATTACGCCCATCACGCGGCGCGCAAGCGGGCGCATCTCGAGACGCCCAAGGCGATCGGCCGGCGCGCCGGGGAGCGCGCGGTCGCCCGGATCAACCCCGGCCGCCTCGCCAGTGGTGCGATGCCGGTCGTGCTCGATCCGCGCGTTGGCTCGTCACTGCTCGGCCATCTCACCGGCGCGATTGCAGGCCAGGCGATCGCACGGCGGACCAGCTTTCTGCTCGACGCGCTGGGGACGCGCGTGTTCGCCGACGGCGTCACCATCTGCGACGATCCGCATCGCCCGCACGGGCTGCGGTCGCGCCCCTTCGACGGTGAAGGGCTTCCGGTATCGCCGACCGCGATCATCGCGGACGGTATGCTGGAAACCTGGCTGCTGGACAGCGGATCGGCGCGACAGCTTGGGCTGGAGCCGACCGGCCATGCCGCCCGCGGCGTCGGCGGTTCGCCCGGCGTCTCGCCCAGCAATCTGTACATGCAGGCCGGCGTGATCCCGGTCGAAACGCTGATCGGCGACATTTCCGATGGCGTCTATATCACGGAGCTGATCGGCCAGGGCGTGAACTCCGTTACGGGCGATTACAGCCGGGGCGCGTCCGGCTTCCGCATCGTCGACGGGGCGATCGCCGGGCCGGTCGCCGAATTTACGATTGCGGGTAATTTGAAGGATATGTTCCTCAACCTGACGCCTGCGAGCGACCTCGAATTCCGCTATGGCATCAACGTGCCGACGCTGCGGATCGACGGGATGACGATCGCGAGTGGCTGATCCGGCGTTCAACCTGACGGCGGCCGTCGCCCAGATCGCGCACGAGGCGGGGCAGATGGCGCTTGCCCGCTGGCGGACCGACTTCCGCCGCTGGGAGAAAACGCCGGGCAGCCCGGTGTGCGAGGTGGACCTCGATGTCGATCGTATGTTGCGTGCGCGCCTGGAGGGGCTGCTGCCTGACGCCGGCTGGCTGTCGGAGGAGACGGTGGACAATACCGACCGGCTGGCGCGCGAGGCGGTGTGGGTTGTCGATCCGATCGACGGGACCCGCGATTATATTCGCGGACGCGAAGGCTGGGCGGTCTCGGTCGCGCTGGTGCGCAACGGCGAGGTGGTGCTGGGGGTGCTCGATGCACCGGCACGCCGCGAACGCTGGACCGCGACGCGCGGACAGGGGGCGTGGCGCAACGGTGTGGCGCTGCACGCCGGTACGCGATCCGTTTTGTCTGGTGCGCGTGTGCCCACCGATGCGCTGCCGAAGATCGATCGTCATCTAACGATCGTCCACAAGCCCAACTCCATCGCGCTGCGGATGGCGATGGTGGCGGCGGACGAGGCCGATCTCGTCGCGACGCTGCGCTGGGGCAACGAATGGGACATCGCGGCCGCGGCGGTGATCGCGGTAGAGGCGGGTGCGGGGGTAAGCGACGCGCTGGGTGGGCCGCTCCGCTACAATAAGCCCGATCCGACCGCCTTCGGCGTGATGGTCGCCGCGCCGGGCATCCATGCCGAGGCGCTGGCGTGGATCAGGCCACGGGCAGAGACGGCCTCGATCCGCTGACCGCGCGTCGTAAGCGCCTCACAAACAATCACTCTTCGGCCATGAAGGAACCGGTATCGCCTGCGTAACGTTTTGTTGCTGACGCCGGGCGCTGGGCCTGGCGAAGAGAGGGATGCCAATCATGTTGTGGACGATCGCCGTAATCCTGCTGATCCTGTGGCTGCTGGGCTTCTCGCTCCACATCGCCGGCGGTCTGATCCACATCCTGCTGGTCATCGCGATCATCGTCGGCCTGATCCAGCTCTTCACCGGTCGCCGCGCTTTATAAGATCGATCGGGGGCGGCACCGGCCGCCCCCCGCTTTCGTCAGTGAACGAAGCGCGCCACGACGTCGCGATAGCTGCGGCTGACCTTCACGCTGGCGCCCGAATCGAGCACCAGGAAACATTCGCCGTTGGTGTGCGGCTTCACCTGTTTGACGAGGTCCAGATTGACGATCGTCGAGCGATGCACGCGCTGGAAGCGGCGCGGATCGAGCCGTTTTTCCAGATCCTTCATCGTCTCGCGCAGGATCAGGTTACGGTCGCCGGTGTAGATCACCATGTAATCGCCCGCCGCGTCGATCCGCTCGATCGTGTCGACGTCGACGCGGAAGATCTGGCCCTGATCCTTGATGTTGATCAGCTTCTCGTAGCGATTGGCGGACAGGTCGCCTGCGTCCGCGATATCGGCGGCCGCCTCGGGCGCATGCTCGGCGAGCACCTCCTTCAGCTTCTCCACCTCCTCGACGCCGCGCTTCTCGCTCAGCCTTTGCCGCACCCGTTCGATCGTGTCGGCAAGACGCGATTCCTCGACCGGCTTCATCAGATAATCGACCGCCTGCGCTTCGAACGCCCGCAGCGCATGGTCGCTATAGGCGGTGACGAACACGAACAGCGGCGGCTCGACCTCCATCAGGCCCTGCACCACCGAAAAGCCATCGAAGCCGGGCATCTGGATGTCGAGGAAGACGAGGTCGGGCTTATGCGTCTTGATTGCCCGGATCGCCTCGCGCCCGTTCGAGCACTTTTCGATGATCTCGATGTCTTCATGCGCCTGGAGCCGGAGCTCCAATCCCTGGATCGCGAGCGGTTCGTCGTCCACCAGGATGGTTCTGATCGTCATGCGGCCTCTCTACTCACATCGTCGAGCTGGAAGGGGATTTCGATCTCCACCGAAAACCCGCCAGCCGGCGCGGTACGCGTCTCAAAACGGTGATCCGGGCCATAGGCCTGGACCAGCCGCTCCCTAATATTGGGGAGACCCACGCCGGTTGAAAGGCTTGGCATCGCACGCCCCTCCTGCAAACCCGGCCCCGTGTCGGATACGCCGATCTGCACGCGATCCCCGGCGAGCCGCGCGCGGATGCAGATTTCGGCCCCCTGCTCCTGCGTGCTGACCGCATATTTGATCGCGTTCTCGACCAAGGGTTGCAGCAGTAGCGAGGGCAGGCGGGCGCGTTCGGCGCGCGGATCGACGTCGAACACCGGGCGCAGGCGATCCTCGAACCGCATCTTTTCGATCTCGAGATACAGCTTCAGCGTCTCGACCTCTTGCAGCACGGTGACGTGCGCGGTCGGTTCGTTGGCCAGCGTGTAGCGCAGGAAGGACGACAGCCGGCTCAGCATCGCATTGGCCCGCTCGGTCTGCTTGAGCAGTACCAACGTCGAGATCGAATTGAGCGTGTTGAACAGGAAGTGCGGGTTGAGCTGATAGCGCAGCATCGCCAGCTGCGCCGACGACGCCTGACTTTCCAGATGCTGCATCTGGTCGATCTGATCCTCGACGATCAGGTAGAAGTTGATGCCGAAGTACAGCGCCGACCAGCCGAACAGCGCGGTGAAGGCGACGTAGAAGGCGACGACCATGCGCGGCAGCGTGACGCCCGGCTGACCGTTCTGGATCAGCGACCAGGTGAAGGCATCGACGAAGGTCGAGAAGATCGTCGCGACCACGAAGGCGAGGATCGTCAGGATCAGCCCACTGACCCGCGGCAAGCGCCGGAAATAGCCGTAGAAGGTCGAGAGCAGCAGCGTGACGCAATAGCCGACGATCGCCTCGACGATCACCGGGATGATCGTGTCGAGCGACAGGTTGGTGAGCGTCGACGCGCCGCGCAGCAGCAGATAGCCGGTCCAGCCGACCGCCTGCAGCGTCCAGAAGGCGCGGCTCTTGTTCTCGAAGAAGGGGCGCACGTTGAGCGCCGGGCGGGTGGGGGCGGGAAGGGTCGCCATATAGGCGGCGTCTCTACACGCGTGCGCACCGCCGTGCAAAACAGAAGGGCCGCCGCTCCGATGATGGAGCGACGGCCCTGTCCGTCAGACCGTGTCGGTCAGGTCGATCAGAACTGGAAGTGGATCGAGCCGATGAACGTGCGCGGCGCACCGAACGTGAAGCGCGGGCTGCCTGCCGAAGTAGTCGTGTTGCCCACCGTGTAGGGGAAAGCGTTGGTCACAGTCGACAGGTTGCCGAAGTAACGCTCCTTCAGAATGTTGCTGACGTTCAGCTGGAGGAACGTACGCTCCAGGCCCATCGATGCGAGCGACAGCCGCGCGTCGACGTCGACAAGGGTATAGCCCGACGACTTCAGATCGTTGATGTCTGTGACCCAGCGATCGCCCGTGTGCTTAGCCGTCACACCAAGCGTGATCGGGTTAAGGTTCAACTGAGCACGGCCGCCATACTGCCACTTCGGCGTTTCAACGACGAACTTGCCCGCAGTCGGCACAAGCACACGACCGCTCAGCGGATCGGTGGCATCCTGCTGCAGCCGGGCGATCGTATAGGAGCCGAAGGCGTACAGGTCGAGGTAGCGGGTCGGACGGAACGCGAGGCTGGCGTCGACACCATGGCTCTTCACCGCGCCGACGTTGCGATCGACGCTGAGCGTGCCACCGCCCTCGAGCAAGACGGTCGAAGAGATGATCCGGTTCTGATACTTAATGTACCAGCCGCCGACCTGCGCCTGGATAAGGCGGCTGGTGTAGCGCAAGCCGAGATCGAACGAGTCCGTCTTTTCAGGCTTCACAGCCGCCACCGGACTGATCGATACGTCGTCGAAACCATAGAGGTTATCGGTACGCGGAACCGAAACGCCCTTGGAATAGCTGCCGAACATATTGACCGCCGGCGTAAAGCTATACGTGAATCCGACGTTCGGCAGCACCGCATTATAGGTCTTGATGCGGTTCGTGTACGGGGCGCCAAGCGACACGTTGGTGTTGGCGGCGTCGAACGCTGCTACCTGCGCCGCAGTCTGCGAGGTGCAGTAGGCGTCGTTCGAGTTGCCCGCGATAGTGTAGCAATAATTGTTCAGATTACGCCGGAAGAAGGGGGCGCGAACGCCCAGCGTAACCTTGAACGTGTCGTCGAAGAATTGACCGCGGTATTCGCCCGAGATTTGGTGAAGGATCGCATACGACAGACGATTGCGCTTCTGGAAAACGTTCCCGGCCGCATCTAGGATCGGCGTAGCACCATCGAGAGCGCTGAACGGCGATTGGGGGCGCCCCGATGCCGTGAGCTGGCTGGCTTCGCCGGTCTGGCGATGGCGTGCGCGGTCCCACGTATAGGCAATTCGCACGAGGTTATCGTCATTGATCTGATAACGCAGACCGGCGATCGCGGTAAAGCGCTGCGTGCGGGTGTTCGACGGGAAGTATACGCGAACGAAATCCAGCGTATCGCCGTCACCGTTCAGGTCGACACCGGGAGCGATGCCCGCTCCGAGGCGACCCGAAGCCTGTGCATATTGCTGGGTGTATACGCCGTTGGCACTGGAGGCATTTGCGTCGCGCTCAGCGAGCAGCGTCGAGCCGCCACCGTTCGCGCGGGTCCAAGAATAGGCACCGTCGAACGTGAACAGCAGCTTGTCCGACAGCGTATATCGCGAATTCAGGCGAATGTTGCCGGTGTTCGAAGGGTTGAAGGCCGTCGTGTAGACGTTGTTGCAACCGTTGCGATCGGTCTGCGATCCCGCTCCGCCAGCAGCGGCCGGACGAGTGCAGGTGTAATCGTAAAGGTACGCCGACGACGTATCGTCAAATACGGAATCAAACTGCTGACGGTTCAGGTCGAGCGTATAAGGATTGGCCGTAGAGAAGCCGGTCGTGGGGATCAGCGTACCACCCGTGACCGTGCGGATGTTGGCCAGCGTGGGGTTCGAATAGAAATAGCTGCGGTTCTGATTGTAGTGCGCAGCAATCGAGATGAAATCACCGCGATCGCCGATCGGCTGGTAAATCTTCCCGTTGTATTGCTGCTTGTAAATGTCGCCTGGTCCGCGGAACTGGTCGTACTTCTGCGTCGACGCGGACAGCCACATCTTGGTGCCGAATTTCGTAAGCTCGCCGGTGTTGAGCAGAACGAACGCACGGTTCATGTTGTTCGTGCCGTGCGAGTACACAGCGGTCGCACCCATCTTGTCCGACGGGGTCAGCGATCGATAATTGATGGTGCCGCCAGACGCCGCCGCAGTCGGCGAGTCGACGTCGGTTGAACCGAAGTTCACGTTGACCTGATCGATCAGCTCCGGGTCCAACTGCTGGTTAGAGTAGATAGCGTAGTTACCCGAGTCATTCAGCGGAATACCGTCGAACGTCAGCGCGATACGGTTGCCGTCGAAGCCACGGATACGAATTTGGCCACCCGACGAGCCGTACGCATCCGAGTTGGTAAAGCTGACGCCGGGAACCAGGTTCAGCGTGTCAAGAATGGTCTGGCCAGGCGACCGACGCTCGATCAATTCCTGCGTAATGACCGCGCGCGCCTTGGGCGAATCCGGGATCTGGACACCGTTGATGGTCACAGGCCCGCGATTGCCGGTAACGACGATGTCACCTTCCTCAGCCTCGACCGAACCGGTCGACTGCGCGAAGGCGGCGCCCGGCAGCATGAGCGCGGCGAAGGCAACGCCGCAAGCGAAAGTCATACGCATCTGATCTTGTCCCCTTTGAGCATGGTGCTCTTGGATTCGCGGCTCGTGTTTTTTGCCGTTGCCGCGGCCCATGTGAGATCAATATTGCGAGTTTGTGACAATCAAAGGGCAGCGATGATGACCCGCGTCGCTTCGTCCCGCTGCGTTGCAAAAAGGCAACGCCCCCGGTTCGTCATGCGGCCGTTTCGGCAACGATTCCAGCCCATTGCGCTTCGGTGATGACCGTGACGCCCAGGTCCGTCGCCTTCTTGAGCTTCGACCCCGCATCGGCTCCGGCCACCACGAGGTCTGTCTTGGCGGACACGGACCCCGACACGCGCGCGCCCAGCGCCTCGGCCTGCGCCTTGGCTTCGTCGCGACTCAGCGTTTCGAGCTTGCCGGTGAAGACGACGATCTTGCCGCTGACCTGCGAGGCGCGGGTTTCCCACACGACGTCGGCGGGCGTGACCTCGCTGAGCAGGTCGTCGACGACCTCGCGGTTATGCGCCTCGGCAAAGAAGTCGAGCAGCGCGTCGGCGACCTCGGGGCCGATCTGGGGCGTGTCGATCGCCGCGACGATCGCGCGCTGGCGGCGAAGCTCGAACTTGCGGTCGGGCTCGCCCAGCGCGGGGACGGTGTCGGCGCGCACCTGGAGCGCGGCGTCGATCATCGCGCGAAAGCCCGCCATCGACACGAAGCGACGGGCCAGGTCGCGCGCGGTGATCTCGCCGACATGGCGGATGCCCAGCGCGAACAGGAAGCGGTCGAGCGATATGTCACGCCGCGCATCGATCGCGGCGAGCAGCTTGTCGACCACCAGCTCGGACATGCGCTCGCGCTGGATCAGCGCCTCGCGGTGCTGGTGCAGGCGGAAGATGTCGGCGGGCGAGGCGATCAGGCCGTCGCGGAAGAACTCCTCGACCCGCACCAGGCCCAGCCCGGTGATGTCGAAGGCGTGGCGCGAGACGAAGTGGATCAGGCGTTCCACGCGCTGCGCCGGGCAGATCAGGCCGCCGGTGCAGCGGATGACGACCTCGCCCTCCTCGCGAGTCGCTAAGCTGCCGCATTCTGGGCAGTGGTCGGGGAAGACGAAGGGCTCGCGCGGCGTCTCGCGGGTCAAATTCTCGACGATCTGCGGAATGACGTCGCCGGCGCGTTGCAGGCCCACGCGGTCGCCGGGGCGGACGCCCAGTCGCTCGATCTCGTCGGCATTGTGCAGCGTGGCGTTCGTGACGACGACGCCGCCCACCGTCACCGGCTCCAGCCGCGCCACGGGGGTCAGCGCACCGGTGCGGCCGACCTGGATATCGATCTTCTCCAGCGTGGTCTGGGCGCGCTCGGCCGGGAATTTGTGCGCGATCGCCCAGCGCGGCGTGCGCCCGACAATGCCGAGCCGGGCCTGCCAGTCGAGCCGATCGACCTTATAGACCACGCCGTCGATATCGAAGGGCAGATCGGCGCGCTGCGCCTCGATGGTGCGATAGATGGCCAGCGCCGCCGCCGCATCGGGCACGCGGGCAAAGGCGTCGGCGATGGGAAAGCCCCAGCGGCGCCACGCCTCGACCATGTCGAACTGGGTGTCGACCGGCACATCGCTTGCCTCGCCCCAGCCATGCGACAGGAAGCACAAGGGACGCCCGGCGGTGATGGCCGGGTTCTTCTGGCGCAGCGAACCGGCGGCGGCGTTGCGCGGATTGGCGAACTGGCGGGCCTCCTTGCCCGTCTCGGCTGCTTCCTGCGCCAGCCGGGTGTTGAGCGCGGCGAAATCGGCCTTGCTCATATAAACCTCGCCGCGCACCTCGAACACGTTCGGCGCGTCGGCGGGCAGGGTCTGGGGTATGTCGGCGATGGTGCGGACATTCTCGGTCACGTCCTCGCCGATGGCGCCGTCACCGCGGGTCAACGCCTGGACCAGCCGCTGGTCGACATAGCGCAGCGAACAGGACAAGCCGTCGATCTTGGGCTCGGCGGTCAAGGTGACGGGTTCGTCCTCGGACAGCTTCAGATAGCGGCGGACGCGGGCGACGAACTCCTCGACCTCCTCATCGGTAAAGGCATTGTCCAGGCTGGTCATCGGCCGGGCGTGCGGCACCTTGGCCAGATGGGCGGCGGGGGCGGCGCCGACCTTGCGGCTGGGCGAATCGGCGCGGATCAGGTCGGGGAAGGCCGCCTCGATCGCGCTGTTGCGGCGGACCAGCGCGTCATATTCGGCGTCCGATATCTCGGGCGCATCATGCGTATGGTAGAGGCTGTTATGGTGCGCGATCTGCGCGGCGAGCGCCTCCAGTTCGGCGGCGGCATCGAGCGGCGTCTGCGGCAGGTCGGTCATGGCTGCGGACTAGGGGAGAGAAAGGCGGTCGGGCAAGCGGGGAGTGGAATAGACCCGATCGACGGCGGTAGATGCTTGATCCGCCGCATGAATTTTCGCCGCCGATGAACCAACCACGGCCCCCGGCGATTGCGTCTTCATCCATCCGCCATCGAAGGCCGCATCATGACCGATCAGACCAATCGCCACGATCTGTTCAAGGGCGCCGCCGTCGCGGGCGTCGCCGCCGCTGCGGCCCCGGCCTTCGCGCAAGGCGCGCCGGCGCTCAGCGATCCGCAGACGCGCTACACCAGCCAGCCGTTTCCCGAACAGCGCCAGAAATGGCCGGCGCTGCAACGCGACATGAAGCCGGTGCCCGACAGCGGTGAGCGTAGCTATCGCGGCTCTGGGCGGCTCGCCGGGCGCAAGGCGCTGGTCACGGGCGGTGATTCTGGCATCGGCCGCGCCGCGGTAATCGCCTTTGCGCGCGAAGGCGCCGATGTCGCGCTCAATTACTATCCGACCGAAGAGCCCGATGCGCAGGACGTCGCCAAGCTGCTGCGGGCCGAAGGACGCAAGGTGGTGCTGATCCCCGGCGACCTCACGGACGAGAAATTCTGTCGTGACCTGATTGCGCGCGCCAACCGCGAGCTGGGCGGGCTGGATATCCTGGTCAACAATGCGGCGTACCAGCAGTCGAAGGCGTCGATCGCGGAGATCAGCACCGAACAGTTCGACCGGACGATGAAGACCAACGTCTATGCGATGTTCCACCTGTGCAAGGCGGCAATCCCGCTGATGCCGCGGGGTGCGGCGATCATCAACACAGGGTCGGTCAATTCGGTCAATCCAGGCGAAGAGCTGCTCGATTATGCCACGACGAAGGCGGCGATCCTGGTCTTCACCAAGGGATTGGCGAAACAGCTGGGGCCGAAGGGCATCCGCGTGAACATGGTCGCGCCGGGTCCGGTGTGGACGCCGCTACAGGTGGCGGGCGGCCAGCTGCCCGGCAAGATGGGCGAATTCGGGCAGGATACGCCCTTGGGCCGCGCGGGTCAGCCAGCGGAACTAGCAGGGCTGTACGTTGCGCTGGCCGAGGCGGGGAACAGCTTCACCACCGGCAGCGCCTTTGGCGCGAACGGCGGCACCGGCGCGATCTGACGTTTCCCCTCCGATGAGGGAGGGGAGGGTCAGGCCGTCTCCAACAGGCGATCGGCCTGTGCGCGCGCTTCGTCGGTGACGGTCGCGCCGGACAGCATCCGCGCGATTTCTTCACGTCGTTCGGCCTCGTCCAGCACGCGAACGCCGGTGCGGGTGACGGTGCCGTCGTGGCTCTTGGCGATCAGCAGATGCTCGGCACCGCGCGCCGCGACCTGGGGCGAGTGCGTCACCACCAGCAGCTGCGTGTGTTCGGCCAGTCGCGCGAGGCGTTCGCCGATCGCGCTCGCCACCGCACCGCCGACGCCGCGATCGATCTCGTCGAAGATCATCGTGGCCGCGCCGCCTTCCTCGGCCAGCGCGACCTTCAGCGCCAGGATGAAGCGCGACAGCTCGCCACCGCTGGCGATCTTGGCGAGCGGGGCGAAGGGCGCGCCGGGATTGGTCGCGATTTCGAATTCGACACGATCCTTGCCGTGCGCGGACCAACCGTCGGCCCCGACCGACACCACGGTCGTGCGGAAGCGTGCGGCGTCGAGCTTCAACGGCGCAAGCTCGCCCGCGACCGCCGCGTCCAGCCGCTCGGCCGCGGCATGGCGGCGTTGCGACAGGATGTCGGCGGCGGCGTCGTAATCGGCGCGGGCGGCAGCGACGATCGCTTCCAGCAGCGCGATCCCATCCTCGCCGGCTTCCAGCCGCTCCAGGCGGCCGCGCAAATCCTCGGTCAGCGTGGCGAGATCGTCGGGCTGGACGCGATGCTTGCGCGCCATACCGCGCAGTTCGAACAGGCGGGCCTCATCCTCTTCCAGCGCCCGTGGGTCGAAGGCGAGGGCACGGCGCGCCTCGACCAGCTGTTCCTCGGCAGCGGCCGCCTCGATCACCGCGCGATCGATCGCCGCCAGCGCTTCGCCGAGCGCGGGATGATCCTCGGCAATGCGTTCCAGCACCCGCGCTGCCTGGCGCAGCTGCGCTAGGCCGCCGTTCGATCCTTCCAGATAGTCGTCGATGGCGGCCAGTTCGTCCGCGATCTTTTCGGCGCGCTGCATGCCGCGCCGCTTGTCGGCGAGCGCTTCCTCTTCGCCCGGTTCGGCGGCCAGGGCGCTGAGTTCTCCCACCGCATGCTCCAGCCATTCGCGATCACGCGCGGCCGTCTCGATCTCGGCCTGCGCCGCGGCGAGCTTTGCCTGCGCGTCTCGCAAACTTGCCCAAGCGCGTGCGGTATCGCCCGGATCGACGCGTCCGAACGCATCGAGCAGCGCGCGATGCCCGCGTGGATTGAGTAGCCCGCGATCGTCGTGCTGGCCGTGGATCTCGACCAGCATCGGCGCCATCTCACGCAGCAGCGCGACGCCTGCGGGCTGATTGTTGACGAGCGCGCGGCTGCCGCCATCGGCCTTGACGATGCGTCGGACGAGCAAGGGCTCGCCCGGCTCCACCTCGACGCCATTCTCTTCCAGCAAGGCGCCGAGTGCGCCGACGGGCGGATCGAAGGTCGCGGTGACGATGGCCTGCGCCGCGCCGTGGCGCACAAGCCCCGACTCGCCACGTCCCCCCAGCGCTAGCCCCAGGGCATCGAGCAGGATCGACTTGCCCGCACCGGTCTCCCCGGTCAGCACGTCGAGCCCGGCCCCGAATTCGAGGTCAAGCGCCTCGATCAGCACCACATCGCGAATGGACAGCGCGGTCAGCATCGCAGGCGCTATAGCGCGCCCGCGCGGCGATGTTGATCCTTAAATGTTCTCATCGCCGCGATGACGGCCGGGGTGCCGATCAGTTGGTCGGCGTCTCGGTGGTCGGCACCGGTGCACCGGCCGTGCCGCCGCTCGGCGCGACCGGCGTCGGCGGCGTGGGGGCTTCCGCCTTGGGCTTGGCAGCCTCCAGCTCGCCAGGCTCGGCGAGCTTCTTGGTGCCCGGCGTGTTGGGCGGGATGATCGGCTGGCCGGCCGGAATCGGCGCGGTCGGCGTGAAGGGGTGTTCCTGCATCAGCTTGTACGCATGCGCGTACCAGTCGCTGCCGGGATAATTGGCGCCGAGCACCGCCGCAGCCTTCTCGGCTTCGCCGCGCAGGCCCAGTTCCAGATAGCATTCGACCAACCGCATCAGCGCTTCGGGCGTGTGCGTCGTGGTCTGATATTTGTCGATCACGGTGCGGAAGCGCAGCGCGGCGCCCAGCCACTGACCACGGGTTTCGTAGAACCGCCCGATCTCCATTTCCTTGCCGGCGAGGTGATCGTTGACGAGGTCGATCTTCAGGCGCGCGTCGGAAGCGTAGCGGGTGTTGGGATAGCGGCGGGTCAATTCGCCCAGTGCACTCAGCGCCTGAAGCGTGATCTTCTGGTCGCGCGTGACGTCGCGAATCTGTTCGTAATAGCTCAGCGCGATCAGATAATAGGCATAAGGAGCATCGCGGTTGCCGGGGTGGACCGACAGGAAGCGCTGCGCCGACTGGATGCTCGCGGTGTAATCGCGGTCGAGATAATAGCTGAACGCGCTCATCAGCTGCGCGCGGCGGGCCCAGATCGAATAGGGATGCTGGCGCTCGACCTCGTCGAACAGCAGCGCCGCCTCCTTGTAGCGGCCCTGATCCAGCCGCGTCTTCGCGGTCGAATAGAGCGTGCCCACGTCGCGCGCGACATAGGGCAGGTCGGACTTCGCCTTGTTACGGGCGCAACCGGCGACCGGAAGCGCGAGGACGGCGATCATCGCGGCGGCAAGCGCCTTGGACTGTGGGATACGCATCGGCTAAGGCTCTTAGCGTAAGCGCGTGCCAGCGAACAATCCCCTCCGTCGCACGTTGGCGCGCCTGTTACGGACTCGAAAGGACCCTCATGCCTGCTACGTTGCTCCACACCCACCGTGTCGAAAAGCCGTGGGGCCGGCATGACCTTGGGTTCGGCTTTGAGGATGCGCCCAAGGACGGCGAGCCGATTGGCGAAATCTGGTTCCAGGAGCCGGGTGACACCACGCCCGACCTGCTGATCAAATATCTGTTCACCGACCACAAATTGTCGGTGCAGGTCCACCCGGACGACGAGCAGGCGCACGCCCGCGGCCTGCCGCGCGGCAAGGACGAATGCTGGACGATCCTGGCGGCACGCCCCGATTCGACGATCGCCCTGGGCCCCAAGCAGCCGATTACCGCTGACCAACTGCGCACTGATGCACAAGACGGCAGCATCGAGGACGATCTCGACTGGGTGCCGGTGAAGGCCGGCGACTTCTATTACGCCCCCAGCGGCACGATCCACGCGATCGGCGGTGGCCTGACACTGATCGAGGTGCAGCAGAACAGTGAAACGACCTATCGCCTATATGACTACGGCAGCGACCGGGAACTGCACCTCGACGATGGCGTCGCGGTATCGCACCTGACGCCGTACCAGCCGATCGTCTCGCCGGGTGCGGCGGGCGAGGGGCGCGACATTCTGGTCGAGGGGCCGAAGTTCGTTCTGGAGCGCTGGACCGGTGGCGAACACCAGGTCGCGCTGCAGGACGGTCAGACAGGCTGGCTGGTGCCGATCCGCGGGTCGGGCGAGGTTGCCAGCGTCGCGTTCAAGGCGGGCGAATGCGTCACCGTCACCGGTAGCGAGACGATCGCGAGCAGTGCCGATGCCGACCTGCTGTTCGCCTATCCGGGCACGCAGCGCCTCTGATTCGCGGGCGGGCGCCGGGTAGGGGAAGCCTTAACCCGGCGCCGTTAGGCCAAGCCGCGATGCTGCGCGTCCTGACCCTGTCGTCCCTGTATCCGGATGCGAACCGGCCGAATTTCGGCGTGTTCGTCGAACGGCAGACGCAGGGGCTGGCGGCGGCGGACGGCGTCGAGGTGCGGGTCGTCGCGCCGGTGGGTGTTGCCCCCTGGCCGGTGTCGCGTTTGCGGCAACGCGAGCGGCTGGCACTGCCGGTGCGGGAGACCTGGCGCGGAGTCGATGTGTACAGGCCGCGCTTTACCGCCATTCCGGGCACCGCCGGTCGGTGGCATGCCCGTATGCTCGTTCGCGCGCTGGTGCCGGTGCTGGACGCGATACGGCGCGACTTTCCGTTCGACGTGATCGATACGTCGTTCTTCTTCCCCGATGGGCCGGCCGCGGTGATGCTCGGGCAGCGCTATGGCGTCCCCGTCTCGATCAAGGCGCGCGGCGCGGATATCCATCTTTGGGGGCGGTCGGGCCCGACGGCCGCGCAGGTGCGGGAGGCCGGCCGCGGGGCGGACGGCCTGCTCGCGGTCAGCGGCGCGATGCGGGACGACATGATCGCGCTCGGCATGCCGGGAGACCGCATCCGCGTGCATCACACGGGCATCGACACGGACGCCTTCCGCCCGGTCGATCGGGCCGCTGCCAAGGCCGCGCTGGGCGTCACCGGGCCGCTTGTCCTGTCCTTGGGGGCACTGATCCCCCGCAAGGGCCATGACATCGTGCTGCGCGCGGTAGCGACGCTGCCCGGTGTCACGCTGATGATCGTGGGCGAGGGGGCGGAGCGGGCGAGCCTGACCGCGCTTGCCGCGTCGTTGGGGATTGCCGATCGCGTCCGCATCGCGGGCGGCGTGCCGCATCGGGCGCTGCCGGCAGTGATCGTTGCGGCTGACGTTATGGCGCTGGCATCGCGTTCGGAAGGGCTGGCCAATGCGTGGATCGAGGCGCTCGCCTGCGGCACCCCTGTCGTCATTCCGCCGATCGGGGGTGCGGCGGAGGTGGTGACCTCAGCGGACGCCGGACGGATCGTCGCGCGCACCCCGGAGGCCTTTGCCGCCGCTATACGGGAGCTGATCGCCGCTCCGCCTGCGCCCGACGCAGTCTCTGCGACGGTGAAGTGCTTTACCTGGCAAGCCAATACCTCGGCGCTGGTGGAGCACCTGTCGGCTCTCGTCGCCCACCGGCGCGAGAGGGATCAGGCGTCCAGCGGGTAGAGCGCCGCGCCGATCACGCGGCCCTCGCCGCGCAGCACGCCCCAGGCGCGCGCCGCCGCGCGGCTGTCCATCGCCTCGACGCCGATGCCGGCGTCTTCCAGCGCGCGGACCAGAGCGACCGGCGGGCGGGTCAGCCCTGCGCCCGTGCCGATCAGGATGAACTCGGGCGCCACGTCGATCAGTGGTTGCAACGCTGCCGTGTCGAGCCGGTCGAGCGGGGGCGGCGTCCATTCGGACGCCGTCTCCACCGTCATCAGCAGCGCGCGGAACACCCGCTCGTCGTCGACCCGGAACCCCGAACCGACGAAGCCGCGCACGATCGGGCCGCCCGCGGCGGCCTCACGGTCCATCCGCACCGCGTCAGCCCTCGCGCGGGCCGACCCGCTCCGCATTGCTGATGCCGCCCTTTGCCGTGCGTTCGCCGGCATTCGGATCGGCGCGCAGGCCGAGCGTGATGAGCAGCGACGACGACACGTAGATCGACGAATAGGTGCCGACGACGATGCCGAGGATCATCGCGGCGGTGAAGCCGCGCAGCACATGGCCGCCGAGCAACAGCATCGCGATCAGCGCGAGCAGGATCGTGACCGAGGTCATGACGGTACGCGGCAGCGTTTCGTTGACCGACAGGTTGATGATCTCGCGCATCTCCATCTTGCGATAGCGGCGCATGTTCTCGCGGATACGGTCGTCGATCACGATCTTGTCGTTGATCGAATAGCCGATGATCGTCAGCACCGCGGCGATGATGTTCAGGTCGAATTCAAAGCGCGACAGCGCGAAGAAGCCGACCGTCATCAACAGATCGTGGACGATCGCGACGATTGTCGACACACCGAACTGCCATTCGAACCGCACGATCGCGAACAGGCCGATGCCGAGGATCGCGAGGACGACCGCGAGCACGCCGTTGCGGATCAGCTCGCCCGACACCTTGCTCGACACCGTCGAATAGCGGCTGAAGGTCGCGCCCGGGAATGCCTGCCCCAGCGCGCCTTCCACCTTTTTGACGACGGCGTTGGTCGCGCCTTCGTCGGCGCCTTCCTGCACGGGCAGGCGGATGGTGAGCGTCTTGGGGTCGCCGAACTGCTGGAGCGCGGCTTCACCGACGCCCAGGCCGTCGATGACCTGGCGGACCTTGTTCTGGTCGGGCTGGGTCGGGAACTTCTCTTCGATCATCAGGCCGCCGACGAAGTCGACGCCGAAGTTGAGGCCCTTCACCACCGTCAACCCGACCGCGAGCAGGCTGAGCGCGAGCGTCAGCCCGAATGCCCAGCCGCGCAGGCGGACGAAGTCGATGTTGGTGTTGTCGGGTACGATTTTCAGGAGGCGCATGAGGTGTCCTTTCGCCTCAAATGTTGATCGTCTTGGGCTTCTCGCGCCGGATCCACAGCGCGACGAGCATGCGCGTGAAGGTAACGGCGGTGAAGACCGAAGTGACGATACCGATGAGCAGAACGACCGCGAAGCCGCGGACCGGACCAGACCCCAGCACGAACATGATCGCGCCCGAGATGAAGTGGGTCATGTTCGCTTCGAAGATGGTGCGGCTGGCTTCTTTGTAACCCAGCTCCACCGCCTGCACGACGCTGCGGCCGCGACGGCGTTCCTCGCGGATACGCTCGTTGATCAGCACGTTCGCGTCGACCGCGGTGCCGATGGTGAGCACGAAGCCCGCAATGCCCGGCAGCGTCAGCGTGCCGCTGATCAGGGCGAGGACGCCGAGGATGACGAACACGTTGATGACGACGGCGAGGTTCGCATAGGCACCGAAGCGGCCGTAGGTCAGGAACATGAACGCCATGACCAGCGCGACCGCGACCGAGCAGGCGAGGATGCCGGCGCGGATCGAATCGGCGCCCAGTTCCGGCCCGACGGTCGATTCCTCAATCACCTTCAGGTTGATCGACAGCTTGCCCGAACGCAGCGCGATGGCGAGCTGGTTGGCGCTTTCGACGGTGAAGCCACCGTTGATGACCGCCGATCCGCCGAGAATCGGTTCGTTGATGTTCGCGACCGAGACGACCTGATTGTCGACCACCACCGCGAACGGCTTGCCGACGTTCGCCTGCGTGACGCGGGCGAAGCGATTGCCGCCGACGCCGTTGAAGGTGATCTGGACGTTGGGGGCGTTGGTCTGCTGGTCGAAGCCCTGGCGGGCATCCGCAACCATGTCGCCGGTGATGACCGCGGTGCGCTTCACGACGCTGACCGGCGAGCCGTCACGGCTGCCGGGATAGGGCAGGATCTGGCTGCCGATCGGGGCGATGCCCTTGGCGACGTCGGCCGGGTTGGCGGTCGTATCGACCAGCTTGAATTCGAGGCGCGCGGTCTTGCCGAGCAGGTCTTTCAGCTGCTGCGGGTTCTGCAGGCCCGGCACCTGCACCAGGATGCGGTTGTCGCCCTGGCGCACGATCGTCGGTTCACGCGTGCCGAGCGCGTCGATACGACGGCGCACGACGTCGGTCGCGTCCTCCATCGCGGTCTTGATCGCCTGGTTGAGGCCCGCCTGCGTCGGGGTCAGCACGAAGCGGCTGCCGTCGACGACCTGGATGTCCCATTCGCGCTGCCCGGTCATGCCTGCGCCGCCACCAGTGATGCCGAGCAGGCGCTCGCGCGCCGCGTCGACCTGCGCCGGGTTGCGCAGCATGAAACTGATTTGGTTGTTGCGCGTCGAAATGTCGCCGATGTCGATCCGGGGCGTGCCGTTGCGCATCGTCCCCTGAATCTGATCGCGCATCGCCTCGATCCGCGTGTTGGCGAGATCCTGCGTATCGGCTTCCAGCATCAGATAGCTGCCGCCGGCGAGGTCCAGCCCCTTGTTGACCCGCGGATGGAACGGCCAGTTCGCGGTCATCGATTCGGGCAGGAACGTCGGGATGGCGAGCGCGCACAGCAGCGCGAGCACCGTCCAGATCGTCGCTACCTTCCAGCGCGGAAAGTCCAGCATCAGTCGTTCGCCGGCTTCGAATTGGGGCTGGTGACTTCGGCCAGCGTCGCCTTTACCACGCGAATGCGCGTGTTCGCGGCGATCTCGACCTCGACGAAGGCGTCCTCCACCTTGGTGACGCGGCCGACGATGCCGCCGGCGGTGACGACCTGATCGTTCTTCTTCACGCCGGCGATCGCGGCCTGCAGCGCCTTCATGCGGCTCTGCTGCGGGCGAATCATCAGGAAGTAGAAGACGACGAAGATGAGGAGCAGCGGTGCGAAGCTGATCAGCGAGGCAAGGCCGCCGGATTTAGCGGCGCCACCCGCGGTCTGGGCATAGGCTGGGGAGATGAACATCTGATCCGTGCATGGCTGATCGGCGGAGGAAATCCCCCGCACTGGAAGCGCCGCGCGCTAGCATCGCACGGCGACTTGCGCAATGTTGCGCCGCTGCAACGGCACACGTGACCGCATTGTATCGGCCAAGCGACGATCAGCGCTTGCATCGCCGGTCCGCCCCGCCTAAAGGCCCGCCCTCTGGGATCGGCAGCGAATGCCGCACGGTCCCTCGGTCGGGGCGTAGCGCAGCCTGGTAGCGCATCACACTGGGGGTGTGGGGGTCGCAGGTTCGAATCCTGTCGCCCCGACCATTTTATCTCGCAAATTGAACACGCTGATTGCGGCGCCCTGGGGCGTCTCGCGTCACGAATCGTGCTATTTACGCACCATTGCGAACGGTCAGCGTGGACGCAGCTGGGGGGACGCTGACGGCCGCGACGCAGCATCGATGGCAGAAAGGATGGCGGTGTGGATCGCGATCCGGGCCTCGGCGATCTGCTTGTTGGTCCGGGTGGGATTTACGCGATTGGTCAGCAGGATGACGAACGCGTCGCGCGATCGGTCTATATAGATCGACGTGCCCGTGAAACCGGTGTGAATCAGCGCGTCGGGTGAGGCGAGGGGGCCGGCGAAGCTGCCGGCCGGATCGGGCATGTCCCATCCCAGGGCGCGGAAGCTTCCGGGCGGAAAGGCCGTCCGAGTGGTGAAGGCGGCTAGGCTGCCGGGCTTCAGGAATGGGCGACCGTTGTGACGGCCATCGTCGAGATAGAGCTGCGCGAGGCGCGAAATGTCTCGCGCGGTAGAAAATAGGCCTGCATGACCGGCGACCCCGCCCAGGACGAAGGCATTTTCGTCATGCACCTCGCCCCGCACCAGCCGATGGCGGAATAGGTCGTCCTGCTCGGTGGGCGGTATCCGGTCGATCCGGCTGGCTGGCGGGTTGAAGCCGGTGTCTGTCATGCCCAGCGGCGCGAAGACCGCATCATGCAGGAAGCGGTCGAGCGACTGACCGGAGAGACGCTCGATGATCTCGCCCATCAGGATCATATTCTCGTCGCGATACTGATAATGCGTCCCCGGCGCCCAGGCCATCGGCATCCGGTCGATCAGCGCGAGCAGCTCCTGCCGATTGCGGCTGTGCTGCCATAACAGATCGGACGTAAAGAGGCCCGAACTGTGGCTGAGCAGATGGCGTACGGTGATCCGCTCATGACCCGGCGTGCCGGCAAAGGACGGCAGATACGTGACGACGGGGCGGTCGAGGTCGAGCAGGCCGCGGTCGTAGAGGATTTCCGCGGCGGTCGTGGTGCCGACGACCTTGGTGAGCGACGCGAGGTCGAAGATCGCATTGCGCGGCATGGGCGGTGAGTCTGGAGCGGAGGATATGCGCCCGAAGGCCTTCAGCGCGACCAGCCGGCCGCGCACGCCGACCGCAACCACCGCGCCGGGGAACGCCTTGCCGACCCAGGATTGCACTTCCGCGAAGGCGGTGTCGAAGTTCGGCGTGCGCTCTGCGGCGATGGCGGGGGTGGGGACGGGGGCTATTGTAAAGGCGCTCAACGCAGACATGAGCGCCGCTGCCCTGATGAGGCCTCTCATGGTCGAAGCTCCGTGATCTGGCGTATGGTCGCATCGACGGCCTGCCGGCTGAAGGCGAGGCGGCGCGGTTCGCCCGCGACCCACGTGGCATAGCTATCGGAATAATGCGGCGAGCGAGGGTCGATCGACTGGCCCGGCAGCGCGCAGACGAGCGATTCGTCCCAGTCGCCGACGTCGCAGACGATCATAAAATTGGCCCCGTGGCTCACGGTGTAATCGCGCGCCGCGACATAGCCGCGCGCCATCACCGTAAAGGCGTCGCCGCCCGATCGTCCGCCCTCGATCGCCGGACTGACGGCCGCGACCTCGGGCAGCGCGGACAACGGGTGGCGCAGCACTACACGGTGCGCGTCTCCCCAGCGCCATCTATCGGGATCGGGCCCGAACGCGGCGACGGCGGCGTCCCAGCCTTCGGCGAGCGCCGTCGCCAGGAGTCTGTCCCGCGCGGCTTCGGGTTCGGGGCCGAAGCGGGCATCGGGGTGGGACAGCATCGCCAACATCGGCCGGGGATCGACGGAGGTGACGAGGTCCCGCGCTGCGTCCGGTACGATCGCGGTGAAAAAGGCCTGGCCCAACGCAATCCAGACCATCTCGAACAGGGCAGCCGCCGCGCTGTCGACCCCCAGACGGCAGTCCCAGTTGCCGAGTAGTGCGGCGGCGCTGGCTGCAGTTCCGTCAAGGCGGTCGGGCAGCAGCGCGACGAGCGCACGTGCCGGCCGCGACAGATCGTCGTGTTGCAGCGCGACGCTATCGGCGAGGCTATGCCTGTCCTGCTGTCCGAGCGCTTCGACGATCCGATCGTAGCGATAGGGCGCGTTCCAGAGGAAGCTGCTGACCCGTTTGTCGGGGCCCCAATTGGCGGGCAGGTTGAACTGATTGGCGGACGCGAACCAGCCGTCGGGTGGGTTCAGCAACGCCGGCATGTCCTGCGTCGCTACGATGCCCCGCCAGTCGTACCGTCCGTCGCCCGGGACCGGCATCAGCCCGTCGTGATGAGCGCTACGGATCGGCACATGGCCCAGCATCCGCCAGCCGGTGTTCCCGTCGCGATCGGCATAGTGCAAATTCGTCGGCGCGACATGCAGGCGGGCGGCCTGCGCCAGCGCGTCCCAGTCCCGCGCGAGATTCAGCGCGATGATCGCAAAGGTCATGTTCGCGCCGGGTTGCAGCGACACCGACGCCATCGCCGTTGCGCGTCGGCGCGACGGGTCGTGCGACAGAACCGGGCCGTGCACGCACTGGCGGATCGTGACGGTCACGTCCGCCGCGTCTTTCACCCGGATCGTCTCGGTCCGCGTCTCGAACCGCTTCCAGACGTCGTCGTGGCGATAGGTCTCCGGGTCGTTCGGGTGCAGGTCCAGGACGAATAGGTCTTCCTGATCGATATGCGAGTTGGTGCGCCCGAACGCATAATGATCGGTGTGACCCTGCATGATGCCGGGCATGCCCGGGCTGCCGGCGCCGATCACGTCGAACCCCGGCGCGGTCAGGTGCGCAATGTGGCGTGGCGAAAAGCCGCCGATGCCCAGATGGGGATCGTTGGCCAGGATCGGGCGACCGGTCGCGGAGCGTTCCGCGGCGATCGTCCACGCATTGCTGCCATGGGCGTCGCGGTCGAGCCGATCGTGGACCGGATCATAGCGCGCCTGCACCGCCGCATTCCATGGCAACGGCCCATCGGTCAGCGCAAGAACGCCAAGGTCGGCGTCGGACACCGCCGCCATGTCGAGCCCGTCGGGCACCACGGGCTGCCAATCCCAGGCGAGGGGTGTCATCAGGCGGTCGAGGTCGAGCAGCCCGCGCGCCGCAAGCCGGGCGCGGCGGACCTCGTCATCGGGCCGGCCCATGTCGCCGTTGCGGATGCGCACCAGATCGGCGATATCCCAGCGGAGCGGCGTCAGCCCCAGCGCAGCATATTCGGGCGGGAGCCGTGCGGGATCCGCCTCCACTTCCGCAATTCGGGCGTTGATCCCATCGACATAGGCGCGCACGCACGCCACCACGTCCGGCGGCAAGGCGTCGAGTTCTGCCGCGACATCGCCGCGGAACAGCAGCAGGCGCGCGGCGTGATCATAGGGCACGAACCGCGGCCCGAAGCTTTCCGCCAGCCGCCCAAGGTCGCGGCGCAGTTGCAGGTCGATCTGGAACAGTCGATCGCGGGCGACGACATAGCCCTGACCGAAATCGGCGTCGGGGATCGAGCCCGCCCGGATATGGGGCACGCCCCATATGTCGTCGGCGATCGTCACCGGACCGCGTGTTGCCGCACTGCTCATTCCGGCGACGCTGGTCTCGACCCCGCGGCCGCATCGCCGGGCGGGGCGAGGACGGCGCGGGGGGCCGGGCGGGCTGCGCGACGATGGGTCATCGTCGCCGCCCTGCTCAGCGCGTCTGGAAGCGGATGCCGACCCGGAAGGCGCGGCCGAGCAGATCGGAATAGGTGCTGTTCGCCGCCAGCCCGGTTTCAGGCAGCAGGATAGGATCGCGGTCGAACAGGTTGGTAACGTTGAGGAACAGCTCCGCGCGTCCGCCGCTGTGCGTTTCGATCTTGGTCGTCAGATTGAGGTCGAAATAGGTGACGCCGGAGATCGAATTGTTGTCGATCGTCGGGAATTGCGAGACGGTGGCGGCGGGGCGACCCGTCGGGCAATTGCCGTCGCAGACGATATAGGCATTGCCATAGGTGCCGCTGCTGACCCCACGCGCGGTGCCGGTCACGGAGAAGCTGTCGGTCTCGTAGCTGGCGTTGAAACGATAGATCCACTTGGGTGGGCTGATGCCGCTCAGCTGGCCGACGGTGTCGACCGGTATTACGTTCGGCACGCCGCTGTCGGTGATGTTGTGGATGTAGCGCGTCGCGAGGCCGTGCAGCGTGACCGTGCCCGGCGCGCGCTGGATGATGTTGGCGAGCGGCAGGCGGTAGCTCGCGTCGAAATCGATGCCGCGGACCCACTGGCGGGCGAAGTTGAACGGGCTCGCGCGGAAGAACAGCTCGCGGTCGCCCGTGGGATCGGGGCCATAGGCGGCGCAGAATTCGGTCCGCCCCTCAAAGCAGCGGTTGATGATGTCCTGCGCGAAGAACTGGCCGATCGCGTCCTTCAGCTTGATGTCGAAGCCGTCGACCGACGCCGAGAAGCCCGGCAGGAACGTCGGCTGGAACACCACGCCGACCGAGACGGAATCCGCCTTTTCCGGCCGCAGGTTCGGGTTTCCGGTCGTCGTCTCGCGGAAGGTGACCGTCGTGCGCCCCGTCGCCGGATCGGTCAGCGTGTTGGTGCGCGACGTGCCCGACGCGTACAATTCGCTGAGGTTGGGCGCGCGGATGTCGCGCGAGCGGGTGGCGCGGAAGCGGATGTCGGGGATCGGCTGCCACGTCGCGCCGAGCTTCCACGTCGTCACATAGCCCGACGTCGAATAGTCGGTCCCGCGCACCGCGCCGTTGAACTCGAGGCCGAGACCCAGTGGCACGACCGTTTCGAGATAGGCTTCCTTGACGTTATAGCTGCCGAAGGTGGGCAGGAAGTTGCCCACCGACCAGCCGGTCTGGAATTGCGTCGGGACCGAACCCGACACCGATTCGCGCCGATACTCGCCACCCACCGCGACGCTGACGTCGCCCGCCCAGGTCGCGAATGGCGTCAGCGACAGATTGACGCCTGCCACCGTCTGCTTGAGCTTCTGGTCGCGATAGGGATCGCCCAGCACATAGGCGAAAGCGGCCGGATTGGCGACGCCGATGCCCAGCCGGTTCAACGGTACGCAGCCGTTGGTCGGCGCGGTCAGCGACGAGCGGCACACGACCGTGCCCGCAGCCACACCCAGCGCATTGCCGGCGGGCGCCGCGACCGCATCGGTGGCATTGGCCATGTTGGCCGTGTTCATGATGTCGCGCAGCTGTTCGTGCGCGTTCGTCTCGCCATATTGGCCGTAGATGTTCCAGAACGCCTTGTGACCGAAGGCCTGGAACTCGCCCTCCGCGCCGATCGCATAGCGCTGCACGTCGCGGCTGCTGTTGTTCTTGCGATAGGGCAGGTCGACCGCCGTGCTGCCGACCGTCACCGACGTGACGGCCGCACGCTCCGCCGCGGTGATGAGGCCGGCGGACACCGCATTGGCGAGCGCGCTCTGCAGATACGGGTTGGCCGACGTCAGCGTGATCGAGGTCGTCGATTGCGGACCCGCGTTGAACAGCGTCTTCTGCCAATTGTACGAGGCTTCGGCGAAGAGCGTCACGCCGGTGGCGACTTCGTAGCTCAGCCGCCCGAAGGCGCCGCGGCGATCGTCGTCGGCGTCGAGGCCGATGTTGCGGCCCTGGTCGTTGACCTGCCAGTCGCCACCCTGCGTCAACGAGGGCGCGGTCGCGCCACCGACCGCGGGGAAGGTGAGGGCTCCATATTGGAACTGGCTCGCCGCGGCGCCCTGGCCGAAATAGATGCCGCGCAGCCGGTTGGCGACGCCGCCGCTGGAATTGAGGATGATGCCGCCGGGCGTGGTGTTGGCGACACCCACCGGCTGGCGGATCAGGAATTGCGCCTGCCCGTTGGTGTTGGTGTAATTGGGGTTGGTGATCCGCACGACGCCGCGCGCGTTCCAATCACGATCGACGCGGAAGATGCCGTCGCGATGCGCCCATTCGCCACTGAGCAACAGATGCCCGCGATCGTCGCTGCCGAAGGCGAGACCCGCCGCGGCGCTGAACGAATAATTGGCGCCGTCGCCGCGTTCGGTGACGCCGCTGTCCGCCTGGATCTTGATGCCCTTGTACGTCTTGTCGAGCACGAAGTTGACCACGCCGGCGACCGCGTCGGAGCCATAGGCTGCCGACGCACCGCCGGTGACGATCTCGACGCTCTTCACCAATGCCTGCGGGAAGGTGTTGACGTCGACCAGCCCGGTGACGCTCGATCCCACCGTGCGGCGCCCGTCGAGCAGCACCAGTGTTCGGATTTCACCCAGCCCGCGCAGGTTGAGCGCGTTGATGCCGGCCAGACCGGAGCTGATCGCGAGGCGCGAGTTCGAGGGGCGGGTGGACCCGACCAGCGCCGGCAGCTGGTTGACGAAGTCGGCGATGTTGTTGGTCGGCGAGGTGTTGAGGATATCCTCCTGCGTCGCCACGGTCAGCGGCGTCGGCGATTTGAAGCCATCGCGCACGATGCGCGTGCCGGTGACCATGATATCGTCCGGCGCGATGTCGCCGGGGTTGGTCTGCGGCGGGGGCGGGGTGGCGTCGGCCGAGGCGGCCGGCGTCGTCTGGGCGAAGGCGGGGGCGGCGAGCGCCATCGACAAGGCCGTCAATGCGGTCCCGGTCGCCATCAACCCGCGCCATGATCCGTCCGTCATCTGCAATCCCCCTTATTCACGATCGTCTTGAGCGTGATCACCCTGCGGCCGGTCATGGTCTTGTCGCTGATCCGGGCAACGGCGATGGTGCAGGCGGGATGCAACCTAGGTCAAGGGTCGACCGACACCGATCGTTGGGTGGGCCATAGCCTGCGATTATGGTGGCATTGCGCGGCCCCGACGCCGGCCTATGCTCCCTCGCGAACCGCCCCGCCGACCGTTGCGCCGCCGATTTTGCGCGGCCGTATCGTGGGTCGGCCGAACAAGGGGAAACCATGGTCTCTCGCCGCACCTTCCTGCTCGGCGCCACGGCATTCGGCGCGCTCGCGCCCTGGCGGGCGGCGGCACGGCTGTCCGCCGCTCCCGCCTATGCGACGGTGCCGGAGCTGTCGCAGCCGATCACCATCGTCGACGATCTGTGGGGCGTTCCCCATATCCGCGCCGCGACCAAGGCCGATGCCTTTTTCGGGCAGGGCTATGTGGTCGCGCGCGACCGGCTGTTCCAGATCGACTTCGCGCATCGCCGCGAGATGGGGCAGATGGCCGAGGTGTTCGGCGGGGACTTCGCCGCCCATGACGCGGCCGCGCGACTGTTCCACTATCGCGGCGATCTCGACGCCGAGTTGGCGCGCATTCCGCGCGAGGTGCTCGACTGCGTGCGCGGCTATATCGCCGGCATCAACGCGCGCATCGCGGAGGTGGAGCGCGATCGGTCGTTGCTGCCGCTCGAATACCGTATCCTTGGCGTCATGCCGCTGCGCTGGGACGTGCGCGACCTCGTGCTGGCGCGGGGCGGCGGCATCGGCAATGTCGACGACGAGATCCGCCGCGCGCAGCTGGCGGCGTTGGGGTTGCTCGACCTCGACGGGTTGGTGGCGCCGCTACGCCCGTCGATCCCGCTCGAGGTGCCCGACGGCCTTGACCCCGCGCAGGTCAGCGAGGCCGATCTGGGCGTGCTGCGCCTCGGACCGCTGCCGTTTGGCCGCGAGACGCACACGCAGGACCCGGACGAGCTGCTGAACGCCGCCAATGCCGGCTCCAATGCCTGGACGGTCGCGGGCAGCCGGACGGCGACCGGGCGCCCAATCCTGGCCAACGATCCGCACCTCGGCATCGGCGGGTTCGGCCCGCGCCATGTCGCGCATCTGACCGCGCCGGGGCTGGACGTGATCGGCGGCGGCGCGCCGGGCCTCGCGGGCATCATGCAGGGCCATACCGATCGCTTCGCCTTCGGTCGCACCAACTTCCATATCGACCAGGAGGATCTGTTCGTCCTGGAACTCGATCCGGCCGACCCCGAACGCTACCGCCACGACGGCGGGTGGAAGCGGTTTACGGCGGTCGATGTCGCGATCCCCGTCAAGGACGCGGCGCCCCGCACCGTACGGCTGCGTTATGCCGTGCAAGGGCCCGTCATCGCCCACGATCCGGTCCGGTCGCGCGCCACCGTGCTGGCCTCGGTCGAGATGCAGCCCGGCGGATCGGGCGCCTTCGCCATGGTGGCGATCAACCTTGCGCAGGATTGGGACGGTTTGCGCGAGGCGTTCAAGCTGCACCCGTCGCCGACCAATTTCCATTATGCCGACGTGCGCGGCCATCATGGCTGGCAGGCGATCGGCTTCTGGCCTCAGCGCAAGCGCGGCCATGGCCTGCTGCCGGTGCCCGGCGACGGTCGTTACGACTGGACCGGGATGCGCGATTTCCGTGCCTTGCCCGGCGTCATCGATCCACCGGCCGGCTGGTTCGCCTCCGCCAATCAGAATAATCTGCCGGCCGGCTGGCCCGCAGACCACAGCCCGGCCTTTTCGTTTCGTAGCCCTGCACGCTACGACCGGATCGCCGAGGTGCTATCGGCCCAGACGCGCCACAGCGTCGCCGACAGTGTTGCGCTCCAGCATGACACGCTGTCGCTGCCCGCCCGGCGCTTTCAGGCGCTGCTGCCAAGCGCGCCATCTGCCGGGGCTGCCGCCGCCGCGGCCATGCTGGCGCGCTGGGACGGCCGGATCGACGGCGCAAGCGGCGCGGCGGCACTGTACGAGATCGTGCTGCGCGATCTCAACGCGAAGATGATCGCCGCACTGGTGCCCGAGAGCGCCCGCGCCCTGATACCCGCGATCGAGCCGCCCGAGTTGATCCGGGTCGCCGCAAAGCGGCCCGACCTGATCGACGCAGCGCTTGCCGATGGCTGGGCGAAAGCGACGACGCTGCTAGGAAATAACCCCGCCGCGTGGCGGTGGGATACGCTCCACCGCGTCCGGATCGCCCACCCGCTTGCCCGTATCCCCGCCATCGCCGCGGCCTTTCCGCCGATCGAGGTCGGTGGGTCCGGTGGCGACGGCTTCACCGTCATGGCGCGCTGGCTGGGCAACGGGCCGGACTGGCGGGTCGGTGGCGGCGCGAGCTACCCGCAGGTGATCGATGTCGGCAACTGGGACCGATCAGTCATGCTCAATCTGCCCGGCCAATCCAACGACCCGCGGTCCGTCCATCGCGACGATCAGGCTGCCCCGTGGATCGCGGGGCGGATGCTGCCCATGCCCTTCAGCCGGGCGGCGGTCGATGCGATTGCCGCCGCCACCACTCACCTTCGACCCGAAAGGAGCCTGCGATGAAGCGCCTCGCCCTGACCGCTCTCGTCTGGTGCGTCGCCACCTCAGCCAGCAACCCGCGCGTCGATGTCGTGATCCAAGGCGGCACGATCTACACGGGGGCGGAAGGCGCGCCCTTCGTCGGCGATGTCGAGCTGGCCGGTGACCGCATCGTCTATGTCGGGCGACCGCGCGGCACCGCCGCGGGCGAGGTGATCGATGCGCGGGGGATGATCGTCGCGCCGGGCTTGATCGATGCCCACACCCATCCCGACAGCTACATCCGCTCGCCCGATCCCAAGGCGCGCCTCAATCTGCCGTGGCTGACACAGGGTGTCTCCACGGTCGTCATCGGCGTCGACGGCTATGGCACGTTCGAGGTGGCCAAGGACGCACACGCGCTGGAGGCGAGTGGGATCGGCACCAATATCGTGCCCTTCGTCGGCTTCGGCGCGATCCGCACGCATGTGCTGGGGCAGGACGCCCGTGCACCCACTTCTGCCGAGCTGGCGGAGGAACGGCGTCTCGCCGCCAAGGGGATGTGCGAAGGGGCCTATGGTCTGTCCACCGGCCTGTTCTATCCTCCGCAAAGCTTCGCCAAGACCGACGAGGTGGCGGCCGTCGCCAGCGAATCGGGCAAGCGCGGCGGGATGTACGACACGCACCAGCGCGACGAATCAAACTACTCGATCGGCCTGCTTGCCTCGACCCGCGAGGCGATCGCGATCGGGAAGAGCGCCGGCACGCCGGTGCATTTCGCGCATCTGAAGGCGCTGGGCGTGCCCGTTCAGGGGCAGGCGCCCGCGCTGATCGCCACGATCGAGGCGGCGCGGCGCGCGGGGCAGGCAGTGACGGCCGACCAATATCCATGGCTCGCCTCGGGATCGAGCGTCGATGCCGCGCTGGTGCCGGGTTGGGCGATGGACGGCGGCTATACGCGGCTGCTTGCGCGCTTCGACGATCGGGCGACCATGGCACGGCTGAAATCGGCGATGGCGGACAATTTGCGCCGCCGGGGCGGGGCGGGGGCGCTGCTGCTCACCGCGCAGGGCCAGCCGTGGACCGGCAAGACGCTCGCCGAGATGGCGACGACGTGGCAACTCTCCGCGATCGACGCGGCGATCCGCATCCTGCGCACGCCCAATGCGGCAGGCGATGGCCCGGCGGGGTCGGACGTCGCCAGCTTCAACATGGTCGATCGCGATGTCGACCTGATCATGAAGCAGCCCTGGGTCGTGACGTCGTCGGACGGATCGGACGGGCACCCGCGCCAATATGCGACCTTCCCGCGGCTGTATCGCACCTATGTCGTCGACCGGAAGGTCATCACGCTGCGGCAGTTCATCCGCCGCTCCACCGGCGCGACCGCGGACATGTACCGTATCCCGCAGCGCGGCTATCTTCGGCCGGGCTATTTTGCGGACGTCGTGGTGCTGGACCCCAAAGGCTATGCGCCGCGGGCCGACTATCTGCATCCTCGCGAAACGAGCGTCGGCGTCGTCGCTCTGTTCGTCAACGGCCGGCGCGCGCTGACCGATGGCACGGCGACCGGCGCCGCTGCCGGACGGGCGCTGCTCCGCCCGCGCCCCGCGGGCTGCGACCAATAGCCGAACGTTATAGGCAGCGCCGCGAGCGCGATTGGCACCATCGGCGATCCCCCCTCTATCATGCTGGCATCATGACCGTTCCCGCTCCCTATCTGCTCTATCTCGGCCATTCCGATGACGAGATCGGCCTCAAGACCTCCCGCGGGCTCGCCGCCTTTCGCGGGGCGGATTGCGTCGGCGAATGGCGGCACAGCGATTGCCCCTTCACGCTCGGCCTGCCCCAGATGAATGCGGACACCGCCCGTGCCGCGGGCGCCCGTACGTTGGTGCTCGGCATCGCCAATCCCGGCGGACGCTTTCCCGGCTGGATGATCGGCGACGCGCTGGCCGCGATCCGTGCCGGGCTGAACGTCGCCTGCGGCCTGCACGAGCGGCTGCGCGACGTGCCGGAACTGGTCGAGGCAGCGAAAGCGGCGGGAGTCCAGTTGTTCGACGTGCGCGACGCGCCCGCGGGCCTTCCCGTCGGCAACGGTCGCCGGCGTGCGGGCAACCGCCTGCTGACCGTCGGCACGGATTGTTCGGTCGGCAAGATGTACGCGACGCTCGGCCTGCGCGACGCGCTGCGGGCGCGCGGGGTCACCGCCGATTTCCGCGCGACCGGCCAGACCGGCATCCTGATCGCGGGCGAGGGCGTGCCGCTCGACGCCGTCGTCGCCGATTTCATCGCGGGCGCCATCGAAACGCTCGCTCCGGCACGCGAAGACGATGGCTGGGACCTGATCGAAGGGCAGGGATCGCTGTTCCACCCGGCCTTCGCCGGCGTGTCGACCGGGCTGCTGCACGGCGCGCAGCCGGCGGCGCTGGTTCTGTGCCACGATCCGTTGCGCCCGCACATGCGCGGCCTGCCGCATTGCCCGATGCCGGGCCTTGCCGAATGCCTGGAGGCGAACCTGCGCGTCGCCAGGCTGACCAGCCCGAACGTCCGCGGCGTCGGCGTGGCGCTCAACACGGCGAAGCTCGACGAGCTGACCGCCCGCCGAATGTGCCGCGAGGCCGAAGATGCGCTGGGGCTGCCCTGCACCGACCCCTATCGCTTCGGGTCGGAGGCGATCATCGACCTGCTGCTGGAGACATCATGCGCCGCACCCTCATCGTTCGCCATGACCGCTTCCCACTGAGGGCGCCGTTCCGCATCGCCCGCGGCGTGAAGACCGCGGCCGATGTGGTGACGGTCACGATCGCGCAGGGTGACGTACGCGGATGGGGAGAGGGCGTGCCCTATCCTCGCTATGGCGAAACGATCGATGGCGCGATCGCCGCGATCGACGGTGTCCGCGCGCTGATCGAAGGCGGCGGATCACGGCAGGATCTCGCCCAAGCGATGCCGCCGGGTGCCGCACGCAACGCGGTCGACTGCGCTCTATGGGACCTGGAGGCGCAAATCGGCCGTACCGAGGTCGCAGCGCTGGCGAGCGTGTCGTCCGTCTCGGCGCTGCCCTCCGCGATCACGATCGGCATCGATACGCCCGACGCGATGGCCGCCATCGCGACGACCGTGGCGCACGTGCCGCTGCTGAAGATCAAGGTGAACCGCGAGGAGGCCGCAGCCCAGATCGCGGCGGTCCGCGCCGCTGCGCCTGCCCCCCGGCTGATCGTCGATCCCAACGAGAGCTGGCGGGTAGAGGACATCGCCGCCTATCTGCCGCTGCTGCGCGCGCAGCGGGTCGATCTGCTCGAACAGCCCGTTCCCGCGGATGACGACGACGGGCTGACGGCACTGGCCGGCGCCATCCCGATCTGCGCGGACGAAGCGTTGCACACCCGCGACGATCTCGATCGGCTGGCTGGCCGCTACAGCCATGTGAACGTCAAGCTCGACAAGACGGGCGGCTTGACCGAAGCCCTTGCGCTGGCCGGTGAGGCGCGGGAGCGGGGGTTCGGGGTGATGGTGGGCTGTATGGTGTGTTCGTCGCTGGGTATCGCGCCGGCGATGCTGGTTGCGAGTGGCGCGGACTTCGTCGATCTCGACGGCCCGCTGTGGCTGGCGCAGGATCGCGACGGCGGCGCGCGCGATCACGACGGCATCCTGTCCGCACCGGCGCCCGGCTTCTGGGGCACGCCCGCTTGCGCCTGATCAGGGGCTGGTTCGCCATTCCGCTGTGGCAGCGGGTGGTCAGCGGGTTGATCCTGGGCGTCGCGCTCGGGCTGCTGTGGCCTGAGGCGGCGGGCGCGATCCGGCTGATCGGCGATCTGTTCGTGCGCCTGATCAAGATGCTGGTGGTGCCGGTGGTGCTGGTCACCATCGCGGCGGGGATCGCCACGCTGGGTGACCCGCGGCGGCTGGGGTCGATCGGCCTGCGCACCGTGGGCCTGTTCGCGGCCACCACGCTGGTTTCGGTATCGATCGGCATGGCCGCAGGGCTGATCCTGCGCCCCGGCGCGGCCATGTCGCTGGGCGGTGTCGTACCGCATGCGCTGGGCGCCGCAGTGACGCCGGCCGATCAGCTGCTGTCGATCGTGCCGCTCAACATCGTCGAGGCGCTGGTCCGCGGCGACACGCTGGCGATCATCTTCGTCGCGGTGCTGCTGGGCACGGGAACCATTCTGGCGGGCGAGGCGGGCAAGCCGGTCGCGGCACTGCTGCAGGGCTTGTCGGTGGTGCTGTTGCAGATCGTCCGGTTGGTGATGGAGGCGACCCCGTTCGGCGTCTTGGCGCTGATCGCGCAGGCGGTCGCGGTCAATGGCGCGGGCGTGTTCGTCCATGTCGGCTGGCTGGCGCTGGCCGTGGTGCTCGCCTCGCTCGTCCAGATGCTGGTGGTGCATGCCGGGCTGATCCGCTTCGTCGCGCGCCTGCCGGTGACGCGGTTCTTCAAGGGGATCGTCGACGCGCTGATCGTCGCCTTTTCGACCGCATCGTCATCGGCGACGCTGCCCGTCGCGCTGCGGGTGGCGCAGGACAATCTGGGCGTCTCGCGTGCAGTCGCTTCCACGGTCCTGCCGCTCGGCGCGTCGATCGGCAAGGACGGGACGGCCATGTATGTCGGGCTGCTCGGCCAGTTCGCGTTGCAGGCGCTGGGCATCGTTCCCGACGCGACGATGCTCGTTACGATGCTGCTGACCGGCGCGCTGGCGGCATTCGGGACTGCACCCGTGCCGTCCGCCTCGCTGTTCATGCTGGCGGCGATGCTGTCGGCGGTAGGGGTCGGCACGGAGCAGACCGCGCTGGTGATCGGACTGGTGCTACCGTTCGACCGCCTGCTCGACATGACGCGCACCGTTCCCTCCGCCTCCGCCAATCTGACGGTGGCAACTTTGGTCGCGCGCGGCGAGGGGGCGTTGGACGCCGCGCGGTTCCGCGGGCCGGTGGCCGAATAGCCTCGGCTTCGCTACGCTGTTGTCCATGAACCTGCGCCACATCGAGATCTTTCACGCCGTCTACGTCAACGGCTCCGTCTCGGCCGCGGCGCGCGCGCTCAACGTGTCACAACCGTCGGTGTCGAAGACGCTGCGGCACGCCGAAAGCCTGTTGGGGTTCGAGCTGTTTCAGCGTTCCAACGGCCGGCTACTGCCCACCGAGGACGCGCACGCCCTGTTCGCCGATGTCGCCGACATCCAGGAACGCGTCCGCGCGCTACGCGAGGCGGGCCGCAATCTGCGTGTCGGCGCGGGTACGACGCTGCGCATTTCCGCGCTGCCCAGCCTGGCGCTTAGCGTACTGCCCGATGCGGTCGCGCGATTTCTGACGCGCCACCCCGACGTCAGTTTTGATTTGCAGACCGTCCACCACGACGACCTGCTGCGCAAATTGTATGAGCGCGAAAGCGACATCGCCATCGCCAGCGAGCCGCCGCGTGGGGTCGCCTTGTCGCGCAGTTGGCTGGGCGAGGGGGAACTCGTGGTGCTGTATCGCGAACAGACCATGCCCGATGCGCCGCCCCGGATTGAGCTGTCCCAGCTGGTCGATCAGCCGATCATTTCGATGAAGGGCAGTGGCCCGATCGGCAAGCTGTTCGGCGATGAGATCGACCGCCTGGGTCTAGCGCTGAACGAGGTCGCCGTCGCGCGAACCTTTTATATCGCCGCCGCTCTGGTGCAGGCGGGGGTGGGCGTCGCGATCGTCGACAATTTCACCGCGGCGGCGTCGATCAGCCAGGGCCTGTCGATGCGTCCGCTGCGCCCGTCGGTGACGTTCGATGTCCATGCGATCCACCTGCTCGACCGCCCGCCATCGGCGCTGGCCGCCGAGTTCCTGACCCTGTTGAGCGAGGAAATCGAACGTCGATGATCGGTACGGCTCTGCTGCTACCCCTGATGCTGGTGGGACAGGCGGCCCCGGCATCCCCTGCGCCGGCGCCAACCACGCCCCCGTCTGCGGTGGCGGAGGCACTGGCGAAGGCGCCGCCCGGTACGCGCATCGGCTTGCTCGTGGTCGATGCCGATGGGCGGGAGATCGTCGCGATCCGGCCCGACGAGCGGTTCATCCCCGCCTCGAACACAAAGCTGTTCACCACCGCCGCCGCCTTCGCGACGCTCAACGTGGCTGCGCCGGATACGCGCGGCGGCGCGACGGTGCGGCTGGAGGGCACGGAACGGCCGACGGTGATCCTGGCGGGGCATGGCGATGCTCGGCTGTCCTCCGCGCCCGATTGCCGGGTCGATTGCCTGTCGACGCTGGCGACCGCGGTGGCGCAGCGCACCCGGATCGTTGGCGATGTCGTCGGCGACGATACCGCCTTCCCGGACGAACGCTGGCCGCAGGGCATGAGCTGGAACAACATGGACAGCGTCTACGGCACCGGCGTGTCGGCATTGACGCTGGACGACAATGCCGTGCCGCTGACGGTCGTGCCGACGACGCCGGGATCGCCGCTCACGGTAACGGGCGACGGCTACTTCCAGATCGACAATAGCGCGACGACCGGTCCTGCTGGCAGCGCGCGAACGATGACGGTCGAGCGTATGCCGGGGAGTGATCGCCTGCAGGTGGCGGGCAGCGTTCCCGCTGGGCATGCACCGATCGTTATCCCTCTCGGGATCGACGATCCCGCGCATCACGCCGCGTGGCGTTTCGCGCAATTGTTGCGCGCGGCTGGCGTGACGGTGACGGGACGGGTTACCGTGCGGCACCGCCCACCCGCTGCTGCGGCAATGCCGGAAGGTGTCGAAGGGTCCCCTTTGCCGGTGCTGGCAGGGCTGACCCCGCCGCCGTTGGCCGAGGATATCCAGCGCACCAACAAGTTGAGCCAGAACCTGCACGGCGAACTGCTGCTGCGTCGGCTGACTCCCGGCGGATCGGTTGCGGATGGCCATAGCGTCGTCACCGCGACGCTAGCCCGCGCGGGCGTGGCGACGCCGGCGTTCGACTTCGCGGACGGGGCGGGCATGTCGAACTATAATCGCGTCACCCCGCGCGCGACGGTGGCATTGCTACGCTGGGCGATGACTCAGCCGTGGGGCGCGGCGTGGCGGGCGACGCTGCCGGTCGCGGCGACCGATGGTACGCTGACGCGTCGCTTCGTCGACACGCCGCTCGCGGGACGGCTGTCTGCCAAGACCGGGACACTCAACGCAGCCAATGCCTTGTCCGGCTATCTCACGGCAGCGAGCGGGCGGACGCTGATCTTCTCGGCCTATGCCAATGACATGGCGGGGGACGCGAGCGCGACCGCGGCGATTGATGCGGCCTTGGTAGCGGTTGCCGCTGCGAATTGAGCGACGGAGCTTAGGCCAGCAGCGCGGCCAGCGCGCTCGATGCTAGGAGCGGGGGCGCCGACGGCAACGGGATAGCACGGGCGACCGGCGCAAGCCCGGCGCTCGCGACGGCGGCCAGGACCCTGCGACGGTCGATCATGCCATCCCCTCCTTCGCGCCGACGGGGAGCCCCGCCAGATACAGTGCGCCGTCCAGCGCATCCCCCAACGGCTCGCTCAGCCGTGCCACGGTCCGCGCCCGCAGCCAAGGGCGCATCGCCTGCGACAGGCCACCCAGCAGCGCGCAGCGGGTCGCGCCGCGTTCGAAGATCGTTTCGATGAAGCGCTCGATGTGGCCCGCGGCATCCTCGACGATCGACCGCGCGATTACATCGTCCGCCTCCGCATGCGCCATGACCAGCGGTGCGAAGCTGCCATAATCGCGCGGCGTTGCCTGATCCATCCACGCGATCGCGCGGGCGGTGTCGTGGCCGAAGCGTTCGGTCACCGCCGCGCTCAGCGGCGTCGCGCGCGTACGGCCGTCGAGCGCCCGCATCGCGTGGCGCATCGCACTCAGGCCCAGCGCGGCACCGCTACCCTCGTCCGATATCGGGAAGCCATAGCCCCCGATGCGGAAGGTCTCGCCGTTCACGCGCACCACCGCGATACTGCCCGTGCCGATGATCAGGATCGCGCCATCGGCACCGCCGTGCGCCCCCAGGTTCGCAATCTCCGCATCACTTTCGAAGACCGTGGAGGCGAAGGGAAAGGCGAACCCCTCCAGCGCCGCGCGCACGCCAGAGCGGGAAATGCCGGCCACGCCCATCGCGGCACTGGTCTGCGCTACATCCGCCGCATCGAGGCCCGCCTGCCGCACCACGCGATCGGTCACGTCGCGCAGCGTCGCATGCAGTGCGATCAGCCCCAATCCGGCATTGCCAGGCCCGGCCTGCGCCTCGGCCAGAACCCGACCGTTCGCATCGACCAGGCGGCTGCGGCAATGGCTGCCGCCGGCATCCACGCCCAGGAAAAAACGTGTCATTCCGGTCCCCCGCTATTGCGTCTGCACCTCTTCCAGCGTCGTGCGGAAGCGGCCGTCCAGCCAGTCGGTGATCTCGCGGGCGGCCGGATGGTCGATGGCACCGTAGCGCACGCGCAATTCGGCATGGCGCGGCCCAAGATTGTCGAGCCCCGTATCCTGCAGCGGCAGGATGTCCCGGCGCAGCGTCGCGGCGAAATCGGGCCCCAACACCGTTGTCGCCGCCGTCAGAAACGCCTGGCCATAGGCATAACCGTCTCCCTCGCGATAGTTCGCCGCCAGCGTCAGCGCCGGGATGCAGGACAGCAACGGTTGCGAGGCCGGATTGATCGCATGGCCGCTGACATGGTTCCGGATCGCCGCGGGTCGCCCGGTAAAGGCGCGCAGGTGAAGGTATTGCGACATCCGCACACCATCGTTGACCGGATAATTGTCCCACAGGCACACTTTGCGCCCCAGTTCGTCCTGCACCCGCTTCAGATGCGCGACGCCGATCTCCCGCGAAATCACCTCTTCGCCCGTCCAATACACCTGGACCCGCCGATCGAGAAACCGGCCGAGGTCGGCTAAATAGGCCGGCGGCCGGCGGCCCCAGGCCCGTTCGAGAATGGGATCGTCCGAATAGAAGCTGGGGCAGAAGAACACGCGGCTGGCGCGGGTAGCGTTCGCGCAAAAATCGACGAGGTCCGCCTGACTGCGCGCCAGATCGGGCAATTCAGCGGGTAGATCGTCGAACAGGATGGCGAGGTCGTCGAGACCCAGCGTGTCGAGATGGGCGAGCTTTTGCCGCAGCGCCGCACGCGATGCCTCATCGAAGGGATGCGTGCTGCCGACCGGGGTCAGCGCCACGCCGAAGCGAACGCCCCGCGCCCGGCACTCGGCGGCGAAAGCAGCTAGCGCGGCGAACTGTTCGGGCGGGTGGGGTTCCTGCCAACGTCGGCGGAGGAAGGGGTCGGCCTTGGGTCCGTAATGGTAGAATCGATAGCCGGCCGGGGCGAGCGTTCGCAAGACGGTGGTGCGATCGGCCCAGCTCCACGGCTTGCCGAACAGCCCTTCGATCACGCCGAGGTTCACTGTCATAGCCGTACCTTTCTGCCGTCCCGGATCATTGGCCAGACGCCGCCACCGCGCCACGCAACACCGTCTCGCGCAGCGCATCGAGCGATGGATATGGCTCGCCATCGGGACGATGAACGCGATTGGTGAGCAAGACGACGGTCAGCCCCAATTGCGGGGAGACGGCGAACCACGTGCCCGTAAAGCCGGAATGGCCGAAGAAGGGCGCCGCGATGCCGGCGAGCTGCGTCTTGTGGAAGCCGAGCGCCTGATCGGGATCGAACGGCGTCTGCTCGAACGCCGCCACCGTCGCGGCCGGTGCCAGCCGCCAGCGACCGTAGCAGCCGCCGTTGCTGAGCACCTGCGCGTAGCGCGCAACGTCCGTCGCCGTCGAAAACAGTCCCGCATGCCCTGCGACGCCGCCCCAGCCGAGCGCGGCATTGGCGTCGTTCGCCTCGCCGACCAGCACCCGGCTGCGATAACCCGAAAAGGGTTGTGCCGGTGGGTAGGGGGCCTGCGGATAGGGTTTACCCGTCTCCGCCATCCGGCGCTGGTACGCATCCCCTTGTGACGTCGCCGCGGCGCGTCGGCGCTGGCCCGCGTCCGGCAGGAACCCGGTGTCCGTCATGCCGAGCGGCCGGTAGATCGCCTCGCGCACGTAGCGATCGAGCGGCATCCCCGACACCTTGGCGACGACCGCGCCCAGGATCATGAAGCCGAGGTCCGAATAAGCGAAGCGTGCCCCTGTGGCATAGCGCAGCGGTAGCGCCGCGAGATATGGCAGGGCGCCTCCCGAGGGTGCCCGATGCAGCCACGTCGGCTGCCATTCCCACAATCCGCTGCGATGCGTCAGCAGCTGGCGCACGCTGATGTCGGCCTTGTCGGTATTACGGAAGGCGGGCAGCAGCGTGCCGAGCCTATCGTCGAGCGACAGCTTGCCGCGCCCCACGAGATGAAGGATCGCGGCGGTGGTCGCCTCCACCTTGGTGATCGACGCCATGTCGAACGGTGTGTCGATCGTCATCGCCCGCGGCGGGGTAAGGGCGCGCAGATCGCCCTCCGGCGTCGCAGTCAGCGTCTGCGCATTGCCGAAGGCGGCGCGATGCACGATCGTGCCATGATGCACGATCAGCAGCACCGCGCCGGGGTACAGCGTGCCGACACCCCCGCGCACGGCGGCGTCGATCGATGCGAACTGCGTGTCGGGCCTTGGCGCCGGATCGTGGAGGATCAGACAGCTGTCGGTCTCGGTCGCCGCACCGGCAGGCGAGGCGGCAAGACATGCCGCCCCTGCTACCAGCCACCCGACCCGCGAGAGGCGGTGGAAGCGGGCTTTGGCTGCGCCTTGGATCGTCCTGCCGTCCATGGCAGCGCGCATAGCATGACCGGTGCGCGCAACCCATTCCACCATGACGCCCGCCCATAACGAAGCGTCATAGGCTGCTTTCGCGACTGCAGTTGTCGACGGGATCGTCAGCGTTGCGCGACGTTGTTCGACCGATCGCGGTCGGGCAGCTTATGGTCGGGGTCGAGTTCTGCCTTCACGACTGTTCCTGCGGGCACGGAGACTGCGGTCGATGCCTGACGGATCCACGTTTCCGCGGGCAGGCGGACATCGCGTGTCGTGCCGTTGGCATAGGTCACGCGCAACGTCGCTGGCATCACCAATCGGTCGCGCGACGTGACCCGGACGAGCGGCGTCCCGTCCTTCGCCGTCTCGATCCCCGCCACGGCGAGATCGAGTTGCCAGTTATGCGCGTACCAGCCGTTCCACCAATAGGACAAATCCTCGCCCGCCTCACTTTCCATCGCCCGGAAGAAGTCCGCGGGCTGCGGGTGGCGATAGGCCCAGGCGGCGATGAACCGGCGGAAGGCGGGGTCGAAGCGGTCCGGCCCCAAGATCTGTTCGCGCAGCAGCACAAGGCCCAGCGCCGACTTGAAATAGGTGACCGGGTGCCGCCACTTTTCGATCACCGTATCCGCGCGGGACAGGATCGGTGGCGCGGTGGGATCGGCCAGGACGGGGAGGATCTCGTCGACCGGATTGCCGCCACCTTCGGCATATTCGCTGTCGCGCTTGGGCGCATATTCGCCGCGGTTGAAATCGTCCGACTGATAGACGTCGATGAACGTGTTGAAGCCCTCGTCCATCCACGCATGCCGCCGTTCGTCGAAGCCGACGATCATCGGAAACCAATTATGCCCGATCTCATGCGCGGTGACCCAGAATAACTCCTTGCCCGCATCTTCAGGCGCATCGAAGACGATGCCGGGATATTCCATTCCGCTCGTCGGGCCGGCGACATTGATCGCGGCCGGCCAGGGATAACGATACCAGCGGGCCGAGAAGCGCTCGACCGTATCCTTCACATATTCGGTCGATCGGCCCCAGCGCGCGGTTCCGGCGCTTTCCGCGGGGTAATAGGACATGGCGAGCGCCGTCTTGTCGTCCGGCAGGCGGATACGCGCCGCGTCCCAGGCAAAGGCGGACGAGGCCGAAAACGCGACGTCGCGCGTATTCTGCATGCGATAATGCCAGGTCAGCGTGCCGGTGTGCCGCGGCCGCGAGGCCGGGTCACCGATCTCCGCGACGCTGCGGATCGGCACCGTCGTGTCGCTGCGTCGCGCCGCCTCGAGCCGCGCGGCCTGCGTCGGGGTCAGGACCTCGCGCGGGTTCATCAACTCGCCGGACCCCGCCATCAGCATCGCTGCCGGCAGCGTCACCCAATAATCGAAGTTGCCATATTCGAGGTAGAATTCCTGCGCGAGATACGGCGCCGTGTCCCAGCCCCGCAGGTCGTCGTACACTGCCATGCGCGGATACCATTGCGCGATATCGTAAATCTCGCCGTCGCGCGATCGACCCCAGGACGTGCGCCCGCCCCATTCCCCCGGGATGGTGTAATGGTAGCGGATCGTGACCACGGCCTTCGCATGCGGCGCAAGCGCGGTCGGCAGCCGCAGCTGCGCCCTCGTATCGCTGACCAGCGGCGTGACCGACACGGCCTTGCCGCTCCCGACCGCGACGCCGACCGCATCCAGCGTCATCCCGTCGGTATGGCCACCCGCCGCACCGCCCCGTGCCATGCCGCCGCGCGAGCCGGGCCTGTAGAGGTTCTGATCGATCTGCAGCCACAGGACATCCAGCGTATCGGGGCTGTTGTTGGTATAGGTGATCGTCGCCGTCCCCGCGATCGTCTTGGCGACGGGATCGAGCGTCACGCGCAGCTGATAATCGGCGCGATTTTGCCAATAATCGGGTCCGGGCAGCCCGTTCGCGCTGCGATAGCGATTGATCGGCTGCGCCATGTCGAACGGCGCGAACGTCTCGCGCGGCTGATAGTCCTGCGCGCTGGCGGCCGTGGCGGCCAGCGCGATCAGGAGCGGTGCGCGCCTCAACGGTCCAGCTTCGGCATCACGCGTTGCGCGACCAGCGCCTCTTCCGCGGCGCAGCCCTGCGGCCGGGGCGTCGCGGGATCGGCGCGCAACCGGTCGATCTCGGCGCGTGCGGCGGCCAGGTCCTGCTGGAAGGCCGGCTTGGTCCGCACCAGTGCCATCGTCGCGCTCGCGGACAGCATGCCGCCCTCGACCGCGCTTTCATTATGCGCGCCGCAGACGAAGCGGCTGTCGCCATAGGCCCGGCCGCGTCGCAGAATCGGCCCGGCGCGATCGGGCGCCAGTTCGGTGAGGGTCAGCGCCCAGGTCCATCCCCAAGTCGTATGCCCCGACGGATAATCGTAACTGTCGGCAAGCTGCGCGACGGGTTGGCACACCGGCCCCTTGTCCTGGTGATAGGGGCGGGCGCGGCGGTAGTAATTCTTGGCGATGTTGGTTTGTGCGGCCGTATCCGCACCGGCGCGCGAGATCAGGCGCAGCGTCAGCGGTGCGGTTTCCGGGGTCAGCGCAACGCCGACCGCGCAGCTAAAGTCGCGCATCAGCGCCGGCCGCGAGGTATCGGCGTCGTTCGTCGCGAGCTGCCACCGCGGCGTGCCGAACAGTTTGCGCGTCGCCCGGAAGATGATCCGGTCGGTCTCATAGCGGGGATCGCCCTTACGTGGCGCCGGCTCGAGGACATGCGTCACGTCGAACTCCCCGGCGCTGAGGTAACCGGGATTGTCGCTTTTTGCGGTGCTGCCCCCCGCCGCGAAGGCGACGAGCAGGCCGCTCGCGACGATCGCGGCAGTACGGATGGGGCGACGGGTGACGGGCGAGGGGAGGATGTCGATGGGCATGAGCGCACTCGGCTGTGAGACTCGGCGGTGACTTTGTATCATTCGTGCCGGCTCCACAACCGGCTGCGATCATGCCGACGGCTGTTCGTCGCTACGGCGTCGTGCCGCGTGCCGCTCGATCCAGGCATACAGGCTGGGCAGCAGCAGCAACGTCAGGATCGTCGAGGTGATGATCCCGCCGATCACCACGGTGGCGAGCGGACGCTGCACCTCCGCCCCCGCGCCGGTCGCGATCGCCATCGGCACGAACCCGACCGAGGCGACCAGCGCGGTAGACAAGACCGGCCGCAACCGGTCGTGCGCGCCCTGCCGCACCGCGTCCTCGACCGGCAGCGGATCGCCCTCCCGCCCATCGCGAAGTGCGTTGATATGGTCGATGAGCACCAGACCGTTCAGCATCGCGATTCCGGACAAGGCGATGAAGCCGATCGCGGCAGTGATCGAAAAGGGCATACCGCGCAGCCACAGCGCCAGAACGCCGCCGGTCACGGCAAAGGGGATGCCGGTGTAGACGATCGCCGCCTCGCGCACGCTGCCGAGCGCCGCATAGACCAAGGCGAAGATCAGGATCAGCGCCACCGGCACGACGATCGACAGGCGTTTCTGCGCTGCTTCCAACTGGTGATACTGGCCGCCGAACTCGATGCGATAGCCCGGCGGCAACTTCACCTGCCCGTCGATCGCGGCTTTCGCTTTCTGGACATAGCCTTCGAGATCGCTGGTCGACAGATTGACCATCAGCGCGGCTCGGCGGTTGGTGTCGTCATGCAGGATCGGCTCGACGATCCGCGTCTGCCGCAGCCGCGCGACCCGTGACAGCGGCACCATGCCGTACTCGCCGACCCGCAGGGGCAGCGCGAGGATCGCCGACGGATCGGCGCGCAGGCTTTCGGGCATGCGGATCACGATGGCATGGCGCGCGGGGCCATGCGGGATGAAGCCCACCTCCGCACCGGCGAGCGCGTCTCGGATGGCGTTGTTGACCTCCTCGGCGCCGAGATTGAGGCGGATCAGCGCGTCGCGGTCGAGGTCGACGACGATGCTCTTCGGGCGGCCGGCCGTTTCGAACTCGACGCCCTCGGTGCCGGGCAGTTTTTCCAGAATGGCCTTCGCCTTCGTGGCCGCCTGCTCCAGCCGGTCGTAATCGTCGCCGTAGATCTTGACCGACACGTCCGCGCGCACACCCTCCAGCATCTCGTTGAAGCGCATTTCGATCGGTTGGGCGAACTCGAAATTCTGACCGGCGTAGACGCGGCGGGCGATCTTTTCGATGCCGGCGATCAGTTCCTGCTTCGTGCGCGGCATGCCGTCGCCGGTCGGCCAGTCCTTTTGGGGGCCGTAGAAGATATACAGGTCGTTCTCGTTCGGCGGCATCGGATCGGTCGCCACCTCGCTGGTGCCGATGCGCGAGAAGGTGTGCGTGACCTGCGGGTAGGCACGGCGGATCGCGGCCTCGGTCCGCTGTTCGATCGCCAGGCTCTCTTCCAGCGACATGCCGACCGGGCGGTAGACCATGGCGGTGATCGCGCCTTCGTCGAGCTGCGGGGTGAACTGCGACCCCAGCGTCTTGAAGACGAGGAAGGTCGCGGCGAGCAGCGCCACCGCCCCGATGACGAGCAGCACCGGATGCGCCAGCGCCCGGTTCAGCGCGGGCGTGTAGACGCGCTCCGCCACGCCGACGAAGCCCTTGTGGTGGTCGTTCCGCGCATCGGCAGCGGGGGAGCGGAGCAGCCACGCCGACAGAGCGGGAACGATCGTGAAGGTCCACGCCAGCCCGGCGACGATCGCCAGCATCACCGCCTGCGCCATCGGCTGGAACAGCTTGCCCTCGACTCCGCCGAGGCTCAGCACCGGCACATAGACCAAAGCGATGATCGCGATACCGAAGAAGGTCGGGCGCGCGACCATCTGCGCCGCATGCGCGACCACGTCGCGGCGGTCGTCCGCCGTCAGCGCCTCGCCTTTTTCCTGGCGACGCACGGCCATCAATCGCAGGCTGTTTTCGACCACCACGATCGCGCCATCGACGATCAACCCGAAGTCGAGCGCGCCAAGGCTCATCAGATTGCCCGACACGCCGATGGCATGCATGCCCGACACGGTGACGAGGAAGGCGAGCGGAATGACGAGCGCCACGATCAGCGCCGCACGCCAATTGCCCATCACGAGCAACAGCACGAGCGCCACCAGCAGCGCGCCCTCGCCCAAATTCTTTTCAACCGTGTGGATGGTGCGATCGACCAGATCGGCGCGGCTATACTGGCGATCGATCACCATGCCCTTGGGCAGCGCGGCGCGGATGCCGGGCAGCGCGTCCTCGACCGCCAGCGCGGTTTCGCGGCTGTTCTGCCCAACGAGCATCATCACGGTGCCCAGCACCGTCTCGCGCCCGTTCTGCGTCGCCGCACCCTGTCGCGGGGCCGCGCCGATCACGACATCGGCGAGGTCGCGGACCTGCAAGGGCAGGACGCCGGCGGCGAACTTGACCGGGATCGCGCCGATCTGCGTCGCGTTCAGCACGCGCGCGTCGGTGCGGATGGTGAAGCGTTCGGGTCCGCGCCGGACGATGCCGCCGCCCGCATTCTCGACGTTCTTCGCCACCGCCGCGGCAAGCTCGCCGGCGGTGACGCCATGCAGCCGCAGCCGCACCGGATCGGGCGAGACGACGAACTGTTCCTCCAGCCCGCCGTTCGAATTGACGTCGGCGACGCCCGGCACCGCGCGCAGCATCGGGCGGACGGTATATTCCTGCGCCTCGTACAGCTCCATCAGCTGGCGCTGCGCGTCCATGCCCGGCGGCGGGCGGCGCCATTCAAGCGTATAGTAGTAAATCTCACCCAGACCGGTGGTGATCGGGGCGAGTTGCGGCGTGCTGCCGGGTGGCAATTGGTTCTGTACCGCCGTCAGCCGTTCGGTGACGAGCTGGCGCGCCTTCAGCTGATCGGTGCCGTCCTTGTAGAGCAAAGTGACCTGGCTGAGCCCGGTCTTGGTCAGCGAGCGGGTCTGGTCGAGCCCCGGCTGGCCGCCCATCGCGCGCTCGATCGGCAGCGTCACCAGCCGCTCGATCTCCTCCGGCGCCAGCGCGGGCACCTGCGTGTTGATCTGCACCTGCACGCCCGTGATATCGGGGATCGCATCGATCTGCAGGTTGATGAACGACCACAGACCGGCCGCGGCAACCAGGGCGGTGACGAGCGCCACCGCAAGCCGGTGGTGCGTGACGTAATGCAGCCAGCGGTTCATCGCGCCAGCGGTTCCCCGCCGTTGAGCGCGCGCAGTTGCAGCAAGGCCTCCAGGGCCTCGCGCCGGGTGTCGAGCATGGCGTTGACCGCCTCGACATAGCTTTGCTGCATCTGCGTGTAGGTGGTCAGCGGGATGGCGCCCAACCGGTAGTTGCGATCAGCATCGACCGCCGCCTGAGCAAAGCGCTTGGGCGTCTCGCCGTCCCATTGCGCCAGCGCCTCACGCTTCGCCGCATATTGCGCCGCCTGATCGAAGACGTCGCGCGCGATCCGGCGTTCGGCATTGATCAGCGTCGCATTGGCCTGCGCCTGCCGGCCCTGTTCGACCGCGACCTCGCCCGCCTGCCGGTTCCACAGCGGAATGCTGGTCGACAGGCGGACGCCGTAATTGGTTTCGCGGATGTCGGATCGGGCCCGGTCGTAATAAGGGCCGACGCTGACCGTCGGGATACGCGCCTTCTTCGCCAGATCGACGCGCAGCCCCTGCTGCTCGAATTGCGCACGCAGCGCCTTCAGCTCGAAGTTATTCTCCGACGCGCGGGTCGCGAGCACCTGACCGGAGGGCAGGGCCGGCAACGTCATGTCGGGGCGGACGATGCGGATGCGGGCGGCGAAGGGTGCGCCGCGCAGCTGGTTGAGTTCGTAGAGGATCGAATTGGCCTCCGCATCGGCCGTCGCGGCGGTGCGCTCCGCGCCGATCGCGCTCGCGACCAGCGATGCGGCCTCCAGCTGCGGCGACGGCCCGGCGGGATCGCGCGACACGATCACCTTCGCCAGCGTGCGCATCCGCCCGGCGACCTCGCGCGCCGCAGCGGCCTTTTCGTCCGCGGCGAACAATCCATAGCCCAGCGAGCGGGCACGCGCGGCGAGCGTCGCGTCGAACTGCTGCAACCCGATCCGGGCCAGCGCCACCTGCCGATCGGCGATCGCCCGGCGCAGCGCGATACGCCCGCCGAACTCGATCGGCTGGACGACCGACACGGCGTAGGTCAGCCCTTCGCCGGTGACGGCGCCGCTGGTGACGTCCTGTGCGCGACGCTGGCCGAATTCCACCACCGCCTCGGGATCGGCCCAGCGCCCGGCCGCATCGCGCTCGACGCCCGCCGTCTCGATCTGCCGCTGGTAGAATTGCCGTTCGGGATTGTGGGTGACGACGTCCTGCGCCAGCGCATCGAGCGATAGCGCAGTGGTTTGGGCCGCCGCGGGCGACGCCGCAACCATCAGACAGACGCACGCAACGGTCCGCATCGCAAACTCCGGATTCCTGTTGCCCGGCTGGTAGGCATCGGCGCGGCCAGGTGTCGACTAAATCAGGGTTTATTTTCAGGGACCGATCGCCGTCTGGCAGAGTGCCCGTTTCTCCCGCCGAAGCGTGAGGAGCCATCAGCGACGCGTACCCGTCTCAAACCTAAATTGCTATTCAGTTGACCCCGACCCAGCCGCCCGGCGATCAGACCGATCATGGCGCGCATCCTGCTTATCGAAGACGACGACGGCACCGCCGACGAGATCGGCCTCGAGCTGACGTCGAGCGGCCATGACGTCACGCGCGTCGCCGCGCTGGAACCGGCGCGCGCGCTGTCGGCCGGCGAGCCCTTCGACCTGCTGATCCTCGATCGCCAGCTGCCCGATGGCGAAGGGCTGGAGCTGCTGTCCGCCCTGCGACGGAACGGCCAGCGCACGCCTGCGCTGGTATTGAGCGCGCTGGGCAGCCTGGACGACCGGGTGCGCGGTCTGCGCGCGGGTGGCGACGATTATCTGCCCAAGCCCTTCGCGCTGGTCGAACTGATCGCGCGGGTCGAGGCGCTGCTGCGCCGGCCCAACGATACACGCGCGACGCGGCTGATCGCCGGGCCGCTGGAGCTGGACCTGCTTGCCGGCACCGCAACGCGGGCCGGACGCCCGCTCGGCTTGCTGCCGCGCGAACTCAAGCTGCTCGACTATATGGTCCGCCGCGCCGGACAGATCGTGACCCGCGCGATGCTGTTGCGCGACGTCTGGGGCTATAGCTTCGAACCCGACACCAATGTCGTCGATGTCCACCTCGGTCGCCTGCGCCGCAAGATCGATGGCGAGGGCGAGACACCGATGATCCGCAACGTGCGCGGCCAGGGGTATGTGCTTGACGCGCCGCTTTGACCCGCGCACGCGATCGACGTGGCGCTGGGGCGGGGCGCTGGCGGCGATGCTGGTCGTCCAGTCGCTGGTGATGACCGCCGCCTTCTGGGTGCTCGCCAACGGCAGCCACCGACGCGCGATCGAACATGCGCTGGGCGAGGATTGCGCCTTCTTCGCCTTGACCCCAGCGGAGGAGCGGCCCGAGGAACTGCGCGAGAAGCTGACGCGCGACATCCATCGCGATCGCTTCCTAGGCCTATTCGATGCGCGCGGGCGCCTGATCGCGGGGAATATCGCGCGCCTTCCAACCGCGCCGCCGAAGGGGCGATCCTTCATCGCCGACCTTGCGCCGACGGAATTGCCCGGCAAACGCAGCGACGAAGCGCGCGTCATGGTCTGCCCCATGCCCGATGGCACGCGGTTGCTGACCGGCATCGACCTCGACGATACCGAAGAGGCGCTGCAGCTGATCTGGCAGTCCTTGCTGCTGGGGCTGGTGCCGGGTGTGCTGCTCGCGGTCGCCTTCGGCTTCGTCGCCGGGCGCCGCGCTGCGCGGCAGGTGGATACCGTCCGCCGCCTGACGCAGCAGATCGTGTCCGGGGACCTCGAACACCGGCTGCCCGTGGCACCCTATCCCGACAGCTTCGGGCTATTGTGCGCGCATATCAACACGATGCTCGATCGCCTCCAGCAGTTGGTGGGCGACGTGCGCGGGATAGGCGACGACATCGCGCACCAGATGCGGACGCCGCTCACGCGTCTGCGCGCCCGGATCGATCGGGGGCTGCGCGATGCCGCCGATCCCGCGGCGTTCGCTGCCGTGGCGGATCAGGCGCTCGCCGAGATCGATACGCTGCTCGGCATCGTCAGCGCGCTGCTGCGCCTGCGCGAGATGGAGGATCACGCCCGCCGCAGCCGTTTCGCGCCGGTCGATCTCGCCCGCTTGGTCGACGATGCCTGCGACCTGTATCGCCCCGCCGCGGAGGATCGCGGCCTGACGCTGCTGTGCTCGATCGCACCGGTGCCGCCGGTCGAGGGCGACGCCAGCCTGCTGATGGAGGCGATCGCCAATCTGATCGACAATGCGATGAAGTTCGGCCCGGCGGGCGGGACGGTCCACGTCTCGGTCGGGCCGCTGGGCGCGGGCGCGGCCGTCACAGTCGCGGACGACGGCGATGGCATACCGGCCGCCGATCGCGCCTTGGTGACCCAGCGCTTCTATCGCGCTCGGTCCGATGGCGGTGGCGCGGGGCTGGGGCTTAGCCTCGTGAAGGCGATCGCAGACCTGCACGGCTTCGACCTTCGCTTCGCCGACGCAGGCAGCGCGGTGTCGCTGGTCGTCGGGTAACGCCGGCCGGGGCCGCAGCTATCGCGCGGCCCGGTTTTCGACCGGCGGCACCGGCGCCCAGCCGAGGCCCAGCGCCTTATGCAGCGAGACGTAATCGCCGGTGAGTGCGGCGAGGCCCGCCGACAGATTCTGCTCTGCCGCGACGCGCTGGCGTTCCGCATCCAGCGTGTCGATCAGCGTCGCGGTGCCGGCCCGGAACCGCTGCTGCATCAGCCCTGCGGCGCGATCGGCGCTGGCCTTGCTCCGCATCAGGCTCGCCACCGTTTCGCGACGCCGGCCGAAGCGCGACAGCGAATCCTCCGCGTCGCGCAGCGCCCCGAGCACCGCGCCCCGATATTGCGCCTCCGCCTCGTCGCGCTGGCCCTTGGCCTGATCGACGCGCGCCCGGCCGCGGCCGAAATCGAGGAAATTCCACTGCAGCATCGGCGCGGCGATGCCGAGCAGCTTGTCCGGGCTGATGTCCGACAGGCGCGTGCCGCCGAGGCCGATGAGGCCCAGGATGTTGAGCCGGGGGAAGCGCGCCGCATCGGCAATGCCGACCTGCGCGGTGCGCTGCGCGAGCTGGCGTTCGGCTGAGCGGATATCGGGGCGCCGTTGCAGCAGCGCGGCGGGATCGCCGACCGCCACCGACGCGGGCGGCAGCGGCACCGGGGCGGGCGCCGTCAGCTGCGCATCGAGCGCGCCTGGCTCCTGCCCCGTCAGCACGGCCAGCGCGTTCAGATAGCTCTCGAGTTCGGCCTGCAACGGCACGATCTGGCCGTTGGTCGCCTCGAGCTGCCCGGTCAGCCGCTCCACGTCGAGCGCGGAGGCGGCGCCCTGATCGAACCGCTGGCGGGTGAGGTCGAGCATGCGCTGCTGCATCTCGGCCGAGCGGCGCGACAGCGCGATCCGCTGCTGCCGATCACGCAGCGCGACATAAGCGTTGGCGACATCGGCGGTCAGGCTCACCTGCGCATCGGCGACATTGGCCTCCGCCGCCTGCGCCTGCGCACGCGCGGCTTCGACCTGTCGGCGCTGGCCGCCGAACAGATCGACCTCCCAACTCGCATCGAAGCCGAGGTTGTACAGGTCGACCGCACTTGCACCGGTATCGCCCTTACCGGTCAGGTCGATGCCGGGGATGCGGGCATGCGCATAGACGGCCGAGGCGTTCGCGCTCGGTGCCTGATTGGCGCGTTGCAGCCGCAGGCCCGCGCGGGCCTGACGCAGCCGGGCCTCCGCCACCGCGATAGTGGGATTGCCCGCCAGCGCCTGTTGCTCGAGCGCGGTCAGCATGGGGTCGTTCAGCTGCGTCCACCAGTCGGCGACGGCCGGCGCCGCGGTGGTGGTCGCAGGCCCCGCCCGCTTGAAGCCAGCGGTGCCGGTCGCGTCGGCGAGCGTCTTCGGCGGGCCCGCATAATTGGGACCGACGGTGCACGCGCTAAGCAGAAGCGCCGGGACGAGAAGGGGGAGGGTACGCATCAATCGCCTCAATGCATCGCCGCCATCTTGCCTTGCGGCAGGGGGCGCAGGAACAGGACCAGCGGCACGACACAGCAGATGCCGACCGACAGCAGCCAGAACAGATCGTTATACGTCATCACCAGCGCCTCGCGCTGGATCGTGCCGCCGAGCGCCCGGAGCGCCGCGGCGGGATCGCCCAGCGCCCGCCCCGTGGCGGCAAGGTAGGATTGCAGGTCGATCGAGTTGGCGTTCAGCGTCTCGTCGATCCGGCGCGCATGCAGATAGCTGCGCTGGTCCTGCAACGTCGCGATGCCCGCGAGCGCGAACGACCCGCCGATGTTGCGCGCGGCGCTGAACAGCCCCGCGGCATCGCCCGCCTCCGATGGTTTGACCGACGCGATCGCCGCCTGGTTGAGGAACACGAAGCCGAGGATCGTGCCGACACCGCGTAAAAGCTGCGAATCGGTGAAGGCGCTGCCCACCGAATCCGCCGTCAGCGTCGTGTCGAGGTGACAACTCATCGCCATCAGCAGCAAGCCCGACGCCACCGCCAGCCGAATATCGAGATGCCGGATCATGATGGGTACCAGCGGCATCATCAGCAGGCTGGGGATGCCGCTCAGCAGCACGACCTTGCCCGATTGCAGCGCGTTATAATCCGCGATCGCCGCGAGGAACTGCGGGATCACATAGCTGCTGCCGTACAGCACCATGCCAAGCACCAAGCCCATCGTCGCGACGCTGCCGAACTGGCGGTCGAGCAACAGGCGCAGCTTCACCACCGGGTTCTTGGCGATGAACTGGCCTGCAATCAGCATGACGAGGCCGAGCACCGTCAGCGCGGTCAGTTTGATGATGAGCGCCGACTGGAACCATTGTTCGCGCTGCCCCTCTTCCAGCACGACCGTCAGGCCGCCGAGCCCGAGCGCTAGGCCGGCGATACCCAGCCAGTCGGCCTTCAGCAGCTCTTCGAGGTGCGCCTTCTGATGCGGCAGGCCAACGAGCAGCAGCACGAGCAGCACCGCACCGACGGGAACGTTGAGGAAGAAGGCGTAATGCCAGCTGACGTTTTCCGTCAGATAGCCGCCGATCAATGGGCCGAGCACGGGGCCCAGAATGGCGGTGACGCCGAACAAGGCGGTGCCGATCGGCTGCTGCGATCGCGGCAGGCGGGTCGCGATGATCGTCATCGCGGTGGGTATCAGCGCGCCGCCAGTGATGCCTTGCCCCGCGCGGCCGACGATCATCATGCCGAGCGACGTCGACAGGCCGCACACCACCGAAAAGCCGGTGAACAGGATCGACGCGATCAGCAGGAAGGTGCGCAGGCCCAGCACCCGCTCCAGCCAGGCGGCAAGCGGAATGATGATGATCTCGGCGACGAGGTAGGATGTGGCGATCCACGTCCCCTCCGTCCCGCTCGCACCGATCTCGCCCTGGATGACGGGGAGCGCCGAGTTGACGATCGAGATGTCGAGCGTCGCCATCAGCGCGCCGAGGCTGCCCGCCGCCACCGCCAGCCACGCGCCGAGGTCGGCCCGCTCCGGCGGTGCGTCGGCGTCCCGCTTCGGCGGCGCCGTGTCGGCGGGGAGCGCCGCGCTGCTCATTGCGCCCGGCGTTCGTTATGCTGGTCCTGCTCTTCGCGGATGCGCTTCACGGCACCCTTGGCCGAGCGCGTGTCGACCGTCACATCCGCGGACATGCCCGGGACGAGCAGCGCGCGCGTTTCGGGGCCGGCATCGATCGCGATGCGGACGGGGATGCGCTGGACGATCTTGGTGAAGTTGCCCGTCGCATTCTGCGGCGGCAGCAGCGAGAATTGCGCGCCCGTGCCCGGCGACACGCTCTGCACATGCCCCTTGATCTCGACACCCGGCAGCGCATCGACCTCCAGCGTCACCGGCTGGCCGACCCGCATCAGGCCAAGCTGCGTTTCCTTGAAGTTCGCCTCGACGTACAGCTGCTTGACGGGGACGATGGACATCAGCCGCGTGCCGGCCTGCGCGAACTGGCCGACGCGCACCGTCTTGTCGCCGACGCGGCCGTCGATGCTGGCGCGCAGCACGGTTGCCCCCAGGTTGACGTTGGCAGCGGTCAGCTGGGCCCGGCTCGCTTCGCCTTGGGCGCGCGCCTGCTGCACCTGCGCCTGTAGGGTGCCCACGCGGCGATTGGCGCTGGTCAGCGCCGCCTGCGCGGCCGCGACCTGCGAATCGGCCTGACGCGCCTGATTTTGCAGCTGCGACAAACGCTCGCGAGTCTCGGCACCCGACGCGGCGAGCGGTTGATACCGGGCCACCTCGGCATGCGCGAAGGCGGCATCGCTGCGCGCCGCAGCCAAATCGGCCTGCGCCTTTGTGATGGCTGCCTGCTGCTCGCGGATCTGGGCGCGCACGCCCTCCGCATTCGCCCGCGCCACGTCGATCTGCGCCTCGACCTGCGCGGCCTGGGCGCGATAGTCGCGGGCGTCGATGCGCAGCAGCGGCTGCCCAGCCTTAACCGCCTGATTATCGGCGACGAACACCTGATCGACATAGCCCGACACCTTGGGCGCGATCGTGACCGCATCCGCCTGGATATAGGCGTCGTCGGTCGCCTGCATGAACTTGCCCACGCTCTGGTAGCGGACATACCACAGCACGCCGCCGATCACCGCAACGGCGAGAACCAGCAACAGGATGATCCGCACCCGTGGGTTCTTCAGCGGGGATGCCTTCTTCGTTTCGGCATCGTCCTGCGAATCGGAATGATCGTCCTGCGTCTGCTCGTGGTCTGCCATGCTCTTCATCTTTTCAGACTGCGTGAGGCGCCTACATGCTCGCACTTGCAGCATAGCGCAAGACCATTTAATGAGGGTCCTCATATATGGACTGCACCGAAAACCTCGCCTCCGACCTGTTCAGCCTGTTCCTGCGCATGCACCGGATGATGAACAAACGCCTCGCGGAGCAGGGTGCGTCGCTGGCACGCACGAAATTGCTACTTTTCCTCGACCGGCGCGGCCCATCCCGCGCGGCGGACATCGCGGATTTCTTCGATCAGGCGCCGCGCACGGTGACCGAGGCGATCGACGGGCTGGAGCGCGACGGCCTCGTCGTCCGGCGACCGCATCCGCACGATCGCCGCGTCAAGCAGATCTCGATCACCGAAGCGGGCGGGCGCGTGCTGGGTGAGACGGAACCGCTGCGGCAGGAGCTGATCGGCAGCGTGTTCGGAGCGCTGACCGACGACGAGCAGGCGCAGCTTTCGGCGCTGTTCGCGAAACTGTCCGCCGAGCTCGATGCGCAGGAGACGCCGGCACCTGACGCCTAAATCCAGGCTATTTTCTTCCGATCCGGTCCATGTTACGCTTCGTTGGTCGCGCAACGACGCGATCGACAGGAGAGGTGCTATGGACCGGTATCAACCGACCTTGTGCCAATGCGGATTTGGAATCCTGTGCTGCGCCAGCGGCATGGCGGCTTCGATCTGTGCGGTGACGTTCCTGCTGCTCGGCTGACCGCCGGCAGCGTCATGGCCGTAACCTTCGCTGCGCGTCAGCAGCAACGCCCGCCGTTGCGCCCGCCGTACCGGGCCTGCTGCCGGTCGCGAAAGAACGCGCTTCTGCTCATGACCGGCTGGTCCGGATGCGCCTCCGCCATATGCGCCCGGTATGTCTCGTAGGACGGCATACCCACCAGCAGGTGCAGCGCATCGCGGAGCGTCCGGAGCGTGCGAGTGATCGTCACGCCGCCGCTCCCACGGTCGCCGGAAGTTCGCTGACCGAGGGCGCGTCGATCCGTCGCGCCGTCAGGCACGTGCGAATGCCATATGCCACGATCGAGACGACCACCGCCAGGAACAGCGCGCACAGCGCCGCGTCGATCCGGTCGTTCATCACGATCCGCTGCATCTCGGCCAGCGACTTCGCCGGCGCCAGCACCTCGCCGCGCGCCGCCGCATCGGCGAAGCGGCTGGCATGGGCGAGGAAGCCGACACGCGGATCCGACGCGAACAGTTTCATCAGGCTGGCGGTGACAGTGCAGAGCACCAGCCAGCTCGCGGGCAGGATCGTGACCCAGGCGTAGCGCTGCCGCTTCATGCGGAACAGCACGACCGTCGCCAGCGTCAGCGCGACCGCCGCGAGCATCTGGTTCGAAATTCCGAACAACGGCCACAGCGTGTTCACGCCGCCCAGGGGATCGGTGACCCCTTGATAGAGGAAGAACCCCCAGGCCGCGACGCACAGACCTGTGCCGATCAGGCCCGGCACGATGGACGTCGCGTTACGGAAGCTCGGCACCGCCAGCCCGATCAGATCCTGCAACATGAAGCGCCCGGCACGGGTGCCGGCGTCCACCGCGGTCAGGATGAACAGCGCCTCGAACAGGATCGCGAAATGATACCAGAAGGCCATCATCTCACGCCCGCCGATCAGCCGGCTGAAGATATGCGCCATCCCGACCGCCAGTGTCGGCGCGCCGCCAGCGCGGCTGATGATCGTCGTTTCGCCGACATCCTTCGCGGTCGCGGCGATCGTATCCGCGCTGACGGCAAAGCCCATCTTGGTAACCGCGGCGGCCGCGCTGGCGGGATCGGTGCCGACGACCGCGGCGGGGCTGTTCATCGTGAAATAGACGCCCGGATCGATCACCGATGCCGCGACCAGCGCCATGATCGCGACGAAGCTTTCCATCAGCATCGCGCCATAGCCGATGAAGCGCGCATCGCCCTCGCTCGCGATTAGCTTGGGCGTCGTGCCGCTGGCGATCAGCGCGTGGAAGCCCGACACCGCGCCGCAGGCGATCGTGATGAACAGGAACGGGAACAAGGAACCCGACCACACCGGCCCGCTGCCGTCGATGAACTGCGTCAGCGCGGGCATGCGCAGCGGCGGAGCGACCACCACGATGCCGATCGCAAGCGCTGCAATTGCGCCGATCTTGAGGAAGGTCGACAGGTAATCGCGCGGCGCAAGCAACAGCCACACCGGCAGCAGGGCAGCGATGGCGCCATAGCCGATCAGGATCCAGCACAGCTGGATGGGCGTATAGGTGAACCAGGGCGCCAGCGTCGCGGACTCCGCGACATTCTGGCCGTAGACGATCGCGAGAATAAGGCCGACCAAGCCCAGCAGCGACACCTCGCCGATCCGCCCCGGCCGGATCCAGCGCGTATACACGCCCATCAGCAGCGCGAGCGGGATGGTGGCGGCGACGGTGAACAGGCCCCAGGGACTGCCGGCGAGCGCGCGCACGACGATCAGCGCCAGCACCGCCAGGATGATCACCATGATCATGAAGGCGCCGAACAGCGCGATCGTGCCCGGCACCGCGCCCATTTCCATGCGGATCAACTCGCCAAGCGAGCGCCCGTCGCGCCGCATCGACAGGAACAGCACCATGAAGTCTTGCACCGCCCCTGCCAGCACGACGCCGGCGAGCAGCCACAGCATGCCCGGCAGATAGCCCATCTGTGCCGCCAGCACCGGCCCGACGAGCGGCCCTGCGCCGGCGATCGCCGCGAAATGATGGCCGAACAGCACGCGCCGGTCGGTGGGGACGAAATCGAGACCGTCGGGATGGCGCACCGCCGGGGTGGGGCGGGCGGGGTCGATACCGACGATTTTGGCAAGATAGAGCGCGTAGAAGCGATAGGCGATCAGATAGACGGAGACCGCCGCGACGACGATCCAGACGGCGTTCACCGCCTCGCCCCGCGCGGTCGCGACCACGGCCAGCGCCGCCGCCCCGACCAGCGCGAGGACGATCCAGCCGATCCTGCTAGCGATGCCCATCCGTCTGTCTCCCTTTGCGGGAGATGCGTAGAGAGGCGGGACAGGAGGGGCAACCTCCCTAATCCCTACGTCACCCCGGACTCGTTCCGGGGTCCACCGGGCGGCGAGGGCAACGCTCGAGTCTCTTGCCATGCCCCTCGCCGCGGAGTGGACCCCGGAACAAGTCCGGGGTGACGAGGATGTTGCGGCGACCGCGCCGTCTCACCCCACCCGGTTCGCCACCAGATCGTCCACCACCGCCGGGTCCGCCAGCGTCGACGTATCGCCCAGGCTCGACACATCGCCCTCAGCGATCTTGCGCAGGATGCGGCGCATGATCTTGCCCGATCGCGTCTTGGGCAATGCGGGCGCGAACTGGAGCTTGTCGGGCGTTGCGATCGGCCCGATCTCCTGCCGCACCCAGGCGACCAGCGCCTTGTGCAGCTCGTCCGAACCCTCGCGGCCGGCGTTCAGTGTCACATAGGCGTAGATGCCCTGACCCTTGACGTCATGCGGCATCCCGACGACCGCGGCCTCCGCCACTGCCTCGTGCAGCACCAGGGCGCTCTCGACCTCGGCAGTGCCCATCCGGTGACCGCTGACGTTGATGACGTCATCGACGCGGCCCGTAATCCAATAATAACCGTCCGCGTCGCGGCGGCAGCCGTCTCCGGTAAAATAGCTGCCCTTGTAGGTGGTGAAATAGGTCTGGAAGAACCGCTCGGCATCACCCCACACGCCGCGCATCTGCCCCGGCCAGCTTTCGGTGATGCAGAGGTTGCCTTGTGCTTCGCCGACCAATGGGCTGCCCTGATCGTCGACCAGTTGCAGCGTCACGCCCGGCAGCGGCTTGGCGGCGGAGCCCGGCTTCATCGGCACCGCACCGGGGATCGGCGCGATCATGATTCCGCCCGTTTCGGTCTGCCACCAGGCATCGACGATCGGCGCACGGCCTTCGCCGACGACGTCGTGATACCAGCGCCACGCCTCCGGATTGATCGGCTCGCCGACCGATCCCAGCACCTTCAGCGAACTGCGGTCGGTCTTGCGGACGAAATCGTCGCCCTCCTTCATCAGCGCGCGCAGCGCCGTCGGGGCGGTGAAGAGCGTGTCGACCTTATGCCGGTCGACGACCTGCCAGATGCGGCTGGCATCGGGCCAGGTCGGCAGGCCTTCGAACATCACCGTCGTCGCCCGGTTCGCGAGCGGGCCGTAGAGGATGTAGGTGTGGCCCGTCACCCAGCCGATATCGGCCGCGCACCAGAAGATCTGACCGGGCTTATAGTCGAACGCGATCTGATGGGTGAGGCTGGCCCACAGCAGATACCCGCCCGAGGTGTGCATCACCCCCTTGGGCTTGCCGGTCGAACCGCTGGTATAGAGGATGAACAGCGGGTCCTCGGCGTCCATCTCCTCCGCCGGGCAGTCGGTGCCGACTGCCGCCGCCGCGTCGTGATACCAGACGTCGCGGTCACCCATCGGCACATCGGCGCCCGTCGCCTTGACGACGATGACCTTTTCGAGGCTGGGCGCACGCGCCGCCGCTTCGTCGACGCAGGCCTTCAGCTTGATCCGCTTGCCGCCGCGCCGGCCCTCGTCGGCGGTCACGACGATACGCGATCCGCAATCCTCAATCCGGCCCGCCAGCGCATCCGCCGAAAAGCCTCCGAACACCACCGAATGGATCGCCCCGATCCGCGCGCAGGCGAGCGCCGCATAGGCCGCCTCCGGGATCATCGGCATGTAGAGGGTAACGCGATCGCCCTTGCCGACACCCTGGCTCTTCAGCACGTTGGCGAAGCGGCAGACCTCGGCATGCAAGTCGCGATAGGTGATGTGTCGCGCCTCTTCGGTCGGCGCGTCGGGTTCCCAGATGATCGCCACCGTGTCGCCATGCGCGGCCAGATGCCGGTCGATGCAATTGGCCGCGACGTTCAGTTTGCCGTCGGCGAACCATTTGATGTGAAAATCGGCCTCGGCGAACGACCAGTCGCCGGCGATTGTGGGCGTGCGCGTCCAATCGAGGCGCTTGGTCGCCTGGTCCAGCCAGAAGCCGCCGGGGTTGCTCGTCGCGGCTTCGCACAGCTCGGCATAGGTCTTTTCGTTGAGGCTGGCGTTCGTCCAATCGCCGGTGATCGGATAGATTTCTGGATCGGTCATCACGCTCCCCAACTCAAAACCGCGGGCACCTCCTGGGCGCCCGCGGCACTGCTTACCGATGCATCTCGCCCGGCGCCAGCCGTAGCGTCAGCGGCCGAGGAAGGTCAGCAGATCGTTGGTCAGCCGGTCGCCATGCGTCGCGAACAGGCCGTGAGGCGCGCCGTCATATTCCACCAGCTGGCTGTCCGAGATGGCCTCGGCCGCGGCGCGGCCGGTGGCATCGATCGGCACCGTCACGTCGGACGTACCGTGGATGATCAGCGTCGGCACGCGGAAGGCGCTGAGGTCGGGGCGGAAATCGGTGTGGCCGAACGCCTCGGCGCAGGCGAGCGTCGGCTTCAGCCCCGCCTGCATCGCGGTCGCCGTCGCCGCATCCAGCACCGCATCGCTCACCGGGTGGCTGATCACGCCCACGCCGAAGAACTGCTTGAAGAAGGTGCTGCGGAAGAAATGCGCCCGATCCTTCTTAATGTTCTCGCCGATCTCGGCCAGATCCGCCTCGGCGACGCCATTCGGATTGTCCTCGGTCTTCAGCATATAGGGGACGACCGATCCGACCAGTGCGGCGGCGATCACGCCCTTGCCGCCATGACGGCTCATGTAGCGCGCGACCTCGCCACCGCCCATCGAGAAGCCGACCAGCGTCGCGTCGCTGTCCGCGCCGGTGGCGGCCATCACGTCGGCGAGATCGTCGGCGAGCGTGTCGTAATCATAGCCGCTCCACGGCTGTCCCGACCGTCCGAACCCGCGCCGGTCATAGGCGATTGCGCGGAAGCCCGCGTCCGCCAACGCCATCATCTGCGGGTCCCAGCTGTCCGCCGATAACGGCCAGCCATGGATCAGGATCACCGGCCGGCCCGAGCCCCAGTCTTTGACGTAAATATCGGTGCCGTCGCGCGTTTTGATATAGGGCATGGCGATCTTCCTCTCATGCAATGCGCTGCCCCAACGAGGCGGATCGGGCGGCCGTTCCGCAACTTGGATCACATTTCCGAGCAACCGCCCGGATAGCCATCGGCGGCTGAAGGGGGTGGCGCCATTGGGTTTGCCCTGTCAGGATCGGCCGCGACAAGCGCCGGAATGGCGGAGTGGAGACGGATATGACGGTGAGGGTCAGGGCATCCCTGTTGGCGATGGCGATCGCGGCAACGGTATCGGCAGGCTGTTCGCGTGGTGCGTCGCCGGCCGCCAACGAGGCGGCCACCGCGCCCGCGCCCAAGCCCGTCGCCACCCCCAGCAACTGGGTGCGCTTTCGCGACGGCTTCATCGAAAGCTGGTTCCGGATCGATCCCGCCTTCGCGGTGTATGAAGGCCGCCACGATTTCGACGGTCAGCTGCCCGACTGGAGCGCGGCGGGGCTGAAGCGCCAGTCCGAATTCCTGCACCAGACGATCGATCGCGCCAAGGCGTTCGGTGACGCCGATCTATCGCCGCAGGATCGGTTCGAGCGCGACTATCTGGTGCGCGTTGCGGAGGGCAAGCTGTTCTGGCTCGACGACGCCGACCAGCCGCACAACAACCCGGCCTATTATGTCGGCGGCGGCCTCGACCCCAACGTCTATATCGCGCGGCCCTATGCCGATGCGCCGACGCGGATGAAGGCGGTGATCGCCTTCCTGCAACGCGTGCCGGCGGCGGTCGGCAACATCCGCGCGAACCTGAAGACGCCGATGCCCTTGTCGTTCGTGAACTACGGGGTCGCCGGCTTCAATGGCTTTGCCGATTATTACGGCGGCGACGCGGTGAAGGCCTTCGCCGACGTCGACGATCCCGCGCTGCAGGATCAGCTCAAGACCGCCTCGGCCGCCGCCAGCGAGGCAATGCGCGGCCTCGGGACGTGGCTGGCGTCGCAGCGCGGCAGCGCGACTCAGGATTTCGCGCTCGGCGCCGATCGCTTCCAGCGGATGGTCCGCGCGACCGAGGGCGTCGACGCCTCGCTCGACCAGCTCGAGGCGGCGGGTCGCGCCGACCTGAAGCGCAATCAGGACGCGCTGACCGCTGCCTGCGCGCTCTACGCCAAGGGCAAGACGATCCCGCAGTGCATCGACAAGATGAACGCCGACAAGGCGCCCGACGGCCCAGTAGCCGAAGCGCGCCGCCAGATCCCCGAACTGCGCGCCTTCGTCGTCAAGCACGACCTCGTCACCATTCCTGGCACCGAAGAGGCGAAGGTCGAGGAAAGCCCGCCTTACAACCGTCAGAACTCCGCCTATATCGATCCCGCCGGGCCGTTCGAGAGAAACGTGCCGTCGGTCTATTACATCTCGCCGCCCGATCCGGCGTGGGACAAGAAAACGCAGGATGCCTTCGTACCGGGGCGCAAGGACCTGCTGTTCACCTCGATCCATGAGGTGATGCCGGGCCACTTCCTCCAGTTCCTGCATTCGAACCGGGCCAAATCGCCGATCGGTCGCCTGTTCGTCGGCTACGCCTTTGCCGAGGGGTGGGCGCATTACGCCGAAGAGATGATGTGGGAAGCCGGCATTGACAACGGCAAGCCCGAAACGCACATCGGCCAGCTCAGCAACGCACTGCTGCGCGACTGCCGCTTCCTGTCCGCCATCGGCCTGCACGCACGCGGCATGACGCAGGCGCAGAGCCTCCAGATGTTCCGCGAGCAATGCTATCAGGACGAAGGTAATGCGCGCCAACAGGCGGCCCGCGGCACCTACGATCCCGCGTATCTCAATTACACGATGGGCAAGCTGCTGATCCGCAAGCTCCGCGAGGACTGGACCGCCAGCCGCGGCGGGCGAAAGGCGTGGAAGGCCTTCCACGATCAGTTCCTCAGCTACGGCGGCCCGGCGATCCCACTCGTCCGCCAGCAGATGATGGGCGAAGACACGGCCCGGGCGGTGTTCTGATCGCACCTCACCCGTCACCCCGGGCTTGACCCGGGGCCCCGCTGCTTCCGCGCATCGGGTGTAGAAGCGAGCCCCCGGCTCTTCGGCCGGGGTGACGGAATGCGGTCGGATACCCCACCGCGACCCAGGCCGCGTTCTGGTCTCACAATTCCTCCCTCGCTTCAGCGGGAGTGCAGGGTTGGATTGCCCCCAGCAATCCAAGATCATGCCGGGGGCATGATCGACCCTGCGCTGGGACCGTTCGCGCCAGCGAATGGTGGAGGGGGCCTTTCCGCACACGCCGAGCTCGCGGCATCTTCCCCCTACGTCAGCTTCGCTGCCACCTCCCCCCGGCGGGGGAGGAATGCGAGACCTACCGCGACACCTGCGTGCCCGGCTGCTCGTCCTCCGCCTCGTCGCTGCGCGGATTGCGGATCGACGGGCGCAGTCGCGCAAGGCTGCACAGGCCCGCCACCAGCGCCAGACCCGCAGCGACCAACGGCGGCGTCGAGGTCGCGCCCACGCCCATCGCCAGCAGGGCCGCGACCAGTGTGGCGCCGGTCGTCTGGCCGACCAGCCGCACCGTGCCGACCAGCCCGCCGGCCGCCGCCGCCCGTTCGCGCGGGGCTGATCCGATGATCAGTCGCGCATTGGGTGGCAGGAACAGTCCGAACCCCGATCCGCACAGCGCCATCCGCCACGCGATATCGACATAGGTCGCGTCCGCCGGCAGCAGCGCGATCAGCGTCAACGCGACGATCGATACCGCCATGCCGATGCCGCCGAGCAGCCCCGCGGGCACGCGGTCGGACAGCCAGCCCGCCAGCGGCGCGACGATCATGTTGGTCAGCGGCCACGGCGCGATCGCCGCGCCCACCGCGGCGGCGCTCCAGCCATAACCGTGCGTCAGCCGGAACGGCGTCGACAGCAGCAGCGTCATCGAAGCGGTGAAAGCGGTGTATGCGCCGATGGCCGACAGCGCGATCACGGGCTTCGCCAACAGATCGACCGGCAGGATGGGCTTGGCTTCGCCACGCTCGCGGCGGATGAACACCCAGCCGATCGCCGCGCCGACCCCGACGATCGCGGCGGAGACGACCGGACTGTCGCCATGTACCGCGCTCTCCGCCCCGGAAATGACCAGGCCGATCATGCTCGCGCACATCACCGCGCCGAGTACGTCGAACGGCTCCTTGCGCGGCTGCGGCGCAGGCAGTGCGCGGCCGAGGACCAGGCTGATGATCGCGAAGGGCACCGCGCTTGCGAACACCCACGGCCATGGCGCGATCCCCAGCACCAGCCCGCCCAACGTCGGTGCCAGCGCCGCCGAACTCGACACGACGACCGAATTGATGCCGAGGCCCCGGCCGAGCTGCGACGAGGGATAGATCGAGCGGATCAGCGCCGACGAGACGCTCAACGCCGCCGCTGCGCCCAACGCCTGCGCTGCTCGCACCACCAGCAGGAACGGCAGGCTTTTGGCGAAGAAGCACAGCACTGTCGCCACGGTGAACAACAGCTGCCCGAACTGATAGGTGCGCTTCAGCCCGAACCGGTCGCCGAGGCCCGCAAAGGGCAGGATCATCATCGCGAGGATCAGCTGGTAGACGGTGACCACCGACACCACCGCACTGCTGCCGACGTGCAGGTCCGTCGCGATCGTCGGCAGCGCGACCGTGGCGATGCCGCCATCAATGATCGTCAGCGCGGTGCCGGCCGAAATCGCCCCGATCGCCACGAAGCGACGGGGCAGGGGCAGGCCATCGCCGCTTTCGCGTGCCGGTGCCTTGCCCGTGGGGCCATTGCCCGGCACAACCGGTCCATCACTGCTCGTAGCACCCCTGGGAGATTGCACCCCGATGATCGTCCGCACGCTGCTGATCGCCTCCACCATGCTTGCCGCGACCTCCGCCTTCGCGCAGAGCACGCCCGTGACCGATACCGATCCCTATATCTGGCTGGAAGACAAGGACGGCGCCAAGCCGCTCGCCTGGGTCGAGGCCGAAAACGCCCGCACGCTGCCCCGGTTGCAGAACGATCCGCGCTACCAGGGCTTTTACGCCGACGCGCTGGCGATTGCCTCTGCGAAGGATCGCATTCCGATGCCGAACCAGCTGTTCGGCCGCATCTACAATTTCTGGCGCGACGCCGATCACCCGCAGGGCATCTGGCGCTGGACGAGCGAGGCGGATTACGCAGCGCCGCAGCCCAAATGGACCGTCGCGCTCGATCTCGACGCGCTGTCGAAAGCCGAGGGCAAGAAGTGGGTGTGGAAGGGCGCAAGCTGCCTCCATCCCGAAGAGCGCCTCTGCCTCGTCGCATTGTCCGAAGGCGGCGAGGACGCGATCAGCTATCGCGAGTTCGACCTGGCGACCGGACAGTTCGTGCCCGGCGGTTTCTCGCTACCCAAGTCGAAGCAGGGCGCGAGCTGGCTCGACAAGGATACGCTGCTCGTCAGCCGCGACTGGGGCGCCGGCACGATGACCGGATCGAGCTATCCCTTCGTCGTCAAGATGGTGAAGCGCGGCCAACCGCTGGATGCCGCCAAGGAAATCTTCCGCGGCGCGCCGACCGATCAGCTGGGCACCTATGCCGGCGTGATGACCGACGGGCAGGGCCATCGTCTGGTCACGATCGAACGCCGCACCACCTTCTTCGGCGGCGAGACGCATGTCTGGACGCCAGAGGGCACGAAGAAGCTCGACATTCCGGCGCGTACCTTCCCCGCCGGCATGGTCGCCGGGCAGGTGCTGTTCCAAACCAGCGATCCCTGGGGCGCCGTTGCCGCCGGCTCGGTCGCCTCGGCCCCGCTCGCCATGGTCGAAAGCGGCCGGGTGACGCCGACGATATTGTTCGCGCCCAATCCGCGCCAATCGGTGGACGAAGTGGTGACGACCAAGGACCATGTCGTCCTGATCTATAACGACAATGTGCGCGGTCGCGCGGCGGTCTACACGCCGGGCAAGGCGGGCTGGACCGCGCGGCCGATCGCCTTGCCGGACAACGTCTCGCTCGGCGTCGCCAGTGCCGACGATCGCAGCGACCACGGCTATATGACCGTCACCGGCTTCCTGACGCCGACCACGCTGCTGCCGCTCGACGCCGCGACGGCGAGCGTCGGCAAGCCGGTCAAGACGCTGCCGCCCAAGTTCGATTCGGCAGGTCTGGTGGTCGAGCAGCATGAGGCGACGTCGACCGACGGCACCAAGGTCCCGTATTTCATCGTCCACCATAAGGACATTCCGCTCAACGGCAGCACGCCGACGATCATGACGGCCTACGGCGGCTTCGAGCTGCCGATGCTGCCCGCCTATTCGGCGATCACCGGCAAATTGTGGCTGGAGCGCGGCGGCTCCTACGTGCTCGCCAACATCCGTGGCGGCGGCGAATTCGGTCCCGCCTGGCACGATGCCGGTCGCAAGACCAAGCGCCAGATCATCTACGACGATTTCGCCAGCGTCGCGAAGGACCTGTTCGCGCGCAAACTGACCAGCCCGCAGGAGCTGGGCATCTACGGCGGCTCGAACGGCGGCCTACTGATGGGCGTCGAGTTCAACCAGCACCCTGACCTATGGAAGGCGGTGACCATCCAGGTCCCGCTGCTCGACATGATGCGCTACGAACAGATCGAGGCCGGCAAGTCCTGGGTCGACGAATATGGCTCGGTCGACGTGCCGGCGGAAAAGGCGTTCCTGCGCACGATCTCGCCCTATCAGAATATCAAGAAGGGGGTGGCGTACCCCGAACCCTATATCTGGACGACGACCAAGGACGACCGCGTCGGGCCGCAGCACGCGCGCAAATTCGCCGCGCGCCTGAAGGAATATGGCCTGCCGTATCTGTTCTACGAAGACACCGCCGGCGGCCATTCGGGCGATGCCGACATCGAACAGGGTGCCCGCCTGCAGGCGCTGCAGATGACCTATTTCGCACAGAAGCTGATGGGCCCGGCGCAGCCCGCAAAATAATCGCCGCTGCCTCCCCGGTTTCGGCCGGGGAGCCTTGGCGGAGGGAGTGGGATTCGAACCCACGGTAGGCTTCCACCTACGGCGGTTTTCAAGACCGCTGCCTTAAACCACTCGGCCATCCCTCCGCGTGGAGCGCCCGAATACGCGCACCGCGCTTGTCCGTGCAAGCCCCGCGACGATAGGAGGTTCACGCGGGATGCCGGCTGTGGCACCTGCGAGGGCATGTGGGGGCATCCGATGACGCGCGGGCTGAAGGCCGGTTTGATGGCGACGATACTGGCGATGGCTTCGGCCGGACCGGTCGCGGCGCAGGACGAGCAGGGCTTCCAGTCCTATCTCAACACGCTGCGCGCACAGGCGCTTGCGGAGAGCGTCACGCGCCGCACGGTCGATGAGGTATTTCCGACGCTGACACTCAGCGAACGGACCATCGAGCTCGACCGCGCGCAGCCGGGCAATCCGGGTCGCACCGCGACGCCGCCGTTCGCGCCCTACCGGATCAGCCACGTCGATGCCGCGCGGATCGGCCGCGGGCGCAGTACCTATCAGGCGCAGCGGGCGCGCCTCGCCCGTGTCGAGCGGGAGACGGGCGTCCCCGAGTCGATCATGGTTGCGATCTGGGGCCATGAAACAAATTACGGGGCCTATACGGGCAATTTCGATCTGCTTCGCAGCCTGGCGACGCTCGCCTACGAGGGTCGGCGTCGCGAGCTGTTTGCGAGCGAGTTCATCGCCGGCCTGAAGATCCTTGACCGCGGCATCCCGCGCGAGCGGCTGAAGGGCAGCTGGGCGGGCGCCACCGGGAATCCGCAATTCCTGCCCTCGGTCTACCTGCGCCTCGCCCGTGACGGCGATGGCGACGGCCGCGCGGATATCTGGACCAGCCCGGCGGATACGCTCGCCTCGATCGGCAATTATTTCGAGAATGCCGGCTGGCGGCCGGGTCAGCCGTGGGGGATCGCGGTGCGCGTCCCCGCCGGCTTCGACCGCGCCGCCCTGACGACGCGCATGGTATCGCCACGTTGCCCGCGGGTGTTCGAGCGGCACAGCCAGTGGCGGACGATGGCCGAATGGCGCGCGCTCGGCCTCGTGCCGCAGGGCAGAGGCTGGCCCGCCGACAGCGTGCAGGCGACGCTGATCGAGCCGGATGGCCCCAATGCCACCGCCTATCTGCTCACCAGCAATTACCGTGTGATCCTCGATTACAATTGCTCGAACTTCTACGCGCTGTCCGTCGGCCTGCTCGCCGACGCGGTTGAGGGCTGACGCGGCGCAGTTGCGGCGCTATGCCTGACCCATTCCACCCCAATTACCCTGCCGAAAGCCGAACCCGACGTCATGAAACCGCTGATCGCCGCTCCCCTTGCCATCGTCGCGCTGGCCATGCCCTCCGTCGCTGCGGCGCCGCAGTTCCAGGGCATCGCGCCGATCGCCTTCATGCAGGATCTGTCGTCGGGCGCGGTGCTGTATCAACGTGACGCCGACCGCCGCATGCCGCCCGCGTCGATGGCGAAGATGATGACGGTCTACGTGGCCTTCGACATGATCAAGAAGGGCGAGCTGAAGCTCGACCAGATGATCACCGTCCGCCCCGAAACCTGGGCGAAGTGGCATGGGCCGCAGGCGGGATCGACCATGTTCCTGTCGCCCAACGAAAACGTCAGTGTCGAGAACCTGTTGAAGGGCATCGTTACGCTGTCGGGCAATGATGCCTGCGTCGTGCTGGCCGAGGGTATTTCGGGCACCGAGCAAACGTTCACAGACCGGATGAATGCGCAGGCGAAGCGCCTTGGCCTTACCAACAGCCACTTCGGCACCGCCAACGGCTGGCCGGACAATGGCGTCACCTATGTGACCGCGCGCGACCTGGCGCATCTCGCCACCGCGACGATTCAGGACTTCCCAGACCTCTATAAGCGTTTCTACTCGCTGCCGAATTTCACCTGGGGCAAGACGCTGGGGGCAGGGGCCGACATCACGCAGGCGAATCGCGACCCCCTGCTGGGCCGCGTCGCCGGCGCCGATGGCCTGAAGACCGGCCATACCGAGGAGGCCGGTTACGGCTTCACCGGCTCTGCCGAGCAGAACGGTCGCCGTCTGGTGATGGTCGTTGCGGGGCTGACGTCGTCCAAGGATCGCGCCGAGGAATCGGTGCGCTTCATGGAATGGGGCTTCCGTGCCTGGCAGGCGAAACCCGTCGTCGCGGCGGGTAAGCAGGTGTCGACGGCCGAGGTGCAGATGGGCAGTTCCAGCAACGTCGGTCTGGTCGCGCCGCGCCAGCTGACCGTCACGCTGCCCGCGGGCGCCGTGCCGCAGATGAGCGCCAAGGTCGTCTACGAAGGTCCGATCAAGGCGCCGATCACCAAGGGCCAGCATATCGCCGACCTGGTCGTGACGTCGCCCGATCTGCCCGAACAGCGCCTGCCCCTGGTCGCGGACAAGGACGTCGGTCAGGCGGGCTTCTTCGGTCGCGCCTGGGCAGGGCTGACCTCGTTCTTCGGTTGATCGCGCAACCGCGATGACCGCGTTGTTCGGTAATGCCGAGGCGCAGGGGGCCTTCGCGGCCGCCCTGCGCAGCGGTGCGCTGCATCACGCCTGGTTGCTGGTCGGGCCGCAAGGCGTGGGCAAGGCACGCTTCGCCGAATTGGCGGCGTTGCGCATGCTGGCCGAGGCGAGTGCGAGCGGGGTAACCGCGCCGGGACTGACGGTGCCCGCCGATCATCCCACGCGCGCTCTGGTGGAGGCCGGGTCGCATCCCGACCTGCGTATCCTGCGCCGTCTGCCAAAGGATGCCGACAAGCCCGATCAGGATATCGCGCGGTCGATCAGCATCGCGCAGGTGCGCAGCCTGCAACCGATGTTTGCGACGACGCCGTCGATGGGCGCACGCCGCGTCGTCATTATCGACGCGGCCGATGATCTCGAGCGCAACGGAGCCAATGCGCTGCTCAAGAACCTGGAGGAGCCGCCAGTGGGAACGGTGTTCCTGCTGGTGAGCCACGCTCCCGGACGATTGCTCCCCACCATCCGATCGCGATGCCGGGTTCTGCGCTTCGGCGCGCTTGACGAAGCCGACATGCGCCGTGCGTTGCACGACGCGTTGCCCGATGCCGATAGCGACGAGATCGGGACGTTGATCGCGGCGGGGGAGGGCTCGCCGGGGCGCGCGATCCGTTATGCGGGGCTGGATGTTGCAGGCCTCGACACCGCGATCGCGGCGATCGCCACCGACGGCGATCCGGTGAACACGCGTCGGGCGGCGCTTGCCAAGGCGCTGGCGGGGAAGGGGAATGCCGCGCGCTACGAAGTGTTCCTCGATCGGGTTCCGGCAATTATCGCGCGCGAAGCCCGTGGACGGGCGGGAGCGCGGCTGAAAACCGCGCTCGACGCTCAGGCTGCTGCGCGCGACCTTGCTGGGGCGGCGATGGGCCTGTCGCTCGATGCTCAGGCGACGGTGTTCGAGATGGCGGCGATCGTCGCACGGCTGCGCTGACGCCGCTTCACCTCGCCGGATCGATCGACTAGGGAAGCGCGCTATGGCCGATCCCTATTACATCACCACCGCAATCCATTACCCCAACGGCCGTCCGCACATCGGCCATGCCTATGAGATGATCGCCGCCGACGCGATCGCCCGCTTCCAGCGGCAGGCGGGGCGCGAGGTGCGCTTCCAGACCGGCACCGACGAACATGGGCTGAAGATGGCACAGACCGCGCGCACCCGCGGCATCGAAGTGCGCGCCTTCGCTGACGAAATGTCATCGTATTTCAGCGCGATGGCGGACACGCTGAACATTTCGTACGACCGTTTCATCCGCACCGTCGAACCCGATCACTATGCGGCCAGCCAGGCGATCTGGCAGGCGATGCGCGATGCCGGCGACCTGTACCTTGATCGGTATGAGGGCTGGTATTCGGTGCGCGATGAGGCCTTCTACGACGAGAAGGAACTGGTGGAGGGGGAAGGCGGCGCCAAGCTGTCGCCTCAGGGCACGCCCGTGGAGTGGACCGCCGAAGAGACGTGGTTCTTCCGCCTGTCGAAATATCAGCAGCCGCTGCTCGACCTGTACGCCGCCAACCCCGATTTCATCCGCCCCGAGGCGCGCCGCAACGAGGTAATGCGCTTCGTCGAAGGCGGTCTGTCGGATTTGTCCGTGTCGCGGACGAGCTTCGACTGGGGCGTCCCGGTGCCCGACAGCCCCGGCCACGTCATGTATGTGTGGGTCGATGCGCTTACCAATTATCTGACCGGTGCGGGCTATCCTAACGATGCCGGGACGATGGCCCGCTTCTGGCCCGCCGATCTGCATCTGATCGGCAAGGACATCACGCGCTTCCACACCGTCTATTGGCCGGCGTTCCTGATGTCGGCGAACCTGCCGCTGCCGAAACAGGTGTTCGCACACGGCTTCGTGCTCCACCGGGGTGAGAAGATGTCGAAGTCGGTCGGCAATGTCGTCAGCCCCGACGAACTGACCGATGCGTTCGGGGTCGATGCGGTCCGCTATTTCCTGCTGCGCGAAGTCAGCTTCGGGCAGGACGGCAGCTATTCGGCCGAGGCGATCGTGACGCGCGTCAATGCGGAGCTCGCCAACAGCTTCGGCAATTTGGCGCAGCGCACGCTGTCGTTCATCGCCAAGAATTTGGATGGCGCGATGCCGGATGCCGGGCGCAGCGATCCGGCGGACGCCATGCTGATCGAGGAGATGGTCGTCGCCTGCGCCGGACTGCGGACGGCATTCGACGATCTGATGCTGAGCCAGGGCATCGAGGCATGGATGCGCGGGGTCTTTGCGTGCAATCAGTATATCGATGCGCAAGCCCCCTGGGCGTTGCGCAAAACCGATCCCGATCGGATGCATGCGGTGCTGGGCACGCTGGTGCGGGCGATCCGGATGCTGGCGATCGCAATCCTGCCGGTCGTGCCGCAATCGGCTGGCAAGGTGCTGGATCAGCTCGGCGCGGACGAGCGAGACCATGCCGCGATCGACGACGATGGCTGGTATGCGCGCCAGCAGGCCGCGGGCTTTACGATCGCACCGCCGTCGCCGGTCTTCCCACGGCTCGAACTGCCTGCCGCCGCGGCATGATGTTCGCCGACAGCCACTGCCACCTCAATTACAAAGGGGTGTTCGAGCAGCAGGGTGACGTGCTCGCCCGTGCCCGATCGCGTGGGGTGGGGGCGATGCTCAACATCTCGACGCGCGAAAGCGAATGGGACGCGGTGGTCGCGACAGCCGAGCGCGAACCCGACGTCTGGGCTTCGATCGGCATCCACCCGCACGAGGCCGATCAGCATCCCGACGTTGACATCGCGCGCCTCGTCGACCGAACGGCGCATCCGCGCATCGTCGGCATCGGTGAATCCGGCCTCGATTATTACTATGATCATTCCGATCGTGCCCGCCAGCAGGCAAGCTTCCAGAGTCATATCGGAGCGTGTCGCGAAACAGGGCTTCCCCTCATCGTCCACACCCGTGACGCGGAAGAGGACACACTGGCGATCCTGCGCGATGAGATGAAGCAGGGGGCCTATACGGGCGTCATCCACTGTTTCACCGCGAGCGGCGCCTTTGCCGACGCGGCGCTGGAGCTCGGGTTCTACATTTCGATCTCGGGGATCGTGACGTTCAAAAACGCACGCGACCTGCAAGAGACGGCGGCCCGGCTGCCGATCGAACGGCTGCTGATCGAAACCGACGCTCCATTTCTGGCGCCGGTGCCGCATCGCGGCAAGCAGGGCGAGCCTGCTTTCGTCGCGGACACCGCGACCTTTCTCGCCCAGCTACGCAGCGAGCCAATCGAAGAGTTGGCAGCACGAACCGCCGACAACTTCTTCACGTTGTTCAACAAGGCGCGCGCGTGAAGGTTCGCATTCTCGGATCGGGCACGTCATCGGGCGTGCCGCGGATCGGGAACGACTGGGGCGCCTGCGACCCCAACGAACCACGTAACCGGCGTACGCGCGTATCGTTGCTCGTTGAGCATGACGACACGCGTATCCTGGTCGACACAGGCCCCGACATGCGGGAGCAATTGCTCGCAGCCGATGTGTCGACGGTCGACGCGATCTTGTGGACGCACGACCATGCAGACCATTGTCATGGCATCGATGACGTTCGCCAGATTTTTCACGCCATGCGCCGGCCGGTCCCGGGCTATGCGCGGACAAGCACGCTGACGGCGCTCCGCGACCGGTTTGCCTATGTCTTCGCCGGCCGTCAGGGCTATCCGCCGACGGTGGAAAGCGCGGTGTTACCGGATAGGCTGACGATCGGCGCGATCACGATAGATGTCGTCGATCAGCCCCACGGTCATATCACCTCGGCCGGCCTGCGCTTTTCCGCGGGTGGCGCAGTGGTGGGATATGCCACCGACTTTCACGAACTGACCCCGGCGATGCGCGCGCTCTACACGGGGCTCGACGTCTGGATCGTCGATGCGCTCCGCTATGCGCCGCATCCGACCCATCCGCACGTGCCGGAGGTGCTCGACTGGATCGCTGAGCTTCGGCCGAAACGGTCAGCCTTCATACATATGGATCAGAGCATGGATTACGCCACGCTGGTCCGCGATCTGCCGTCCGGCGTCGAACCCGGCTACGATGGATTAGAATTCGTCCTATGAACCTCGACTCGGGCGGCCAGGCGGTCATCTATCTGCTGCTGCTCATCCTGCCGATCTCGGCGCTGATCGCCCGGCGGGTGCCGGTATTGCGGGTCGTTTTGTCGCTGGTCAGTTGGGCGGTAATCGCGGGGTTGCTGTTGGTGGTGATCACCGAGCGCGAACGGTTCGATCCGTATCTGCAATATGTTACGCGACTGCTGAAACTGGATGACCAGAATGTCGTCGGCGAAGAAACCCGCATCAGAATGTCTGCCGACGGGCATTTCTGGGCGAAAGTGACGATCGATGGCGTGAACCGGCGCATGCTCGTCGATAGCGGCGCGACCCTGACGGCATTGTCGACGGACACCGCGGCCGCCGCGTCGCTGGACGTGAGGGACAGCCTGATTCCGATCGTGCTCAATACGGCGAACGGGCGCATCCAGGCGCGGAGCGCGACGGTGCGAGACCTGAAACTCGGCGATATCGTCGCGCGCGATTTGCCGGTGGTCGTATCGCCCGCGTTCGGCGACACCGACGTCCTCGGCATGAACTTCCTGTCGAAACTGAAATCGTGGCGGGTGGAGGGGAACACGCTGATCCTCGTACCGCACCATCATCAGGAATTTACATAATGTATATTATCAATCTTTCAGTGGACGCGCGATATGGCGGTTGAACGGCTGTTGGCGATCATGGGGCGCCTGCGCGATCCGACGCGCGGTTGCGAATGGGATGTGGCACAGACCTGGGCGACGATCGCGCCCTATACGATCGAAGAAGCCTATGAGGTTGCCGATGCGATCGCGCGGAATGATGCGGGCGATCTGAAAGACGAACTGGGCGATCTGTTGTTGCAAGTCGTGTTCCATGCGCGGATCGCCGAGGAAGCCGGCGTCTTCGCCTTTGCCGATGTCGTCGCCGCCATCAGCGACAAGATGGAACGGCGCCATCCGCACATCTTCGGTGATGCGCCGCATAGCCCTGGTTGGGAGGAATTAAAGGCCGCGGAGCGCCGCGACACGACGCAAGACGACAGCGCGCTTGCCGGCGTCGCGGCGGGCCTGCCCGCTCTGATGCGCGCCGTAAAGCTGCAAAAGCGCGCCGCCCGAACCGGGTTCGACTGGCCCGATCATACCGGCGCCATCGCCAAGATCATGGAGGAAATCGAGGAAGTTAAGACGGCTTCCGACGATCAGCGTGAGGACGAGATCGGCGATCTTCTGTTCGCCGTCGTCAATTGGGCGCGGCATTTGGGCGTCGATCCCGAGGCCGCCTTGCGATCGGGCAACGCCAAGTTCGAGCGTCGCTTCCGCGCCATGGAAGCCCTGGGCGGCGAAGCGTTCGCCGCACTGAGCCTTGATGACAAGGAAGCGCTCTGGCAGCAGGTCAAGCGCGGCTGAGCCGGTTCATCAACGCTGGAGAAAGCGTTCGTAGTCCCGCTCGGCGAGCCGAACCTCGTAGCGGGTCGACAGCCCCTCGCCCTCTTCTTCCTGCCCCAGGACTTCGCCATGCGCGTGCAGCCATGCGGCGCCCGCACCGTCTCCAGCCGGAAGCGTGATCCAATAGCGGCGATGGCCGGCGGTCAGCTTCGCCGCGACCTGCGCGATAAGCTGGTCCACCCCTTCCCCATCCAGTGCGGACAGCGCGACGACATCGTCGCGGCGCGCCGCCTCCACCAGCACGTCCTCATGCTGGTCTGCATCGAGCAGATCGAGCTTGTTCCACGCCTCGAACCGCGGCGTTGTTTCGGACACGCCGAGGTCGGCGAGAACGGCTTCGACGTCGGCGCGCTGCGCCTCGGTGTCCGGATGGGCGATGTCACGGACGTGGATCAGCAGGTCGGCCGATACCACCTCTTCCAACGTCGCCTTGAACGCCGCGACCAGCTGAGTCGGCAGGTCGGAAACAAAGCCGACGGTGTCGGACAGGATGGCCTTGTCGATGCCGGGTAGCGAGATCTGCCGAAGGGTCGGGTCGAGCGTGGCGAACAGCAGATTTTCCGCCATCACGTGCGCGCCGGTCAGCCGGTTGAACAGCGTCGACTTGCCGGCATTGGTATAACCGACCAGGGCGATCACCGGCCACGGCGCGCGCTGGCGCCGTTCGCGGTGCAGCCCGCGGGTGCGGCTGACCTGTTCGAGTTCGCGCCGCAGTCGCGCCATGCGATCGCGGATCAGCCGGCGGTCCGCCTCGATCTGCGTTTCGCCGGGACCACCGAGGAAGCCGAAGCCGCCGCGTTGCCGCTCGAGGTGGGTCCAGCTTCGCACCAGTCGACCGGCCTGATAATCGAGGTGGGCGAGCTCGACCTGCAACCGCCCCTCGGCCGTGGCGGCGCGTTCGCCGAAGATTTCGAGGATCAGGCCAGTGCGGTCGATCACCTTGGCCTCCAGCGCGGTTTCCAAATTGCGCTGTTGCACCGGCGTCAGGCTGGCGTCGAAGACGACGAGGTCGGCTTCGTCCTGCCGTACCTGCACGGCCAGCTGCTCCACCTGACCGCTGCCGATCAGCGTCGCGGGCTTTGGCTGGCGGACGCGCACCGCCACCTTGTCGGTGACGACGAGGCCGATCGCGGCGGCGAGACCGGCGGTCTCCTCCAGCCGCGCCTCGGCATCGCGATGCGCATCGCCCTGATCGGGCAGGACGATCAGCGCGCGACCGCCACGGGCGAACTCGTCGCGGTCACGGTTGAAGCCGGTGCTCATCGCTTATTCGTCCGTCTCGCCCTCATCGGCGAGGTTGAGCGCGCGTGACGGCTGGATGGTCGACACAGCATGCTTGTAGACAAGCTGCGCCATGCCTTCACGCTGGAGCAGCATGCAGAACAGGTCGAAACCGGCGATCTGGCCCTGCAGCATCACGCCGTTGATCAGGAACATCGTGACCGAATCTTCGGATTTGCGCACCGCGTTCAGGAAAATTTCCTGCAACAGCGGCTGCTTGCGCTGTGCTTCTCCCACGGATTCGATGATCCCGGCGAGGTCCATCGGGCCCGATGGCATGATCGTGGAAATGGCATGCTTGTAGATCAGCTGGGACTGACCATCGCGGCGGAGCAGCACGGAGAAATTGTCGAACCAGGTGACGATACCCTGGAGCTTGACGCCCTTCACCAGGAACATGGTGACCGGGGTCTTGGAGCGGCGCAGCGAATTCAGGAACAGGTCCTGCAGCGAGCCTTGCTTTTCGGCCATGAGTTGAGCCTTTTTCCGTTATTGGCGGGACGTTCGCCCGCTATCGCGCCGTTTCCCGGCGTCGGGATCGCCACCCATGATAGGCAGCGACCCCGTATCTATGAACGAAGGCCCGTGCCGTAAAGGCGTCAATCCTCGCGCACGTCGGTAATGCCGAGCAGCTTGAGCTTACGGTGCAGTGCCGATCGCTCCATGCCGATGAAGCTGGCGGTACGGCTGATGTTGCCCGAGAAGCGACGGATCTGGACGCGCAGATATTCGCGCTCGAACGTCTCGCGGGCTTCGCGTAACGGCGCACCCATGATCGCGCCGCCACCCCCGCCGGCCAGATCGCCCTGATCGCCGAGAACCTCGGCGGGCAAGAGATCGAGGTCGATACGGCCGATGCGATCGCCCGGCGCGAGGATGATCGTGCGCTCCACGACGTTGCGCAACTGGCGGACATTGCCGGGCCAATCATAGCTTTGCAGCGCGACCATCGCGTCGGGTGCGATCTCCGGGGTCGGTACGCGGCGTTCGGAGGCGTAATGCGCCATGAAATGCTCGACCAGCGACGGAATGTCCTCCCGGCGCTCGGCCAAGGCCGGCAGCATTACCGGCACGACGTTGAGGCGGTAATAGAGATCTTCGCGGAACCGCCCCTCGGCAATCTCCTGCGTCAGGTCGCGCGAGGTGGCGGAGACGACGCGGACGTCGACCTTGACCGTTCGGGTGCCACCAATGCGGCTGAAGCTCTGATCGGTCAGCACGCGCAGGATACGCGCCTGCGTTGCGATGGGCATGTCGGCGATTTCGTCGAGGAACAACGTGCCACCATGCGCCTGTTCGAGCAGGCCCGGCCGGACGAGGTCGCCCCCCTCCTCCACGCCGAACAGCTCTTCCTCGACGCGTTCTGGCGTCATCCGCGCGGCGCTGACGATGACGAAGGGGGCCTCGGCGCGATTGCTCCAGCCGTGGAGCAGGCGGGCGGCAACCTCCTTGCCGACGCCGGCCGGCCCCATGATGAGCACGCGGCTCCCCGTCGCGGCGACGCGCTTCAGCGTGGCGCGGACGCCGTTGATCGCGCCCGAGCGGCCGGTGAGGTCCGTCTCGCGACCGGCCGAGACGCGCAGGCTGGCGAGTTCGCGACGCAGGCGTTCGGTTTCGGTCGCGCGGGCGACCAGCAACAGCAGCCGCTCCGCCTCGAACGGCTTTTCGATGAAATCGCTGGCGCCGCGCCGGATCGCGGCGACGGCGGTGTCGAGATTGCCATGGCCCGAGATGACGAGCACGGGGATCGATGGGTCGCGTCGCTTGATCTCGTCGAGCAGCTCGAGACCGTCAAGGCGAGAGCCCTGAAGCCAGACGTCGAGCAGCACGAGCGACGGGCGTCGGGTGGCGATCGCCTCCAGCGCGGCGTCGCTGTCTGCGGCCGAGCGCGTGTCATAGCCTTCGTCCTCCAGAACGCCGGCGACCAGTTCGCGGATATCGTGTTCGTCGTCGACGACGAGGATGTCGAGCGCCATAATCTCTAATTCCGATTGCGTGTGAGTGCAGCAAGCTGGCCGGCACCGTCATGTTCGGTGACCGGTTCGGGTGGGGCTGCCCCCTGATCGAGCGCCGCGAGGGCTGCGGCATCGAATGTCATGCGCACCACGGTGCCGCCGCCGTCGCGATCGGCAAAGGCCATGGTGCCGAAATGGTCCTCGACGATCTTCTTGACGATCGCGAGGCCTAGGCCCGTACCGCGGGCGCGTGTCGTCATATAGGGTTCGACGATCCGATCGCGATCCGGCGGCAGACCAACGCCCGTATCCGCGACCTCGACGACGATCGTCGTGCCATCCTCATGGATACCCATGGTAACAGCGCCGCCGCCATCCCCCTTGCTCTCGATCGCCTCGACGGCGTTCTTGACGATATTCGTGAAGGCGCGACCAAGCTGGTGCCGGTCGCAGACGAGCTGCGGGGCGGGAAAATCGTGGTCGAGCGCGAAGCGGATCGCGGGATGGGCGACCTCGTGCAGGAACAGCGCTTGGCGAGCGATGTCCACGAGCGATTCCTCGCGGAACACCGGCTTCGGCATGCGCGCGAAAGACGAGAATTCGTCGACCATCCGCCTGAGGTCGCCGACCTGCCGGACGATCGTTTCGGTCAACCGCGCGAAGGTTGTATCCGCGGGATCGATCTTGCTGCCGTAGCGGCGTTGCAGGCGCTCGGCGGCGAGCTGGATCGGGGTCAGCGGGTTCTTGATCTCATGCGCGATGCGGCGCGCGACGTCCGACCACGCCGCGCGGCGCTGATCGAGCAACTGCTGCGTGATATCGTCGAAGGTCAGGATCGGCCCCGCATCGGTCCGCGCGATCCGGACGGCGAGCGTCCGCGTCTCGCCGCCACGCACGACCTGAACGATTGCCTCACGCTGGCCACTCGCCACCAGATCGGCGAGTTCAGGCGCTATGAGGGCAAGCGGCTGCCCGACGACGCTGTCGATGCCCGTGCCGATCAGTTCGGACGCCGAATTGTTGGCGATCCGGATCATGCCGTCTTCGCCCGAGGCGATCACGCCGGCCGACACGCCGGCCATCACCGCCTCGATGAGCGCACGGCGGCTGTCGAGCTGATCGTTTGCGGTGACCAGCGCGCGATTTTGTTCCTGTAGCCGCCCGGTCATTCGGTTGAACGCATTGGCCAGCGTGCCGACCTCATCCAGGGTGCGGGGATCAGGTACACGTGTCGACAGATCACCATCTGCTACGCGTCGCGCCGCGCCCACAAGCTCGCCCAGCGGACGAACGAGACGGTCGGCAACGGCCAGCGCGATCCACACCGCAAGGGCCACGATCAGCAACGAAATGCCCAGCAATGCGGAGTTGAACCGCAACTGCAATGCCCGCGAACGCGATTGCATGTCTCGGTAGTCTGCAACGAGTTTCTCGCCGCGCTTCCATTGCTCGACCACCCCGGGGTCAAAAACGCGCGCCACGTAGAGATAGGCACCCTTGCCGTATTTTAACGGCATCAACAGTGCGGCGCGATCCTTGGCTTGAATAACAACGCTCGGCGTACCGGAATCAATCTTTCTGATCATGCCCGGGGTCACGACACGATCCAGCCGCCGTTCGTAAGGATTGACGAAGGCAATCGGAACAGGATCGCCTTTTACGAAGATTGCCATTTCAGACATGTTGCGCTGTTTCAGCTGAAAGACGAGCGCCTTCGCGAACGTTTCACTATTGATCGGATATTCTCGAAAATATCCTGCGAGGTCTACACGCATCGCAGTTGCTTCGGCGGCGATGCGGTCCAGCTCTTGATAATAATTGATCTGGAGAAGTGCGGTCGAATTCTCCAACATTCCACGAGCGCGGTCCGAATACCAAAACTCGACACCGTATTGGAACAGCAGCGACGCAAAGATATTTACCAGCACCAACGGAACCGCTGCGACAAGCGAAAACAAAGCGACCAATTGCACGTGCAATTGCCCGTTGCCGCCAATCTGGGATTGCACGGCGCGCCGCCTCGCGATCCGCCGCCCGATCAGCATCATCAACGTCGTGCCGGACACCAGATTGGCGACGAGTAGCAACGCGACCAACGGAGGCGAAATCACACGTGTATCGGATGCGCCACCCGTCAACACGAAATAGGTCGCGACGGCGATTGCCAACGCAAGCGCCAGTACCAGCCCTTCGACCGCGGGCGTAATCCGCCGGCGACGAACCGGTAGCATGTCGTTCAAATCGGGCGTGGGGGCCGCGTGCATTCGTCCCTCCGTACAACGCGGATTGTTGCACGGAAACCACATAATTGCCGGTTGCGGTGGTTTGGGGCCACAGTACGATCAAGCGCGGCGGTCAGCCGCTACGGATCAATCGTCGCCCTTGGCACTGATCCCCAGCGTATCCAACCGCTTGCGCAGCGTATTGCGGTTGAGACCCAGCGCCCGCGCCGCGCGTAGCTGATTGCCGCCGTGTCGGGCCAGCATCGCTTCGATCAAGGGGCGTTCCACCTCTCCGATGACGCGATCGTACAGGGTGCCATCGTCCAGAGCGCCGGGGCGCTCACGGGCGATCCGTTCGATCAGGTGGCGTACCGCCTCGGCGATTCCCGCGTCAGGCAGATCCATCTGTGCGCCCGGCACCCTGATCATATCGCGGATCGTCGCCGGATCGATCAGCTCATCTCGTGCCAGCACCGCGAGCCGGCGCATCAGGTTTTCGAGTTCGCGGACGTTGCCCGGCCAGTCATAAGCCGCGAGCGCGGCTTCCGCCTCCGGCTGCAACTGGCGGCGCGGCAAACCCTGGGCGGCAGCGCTGTCGAGGAAGTGGCGGGCGAGCAACGGAATGTCCTGTCGCCGGTCACGCAGCGCGGGCAGCACGATCGGGACGACGTTCAGGCGATAGAACAGGTCCTCGCGAAATTGGCCCGAAGCGACCTGCTGCGTAAGGTCGCGATTGGTGGCAGCCACGACGCGCACGTCGGCCCGCATCGTCCGAGCGCCGCCGACCGTGGTGAACTCGCCCGACTGGAGCACCCGAAGCAAACGCGTCTGCGCATCCATCGGCATGTCGCCGATCTCGTCGAGGAACAGCGTGCCGCCCGCGGCCTGTTCGAAGCGGCCGGCGTTACGCTGGCCCGCGCCGGTGAAGGCGCCGCGTTCGTGGCCGAACAATTCCGCCTCGATCAGCTCGCGCGGGATGGCGGCCATGTTGATCGCGACGAAAGGCGCCCCCCGGCGTCGCCCGAGATCGTGGATCGCACGCGCGACCAGTTCCTTGCCCGTGCCCGATTCGCCCGAGATCAGCACGGTCAGGTCCGTGGCGACGACACGGGCGATGACCCGGTAGACGTCCTGCATCGCCGGCGAGCGGCCGATCAGGGGGAGCGCGGGGTCCTCCCCCTCCCCTTGCGGCGGCATCGCCGCGTGGCGGACCAGCGCACCGGCGACGGCGCGGGTCAGATCGTCGAGATCGAAAGGCTTGGGAAGATACTCGTACGCGCCAACCTCGTTCGCGCGCACCGCCGTCGTCAGCGTATTCTGTGCCGACAGGATGATGATCGGCAGATCGGGGTGGCGCGCATTGACCTCCGCCACATGAACGATGCCGTCGCCGTCGGGCAGCACGACGTCGGTAATCAGCACGTCCGGCAGCCGCTGCGCCAGCGCACGATCAGCCTGCGACAGGGTCTCCGCCGTCTGGACGTCGTGTCCCGCACGGCGCAACGCCTGCGCGACGACGGTGCGGATCGCAGCGTCGTCGTCGACGACCAGAACGCGGCTCACTGAGCAGCCCGTGGCAGCAGGAGGCGCAGGGTCGTCATCTCGGGCAATCCTTCACGGGCATATTGAACGATCCCGCCCATGTCGCGCGTCAGCTTGTCGACCAGCGCGAGGCCAAGCCCCTGCCCCTCCGGCCGGCCCGAGATGAACGGATCGAACAGATATTCGGCGATGTCGGCGGGGGCGCCGGGGCCGTTATCGGTCACGCAGATCTCGATCGGCAAGGGCACGCGCGGGCCGCCCCGCGTCGCCGCTACCGACATGCCGTGGCGATAGGCGGTGGTGATGATAATGCGGGGATCGGCGACGGTCCGCGTCGCCTCCGCGGCATTCTTAAGCAGGTTGATCAGGATCTGCAGCAAGGCATCGCGATTGATCGCGGCATGCGGCAGCGAGGGATCGAACCGCTCCTCCATGGACACGCCGCGGGCAAAGCCGGCTAGCGCCAGCCGGCGGGCATGGCCGATCAGGGGATAGATATTCTCCGACTGGATCGGCAGCGGGCGCGTATCGCTAAAATCCTGCATACGGTCGATCAGCGCTGCAATGCGGTCGACCTCAGTCACGATCAGCGTGGTCAGTTCACCGGCATCAAGTAGCTGCGCGGCGCCGCGGATGCCGGACAGCGGGTTCTTGATCTCATGCGCCAGCATCGCCGCCGCGCCGCTCGCTGCGCGGGCGCTGGCCCCGCGTCCGCCAAGCTGGCCGACGCTGCGCGTACCCGCGACGCTGTGCAGCGTGATAGCGCGCCAACCGGGATGATCGGCGAGCTGCGCCTCGGAAAAGTCGACACGGATCTTGGGCCCGTGCGGCGTCGCGATCTCCGTGTCGTAGACGGCAAAGCCGTGCCCGGCCTGCCGATCGCCAGCCGGAGGGCGTGGCAGGATCGCTGACAGCAGCTGCCCGCGCATCACCCGCTCGGACAAATTGAGCAGCAGCTCCGCCTGGGCGTTGCCGTGCTGGATACGGTCTTCTCCATCGATCACGAGCACGGCGACAGGCAGCGCCGCGAACAACTCGGCAAAGCCCGGACGGTCCGTCACAATCCTGTCAGGCGGCCTGGCGGACGGCCGCGGGCGGCTGATCGCGGTATGGCGCGTAGAAATCGGCGAGCATCGCCTTCACCTTCGCGGCGCTCGGTTCCTGGTTCACCGCGTTGCGGAACTCGGCCGATCCGGTGAGGCCCTTGGTGTACCAACCGATGTGCTTGCGGGCCATGTTGACGCCGGTCATCTCGCCATAATGGTCGAGCATGGCATCGTAGTGCTCGACGATGACGCGATATTGTTCGTCGAGCGACGGGTCGGGAAGCCGTTCGCCGGTCGCGAAATAGTGCATCACCTGCCCGAGTATCCACGGCCGCCCATAGGCGCCACGGCCGATCATGACGCCATCGGCGCCGGACTGATCGAGGGCGTCCACCGCATCGTCGATCGTGCAGATGTCACCGTTTGCGATCACCGGCAGGTCGATCGCGTCCTTGACCGAGCGAATAAAGCGCCAATCGGCCGATCCCTTGTACATCTGGTTGCGGGTGCGCCCGTGGACGGTGATGAGCTTCACCCCAAGATCTTGCGCGATCCGCGACAGTTCGGGCGCGTTGAGGCTGTCGTGGCACCAGCCCATACGCATCTTCAGCGTTACTGGAGCCTTGACCGCCTTTACAACGGCGTCGATTAGGGCAGCGGCGAGTTTGAGGTCGCGCATCAGCGCCGAGCCGGCGTCGCCGTTCGTCACCTTGCGGACCGGGCAGCCCATGTTGATGTCGATGATCGCCGCACCGCGATCTTCCGCGAGCTTCGCCGCCTCGCCCATCTCGTAGGGGGTGCAGCCGACGAGCTGCATCGAGACCGGCTCTTCTGACAGGTGCCACGCGGCCTTCTGCAGCGACTGCCGCGTTTCGCGGATCGCCGCCTGGCTCGCGATCATTTCGGTGACGTTGAGACCGGAGCCATAGCGGCGCACGAGCGTGCGGAACGGCATGTCGGTGACGCCGGTCATCGGCGCCAGCACGACGGGCTGCTCGATCCGGATGGGACCGATCTGAATGGGCGTGAGATGGGCCATAAATCTGCCTGAAAAACGGGCAGCCCTTACCGTCCCATGCCTGCTCTGGCAAGCATTGCAGGTCTGCGCTAGGCGGCGGCAATGATACACAAGCAGCGGACGGTCGCGCTGATCGTGGCGGCGGGTAGCGGCTCGCGCGCCGGTGGTGCCATCCCGAAACAATATGCCCACGTCGGCGGCAAGGCCTTGCTGGCGCACGCCTATGCCGCCTTTGCCGGTCACCCGGCGGTGGACGAGGTGGTGGTGGTGATCGCCGCGGGGGCGGAGCCGCTGGCAGCCGCCGCACTCGGGCCGGTGCGGACGATCGTCGGCGGGGCCACGCGGCGCGAGTCGGTCGCGCGCGGGCTCGCAGCGATCGAGGCCGACAGGGTGCTGGTCCACGATGCGGCACGGCCCTTCGTGCCGGCGCAGGTGATCGACCGGATACTGGCCGCACTCGACACCAATGAGGGGGCGATCCCCGGCCTTGCCGTTGCGGACACGCTAATCCGCGACGGTTCGGTCGTCTCGCGCGACAAGCTGTTCCGCGTCCAGACGCCGCAGGGCTTTCGCCTGCCCGCGCTCCGCGCCGCCCATGCCGGATGGCCGGCCGATGAAGAGGCAACCGACGATGCGCAGATGGTGCAGCGGCTTGGCGGGAGCGTCGCTTTGGTGCAGGGCGATGCGATGCTCGACAAAGTGACGCATCCGCAGGACTTCGCCGCGGCCGAAGCCAAAATCGCCTGGGAGACGCGGAGCGCGTCCGGCTTCGATGTTCATCGGCTGGAAGAGGGCGAGGAATTGTGGCTGGGGGGCGTGCTCATCCCGCACGACAAGGGTTTGTCAGGACATAGCGATGCCGATGTCGGCCTGCACGCGCTGACCGACGCGCTGCTGGGCACGATCGCGGCGGGCGACATCGGCACGCACTTTCCACCGAGTGACCCGCAGTGGAAGGGCGCCGACTCCGCGCAGTTCCTGCAACATGCCGCCACCTTGATCGCCGACAAGGGCGGCCGCATCGACTTCGTCGACCTGACGCTGATCTGCGAGGCCCCGAAGATCGGGCCGCACCGCGAAGCCATGCGCACGCGCATCGGCGCGCTGCTCGGGCTGTCGGAAGACCGCGTCAGCATCAAGGCGACGACGACGGAACGGCTGGGCTTCACCGGCCGCGGCGAAGGCATTGCCGCGCAGGCGGTGGCAACCGTGAGCCTGCCGCGATGAAGACCGCGCTGCTCGCCGTCACAGCCCTGCTCGCGGCCGCGCCTGCCGAAGCGCAGAGCCGCTGCATCACCACGCCTGAGGCGGAGGCGATGACACTGGTCGCCTTGCCCGATATCATCCAGCAGACCGGCATCGTGTGTGCGACGCGCCTGCCCGCAACCAGCCTGATCCGACGGACGGACAGCGACTTTTTGGCGCGCTACCAGTCCGCCGCCGATCGGGCGTGGCCCAATGCCCGTGTCGCGATCGTCAAACTGTCCGATCCGATGATCGATTCGCTGCTGCAATCCGAATTCGCCCGGCCGCTGTTGACGGCGGCGCTGGCGCCATTGCTCGTCGGCCGGATCAACCCCGCCGATTGCGGGACGATCGACCGCTTCGTGACGCAGCTCGCGCCCCTACCCCCGCAGAACACCGCAGGGGTCATCGTGACGACCCTGCGCTACTTCAAGGCGGAAAAGGCGAAGGGCAAGGCGATCAACGTGCCCGACCTGCCGCTATGTTCGGAGGCGCGATGATGGACAGCCTGCTCCCCACCGAACTGATCGATGCTGCACGCCGTGTCGTGGAAGCGAACCGCGCCGCCGGACGGACCGTGGCGCTGGCCGAAAGCTGCACCGGCGGGCTCGTCGCGGCGGCATTGACCGAAATTCCCGGATCGTCCGACGTCTTCGGCGCCGGCTTCGTCACCTATTCGAACGAAGCCAAGATGCGCCTGCTGAAGGTCAATTCCGACGTGCTCGAAACATTTGGCGCGGTGTCGATCGCCGTCGCCTGGAGCATGGCACAGGGCGCGCTCGCCAATAGCGACGCCGATGTCGCGGTGGCGATCACCGGCATCGCCGGTCCCGGTGGCGGATCGGAAAAGAAGCCCGTCGGCACGGTCGTTTTCGCCCGCGCGGAGCGGGGCGGCGACCCCGCGGACGTCCATGCCGACCGCAAACAGTTTGGCGACCTAGGCCGCGGAGGAATCCGCCTTCAGGCGGCGCTGGTCGCGCTGGAACTGCTGCTACCGTAAAGGACGCGGGCGCGGTCTTCGAACGCGCCGATCATCTTTCTGAGCGCGACGCCGAAGACCTGCCCCGCCAGCATCTCGAACATCCGGTTCTTGAACTGGAAGTCGACGCTGAAATCGACCGCGCAGCCGCCCTCCTCCGGCCGGAAGCGCCAATCGTTGTGCAAATACTTCAGCGGCCCGTCGATGTATTCGACGTGGATGCTGCCCGGGCGCTGCTTTTCGACCTTCGACGTGAAGGTTTCGCGCAGGCCCTTGAAGCCGACGATCATGTCGGCGAGCGTCGCGGTGTCGCTGTCCTGACGCACACGCATCGCGCTGACCCAGGGCAGAAATTCCGGATAGCGCTTTACGTCGGCGACCATGTCGAACATCTGTTCGGCCGAATACGGCAGATGCCGCGTTTCCGAATGCTTAGGCATGGACGGCGAGCTTGGCCTCACGCGCGGCACGCATCTTCGCGAAATCGTCACCGGCGTGATAGCTGGAGCGGGTCAGCGGCGAAGAAGCGACCAACAGGAAGCCCTTGGCACGGGCGATCGCGGCATAGCTGTCGAACGCCTTGGGCGTGACGAATTCGGCCACCTTCGCATGGCGCGGCGTCGGCTGAAGATACTGGCCCATGGTGAGGAAATCGATGTCGGCCGAGCGCATGTCGTCCATCACCTGATGCACCTCGAGCCGTTCTTCGCCCAACCCCAGCATGACGCCCGACTTGGTGAAGATCGACGGGTCGAGCTTCTTGACGCTTTCCAGCAGCCGGATCGACGCATAGTAGCGCGCACCCGGGCGGATCGTCGGATACAGCCGCGGCACGGTTTCGAGATTGTGGTTGTAGACGTCCGGCCGCGCGGCGACGATCGCCTCGACCGCCGCTTCGTGCTTGTTGCGGAAGTCGGGCGTGAGGATTTCGATCGTCGTTTTCGGATTGGCGCGGCGGATCGCCTCGATCACCTTCACGAATTGCTTGGCGCCGCCATCGGGCAGATCGTCACGGTCGACCGAGGTAACGACGATATGTTCGAGGCCCATCTGCGCAGCCGCATCGGCGACGTTGTTCGGCTCCATCGGATCGACGGCGCGTGGCATGCCGGTCTTCACGTTGCAGAAGGCGCAGGCGCGCGTGCAGGTATCGCCGAGGATCATGACGGTCGCATGCTTCTTCGACCAGCATTCGCCGATGTTCGGGCAGGCGGCCTCTTCGCAGACGGTCGTCAGGCTCTTGGACCGCATCAGTTCACGCGTTGCGGCGAAGCCGGCACTGGTCGGCGCTTTCACGCGGATCCAGTCGGGCTTGCGCTGGCGTTCGGGGCGGGCCACCGGAGTCATCTCGTTCATTCGGGCGAGATAGCGATGTCGGGCGGATGGAACAACCATCGCTCGATTGTGACGTTGCTTTGCTGACGCGCCCGGGTGGGCACCAGTCGGCCGCAAACGCGTTATCCCCGCCGAACCGGACCTAGACCATAACGGAGGCACAATGACCGACTTTTCCGACATGATTGGTGGCTATCATCGGTTTCGCGACACCGGCTGGTCGGAACAGCGCGAGCGCTGGGACGAACTGAAGGATGGCCAGAGCCCGAAGGTGATGGTGATCGCCTGTTCGGACAGCCGCGTCGATCCGTCGCAGATCTTCGACACGTCGCCCGGCGAAATCTTCGTGGTGCGCAACGTTGCCAACCTGGTGCCACCCTATGAGGTCGGCGGCGGCTATCACGGGGTGTCGGCGGCGCTGGAGTTCGCGGTGACGCAGCTCGAAGTGCCCGAGGTGCTGGTGATGGGCCATGCGTCGTGCGGCGGCTGCAAGGCGGCGCTGACCCATGGCTTCGAGGATGCGAAGGCCGGCGAGGGCAAGTTCATCTCCGACTGGGTCGGAATGCTGGATGCGGCGCGCGAGCGGGTGATCGCGAAGCATGGCGATGGCCCGGATGCATCGCGCGAGATGGAGCATGAGGCGGTGCGCGTCAGCCTGAACAACCTGCGCACCTTCCCCTTCGTGGCGAAGCGCGAGGCGCAGGGCACGCTGAAGCTGCGCGGCGCCTATTTCGCGATCGCTGACGGCGTGCTGCACGTGATGGACGACGACGGCGTGTTCGCGCCGGCCTGAGCCCGAATGAGCCCTCTCCCGACAGGATCGGGAGGGGGCTTACAGTGGACGCGCGTAGATCACGTCATCGCACAGGGCGCTGCCGACGCGATATTGGCGCGTTCCGACGACCTCGAAGCCTTGCCGTTCGTAAAAGGCGCGCGCACGGGCGTTACGGCCCAGCACGCCGAGCAACAGGCGTGTTTTACCCATCGCGATGGCGTCAGCGATGGCCTGTTGCATGAGGGCGCGACCAAGGCCGGTGCCTTGTGCGAGTGGCAAAGTGTAAATGCGGCGCAGCTCGATATCGCTGCCGTGCGTAGCGACCGGCAGGTCGGGCGTGGTCAGGACGCTATAGCCGACAGGGGCGGCGCCGATCGGATGTTCGGCAAGCGTGACGACGCTGCCGGGATCGCCGATCCATGCCGCGAAGCTGGCAGGCGCGCTGTTTTTCGCGACGTGCGCGACGATGTCGGCGCCATCGAGGATGCCGGCGAAGGTCGCCAGGAAGCTGGCGCCGGCAACCAAAGCGGCCGCGGGCGCATCCTCGACGGACGCACGCCGCAGCCGCCAGTCGGTCATCAGCCGACGATCTCTTCAGGCTTGAAGAAGTAGGCGATCTCGATTTCGGCGTTTTCGTCCGAATCCGAACCGTGGACCGTGTTGGCCTCGATCGACTCGGCGAGCTCCTTGCGGATCGTGCCGGCCTCGGCATTCGCCGGGTTCGTCGCGCCCATGATGTCGCGGTTACGCTGCATCGCGTTCTCGCCCTCGAGCACCTGCACGACGACCGGACCCGAGATCATGAACTCGACCAGATCGTTGAAGAAGGGTCGCTCCTTATGGACCGCGTAGAAGCCCTCGGCCTGCTCGCGGGTCATGTGGATACGCTTCGACGCGACGACGCGCAGACCGGCGTCTTCCAGCATCTTGGTGACCGCGCCGGTCAGGTTGCGGCGCGTGGCATCGGGCTTGATGATCGAAAAGGTACGGGTCGCGGCCATGATGGTCACGGGCTCCTGTGATTTGGGAGGGGTTTGAAAGTGCCGCCGCCCTAGTCGCGGGGCGGCGGCTTTGCAACCGCTTCGGGTTCAGGCGGCCTGTTCCCAGCGGCCGGTATCGGACTGTTTCCAATAGCGCCGCTCCACCCCGTCGCGGCCGCCCAGCGCACGCCAAGCTTCTCGCGCGGCGCCGATGTGCTCGTCCTCGAAGAAGTGGAAGGCACGATCGAAGGTCAGTGCCTCGTCGCGCCACTGGCCGTCGACCAGCGCGACGTGGCGGGCATCGTTCGTCGGCGTGACCGCGGGCGCGAGCAGCACCGGCTGCACGCTGTCGTCCCCTGCCCCCGCCTGCGCGTGCGGCAGGAAGCTGTCGGGGCGGTAGGTCCACAGCAGGCGGTCGAGATCGGCCCGTTGCTCGTCGCGCGCGGTGACGATCAGCAGACGCGCGCCGCTTTCCACGACCTTCGCCGCGATCTGCGGCAGCGCGCGGTCGAGGGGCGTCGCGGTGAGGTGGTAGAAGTCGACCTGCATGCCGGGGGTGTAGCCTGCCGGAGGGCATGGCTCCACCCCCGCATCGCTCAGGCTTGTCCTTCGAAATGCTCCGCAACGAGGCGGTCGAGCAGCTTCACGCCATAGCCCGTCGCGCCCTTGTCATAGGTCGCGGCAGCCTTGTCGCTCCACACCATGCCGGCGATGTCGAGGTGCGCCCACTGCACGCCCTCATCGACGAAGCGCTGGATGAACTGCGCCGCGGTGATCGAACCAGCGCCGCGCGGGCCGACGTTCTTCATGTCGGCGATCGGGGAATCGATCAGCTTGTTGTACGTGTCGGACAGCGGGAAACGCCACAATTTGTCGCCGGTCGCGGTGCCCGCGGCAAGCAGCTTGTCGGCGAGGCCGTCGTCGTTGGAGAACAGGCCGCCATATTCGTTGCCCAAGCTGACGATCATCGCGCCGGTCAGCGTGGCGAGATCGATGATGGTCTTCGGCCGGAACGTTTGCTGGGTCCAGGTGATCGCATCGCACAGCACCAGCCGCCCTTCGGCATCGGTGTTGAGAATCTCGATCGTCTGGCCGGACATGGAGGTGACGACGTCACCGGGACGCTGGGCGTTACCGTCGGGCATGTTCTCGACGAGGCCCATCACGCCGACGACGTTGACCTTCGCCTTGCGCGCGGCGAGCGCCTTCATCGTGCCCGCGACCGCACCGGCGCCGCCCATGTCCCACTTCATGTCTTCCATGCCCGCGCCGGGCTTCAGCGATATGCCGCCGGTGTCGAACGTCACCCCCTTGCCGACCAGCGCGAGCGTGGGATCGCCTTCGCCAGCACCGTTCCACTTGAGCGCGAGGATGCGTGCGTCGCGCACCGACCCCTGGCTGACGCCGAGCAACGCGCCCATGCCGTGTTCGCGCATTTCGTCCTCGCCAAGGACGATGATCTCCAGGCCCAGTCCCTCGACCGATTCGCGGACCTGCTCGACGAAGGTTTCAGGATAGAGGACATTCGGCGGCGCGGCGACGAGGTTGCGGGTGAGTTCGAGGCCCTGCGTCACGGCGTCCTGCGCGGCCCATGCGGCATGGGTGCCGTCGGGTGCCCCGGCGATCGTCAGCGTGGTCAGGCTCACCTTCTGCTTATCGGTCAGCTTGGTGCGATAATGATCGTAGCGCCATGCGCGCTGGGCGGCGGCGGCGGCGAAACGCGCGGCGGCCTGCGGGGTGGCGTCCGCGCCGCTCAGGTCGGCAACCAATTCGGTCGCGCCAGAGGTCAGCAACCGCGCGACCAGCGCGCCGCCCGCCTTGCTCCAGCCCGCTTCGTCACCGGACCCGACGCCGACCAGCAGCAGCTGCTTCGCCTGACCGTCGTCCGCGACGAACAGTTCGACGATCGCGCCCGCCTCGCCGTCGAACCGTGCCGCCTTGGCCGCGGCATCGGCGATCGCGCGATGACCTTCCCCCAGACCGCCCCATTGCCCGCGACCGACAGCATCCTTGTCGATTGGAAGCGCCAGAATGGCGGGCGCGCTGGGCGCAGTGGAGGTGAAGGCGATCTGCATCTTTCGACTTTCCGACAACGACTATGACTGATGCCCGATCTAGGATCGCAGGCGGTGAAGCACAACGATTGCAGGTGCGCATCAGGGGTGCGATAGGCGGCAGACGTGCGGCGTCGATCAGGGCGAGGCCGCGGTGTACGGAAAAGGGTGCCGGGATCATCGTGTTGCGTTTCGACCTACTGGCCGGCTGTGCGCTCGCCGCGACCCTGTTCGCCGGATCGGCGCATGCGCAGGACCTGCAGAGCCGCCCCGTCGCGCCGCCATCCTCCAGCGATCCGGCTCTGTCTGCGCCTGCGGCCAAGCCCAACGATGCCGAGCAGGTGCAGTTCAGCGCCGGCAGCCTGGAATATGATACGAACACCGACATCGTCACCGCGCTGACCGACGTGCGGATGTTCCGGCAGGGCGATCGCCTGCGCGCCGACAAGGTGGTGTGGAACCGGAAGACGGGGCGTGTCGTCGCCACCGGCAATATCGCGGTCACCAACCCCGAAGGCGACGTCGCCTACGGCGATTCGATCGAGCTGACCGATTCGATGAAGGACGGCGTCGTCGAGAATATGCTCGTCGTGCTGGAACAAGGCGGGCGCATGGCGGCCGAGCGCGGGCAGCGCTACGCCGACGGCACGCTCCAGCTCGACAAGGCCGCCTATACGCCCTGCACGGTCACGAATCCGCAAGGGTGCCCGAAGGAACCGTCGTGGAAGATCACGGCGATCCGCATCACCTATCGCCCGGATCGCGAGCGCGTGTACTTCGGCGGCGGCCAATTCCATCTGTTCGGCCTGCCCGCGCTTCCCCTGCCCGCCTTCTCCCTGCCGATCGGCGGCAAGGCGGAAAGCGGCCTGCTGGCGCCCGATTTCCAGCTCGATCGCGTCAACGGCCTCGAACTGGTCGCGCCCTATTATTTCCGGCTCGCGCCCAACAAGGGGCTGACGCTGACGCCGCATGTCTTCTCGGCCGTCCTGCCGATGATGGAGGCGCAATATGATGCGCTGGGCACCAACGGCGCCTTCCGCATCACCGCCTATGGCACCGAAAGCCGGCGCAGCGACGATCTGGTCACGATCACCCCGACCGATACCGAACGGGCCTTGCGCGGTTATATCGATGGCGTCGCCCGCTATCAGCTGTCGCCCTATTGGAGCGTCAGCGGGTCGGTCCGCCTGGCGAGCGACCGCACCTTCCTGCGCCGCTACAACATCTCGCGCGACGACCGGCTGCGCACGACGGCGTCGCTGGAGCGGATCGACCCCAATACCTATTTCGCGCTGACCGGCTGGTACGTGCAGTCGATGCGCGTCAACGATCCGCAGGGGACGCAGCCGATCGCGCTGCCCGAGCTCGATTTCCGCAAGCGGATGGATCTGGCCGGCGGGCGCTTGCAGCTGCAGGCGAACACGCTCGCCCTCACCCGCACCGCCGGGCAGGATACGCAGCGCGCGTTCGTCGCGGGCCAGTGGGACCTTCGCCGCCTGACCAATTGGGGCCAGGAAGTGACGCTGACCGGCTATGCCCGGCTCGACGCGTACAACACGCAGGATACGCAGCTGACCAGCGTCGCGAGCTATCGCGGGCTGGAGGGGTTCCAGACGCGAGCGATCGGTGCGGTGGCGGTGGATGTGAAGTGGCCGTTCGTCGGTAGCTTCCTGGGCGGCACGCAGCGCCTGACGCCGCGGGTGCAGATCGTCGGCGCGCCGCGGATCGCGAACCTCGCCGTGCCGAACGAGGATGCGCGCGCCGTCGACCTCGAGGATTCGAACCTGTTCGCGCTCAATCGTTTCGCCGGGTACGACCGGTTCGAGGACAGCAGCCGCGCGACCTATGGCGCGGAATGGTCCGTCGCGCTGCCCGGCGCGACGCTGGATGCGGTGATCGGCCAGAGCTATCGTCTGTCGGAACGGCCGACGATCCTGCCGAGCGGCACGGGCCTGTCGGACCGCTTTTCCGACATCGTCGGCCGGACGACGCTGCGCATCCGCGATTTCGTGTCGATCACGCATCGTTACCGCCTCGACAAGGACGGGCTGGCCGTACGCCGCAACGAAGTGGATGCGACGATCGGATCGCGCTCCACCTACGTTATGGCGGGCTATCTGCGGCTCAATCGCAATATCTTCCCCGAGATCGAGGATTTGCAGGACCGCGAGGAATTGCGCCTTGCCGGCCGCGTCCAGTTCGCACGCTTCTGGTCGGCGTTCGGATCGACCGTCATCGATCTGACCGATCGCAACGAAGACCCGTTGTCGCTGTCCGACGGATTCGATCCGATCCGCCATCGTATCGGCGTGCAATATGAGGACGATTGCATCCGGCTGGGGGCGACGTGGCGCCGCGATTATCAGGATACGGGCGACGCGCGCTCGGGCAACAGCTTCCTGTTGACGCTGGCATTGACCAACCTCGGTCGCTAAGCCGAAGTTCAGCTGCGACGGGGCAAGACGGGCCGCAAGGCCGTGCTGCGGCGCGCCCGCGCTTTTTGGGGTAACGGAACGACGTGACGCACAACATTCGACGCAATCTCCGCGGCAAGGCCGTGCGCCTGCTCGGCTGGACCGCGCTGGCCGCTTTCAGCACCGGCGCGATCGCGCAGACGGTCGCCGACCAGCAGGTGCCCGACACGAACCTGAACATCCCCGCGAACCTGCAGATCTTCGGCAAGCTCGACCCCAACATCCGCAAGCCGACTGCGATCGTCAACGACACGGTCATCACCGGCACCGACGTCGACCAGCGCCTGGCGCTCACCGTCTTCAACAACGGCGGCCGCACGCCCCCGCCCGACCAGATCGACGAGTTCAAGCTCCAGATCCTGCGCCAGCTGATCGACGAGACGCTGGAAATCCAGGAGGCGAAGAGCGCCGAAATCACCGTGACGCAGGCCGAGCTCGACCAGAGCGAGGCGGGCCTTGCCAAGCGGTTCAACATGACCGTGCCGCAGCTGCGCGTCGCGTTGCGCAAGGCGGGGTCGTCGGAACGCTCGCTGCGCCGCGCGATCGAGGGCGAATTGGCCTGGAGCCGTTACCTGCGCCGCAAGATCGAGCCGTTCGTCAACGTCGGCGACGAAGAGGTGTCGGCGATCCAGAAGCGCATCGAGGCATCGCGCGGCACCGAGGAATATAATCTCAAGGAAATCTACCTGAGCGCCAATGACGCGAATCGCGCGCAGGTGTTCGCCAAGGCCAAGCAGATCATCGGCGAAATCCAGAAGGCGCAGCAGCCCTTCGAACTGTTCGCGCGCAACTATTCCGAAGCGTCGACGCGCGGCGTCGGTGGCGATCTTGGCTGGATCCGCCTCGTCACGCTGCCACAGCCGCTCGCCGAAGCGACGCAGCAGATGCAGGTCGGCCAGATCGCCGGCCCGATCGAAACGCCGGGCGGCTTCTCGATCCTGTACCTCACCGACAAGCGGACGATCGGTGCGGCCGACCCGCGCGATGCGAAGCTGAGCCTGAAGCAGCTGACCGTCGCCTTCCCGGCGGGCACGACGCAGGCGCAGGCCTCGGCGCGCGCCGCGACCTTCGCCAAGACGGTCCAGTCGATCCAGGGCTGCGGCACGGTCGAGAAGATTGCCGCCGGCATCGGCGCCGAAGTGGTCGACAACGATTCGATCCGCATCCGCGACCTGCCCGCGCCGCTTCAGGAAATTCTGCTGAAGATGCAGGTCGGTCAGGCGACCCCGCCGTTCGGTTCGCCGACCGAAGGCGTGCGCGCGCTGGTGCTGTGCGGTCGTGACGATCCGCAGGCCTCGGTGGTGCCAGGCGCTGCCCAGATCCAGGGGCAGCTGGAGCAGCAGCGCGTCAACCTGCGTGCGCAGAGCAAGCTGCGCGACCTGCGTCGTGACGCGGTCATCGAGTATCGTTGATATGACGGGCGGGGCGGCGCTGGCGATTGCGATGGGCGACCCCGCGGGGGTTGGCCCGGAGATCATCGCCAAGAGCTGGGTGGTTCGCACGCTGCGCAGCCTGCCGCCCTTTGCAATGGTCGGCGATGCCGGCGCCGTGGCACGTGTGTGGGATGGCCCGATCGAGGTGATCGACGATATCGCCGAGGCGCCCGTCGTGTTCGATCGGGCGCTTCCGGTTTTGGCGGTCGAGCCCGCTGGAGACGTGGTGCCGGGTACGGCGACGGTTTCCGGCGCGCGGGCCGCGCTGAGCGCGCTGGAATGCGCGATCGCGCTCGCACAGCGGGGCGCAGCGAAGGCCTTGGTGACGGGACCGGTCTCCAAGGCGCAACTCTACGGCATCGGCTTCAACCAGCCGGGACAGACGGAATTCGTCGCCGAACGCTGCGGCGTGGCGGCCGAGGATGCGGTGATGATGCTGGCGGGGCCATCGCTGCGCGTCGTGCCGCTGACGGCGCATGTGCCGCTGGCGGCGGTGCCGTCTTTATTGTCGATCGATCTGCTGGTGACGAAGGCACGGACGACCGCGACCGCCCTGCGGCGCGACTTCGGCATCGCTGCGCCGCGCCTGGCCTTTGCCGGCCTCAATCCGCATGCGGGCGAGAGCGGGACGATCGGACGCGAGGAGATCGACATTCTGGAGCCTGCGATCGCGCAGCTCCGCGCCGAGGGCATCGACGCCACCGGGCCGTTCGCCGCGGACACACTGTTCCATGCCCGCGCACGCAAACATTATGATGCGGCCCTGTGCTGCTATCACGATCAGGCGCTGGTGCCGATCAAGACGCTCCATTTCGACGAAGGCGTCAATATGACGCTGGGCCTGCCGATCGTGCGGACCTCGCCCGATCATGGCACGGCGTTCAATCTGGCGGGCAGTGACCGGGCGCATCCCGGTGCGATGATCGCGGCGATCGCGATGGCGGGGCAGGCGGCGGACCGGCGCGCTCGGGCATGAGCGATGCGCCTACGGCCGGTGCGCCTGCGCCGGTCCTCCCCCCCTTGCGCGACGTCATCGCCCGGCACGGTTTGAGCGCCAGCAAGGCGCTGGGGCAGAATTTCCTGTTCGATGGGCAGTTGCTCGCCCGCATCGCGGCGGTGCCGGGCCCCCTCGCCGGTGCCGAGGTGCTGGAGGTTGGCCCCGGTCCCGGCGGTCTGACGCGAGCGCTGCTCGCGGCGGGCGCGCAGGTGACCGCGATCGAGCGCGACCGGCGCTGTATCCCCGCGCTGGCCGAACTCGGTGAAGCCTATCCGGGCAAATTGCGTGTCATCGAGGGCGACGCGCTGGAAATCGATGCGCCGACGCTGTTCGCGGGGCGGCCGCATATCGTTTCGAACCTGCCCTATAATGTTGGCACCGCGCTGCTCGTCGGCTGGCTGACCAGCGACTGGGCGCCGTGGTGGCAATCGTGCACGCTGATGTTCCAGAAGGAGGTCGCGGACCGGATCGTCGCCGACGCCGGGGACGATGCCTATGGCCGGCTTGCGGTGCTCAGCCAGTGGCGCTCGACCGCGCGGATCGCGATGCCAGTGCATCGCTCGGCCTTCACTCCGCCGCCCAAGGTGATGTCGGCCGTGGTGCATATCGTGCCGGGCGACGCGCCGGACGGCGTCGATGTGCGCGTGCTGGAGCGGGTGACGGCTGCGGCCTTCGGCCAGCGGCGCAAGATGTTGCGCCAAAGCCTGAAGGGCGTGCCGGGCGCGCTCGCCGCGCTTGAGCGGCTCGGTCTGGACGCCACCCGGCGGGCGGAAACGGTGAGCGTCGCGGAGTTCGTTGCCCTCGCGAGAGAGGTGGGCGCCGGCGCTTAGGGCTTGGCGGTCGCCGGCTTCCCGTCGTTCTGCGCCGTCGTCACCGGCGGGCCCTTGGCGATGACGGCGGCGAGTTCGTTGGCCTCCGGGCAGGCGCCCTTGCAGAGCGTGCGGATCTTCGCGAGGTTGCCGTTCGCGACTGCGACGGCGCCCTTCATCACCAGCGCCTCGCCCTGCCCGCGCAACGCGGCGACATCGTTGGGCTCGAGCGTCAGCGCCTCGCGATACAGGCGGATTGCCTTGCCGGGCAGACCCCGCGTTTCGGCGACCTGCGCCAGCGTGATGAACGCCTGACGGTTGCGGGGATCGACCGCGAGGGCGGTTTCGAGCAGATCGGTCGCCTGATCGAGATTGCCGGCAGCTTTGGCGGAACGTCCTTCGCTGAGCAATTGCAACGACCGCGCGTCGATCTGGTCGTCGGGACGCTGGCCGCTGAGCGAAGTGGACACGCAGACGAGGGTCAGCGCAGCGGCAAGGGCGACGGACGTAACGCGCATGAAGGTCTCCACGGGGGGCACGCCCCGAGGACTAACAGGCGCGGATCAACCGCGCGACAAAAAATCCGTCGGTGCCATGGCTTGCCGGATCGAGCCGCAGACCGGCGCCGCGCGGGCTGCCCGCTGGCAGGTCGAGCGGTTCGGCGCGCCAGTCCGAATGATCGGCGAGGAACGCCTCCAGCTGCCCGGCGCCTTCGGCATCGAGCAGCGAGCAGACGATATAGACCAATGCCCCGCCGGGTCGGACGAGCGCCGCCCCGACATCCAGCACATGACGCTGTTGCTCGGCGAGACGCGCGAGCCGGTCGGCGGTAAGCCGCCACCGCGCCTCGGGGTTGCGGCGCCACGTTCCGGTGCCCGAACAAGGGGCATCGATCAGCACCGTGTCGGCTGCCCCCGCCCAATCGGCCAGCGCTGTCGCCTCGCGCTTCGGATCGAGCAACCGGGTTTCGACGATCGTCACGCCGGCCTTTTCGGCGCGTGGCGCCAGACGGGACAACCGCGCCCGATCGATATCGGTGGCAAGGATATGCCCCTCGTTCCGCATCGCTGCGGCGAGCGCCAGCGTCTTGCCACCACCGCCGGCGCACAGGTCGACGATACGCTCGCCGGGCTGCGCACGAGCGGCGAGGCTGACGATCTGGCTGCCGGCATCCTGGACCTCGATCTGGCCGGCATAGCCATCGACGTTGGTGCCGGTCGGCAGGCGGAGCGCATCGGGCACGCCGGGGATCGGTTCGCCACCCAAGGCTGAAGCGATCGACGCCGGATCGGCGCGCAGACGATTGACGCGCACGTCCAACGGCGCTCGGTCGATGAGGGCGGCCTGCTGATCGGGTGAGACGCCGGAGGCCGACAAGGCTGCCGCGAGCCACGAGGGCATGACACCGCTGGCTGCCACCGGTTCGTCCGCGGCGATCGGTGCCGGTCCGTGTGCGGAGCCATCGAAGGTCGCGGCGACCGCGGCGTCGCTTGCCGCTACCGAGAGCATGGCGGCGCGGCCGGATGCCGGCACGTCCCCTGCTCGCCGGATCGCGGCATAGACGAGGTCGCGCACCGCGCGGCGATCCTTCGATCCCGCATAGCGGCGCGTCGCGAAATAGCGCGCGATCAACGTGTCCGCCGCCGCGCCGCCGCTGCGCGCGGCGTCGATCACCGCATCGAGCAACTCGATCGCGGCCTGGGTGCGGGCGGCGGGCGTCACTTAACGAGTCGGATAATTCGGCGCTTCGCGCGTGATCGTCACGTCGTGGACGTGGCTTTCCTTCAGGCCCGCGCCAGTGATCTGGACGAATTGGGCACGCGTCTGGAGATCGGGAATCGTCGCCGAACCGGTATAGCCCATTGCCGCCTTGATGCCGCCGACCAGCTGGTGGATCACGTCCTTCGCCGGGCCCTTATAGGCGACCTGCCCCTCGATGCCCTCTGGCACCAGCTTCATCTGATCCTTGATGTCGCCCTGGAAATAGCGATCGGCCGAGCCGCGGCCCATCGCGCCGACCGAGCCCATGCCGCGGTAGGATTTGTAGGCGCGGCCTTGGTAGAGGAAGGTCTCGCCGGGTGCCTCCTCGGTGCCCGCGAGCAACGAGCCGACCATGCAGGTCGAGGCGCCCGCGGCAAGCGCCTTGGCGAGGTCGCCCGAGGTGCGCAGGCCACCATCGGCAATGACCGGCACGCCCGCCTTTGCGGCTGCCTCCGCGCAGTCCATGACGGCGGTGAGCTGCGGCACGCCGACACCCGCGACGACGCGCGTGGTGCAGATCGAGCCCGGGCCGATGCCGACCTTGATCCCATCCGCCCCCGCGTCGATCAGCGCGCGCGTGGCTTCGCCGGTCGCGACGTTGCCGGCGACGACCTGCACCGAATTGCTGAGCTTCTTCACCCGCTCGACCGCGCGCGCGACGTCGCGGTTGTGGCCGTGCGCGGTGTCGATGACGATCAGATCGCATTCGGCATCGACCAGCGCCTCGGTCCGCTCGAAGCCCTTGTCGCCGACCGTCGTCGCCGAGGCGACGCGCAGACGACCGGCGGCATCCTTCGTCGCCGAGGGATAGGTGACCGCCTTTTCGATGTCCTTCACCGTGATCAGGCCGACGCAGCGATAGGCATCGTCGACGACCAGCAGCTTCTCGATCCGGCGCTGGTGAAGCAGGCGGCGCGCCTCCTCCTGCCCGACGTCGGTGGTAACGGTGGCGAGATTTTCATGCGTCATCAGCTCGGCGACGGGCTGCTTCGGGTTGCCGGCGAAGCGCACGTCGCGGTTGGTCAGGATACCGACGAGCTTGCCGTCGCGCTCGACGACCGGAATGCCGCTGATCCGGTGATGCGCCATCAGCGCCTGCGCTTCGGCGAGCGTCGCGGTGGGGGCGATGGTGATCGGGTTGACGACCATGCCCGATTCGAAGCGCTTGACCTGCCGCACCGCAGCGACCTGTTCCTCGATCGACAGGTTACGGTGGAGCACGCCGATCCCGCCCAACTGCGCCATGACGATCGCCATGTCGGCTTCGGTCACGGTGTCCATGGCGGACGAAAGGATCGGGATGTTGAGCGCAATCCCGCGCGTCAGCTGCGTGCGCGTATCCGCGGTGCTCGGCAGGATGTCCGACTCGCCCGGTACGAGCAATACGTCGTCGAAGGTGAGACCGAGCCGGATATCCAAGGTGCCATGTCCTCGCGGGAGGGGAGTAAGTGGCGGGCCATGTAACCGCAGTGCAGCAGAAGCGCTAGAGGGCCGTGCATGGCCGGCGGACTGTGCTATCGTCGCACGACAGCGCGGGGCAGATTCGCGCGGCAAGGGATACGACACCGATGGCCATCACGATCGCCGCCTTTGCCCTCGTCCTGGTGCTGTTCTACCTGATGACGAGCATCAAGATCGTCCGCCAAGGCTATCAATATACGATCGAACATTTCGGGCGTTACACGACCACGGCGAGCCCGGGCTTCAACTTCTACCCCGCCTTCTTCTACCGGGTCGGGCGCAAGATGAACATGATGGAGCAGGTGATCGACATTCCGGGGCAGGAGATCATCACCAAGGACAATGCGATCATCTCGACCGACGGCGTCGTCTTCTTCCAGGTGCTCGATGCGGCCAAGGCGGCCTATGAGGTATCGAACCTCTATACCGCGCTGCTGCAGCTGACGACGACGAACCTGCGCACCGTGATGGGATCGATGGATCTCGACGAAACGCTGTCGAAGCGCGACGAGATCAACGCCCGACTGCTGTCGGTGGTCGATCATGCGACGGTGCCCTGGGGGGTCAAGATCACCCGCGTCGAGATCAAGGACATCCGCCCGCCGGCTGATATCGTCGCCGCCATGGGCCGGCAGATGAAGGCCGAACGCGAGAAGCGCGCCAACATCCTGGAGGCCGAGGGCACGCGCGCATCGGAGATCCTGCGGGCGGAAGGCCAGAAGCAGGCGCGGATCCTCGAAGCCGAGGGACGGCGCGAGTCGGCCTATCGCGATTCCGAAGCGCGTGAACGCGCGGCGGAGGCCGAGGCGAAAGCGACGCGCGTCGTGTCGGAGGCGATCGAGCAAGGCGGGACGCAGGCGATCAACTATTTCGTCGCGCAGAAATATGTCGAGGCGGTCGGCAAGTTCGCGACCAGCCCCAACGCCAAGACGATCCTGTTCCCGGTGGAAGCGACGCAGCTGATCGGGACGCTGGGCGGCATCGGCGAACTTGCAAAGGAAGCGCTGGCGAAATCCCCTGCCCCCACCGCGGCCAAGCCCGAACCAAAGCGCGGGCCGTTCGAATTGCCGCAGGCGTGACGCTCGACACGATCGGCGGGGCCGGCGGCGCGTGGCTGATCGCCGCGCTGGCGCTCGGCATTGCGGAACTGCTGATCCCGGGCGTGTTCGCGATCTTTCTGGCGGCGGCCGCAGCGGTCGTCGGCGCGGTCGTGCTGGTAGTACCGGATCTGCCGCTGCCCGCGCAGATCGCCGCCTTCGCCGTCTGGAGCGTCATCGCGGTGCTGGTCGGTCGGCGCTGGTATCGGGACTTTCCCGTGTCGAGCAGCGACCCCAAGCTGAACGACCGGGCGGCGCGCCTGATCGGCGAGATCGTACTGGTCGACGTAGCGATCGGCGAGGCTGGCGGCCGGGTGCGGATCGGCGATGGCAGCTGGCCGGCGAGAGGACCGCATGCGGCGGTGGGGGACCGTGTCCGAATCGTCGCGGTCGACGGCGGCCTGGTTACCGTCGAACAGGCGGGCGACTGACCGACGTTCACCGCGCCATTCGTCGCATCCATCCCGATCGGCCCTGTCGGATTGCGCACGAACTGCTATATCCACAGGCGTGACGCAGAGCATTCCGCATCAATTTCCGGTTCCGATCGATCCGGCCGACATCGACTTCATGGGGCACGTCAACAACGCAAGCTATCTGAAGTGGGTGCAGGACGCCGTCGTCAGCCATTGGCAGAAGCTCGCGCCCGCCGATGCCGTCGCCGCCCATCTGTGGGTCGCGCTGAAGCATGAGATCACCTATCGCAAGCCGACGTTCCTCGGCGACGACGTGATCGCGACGGTGTTGCTGGAGAAGGTACAGGGCGCACGCGCCTTCTACGACACCGTCATCCGTCGCGGTGAAGAGGTGGTCGCCGAGGTGAAATCGAGCTGGTGCTGCCTCGATGCGGAAACGCTGCGGCCGGCACGGCTCGCGCGCGATATCGTCGAACGCTTCTTTCAGCTCGGCGAAGGGCCCCTGCCCGCCACGGGTCTGGTCGAACGCCGCTGACGACTCAGGCGATCGTCGCTTCGCAGGCGTAACCACCCCATAACGCCCGCGTATCGGCCTGTCGGTTGGCTAGCGTGGCGAGGCTCGCGACCTCCTCCGCCAGATCGGCGCGCGGCGTCACGTCGAAATGGCGCAGCCAGGCAAGGAACGCCGTGCGCCACCACGCGGGCCAGCCGCCCTGCGTGCCGAAGTCCATCACCGCGAGCCGCCCGTTCGCTGCCGTGACCGCCAGCCCTTGCTGCAACGCGGCGCGCCAGGGCGGGATCATCGATAGCGTATAGCTGAAGACGACCCGATCGAACCGCGCGAGGCCGAACAGCGCGACGGGATCGAAATCGGCGGCATCGGCCTGCGCCAGCGTGATCCGACTGGATAGACCCGCCGCGGCAACCTTGGCCCGCGCCGTGGTCAGCATCGCGGCCGAGATATCGAGGCCGTAGAAACGCGCGTCCGGCCACGCCCGCGCCGCCCGGATCAGATTGCGTCCCGTCCCGCAGCCGACCTCCAGCACGGTGGCACCCGGCTGAAGATCCAGACGATCGATCATCCGATCACGCCCGAACAGATAATATTTGCGCGTCAGATCATAGATGTGGCGCTGGCCCGCGTAGATGCGGTCCATCCGCGCGGCATGATCCACCTCACGCATCCTGCAGGATGTAGAGGTGGACGCCGCCGTAGATCGCGGACCGATCCTGCGCGGTGAAGACTTTGGATGCCTCGGCCTGATACGCCCAGCGCGACAGGACGGCATCGGGGATGCGGCCGGGGATGATGTCCGCCTCCCCGGCGGTGCGGAACAGAATGCGCGCGCCGGGGCGCGCCGTTCGGGTGATCTGCGTCCACAGCGCGGACAGTTGCGCGTCCGTCATCCAGTCCTGCGCGTCGAGCAGGATGTAGCGATCGCGCGAGGCATCGGGCAGGCCGGCGAGATGCTCGGTCAGATTGGCGTGGGCGAGCGTGATGCGGCCGACGCGATCGACGATGGCGTCGTAATGCTCGGCTTGCAGATAGGGCGGCAGCGGCGCGGCGGGGCCTTCGCCGTACCGACGGCCGAAAGCCTGCCAGGCGAAGTAATTGTCCTTGAGGTCGAAGCCACAGGCGAGCTTTTCCAGGCGCTGGCGCAGGACGCCGGCCATACGCTCCTCGCCGGCCAGCGCATCGAACTGCGCGGGGGGAATGCCAAGGCCGAACAGCGAGGCCGGCTGGTCGGTCAACCATTTGACGAAGCGCCGGTCGAAGACGGGCGCGAATTTGTGATCGAAGATCGCGCGCTGTTCCTCGATCGATCGCGCATCGAGCAGCAGGCGCGGATCGACGCCGTTGAGCTTGGCGAGCAGATGTGCGGCGCCGATGAACCGGCCCAGCAGACCGCGCTTGTGAACGCCATGCGCGAAGCCGCCGATGCGGCGTCGGCCGATCAGGTCGCGACCTTCCCAATAGCGGCGCGTCGGTTCGTCGATATGCGGGCGGATATAGCGCTGATAGGCGTCGAGATTGTCACGGCTGGCGGCGTGGCCGAAGAAGCGCAGGAAGCTCGCGTGATCCGGCAAGTGCCGGGCCGCGGCGAGCTTCAGCGTGCCGAGCGCGATATGCGCGGTGTTGAGATCGACCGCGGTGATCGCCGCCGGGTTGGCGGTCAGATACGACAGCGCGTTGCAGCCGCCCGATGCGATGGTGACGACGTGGCAGTCCGGCGTGATCGCCAGCGCTGCCATATCGACGACCGGGTCTTCCCAGATCTGCGCATAGACGAGTCCGCGAAATGCCCAGGTGAAGGCGCGCTCCAGCAGGCCCTGTTTGGAAAGATGGCCGTGCCGCTGCATCGCGGCGGCCACGGCCTTCTGCGTGTTACCCGTCATCTGCCCACCCCTCGGCTGTGCGTCGAGCGGCGCCATGCGCGCGGATTGTGACGCGCCGGGGAAAGTCCCGCGATGATCGCGTGACAGCGCCGCGAGCCCCTCCGGGCCCGCGGCGCGATGCGCGTCAGGCGGCTTCGGTCGCCTTCACCTGCGGCGCGGACTGACGAACGCCCTCGTCGACATGGTCGGCGAATTGCGCGAAATTCTCGACGAACAGGTCGACCAGACGCGCGGCAGTCGCGTCATAGGCGTCCTTGTCCGCCCAGGTGCTGCGCGGGTCGAGGATGGCGGCATCGACGCCCGGCACCGCGACCGGCACCTGGAAGCCGAAATTGGGATCGGTACGGAACTCCGCGTCCTTCAGGCTGCCGTCGAGCGCGGCGTTGAGCAGCGCCCGCGTCGCCTTGATGGGCATGCGGTTACCGACGCCGTACTTGCCGCCGGTCCAGCCGGTGTTGACCAGCCAGCAGTCGACGCCGCCCTTGGCGATGCGCTCCTTGAGCAGGTTGCCATACACCGACGGGTGACGCGGCATGAATGGCGCGCCGAAGCAGGTCGAGAAGGTCGCGTCCGGCTCGGTCACGCCGATCTCGGTCCCCGCCACGCGGGCGGTATAGCCCGACAGGAAGTGGTACATGGCCTGATCCGGCGTCAGCTTCGCGATCGGCGGCAGCACGCCATAGGCATCCGCGGTCAGCATCACGATGTTCTTGGGCACGCCCCCCATATTCTCTTCGGAGGCATTGGGGATGAAGTCGATCGGATAGGCGCCGCGGCTGTTTTCGGCGAGGCTGTTGTCGTCGAGGTCGAGCTGACGCGTGACGGGGTCCATCACCACGTTTTCCAGCACCGTGCCGAAACGCTTGGTGGTCGCGAAGATTTCCGGCTCGGCATCGGCCGACAGGCGGATCATCTTGGCATAGCAGCCGCCTTCGAAATTGAAGACCGCCGTGTCCGACCAGCCGTGTTCGTCGTCGCCAATCAGCGTGCGGCTGGCATCGGCGCTCAGCGTCGTCTTGCCGGTGCCCGAGAGGCCGAAGAACACCGCGGTCGAACCATCCGCGCCCATGTTGGCCGAGCAATGCATCGGCATGACGCCGGTTGTCGGCAACAGATAGTTGAGCAGGCCGAATACGCTCTTCTTCATCTCACCCGCGTAGCGCGTGCCGCCGATAAGGATCAGCTTTTCGGTGAAGTTGACGGCGATCACCGTCTCGCTGCGCGTGCCGTGACGCGCCGGGTCTGCGCGGAAGGTCGGCAGGTCGATGATCGTATATTCGGGCTGGAAGTCGCGCAGCTCATGCTCTTCGGGGCGGACCAGCATCGTGCGGATAAACAGATTGTGCCAGGCGAGTTCGTTGATGACGCGCACGCGCACGCGGTTTTCGGGCTGCGATCCGCCGTAGAGGTCCTGGACGAACAGATGTTCCTTGCTGCCCAGCGCGGTCAGGAAGTCCGCCTTCAGCGCGGCGAAATGCTCGGGCGCCATCGCCTTGTTTGATTTGCCCCACCAGACGGTGCCATCGGTTTCGGCATCGCGAACGATGAATTTGTCCTGCGCGGACCGGCCGGTGTGGGCGCCGGTTTCGACGACCAAGGGTCCGTCGGCGCTGAGCTTGCCCTCGCCGCGCGCGACGGCGGCCTCGACCAGCCGCGCCGTCACCAGGTTCCAATGCAGGTCGGCGCGCGTTTCGATACCCTGTGCGGCAAGACCCGCGTGCGGAATGCGCTCGTTCACAATCATCCTCCCATGACTCGCCACGGCGTGCACATCCTGGGGAGGGGCTGTGCGCACGCCGCTGATGTCCCATCATATAGGACACGGCGTTTAACACGTCAAACACTTGCCGCAGGGGCAGGTGTTGAGCCGCGACGCGCTTTGCCCTAGGCCACACTCTATGGATCGAAGGCGCCCCCGAGCATGACCGCGACGATCGCGCTGGTCGACGACGACCGCAATATCCTGACGTCCGTGTCCATCGCGCTGCAGACGGAGGGGTTCCTGACCCGCGTCTATTCGGATGGCGAGACGGCGCTGAAGGCCCTGACTGACAACCCGCCCGACCTTGCCATCTTTGACATCAAGATGCCGCGGATGGATGGCCTCGAACTGCTTCGGCGATTGCGCGAGAAGAGCCAGATCCCGGTCATATTCCTGACCAGCAAGGACGATGAGCTGGACGAGGCGCTCGGCCTGGCGATGGGCGCGGACGATTATATCGCCAAGCCCTTCAGCCAGCGGCTGCTGATCGCCCGCATCCGCGCGATCCTGCGTCGGACCGAGGCGGTGGCGAGCCCCGCCGAGGAGGGCGATACGACGGCGGCGGCGCCGCTCATCCGCGGGCGCCTGTCCATGGACCCGGCGCGGCATCGCACCACCTGGGACGATGCGCCGGTCACGCTGACCGTCACCGAATTCCTGATCCTCGAAACGCTCGCGCAGCGCCCGGGGATCGTCAAGACGCGCAACCAGCTGATGGATGCCGCCTATCAGGACGACATCTACGTCGACGACCGGACGATCGACAGCCACATCAAGCGGCTGCGACGCAAGTTCCGACAGGTCGATCCCGAATTCGACGCCATCGAGACGCTGTATGGCGCCGGCTACCGCTTCTCCGAAGAGTGAAGGCGGCGATCGGCGACGCGAGGCGAGCGACCTCGCGCTCCGCTGGTCGGGCCAGATCTCGCTCACCCGCCGCATCCTCGCGGTCAACATCTTTGCGCTGCTGCTGCTGGCGGGCGGGTTCTTCTACCTCGATTCGTACCGCAGCCGGCTGCTCGATGCGCGGGTGGCGCAATATGTCCGCGAAGGGCGGCTGATCGCCGAATCACTGGCAATGGTGGGGCCGGAACAGCGGGACGATCTGATCACGCGACTGGCACGGGACACCGGCGCACGGCTGCGTATCTTCGATGGTGGCGGGCGGACGATCGCCGACAGTCGGGACCTCGGCGTCCGCAACGCCGTGCTACTAGACCCGGACAAACAGGCGTGGAACCAGAGCGTCGCCCGCTTCCTGGACGCGGCCATCGATACGATCGTAGGCGCGGTCCGCCCACCCTTGTACCGCGAGCGCGGCGACGGACGCGAATGGCCGGACGTTTCCGTCGCGGCAGCGCAGAGCAAGGTATCGGGGAGCATCTGGCGCGCGCCCGATCGCACCCCCGTCATCACCGTCGCGGCGCCACTGCCCGGCAAACGCGTGGTCATGAGTACGATCAACGCGCGCGACATCACGCAGACGGTGCGGATCGAACGGTTCCGGCTGAGCATCGTGCTGCTCGTCGTGACGCTCGTTTCGGTGCTGCTCTCGCTGTTTCTGGCACGCACGATCGTGCGGCCATTGCGTCGGCTGGCACGCGCGGCGGTGCGGGTGCGGCTGGGGCGCGCGCGCGAGGTCGTGGTGCCGCGCCTGCCTTCGCGCCGCGACGAGATCGGTAGCCTCGCTCGCGCCCTGTCCGACATGAGCCTCGCACTCCGCGCGCGGATCGATGCGACGGAGGCGTTTGCGGCCGACGTGACGCATGAGATGAAGAACCCCCTCGCCTCGCTGCGGTCGGCAGTCGAGGGGCTGGGGCGGGTGAAAGACCCGGAGTTGCAAGCCCGCCTGCTCGGCATCGTGCGCGACGATGTGCATCGGCTCGATCGGCTGATCACCGACATTTCGGAGGCATCGCGCCTCGATGCGCAGCTCAGCCGCGCGCATTTCGAACCGATCGATGTCGCCGCGATGATCCATGCGCTCGTCGCCCAGCGCATCGAGCGCGTCGTGGAGCGGCATATCCGGTTGCGGGTCGACGATGATGGCCAACCGCTCGTCGTGCTCGGCGAGGGCGCGCGGTTGGAGCGGGTGTTCGAGAATTTGATCGAGAACGCGCTATCCTTCTCTCCCGATGGTGGCCTCGTCGCCATTGCCGCCGCACGGAGCGACGAGGACGTCATCATCCGCGTCGAGGACGAAGGCCCTGGCGTGCCCGAAGAAGCGCGTGAGGCGATCTTCCGCCGCTTCCAGTCGATCCGGCCGGAGAGCGAGGCATTCGGCCAGCACAGCGGCCTGGGCCTCGCCATTGCGCGAACCATCGTCGAGGCCCATCAGGGCAGCATCATCGTCGAATCGCGCGAAGACCGGCTGGCGGGCGCGCGCTTCGTCGTGCGCCTGCCGATCGCCGGCGCGCCATCTGCGGCGGACTGAGCATCATGACCATCCTTTCGTCAGAAATGCTGCACGCGACCAGTGTCGCGATCGATGGGCATGTCGTGCTGATCCAGGGCGTGTCGGGCACTGGCAAGTCCGATCTGGCGCTGCGCCTGATCGATCGCGGCGCGGTGCTGGTCAGCGACGATCGCACTTTGGTGGTGCGGCAGGGAACCGCCCTGCTCGCGCGGGCGCCGGACACCATCCGTGGCCGGATTGAGGTGCGAGGCCTGGGCATCGTCAGCCTGCCGCAGGTGGATGATCTGCCGGTCGCGCTGATCGTGCACCTGGGCGGCGAGCCCGACCGCATGCCCGAGCGGCGACAGCGGCTGCTCGCAGGAATCGCCGTCCGCGAGCTTTCCTTCGACGCACATCACGCCTCAACCCCGCTAAAGATCGAATGGGCGGTCCGCCAACCCGGCGCGACGCCCGCGTGACACGCCCTCTCCTCTTTTCCCGCATTGCAGGGACGTATTGATGACCAAGGACATTCTGCTCGTCACCGGCCTGTCGGGTGCGGGCAAGTCGACCGTGTTGAAGACGCTGGAAGACCTGGGGTGGGAGGTGGTCGACAATTTGCCGCTCGCCCTGCTGGATCGACTGTTGGAAGCGCCGCTGGCGCAGGGAGCGGCGGATGGTACTCAGCCGTTGGCGCTGGGTATCGGTGCGCGGACGCGCGACTTCGACCCGAAACGGATCATCGAGCGCATCCGCGCCCTGCGCGAAGGCCATGGGCTCGACGTCGGCATGCTGTTCCTCGATTGCGCGGGCTCCGAGCTCGAGCGCCGCTATTCGGAAACGCGGCGACGCCACCCGCTGGCGCCGGACCGACCGGCGAGCGACGGCATCGCTCGTGAGCGCGAGCTGCTGGCCCCGCTGCGCGAATGGGCGAATCGGCTGATCGACACCACCGACCTCAGCGCCAACATGCTTGCGCAAAAGGTGCGGTCGACCTTCGCTGTGTCGGGCAGCGACGCGCCGGTGCTGTCGATCCAGTCGTTCGGTTTCGCCCGCGGCATCCCGCGCAACGCCGATCTGGTGTTCGACATGCGCTTCCTGCGCAATCCGCACTGGGACCCCGTGCTGCGACCGGGCACCGGACTGGACGCCGACGTTTCCGCTTATGTCGCCGCAGACCCCGCCTATCCCGCCGCGATGGAACAGATCGGCAGTCTGCTCGAACTGCTGATTCCGCGCTATCGCGCTGAGGGGAAAGCCTATGTCAGCGTCGCGATCGGCTGCACCGGCGGGCGGCATCGCTCGGTCCATGTCGCGGAACATCTCGCTCGACGGTTGCGCGACGCGGGTTTTTCGCCCACCATTACGCATCGCGACCTGGGGGCCGCACCGCAGGACTCGCTCGAGGGGCCGCCGGCCAGCAAATGAGTAACGTAACCGATATGATTGGCCTGGTTCTGGTGACGCACGGACGGCTCGCCGAAGAGTTCGTGACCGCCATGGTACATGTCGTGGGGCCGCAGGAGCGGATCGCCACCATCTCGATCGGTCCCGACGACGACATGGAAGAGCGCCGCGCGGATATCGCCGCGGCGATCGCCGCGGTCGATACGGGGCGGGGCGTCATCGTGTTGACCGACCTGTTCGGCGGAACGCCCTCCAACCTCGCCATCTCGCTGATGACGCGCGGGCATGTCGAAGTGATCGCCGGGATGAATCTGCCGATGCTGATCCGGCTGGGATCGGCGCGCAAATCGATGAAAGTCGTCGACGCGGTGGCTGCAGCGCGCGAGGCGGGACGCAAATATATCTCGGTCGCATCCGAGGTGCTGGGCGAGGCGGCGGCATGAGCGCCGGGATCGAGCGCACCGTCCTGATCACCAACAAGCGCGGCCTGCACGCGCGGGCGAGCGCCAAGTTCGTCACCCTCGCCTCCAGCCAGCCGGTCGAGGTGCAGGTGCGCAAGGACGACGGCGCCGTCACCGGCACGTCGATCATGGGGCTGATGATGCTGGGCGCCGCCAAGGGCGATTCGATCACGATCAGCGCAGCGGGCGACGGGGCCGAGGCGGCGGTGAGCGCCTTGTGCGAGCTGGTCGAGGCGAAGTTCGGCGAAGACTGAGCGGGGCGGCCGCCGGATTTCGGGTTGCGTTCCGTCTAGGGCAGCGCAGCGGCAAAGCCGCGTCGTCGGACGCGGCTTTGCCGCGTCGGCCGGGCGTGTCGCTTTTGCCTTGCGTCAGCCTCCGGCTGGCGCGAAGGCCCGACACGCAATGCCCCGAGAGATTACCGCCTTTTCCAACCCGCTGGTCAAATATGCCCGCGAGCTGCGCGACAAGAAGCATCGTCGCGGCGCGCGGCAGTTCATGGCCGAGGGCCTGCGCATCCTGACCGAAGCGCGCGAGACGGGCCGCCTGCCCCGCATCCTGTTCTACGCGGCAGCCAATGCCGACCATCCGCTGGTCCATGCCCTGTCGGTCGATGTCGAGATGGCGGGCGGGGAATCGATTCAGACGACGCCCGACATCCTGTCCAAGCTGTCAGGCAAGGATAACCCGCAAGCCGTCGTCGGGGTGTTCGACGAGTTCGATCGCACGCTTGCCGACCTCGACCGCAACAGTGCCGGCATCTGGCTGGTCGCCGAGCGGCTACGCGATCCGGGCAATCTGGGCACCATCCTGCGCACCGCCGATGCGGTGGGCGCCGGCGGGCTGATCCTGATCGGCGAGTGCGTCGATCCCTTCTCGGTCGAGGCCGTCCGCGCGAGCATGGGGGCGCTGTTCACCGTGCCCGTGGTGCGGAGCGGTTGGGAGGAGTTCCTCGGGTGGCTGCGGCAGGGACCGGGACAGCTGGTGGGGCTGAGTCTCGACACCACCCACGATTATCGCGGGGCGACCTATGCCGCGCCGACCTTTCTGCTGACGGGGAATGAGGCGCAAGGGATGCCGGCGGACTATGCCGCAGCGTGCGACCTGCTGGTCAAGATTCCGATGCTGGGCAAGGCGGACAGCCTGAACGCTGCGGTAGCGACGGCGGTGATGGCCTATGAGGTGCTGGCTCAGCAGAGCCGGTGATTGCCCGTTTTTGCAGCAACATGAATACCTTGGCGCAAACGATCGGGGCTAATCGTTTCGGTCTCTGTACCCAAGCTGCCCGCAGAAAGGCCGCACGGTATGGGAAGCCATCTATCCGCCGATCATGCCACTGACGCGCACCGCACCGCCGTCGTTGAAGACACGGCCGGATACCATGCCACTGATCCGGGCGCGGGCACCCTCTTCGACATAGACGTCGCCCGCGACCATGCCGCTGATGCGGACGTCGCAGCCGGGACGGATGACGACATCCCCGGCGACCATGCCGGCGATGCGGCCGTCCTGATCCATCACGATATCGCCGGGGTGCATGCCCTTCATCGCGGGGTCCTCATTCGGCTGCGTCGGGAAGGCGCAGTACGTCATCGCCGTAGCGCGCCAAGGCCTCGACTGGTTCCGCAACGCCGATCTCGCGTGCCCCGGGTTCGATGTTGAGGTCGCGGAACTTGCGTGCGGACACCAGAGCACGGCTTTCAAAGCTCGACACGAAGCTGTTGTAATTGTTCACCGCGGTGGTGAGGCCGCTGCCGACCTTGCGCAGATCCTCGCCGGCCTTGGCGAGACGGTCGTACAGCTCCTTGCCCAGCGCGCCGATCGCCCGGGCTTCGCTGGCGAGCTTTTCCTGACGCCAGACCGCAGCGACGGTGCGGGCGATGGCGATGAGGTTGGTTGGGGTGGCGAGCAGGACCTTCTTGTCGAAGGCATAGTCCCACAGGCCGGCGTCATGCTCCAGCGCGGCGGAGAGGAAGTGTTCGCCGGGGACGAACATCACGACATATTCCGGCGTATCGTCGAACTGCGACCAATAGGCCTTGGCGCTGAGGCCGTTGATATGCGCGCGCATCGAGGCGGCATGGGCAGTGAGGCCGATATGACGCTCGTTCTCGTCGACCGCGCCGAACGCGTCCTGATAGGCGTTGAGCGACACCTTGGCGTCGATGATGAGCGACTTGCCGCCGGGGACGCGGACGATCGCGTCGGGGCGCAGGCGGCCCCCTTCCCCGTCCGCGACGCTGACCTCCATCGCGAAATCGGTATGCTCGGCAAGACCGCAGGTTTCGAGGACGTTGCGCAGCTGCTGTTCGCCCCAGCGACCGCGGGCCTTGGGCGCGTTGCGGAGCGCGTTGACGAGCTTGGCAGCTTCGCCAGAGACGCGTTCCTGGCCGAGGCGCATCTGTTCGATCTGGCCCTTGAGGTCGCCGAAGGCATCGCGACGCTCAGCCTCGACCTTGGCGACGCCCTCCTCGTAACGCGCCAGGCGATCGTTGACCGGCTGGAGCAGCGACTTGAGGTTGCTGCCGGCAAGCTCTTCGGATTGGCGGAAGCGAGCCTCGGCGCGATCGAGGAACGCCTTTTGCGCGTCGGTCAGCGCCTTGTTGGCGAGATCGTTGAACTGCGTCGCCATCAGCTCCTTCGCCTCGCGCATGTCGGCGAGGCGGGCTTCGAAGGCCTCGCTCTGTGCCTGCATCGCGGCGAGATCGGCGCGGGCGGCATCGCGATCGGCGCGGATCGTCGCCAATTCGCGGCGGAGCAGGTCGGCAGCGGCGAGACTCTGATCGATCTGCGCGCGGAGGTCGATAAGCCGGACCTCCGCGGCCTCGACCTGCGCGCCGGCGGCGGCAAGGTCGGCGCGTGCCGCGTCGCGGTCGCTGCGGACGGCGAGGAGTTCGGTGCGCAGCGAGTCGGCAGTGGCGATGCGATCGTCGACCTGCGCGCGCAGGCCGGCGAGTTCGCGCATCGCGTCGTTGCGTTCGCGCTCCACCGCGTCACGCGTCCGGGCGACGAGCTCAGCGTCGGCGACCTTGCTCTGCGCGACCGCCAGATCGGCGGCGAGTCGACCGCTGCGACGGGCCGCCAGCAGCCAACCGATCAGCAGGCCGGCGGCAAGCGCGAGAATGGCAACGACAAGCAACTGGTCCACGAACGTCCCTTCGAAAGGTCACAAAAGTCACGCCGAAGAGGGTGTTTTTCCGTGACGATCCCTTGGCCTATGCCAGGAACATAGATCGAACGAAGCGTGTAGGACAGCCCCTTTTTCAATCCGACCGGCTGAGAGATTGGACACGCGCGACCGGGCGGCTACGATAGCGCTCACAAGAGGTAGGGGAGAATGTCGTGGGCAATGGTTGGCTGGGTGTCATGGGCGCCGCGGTGCTGGTGTCGGGCGCGGTGCCCGCCGCGGCACAGGTCAGCGCCGCCGGCGATCCCTTCGCAAGCGACCCGACCGGGATCGTCGCCGATCCCTGCCCTGCCCATCCCAAGGTTGGCTGGGCCGCGCAGCAGTTGCACACTCTGACCCGCGATTTCGGGCAGCTATGCCGCTATCGCGCCGCCAATGCCGCGCTGACGGAACGGCCGCGGGTGGTATTCGCGGGAGACTCGATCACCGACAATTGGATCAACCTCGAGCCCACCTTCTTCAGCGACGGCGTGATCGATCGCGGGATCGGCGGGCAGACGACGCCGCAGCTGCTGGTCCGCTTTCGCCAGGACGTGATCGACCTGCACCCGCAGGCCGTCCACATCATGATCGGCACCAACGACATCGCCGGCAACACCGGTGCAGCAACGATCGAGACGGTGGAAGGGCATATCGCGAGCATGGCGGAGCTGGCGCGCGCGCATGGCATCCGGGTGATCCTTGCCTCCGTGCCGCCGGCGGGCGCCTTCCCCTGGGCGAAGGACAAGCAGCCGGTGCCGCAGATCGCGGCGCTGAATGCGTGGATCCGGGAGTATGCCCAGCGCGAGGGGTTCACCTATGTCGATTATCATCCCGTGTTGGACGACGGGCAAGGCGCGATGAAGCCGGGGCTGGCGAGCGACGGCGTGCATCCGACGGCGGCGGGCTATGCTGCGATGCGGCCCGTGGCCGAGGCGGCGATCCGCCAGGCACTGGGCGAACGGGGAGCGGGCCGATGAAGCGCCTCGCCCTCATCGCCGCGCTGCTGGCCGGCAGCGCGCCCGCCTATGCCCAGCGACTGGCGACCGTCGAGCGCCATGGGGCGCTGGTGTCGGTGGAGCCCTACGGGCCGGGGATCGTACGCGTGACGATCGCGACGGATCGGGGCCAAGCGGAAGGCCTGCCCGGCTATGGCATTTCCGGTAAAAGCGATGCCGCGGGCTGGAGCCGACAGCGGGGTAGCGACGGCGGCGACGTCTTCGCCTCGGGCGACCTGCGCGTCACCGTGGCGGCGCAACCCTGGCCCAAGCCGCCGAGCCAGATGGAACGCTACTTCGCTCCGTCCCTGCCGCCGGTGTCGATCCGCTTCGACCGTGCCGACGGCACGCCGCTGACCGCGATGACCGGGTGGGAGATGGCGCCGCACGACGTGACGGGCGAGCATACGTTCCGCGTCGGCGCGACCTTCGCCGACACGCCCGACACGCATTACTACGGCTTGGGCCAATATCAGGACGGCGTGCTCGACCTGCGCGGGCGGACGATCGACTGCCGCCACGATTACGATCGCCCCGCCGGCGAAGCGGTGTGCGTGCCGTTCATGGTGACGGACAAAGGCTATGCGATCCTGTGGGACAATCCGTCGGCGACGATCGTCTCGCCCGGCCTGCACAGCCAGACGCATCTGCAATCCAACGTCGGCGAGCGCGTGTCGTTCTTCGTCATCGCCGGGCGGAGCAGCGACGATCTGTATGCGGGCTATGCCAGGTTGACCGGCGCGACGCCGCTGCCGCCCAAATCGGCGTTCGGCCTGATCCAGAGCAAGGCGCGCTACGAGACGCAGGCGGAGCTGACCGCGGTGGCGGACGGGTACTGGCAGCGCCGCTATCCGCTCGACATCATCGTGCTCGACTGGTTCTACTGGACCCGGATGGGGCAGCTGGACATCGACCGGACGGCCTTTCCCGATCCGGTCGCCATGAACGCCCATCTGAAATCGCAGGGCGTCCGCAGCATCGTCAGCATCTGGCCGCGGTTCGAGAAGGAGAGCCGCTGGTTCGACACGCTCGCCGCCAAAGGCTGGCTGCTCAAGGACAAGGACGGCAAGCCGGTGGACGGACTGCCGATCCGGTCGGATCGCGCGGGCGGGCTGATCGACAGCACCAACCCGGATGCGCGCGCCTGGTATTGGGGCAAGATCCGCGACGATATCTTCAGCGCGGGCTTCGATTTCGCCTGGCTGGACGAGACCGAGCCCGATCTGGTGCCGGACGGCTTCCACTATGCGATCGGCACGGGCGATCGCTATCACAATGTCTTTCCGCTGCTGCATACGCTGAGCGTCGCGGAAGGCTCGGCGCGCGACCGGCCGGATATGCGCAACCTGATCCTGTGCCGGGCGGCCTATCTGGGGACGCAGGCCAATGGCTGTCTGTTCTGGTCATCGGACGTGCGATCGACGTGGGAGGCGTTGCGGCGGCAGGTGCCGGCAGGGCTCGGCATGACGGCAAGCGGGATCGCCTATTGGTCGAGCGATACGGGCGGGTGGCAGTGGCCCAACGGCCCGGCGGCGCAGCGCCCCGTGCTGATCGATCCGGCGGGGGCGACCGCCATGGCGCCGTCGTATCGCGACTATCCCGAGCTGTTCGTGCGCTGGTTCCAGTATAATGTGTTCACGCCGACGCTCCGCATCCATGGCCAGCGGCCGGCGACGGCGATCTGGGACTATGGCACGGCGGCCGAACCGGTGCTCGCCGCATCGCTGCGGCTGCGGTACGAGCTGCTGCCCTATATCTATGCGCTGGGACGCCAGACCAGCCTGACCGGCGCACCGTTCATGCGGGCGCTGTTCATGGACTTTCCCAACGATGCGACGGCCAAGACGCTGGGCGACGAATATATGTTCGGCCCCGCCCTCTTGGTCGCGCCCGTCACCGAACAGGGCGTCACCAGCCGCCGCGTCTATCTACCCGCCGGGACGGACTGGTACGATCTGTGGACGGACAAGCGCTACACCGGCGGCCAGTGGATCGACGCGGCTGCGCCGATCGACCGCATCCCGGTGTTCGTGCGCGCCGGATCGATCCTGCCGATCGGGGAGCAGGTGCAAAGCACCGCTCGCGAGCAAGGGCTGGCCAAGGTCCGTGTCTATCCGGGGCGGGACGCGCGCTTCACGCTGTACGACGACGACGGGACGACCAACGCTTGGCGCACCGGGGGCGGACGCAGCGCGACATTGGTGTGGGACGATGCCCGCGGCAGGCTGTCGGTGGAGGGGCGGCTGCCGACCGGGCAGGCGCTGGATCCGCTGGTCATGGTGATCGGGCGGTAGCGGCGCTGCGTCCTTGACGGCGGTGCCGGCGAGGCCAATGATAGCGATAACGAAAGTTGGAGAGGCTATCATGGCACCGCCGTCGCGACGCGATATTTTGGGAGGCGCGGCGCTCGCCGTCGCCGGCATGGCGGCGCCGGCCGCATGGGCCGCGCACCCCGCCGACAGTCTGGAGGCGATCGCCGCACGCAAGGGGCTGCGCTTCGGATCGGCGATCCCGTGGCAGCCGGGCTCGCCCCCGGGCCTGCCGGTCCGCGACCCGGCCTATGCGCGACTGATCGCCCAGCAATGCGGGCTGGTCGTCGCCGAAAACGAGATGAAGTGGCAGCGGCTGCGCCCGGCGCCCGACGTGTTCGACTTCGCGCCCTTCGACACGATCGTCGCTTGGGCGGAGCGCAACGGCCTGGCGGTGCGAGGGCACAATCTGTTGTGGCACCAGCCGAAATGGCAGCCGAAATGGCTGAACGCCTATGATTTCGGCAGCCGCCCCCGCGCCGAGGGCGGACGGCTGCTGACGACGCATATCCGCACCGTGCTCGGTCGGTATGGCAACAAAATCCGCAGCTATGATGTGGTCAACGAGGCGGTCGATCCGGCGGACGGCCATCTGTACGAGACCGCGCTGTCGAAGGCGATCGGTGGCGCGGAGCCAACGCTGGACCTCGCCTTCCACGCCGCGCGCGCGGCCGCGCCGGGCGCGCAGCTGGTCTATAACGATTATATGAGCTGGGAACCGCACAACGAGGCGCATCGCGCGGGCGTGCTGCGGCTGCTCGAGGGGTTTCGGCGGCGTGGCGTACCGGTGGACGCGCTGGGCGTGCAATCGCATCTCATCACGCAGAGCGCAGACGCCCGCGCCGATGTCGGGCGGTTGCAGGGTGAGTGGCGGCGGTTCCTGGATGCGGTGATGGGGATGGGCTATGCTTTGCTGATCACCGAGCTCGACGTGCGCGACAACAACCTGCCGGCCGACACTGCGGTGCGGGATCGCGCGGTGGCGGATTTTACCCGCGGCTATCTGGACGTGACGCTCGCCTATCCGCAGCTGCGCGACGTGCTGGTGTGGGGCCTGAGCGATGCGCACAGCTGGATTCCGGGGTTCGAGCCGCGCACCGATCGTGCCGCGCGCCGCCCGACCCCGTATGATGCGGCGCTGCGGCCAAAGCCAATGCGCACCGCCATTGCGGACGCCTTTGCCGCGGCGCGTCCGCGCTGATCCGTTTCCGGACCGGCATGGAGCCGGCCGGCCATACAGGGAGACGATGATGAGGGTTATGGTCGCAGCGGCGCTCGCCATGGTGCCGCTGAGCGCCGTGGCGGCGGGACAACAGGCGGCGCCGGCACAGGGGAGCATCTTCGACAAGGCGATCAATCAGCCCGGTATCGGGTGGAGCGTCTATGGGCCCGGCCAGACCGCCAAGCAGGTGCCGGCGACGGACGTGCCCGGCGGTGCCGCCGTGCGAGTGCAGGTGAGCAAGGCGGGCGCGAACGTGTGGGACGTCGGCGCAACCTATCCGACGATCAAGCCGATCGCGGCCGGCGATACGCTGCTGGTGATGGTCTATCTGCGCGCGCCCGATGCCAAGGACGGCGCGACCGTGCCGATCCCGGTCAACGTCGGCGGTGCCGACGCCCCCTACCCGCAGATCACCAGCGAGACAGTGAATGTCGGCGCGGGGTGGAAGCGCTATTTCGTGTCGGGCGTGTCGAACCAGGCATTCGCGGCGGGCAAGGCGCGGATCGGCATACAGCTCGCCGGAGCGAAGCAGGTGATCGAGGTGGGGCCAGCGTTCCTGCTCGATTTGGGCGCCGGGTTCGATCGGTCGAAGCTGCCGCATAACTGACGGATACGAAAAAGGGCCGGCGCCTCGATCCCGAGGAACCGGCCCGGAACGGTGGAGGCGGCGGGGATATCCCGCCGCCTTTTTCGTCAGAAATTGCCGCGCAGGATGAACGAGAAGCGGCGATCGTTCATGAAGTAGGAGCGCGGGGCGAGCTGGGCGGGATCGCCCGTATACGCCTGCAATGTCTTGGTGACGGTGTTGGTGAGGTTCACGCCTTGGACACCGATCTTGATCGCCTTCGTCACGTTTAGGAACGCGGATGCGTCGAGCTGACCCGAGGCGTCCTGGAAGATCGACGTATAGGGGAAGATCACGTCCGCCGCGGTCAGCAGATACTTCGAGCGCCAGTTGTAGGCGGCACGCAGCGAGATCGGCCCCTTTTCGTAGAAGAGCGTCGCGTTGACGTTGTGCTTCGACAGACCTTCCAGCGGCAGGCTGCCACGCACCGTCTGCGCGGCCACGTTCGTCACCGGCGCACCGCCGTTGAGGAACGAGTTCGGCAGGCCCGAGCTTTCGATATAGGAATAGTTGCCCGTGAAGCCGAAGCCGTTGAGGAAGCCGGGCAGGAAGCTGAACGTCTGCTGGTAAGCGACCTCGACACCCTTGATCTTGCCGTGACCGTTATAGTTCGCCGGCCCGCGGGTCAGCAGCGGGAACGTGACGCCATTGTTCTGGAGCGGCAGGCTGACGACCGACTGGTAGAAGAAGTTGGACACGTCCTTGTAGAAGGCGTCGACGGTCAACGACCCGACCTTCGAGAAGTACCATTCCGCCGTTGCGTCGAACTGCCATGCCGTTGCCGGCTTCAGATACGGATTGCCGACCGTGCTGAGGAAGTTGCCGTTGCCGTCGATCGTGATCTGCTGGAAGTTGCGGATCAGCGCTGAATCCGGTCGCGTCAGCACCTTCGATCCGGCCAGACGCGCGATCAGGTTTCGCGTCAGGCCGAACTTAAGGTTCACGCTTGGCAGCCAGTAGGTGTAGCTGTTCTTCGCCTGATTGTAGAGGTTGACCGAGTTCACCCCGGCGAACTGCTGCAGCAGAGCATAGCCCGTCGGCCCCAGGTTGCAGACGCCGCCAGGCGTGCTGGGCGTCGCACCGGGAGGGGCACCGGCAGGGGGAGCCACGATGGCGCAACGCGAGCTGTACGGGTTCGAGATGTTCAGCGTCGCCTGGTTGGGCACCGTGGTCGTCCCGAACGAGTCCAGACCCGTGCGGACATAGCGGACGCCGGCGTTGCCGCTGAAGTCGAGACCGCTGCGCGACTTGAACGAGATCATCGCATAGGCGGCGGTATCGCGCTGATGCACGCGCTGGATTTCGCTGGGCAGATAGGGTGTGCCCGCCACGACGCCCGGACGCTCGGCGAGCGGCAGCCATTGCTGCTGCGTATTGCCGTTCTGGTTGCGCGATACGGCTTCCACCTGCTTCAGGAAGTTCACCGCCGTGCCGTAGCCGTTGATCATGTCGCCATTGTAGAAATAGGCGCCCGGCGGCGAATTGGTGGCTCCGCGGAAGAAGTTGGGGAAGGTGTAATATTGGGCCTGGTTGCCGCCATATTGGTCGAGCGTGACCGGATAATTGCCCGCCCAGATTTCGCTGAGCATGCCCCAGTTATACGTCGAATATTTCACATTCTGGTCGCGATCGGCATAGCGTGCGCCGAAGCGGGCCTTGTTGAAGAAGCTGTCCTCGGCAAAGTCGTAGGTGACGTCCGCCTTGAACTGATATTCCTGACCGACGCTGTCTTCGCTGTGGTCCATCGCGGCGCGCCAGTATTGCGCGCGGGGATCAGCAAAATACTGGGCGTCGGTTTCGCCAGCGAGAATCGTATTCGCCGGCTGCGCCCAGCTCGCCGACAGCGTGTTCGGCTTGTGCGAGATGACGCTGGGCAGCTTGCCCGTTAGATCCAGCTCCTGATCGGCGAAGGTCGCGCCGAAGATGCTCAGGCTGTAGTTGTTGTGTTCCGATCGCGTGTAGTCCGCATCGAGGTTGATCGACCAACGCTCGGCCGGATGGATTTCGGCGTTGAGGCCGTAATCGCTGACGAGGTTGCGATCGTAGGTCTGCCCGCGCGCGAGCTGAAGCTGCGCACCCCCCGTCGGCAGGAAGGTGGTGGCCGGCGCGCCGCTACGGCTGGTGCGATAGCCGGTGCCCGGCGACGTGATGTAGCCACTCTGAAAAAGCCCGTTCGAATCGTAGACGTAATTCTTGAACTGGCCGACCGGGCATTCCGCCCGCACCGTGCCATTGCCGTTGTATAGCGGGCCGTCGTTGTTCTGCACGCAGCCGACCGGGAAGGTGCTGTATTCCGACAGATCTGGCGCCGCTTCGAACGTGTGCTCATCCGTCGTGTTGGTGGTGTGCGACCGCAGGTACTGCGCGGTCAGCAGGAACGACTTGTCGCGCGTTTCGAACTGTGCGGCCAGCGCGATGCCGTCGCGTTTGCGGTCGAATTCCTGCGTCCGGTACTGGCCGCCGAGCGGCGCATAGGCCTTAGGCAGCAGATCGGCGAAGCCATCCGCCCCGGCCGTCGATGCCGTGCCGCACGCCGATCCGGCCGGCGGCAGCGTCGTGGTGTTGCTGTTGCTCGGCAACGGGTTGCGGCAGACGAGCACGCCATTGCCGTTCTGGAAGGGCACCTGCGTGTTGTCGCGCGTCTGGAAATTGGTGATCTGCACGCCATCGGCGCGGCTGCGGATGCGCGAATAGGACAGATCGCCCAGGATGCCGAACGTGCCGATCCCGGTTTCGAAGGTGTCGCTGATCAGGATCGAGCCCGTCGGCGTCCACTTCTTGCGGAAATCGCCGTAATTCCCCTCGGCATCGACGCCCATGTGGAAGCCGCGATTGTCAAAGGGCTTGCGCGTGTTGAGGTTGACCGTACCGGCGAGGCCGCCCTCGATCGCGGCGGCGGTGACGTTCTTGTACACCTCGACCGAGCCGAGCAGTTCGGCGGGAACGTCCGAGAAGTTGAGCGACTGGCCACCGATACCCGCCGCGAAGGCGTCGCGGCCGTTGAATTCGGACCGGACGAAATTGAGACCGCGTACGACGACGCCCGATCCTTCGACCGAGAAGTGGTCGGGATCGTTGGCCGCAGCGAATCGGCTGATCGAGACGCCCGGCACGCGCTGCAGCGCCTCCGTGACCGAGCGATCGGGCAGCGCACCGATGTCGGTCGCGGTGATGGCGTCGACGACGGTATCGGAATTGCGCTTGATGTTCTGCGCATTGGCGAGGCTCTGACGAATGCCGGTGACGACGATGTCTTCGGGCGATGCCGACGTATCGCTCGCCTGCGACGTCGCGGCCGGATCGACCTGCGCGCTCGCGGCGGGCGTGGTGGCCGACGCGGTGCCTGCGGTGCCGGTGCCGGCCTTCGCCGCGGTCGGGGAGGTTTGTTTAGTCTGCTCGACCGATTGCGCATGGGCGGCGCCCGTCACGCTGGCGATGCAGAGGGCACCGACCGAGGCGCCGCGCAGGAGGCGGACGAGCGATGTGGCAGTGGAATGCGACGGCGCGGTTGGGCGCATGATGATCCTCCCCAATGAGCCGCACGGTTTCGAATCCGCGGGTCTCCTGTTCTATTTGTCTGAGCAGAGCAGCGATCCAACTGCAATGGTTGCGGTAACGCCCGTTCCGGCGCCATTACATTTTATGTCTCTAGTGTGATTTTCGAGCAACATTGGCGCATCGTCGGAACTGCTGTAGGGACATTGATCAGACAAGACGCCGCACGAGTGGGAGCGCCACCATGGGGCGTCGGGAAGGGATGAGGATGGCCGGGGAACGGCAACGGACGACCCGCGTCGTCATCATCGGCGGCGGGACTGCGGGCTGGATGACTGCGGCGGCGATCGCGCGCTTGCTGCCGCATCGCGCCGAGGTCCACCTGATCGAATCGGAGGCGATCGGCGTGGTCGGCGTCGGCGAAGCCACCCTACCCCATATCCGCGCCTTCAACGAACGGCTCGGCATCCCCGAAGCGGAATTCATGGCGCGGACGCGCGCGACGTTTAAGCTGGGGATCGAATTTCGCGACTGGGGCGCGATCGGCGACAGCTATATCCACCCGTTCGGTACGTTCGGCACCGGATCGGGCGCGGTCGATTTCCACCATTATTATACGCGACTGCTGCGCGAGGGCGCCGAGCTGCCGCCGCTCGACCGGCTGTCCTATGCCTGCGCGCTGGCGCGCGAGGGGCGGTTCGCCATGCCGGAGACGGACCGGCGGTCGCTCGCGGGGACGTTCGGCTATGCCTATCAGTTCGATGCGCTGCTCTTCGCGCCCTATCTGCGCGGTCTCGCCGAAGAGATGGGCGCGCGGCGCAGCGAGGGGATCGTCGTGGATGTGGCGCGCGATGGCGTAAGCGGCGATATCGTCGCGGTGACGCTGGCCGATGGCACGCGGATCGAAGGTGACCTGTTCGTCGACTGTTCCGGCTTCCGATCGCTGCTGCTGGGCGAGGCGTTGGGCGAGCCGTTCGAGGACTGGTCGCGCTGGCTGCCCGCCGATCGGGCGGTGGCGATGCCGTGCCGGACGGAGACGGCGGTGACGCCCTATACCAGCGCGATCGCCATGCCGGCGGGGTGGCGCTGGCGCATCCCGCTGCAGCACCGCACCGGCAACGGCTATGTCTATGCCAGCGGCTTCCTGAGCGACGATGCCGCAGCCGCAGCGCTGCGCGGCGTGGTGGAGGGCGAAGCGCTCGCCGACCCGCGGCCGCTGCGCTTCAAGGCGGGGCGGCGGCGGCAGAGCTGGTCGCACAATTGCGTCGGGATCGGGCTGGCGAGTGGATTTCTGGAGCCGCTCGAATCGACCAGCATCTATCTGGTGCAGCAGGCGATCACGTTGCTTGTCGAGCTGTTCCCGGACGGGCGCACCAGCGCCGCGGATCGCGACGAGTTCAATCGTGTGATCGACCTGGAATATGACCGGATCCGCGACTTCCTGATCCTGCACTATCACGCGACGACGCGGAGCGATTCGCCGTTCTGGGACTATGTGCGGACGATGCCGATCCCCGACAGCCTGTCGGAGAAGCTGGAGCTGTGGCGCCGGCGCGGTCGGGTGGTGAAATATCGCGAGGGCGTATTCCTGGATGCGTCGTGGATCGCGGTCTACATGGGCCAGGGCATCGTACCGCGGGGCTGGGACCCGCGCGCCGACGTTCCGCCCGAGGGCGACGTGTGGCGTGGCATCGGCAGCCTTGCCGAACAGATTGCCGCAGAGGTGGCGCGGCGGCCGGGGCATCGCGCGTTCATCGATGGCTACTGCCCGATGGCGGAGGCGGCGTGACGCAGGACCGCGCCATTCGCAGCATTCTGGTGGCGGGTGGCGGGATCGTCGGCTGGCTGGCCGCAGCCGCACTGAAGCGCCGCGCGCCGTTTCTAGAGGTGACGCTGCTCGATACCGCGCCGTCGCCGAATGCACTGGCCGATCGGATCACCTGCACCCTGCCCTCGCTCGCCGGTTTCCATGCCGATCTGGGCATCGGTGACGAGGATGCCGTGGTGCGCACCGGCGCCGGCTATCGCCTGGGCACGCGCTTCATCGGGTGGGGACGCGACGACGCGGACTATGTCCACGCCTATGATCATTATGGCCAGGCGTTCGGCGCGACGGCATTTCACCTGCACTGGCTGCGCGTCGAGCGGGAGGGGGCGGTGCCGCGGTTCGAAGCGTTCGCGCCCGCCGCCGCGCTCGGTCGGGCCGGGCGATACGCGCCGCCGACGCCGGGGACGATCTTCGCCCGGCATCAGCCCGGGCTGACGCTGGACCTGCCGCGCTACACGCGGATGATCCGGGCCTTTGCCGCCCATGTCGGGGTGGACGTGGTGGCGGGAGAGATCGGCGACATCGCGCGCGACGATCGTGGCGGGATCGAAGCGGTGGCGCTCGCCGATGGGGGAAGGCTGACAGCGGACCTGTACGTCGATGCGACTGGGCCCGAAGCGCGGCTGCGCGATGCGATCGACACCGCGTGCGACGATTGGAGCGCGTGGCTGCCGTGCGATCGGGTGATGCTGGCCGATGGGCCGCCGGCCGAGCCGCCGCTGCTAACGCCCGTCACCGCGCATGCGGCGGGCTGGTCGTGGGACAGCGGCACGCAGCGCGGTATCGTCTATGCGGCCGACCGGCTGACCGATGACGATGCAGCGGCATTGCTGGGGACGGCCGGTGCTGCACCCATGACAATCCGACCGGGGACGCGCCGGGAGCCATGGCGTGCCAATTGCGTCGCGATCGGCGATGCCGCGACGGCAATCGATCCGCTGGAATGGTGCAACCTGCACCTGGCGCTGAGCGCGATCGATCGCCTGATCGCGATGCTCCCCGACCGGGACATGGCGCGGGTGGAGGCGGCGGATTTCAATCGCCAGACGCTGGCGGAGGCGGAACGCGTGCGCGACATGCTGGCGCTGCATTATCGCGCGACCGCCCGACCGGAACCGATGTGGCGGGCGGTGGTCTCCGCGGAGCCGCCGGATAGCCTGGCCCATACCCTACGCCAGTTCGAAGAGCGCGGGCGCCTGCCCTTCTACGAAGAGGAAACGTTCACGCGCGACGGCTGGGCGGCGGTGATGATCGGTCAGGGGATACGCCCGCGGCGGATCGATCCCTTGGCGGACGCCGTGCCGCTGGCCGATGCGCATGCGGCGATGCATGGCATCACCGACGCTATCGCGGCGGCGCTGCCGCACGCCCCCACCCATGCCGCCTGGCTCGCGGCGCAAGCGAGGCGCCTAGCCCGATGACCCTGCCCGTCCCCGACCATGCCATCCGCAATATCGTCATCGTCGGTGGCGGCACCGCCGGCTGGATGGCCGCCGCCGCGTTCTCGCGCCTGCTCAACACCGGCTATACGCGCGTCACGCTGATCGAATCGGAAGAGATCGGTACGGTCGGCGTCGGCGAAGCGACCATCCCGCCGCTGCTGAATTTCAACCGGATGCTGGGGATCGACGAGAACGAATTCCTCGCGGCGACCGCAGGCACGTTCAAGCTGGGCATCGAATTTCGCGACTGGGGCGCGATCGGCGATCGCTACATCCATCCGTTCGGCACTTTCGGGCAGGATCTGCAGGGCATAGCCTTCCATCAGCTGTGGCTGCGCGAACGCAGTCGTCGCGCGATACCGGACATCACCGCCTGGTCGATGAGCGCGCAGGCGGCGGCGCGCGGGCGGTTCGGCCGGGCGCGCGAGGATGCGCGCTCGCCGGTGCGCGAGCTGTTCTACGCCTATCATTTCGATGCCTCGCTCTATGCGCGCTATCTGCGCGGCTATGCCGAGCGCGGCGGCGTGACGCGGATCGAGGGGCGGATCGCCGACGTCCGGTTGCGGGGCGAGGATGGCTATGTCGAGGCGCTGACGCTCGCCGACGGGCGGCAGGTGGCGGGCGACCTGTTCATCGACTGTTCCGGCTTTCGCGGACTAATGATCGAGGAGGCGCTGCACACGGGCTATGAGAGCTATGCGCAATGGCTGCCTTGCGACCGGGCGGTGGCGGTGCCGTGTGCGCTGCCCAATGCGCGGGAGCCCGATCCCTACACCCGTGCCACCGCTCGTGCGGCCGGCTGGCAGTGGCGTATCCCGCTGCAGCACCGGATGGGCAACGGCTATGTCTATTGCAGCGACTTTCTGTCCGACGAGGCGGCGGAGTTCGACCTGCTCGCCAGCCTTGCGGGCGAGCCGTTGGGCGATCCCCGCCGCCTGCGCTTCACCGCGGGACGGCGGCGGCAGAGCTGGAACCGCAACGTCATCGCGCTGGGGCTGTCGAGCGGCTTCATCGAACCGCTCGAATCGACCAGCATCCATCTGGTCCAGGCGGGCATTCAGCGGATCGTCGCAATGTTCCCCGACACACGCTTCGACCCCGCCGAACGCGACGAATTCAACCGCCAGCTGCACGATCTGTACGAGGACATCCGCGACTTCATCATCCTCCATTATGCCCAGACCCGGCGGACCGACACGCCGTTCTGGGATCGCGTCCGCACCATGCCGCTGCCCGACAGTCTGACCCGCAAGCTGGACCTGTGGCGCGGGAAGGGGCGACTGTTCCGCGAAGGCTATGATCTGTTCAGCGTGCCGAGCTGGGTCGCGGTGTGTCTGGGCCAGGGACTGGTGCCATCGACCTGGGAGCCCGCCGCAGACGCGCTGGACGAAACTCTGGTCGCCGAGGCGATGGAGACGATGCGGCGCGGCTATGCGGACACCGCCGAGCGGCTGCCGACGCATGGCGATTTTCTGCGGATGGTGGCCCCCTCCCCGCTCGCCAATTGGGGGCAGACCCGATGAGCACGGCCTGGGCGCTGCTGTTACCGCTGGCGCTGGCAGGCGCGGCGTCAGCACCGCCGGCGGTGCATCTCAACCAGATCGGCTTTCGCCCCGACACGGCGAAATGGGCGATCCTGTCGGACGATGCCAAGGCGCCGCTGCCGTGGCGCGTCATCGATGCAAGCGGCAAGGCCGTGGCGGAGGGCAAGACCCGGCCGTTTGGCGATGATGCGGCATCGGGCGATCACGTTCATCAGATCGACCTGAGCGCCGTGCGGGTGCCCGGCACGTATCGGCTGATGGTGGATGGCGTGACCAGCCATCCCTTTGCGATCAAGGCCGACACCTATGCGTCGCTGGCGCGCGCGGCGCTGAACTTCTTCTACCAGAACCGCGCCGGCATCGCGATCGACGCGCGCTATGCCGGTGGTCCGCAATGGGCGCGCGCGGCGGGGCATCCGCATGAGGTCGCGACCTGTTTTGCCGGGCGTGATACCGCCGGCACGGTCTGGCCCGGGTGCCGCTACACATTGGACGTGACGGGCGGCTGGTACGACGCGGGCGACCATGGCAAGTATGTGGTCAACGGTGGCATCGCGCTGTGGACGTTGCAGAACCTCTACGAGGTCAATGCCGCGGCCCCGCCGTTCGCCGATGGCAGCGCGGTGCTGCCCGAGGCCGGCAACGGCATCGACGACCTGCTCGACGAAAGCCGATGGGAGATGCGGTTCCTGCTGGCGATGCAGGTGCCGGATGGCACGCAACTCGCGCTGCCGGTCGGGCCGCAACCACGCCGGCCGATGACCCTGACCAGCGTCGATGCCGGTGGCATGGCGCATCACAAGGTCGCCGATCGCCACTGGACCCCGCTGCCGACCATCCCCGCCGAGGATCGCGAGGAGCGGTTGCTGTATCCGCCGAGCACCGCCGCCACGCTGAATCTGGCGGCCACCGCCGCGCAATGTGCGCGGATCTGGCGCGCGATCGACAAGGCCTTCGCGCATCGCTGCCTGGTGGCGGCGGGCAAGGCCTATCGAGCGGCACTGCGCAACCCGGATATCTATGCCGCTCAGGATTTCGAGGGCAGCGGCGGCTATGGCGACCCGCACCTCGACGACGAGCGCTATTGGGCGACTGCTGAGCTGTATGCGACGACCAAGATGCCAGAGCTGGCCGAGACGCTGCAGCGCATGCCGCTGCATGCCGCACCGCTGTGGGGCGAAGCGGGCTGGGCCAATGTCGGGACGCTGGGGACGATCACGCTGGCGACCGCCGATGGCGTCCCCTTGGCCGAACGCGATGCGGCACGGGCAAAGCTCGTGGCGCTCGCCGACGCATTCCTGGCGGAGCGGGAGCGGTCGGGATATCACCTGCCCTATGCGACCACCGATTATGTCTGGGGATCGAACGGCGCGATCCTGAGCCGGGGCATCGTGCTCGCCCTGGCGGCGCGCTTTACCGGTGAGGCGCGCTATCGCGATGCGGTGGTCGATACCGCCGATTATGTGCTGGGGCGCAATCCGCTGGATCAGAGCTATGTCACCGGCTTCGGATGGAAGCCGATGCAGCACCCGCACCATCGTTTCTGGGCGCATCAGTTCGACGCACGACTGCCGGGGCCGCCGCCGGGCGTGCTGAGTGGGGGAGCGAACAACACCTCGTTCGCCGATCCCGTCTCGGCCTCGCTGAAGGGGCGATGCGTTGCGCAGCGGTGCTGGCTGGACGATTCGCGGGCCTTTGCGGACAACGAAGTGGCCATCAACTGGAATGCGCCACTGGTCTGGGTCGCGGCGTATTTGGCAATGCCGCGCTAGGCATCGGGTTGAGAGGATCGGGCGGATGAGGGCGGCATGGCGGGGCCGGGTGCGGCGGACGACGATGGTGACGGGCGGCGCGTTGCTGCTCGCCGGGATGGCGGCCGCGGGCTGGGCGCAGGGGCCGCACTGGGTGCCGGCCTGGGGATCGGCCCAGATGGTCGCCGCGCAGGCCGAAGCGGACAAGCTGGCAGCGCTGGGGCCGGTGACGGTGCGGCAGATCGTCCATCTCTCGGGCGGTGGCACGATGGTGCGCGTGCGGCTGTCGAACAGCGCCGGCACTGCGCCGCTCCGGATCGACGCCGCTGCGCTGGGCAAGGGCGCGCCCGCCAGTGCTGCCGTTAGCGGCAATACGCCGCTGACCTTCTCCGGCGCACAGGCAGTCACCATCCCGGCGGGTGCCGACGTCTATTCGGATCCGCTGCCGCTTGCGACAAACGCGGGGGACGATCTGACGATCAGCCTGTTCTTCCCCGACGCGCCCGCCACGCGTACCGGCCACCCCGGTGCCCGCGCGACGACCTTTGCCGCGCGCGGCGACCAGACTGCCGCCGCGACGTTGACCGATCCGCAGACGATCGGCGGCTGGTGGAGCCTTGCCGATGTCGAGGTCAGCGGTGGCGGCACGACGGGGACGATCGTCGCGATCGGCGACTCGATCACCGATGGCCGCGGCGTGCGTGACGATGCGAACACCCGCTGGCCCGACGAATTGGCACGCCGCCTGGCCGCGAACCGCGCCACCGCCGGCCTGTCGGTGGTCAACGCCGGGATCGGCGGCAATCGGGTGCTGCTCGACGGCGCCGGCCCCAATCTGCTCGCGCGCTTCGATCGGGACGTGATCGACCGGCCCAACGTGCGCGCGGCGATCGTGCTGGAAGGCGTCAACGATCTCGGCACGCTGACACGCGACCGACCCGTGGATGGCGCGACCCATCGCGCGATGGTTGCCGCCATCACCGCTGCGTACCGCCAACTCGCGGCACGGGCCCACTCGCATGGCATCCGGCTGATCGGTGGTACGATCACGCCGCTGGTCGGCAACGCTAATTATCATGCCGGCCCCGAAACCGAAGCGGACCGGCAGGCGATCAATCGCTTCATCCGAACCTCCGGCACGTTCGATGCAGTGGTCGATTTCGACGCGGCGGTCCGCGACCCGGCGCATCCGGACCGGCTGCTGCCTGCTTATGATACCGGCGACCATCTTCATCCGAACGAGGCCGGCTATCGCGCGATGGCCCAGGCGATCCCGCTTTCGCTTTTCGCCGAGCGACGCATCCTTGGCGCCTCCGCCCCGATTAGGGTCGGGCCGCAGGCCCCGCCGCCGCAGATCGCGCTGACCTTCGACGACCTGCCCGCGCATGGTCCGTTGCCGATCGGCGACGACCGCCTGCGCATCGCGCAGCGCATCCTCGCGGCGCTGAAAGCCGAACGGGCGCCGGCGTTCGGCTTCTACAACGGCGGTTTCGCCAGCGATGCGACCGCGCCCCAGGTGGTCGCGGCGTGGCGGCGTGCCGGGCTGCCGATCGGCAACCACAGCTGGAGCCACGGCAATCTGGCGACGACGGCCGCCCCAGCCTTCCTCGCCGACGTCGCTCGCAACGAGCCGGCGCTGGCTGCGGCCGGCAAGCGCAGCGACTGGCGCTGGTTCCGCTATCCCTTCCTCAGCGAGGGCAAGGATGCGGCGCAGGTCGGAGCGGTGCGCGCAGGGTTGCGGGCCAACGGCTATCGCATTGCCGCGGTGACGATGAGCTTCGGCGATTACGGCTGGAACGACGCCTATGCGCGCTGCGTCGCGAAGAACGACGGCGCGGCCATCACGAGCCTCGAAACCAGCTTCCTCGCCGCCGCACGCGCGCAAGCGCTCCGATCGCGGGCCTTGTCGCAAGCCGCTCTGGGGCGCGACATTCCCTATGTGTTGCTGATGCATCTGGGGGCGTTCGATGCACGGATGATGCCGCGCCTGCTGGCGCAGTATCGCGAGATGGGCTTCACCTTCACGACACTGCAACGCGCGGAAGCGGACCCCTTTTACGCGGCAGCGATCGACTTGGCCTTGCCGGGTCCCAGCCCGATGCTGGAAGCGGCTGCGGCAGCGAAGGGGGTCCCCATTCCCGCCGACGCCCCGCTGCCGCCCGCCACGCTCTGCACGTGACGGGGCGGCGCATGCGTCAGACCAGCGCGTTGCGGCGGATCAGTTCCTTGTACCACAGAGCGCTCAACTTCGGCGTCCGCTTCTGCGTGGCGAAGTCGACGTGGTGGATGCCGAAGCGCTTGCCATAGCCATCTGCCCATTCAAAATTGTCCATCAGGCTCCAGAGGAAATAGCCCTTGAGCGGATAGCCTTCGGCGGCCGCGCGGCGGAACTGGCCCAGGTAATTGCGCAGGTACATGATCCGGTCGGAATCATCGATCAGCCCGCTCGCGTTGACGGGATCGTCCGCCGAACAGCCGTTTTCGCTGATGTAGATCGCCTTAGGCTTCCACAATTCGCTGACCGCCCGCACGCCCCAATAGGCGACCTCCGGCCCCACATACAGCCAGGGCGATGCCATCCGCGGTGAGGAGGGCAGATGCGGCAGCGGCGTGTAGCCGCGCGGGGCCGACGGATCGGCCTTCACATAGGTCGGCGTATAGATGTTGAGAGCGACGAAATCGATCGGACTGCCGATCGCCGCCATGTCGCCCGCCTGCACCTTGGGCGCGTCGGCCCCGGCGGCGGTGAGATAGCTGTCCGGTTAGGCCCCCTCCATGATCGCGGTCAGGAACATGGCATTGTCGTCGCGCAGCGCCTTTTTCGCCGCCTCGATATGATCGGGCGTCTCGATGACCGGAACGAAGATGTTGGCGTTGTCGGCAAGGCCCACCTCGGTCCCGGCCCGCACGTTGGCGCGAATGGCCTGCACCCCCAGGCCATGTGCCAGCACGCCATGATGGCGGACCTGGTTGACCTGTCCCTGGGGCAGCTTCAGCCCCGGCGCGTGGATGCCGACCATATGGCCGAGATCGGTAAAGCAGCGCAGCTCGTTGACCGTCATGAAGCGGTGGACGCGGTCGGACAGCTTGCCCGCCATGAAACCCGCATAGTCGGCGAACGCCTTCGCCGTATCGCGGTTCTGCCACCCGCCGGGCAGCGCCTGAGGCAGATCCCAGTGGAACAGGGTGACGTTAGGCTGGATGCCCGCCGCCAGCAGGCCGTCGATCACACGGTTGTAATAGTCGATGCCCTTCTGGTTCGGCTTGCCGCGACCGTCGGGAAAGATACGCGACCAGGCGAGCGACAGGCGATAGGCCTTTACGCCGAGGGCCTTCAGGAGGCCGATGTCGTCCTTGTACCGGTGATAGCTGTCGCAGGCGACGTCGCCGGTGTCGCCATTGGCAACCTTGCCCGGCGTATGCGAGAAAACGTCCCAATTCGTCTGCCCTCTGCCGTCCTCCGTCACCGCGCCTTCGATCTGATACGAGGCGGTGGCGCAGCCCCACAGAAAATCCTTGGGAAAACTGAGGTCTTGCGGCTTCATCGGATCGGCGCCCGCGACTGTCGCGAAGCCATTCGCCGCCAAACCGGCAGCGCCGCCCAACATGCCCTTCGCCAGAAAATCGCGGCGATCCATGCGCCCTCTCCCATCGTGATATCGTTAGCATAAGGTGTGTCAGAAGATTCGCCCGACGGAAAGCGGCCGACCGCTCTATTGGCTATAGCCTTCTTTAAATCCGATGATGGCGTTACCATTGCCGAAAAGGCGTCACCGTCGAGCGCCGATTATTGAGAGGGTCTGTCATGAAGCCGCTATTCGCCTTGCTCCTGACCGCCACGAGTGCCGCGGCCGGTGCTGCGCCCCGGCTCGATGGCGTCCTGACCGATCATGGTGTGATCCAGCGCGGCCAACCCGTCGACCTGTCGGGCGATGCGGCCCCCGGCGAAACGGTGATGGTGACGCTCGCCGGGCACAGCGTCACCGCCCGCGCCGACCGCAACGGCCGCTTCGCTGCGCAGCTTCCCACGCTGCCCGCCGGCGGCCCCTATGACATGACCATCGCCGCTCCGAGTGGCGCCGCGGTGGTGCGCGACCTGCTGGTGGGCGATGTGTTCCTCTGTTCGGGGCAGAGCAACATGGAGATGACGGTTTCGAGCGCGCAGGACATGATCGCCGACGCGCATGCCCCCGCCGACGACATACTGCGGCTGCTCACCGTAGCGAAGGTGTCTTCCGCGACGCCTCTGACCCGCTTTGCCGAACAACCCCGCTGGGTCGCGGCGACGCCCGAAAGCGTGCCCGGCTTCTCGGCCTCCTGCTATTACATGGTGCAGGCGCTGCGCCGCAGCGCCGACGTGCCAATCGGCGCGATCCATTCGAGCTGGGGCGGGTCGCGGATCAGCGCGTGGATGAGCGACGCCGCGCTGCGCCGTGCCGGCATGGCGGATGCTGCCGACCTGCTGGCGCTGTACGCACGCGATCCCGCCGCGGCCAATGCGCGCGCGATGGCCGCGTGGGAGGCGTGGTGGCGGAAGGGATCGGGCGATGCCGCAGGACACGAGCCTTGGCAGCCGGAAGCGCGGCTCGACTGGCGACCGGTGCCGTCGATGACCAACTTCGAACATTGGGGTGTGCCGGAACTCGCCGATTATAACGGCATGCTCTGGTATAGCCGCGATATCGATGTCTCGGCCGAGCAAGCGCGGGGCCCGGCGACGCTGACGCTGGGCGCGATCGACGATGCGGATCGGACCTGGGTGAATGGCAAGGGGGTTGGCGGCAGCAGCCTGGCGTCGCAGATGCGGGTCTACGCCCTGCCCGCCGGTACGCTGACCGCTGGACGCAACGTCATCACCGTCAATGACGACGACGTCTATGCGCTCGGCGGGATGACCGGCCCGACCGAGGCGATGCGGATCACCTTTGCCGATGGCAGCAGCATTCCGCTGGGTTCAGGCTGGCGTTACGCGATCGCCAAGCGATTGAACGGTGCGGCGCCGCGCGTGCCCTGGGATGACATCAACGGCGCCGGCACGCTGTACAATGCGATGATCGCGCCGCTGAGGCAAACGCACGTCGCTGGCATCGCCTGGTATCAGGGTGAATCGGATACCGGCATCCCAGGATACGACCGACGCCTTGCCGCCCTGTTTGCCGACTGGCGCACGCGGCTGGATAGTCCACAGGCAGCATGGGGCGTCGTGCAGCTGTCGTCCTACGGCGCCATCCCCACCGCGCCGAGCGAGAGCGGCTGGGGCGAGGTGCGCAATGCGCAACGACTGGTCGTCGAGCGCGACGGACGTGCGGGCGTCGCGGTATCGCACGATATCGGCGATCCGCTCGACATCCACCCCGGCGAGAAGCATGCGGTGGGTCAGCGGCTCGCTCGGGTCATGCGCGCCATCGTCTACAAGGACGCGATCGGTGCGTCCGGGCCCGCCATTGCGACAGCCCGTGCGAGCGGCACCGGCGTGGCGTTGCGGTTCACTGGCGTCACCGGGGTGCTCCATGCGCGGGGCGCCGCGCAGGCGATCGGCTTCGAACTGTGTGGCGCTGGGCCGGGGACGTGTCGCTTTGCCGCGGGCACGGTGGGTAACGACGGCGTGATGCTGTCGGGCGACGGCAAGCCCGTCACGCGCGTGCGCTACGCATGGGGGGACAGCGCGATCACCAACCTGACCGACGATGCCGGGCTGCCGGTGGGGGCGTTCGAGATACCGGTGTCCTGAACGCCGGTCCGCCATCCCGTCATTCGCACGATTGATGGCCCTATCGTCAATTCGGATTTGCGATTGGTGGCGCGAGCGGCTTTATCGGCGCAATGGATACTTCGACGACCAATCCGCTGCTCGATACCGATGCGCTGCCCCGTTTCGCCGAGATCACGCCCGACATGATCGCGCCTGCGCTGGACGTGGCGCTCGCCGAGCATCACGCGACGGTGGCCGCGATCAAGGCGGCGAAGCCCACCGATTTCGCGTCCGTATGGCTCCCCTATGAGCGGGCGAACACGCGCATCGACGCGATCTGGTCGGCAGTCTCGCACCTGCACGGCGTCGCCGACACGCCCGACATTCGCGCGGCGCACGCCGAAGCGCAGCGCCGGCTGACCGAGCATAGCATCGCCGTCGGGCAGGATCGCGACTTCTACGACATCCTCGTCGGCCTGACGACATCGCCCGATTTCGCCGCCCTGCCGGTGGCCGATCGTGTCGCGGTAGAGCATGCGGTGCGCGATTTCCGCTTGTCGGGCGTGGCGCTGGATGCCGGGGATCGCGACCGCTTTCGCGACATCTCGGTCGAATTGTCGGCGCTGTCCAACGCCTTCGGCAGCGCGGTGCTGGATGCGACCGAAAGCTGGAGCGAGCACGTCACCGACGCGGCGCTGCTCGATGGCGTGTCGGACGCGGACAGGACGATGTTTGCCGCCGCCGCAAAGGCCAAGGGGCTCGACGGCTGGCTGGTCACGCTGCAGCAACCCAGCGTCAACGCCATCCTGACCTTCGCGACGAACCGCGATCTGCGCGCGCGCGTCTACCGCGCGTCGGCGACGCGCGCTTCGGATCAGGGGCCGGATGCCGGAAAGTTCGATAATTCGCCGCGCATCGCCCGCATCCTGGAGCTGCGGCATGAGGCCGCCAAGCTTTTGGGCTTTGCCGATCCCGTCGAATGGTCGCTCGCTACCAAGATGGCACCCAATGCGGGCGAGGTGCTCGCTTTCCTGCGCGACCTGGCGCGCCGGGCCAAGCCGGCCGCGGAGCGAGACTTGGCCGAGTTGCGGGCGTTTGCCGCCGCGGAGCTGGGCATCGCCGATCTGCAGCCCTGGGACGTCGGCTTCGCCTCGAACAAGTTGCGCCAGTCGCGCTATGCCGTCGATGAGCAATTGGTGCGCGCCTATTTCCCTGTCGAACGCGTCGTGGCGGGGTGGCAGGCGCTACTGACCCGGCTGTTCGGCGTCACGCTGGTCGAGCGTCACGACGTGTCGCTCTATCACCCGGATGCGCGCTATTTCGACGTGATCGATGAGGGCGGCACGGTGCTGGCGGGGATGTACCTCGACCTCCACGCCCGCGCCGGCAAGCGGGGTGGCGCCTGGATGAGCGAGGCACGGCCGCGGCTACATGACGGCAATACGATCGCCAATCCGGTGGCCTATCTGGTGTGCAACTTCCCGCCGGCGAGCGAGGGGTCGCCGGCGCTGCTGAGCCACAATGACGTCACCACCTTGCTCCACGAGACGGGCCACGTGCTCCACCTGCTGTTCACGCGGGTAAATCGGCCCAGCATCGCGGGCACCAACGGGTTCGAATGGGACGCGATCGAGCTGCCCAGCCAGTTGATGGAAGATTTCGCCTGGGATGCCGATGTGCTGACCGGCATGTCCGGCCATGTCGCGACCGGCGAGCGCCTGCCGCAGGACCTGTTCGATCGCATGGTGAAGGCGCGGCATTTCCAGGCGGGGCTGTTCATCGTCCGCCAGGTGGAATTCGCGTTGTTCGATCTGCTGCTTCACCTTGGCACGATGGGGTCGGACCCGATCGAAGTAATCGAGGCGGTGCGCGACGAGGTGGCGGTGATCCGCCCGCCGGCGTGGAATCGCTTTCCGCATGCGTTCAGCCACATCTTTGCGGGCGGCTATGCCTCGGGCTATTACAGCTATCTGTGGGCAGAACTGCTCGCCGCCGACGGCTTCGACCGCTTCCGTGAGGCGGGCCTCGTCGACCGCGCGACCGGCGACCTGTTCCGCGAGGAAGTGCTGGCGCGCGGCGCGACACGGCCGGCGGCGGACAGCTTCCGTGCGTTCCGCGGCCGTGACCCCGATCCGGTCGCGATGCTGGTGCGGCACGGCCTGCAATGATGCGGACGCGGACCGACCGGACCTGGCTGGCCGAGGCGGTGCGGCGGATCGAGGCGGACTTCAACCGCTCCGCCGATACGCATCTGATCCGCGTCGACCTGCCGCGCTTTCCGGGCATCACGCTCTATTTGAAGGACGAAAGTTCGCATCCGACGGGTAGCCTGAAGCACCGGTTGGCGCGGTCTCTATTCCTCTACGCCTTGTGCAACGAGTGGATCGGGCCCGACACCTGCGTGATCGAGGCGTCGTCGGGCTCGACCGCGGTCAGCGAAGCCTATTTCGCGCGGATGCTGGGGCTGCGGTTCATTGCCGTAGTGCCCGCCAGCACCGCGGCGCCCAAGCTCGACGCGATCCGTTTCCATGGCGGCGAAATCCATGCGGTCGACGATCCGCGTGCGATCTACGAGGCATCGCACCGGCTCGCTGCGGAAACCGGCGGGCATTTCATCGACCAGTTCACCTACGCCGAGCGTGCAACCGACTGGCGGGGCAACAACAACATCGCCGAATCGATCTTCGCACAAATGGCGGCGGAGGAGCATCCGGTGCCGTCCTGGGTGGTGTGCGGTGCGGGAACGGGCGGCACGTCGGCGACGATCGGGCGCTTCATTCGCTATTGTCGCTATGACAGCGAATTGTGCGTTGCCGACCCGGTCCATTCGGTCTTCCACCGCCATTTCGCGGATGCCACGGTAACCGCCTTGCCCGAAGGCTGCGGTTCGCGGATCGAAGGCATCGGCCGCCCCCGCGTCGAGCCGAGTTTCGTGCCGAGCGTGATCGACCGTATGATCGCGGTCGAGGATGCGGACAGCATCGGCGCGATGCGTGCGCTGTCGGATCGGCTGGGACGGCGGGTCGGCGGGTCGACTGGCACCAATTTGATCGCCTGCATGACGTTGATCGACGACATGGCAGCGGCGGACCGGAGCGGCAGCGTGGTCACATTGCTGTGCGACGGGGGCGAGCGGTACGGCTGCACCTATTATGACGATGCGTGGCTCAGCGCCCATGGTGTCCATTGGGAGGCCGCAGCGGCGCGAACCGCTGCGTTCCTGGGGTCGTAAGGCGGCTTACACCTTGGCGGCGCTCGACCCGCCTTCGGCGTAGAGGGTGGCATAGCGGCGGGTGATCGTCGGCAAGGTGTCGTCGATCCATGCCGCCATTCGCTCTTCCTCGCCGAGAGATTGCGACAACAACGTCGTCGCAGAGCTGAACCCGCCATCGTCGGCGAGGGTCAGCAGCGATTTGTACGCCGCGATTTCGAAATGCTCGAAGGCGTAGTTGGCGAAGCTGTTCTTCAAGATTTCGTCGCCCGCCGGGACGTGGGCGATCGCCGCCATAGTGCCGGACAGGCTGAGCGCCGCCTCCTTCAACAGCGAACCGCTGGTGTCGAACCCTTCGAGCAGTTCGTCGAGCCGGGCGATCTGCTGGTTGGTTTCCTCGATATGGCGGCGGAGTTGGTCGGCGACTTCGGGATAGTGCTCGATGCGGCTGACCTGCGGCGTCATGATCGACAGCGCTTGCTTTTCCACGGCGTGCGCATTGCGCAGGCCGACGATGAAGAGGTCGCGCAGGCGGTCCGGCTGGGCTGTCATGGCGTGCTGTCTTTCGATCGTTGAAGGGGACGATCGATCAACGGCCGGACGCCGCCTAAGTCTCGGCGCGATATGGGCTTTTCTAGTTGATCAGGATCAGGACGGCGCCAGCAAAGCCTGCCCGGCGCCGTCCCGAAAGCCTAGGCTGCGACGGGAGCCTCGGCCAGCGCCGCGCGGATCGCATCGACCGCGTCGGCGGCCTTGCTGCCATCGGGGCCACCACCCTGCGCCATGTCGGGACGGCCACCGCCGCCCTGCCCGCCGAGCACCGCCACCGCCTTGCGCAGCAAGTCGACCGCAGTGACGCGCCCGACCAGATCGTCAGTCACGCCGACCGCGATCGAAGCGCGGCCATCGTTCACCGCGACCATCACCGCGACGCCCGACCCGCCGAGGCGCTGCTTGGCCTCGTCGACCGCGCCGCGCAGCCCCTTGGCATCAAAGCCGTCGAGCACCTGGCCGATGAAGGCGACGCCGCCGACCTGCTCCGGCCCCGCCGGACCACCGGCACCGCCTCCCATGGCGAGCGCCTTCTTCGCTTCGGCCAGTTCACGCTCCAACCGGCGTCGTTCGTCGAGCAGCGCCGCGACGCGCGCGGGCACTTCGTCCGGCGTGGTCTTGAGGGTCGCCGCCGCCTCGCGCAGACGTTCGTCGCGGCCGACCAGATAGGCGCGCGCCGCCTCGCCGGTCAGCGCCTCGACGCGGCGGACGCCGGACGACACCGCGCCCTCGCCCACCACCTTGAACAGGCCGATGTCGCCGAGCGCGTTGACGTGGGTGCCCCCACACAGCTCGATCGAATAGGTCTTGCCACCATCTTCGGTGCCCATCGACACGACGCGGACTTCATCACCATATTTCTCGCCGAACAGCGCCATCGCGCCTTCGGCGATCGCCTCGTCCGGGGTCATCAGCCGGGTAGTGACGGTGCCATTGCCACGGATCTGCGCGTTGACCGCAGCTTCGGCGTCGGCGAGTTCGGCCGGCGTCATCGCGACCGGATGCGAAACGTCGAAGCGCAACCGCTCCGGCGCGACCAGCGAGCCCTTCTGCGCGACATGCGTGCCGAGCCGCTGACGCAGCGCCTCGTGCAGCAGGTGCGTCGCCGAATGGTTGGCGCGGATTGCGGCGCGGCGGGCGACGTCGATTTGGAGCTTCACCGCGTCGCCGACCGTGATCGACCCGGCCTCGACCACCGCATGATGGACGAAGATTCGGCCCAACTGCTTCGACGTTTCGGTAACGGTGGCGCGCAGCCCCGCATCGGTCGAGATCGTCCCGCTGTCGCCGACCTGGCCGCCGCTCTCGCCGTAAAAAGGCGTCTGGTTGACGATGATCGCGACGGTATCGCCTGCGTTCGCCGTGTCGACGCGTGCGCCGTCCTTGACCAGCGCGACGACCTCCGCCTCGCCGATATCGGCCGAATAGCCAATAAATTCGGTCGACCCGGCTTCCTCGGCGATGTCGAACCACAGATCGTCCGACGCCTTGGCGCCAGAGCCCTTCCATGCCGCCCGCGCCGCACGCTTCTGCTCGGCCATCGCGGCGTCGAAACCGGCGCGATCGACGTGCAGGCCCTGCGTGCGCAGCGCGTCCTCGGTCAGATCGTAGGGGAAGCCATAGGTGTCGTAGAGCTTGAACGCAGTTTCACCGGCCAGCGTATCGCCCTCGCCCATGCCCGCGGTCGCCTCGTCGAGCAGCTTCAGCCCCTTGTCGAGCGTCTTGCGGAACTGCGTCTCTTCCTGGCGCAGCGTCGCCTCGATCAGCGGCTGGGCGCGGACGAGTTCGGGGTAGGCCGCGCCCATTTCGGCGACTAGGGCCGGCACCAGCCGGTGCATCAACGGCTCCTTGGCGCCGAGCAGATGTGCATGGCGCATCGCGCGGCGCATGATCCGGCGCAGCACGTAACCGCGACCTTCGTTGGCCGGCAGCACGCCGTCGGCGACGAGGAAGCCCGACGAGCGCAGGTGATCGGCGATGACGCGATGCGACGCGCGCCGCTCGCCCTCGGCATCGGTGCCGGTCAGCGAAGTCGATGCGGCGATCAGCGCCTTGAACGTATCCGTATCGTAATTGTCGTGGACGCCCTGCAAGACGGCGGCGATGCGCTCCAGCCCCATGCCGGTGTCGATCGACTTCTTGGGCAGTTCGCCGACGATCTCATTGGCGTCCTGCTCGTACTGCATGAACACGAGGTTCCAGATCTCGACGAAGCGGTCGCCGTCCTCATCCGGGCTGCCGGGAGGGCCGCCGAAGATATGGTCGCCGTGATCGTAAAAGATTTCCGAGCACGGGCCGCACGGGCCGCTGTCGCCCATCGCCCAGAAATTGTCCTTGGTGGCGATGCGGATGATGCGCTCTTCGGGCAGGTACTTCGTCCAGAGGCCGTACGCCTCGTCGTCGGTGTGGTAGACGGTGGCGGTGAGTTTTTCGGCCGGAATGCCCCAGACGCTCGTCAGCAGCGTCCAGGCGTGGTGGATCGCCTGTTCCTTGAAATAGTCGCCGAACGAAAAATTGCCGAGCATTTCGAAGAAGGTGTGGTGACGCGCGGTGTAGCCGACATTGTCGAGGTCGTTGTGCTTGCCGCCGGCGCGCACCGACTTCTGGCTGCTGGTCGCGGTGACATAGGGCCGGGTTTCCAGCCCCGTGAACACATTCTTGAACGGCACCATGCCCGCGTTGACGAACATCAACGTCGGGTCGTTCTGCGGCACCAACGGCGCGGAGGGTACGATGGTGTGGCCGGCGCTCGCGAAATAGTCGAGGAAGCTGCGGCGAATGTCGTTGGTCGAGATCATAGGCGTCGTGACTTAGGCGAGAGCGCCCCTCCCCTCAAGCGTCGTTCGTGTGTCATCCGAACGGCCGATCGATCGAACGGGGTGGCGTGCTGAACCAGCGGGGGCCGTCGGTGGTCATGTGGAAACAGTCTTCCAGGCGGACGCCGAACTTCCCGGGGAGGTAGAGGCCCGGTTCGTTGGAGAAGCACATGCCGGGTGTGAGGCGCGTCGCTTCGCCGCGGACCAGATTGACGGGTTCGTGGCCGTCCATGCCGATACCGTGGCCGGTGCGGTGCGACAGGCCGGGCAGCTTATAGTCGGGGCCGTAGCCGAGGCTGGTGTAATAGCGGCGGACGGCGTCGTCGACGCTGCCCGCGGTGGCGCCGAGCTTCGCGGCGGCGAAGGCGACCTGCTGGCCGCGGGCGACCTGATCCCAGACCTTGCGATGGTCTGCGCTGGGCGCGCCCTTCGGCACCCAGGTGCGCGAGACGTCGGACTGATAGCCCTGCACGGTGCAACCGCAGTCCATCAGCAGGATCTCGCCCGGCGTGACGCGATATACCTCGCGGCTGCCATGGGGCAGTGCGGCGGCGGGGCCGATCAGGGCGAGGGCGAATTCGGGGTCGCCGCCCAGTTTCCGCGTCGCGGCGTTCATCAATGCGCCGATCTCCGCGCCGGTCATTCCGGCTTCGATGCGGGGTGCGAGCCAGCGATAGGCGGCGAGCGTGACGTCGGTCGCGGTCTGCATCAGCGCGAGTTCGGCCGGGGTCTTCACCATGCGGCAACCGCGGACGATCGGGTTGGCGCTCACGTGCCGTGCGGCCGGTGCGAAGCGGGCGAGGTCGGCGGGGATGAAGCTGCGGACGGTCTCCTCGATGCCGATCCTGGCGTTGGCGAGGCCGCGCTCCTTCAGCCAACCGGCGACGATGGCGAGCGCGTTGCCGTCCTCCTGCCAGACGCGCACCTCTGCGGGGACGGCGAGCGTCTGACGCACCGAGGGTTCTTCGAAGAAGGGCGTTACGATCAGCGGCTGGCCTTCGCGGGGCAGGATGGCGAGCGTCGGCCGCTCGCTGCGGCCCCAGCGCACGCCGGTGAAATAGATCATCGACGATCCCGGCTCGATCAGGACGGCGCCGATGTCGTTCTGCGCCATCAGCGCCTGGGCACGGGCCAGGCGGTGGGCGCGCTCGTCGGGGCCGATCGGCTGGGCGCCGGTGGTGATGTCGCGGAGCGCCGACAGGTCGGGTTCGGCAGCACGAAGCATGGCCGACGCGAGCAGCGGCGTAGCGGCGGCCGCGGCGAGAAACGTGCGGCGCGAGGGGGTGAAGGGCATCGCGAAACGATACGGCGCTTGACCCGGCGCTCGCAATCCCCTTCCCTTAAGCGCGAATCCGGGAGGGAATGAATGGCCAAGCGGCTGACTGTGTTTATTGTTATCGGCCTGTTGCTCGGCATCGTTACCGGCCTGATTCTGAACGGCTGGCTGGACGACGGCACGCCGGAGGCCGCGGCGCGGCTGAAGGCGATCGCCGGCTATTTCACGATCGGCACGACGGTGTTCCTGCGGCTGATCAAGATGATCATCGCGCCGCTCGTCTTCGCGACCCTGGTCAGCGGCATTGCGCAGATGGGCGATACCGCGGCGCTGGGGCGCGTCGGGGCGAAGGCGATCGGCTGGTTCATCGGCGCGAGCCTGGTGTCGCTCGGCCTCGGCCTCGTGCTGGTCAATGCGATCCATCCCGGCGTCGGCATCAACCTGGCGCTGCCGCCGGCGGGCACCGATGCCGGGGTTGCGACCGCGGCGTTCAGCCTCGACAAGTTCATCACGCATATCGTCCCCGCATCGATGATCGAGGCGATGGCGACGAACGAAATCCTGCAGATCGTCGTCTTTTCGATCTTCGTCGGGGTCGCGCTGACCGCGGTCGGCGAGCGGGGTGCGCCGCTAGTGCGGGCGGTCGACGGCCTCGTCGCCGTCATGCTGCGGATCACCGACTATGTGATGCGCGTCGCGCCGGTCGCGGTGTTCTGCGCCGTGACCGCGACGCTCGCCGAGCACGGTGCGGGGGTGATCGGGCAGCTCGCCTTCTTCATGGGCAGTTTCTATTTCGCGCTCCTGTGCCTGTGGGCGGTGCTGCTCGGCGTCGGGTTCCTCGTCATCGGACCGCGGATCAAGGATCTGATCCGCTACGTTCGCGAGCCGCTGCTGGTCGCCTTCACCACCGCCTCGTCGGAAGCGGCCTATCCGCGGATGCTGGAGGCGCTCGACAAGTTTGGGGTGCCGCCGCGGATCGCAAGTTTCGTCCTGCCGCTGGGCTATTCGTTCAACCTCGACGGGTCGATGATTTACATGACGTTCGCGTCGCTGTTCATCGCCCAGGCCTATGGCATCGACATGCCGCTGGGGACGCAGGTGGCGATGCTGCTGTTCCTGATGATCTCGTCCAAGGGCATCGCGGGCGTGCCGCGGGCCAGCCTGGTGGTGATCGCCGCGGTGCTGCCGGTGTTCGACATTCCGGAGGCGGGGCTGCTGCTGATCCTGGCCATCGACCATTTCCTCGACATGGGCCGCACCGCGACCAACGTGATCGGCAATGCGGTGGCGGCGTCGGTCGTCGCCAAGTGGGAGGGCGGCTTCGATCCCCGCGAGCCGGCCGAGATCGACCCGGCAGTGGCGGATGGGCCGGCGCTGCCGCCGGCCACCAGCTTCCGGCACTAAGCACCGGGGATCAGGCGTAGGCGTAGGGCCCGCCCTGCGCCAGCGCGGCCTGGTAGGCCGGGCGGGCATGCACCTTTTCCAGCCAGGCGATCGTCGCCGGGCGAGCGGTATCGAGGCCGGCGCGGCTGCGCGCCGCCTCCAGCGGGAAGCTCATCATGATGTCGGCGGCGGTCATCGCGTCGCCGGCGAACCAGGGGCGCTGGTTCAGCTCCGATTCGACATAGTCGAGATGGACGTCGATCATCGGCTGGATGCGCTTCATCGCGGGCTTGCCCATCAGCGGCACCTTGCTGAGGACGAGCTTCAGCAGCAGCGGCGGCATCAGCGAGCCCTCGGCATAATGCAACCAGAAGCGGTAGCGGAGCGCCGAGTCGCGATGCGCGGGCGCGCCCAGACGGCCGTCGGCCTTCTCAACCAGATATTCGACGATCGCGCCGGTTTCGGCGATGACGTGGCCGCCGTCCGTATCCTCGATGACCGGCGACTTGCCCAAGGGGTGGACCTGCTTCAGCTCGGGCGGCGCGAGCATCGTCGTCTTGTTCCGCTCATAGCGCTTGACCTGATAGGGCAGGCCCAGTTCCTCGAGCATCCACAGCACGCGCTGCGACCGACTGTTTTCGAGATGGTGGACGATGATCATGGCTGTTCCCCTGTTGCGGTCGCGCGCCAGATCCAGGCGGAGGCCGGGAGCGCGACGATGCCGTCGGCTGTATAACGCTGCAATGCCGATTTGAGCCGATCGTCGAGCGATGGATCGGCAGCGTCCTTGAGCGCCGACGCGAGCGGGCCGATGTGGTGAAAGAAATCGGCGGCATCGGCGACCGGATCGGGGCCGGCCCCGACGACATATGCGAAGTCGATGCGGGTGGCGCTGTCGACGCTCCAGCCCGCCTGGGTCAGGATCGCGGCGGTAACGCTCCGGTCGGCGAACCCGAAGGGTCCGGGGGCGTAGCCTTCGAAGGGCTGCGGGCGGCTGCCGGTGACCTGCTCGATCAGATCGGACGCCCAGACATTGTCGCTGCGGTCGCGGAAGCAGGAGAAGACGAGGCGGGCGCCTGGGCTGGCTGCGGTGCGGAGCGTGGCGAAGGCGTCGACGGGATCGGCGAAGAACATGACGCCGTGGCGCGAGACGATGAGGTCGGCGGGTGAGAGTTGCGGGGCCATCGCGATGGCGTCGCCATGATGGAAGGTAACGGTGCCGCGGTCGCCCGCGCGGGTGCGTGCCATCCGGATCAGGTCGGCGGACAGGTCCAGGCCGGTCAGGGTGGCGTCGGGGCGGGCGTCGGCGAGGGCGAGGCTGGTGGCACCGGCGCCGCAGCCAATGTCGATCGCGTGGAAGGGGCCGGCGGGGGCGGCGGTGCGGATTGCGGCGTCGAGATGCGGGGACAGGTTAGCGAAGGAGCGGTCGGTGCGCTGCCATTCGGCGGCCCAGGTGCGGCCGACGCGGCCGGTCCAGTCTGTGGCGGTGGTCATGGGGTGTGACTTTCAGCGATGAACCTGGAGCCGGTCCAGTAAGCAAATTGGGCCACGGTCGTTGTCATCCGCCAATCTCCCCTTCGACCCTCACCCTTCCCACCCGGCTGCGCCGGGCGGGCCCCTTCCCTCTCCCGGCGGGAGAGGGAGGGAGGCGCGAAGCGCCGGAAGGGTGAGGGTCGACATCAGTGAGCGAGCGGTGCTTGAACGCCGAGCCTCTACTCGGGAACAGCCCATTTTCCGCCAAAACGAGCGTGGAAGTGGACGAAGTGGAGGATACGTCATCGTCCGGAACGCCTCCATGCGAAAGGGGCCCGCCGTTGCCGGCGAGCCCCCTCGTAGCATCCAATCGGATGGCGCGGCGATCACAGATCGTCGTCGGCTTCCGGGCCGGCCATCATTTCCTCGGCGACCTTTTCGGTACGCTGGCGGATCGCCTTCTCGAGGCGGTCGGCCATCTCGGGATTCTCGCGCAGGTAGTTCTTGGCGTTCTCACGCCCCTGCCCGATCCGTACCGAATCGTAGGAGAACCAGCTGCCCGACTTTTCGACGAGGCCCGCCTTCACGCCAAGGTCGAGGATCTCGCCGATCTTCGAGATGCCCTCGCCGTACATGATGTCGAATTCGACCTGCTTGAACGGCGGCGCGACCTTGTTCTTCACCACCTTCACGCGCGTGGTGTTGCCGGTGACTTCCTCGCGGTCCTTGATAGCGCCGGTGCGGCGGATGTCGAGGCGGACGGACGCGTAGAACTTCAGCGCGTTGCCGCCTGTCGTGGTTTCCGGGTTGCCGTACATCACGCCGATCTTCATGCGCAGCTGGTTGATGAAGATCACCATGCAGCGCGAGCGGCTGATCGAGCCGGTGAGCTTGCGCAGCGACTGCGACATCAGGCGGGCCTGAAGGCCGACGTGGCTATCGCCCATCTCGCCCTCGATTTCGGCGCGGGGGACGAGCGCGGCGACCGAATCGACCACCAGCACGTCGATCGCATTCGAGCGGACGAGCGTGTCGGTGATCTCGAGCGCCTGTTCGCCGGTATCGGGCTGCGACACGATCAGTTCGTCGATGTTGACGCCCAGCTTCTTGGCATAGACGGGATCGAGCGCATGTTCGGCGTCGACGAAGGCGGCGGTGCCGCCGTTCTTCTGCGCTTCGGCGATGACATGCAGCGCGAGCGTGGTCTTGCCCGACGATTCAGGACCATAGACTTCGATCACGCGGCCACGCGGCAGACCGCCGACGCCGAGCGCAATGTCGAGGCCGAGGCTGCCGGTCGAGATCGCCTCGACCTGCATCGTTTCCTTCTGACCGAGCTTCATCGCGCTGCCCTTGCCGAAGGCGCGATCGATCTGCGCGAGGGCGGCGTCGAGCGCCTTTTGACGGTCTGCGTTTGCGGTTGCCATGCCGGTGTCGATCACTTTCAGATTGGCGGCCATCGGGAGGGTTCCTCGCTAGAGCAAGCGCGCGGCATGAGCAACGCGTCTGTTCTGTATGTACGATGTTTGTTCCATGAGAACAAGAGGGGAACTTTGGTTTTGGGCCATGGAGTTGGTGGATATGGTTCGCGCGAAGACGCGAAGACGCGAAGAGGTTTTGCGCGCAAAGGCGCGGAGGACGCGGAGGGGTTGCGCTTGTGGCAGCGGCGGCTTTTCGCAGCCTTTGGCGTCACCCCAGCGGAGGCTTGCGTCTTTCTCGGCGCTGGTGGCGCGCTGTAAATATAAGATCCCAGTCTGCGCTGGGATGAAGATTGGAGAGCGGGAGGGATAGCCCTTTTAGGTAAGGGTCGTGGCTAGGGTCCACCAGCCTCTGGCTGCCGCCGCGACGCGAGCGGCGTCACGGGTCGTGTCGTCCGCGAACAGGGCGAAGCAGGTGGCGCCGCTGCCGGACATGCGGGCAAGGCGGACGCCGATTGCCCCTTCGAGGAGCGACAGGACGTCGGCGATCTCTGGCGCCAGTGCGAGTGCGGCGGGTTGCAGGTCGTTGCGGCCGGCGGTGGCGCGCGTGAGGAGGTCGCCCTCCCCTGCGATGCCGCCACGGTCGGTGCCGTCCCAGCGGGCGAAGACTGCGGCGGTGCTGACCGCGACCCCGGGGTTGACCAGGAGCAGCGGCATACCGGCGAGGCCGGCAATGGGGATCAGCGCCTCGCCCTTGCCCGTGCCCAAGGTGGTACGGCCGTCGAGGCAGGCAGGCACGTCGGCGCCGAGCGTTTCGGCGAGGACGAACAGGCGCGGGTCCTGCGGGGCGATCGCGTGGAGGCGGGCAAGCGCGCGCAGCGCCGCGGCGGCGTCGGCCGATCCGCCGCCTATCCCTGAGGCGATGGGGAGATGCTTGTCGAGCGTGATCGCGTGGTGCCCGGCGACGCCGAACGTGTCGCGGAACGCGCCGGCGGCCTTTTCCACGAGGTTCGGGCCGGATGCCGTCTCGAGCGCCGCGGCGAAGGGTCCGGTGATGGTGAAGCTGTCGGTGTCGGCGGGCACGACGGTCACCGTGTCGCCATCGGCCGCGAAGGCGAACAGCGTTTCGAGCGCGTGGTAGCCATCCGGCCGGCGATGGCGGACGTGGAGCGCGAGGTTGATCTTGGCGGGGGCGGCTTCGACGATCATCGGGCGGGCGGGCCTTGTGCAATCCGGGTGGCGAGCGCCGCGGCGTCCTGGGCCGGAGCGGTCAACGCCGCGGCGCGCCACGCGTAGCGGGCTTCGTAGCGGCGGCCCAGCGCCCAATAGACGTCGCCGAGATGTTCGGCGATTTCGGCATTCGTCGGCTCCGCCTCGGCGGCGCGCTCGATCAGCGGCAGCGCGCGTGCGGTGTCGCCGTTGACGAACAGCGCCCAGCCGAGCGAATCGGCGATCGAGGCATCGTCGGGCTTGGCGGCGTGCGCGCGTTGCAGCATCGCGATCGAGGCGGGGACGTCGACGCGGCGTTCGGCCTGCGCATAGCCGAGGTAATTAAGCGCGAGCGGCTCGGCGGGGGCGAGCGCCACCGCCTTTTGCAGCGCGGCGCGGGCGGCGGGCCAATCGCCCGCCTGCTCCAGCGCGCCGCCATATTGCAACCAGGCGTTCCACGCGGCGGGCTGCGCCTCGGCGATGCGGCGATACCAGCGGGCGGCTTCGGCGTTATTGCCGGCGGTGCTGAGCTGGTCGGCGTAGAGCTGCCAGGCGGCGGGGCCGGCGTCGGCACGCTCGGCATCACGGCGCGCGAGTGCGAGCGCGTCGGCGGTACGATCGGCGCGGGCGAGGATCGATATGCGCGCGGCGATGGCGGTGGAGGCGAAGGGGCTGGACGCGGGCACCGCGTCGAGCGTCGCGAGCGCCTGATCGGTCGCATCCTCCCCCGCGAGCGCCTGGGCGAGCAGCAGGCGGGCGCGATCGTTGGCGGGCGAAGCGATGAGCGCGGTGCGGGTGAGCGCGATCGAGAGCGGCGCGACATCCTGATCGACGAGGTCGCCGGCGACGCGGGCGAGCAGGCGCGAGACGCCATAAGCGAGCGTCGGCTTGGCCGGGGCACCCCGACGGAGGGCGGCGAGCGCGGGGTCGTCACCGGCGAGCAGCGCGCGCGCTTCGTCGGCATGGCCGGTGCCGAACAGCAATTGCGCGGCGGACAGGCGCAGATCGACGGGCGAGCCGGTTTCGCGGAGCGCCTGCACCCCGCGCAGGCCGCCCTGCACGTCGCCCATCGCGATCTGGAGCAAGGCCGCGGTCTCGGCCGCGAGACGCTGGGCGACGGGCGTGCTGCCGACATTGGCGGCGACGATCGGGCCGCTCGGATTTCCGCCGCGGCTGTATGCGATCCACGCCCGAAGCGCCGGCACCATCACCGACAGCGGCGTGCGGGCGAGCGCCTGTGTCGCGGCCTCGGCACCTGCCGCATCGTTGCGCGCGGCGGCGAGCGCGAGGGGGAGCAGCGCCAGGTCGGCAGGCGCGCCGGGCTGGTTGCGCAGCACCGCGGCGGCGCGCGTGGCGAGCGGGATGTCGCCGGCGGCCAGCGCTTCGCGATACGCCCTCAGCGCGACCGTCGTATCGGTGGGCCGGGCGGCGAGCGCGCGGGCGTAGCCGGCGATCGCCGTCGCCACGTCGCCGTCCGCATCGGCGACGCGGGCCTGCATATAGTCCGCGACCGGATCGGCGCGGCGTGCCGCATCGGCCTGAGCCGGCGCGGCGACCGCGATGCTCAGAACCGATGCTAGGAACAGACGCTTACATATTGGGATAATTGGGGCCTCCACCGCCCTCCGGCACCACCCAGTTGATGTTCTGCGTGGGGTCCTTGATGTCGCACGTCTTGCAGTGGACGCAATTCTGCGCGTTGATGACGAACTTGGGATCGCCCGTCTCCTGCCCGACGATCTCGTAAACGCCGGCCGGGCAATAGCGTTGCGCAGGCTCGTCGTAGAGCGGCAGATCATATTCGACGGGGACGTTGGGGTCCTTCAGCGTCAGGTGGACGGGCTGGTCCTCCTCGTGGTTGGTGTTCGACAGGAACACCGACGACAGGCGGTCGAAGGTCAGGACGCCATCGGGCTTCGGATAGACCGGGGCCTTCACCAGATCCTTGCGCCACAGCGTCTCGTGATCCGGGTGATGCTTCATGGTGAAGGGCATCTTGAGGCCGAAATGTTCCAGCCACATCGTGATGCCGGCGAGGCCCGACCCCAGGAAATCGCCGAACTTCTTGACCAACGGCACGACGTTGCGGACGATCGACAGCTCCTTCTTCACCCAGCTGTGCTCGAACGCTTCGGGATAAGCGGCCAGTTCGTCATGCTGACGCTGCGACAGGATCGCGTCGGCCGCGGCTTCGGCGGCCATCATGCCGCTCTTCATCGCGGTGTGCGTGCCCTTGATGCGCGGCACGTTTAGGAAGCCGGCGCTGTCGCCGATCAGCGCGCCGCCCGGAAAGACGAGCTTCGGGATCGACTGGAGTCCGCCGTCGCTGATCGCGCGCGCGCCATAGCTGACGCGCTTGGCGCCCTTCAGGATCGCGGCGATCTCGGGGTGGGTCTTCCACTTCTGCATCTCCTGGAACGGCGAGATGTAGGGGTTGGAATAGTTGAGCCAGGTGACGAAGCCGAGGCTGACCTGGCCGTTCGCCTGATGATACAGCCAGCCGCCGCCATTGGCATCGTCGCCCAAGGGCCAGCCCTGCGTGTGGATGACGCGGCCGGGCTGGTGCAGCTCCGGGTCGATATCCCACAACTCCTTGACGCCGAGGCCATAGACCTGCGGGTCGCTATCCTTCGCAAGGCCGAAGGTGCGGACCACTTCCTTCGTGAGGTGTCCGCGGCAACCCTCTGCGAAGAAGGTATATTTGGCGTGAAGCTCGAGGCCGGGCTGATAATCGGGCTTGTGCGTGCCGTCGCGCGCGACGCCCATGTCGCCGGTCGCGACGCCCATCACCCGACCCTGATCGTCGAACAGGATTTCCGCGGCGGCGAAGCCGGGGAAGATTTCGACGCCCAGTTCCTCGGCCTTGCCCGCGAGCCAGCGGCACAGGTTGCCCAGGCTGCCGGTATAGGTGCCCTTGTTGTGCAGGAAGGGCGGCGTCAGCGCGTGCGGCAGGATCGACTTCTTCTTTTCCGTCAGCACCCAATGGAGGTTTTCGGTCACCGGCACTTCGGCGAGCGGGCAGTCCTGGCGCCAGTCGGGCAGCAGTTCGTCGAGGCTGCGCGGATCGATCACCGCCCCCGACAGAATATGTGCGCCCACTTCCGAGCCCTTTTCGAGCACGCAGACGCTGAGGTCCGCGCCCTTTTCGGCCGCCACCTGTTTGAACCGGATCGCCGCCGACAGGCCCGCCGGGCCGGCGCCGACGATCACCACGTCGTAAGGCATCGATTCACGCTGGGTCATCTTCAATCCACTCCCGGATACGGTTGCGGTTGTCGGCGCCGGGGGATAGCGGTCAGGCGCAGGCCGACAACGTCTCGTCTCTGAACCGCGATCGGACAAGTTGACGAAAACGTCAACCTACAGAAAGAGAGAAACGTGGGGGCCGATCAGCATCACAGTTGGAATGAGAGCCTCGCGAGTGCGCTCGACTGGTGGCAGGAGGCGGGCGTCGATACGCTCGTCGAGGCGGATCCACGCGACTGGCTGACCCAGCCGATGGTCGCGCCGGTCTTCGCGCGGGCGCCCTCCCCCTCCCCCGCCGCACCGGTAGAGCTGGCTCCGGCGATGCCCGCCGAACTGGCTGACTTCATCGCATGGCGCGGCGGCGATGCCGTGCCCGAAGTGGCATGGCGCGGCGTGTCGATCGCCGCGACCGGCCCCGCGGAGGCCGCGGTGATGGTGCTGGTCGATTGCCCCGACAAGGACGACGATGCCGCCGGTGTTTTGATGAGCGGCGAGACGGGGCGGCTGTTCGACCGCATGCTCGCCGCGATCGGCCTGTCGCGCGAGACGATCCACCTCGCCTCGGTGTGCGCGAAGCGACCCGTGGCGGGGCGGATGCCGCGCGAGGTGGAAACGCAGCTGGCCGATATCGCCAAGCACCACATCGGCCTCGTCGCGCCGAAACGGCTGCTGCTGATGGGCAATGCGGCGAGCCGTGCGATTTTGGGGGCGGAAATGCCCGGGACGCGCGGGTCTTTACACGCGTTTAACCATAGACGGGGAAAGACAGGCGTGGTCGCCAGCTTTCATCCGCGCTTCCTGATCGAGAAGCCCGCGGCGAAGGCGGAGGCCTGGAAGGACCTGCAATTGCTGATGGGGAATTTGTCCGCATGACCCGTATGCTGGCGCCAGGACTAGCGGCACTGGGGATGGCCGCGATCGTCGCGCTGACCGTGCCGCAGGCCGCTTCGGCCGCCGAGCCCGGCACATCCGCAGGCGGCGACGCCCGGATCACCACCGCCAGCCGCAACGATCGCATTCCCGACCAGCTGGATAGCGCGCAGCGCGAGGGGTATCGCGCGGTGTTCCAAGCAATCCGCGACGGCCGCTGGCAGGATGCGCAGATGGGCCTCGACGCGATGAAGCCGGGTCCGCTGCACGCTATCGCCCGCGCCGAACTCTATACCGCCAAGGGATCGCCCAAGGTAGAACTGGAGCCGCTGGTCGCGCTGCTCAACGAAGCGCCCGAGCTGCCCGAGGCTGCCGATCTGGCCCGACTGGCCAAGGTACGCGGCGCGAGCGAACTCCCGCCGCTGCCCGTCGCGCAACGACTCATCTGGCAGGATGGCGCGCCGCGCCGCGTCCGCGCCAAGACGACCCGCAGCGACGAAATCGCCGCCGAGCTGGCGGTGAAGATGCAGCCCTACATCAAGGGCGATCAGGGCGCCGAGGCGCAGGTGCTGCTCGAATCGACCCCGGGCCTGACGCCCGAGGCGCAGACCGAATGGCAGGCGAAGATCGCCTGGATGTATTTCCTGACCGGCGACGACCTGAACACGCGGGCGATGGCGGCGAAGGCCGCGAACGGCGTGGGCGACTGGGCGGTGCAGGGTCGCTGGACGGGGGCGCTGTCCGCGTGGCGGCAGAACGACTGCGCCGCGGCCGGCACCGGCTTCGAAGGCGTCGCCGCGCGTGCCACCGACGTCGACCTGCGTGCCGCCGCGCTCTATTGGGCGTCGCGCGCGGACATGGTGTGCGGACGGCCCGACAAGGTGCAGCCGCGCCTGCAGAATGCCGCGCAATATTCCGAGAGCTTCTACGGCCAGCTGGCGCGGCAGGCGCTGTTGATCCGCGACAAGGGCCGGCCGCAGACGCAGGTGGTCGCCGCCGACTGGGCGCGGCTCGACAAGCGGCCCAACCTCCGCGTCGCCGCCGCGCTGACCGAGATCGGTGAGACCGATCTGGCCGACAGCGTCGTGCGCCAGCAGGCGCGGATCGGCGATCCGTCCGAGTTCGGCAGCCTGGTCCGCGTGGCGGAAGCGCTGAGCCTGCCCGCGACCACCGTATGGCTGGCGCATAACTGCCCGCAGGGCGTCGTCGCCGCCGCCGAGGCACGCTATCCGACGCCGAACTGGACGCCGACGAGCGGCTGGCGCGTCGACAAGGCGCTGGTCTATGCCCATACGCTGGAGGAAAGCGGCTTTCGCAACAAGGTCGTCAGCCCCGCCGGCGCCTATGGCCTGATGCAGATCATGCCGGCCGCCGCGACCGATTACATGCGCGAGAGCGGCTATACCGTCGACAAGAGCGCGCTGACCAAGCCGGCGACGAACATGGACATCGGCCAACGCCATCTGGAGCGGCTGCGCGACATGGCGGGCGTGACGGGCGGGCTGCTACCCAAGGTGATCGCCGCCTATAACGCGGGCCCGCGCCCGGTGGGCGACTGGAATGCGATCGTCCACGATAATGGCGATCCGCTGCTGTATATCGAGAGCATCCCCTATTGGGAGACGCGCGGATACGTGACCACGGTGCTGCGCAATTACTGGATGTATGAGGCGCAGGGCGGTCGCAAGGCGTCGGCGAGCCGGTCTGCGCTGGCGCAGGGCATGTGGCCGCGCTTCCCCGGCCTGCCGGGCGCCGCGGCGGTGCGGATGAACGCGCGGCCCGCGACGGCGATCGCGGTGAACGGGCGCGTGTCGCCGCAGTCGACGACGGTGTCGGGGAATTAGGGTCGTCCAAATCCTCCCCCGCAAGGGGGAGGTGGCGCCGCGTTAGCGGTGACGGAGGGGGCGGTGAGCGGTGCGTTCAGTAAGGGCGCGTGCCGTGCCCTCCCCCTCCACCATTCGGCTGGCGCCGAACGGTCCCCCTCCCCCTAGCGGGGGAGGAATTGCCCCCTTCGCGACCTTCGGCTGATCGACGATGACGGTAACCGGGCGTGTGTCATCGCGATCGGCGGTGGTCCCTGAGAATCAAGCTCCTCCAAGTCCTCCCCCGCCAGGGGGAGGTGGCGCCGCGAAGCGGTGACGGAGGGGGCGGTACGCGGTGCGCTCGGTTAGGGAGTATGTCGTTCCCGTCCCTCCATTCGACTGATGCCGTACGGTCCCCCGGACCGGGTCAGACTTGCGATGCCTTGGCCGCGGCTATGCCCCGTCACCTCTGCCTAGGCGGGCATCCCGCTTTGAAAAACGGTCTTAGCGGGACCCCGGATCAAGTCCGGGGTGACGGAGAGGCGTGGCAATCAGCCGCCCCTGCCAGCCTCCCCCACCCGCCGCCGGCAATTCTTCGTCACATCGGCCATCTTGCCCTCGCTCCTGTCTCGGGTATGGTCCGCTTCGGCAAGAGGCGCACGGATGTGCACGGACTGAGAGGAGCCACGGATGCTGGGCGGCATGCAGGATTTCGAACTCAGGGTATCGACGCTGCTGGATCATGCGGCGCGCGAACATCCCACGCCCGAGATCGTGACGCATTGGGCGGACGGCAGCCAGACGCGGACCGACTGGCAGAGCGTCGCGCACGATTCGCGGCGGTTGGCGCGGGCTTTGGAACGGCTGGGCATGCGCGCGGGCGACCGGATCGCGACGCTGGCGATGAACCATGCACACCACCTGATCGCCTGGTACGGCACGATCGGCATGGGCGGCGTGGTCCATACGATCAACCCGCGGCTGTTCGACGACCAGCTGGTCTATATCGCCAACCATGCCGAGGACCGCGTGCTGTTCTACGATCGCGCGTTTCAGCCGATCGTCGACCGGCTGCGCGGGCAATGGCCAACCATCGAACATTATGTGGTGATGGATGGCGACGGTCCGGACAGTTTCGCCGCGCTGATCGCCGCGGAAGACGACGACTATGCCTGGGTGGCCGGGTCGGAGCGCGATCCATGCATGCTCTGCTATACCAGCGGTACGACGGGTAACCCCAAGGGCGTGCTGTACGAACATCGCTCGACCGTGCTGCATGCGATGCTGGCCTCGTCGCCGGCGGTGTTGGGATTGTCGTCGGCCGATGTGCTGCTGCCGGTGGTGCCGCTGTTCCATGCCGCCGCCTGGGGCACGCCGTTCGCGGCGCCGATGGCGGGGACGAAGCTGGTCTTCTCCGCGGTCAACGACCCCAAAGTACTGTGCGGGCTGATGAACGAGGAGCGCGTGACGATATCGTCGGGCGTGCCGACGGTGTGGCTGGCGATGTTCGCTTATGCCGATGCGACCGGCGAGACCCCGCGCCATCTGCGCATGGCGACGATCGGCGGGTCCGCGGCGCCGCGCGCGATGATCGCGCGGCTGATGGGCATGGGCGTCGACGTCAAGCATCTGTGGGGCATGACCGAAACGTCGCCCGTCGCGACCGCCGCGGCGCCGCCGCCCGACTGGGACGACTGGTCGGAGGATGCCAAGCTGGACGTACTGACCAAGCAGGGGCGCATCCCCTATGGCGTCGAACTGGCGGTGATCGACGACGAGGGGCGGCATTTGCCGCGCGACGGCACCAGCGCGGGACGGCTGCACATTCGCGGGCCGTGGGTGGTGAAACGCTATTATGGCGCGGAGGCGGATGCGATCGACGCGGACGGCTGGTTCGACACCGGCGACGTCGCGGTGCTGCATCCGGACGGCACGATGCAGATCACCGACCGGTCGAAGGACGTGATCAAGTCGGGCGGCGAGTGGATCAGCTCGGTCGAGCTGGAAAATGCCGCGGTCGGTTGTCCCGGCGTCGCCGAGGCGGCGGCGATCGGTATCGCGCATCCCAAATGGGACGAACGCCCGTTGTTGGTCGTGGTCCGCAAGCCGGAGAGCCAGGTGAGCGAGCGCGAGATCCTCGAGCATCTGAAGGGCGCGGTGGCGAAATGGTGGCTGCCCGATGCGGTGGTGTTCGTCGACAGCCTGCCGCACACGGCGACGGGCAAGCTGCTGAAGACGGCGCTGCGGGAGCAGTTCAAGGATTTCAAGCTGGCGGCGTGAGACGCCCTCCCCGTCATCCCGGCGAATGCCGGGATCGATGGAGCTGGGCGGCCGACGATGCGCGCTACCCCGGCGTCATCGTGTCCATGGATCCCGGCGTTCGCCGGGATGACGAATGAGGGGGAGTGGCCTCCTGCCCTCCCCCCCAAACCGTCATTCCCGCGGAGGCGGGAATCCATAACCTCTGACGTTGGCGATGGAGCCGCACGGCCAGCCAGTCTGGATTCCCGCCTGCGCGGGAATGACGGCTTTCTTGGGAGGGGCGCGCCGCGCGGGAATGACGGAGGGGCGCAGCGCCAGAATGACGATATGTTGCCGGATGGTAGAAACGCCATCCGGGGGCTGACAAATGGCCCACGGTCCCTACAGTCGCCTCCATGGCGATCGGACTGGATAATGCGGGGTTCAGCGACGCGCTGGTGATCCTGGGGGCGGCGGGGCTTGTGATCCCCGCCTTTGCGCGATTTCGGGTCAGCCCCGTCATCGGCTTCATTCTGGTGGGGATGCTGGTCGGGCCGTTCGGACTGGGGCAGCTGACCACGCAGGCGCCGTGGCTTTATTATCTCACCATATCCAATCCGCATTCGATCGAGCCGTTCGCGGAATTCGGCATTATCCTGCTGCTGTTCTCGATCGGGCTGGAGCTGTCGTTCAAGCGGCTGTGGGCGATGCGCGCGCAGGTGTTCGGCACCGGGCCGGCGGAGCTGATCGGATCGGCGGTGCTGATCGCGATCGCGGTGCATCTGCTGGGGCAGGATTGGGCGGGCGCGGCGGGGCTGGGCCTCGCGCTGGCGCTGTCGTCGACCGCGCTCGTGCTGCCGCTGGTGGGCACGACGAGCCCGGTCGGGCGCGGCGCGTTCGCGATGCTGTTGTTCGAGGATCTGGCGTTGGTCCCGATCATCTTTGCCCTCGGCGCGATGGCGCCGACCGCGAGCGACGAAGGCTGGGTCGGCATCGCCGGCGTCGCGCTGCGCGGGGCGGCGACGGTGGTGGTGATGTATCTGGGCGGGCGGCTGGTGCTACCGCGCCTGTTCGCGCAGGCGGCGCGGACGAAGAGCCCGGAGCTGTTCCTCGCAGCGTCGCTACTGGTCGTCATCGTCGCGAGCGTCGCGACGACCGCGGCGGGCCTGTCGCCGATCGTCGGCGCGCTTCTCGCCGGGCTGCTGATCGCTGAGACGGAATACCACACCGAGGTCGAGGTGATGACCGCGCCCTTCAAGGGACTGGCCCTCGGCGTGTTCCTGATCACGGTAGGCATGAGCGTCAATTTGCGCGAAGTGCTCGACAATTGGCCCGCGCTGCTGACCGCCGTCGTGGCGGTGGTGGGGGTGAAGGCGGTCGTCACCTTCCTGCTGCTGCGGGTCGCGCAAACCGGGCGCGGGATCGCCGCCGAGACGGGGCTGCTGATGGGCAGCCCGTCGGAAACGACGCTGATCGTGCTCGCCACCGCGGCGCAGGCGCAGCTGATCCTGCCGTCCACCGCCGCCTTCTGGCAGACCGTGACCGCGATCGGCCTGACGATCACGCCCTTGCTCGCCAAGGCCGGCCAGCGGCTGTCGCGCGGCATCGATCGCGCGCCGATCGACGCAGGGCCGATCGACGATGGCGAGGGGCCGGGGACGGTCGTGATCGGCTTCGGGCGCGTCGGGCGGATGGTCGCGGACATGCTGAAGATCCACGGCCAGCGCTATCTCGCGGTGGATGCGGACATCGACAATGTCGCCGATGCGCGGCGGGCCGGCCATCCGGTGCTGTTCGGCGACGTGGCGCGGGCCGAGCTGATCGACCGGCTCGACCTCGCCGGCGCGCGCGCGCTCATCCTGACGATGGACGATCCGGTGCTGACCGTGCGGCTGGCGCGGCGGATGCGCGGACTGGCGCCCGAGCTGCCGATCATCGCTCGCGCGCGCGATCCGCAGCATGCCGCCGAACTGTATCGCGCGGGCGTGACCGATGCGGTGCCGGAAACGCTGGAAAGCTCGCTCCAATTGTCGGAAGCGGTATTGGTCGATCTGGGCGTCGCGATGGGGCCGGTGATCGCCTCGATCCACGAAAAGCGCGACGAACTGCGCCAGTCGATCAAGGCCGAAGCGGAGATCGACCGCGAACCGCGCATCCGGCGGGTGAAGCGGCTGCGCGAGGCGACATAGCCTCAGGCGTACAAATCGACCACCTCTACCCCCTCGCCCACTGCGTCGAGCAGCAACGTGCGGTGGCAGTGGGTCGGTTCGCGTTCGTAGCAGAGGAGGGCGCTGGGTGTGTCCTGCGCGAGGTCGAGCATCTGGGCTGCCGCCGCCTGGGCCTCGGGGAGCGCGAGCTGGTCGTCGTAGACGGCGGTTAGGGTTGCGACATCGCCTTTCTTCGCGGCGTCGCGGCCGCGCTTGGGGGTGCCGAGCGCTTTCAGATGGACGTAGTCGATTCCGGCCTCTTTCAGGCTGGCGGCGAGCGAGGATTTGGAGAAGCCGGGGCGGCGCGATAGCGGCAATGCGCGGACGTCGATGACGCGCTTGACCCCCGCCTTGGTGAGCGCGGCGAGGAAGTCGGCCATGGTCGTCGCTTCGTAGCCGATCGTGTAGATGGTCGTCATGGCGAGACAACGCATGGGGCCCCTCGCGCGTTGCCCCCCTGCCCGCTGCGGCCTAGAGGCATGGCGCATGACTCATGACATCCATATCGTCGGCGGCGGGCTCGCCGGATCGGAAGCGGCGTGGCAGCTGGCCGAGGCGGGGTTTCGCGTGCGCCTGTCCGAGATGCGCGGCAGCGGCGAGCGCACGCCGGCGCACCAGACCGATGGCCTGGCCGAACTCGTCTGTTCGAACAGCTTCCGGTCTGACGATGCCGAGGCGAATGCGGTGGGGCTGCTGCATCAGGAAATGCGGCGGCTGGGATCGCTGATCATGGCGCAGGCGGACGCGCATCGCGTGCCGGCGGGGTCGGCGCTGGCGGTGGATCGAGACGGCTATTCGGACGGGGTGACGCAGGCGCTCGCCAGCCATCCCAACGTGACATTGGTGCGCGAGCGGGTCGATGCCTTGCCGGATGGGCCGGCGATCCTGGCGACCGGGCCGCTGACCGCGGCGTCTCTGGCGCAGGAGATCGGCGGCGCGACGGGATCGGAGGCGCTGGCGTTCTTCGACGCGCTCGCCCCGATCGTCCATTTCGACACGATCGACATGGATATCGCGTGGAAGGCGTCACGCTGGGACAAGGGCGAGGCGGACTACATCAACTGCCCGATGGACAAGGAGCAGTATCTGGCCTTCCACGCCGCGCTGCTGGCGGGCGAGAAGACCGAGTTCAAGGAATGGGAGAAGGACACGCCCTATTTCGATGGCTGCATGCCGATCGAGGTGATGGCGGAGCGCGGGATCGATACGCTGCGCTATGGGCCGATGAAGCCGGTGGGCCTCGACAATCCGCGCACCGGGCGCTGGCCCTATGCCGTCGTCCAGCTGCGCCAGGACAATCGCCAGGGCACGCTGTGGAACATCGTCGGCTTCCAGACCAAGCTGAAGCATGCCGAGCAGGTGCGATTGTTCCGGACGATCCCGGGCTTGCAGAATGCCGAGTTCGCGCGGCTGGGCGGCCTGCATCGCAACACCTTCATCCGATCGCCCGAACTGCTGGACGAGACGCTGCGGCTGAAGAATCGGCCGAACCTGCGCTTCGCCGGGCAGATTACGGGGTGCGAGGGCTATATCGAGAGCGCGGCGATCGGCCTGCTCGCCGGACGCTTCGCCGCGGCCGAACTGCGGGGCGAGACGCTCAGCCCCCCGCCGGTGACGACCGCGCTCGGCGCGCTGCTGGGGCATATCACCGGCGGTGCGGAGGCGGAGACGTATCAGCCGATGAACGTCAATTTCGGGCTGATGCCGCCGATCCCCGGCCGCACCAAGAAGGCGGATCGCAAGCGGATGTACACCGACCGCGCGCGCGCCGCGTTCGAACCGTGGCTCAGCTCTCTTCCGACGGAGCCTGCTGCGGCGGCGGACATTTCGCGCGAGACGGTGCCTTCCGCTTGACGGCGGTGGTGGCGAATTCGGCTGCGGTCATCGCGCCGGAGGCGTCCTTGTCGGCGGCGGTGAATTTGGCCGTCGACTTAATCGCCCATTCGTCGAAGCTGAGCCGGCCGTCGCCGTTGGTGTCGAGCTTGGCGAAGGCCTTGCGGCGGGCGGCGAGATATTCGTCGCGGGTGATGCGTCCGTCGCGATCCTTGTCGTAGCGGTTGAAGCGTTTCTGTTCGCGCGTGGCGGGTGCGGCTTCCGGAACGGGCGCGTCTTCGGCGCCGGCGGTGGTCTGCGCTGCGGCCTGCGGGACGAGCGGTTGCGCGGGTAGCAGGTCGGGCTGACCGCGATGCCCGGCGATTAGCACCCCTGCCCCGACCGCCGCTGCCAGCGCTCCGCCACCCGCCAGATATCGCCACATCGCCCGCCCTCCCGATTGCGGCGGGAGGCTATCATGCGATGTAGCGCAGGCAATGCCGCTATCTCCCCGTGAAGCGGAAGCGCGCGACGCGCCACGCCTTGGCGAGCGGCGTGCCACCCTCCAGATCGAGCCAGGCTAGCAGCGCGAGCACGCCGACGGCACGCGCGGGCGCCGGCCATGTTGCGGTGAAGGCTTGCGAAAGCGTGGCGCGGGCCTGCGCCGACGCTTGATCGGCGAGCGGGGCGACGGTGAGATGACGCGCGAGATCGGCATAGGCCCAGCCCTGCCCCGCGATCGGCAGCGCAGCCGGCTCGGCGCCCAGCAATCGTCCTGCCAGCGCGAACAACGTGCCCCCGCGCGAATCGGCATGCCGCGCGAGCGCGTCGCCATCCAGCGGATCGGTGACGACCAGCTCTTCCCAGCCGTCGGTCATCGCAGCGAGTGCCGCGCCGCTCACGCCCCGCGGCAGCAGCAGGCGTGCAACATCCTGGAGCAGCGGTTCGGCCGGGGGCGCCGCGGTGTCGAGCCGCTCCAGCTCATCGTGCCACCAGACGAGACGCATCTGGCCGACCATCGGTTCGCGGGTCGTCCGGACGATCCCCGCGAGCCGATCGTCAAGGTCGAACAGCGTGCGCAGCGCATCCCGCGCTGCCTGCGGGGCGGCGGCGAGCATCAGTTCGCGATCGGGCGGTGGGGCAGCGGAGGAATCGGCCATGGTGGCGGATCGCTGCCCGTCCGCATCATGACTTGCAAGCCCCGCGACCGCGTCGGGCGGATGGAGCGATAGGACCGGACCGGACACGGCATTTACGTAATCGTCAGCATTAAGCGCTTAGAATATCAGTCGATTATGGACAGGGCTCGCGCGGCGTGACGATCGATCGGCAACTGACGGATACCCACGGCCAGCCTTCGTTCCTGTCCCGCTTCGCCCGAGCGAAGGGCGGCAATACGCTCGCGATGCTCGCCGCTTTCCTGATCCCGATGTCCGCACTCACCGGATCGGCGGTCGATTTCGGGCGCATGTATCTGGTGAAGGTGCGGTTGCAGCAGGCGTGCGATGCGGGTGCGCTGGCCGGTCGCAAGGCGATGGCCGACAGCAGCAGCACCACGCTGGACCCGACGGCGGCGGCGACGGCGAAGACGTTCTTCGCCAACAACTTCCCCAGCGGGATCATGGGGACGCCGGCCTATACCAGCGCGACCGTGCCCTTCACGCCGACCAAGACGAGCGACAATCAGGTCGCCGGCACCGCCTCCGTCCGGGTGCCGACGACGGTGATGAAGATGTTCGGCATGTCGGCGCGGACGATGACGGTGACGTGCGAGGCGCGCTTCGACGTCGCCGATTCGGACGTCATGTTCGTGCTCGACACGACCGGGTCGATGGCCTGCACGCCCGCCAACAGCTGCACGAACCAGACCAGCACCTACACCCGCCCCGACGGCACGACCGGCTATTATGCGGTCGAGGCGACCGGATCGAAGATTTCCGGCCTGCGCTCTGCCGTGCTCAGCTTCTTCGACACGATGGAGGCGAACAAGGACAGTTCGACCCGCGTACGATACGGGTTCGTCACCTACACCTCGACAGTCAACGCCGGCTTCGCGCTGCCGTCGAGCGCGATCGTCGACAACTGGACCTACCAGTCGCGGAAGATCGTCGGGGAGGATGACAACGACAACGGTGGCTGGACCTATTCCTATTATTCCGGCTGGACCAACACGCGCGTCAGCACCACGACGAACACGTCGCGGTCCACCTGCGACAAGCGCGCGACCGGTCGCACGCCGGCGCTGCAAACGAACTCCGACGGGAGCACGCGCTACACGTTCCGGACCGACGGCACCGCGGAATATGTCACGACCGACTGGAATAGTTCGAACGGCGGCACCTGCAACACGACCACCGTCCCCAAGAAGCCGTCGTGGCAATACATGCCCGTCACGCTCGACCTCAGCCAATTCAAGCTGGGCAACGCCGTGGTCGATCCCAGCAAGGTTTCGGGTGCGACGGCGAAATGGCAGGGGTGCCTGGAGGAGCGCGACACCACTAGCGGCGCGACGACGTTCGACCAGAACAATCTGCCGCCCGATCTCGATCCCGATGCGCTGCCGACGAGCGATGCGACCCGCTGGCGGCCGATGTGGCCGGAGGTCACCTATTACCGCAACAATTCCAACGCCTATTCGGGCAATGTCATCAAGCCCAACACGCCGTCCTCGCCCTTCCTGTACGGCGATTATTCGACCACGACGACATCGGCGACCGTAGGGTGGACGTCGCTCGCCTATCCGGCGAACCTGCGCGCCGCCTATGTCTCGTGCGGCAAACCCGTGCGGCGGCTGGGGCCGATGACCCGCACCGACGTGTCCAATTACGTCAATGCAGATGACTTCAAGGCACAGGGCGGCACGTATCACGATACCGGCATGATCTGGGGCACGCGCTTACTATCCCCGACCGGCCTGTTCGCGTCCGACACCGCAGCCGCGGCGGGCCGGCAGACGCCCAACCGCTACATCGTCTTCATGACCGACGGCGACATGGCGCCCAACGCCGCGATCTATGGCATGTACGGGCTGGAGGCGTATGACGGGCGCGTCGCCAACGGCGATACCGGCAACCTGACCGCGTACCACAACGCGCGCTTCCTTGCGGAATGCACCGCGGCCAAGGCGCGCAACATCACCGTGTTCGTCATCGGTTTCGGCCAGACGCTGACGCCGCAACTGACGCAATGCGCCTCGCCCGGCCAGGCCTTCTACGCCAGCGACAATGCGTCGCTGGATGCGGCCTTCCGTCGGATCGCGAACCAAGTGGCGCTGCTGCGGGTGTCGAAATGAGGATCGGCCGCGGGCTGCTGTTGCGGCTGGGTCGCGACCAGCGCGGCGTCACCCTCGTCGAGTTCGCGATCATCTTTCCGGTGATGGCGCTGATGATGATGGGCCTCGGCGACATGCTGTACCAGATGTACGTCAAGCAGCTGCTGTACGGTGCGATCCAGAAGGCGGCGCGCGATTCGGGGATTCAGGGCGGCGCGCAGCAGACCGCGACCATTGACGCACGCGTGCTGCAGATGATGACGGGCGTCATGGCGATGCCGACCGCGTCCTGCGCCACCACGCCGATGCCGGGCACCTATTGCTCGACGCGACTCAGCTACGCGACGTTCGGCGCCGTGGGCCCCGAACCGTTCGAGGATACCAACGGCAACAACCAGCGCGATCCGGGCGAATGCTATCGCGACATCAATGGCAACGGCAGCTGGGATGCGGAGCCGGGCACCACCGGCCAGGGCGGCGCGAACGACGTGACGCTGTATCGGATCCGTATCACTTATCCGCGAATCTTTCCGGTCGCGCCGCTGATCGGGGCTTCGCCGTATCAGACGGTGACCGCCGAGACGCTGCTCAAGAACCAGCCCTATGCGACGCAGGCGGCGCCGACGGTGAACCGTCTATGCAATTGATACCCCCGCCCCGGCCCCTGTGGCGGCGGCTGGCGCGAAACCGCCGCGGCGTCGCGATGATCGAATTCGCCTTCGCCGGGCCGGTCGTGCTGGCGCTCGGCCTGTACGGCGCGGAGATGGGCAATCAGGCGCTGACGCATATGCGGATCAGCCAGATCACGCTCGCCCTCGCCGACAATGCCTCGCGCATGGGGCAGATGGGGGCGAACAACATCGAACAGATGCGCGACGGCGACATGAATGACGTGCTGCAGGCGGCACGGTTGCAGGGTGCGCCGCTGAAGCTCGGGACGTACGGCCGGGTCACGATCTCCAGCCTGGAATATATCCAGCAAAGCTATGACAGCGCGCGGGTGCAGCGCATTCACTGGCAGCGATGCATGGGGATGAAGCGCGGTGCAGGCTACGAGTCGAGCTATGGCACGACGTCGGCGACCGCCGGGTCGACCGCGACGTCGACGGATGCCGGCACCTTGGCCCCCAACGGCATGGGCGATCCCGGCCGTATGGTCAGCGCGCCCGCCGATACGGGCGTGATCTTCGTTGAGGTGAATTACCAGTATCAGCCGCTGGTCAGCGCGTGGCTCGCGAAGCCGTTCCGCATGCATTACGTCGCGTCGATGATCGTGCGCAACAATCGCGACTTCCGGCAGATCTACAATCCGCTCAATTCGGCCCAGCCGTCGACCTGCGACCTGTTCGCGGCATAAGCGGTCGAAGGGGACGGCAGCGCCGCCCCCTCCCCGCCGTCGTCAGACGATCTTCTTGACGGTCGCGACGATCTTCGCGGCGTCGATCAGCGCCTTCTTCTCGAGGTTCGCGGCATAGGGCAGCGGCACGTCCTCGTTGGTGACGCGCAGCACCGGCGCGTCGAGGTCGTCGAAGCCCTGTTCCATCACCACCGCGGCGATCTCGCTGGCGATCGAGCAGGTCGGCCAGCCTTCCTCGACCACGACGAGGCGGTTGGTCTTGGCGAGGCTCTTCAGCACCGTCTTGGTGTCGAGCGGACGCAGCGTGCGCAGGTCGATGACCTCCGCCTCGACGCCGTCCTTCGCCAGCGTCTCGGCGGCTTCGAGCGCCAGGCCGACGCCGATCGAATAGCTGACGAGCGTGACATGCTTGCCTTCGCGCATGATCCGCGCCTTGCCGATCGGCAGGACGTGATCGTCGAGCTTCGGCACGTCGAACGAGCGGCCGTACATCAGCTCGTTTTCGAGGAAGACAACGGGGTCTTCGCTGCGGATCGCAGCCTTCAGCAGGCCCTTGGCGTCGGCCGCGTCATAGGGCGCGATGACGATCAGGCCGGGGACGGATGCGTACCACGGACCGTAGTTCTGGCTGTGCTGCGCGCCGACGCGACTCGCCGCACCGTTGGGGCCGCGGAACACGATCGGGCAGCGCATCTGGCCACCGGACATGTAGTTGGTCTTGGCCGCCGAATTGATGATGTGGTCGATCGCCTGCATGGCGAAGTTGAACGTCATGAATTCGATGATCGGACGCAGGCCGCCCATCGCCGCGCCGGTGCCGACGCCGGCAAAGCCATATTCGGTGATCGGCGTGTCGATGACACGCTTGTCGCCGAATTCGTCGAGTAGGCCCTGCGTCACCTTGTACGCGCCCTGGTACTGCGCGACTTCCTCGCCCATCACGAAGACGCGCTCGTCGCGGCGCATTTCCTCGGCCATCGCGTCGCGCAGTGCTTCGCGGACGGTGGTCTTCACCATCTCGGTGCCTTCGGGGATCGCCGGGTCCTGCTTGCCCTCGTTCTCGGCCGCTTCGAACATCTGCCGCGTGCCGGTCTCGACCTTCTCCTGCGCGGGGTGCGCGGAATCTTCGACCTTATCGGCGGGCTTCTCGTCCGCCTTGGGGCTGTCGCTCTTCGTCGTCGCGACCGAATCGGCGCTCTCGCCGTCTTCGAGCAGCACGGCGATGACTTCGCCGACCTTCACGTTATCGGTGCCCTCGGCGACGACGATCTTGCCGATCGTGCCTTCGTCGACGGCTTCGAACTCCATCGTCGCCTTGTCGGTTTCGATCTCGGCCATGATGTCGCCGGACTTCACCGTGTCGCCTTCCTTGACGAGCCACTTGGCGAGCGTGCCCTCCTCCATGGTGGGGGACAGCGCGGGCATCTTAATCTCGATCGCCATCTCAGTACGTCTCCACCAGCACGTCGGTATACAGCTCGGCCTCTTCGGGCTCGGGCGTGCTTTCGGCGAAATCGGCGGCTTCGTTCACGATCTTGCGGATATCCTGTTCGAGCGTCTTGAGATCGGCCTCGGTCACACCGTGGCCCTCAAGCAGCTTCTTGACGTGGTCGATGGGGTCGGACTTGTCGCGGACGCCCTGCACTTCCTCGCGGCTGCGGTACTTGGCGGGGTCGGACATCGAGTGGCCGCGGTAGCGATAGGTCTTCATCTCGAGGATGACCGGACCCTTGCCCGCGCGCACCCAGGCGAGCGCCTCCTCGGCGGCACCGCGGCAGGCGAGCACGTCCATGCCGTCGACCTGGATGCCGGGGATGCGGAAGCTTTCGCCGCGACGATACAGCTGGTCTTCCGACGAGGCGCGGTTGACGCTCGTGCCCATGGCGTATTGGTTGTTCTCGATCACGAAGATGATCGGGAGCTTCCACAGCTCCGCCATGTTGAAGCTTTCGTAGACCTGGCCCTGGTTGGCCGCACCGTCACCGAAATAGGCGAGGCAGACGCCGCCGTCGTTCGAATATTTATGGCCGAAGGCGAGACCGGTGCCGAGCGACACCTGCGCGCCGACGATGCCGTGGCCGCCGTAGAACTTATGTTCGGTCGAGAACATGTGCATCGAGCCGCCCTTGCCGCGGCTGATGCCGGCCGCGCGGCCGGTCAGTTCGGCCATGATGACCTTGGGGTCGATGCCATAGGCGAGCATGTGGCCGTGGTCGCGATAGCCGGTGATCACCGAATCCTTGTCGCCGTCCAGCGCCGACTGCAGGCCGACCGCGACCGCTTCCTGGCCGATGTACAGGTGGCAGAAGCCGCCGATGAAGCCCAAGCCATAGAGCTGGCCCGCCTTTTCCTCGAACCGACGGATCAGCAGCATCTGCTTGTAGAAGTCGAGCAGTTGCTCCTTCGTCGCCTCGAACGGCTTGGGATCGGCGGGACGCTCGCGATTGCTGAGCGGTACGGCGGGAGGAGCAGGCGATTTGGCCACGTATTACCTCAACGGTCCTGGGGATGTGACCGAGCCTATAGGCCGGGTTCACGGGGAACATCAATTCCCTGGGGTAAGATGGCTGTGACGTAGCGTTTCTGGTGGGGTTCCCTTCGGTCGTCATTCCCGCGAAGGCGGGAATCCAGAACCTCTGACGACGCGACCCTTGCGAAGACCTGCGCGTCTGGATTCCCGCCTTCGCGGGAATGACGATGTTGGACGGGGAAAGCGCAACTATGTTGCCCTTCCCCTCGGCCCGCGCCAAAGCTCGTCGGACATGAGCACGCGCCCCGTCCATCCGTTCCGCATCGCCAACTTCCGCGCCTATTGGCTGTCGCGGTTCAGCGGGACGATCGCCGTGTCGGCCATGTCGATCGTCATCGGCTGGCAGGTCTACAACCTCGCGCGTGTGACGATGGACGTGCGGCAGGCGGCGTTCATGCTGGGCATGATCGGCTTTGCGCAATTCGTGCCGCTGTTCCTGCTGACCCCGGTCACGGGTCTGGTCGCCGACAGTGTCGACCGGCGCTGGATCGTGCGCAGCACGACCGCGCTGCTGGTCGCGACGGCGGGGATGCTGTGGTTTCTGACCTGGTCGGGGCGCCTGACGCTGATCGCGCTGTTCGCCGCGGCGGTGGCGTTCGGCGTGGCGCGGGCGTTTTCGGGTCCCGCCTATTCGGCGCTGGCGCCCAATCTGGTGCCGCGTGAGAGCCTGCCGACCGCGATCGCGGTCAGTTCGATCGCGTGGCAGGTGGGCACGATCGCCGGGCCCAGCGTCGGCGGGCTGCTCTACGCCATCCACCCGGAGGTCGCATACGGCGTCGCCACCGCGCTGTTCGCGATCGCGCTGACCTTCATGTTCCTGATCGGCCCGGTGCCGCAGCCGCCGTCGCAGCCCGACCACCGGCCGCTGGCGCGAATCGCCGAGGGCTTTTCCTACGTCCGCCGCAACCGGCTGGTACAGGCGGCGATCACGCTCGACCTGTTCGCGGTGCTGCTCGCCGGTGCGACCTCGCTTCTGCCCGTCTATGCACGCGACATCCTGCATGTCGGGTCGCAGGGGCTGGGCGTGCTGGCCGCTGGCATGGGGATCGGTGCGGCGACCACCGCGATCTGGTTCTCGTTCAAGCCGATGAGCACCAATGTCGGCGTCAAGATGCTCGTCGCGGTCGTCGTGTTCGGTCTGTCCATCCTGACCTTCGGCATCGCGAGCCATGTCACCGGCGCGCTTGGGCTGGCGACGCGGACGGTTCAGCTCGGCAGCGTCGCGGTGTTCGTCCATCCGGCGTTCCTGCTCAGCCTCGTCGCGCTGATCGTCGCGGGCGGGGCGGACATGGTGTCGGTGTACGTCCGCCAGTCGCTGATCCAGCTCCACACCCCCGATGCGATGCGTGGGCGGGTGAGCGCGGTGTCGCAGCTGACCATCTCGGCGTCCAACGAACTGGGCGAATTCGAGAGCGGGGTGATGGCCTCGCTGCTCGGCCCGGTGGGCGCAGTCGTGTTCGGCGGGCTGGGAGCGATCGGTGTGACCTTGCTGTGGGCGCGGCTGTTTCCGGAACTCGGCGCCGCGCGAACCTTTGACCCGCCAGAGATCCTGCAAACCGAACCTAGCCACGGAGACGCCAAGCCATGAAGGCCAACACCATCCTGGAAACGATCGGCAACACGCCGCACATCCGCGTGTCGAAGCTGTTCCCCGATTCGGAGGTCTGGATCAAATCGGAACGGTCGAACCCCGGCGGATCGATCAAGGACCGGATCGCGCTCGCCATGGTCGAGGCGGCGGAGGCGAACGGCGACCTGAAGCCCGGCGGCACGATCATCGAACCGACCAGCGGCAACACCGGCGTCGGCCTCGCCATGGTCGCGGCGGTGAAGGGCTACAAGCTGATCCTCGTCATGCCCGAATCGATGTCGCTGGAGCGGCGGCGGCTGATGCTCGCCTATGGCGCGACCTTCGACCTCACCCCGCGTGAAAAGGGCATGAAGGGCGCGATCGAGCGCGCGATCGAGCTGGTGCATGCGACGCCGGGTGCGTGGATGCCGCAGCAGTTCGAAAACGGCGCCAACGTCGATGTGCATGTCCGCACGACGGCGCAGGAAATCCTGAACGACTTCCGCGATTCGCCGATCGACGTCATCATCACCGGCGTCGGCACCGGCGGCCATATCACCGGCGTTGCCGAGACGCTGAAGAAGGCATGGCCGAACCTGAAGGTCTTCGCGGTCGAGCCGGCGGCGTCGCCGGTGATCGCAGGCGGCCAGCCCGGGCCGCACCCCATCCAGGGGATCGGGGCGGGCTTCATCCCACGCAACCTGCATACCCAGGCGTTGGACGGGGTGATCGAGGTGGATGCCGCGGTCGCCAAGGACATGGCGCGACGCTCGGCGCGCGAAGAGGGCATTCTGGTCGGAATTTCGTCGGGCGCGACGCTGGCGGCGATCCTGCAGAAGCTGCCGGACCTGCCGGATAACGTGCGTGTGCTCGGGTTCAATTACGACACGGGCGAGCGCTATCTGTCGGTGCCGGACTTCCTGCCGGAGCAGTAAGCTCTCCCCGTCATTCCCGCGCAGGCGGGGATCCAGACTGGCTGCCCTGTCGGCTCGATCCGCCACGGTAGCGTGTCTGGATTTCCGCCTTCGCGGGGATGACGGACAAGGGGGAGCCGGATTGCCTAATGCGGCAATCGCAACCACACACAGCCGTAATGACTTCGGCGAATCACGGCGGCGCGGCCCCCTACCCCCTTTGGCTGCGCCCCGTGCTGGCCGTCACCGCCTTGCTCGCGATCGGCGTGCCGGCGTGGGTGGTGGCGCACCCGCCGACGATCCCGAAGGCGCATAAGGCGGTCCGGCTTCCCCCGCGCCACGTCGTGCCTGCCGCCGAAGTGCCGGACGTCGAGCCGGTCGCGTTCGTCGACCTGTCGGCCGAGGATGCCAAGGCGTACAATGACGCCATCCCCTTCTCCACCCTGCCCAATCCCGCCGCGCGGCCGTTCCGCTTCGCCGGGGGCGCGGAAGACCGGGCGCGGGCGCTCGACTGCATGGCGGCAGGGGTGCTGTACGAGGCGGGCGACGATGCCGAGGGCGAGCGTGCGGTCGCGCAGGTGGTGCTCAACCGGCTGCGGCATCCGGCGTTTCCGAAGACGATCTGCGGCGTGATCTTCGAAGGGCAGGAGCGTAGCACGGGCTGCCAGTTCAGCTTCGCCTGCGACCATGCGCTCAGCCGCTGGACCCCGACCGCCGACCAGTGGCGCCGCGCGCGTGCCGTGGCGGACGCGGCCTTGTCGGGCGCGGTCTATCGGCCGGTCGGCTATGCGACCCATTACCACACCGACTGGGTCGTCCCCTATTGGCAGGCGAGCCTGGACAAGGTGGTCGCGGTGCACAGCCATCTGTTCTTCCGCTGGACGGGCTGGTGGGGCACGCCGCCCGCGTTCAACCGGCAGGTGAGTTCGGCGGAACCGGTGATCGCCCAACTCGCCCCTGTGTCCGATGCGCACAAGACCGGCGCGGCGCTCGCCGAGGCGGATACCGCGCTGCTCGATGCGGCGGAGGCGTTGGGCATGCTGGGCGACGATGGTGCGGCCGCGACGGTCGCAGCGCCGGCGGTAGACGGGACGAACGAGACGATCCTTGCGACGCTGCCCAAGGGCGTGATGCCGGACCTGTATCCCGCGGTGGCGATGAAGGCCTGCGGGGAGCGCAAGACCTGCCGTTTTTCGGGCTGGACCGAAGCCGCCGCGACGCCCGCCGCGACGCCGCTGACGACCGAGCAAGTGGCGGCGATGGCGTTCAGTTACTGGCGCGATCGGGATGCGGGGATTGAGCGACCGTTGTGGAATTGTGCGCTGACCAAACGCGCGGACCGGCGGCAGTGTATGAAGCAGCAGGTGTTGCTGAGCGCCGTGCCGGTGACTGCGGCGACGACGGTGCCTGTTCCAGCCTTGAAGGGGCCGGAGGACCTAGGCGGCGTGCGGCGCAAGGGTGATGCCGTGTCGGGCGGCCGGTAGGCATCCGCAAACGCGCCGTCACCCCGGACTTGGCCCGGGGTCCACCGGGCCGCCGAGGGTCGGCTAGAGCCTCTTGCTATCCCCCCAGCCGCGGAGTGGACCCCGGAACAAGTCCGGGGTGACGGGGAGTGGTGAGGCGCGCTCCCCTCACTTATGCCCGCGGATCGCCTTTATCAGCGCGGGCTTGTCCATCTTCGATCGGCCTTCGATGCCGATCTCGCGCGCTTCCTTCATCAGGTCGGCCTTGGTGCGATCTTCGAGGTGCGTCGCCTTTTGATCGAGCGATCCGTTCGCCTCGGCGTTGGCGATGCGCGCGGCCTTTTCCTTCGAATTGCCCTGTTTGCGCAGCTCTTCGTACAGGCCGTCGTCCTTGATCTGTGCGCCGTGATCCTTCGCCATCGTCCGACTCCGCTCCCGAAAGCGCCACAACGAGCGGACGGGGGAAACGGTTCGATCGGTCATGACAAATGCGCGACAAAGCCGGATTGCGCTCCTATATGGCCACCCGCCGTCATGTGAGCCCCCTCCCCATGCTGACTACCAATCCGTTCGAAACCACGACCGAAGACGGCGATACGCTGCGCGAGGAATGCGGCGTGTTCGGCGTGTCCGGCAGCGATAGTGCCGCCGCGCTGGTCGCGCTGGGGCTGCACGCCCTGCAGCACCGCGGTCAGGAAGCCGCCGGGATCAGCAGCTTCGACGGTACGCTGTTCCACACGCATCGCGCGATGGGCCATGTCGCGGGCAATTTCGATCGCGACGACGTGATCCGCGCGCTACCCGGTACCACCGCGGTTGGCCACGTCCGCTATTCGACGACCGGTGAGACGGCGCTGCGCAACGTCCAGCCGCTGTACGCCGACCTGTCGACCGGTGGCTTTGCGGTCGCGCACAATGGCAATATTTCCAACGCAATGAAGCTGCGCCGCGAATTGGTGCGGCGCGGATCGATCTTCCAGTCGACCAGCGACACCGAGACGATCATCCACCTCGTCGCGACATCGAACTACCGCACGCTGCTCGACCGCTTCATCGACGCGCTGAAGCAGGTCGAGGGCGCCTATAGCCTGGTCGTGATGACGCCCGAGGGCATGATTGCCTGCCGCGATCCGCTTGGCATCCGGCCGCTGGTGATGGGACGCCTGGACGGTGCGGTGATCTTCGCGTCCGAAACCGTGGCGCTCGACGTATGCGGCGCGACCTTCGAACGGCAGGTCGAGCCGGGCGAGCTGGTAATCGTGCAGGGCACGGACATCCGATCGATCAAGCCGTTCGAAGCGGTGGCGCCGCGGCCGTGCATCTTCGAATGGGTGTATTTCAGCCGCCCCGATTCGATTGCGGGCGACCAATCGGTCTATTCGGTGCGCAAGGCGATCGGCGCGCAGCTGGCGATCGAGGCGCCGGTAGAGGCCGACCTCGTCATCCCGGTGCCCGATTCGGGTGTGCCCGCCGCGATCGGCTATGCGCAGGAATCGGGCATTCCGTTCGAGCTGGGCATCATCCGTTCGCATTATGTCGGCCGCACCTTCATCCAGCCGGGCGACAAGGTGCGCCATCTGGGCGTGAAGCTGAAGCACAATGCCAATCGCGCGCTGATCAAGGGAAAGCGCATCGTGCTGATCGACGATTCGATCGTCCGCGGCACGACCAGCCTGAAGATCGTGCAGATGATGCGCGATGCCGGCGCGGCTGAGGTGCACATGCGTATCGCCTCGCCCCCGACGCGGCACAGCTGCTTCTATGGTGTCGACACGCCGGAGCGGGCGAAGCTTCTCGCGGCCAAGCATGACGTCGGCGGGATGACTGACTTCATCCATGCCGACACCCTCGCCTTCGTGTCGATCGACGGCCTGTACAAGGCGCTGGGCGAGGAACAGCGCGCGTCGCGTCTGCCGAAATATTGCGATGCCTGCTTCACCGGCGACTATCCGACGACGCTGACCGATCACGACGATGTCGCCGACGTCGACCAGTTCGCGATGCTGGAAGAGCGGGTAAACTGATGGCGAAGCCACTCGACAACCAGCTGGCGCTCGTCACCGGCGCCAGCCGCGGCATCGGCGCCGCGACCGCGATCGCGCTGGCGGCGGCGGGCGCGCATGTCGTGCTGACCGCGCGGACGGCGAAAGACCTGGAGGCGGTTGAGGAAACGATCTTCGACGCGGGCGGATCGGCGACGATCGCCCCGCTCGACATGACGCAGACCGACAGCATCGCCCGGCTGGCGAGCGCGGTCGGCGAACGCTGGCAGTCGCTGGACGTGCTGATTCTGAACGCCGGCATGCTCGGCACGCTGGCGGCGGTGCCGGCGATCGACCCCAAGGAATTCGCGCAGGTGCTGACGCTGAACGTCAGTGCGCAGGTCGCCATGATCCAGGCGTTCGACGCGATGCTGCGCAAGGCGCCGGCGGCCAAGGTGATCGGCGTCACCTCCAGCGTCGGGCGCAACGCGCGCGCCTATTGGGGGGCCTATGGCGCATCCAAGGCGGCGTTCGAGACGTTGATCGGGGCCTATGGCGACGAGACGAGCGAGATCAGCGGCATCCGAACGGCGATCCTCGATCCCGGCGCGACGCGGACCAAAATGCGCGCGCGCGCCTATCCGGGCGAGGCGCCGGAGTCGGTGAAGCCGCCGGAAGTGGTGGCGGAGCGGATCGCGGCGCTGGCGATCGCGGGCTTCCCGGCGGGGCATCGCGAGCGGGTGGGCTGAGGCGCCCCGCTTCGCGACGGGAAACAAAGCCTTTCTGCGGCTGTGCTTGATCCGCAGCCGCACGCGGTCCACATGGGCCCCATGCTGATCGAGACCGAAGCCACACCCAATCCGGCGACCCTCAAGTTCCTGCCGGGCCGCATCGTCATGGACGCGGGCACGCGCGATTTCGCGACGCCCGAGGAAGCGGAGGCAAGCCCGCTTGCCGAGATGCTGTTCGCGCTGGGCGATGTGACCGGCGTGTTCTTCGGCCGCGACTTCGTGTCGGTGACGGCGGCGCCGGGCGTCGACTGGGTCGGCCTGAAGCCCGACGTGCTGGCGATCCTGCTCGACCATTTCGCCGCCAACATGCCGCTGTTCCGCCAGGGCAGCGCGGGCTTCAGCGTGCCGGCGGGCGACAGCGACGAGGTGACGACCGACGATCCCGCCGATGCCGAGATCGTTGCGCAGATCCGCGAGCTGATCGACACGCGCGTGCGCCCGGCCGTGGCGAACGACGGTGGCGACATCGTCTATCGCGGTTTCGACAAGGGCAAGGTGTACCTGCGCATGCAGGGCGCCTGCGCCGGCTGCCCGTCGTCGAGCGCGACGCTGAAGAACGGCATCGAGCAGCTGCTAAAATATTATGTTCCCGAAGTCACCGAAGTGAGGGCCGTCTGATGGCCGATCCCCTGCCCGATGCCGCGCTGGACACGCTGTTCCGGACCGCACGCACCTTCACCGGCTATACCGATCGCCCGGTGAGCAACGAGCAGCTGCGCCAGATCTGGGACCTGATGAAATGGGGTCCGACCTCCGCCAACCAGCTGCCCGCGCGGCTGCTGTGGTGCGTCAGCGACGAGGCCAAGGCGAAGCTCGCCGCCTGCGCATCGGAGGGCAATCGCGACAAGATCCTGAAAGCGCCCGTCACCGTCATCATCGGCATGGACGTCGAGTTCCACGAGCATCTGCCCGAGCTATTCCCGCACACCGACGCCAAGTCGTGGTTCGACGGCAATACCGAATTGCGCGTCGCGTCTGCGTTCCGCAATTCGTCGTTGCAGGGCGGGTATCTTATCCTGGCGGCACGGGCGCTGGGGCTGGATACCGGACCGATGTCGGGCTTCGACCAAGGCGCGGTGGACAAGGCGTTCTTCGCCGACCAGCCGGGCGTGCGCAGCAACTTCATCGCGACATTGGGCTATGGCGACCCTGCCAGCCTGCACCCGCGCTCGCCGCGGCCGGCGTTTGAGAAATTCAACACGGTCGCGTAAGTCCGTCGCCGATCGGGGATTGTGAGCGTCCTTCCGCATATCCGTCGTCACCCCGGACTTGGTCCGGGGTCCACCATCCCGCGGGGGTGGAGCTGGAGCCTCTTGCCGTTCCCCTCGCCGCAGAGTGGACCCCGGACCAAGTCCGGGGTGACGTGTGACAAGTGCTAACCGCCACTCGCATCTTGCCCCGGCGCGCGGGCTGCCGCAAAGCAGGCGCTTCATCATGACTGCCCGCACTCTTGTCATCGACACCGCCACCGCCGCCTGCTCGATCGCTCTGATCGAAGGCGGGCAGGTCATCGCCGCCGAGCATCGCGAGGTCGGGCGCGGCCATGCCGAACAGCTACTGCCGATGATTGCCGCCTTGCCCGATGGCGGACGCGCCGGGCATATCCTGGTCGACGTCGGCCCCGGCAGCTTTACCGGCCTGCGCGTCGGCATCGCAGCGGCCCGGGCGCTGGCGCTCGGCTGGGGCAGCACCGTTGCCGGCTATTCCAGTCTGTCGCTGCTCGCCGCGGCCGCCTTTGCCGGCGGGCGCGAGGGTCAGGTCGCCGCGATGCTGGAGGGCGGGCATGGCGAGGTGTTCGTGCAGAGCTTTGCGGCCGGACCGGTGCCGCTCGATACGCTCGCCTCGCTGAAGCCGGAAGCGGCGATCGCCGCCTTGGGCGAGCGTTATCCGATCGGTAACGGCGTGCGCTGGCTGCAACAGGTCGCCCCCGACCTCGCCGGCCAGCCCGCTTTGCCCGATGCGCGCGACGCGCTGCTGCTGCCCGAGGCGTTGAAAACGCTGCCCGCGCGTCCGGTCTACGGCCGTGCGCCCGATGCCAAACTGCCCGGCGGCCGCGTGCCGGAGCCGGCGGCCTGATGGCGACGCACCAGATCCTGCTACGCACCGGCGACCCGCGCGACGTCGCGACGGTCGACGCGCTGATGACCGCCGCCTTCGACCCACGCTATGGCGAGGCGTGGACGCGCAACCAGTGCCTGGGCGTGCTCGCGATGCCGGGCGTGCGGCTGACACTGGCGCTGGTCGACGATCGCCCCGCCGGATTCGCGATGGTGCGCAGCGTGATGGACGAGGCGGAACTGCTGCTGCTCGCGGTCGATCCCGCCTTTCGTCGGCGGGGCATCGGCACCGCCCTGCTCCGCGCGGTGATCGCCGAGGCGCAGATGAGCGGCATCGCGGACCTGCATCTGGAGGTGCGCGCGAACAATCCCGCGGTAGCGCTGTATACCGAGCAGGGCTTTGCCAAGGTGGGCGAGCGGCGCGGCTATTATCGCGGGCGCGGCGGCGAGGCGTTCGACGCGCATACGTATCGGCGGGCGGTGTAACGCGACCGGGCTCGACCGATCGTAGCACTCGATCACTGTTGCGAGTCGGTTTCGCTTTTCGCAACAAGCGCACTGTTCTACACGGTGCTCATGCCTCGCAAGATCGACCTCGAAGCCCTGTGCAATCAGAAGGGCCTGCGCATCACCGAACAGCGTCGCGTCATCGCGCGCGTCCTGTCGGAAGCCGAAGACCATCCCGACGTCGAAAAGGTGTATGAGCGCGCCTCGCTGATCGATCCGGGCATTTCGATCGCCACCGTCTACCGCACGGTGCGCCTGTTCGAAGAGGCCGGCATCCTGGATCGCCACGACTTCGGTGACGGCCGCGCGCGCTACGAACCGTCACCGGAAGCACACCACGATCACCTGATCGACGTCGAGACGGGCAAGGTCATCGAATTCGTCGATCCGGAACTGGAGCAGCTGCAAAAGGCGATCGCCGAGAAGCTGGGCTTCCGCCTGGTCGACCATCGCATGGAATTGTACGGCGTCAGCCTCGATCGCAAGGCGTAAGCGCGGGCGCGTGATCGCCAACCTGCGCCTCGCGATCCGGTTGGCGGCGCTGGTGATCGCCCTGATCGGTGCGCTCTGCATCCACGGCCTGTGGCGGGCGGTTCGCCTGCCCTCGCCCTGGCCGCGGCTGTTCCTGGGCAGCGTCGCGTGGATCGTCGGTGCGCGCGTGCGCGTGATCGGCCGGCCGCTGAAGCGCGACGTCGTGTTCCTGGCCAACCATTTGAGCTGGATCGACATTCTCGCCATCGCCGGCGCGACCGGCAGCGCCTTTGTCGCCAAGGCGGAACTGCGCGCGGCGCCGCTGGTCGGCTGGCTGTGTACGCTGAACCGCACGATCTTCGTGACGCGCGAGGACCGGTTGCATGTGTCGGCGCAGATCGCACGGCTGCGCGATGCGCTGGCCGAAGGCTGGGCGGTGACGATCTTTCCCGAAGGTACGACCAGCGACGGCACGACGCTGCTGCCGTTCAAGGCGGCGCTGCTCGCCGCGCTCGATCCGCCGCCGCCGGGCGGCCGCGTGCAACCGGTGCGGGTCGACTACGGCCCGGCGACCGCCGAGCTTGCGTGGGTCGGCGATGAGCCGGGACAGGTGCATGCACTGCGCGTGCTGCGGCGGCGCGGTACGTTTCCGGTGACGCTGCATATGCTCGATGCCTTCGACCCGGCCGAGATCGGCGGCCGCAAGGCGATCGCTGCGCGGGCGCGGGAAGCGATCAGCGCGGCCTGACCGTCAAGCGGAGGGCGCTAGCGACGCCGAGCCCATTCCTGTATGGCCCGCGGCCATGACCCCCGCCGATAGCCCCAAGCCTGCGCCCAAGACCTTCCACGTCAAGTCGTTCGGTTGCCAGATGAACGTCTATGACGGTGAGCGCATGGCCGAACTGATGACCGCGGAAGGCATGACCGCCGCGGTCGACGCGGCGGACGCCGACCTGGTCGTGCTCAACACCTGCCATATCCGCGAAAAGGCGACCGAGAAGGTCTATTCGGACATCGGCCGGCTGCGCAAGGACGCGCGGCTCGCCGAGCGGGCCGCGCCGATGATCGCCGTCGCCGGCTGCGTCGCGCAGGCGGAGGGCGAAGAGATCGTCCGCCGTGCGAACGTCGACGTCGTGGTGGGACCGCAGGCGTATCATAACCTGCCGGGCCTCGTCGCCCAGGCGGCGAGCGGCGCGCCGGGTCTCGATACCGACATGCCGTTGCTGTCGAAGTTCGGCGCCCTGCCCGCGCGCCGCCGCGTCGGGCCGTCGGCGTTCCTGACGGTGCAAGAAGGCTGCGACAAATTCTGCACCTATTGCGTCGTGCCCTATACGCGCGGTGCCGAGGTGAGCCGTCCGTTCGCGGCGATCGTCGACGAGGCGAAGGCGCTGGTCGATGCCGGCGCGTGCGAGATCACGCTGCTGGGTCAGAACGTCAACGCCTGGGACGACGACGGGCGAGGCCTGCACGACCTGATCCGCGTGCTCGACCGCATTCCTGGCGTCGCGCGGATCCGCTACACGACCAGCCATCCCAACGACATGGCGCAGGGCCTGATCGACGCCCACGGCGACGTCGAGAGCCTGATGCCCTTCCTGCACCTGCCGGTGCAGGCGGGCAGCGACCGCGTGCTGAAGGCGATGAACCGCAGCCACGATTCCGACAGCTACCTGCGCCTGCTCGACCGCGTGCGCGCCGTGCGCCCCGACATCGCGCTGTCGGGCGACTTCATCGTCGGCTTTCCGGGTGAGACCGAGGCGGAGTTCGCCGAGACGCTCGCGCTGGTCGATGCGGTGGGCTACGCGCAGGCCTATTCGTTCAAATACAGCCCCCGCCCCGGCACCCCCGCCGCCGACATGGCCGGCGCCGTGCCGCCGGAGGTGATGGACGAACGGCTGCAGCGCCTGCAAGCCGCGCTGGGCCGCGACCAGCAGGCGTTCAATCAGGCCAGCGTCGGCCGGACGTGCGAGGTCCTCATCGAGCGCAAGGCCAAGCTGCCCGGCCAGATGCTCGGCAAGTCACCTTGGCTGCAATCGGTGCATATGATGACCGACGCGGCGATCGGGGACATCGTGACGGTCGAGCTGCTGTCCGCCGGCCCGGTCTCGATGGCAGGCGCGGTGCGGGTGAAGCAGGCCGCGTAGATCGGCACGTTTGCCGCTTCCCTTTCGCGCGCGGGCATCCCACATTCGGTGCATGCCATTTCGGCACGAAAGGATTGCATGAGTCGCAAGCCCGTCCCCGCCCGCTCCGGTGAACGCAGCCGGGCGGAGGTGTTGTTCGACAAGCCGCAGCTGCTCGCCACACTGTTCGGCCAATATGACCAAAATCTAGTGGCGCTCGAAAACCGGCTGGGTGTCTATATCACCGCACGCGGCAACCGCGTCGGGCTGGAGGGCGCGGCTGAAAATGTCGCGCTGGCGCGCGACGTGTTGCAGGACCTGTACCAGCGCATCCAGCGCGGCGAGGAAATCGACACCGGCCTGGTCGATGCGTCGATCGCGATGGCCGCCGAACCGACGCTTGACGGCATCGTCAGCACCGAACGCAGCGCGATCCCGTCGATCATGATCCGCACGCGCAAGAAGACGATCGTGCCGCGCACCCCGGCGCAGGCGCATTACATGCGCGAATTGAGCACGCACGACATGATCTTCGCGCTGGGGCCCGCGGGTACGGGCAAGACCTATATCGCGGTCGCGCAGGCGGTGTCGCAGCTGATCACCGGCAGCGTTCAGCGGCTGATCCTGTCGCGCCCTGCGGTGGAGGCGGGCGAGAAGCTGGGCTTCCTGCCCGGCGACATGAAGGACAAGGTCGATCCGTATCTGCGACCGCTCTACGATGCGCTGCACGATTGCCTGCCCGCCGAGCAGGTGGAGCGGCGGATCGCGAGTGGCGAGATCGAGATCGCGCCCATCGCCTTCATGCGCGGCCGCACACTCGCCGATGCCTTCGTCATCCTCGACGAAGCGCAGAACACGACGCCCGCGCAGATGAAGATGTTCCTGACCCGCTTCGGCCAGAACAGCCGGATGGTGATCTGCGGCGATCCCAACCAGACCGACCTGCCCGGCGGCGTCGCGGCGAGCGGCCTGGCCGATGCGACGATGCGGCTGGAGGGCGTCGAGGGTATCTCGATGACGCGCTTCAGCAGCGCCGACGTTGTCCGCCATCCAATTGTCGGGCGGATCGTCGAGGCGTATGAGGGGGCGAACAGCTGAGACGGTCGAGATGAACGCCCCCAATCCCCCGCTGACGCGTGCCGAGGCACAGGCGCTGTCCGCGCCGTTCCTGATCGAAGATGAGGATCTCGTTCGGGCAATTGCGCGTCTCGCTGACGAAAGGGGGACGGCCATGCACGAGATCGTGGCGCTGGCGATCGAAGATTATGCAGCCCGCCACGCGCTCACGTCTCCGCACCCGGAATGGCTGCGCCGATACTGGATCGATCACCCCCTGCCATTGCCGTCCGGCCTGAAAGCCGACAAGCGCTTCTACGATTCGCTCAACGACGAGTGACACTGTTCGTCGATGCCTCCGCGATCGTCGCAATGATCGCGCGCGAGCCGGAAGCGTGGCATTTTTCGCGCCGGATGGATTGGGAAACCGACCGCCTGACCTCCGCCGTCGCGCTCTGGGAAGCCGTCCGCGCCGTGGTTCGCGTTCGCGGCGTCGATCTCGCCGAGGCGAGAACGCTGGTTGCTGACTTCGTGCGCGACGCGCAATTGCAGGTCGTTCCGATCGCCAGCGAGGAAGCCGATCTCGCACTCGACGCCCATCAACGCTTCGGGAAGGGTATGCATCCCGCGGCGCTAAACATGGGCGATTGCTTTTCCTATGCCTGTACCCGCCGGCATGACGCGATCATCCTGTTCAAAGGGCAGGATTTCGCGCAGACCGATCTGAAGGACGCAATGCTCGAATGATCCATGTCGAACTCACCCATGAGATGCCCTGGCCCGACTCCACTGATTGGGATAGGCTCGCCGTCCGAGCCGCGCGCGCGGCGATCGAGCGGACGCCGCATGGCGAATTGCTCACCACGCCCGCGACCGTCGAGATCAGCGTCCGCCTGACGTCCGACGACGAAGTCCACGCGCTCAACCGTCAGTATCGGCAGAAGGACAAGCCGACCAATGTCCTGTCCTTTCCGATGGTGCAGCCGGATCTAATCGATACGGTCAGCCAGAATAGCGACGATGGCGAGCTGTTGCTGGGCGATATCGTGCTTGCGCATGGGGTATGCGAACGCGAGGCAGCCGAAAAGGGCGTTAGCGTGGAAGAACATGCCACGCACCTGCTGGTACATGGCACGCTGCATCTGCTAGGCTATGACCACATGGGGGACGACGAGGCCGAGGCGATGGAGGAGATCGAGCGTCAGGCTCTGGCCACGCTCGGCATCGCGGACCCTTATCTCGTGCGTGAGGACTGACACAGACTGCCATGGCAGAGGACCGAAGTAGCGCCGGTTACGGCGACTCCAACGAATCGAGTATCTGGCGCGGGCTGCGCACGCTGATCTTCGGCGGCGGCCAGGAGGAATCGCTCCGCGACCAGCTGGAAGAGGCGATCGACCGGCATGAGGACGATCCCGGCCCCGACGCCAAGGGCGACCTGACGCCGCTGGAACGGCAGATGGTGCGCAACCTGCTGCATTTCGGCGAGCGCGACGCGGGCGATGTCGGCGTGCCGCGTGCGGACATCATCGCGGTCGAGGAAAATACGACCTTCGCGCATCTGGTGCAGATCTTCGCGGAGGCGGGGCACAGCCGCCTGCCCGTCTATCGCGGGCAGCTGGATACGATCATCGGCATGGTCCACATCAAGGATGTGTTCAACATCCTGGCGACCGGCGCCGACCATCCGACGAGCATCGCCGGACTGATCCGCGAGCCGCTGTACGTGCCGATGAGCCGCGGCGCGCTGGACCTGCTCGCCGACATGCGCCAGCGGCATGTCCACCTCGCCATCGTGCTCGACGAATATTCGGGCACGGAGGGCCTGGTGACGATCGAGGATCTGATCGAGGAGATCGTCGGCGAGATCGAGGACGAGCATGACGAGGCGCCGAGCGCGCTGCTGGTGCCGATCGACGGCGGCGCGTGGGACGCGGATGCCCGCGCCGAGCTGGAAGATGCGGCCGAGCTGATCGACCCTCGCCTGGGAGAAGCCGAGAGCGACGTCGATACGCTGGGCGGCCTTGCGGCGGTGCTGGCGGGGCATGTGCCGCACGTCGGCGAGTGCGTGGATCACCCGTCGGGCTGGAAGTTCGAAGTGCTCGATTCGGACGAGCGGCGTATCCATCGCCTACGGCTGCATCCGCCAGTGGCGCGCGAGGTGGAAGACGCCTGAGGGGTGGCCCGAGCTTTGGGTCGGGCTGATCGACAGTCCGGACAGTGCATTATTCCTACCCTGCCAGGGGGAGGAGGCGGTGACAGGGGGCGGACAGCAGATCCTTCGTAACAGGGCGATGCCCTGACCTCCCCCTCCGTCATGCCTGCGGCATGCCACCTCCCCCTGGCGGGGGAGGACTTTGCCTCGCGCGGCCTAGCCCTGCTTGACCAGTGTGACCTGCGCGACGTCGATGCCGCCGCCGCGGAAGCCGCCTTCGCAATACATCAGGTAATAGCGCCACAGGTCGCGGAAGCGGGCATCGAGCCGTTCGGGCAGGCGCCCCGCCTTGTCGGCATTGTCGAACCGTTCGCGCCAGTGGCGCAGCGTCTGCGCATAATCGAGGCCGAAGGCGTGGTGATCGGTCCAGACGAGGCCGCGCGCTTCGCACAGGGCGCGAAAGCGACTGTCCGACAGCAGCATGCCGCCGGGGAAGACGTAGCGCTGGATGAAATCGACGCTGGAGGCGTAGCGTTCGAACACGTCGTCGGCGATGCTGATATATTGGATCGCGGCGCGGCCACCGGGCTTCAGGACGCGGGCGAGCGTGTCGCAATAGGCGGGCCAATAGGCCTGACCCACCGCCTCGACCATCTCGATGCTGGCGACCGCGTCATAGCTGCCGGTGACGTCGCGATAGTCGGTGAGCGAGACGGTGACGCCGGGAAGCCCGCGGGCATCCACCTCAGCCTTCTGTTCGGTGGACAGGGTGAGGCCGTGGACGCTGCGGCCCGCCGCCGACGCCGTAGCCGCGAACGATCCCCAGCCGCAGCCGATTTCCAAAATGGTGTCGCCGGGTGCGGTGCCGGTGCGGTCGAGGATCGCCGTGAGCTTGCGGCGCTGGGCTAGCTCCAGCGTATCGCCCGAACCGTAGATGCCGCTGGAATAGGTGAGGCTGGGGTCGAGCCATTCGCGGTAGAAGTCGTTGCCGAGGTCGTAATGGTCGGCGATGTTGCGGCGCGAGCCCTTGCGATCGTTGCGGCGCAGCGCGTGCCAGCCGCGCAGCAACAGCTTGGGGATACCGCCGGCGCGCGCGACGTTGGCGAGGGGCACGCGGTTGCGCATGAAAAGGTCGAACAGCGGCACCGGATCGGGGCTGGACCAGTCGCCGTCCGCCCAGGCTTCATACCAGCCCACCGAACCGCCGGTGGCGAGGCGCACGAGCGCGCGCCAACGGTGAATGGTGACGAGCGGCACCGGCCCCGGCTTACGCCCGCCGAGCAGCCGATGCGTGCCATCGGGCAGCCGCGCCTCGATCCCGCCGCGCACCAGCCCGGTGTCAATCCGGTCGAGAAAGCGGTGAAATGCGGGCGCGAAAAGGCGTTGCTGAAATGTGTCCCCGGGCATGTCGGGCGCGCTCATGCCGCAGCTTGGCCGCAGTGGAAAGGGGTCAGGCGATCGCCGCGTCGCGCGCCATCGCTTCACCTAGGGTCAGGATCGCGGTGACGTGGCGGTGGGCGATCTCCAGCGCGTCGTCGCCATAGCCGCCACCGACGGTGCTCGCGAGCGGCACGCCGTCCGCAAGGCGGGCGATCAGCCGTTCGCGTGCGACCAGCCCATCGAGGCTGAGCGACAGGCGCCCGAGCCGGTCGCCGACGAAGGGATCGACGCCCGCCTGGTACAGGATCAGTTGGGGCCGGTGCTCGGCCAAGAAGGGCGCGAGCGTCGCCTCCAGCGTGGCGAGATAGCCGGCGTCATCCACGCCATCGGCGAGCGGCACGTCGAGCGTCGAGCGCGCCTTTCGGGCGGGGAAATTCTTTTCGGCATGGATGGAATAGGTGGCGATCCCCGGTCGCCCGGCGAGCAAGGCCGCGGTGCCGTCGCCCTGATGGACGTCGCAGTCGACCACGACGAGGCGATCGACCGTGCCCTCGTCGATCAGACGCACGGCGGCGAGCGCGAGGTCGTTGAACACGCAATAGCCGGCACCGGTATCGGCGAGCGCATGATGGCTGCCGCCCGCGGTATTGGCGGCAAAGCCATGGCGGAGCGCAAGCTGCGCGGCGAGCCAGGTGCCGCCGGGGACCGCCGCCGCACGCGCCGCAACTTCGGGGGTGATCGGAAAGCCGATGCGGCGGGCCTTGGGCGCGGGGACGCGCCCTTCCAGCACCTCGGCAACATATTCGGGATCGTGGACCGCCTCCAGCCAGCGGCGGGGCATCGCTTCGGGTTCATGCCACGTCACGCGATCGCCCGCCTCGCGCAGCAGGTCGCGGATCAGGCCGTTCTTGTTCCAGCGGTAGGTGGAGCGCGCCGGTGCGGGCGCGACATAGGCGGGATGATGGACGACGGCGATCACGCTGCCTAGGTAGGAGCGATCGAGCGCCGCCCCAAGCGGTGCCCGCCGGAGAGAGCCGAATGACCGAAGCGACCGCCGACCCTACTCCCGCCGACCCCACTCCCTACGTCCGGCCGGACGTGCGCGGGTTCCTGGACTATCTGAACGCGATGCCGGGGCCGCGCACGCACCAGATGACGCCCGAGGCAGCTCGGCAGGTGTTCACGGCGATGAAGGACGTCGCCGATCTGCCGGTGGGCGAGTTGGCGGTGATCCGTGACCTGTCGATCCCCGGCCCCGGCGGCACCATCCCGGCGCGGCTGTTCGACGCACGCGAGACGCGCCAGCCGGGGCCGGTGCTGGTCTTCTACCATGGTGGCGGCTTCGTGATCGGTAATATCGACACGCATGCGGGCTTCTGCGCCGAGATGGCGCGCGTGCTCGACGTACCGGTCGTCTCGGTCGACTATCGGCTGGCCCCCGAACATCGCTGGCCCGCCGCGCCCGACGATTGCGAGGCGGCAGCGCGTTGGGTGGCGGAGAGCCCGGCGGAACTGGGGCGCAGCGTTACGGGGCTGATCCTGTGCGGCGACAGCGCGGGGGGCACGCTGACGATCGTCGCGGCGATGGACCTGCGCGATCGGCCGGCGGCAGTGCCGGTGATCGTCCAGGCGCCGATCTATCCGGCGGCCGATTCGTCGCGGCCCTATCCGTCGTTCGATCAGTTTGCCGACGGCTATCTGCTGACGCGCGATACGATGCTGTGGTTCGTCGATGCCTATGCGGCCGATATCGCGCATAGCCGGGGATCGCCGCTGCTCGGCCGGCTGGAGGGCCTGCCACCCGCGGTGATCGTTACCGCCAGCCTGGACCCGATCCGCGATCAGGGCCGGGCCTATGCCGCCGCGTTGGTACAGGCGGGCATACCGGTGGTGTTCCGCGAGGCGGTGGGGACCGTCCATGGCTTCATCACGCTGCGCAAGGCGATCCCGTCGAGCCAGGGGGACGTTGCCGGCTATCTGGCGGCGTTGAAGGACGTGATCGTCGAGGCGGAGGCGGCGCGCGTTATGGCGCAGGCCGCAGGACAGGAGGCCGCACGATGACCGATCCCACCACCCTGCCCTATCGCCCCTGTGCCGGCGTGATGCTGCTGAACCGCGACGGCAGGGTCTTCGTCGGGCAGCGGATCGATACGACGCTGGAGGCGTGGCAGATGCCGCAGGGCGGGATCGATCCGGGCGAAGAGGCCTATGACGCCGCGGTGCGCGAACTGGGCGAGGAAACCGGCGTCGCGCCGCAGCATGTCGAGCTGATCGTCGAGGCGCCGCGGGACTTTCTGTACGACCTGCCGACCGACATGATCGGCAAGGTGTGGAAGGGCAAGTGGCGCGGGCAGCGGCAGCGCTGGTTCCTGTTCCGCTTCCTGGGCGAGGACCGTGACATCGATATCGCGACCGAGCATCAGGAGTTTCGCGCCTGGCGATGGAGCGACCCCGCCGACCTGCCGACGATGATCGTGCCGTTCAAGCGCGCGCTGTACGAGGACGTGCTCGCCGCGTTCGCGCCTCATCTCGCCGCAGCGGGCCCACGCTGACCTGCGTTGGGGGGTGTCAGGCGCGCGACGAACGGCTAGAGCGCCGGATGTGCGCGCTACCTTGCTCCTCTCGCTGTGTCTTGCCCCCCTGCTGATCGCCAATGCGCCGGTCGCCGATGGCGGCCAGCCGGACGATCCCAAGGTGCCGATCCCCGCGGCGATCCGATCGATGCTGGATGCCGCGATCGAAAGAGGCAACGACGGCGACGTGTCGGTCGTGGTCAAATATGCGCGGCTGGCCGATCCGGCGAGCGCCGATGCGGTGCTCGCCATCGCGCAGAAGTGGCGCAACGATCGGGCGCAGGCGCGGCAGACCACGATCAGGCAGGCGAGCATGTTCGACCTGTGGAGTGGCCGGGCGGAGCTGGGCGGTTACATCACCACCGGCAATACCGACAGCAAGGGTGGGTCGGCGATCCTCGACCTGACGCGCGAGGGGCTGCAATGGCGCCACAAGTTCCACGTGCAGGCGGATTATCAGGAAAACGCCAACATCACGACGCGCGAACATTACCTCGCGAGCTACGAACCGAACTACAAGATCAACGACCGCCTGTATGCCTATGGCGCCGCGCAATATGAATCGGATCGGTTCCTGGGCTATTACAACCGCTATTCGGCGTCGGCGGGTGCGGGCTATAGCGCGATCAAGAGCCCCAAAGTGCGGCTCGACGTCGAGCTTGGGCCAGCGTTCCGGCAGACGCATTTCACCGACGAAACCCGCCAGAGCAATATTGCCGCGCGCGGGACGCTGGCGTTCAACTGGCGCGTGCTGCCCGGCCTGTCGGTGACGCAGAACGCCTCCGCCTATGTGCAGAGCGCCAATTCAACGCTGAGCGGCACAAGCGCGCTGAATGCGAAGCTGATCGGGCCGCTGTCCGCTGCGTTTTCGTATAATGTCCAATATGAAAGCGAGCCGCCGGTGAAGTCCAAGAATACCGACACGATCGGCCGGGCGTCGCTGGTCTATACCTTCTGAACCTGGTTTCATCGGAGACCATATTCGACTAGCCTCCCGGGTATGAGAGGGATGTCGAACGACGAACGCGCCTTGGTCGAGCGGATCGATCAGGCGGCGATGCTGGCGCAGGTCGAGCGCTGGGCGGCGGTGAATAGCGGCACGCGCAACCTGGCCGGCGTCGGGCAGATGGCCGTGCTGCTTGCCGATGCCTTTGCAGTGCTGCCCGGCGAGATCGTGATGGTCGAGCCGGAGCCGGTCGACGCGGTGGCGGCGGACGGCTCGGTCGCCGCGCTGGCGCACGGCCATCACCTGCACCTGCGGGTCCGGCCCGAGGCGCCGGTTCGCATGCTGTTCACCGGGCATATGGATACGGTCTATCCCGTCGATCATCCGTTCCAGACCCTGACCCACCGCGACGACGGCACGATCAACGGGCCGGGTACGGCGGATATGAAGGGCGGGCTTGCCGTGATGCTCGCCGCGCTGACCGCCGTGGAGGCAGAGGGCGCCGAGGGCTTCGGCTATGACGTCGTTATCAATTCGGACGAGGAAACGGGGTCGCTCTCGTCCGCCGGCTTGCTCGCGACGGCGGCACGAGGGGCGGTCGCGGCGCTGACCTACGAGCCGGCGCTCGCCGATGGGACACTGGCCGGCGCGCGGGGCGGCACGGGCAACTTTTCGATCGTGATCCGCGGGCGGAGTGCGCATGCGGGGCGCAATCCCGAAGAGGGGCGCAACGCGATCGTCGCCGCCGCCGCGCTGGCGGTACGACTGGCGGAGGCGGGCGGACCGGGCCTGTCGGTCAATCCGGCACGGATCGATGGCGGTGGGCCGAACAACGTGGTGCCCGACCTCGCCATCCTGCGCGTCAACTTCCGGCCCGCCGCCGCGGATGCGATCGCACGGGCCCAGGCGGCGATCGACGACAGCGTTTCTGCCGTTGCGGCGGCACATGACGTACGGATCGAGGTGCATGGCCGCTTCAATCGCCCGCCCAAACCGATCGACCCCGGTGCCGAACGCCTGTTCGCCTGCGTCGCGGAAGCGGGCGCGGACCTGGGCCTTAGCATCGGCTGGCGCGCGACCGGGGGCGTGTGCGACGGCAATAACATTGCCGCGGCCGGCGTCCCGGTGGTCGACACGATGGGCGTGCGCGGCGGCGCGATCCATTCGACGGACGAATTCATGATCGTCGACAGCCTCGCCGAGCGCGCGGCACTGTCGGCGCTCACCATCAGTCGTATCGTACAGCGGGGACGGCCATGACCTTTCGCATTCGGGCCGCACGCGCCGACGACTTGCAGCATCTCTATGAAATGGCGAAGCTGACCGGCGGGGGGTTCACCAACCTGCCGCCCGACCGCAAGGCACTGCGCACGAAGCTGGATCGCAGCGACGAGGCGTTCGCGCGCGACGAGGGGGCGATCACCGACGAGCTGTTCGTGCTGATGCTCGAGAATGGCGAGACGGGCGAGGTCCGCGGCACCTGTCAGTTGTTCACGCAGGTGGGCCAGAAACACCCCTTCTACAGCTATCGCCTGGGCACACTGACGCAGCACAGCAAGGAGCTGCAGCGCACGTTTCGCGCGGAAATGCTGGCGCTGACCACCGATCTGGAGGGCGCGTGCGAGGTTGGCGGGCTGTTCCTGCATCCGGGGGAGCGCGCGGGCGGGCTCGGCCTGCTGCTGGCGCGCAGCCGCTATCTGTTCATCCGCGCGCACCGGGCGCGCTTCGCCGATCGTATCCTCGCCGAATTGCGCGGGATCATCGACGAGGCGGGGGGATCCCCGTTCTGGGACGGTCTGGCGGGGCGCTTCTTCGGCATGAATTTCCAGGACGCCGACCAGTTCAACGCGACGCACGGTCACCAGTTCATCGCTGATCTGATGCCCAAGCATCCGATCTATACCGCGATGCTTTCCGAAGCGGCGCGCGCGGTGATCGGCCTGCCGCATCCGAGCGGCCGGGCGGCGATGCGGATGCTGGAGAATGAGGGTTTTCACTATGAAAACTACATCGACATCTTCGATGGCGGACCGACGATGACGGCGCGGACCGACCGGGTGCGCACGATCGAGAGCGCGCGCGACTGTCCGGTGATCGCAATCGACGACGATGGCGGCGACGAAGCGCTGGTCGCCGCGGGACGGCTGCAGGACTTCCGCTGCGCCTTCGGGCATGTCCGTCTAGTTGGCGACGGCGTGGTGCTGTCGTCCGATTGCGCCAAGGTGCTGGGCGTGCAGCCCGACGATCGCGTCCTGTTCGCATCGCGGTGGTGAACATGCTGACTGAAATCAACTTCGACGGGATCGTCGGGCCGAGCCACAATTATGCCGGCCTGTCGGCAGGCAATCTCGCCGCGACCGCGCATGCTGGTCAGGTGTCGCAGCCGCGCGCGGCGGCCTTGCAGGGCCTCGACAAGATGCGGCGCAATCTGATGCTGGGCCTGCGCCAGGGCGTGCTGCTGCCGCATCGCCGGCCGGACCATCGCTGGCTGGCGAGCCTGTCGACCGATTATGCGAGCGCCCCCGCCGTGTTGCAGGCGCAGGCGATGTCGGCGTCGGCGATGTGGGCGGCCAATGCGGCGACCGTTTCGGCTGCGCCCGATACGGCGGACGGGCGCTGCCATCTGTCGGTCGCCAATCTGATGACGATGCCGCATCGCAGCCATGAATGGCCCGAGACGCTGGCACAGCTGCGCACCGCCTTCGCGCATGACGCCTTTGCGGTGCATGGGCCCGTGCCCGCGCCGTTCGGCGACGAGGGCGCGGCCAACCATATGCGGCTGTGCGCGAGCCATGATGCGCCGGGCGTCGAGGTGTTCGTCTATACGGTGCCCGGCGGTCCCTTCCCTGCGCGCCAGCATCCGACGGCGAGCGAGGCGATCGCGCGCGCGCACGGCCTGTCGCCCGAGCGGACGCTGTTCGTGCAACAATCGGCGGAGGCGGTGGCAGCGGGCGCGTTCCACAACGACGTCGTCGCGGTCGCCAACGAACGTGTACTGTTCGCGCACGAGCTGGCCTTTGCCGACAAAGACAGCTTTTACGCCGACCTGCGCCGCCTGCTGCCCGAGGTGGAGATCGTCGAGGTGCCGGCCAGCGAGGTGAGCCTGGCCGATGCGATCGCCTCCTATCTGTTCAACGCCCAGCTCGTCACGACGGCGGACGGGCCGACGCTGGTCGTGCCGATGGAAGCACGCGCCAATGCCGCGGTCTGGGGCTGGCTGCAGCGGCATCAGGCCGGCAACGGGCCGATCCGCCGGGTCGAGACGGTGGATGTCACGCAATCGATGGCGAACGGCGGCGGGCCGGCATGCCTGCGGTTGCGCGTGGTCGCCGACCCGGCGACGGTCGATCCGCGCTTCCTGGTCGATGCGGCAAAGCTGGATGCGATCGAAGCGGTGGTGCGGCGCTGGTGGCCCGAGGCGATCGATCCGGCGGCGCTGGGGAATGCGGCGCTGGTACGGGACGTCGAAAGCGCGCACGAACGGCTGCTGGAGGCGCTCGACCTGTCGGGTTACCTTACGGTTAACCACGGCTCTTAACCCGCGATCGACGGAAATCCGCCGTTGGCGCAGGGCTTGCTTAACCTTTCGACATGTGGACCCGCATCAGACGCCTCTTCACCATCAAGACCAAGTTCGAGGCGTTCGTCATCATCTACGGCCTCGCCATGGGGGCGGTGGAGCGCGGCATGCATTACCTGCAGCAATATCCCGGTTGGCAGGGCTGGATGCTGTTCTGCTGCTGTCCGATCGCGGTGTTCATGGTCGGTGGGGTGCTGATCGATTCGGTCGAGCGGCGGCGCGAGGAGTGGGGCCAGCCGGAATAGGGGCGCCCCAAGGATAAGTTGGTCGCATCGCGCGAGCGGAGGCTTATCTGAAAGCCCCATGAGCGGGCTTACCCATTTGCAGCGGCTGGAAGCCGAAAGCATCCACATCATGCGCGAGGTCGTCGCCGAGGCGGAGCGGCCGGTGATGCTGTATTCGGTCGGCAAGGATTCGGCGGTGATGCTGCATCTCGCCAAGAAGGCGTTCTTTCCGGCGCGTCCGCCCTTCCCGCTGCTGCATGTCGATACGACGTGGAAGTTCCGCGCGATGTACGCGCTGCGCGACAAGGCGGCCGCGGATGCCGGGATGGAGCTGATCGTCCACAAGAACCCGGAGGCGGAGGCCGCGGGGATCAACCCGTTCGACCATGGCAGCCGGCATACCGATCTGTGGAAGACCGAAGGGTTGAAGCAGGCGCTGAAGGCGGGCGGCTATGACGTCGCCTTCGGCGGGGCGCGGCGCGACGAGGAAAAGTCGCGCGCGAAGGAGCGCATCTTTTCCTTCCGCTCGGCGAGCCAGGGCTGGGATCCCAAGGCGCAGCGGCCCGAGCTGTGGAATCTGTACAATGCCCGCATCCATCGCGGCGAGAGCATCCGCGTCTTCCCGCTGTCCAACTGGACCGAGCTCGACATCTGGCAATATATCCTGCGCGAAGGGATCGAGATCGTACCACTCTATTTTGCCGCCTCGCGTCCAACGGTGGAGCGCGACGGCATGCTGCTGATGGTGGACGACGATCGCTTTCGCCTCGCGCCCGGCGAAGTCCCGGTCGAGCGATCGATCCGCTTCCGCACCTTGGGCTGCTATCCGCTGACCGGCGCGGTGGAGAGCGAGGCGGCGACGCTGCCGCAGGTGATCCAGGAAATGCTGCTGACCACCACCAGCGAACGCCAGGCGCGCGCGATCGACCACGATCAGGCCGCGAGCATGGAGAAGAAGAAGCGCGAGGGGTATTTCTGATGGCCGCCGTCACGACATTCCTCCCCCGCTTGGAGGAGGTAGCAGCGAAGCGGACGCCGGGGGAGATAAGCGGCGGCTTCGGCGTACGCGGAAGCGCCCCCTCCACCACCGCTTCGCGGCGGTCCCCCTCCCCCGCTGACGCGAGGGAGGATTTTGCGGCGTGACCATGTCTACAGGCAGGATATTTCCGATGCTCGCACTCTCACCGGTCCTCCCCCGCCAGGGGGAGGTGGCGCGGCGGAGCCGTGACGGAGGGGGAGGATACGGCGAGGCGCGCGTGTGTGGCGATGCCCCCTCCACCACCCGCCTTTGGCGGGCGGTCCCGCTCCCCCGCTGCGCGAGGGAGGATGTGTTCGCATGACCGCTTATACACCGGATGCGCTGATTGCGGCGGATATCCACGCCTATCTCGACACGCATCAGACCAAGTCGATGCTGCGCTTCATCACCTGCGGATCGGTGGATGACGGCAAGTCGACGCTGATCGGGCGGCTGTTGTACGATTCGAAGACGATTTTCGAGGATCAGCTGAGCCAGCTGGAAGCGGACAGCAAACGCGTCGGTACGCAGGGGCAGAATATCGACTTCGCGCTGCTGGTCGACGGGCTTGCCGCCGAGCGCGAACAGGGCATCACGATCGACGTCGCCTATCGCTTCTTCGCGACCGAGAAGCGCAAGTTCATCGTCGCCGATACGCCGGGCCACGAACAATATACGCGCAACATGGTGACGGGCGCATCGACCGCCGATTGCGCGGTGATCCTGATCGATGCGCGCAAGGGCGTGCTGACGCAGACCCGGCGGCATTCGTTCCTGGCGCACCTGATCGGCATCCGCCAGATCGTGCTGGCGGTGAACAAGATGGATCTGGTCGGCCATGATCAGGCGACGTTCGACGCGATCGTGGCGGACTATGCCGACTTCGCACGCGGGATCGGAATCGACGCGTTCACCGCCATTCCGCTGTCGGGGCTGACCGGCGCCAATATCACGACCCGGTCGGATGCCATGCCGTGGTATAGCGGCCCGGCGCTGCTGCCGCATCTGGAGGCGATCCCGGTCGATGCCGATCGCGCCGCGGCGGGCCCGTTCCGGCTGCCGGTGCAATGGGTCAACCGGCCCGACCTCGATTTCCGTGGCTTTGCCGGGACGATCGCCGGCGGTCGCGTCGCGGTGGGCGATACGGTGCGGATCGTCCCCTCGGGCAAAACGACGCAGGTCGCGCGGATCGTGACGTTCGATGGCGACCGTCAGACGGCTCAGGCCGGCGAAGCGGTAACTGTGGTGCTGGCCGACGAGGTGGATTGTTCGCGCGGCGACGTGATCGCGGCTGCCGATGCACCGCCCGAAGCGGCGAACCAGTTCGAGGCGACGATCGTCTGGCTGTCCGACACGACACTGGTGCCGGGCCGCGGCTATTGGCTGAAGATCGGCCCACGGACGGTGGGCGCGAGCGTACAGGCGCCGGGATATGTCGTCGACGTCAACACGCAGGCGCATCTGTCCGCGAAGACGCTGGAACTCAACGACATCGGCGTCGCCGAGGTGTTCACCGACGAGGGCATCGTGTTCGAGCCCTATGCGCAGAGCGCGGCGCTCGGCGGCTTCATCCTGATCGATCGCGAAACCAACGCGACGGTCGCGGCCGGGCTGATCCACCATGCGCTGCGCCGGGCGCAGAACGTGCATTGGCAGTCGGTGGATATCACGCGTGAGGCGCATGCGCGGCAGAAGGGACAGTCGCCGCGGCTGCTGTGGTTCACCGGCCTGTCGGGATCGGGCAAGTCGACGATCGCCAATCTGGTCGAAAAGAAGCTGCATGCGCTGGGGCGGCACAGCTTCCTGCTCGATGGCGACAATGTGCGCCATGGCCTGAACCGCGATTTGGGCTTCAGCGACGCCGACCGGATCGAGAATATCCGCCGCGTCGGCGAGGTCGCCAAGCTGATGACCGATGCGGGACTGATCGTGCTGACCGCCTTCATCTCGCCGTTCCGTGCCGAGCGGCAGATGGTGCGCGGGATGCTGCCGCCGGGCGAGTTCGTCGAGATTTTCGTCGATACGCCGCTGGCCGAGGCGGAGGCGCGCGACGTGAAGGGCCTGTACGCCAAGGCGCGGCGCGGCGAGATCGCCCATTTTACCGGCATTTCGAGCCCCTACGAGGCGCCGGATGCTCCCGATATTCGTATCGACACGACGCGCGAGAGCGCCGAGAATGCCGCCGAACGGATCGTCGAGCATGTGCTGGGCGTGTGGAGCTTCGAATTGTGACCTTGTCCGACGTCGACCTCGCCCGCAGCGTTGCGCAAGAGGCGGGCGCGCTGCTGCTCGCCATCCGCGCGCGCGGCGGTGCGCAGGGCAAGGCGCTGGGCGATGCCGGCGATGCAGAGGCCAATGCGCTGATCCTCGATCGGCTGCGCGCGGCGCGACCGGACGATTTCATCCTGTCCGAAGAATCGCTCGACGATCGGGCGCGGTGCGCGGCGGAGCGGGTGTGGATCGTCGATCCGCTGGACGGCACGCGCGACTATGCCGAGGGGCTGGACGATTGGGCGGTGCATATCGGCCTGGCGGTCGCTGGCCGGCCGGCGGTGGGCGCGGTGGCGGTGCCGGCGACGGGGCGCGTCTATACGACCGCCGAGGCGTGCTCGCGCGCGATCGTCTGCGGCGCGCCGCCGCGGATGGTGGTGAGCCGCACGCGGGCGACCGACATGGTCGAGCGCGTCGGCGTGGCGCTGGCGACGACGCGGGTGGGCATGGGATCGGCGGGCGTCAAGGCGATGGCGGTGGTCGATGGACGCGCCGACATCTACCTGCACGACGGCGGGCAATATGAGTGGGACAATTGCGCGCCCGCCGCGGTGGCGCTGGCGGCGGGGCTGCACGCCTCGCGGATCGACGGCAGCCCGCTAGTCTATAATTGCGAAAACCCGCTGCTGCCCGACCTGCTGATCTGTCGGCCCGAACTCGCCGATCAGGTGCTGGCGGCGGTCGCCGCGCTACGCTGAGACGGCTTCGGCCTCGGCGAGGCTTGCGGCATTGGCATAGCGGCGGGCGATGATCGCGCAGGCGATCAGCTGGATCTGGTGGAACAGCATCACGGGCAGCAGCACTGCGCCGACCTGCGCCGCCGGGAACAAGACGCCCGCCATCGGCACGCCCGATGCGAGGCTCTTCTTCGAACCGCAGAACAGCAGCACGATCTGGTCTTCGCGCGTGAAGCCCAGCGCGCGGCCGGCGAGCCAGGTGAGGACCAGGACGATCGCCAGCAGCGCGACGCAGGCGGCGGCGATCAGGGCGAGGTCGGCCGCAGAAACGCGATGCCACAGCCCCTCGACCACCGCGGCACCGAAGGCGGTGTAGACGACGAGCAGGATCGAGCCGCGATCGACGATGCCGACCAGTCCCTTATGCCGTCCGATGAAGCCGCCGATCCACGGGCGCAGCAGATGCCCTGCGACGAACGGCACCAGCAATTGCAGCACGATCGATTCGACGGCGGCAAGGCTGATCCCGGCCTGTCCGCCGACGCCGCTCATGGTCAGCGCGACTAGCGCGGGCGTCAGCACGATGCCGATCAGGTTGGAAAAGGACGCGCTGCACACGGCCGCGGCGACATTGCCGCGCGCAATGGCGGTGAAGGCGATCGAGGATTGTACGGTCGAGGGCAGCAGCGTCAGGAACACCATGCCCGCCGCGACCGGTGCGGCGAGGCCGGGCAACCGTCCGAATGCCAGCCCCAGGAGCGGAAACACCGCAAAGGTCGTTGCGAGGACGGCCAAGTGCAGCCGCCAGTTGCGCGCGCCCTGCCAGATCGCCTCGCGCGACAGCTTGGCGCCGTGCAGGAAGAACAGCAGCACGATCCCCGCATCCGCGACGATCCCCGCCACACGCGCCCATTCGCCGCGCGCGGGCAGCACGCTGGCCAGCACGACGGTGCCGAGCAGCATAAGGATGAAGGGTTCGACAAAGCTGAGGATACGGCGGATCATGCCGGTCGCCCTAAAGCGCGTTTCGCTGCGCCACAAACGATAACCCCCGCCACATCAGTGATGTGAGCGGGGGAAATCCTGGCGCGCCCGGAACGATTCGAACGTCCGACCCTCAGATTCGTAGTCTGATGCTCTATCCAGCTGAGCTACGGGCGCGCATTGGAGGCGCGCTGATAGCAGACGCTTCGAAACGCGCAAGTGCGTTGCGCCATTTTCTTGCACCCCCTACAGCCGAGCCCCATGAAAGTCGCTCTGTCGCTCGCCGTTGCCCTCGCCTCTCTGTCGGCCTGTTCGCGCGACACGACCCGCTATCCCTCGCTGGCGCCGCGGGCGGTGGAGAAGTTGGGCTTTGCGGAGCCCGAGGTGCCGGTGGTCAAGGCGAAGCCCGATCCGGCGCTGGATGCGAAGATCGCCGAGTTCGGCGTTAAGCTCGACCGCTTGGCCAAAGGCTTTGCCGGCGACGCCGCCAAGGCGGATGCCGCCGCGGCGAAGGCCAAGGGCAAGGCCGTGGGGAGCGATGCGTGGCTGGATGCGCAGACCGCGCTCGCCCAGCTCGACGACTGGCGGGCGCAGACGTCGTCGCTGTTGAGCGATATCGACGTGATCGCCGCCGATCGCGCGGCAAAGCTGGAGCCGGCCTATCCTACGCTCGGCACGATCCGCGAGCGCATTGCGGCGGAGGCTGCCAAGCAGGCCGCGACGATCGACCGCATCCAGGCGTCGCTTCCCGCCGCCTAAGGCCCCCATTTCAGCAGCGGCAGGATCGTCGAATAATCGTCGGTCCATGGGGTGAGGCCGGCGCGCGGTGTCAGCGGTTGCCACTGGCCGCCCCGTTTCGCGAGAGCGGCTAGCGTCGCGGGGTCGCGAGACAGCGCGATCCACTGGCTGGCCGAAGCGATCGCTGTGTAGCGGGGCGGCTGATAGAAGAGCTTCGCCGCATGCCAGCCGCCGTCCCGCGCCAGCGCCGCGACGACGGGTTCGAGATCGAGGAACCGGTTCGAGATGTGGACGAGCAACAGCCCCTTGGGCTGGAGCACGCGGGCGTAGGCGCGGAACGCTTCGCGCGTCATCAGATGCGCGGGGATCGCATCCGAGGAAAAGGCGTCGAGCGCGAGCAGATCGAGGCTGTCGGGTGCGTCCTGCTCCAGGCTGAGGCGTGCGTCGCCGATGCGAATCGTGGGGTTGGGCAGGCAGTTGCGCAAATAGGTGAACTGGCCGGTGTCGCGCGCGATATGCACGACGACGGGATCGATCTCATAGAAGCGCCAGCGCTGGCCGGGCTGCGCGTAGCAGGCGAGCGTACCCGTCCCGAGCCCGACGACACCGACGCGCGCGCGCGGTCCATACAGCGGACCGAGCGCGCTCATCGCGCGGCCGATGCCGGAGGGCGGCGCATAATAGGTGGTCGGCAGACGTTCGAGGATCGGATTGCCGATGAACTGGATGCCGTGGACGGTCGTGCCATGGTCGAGCTCGCGCACGCCGGGGCGGTCGCGGACGGTATAGACGCCGAAATAGCTGCGGGTGCGCGCACCCTGTTCCAGCGACAATTCGACCGCACGCCAGCCGCCGAAGATCACCAGCGCCACGACGAGGGTGAGCGCATAGGCCGGACGGGCGCCGATCGCGATCACGCCGATCAGCGCGATGACGATGAAGGTCAGCCCCTGATGGCCATCGCCGAACAGATCGCCCGGGCCGCGGAAGGTCAAACCCGCCAATATCGCGAGCAGGACAGTGACGACCGCATAGGCCAAGAGGCGACGCCGCGGCGTGGTCCACAGCGACCGGATGCCGCGCGTCAGGTACAGTTGCGGCACCAGCAGCCCGGCGGCGAAGATCAGGATGGGATATTCGTACGTCCAGTCGAACACGACCGGCGCGATCAAGGCCGCGAACACGCCGCCCAATGCACCGCCCACCGCCATGGCGAGGTAGAAGCCGGTCAGACGATCGGGCGCGGGGCGCAGGCGATAGAGCTGCGTGTGCAGCGCGACCGAGGCCATGAACAGCAGGGTCAGCGCGATGGCGAGATTGACCAACGGCGATTCGTTGAACCCGCCGACCATCACACCGCCGAACAGCAAGATGGTGATCGGCGCGATCCGCGTCAGAAGGTCGGCGAGGAACCGGTCGGTGGCGAAGGCGACGGAAAAGCTCAGCAGATACAGGCCGAGCGGCAGGACCCACAGCAGCGGCATCGCGACGATATCGGTTGTGATATAGGTCGACGTCGCGAGCATCAGCCCCGAGGGCACCAGCGCGAGCGCGATCCAGTGGGCGATACGGCGGCGGGTCGCGGGTTCGCTGGTCGGGCGCGCCGCGGCTTTGCCTTCCCCACGCGGCAGATGCCAGGCACAGCCGACGACGAGCGCGATCAGCAGGACGTAGCCCGCGCTCCAGACGAGGCTCTGCGTGCGCAGCGTCAGCAGCGGCTCGACGACGAGCGGATAGGCGATCAGGCCGGCGAAGCTGCCGAGGTTCGAGGCGGCGTAGAGCGCATAGGGATCGCCTCCCCGGCTCGCCATGCTGAACCAGCGTTGCACCAGCGGCGCCTGGGCGGAAACGGCGAAGAACAGCGGCCCGATCGACGCGCCGAGCAGCCACGGCACCCAGACCGCCAGCGACACGCCGGCAGGCCCCGCCCCCAGCGCCAGCCCGATCGGCAGCCACGCCCCCGCGAGGAGCAGCACGCCAAGATGCACCGCCGCCTGCGCCATCGGCCGGATGCGCCCCAGCGCATGGGCATAGGCATAGCCGGCGAGCAGCAGCGTCTGGTAGACGAGCATCGCCGAATTCCACACCGCCGGCGCCCCGCCCAGCCGCGGCAACGCCATGCGCGCCACCATGGGCTGGACTAGGAACAGCAGGAACGATCCCGTCAGGATCGTCGCGACGAACAGCAGGCGGCCGCTACGGCCGATGGCAGTACTTTCAGCGTCACTCACGCGGGACGGTCGATCCGATAGAGGACGTGCCGGCGCAGCGGGCTGTCTTCCGGGAGGAAGGGATGGTCAAAATCCGCCTGCATGACGTGACGCATTCCAAGCCGCTCCATCAGGCGGCGGCTGGGGATATTGTCTTGCACGGTGATCGCAACGACGCGAGGAGCGCCGGTCTTCTCCCAAGCATAGATCAGGCTCGCCTGCGCGGCTTCCAGCGCATAGCCCTGACCACGATAATCGGGTTCGAACCGCCAGCCGATCTCCATCTCGCCCGCGATCGGCAAGCCCGGACGCGCCGGCTTCGTGCCGCACATGCCAATCGGCCGGCGGTCGGCGCGGCGCTCGACCAGCCAGCCACAGGTGCCGCCCGTCGCGAAGAACGCTTGCTGGCGATCGAAGGCCTGATCATCCTCCTCACGCGACGGCAACGGCCCGAGATAGCGCATCGTATCCGGATCATTGCCAAGCCGATGGAACAGCGCGCGATCCTCCTCGCGCCACGGCCGCAAAGTCAGCCGCTCGGTCTTGATCACGCGCCGAGCAACCGCGCGGCGTGCGCCGCATGATAGGTCAGGACGCCCGAACAGCCGGCGCGCTTGAAGGCCATCAGCGTTTCCAGCACCAGCGCGTCGCGATCGCCTGCGCCGGCGGCGACCGAAGCCTCGATCATCGCATATTCGCCGGACACCTGATAGGCGAAGACCGGCACCTCGAAGCGCTGCTTCACGCGGACGATGATGTCGAGATAGGGCAGGCCCGGCTTCACCATCACCGTGTCGGCGCCCTCGGCAAGGTCCAGCGCGACCTCGCGCAGCGCTTCCTCGGCGTTCGCATGATCCATCTGGTAGGTCTTCTTGTCGCCCTTCAGCAGGCCGCGGCTGCCGACCGCGTCGCGGAACGGGCCGTAGAAGCCGCTGGCGTATTTGGCGGCATAGCTCATGATCTGGACGTTGTGGGCACCCTCACCCTCCAAAGCCGCGCGGATCATGCCGATACGGCCGTCCATCATGTCGGATGGTGCGATGATATCCGCACCGGCCCGCATCTGGTTAACCGCTTGCTGCACCAGCAGGTCAGCCGTGCTGTCGTTGACGACATAGCCCGCCGCATCGACCAGCCCGTCATGGCCGTGGCTGGTATAGGGATCGAGCGCGACGTCGGTCAGCACGCCGACCTCGGGCACCGCCTCCTTGATCGCGCGGGTGGCCTGGCACATCAGATTGTCGGGGTTGAGCGCCTCCCGCCCATCCTCCGTCTTGAGGTGCGCGGGGGTATAGGGGAAGAGCGCGACGCATGGGATGCCGAAGTCCCTCGCCTCCTTCGCGCGCGCGACGATGCCGTCGACCGACCAGCGCGACACGCCGGGCAGGCTGGCGATCGGCTGCTCCACCTCCTGCCCTTCGACCACGAACAGCGGCCAGATCAGATCGGCCGGCGTCAGGACGGTTTCGGCGTGGAGCCGGCGGCTCCAGTCGCTCGCACGGGTGCGACGAAGGCGAAGCGCGGGATAGGATGCGGACATGGATTTGGCTTTGCGGGATCGTAGGCGTACTCGCAAGCGTTACGCAGGCGTAATCCTTATCCGCATGGAAGTTCTGGGGAATTTTGCGACATGGTGCAATTCCGATCCGCCGCGATGATCGTCAATGCCAAGTCGCGGAAAGGGCAGAAGCTTTTCCAGCGAGCCTGCGCGGCGATGGACGGGCTGGACTTTCCGGTCGACGCCCATGCCGTCGAAGATCCCGACGATCTGGAGGCGACGGTCGAGCGCGCGCTGGCGAAGAAACCCGACCTGGTGATCCTGGGCGGGGGTGATGGGACGGTCAGCGGCCTCGTCGACCTGCTGGTCGGCAAGGGGGTGACGCTGGCGGTGCTGCCGCTCGGCACAGCGAACAGCTTCGCGCGGACATTGGGCCTGCCGATCGATGTCGAAGGCGCGATCGAGGTGATCCGCACGGGCGTGCCCAAGTGCATCGACCTCGGCATGATCGACGACGATTATTTCGCCAATTGCGCGGCGATGGGGATCAGCCCGCAGATTGCCGAGACGGTGCCGCACGGCCTCAAAAAGGTTCTGGGCCGGATCGGCTACCTCGGCTGGGCGGCGTGGCAGTTCGTCCGGTTCAAGCCGTTCATGCTGACGGTCGACGACGGCGTCGAAACGCACCGGCTGCGCGTGGTCGAGGTGCGGATCAGCAACGGGCCGTATCATGGCGGCACGTGGCTGGTGGACGAGGCGTCGGTGCAGTCGGGCCGTATCGTCGTGCAGGCGGTGACGGGGCGTTACAAGCGGACGCTGGTCAAGAACTGGGCGGCGAGCTTCCTGGGGCTGAAGGCGCGGCACCAGGATACGGTGAGCTTCCGCGGCACCGCGCTGAAGGTGGATACGCGCCCATCATTGCCGATTTCGATCGATGGCGAGGTGCTGGCGCATACGCCCATCACCGCGCGGGTCGCAGCGGGGGCGATCGAGGTCATGGCGCCCGCGTGATCGTCACCGGCGCCGTGTGGAGCGGATAGTCGCGGTCGTCCTCCGCCATTACGATGCCGCCCTTCGTGTCGCGGAGGTAGAAGCGGCAGAAGATGCTGCGCTCATCGACGAAGCGCAGGCAGACGCGATCGGGCGTGATGCGGTAGCGGCCGCTCGTGTCGGGGCGATCGTAAGCGAGCGTGTAGGCATCGCCGGTCGCGGCAAAGCGCTCGGTCGGGCCAGGGCGACCGCCGGTGCCGGGGCGGGTCTGGACGCTGCCGCGCACCAACTGCTCCAGCGCCTGCCCGCGGATCAGCGTCAGCGTTGCGCTATCGCGGATCGGGACCGGCAGGCGCGGCGGCGCAGGATCCGGCGCGGAGGGCGAACAGGCGGCGAGCACCAGTGTTACGGCGAAAGTAAGCGGACGGATCATCACGCATGACTTTTGCGGGCGGTCTTCGCGCCCGGCAAGCCCGCGCAGGAACTTAACCTGTGTTCCGCCGATTGGAGCGATCGATGAACGCCCCTAGCCTGTTGTGGCTGCGGCAGGACCTGCGCCTGCACGACCAGCCCGCCCTCGCCGCCGCTGCCCATGCGGGGCCGGTCATTCCGGTCTACATCCTCGATGACGACGCGCCGGGCGAATGGCGGATCGGCGGGGCGCAGCGGTGGTGGCTGCATCACAGCCTCGCTGCGTTGGCCAAGAGCCTGGAGACAAAGCATAGCCGGCTGATCCTGCGACGCGGCGATGCGGTGAGCGTGTTGCGCCAAATGTGCGAGGAGACCGGCGCAGACGAGATCCACGCCACGCGGCATTACGAGCCGTGGTGGCGCGACGCTGAGGCGGCGCTGGGCGACCGCCTGGTGCTGCACGATGGCGACCGATTGGCGCGCGTCGAGGATGTGACCACCGGGTCGGGCACGCCCTTCAAAGTCTTTTCGTCGTTCTGGAAGGCGTTGCAGGAGCATCTGCCGCCCCCCGAGCCCGTGCCGATGCCGCGCACTATCTCGGCGCCAGACCATTGGCCGAACAGCGACACGCTGTCCGATTGGGCTCTGCTGCCGTCGAAGCCGGACTGGTCGGGCGGGTTCGGCGAGGATTGGGTGCCGGGCGAAGCCGAGGCGCTGGCCAAGGTGAAACACTGGCCCGAAGAGGTCGGTGACTACGACCGGCGCCGCAACCTGCCATCGGAAGAGGGCACGTCGCGCCTGTCACCGCACCTGCATCATGGTGAGGTTTCGCCGCGGACGCTGTACCATGCGCTGCGGGGCAAGGCGGACACGATGCCGTACCTGCGCGAGATCGCGTGGCGCGATTTTACCGCGGGCGTGCTGCTCGCCATGCCCGATTACGGCACGGTCAACGGGCGGCGGCAATATGACGCGATGCCATGGCGGACGGGCGCAGCGGCAAAACGCGACCTGAAGGCGTGGCAACAGGGGCAGACCGGCTATCCGATCGTCGATGCGGGTATGCGCCAGCTTTGGACGAGCGGCTGGATCCACAACCGCGTGCGGATGATCGCGGCGAGCTTCCTCGTCAAACATCTGTTGCTCGACTGGCGTGAGGGCGAGCGCTGGTATTGGGACTGCCTGGTCGATGCCGATTACGGGAATAATGCGGTCAATTGGCAGTGGATCGCGGGGACCGGCGTCGATGCCAACATGTTCGGGCGGATCATGGCGCCGCTCAGCCAGTCGGAGAAGTTCGACGCGGCCGATTACATCCGGCAATGGGTGCCCGAGCTGGCGGACCTCTCCGATGCCGCGATCCACGATCCCGATGCGCACGACGCCCGGCCTAAGGGCTATCCGCCCAAAATCATCGGTCACCGCGAGGCGCGCGATCGCGCACTGACGGCTGCCAAGACGCTACGCTGAGCGTCAGGCCCAGGCGGCGGGATCGATCGTGTCGCGCAGGAAATCGATGAAGGCGGTGACGGCGGCCGGGACCGCGGGGCTGCGCAGGTGGACCGCGTAGATACCGACGTCGGCGGACCCCTCCCATTCGGGCAGCACGCGCACGAGTCGGCCCGAGGCGAGGTCATCGCCAACATCCCATAACGAGCGCAATGCGATACCGACGCCGCCCAACGCGAGTTCGCGCACCATTTCGCTGGAGTTGGTGCGGACGTAGCTGGGTTGGGTGACGAGCGTCGCGCGTCCGCCGGAGACGAGACGCCAAGGCATCTGCCCATCGGCCGCCAGCAAACGATGCGCGGACAGGTCGTCCACCTGTTCAGGCGTGCCGATGTCGGCGAGATAGGACGGCGCCGCGCAGAGGATGCGACGGCTGGTCGCGAGCCGGTGCGCCACGACGGTCTCGGGCACTTCTGCCACGATGCGGATCGCGCAGTCGACCCGCGCCCCGAACAGGTCGACGAAGCCGTCGTCCAGATCGAAGCGCAGCTCGACCGCCGGGCAGGCGGCCACGAACCGGCCGAGGTGAGGCGCGACGTGCAGCCGCCCGAACGAGGTCGGCGCCGACACGTGGAGCGGTCCCGCTGGCGCGGTGCGGGCACCGGTCACCCGCGCCTCCGCCGCATCCAGCGCGCCGAGAATGTCGCCCAGATCGGCGCGGAACCGCTCGCCCGCCGTCGTCAGCGCCAGCCGTCGGGTGGTGCGATGCACCAGCGTGACGCCGAGCCGTTGCTCAAGGCGTTGCAGCCGCTTGGAGACCATCGCGGGCGATAGGCGCAGCGCCCGTGCGGCAGCGGAAAGGCTGCCGGCTTCGGCCACGGCGACGAACAGCGCATAATCGGGATCGAAGGCCATTCGTTCCTCTTACGATAAACTGCTTCAATATCTTTGCTGCTACCGAACGGATAGCGATCGGTCTAGGACTGCCGGCAAGACAATAGCGAAGGATGACCTCATGATCGTGCGCGCCGGCCTTGGCATCGCCCCCGAACTTGCCGACTTCCTCGAGCGCGAGGCATTGCCGGGCACCGGTATTGCGCCCGACGTTTTCTGGTCGGGCGTGGCGGCGATCTTCGAACGCTTTACGCCACAGAACCGCGCGCTGCTGGCGACGCGGGACCGGATTCAGGCAGCGATCGACGCATGGCATCGCGACCATGCGTTCGAGCCCGCCGCCTATGAGGCATTCCTGCGCGAGATCGGCTATCTGCTGCCCGAGCCGGGCCCCTTTGCGGTCGACCCCGCCAATGTCGATCCGGAAATCGCCCAGCGCGCAGGGCCGCAGCTGGTCGTCCCGATCCTCAACGCCCGCTTCCTGCTGAATGCCGCCAATGCGCGCTGGGGCAGCCTGTACGATGCGCTGTACGGCACCGATGCGCTGCCCGGCGCGGCCGCGTCCGGCGGCTATGACGCGGCGCGGGGGAGCCAGGTCATCGCTTGGGCCAAGGCGTTTCTGGACGAGGCGGTGCCGCTGGCCGACGGCCGCTGGGCGGATTGGACCGGCGGCACGCCCTCGCTCGCCGATCCCGGGCAACGGGTGGGCAACGCCGGCGACACGTTGCTCTTCCGGCACAACGGCCTGCATATCGAGGTGGTCGTCGATCGCGGCCACCCGATCGGTCGCGACGATCCCGCGGGTATCGCCGACGTCGTCCTCGAATCCGCGTTGACGACGATCTGCGACCTTGAGGATTCGGTTGCGGCGGTCGATGCCGCGGACAAGGTCGCAGGCTATGCCAATTGGCTGGGGCTGATGCGCGGCGACCTGACGGCGAGCTTCGACAAGGGCGGGCAGACGGTGAGCCGGACGCTGGCCGAGGATCGCACCTATATCGCGCTCGACGGCGGCACGATCACTTTGCCCGGCCGCAGCCTGCTGTTCGTCCGCAACGTCGGCCATCTGATGACGACACCGGCCGTGCGCCTGCCCGACGGCAGCGAGGCGCCCGAAGGCATCCTCGACGCGATCGTGACCAGCCTGATCGGGCTGCATGACGTGCGGGGGCAGCGTCGCAACAGCCGCGCCGGATCGATCTACATCGTCAAGCCCAAGATGCACGGGCCGGACGAAGCGGCGCTGACCAACGCGCTGTTCGACGCGGTCGAGGATTTGCTGGGCCTCGATCGGCACACGATCAAGGTCGGACTGATGGATGAAGAACGGCGGACCAGCACGAACCTGGCCGCGTGCATCCACGCCGTCCGTCACCGGCTGGTCTTCATCAACACCGGCTTCCTCGACCGTACCGGCGACGAGATGCACACATCGATGCACGCCGGTCCGATGATCCCAAAGGGCGAGATGAAGGCGAGCCGCTGGATCGCGGCCTATGAAAACCGCAACGTGCAGATCGGGCTCGCCTGCGGCCTGTCGGGCAAGGCGCAGATCGGCAAGGGCATGTGGGCCGCGCCCGATCGGATGGCGGACATGCTCGATCAGAAGATCGGCCATCCGCAGACCGGCGCGAACACCGCTTGGGTCCCCTCGCCCACCGCGGCGACGCTGCACGCGACGCACTATCACCGCGTCGACGTCTTCGCCCGCCAACGCGAGCGCGCCGCCGAGCCGGTCGCGCCGCTCCGCGACCTCCTGACCATTCCGGTCGCCGAGGCGGGACGGAACTGGACGCCGGACGAGGTGCGCGCCGAACTCGACAACAATGCGCAGGGCATATTGGGCTATGTCGTGCGCTGGATCGATCAGGGCATCGGCTGTTCGAAGGTGCCGGACATCCACGACATCGGCCTGATGGAGGATCGCGCGACGCTGCGTATCTCCTCGCAGCATATGGCGAACTGGCTGCTCCACGGCGTCGCGACGCCGGCCGAGGTCGATGCCGCCTTCACGCGCATGGCGGCGAAGGTCGATGCCCAGAATGCCGACGATCCCCTGTATCGGCCGATGAGCGGGCATCCGGACAGCCTCGCCTGGCAGGCGGCGCGCGCGCTGGTGTTCGAGGGTGTCGCGCAGCCGAACGGCTACACCGAACCGCTGCTTCACCGCTATCGCGCCGAGGCGAAGGCGGCCGGTTGAGGCGTCGGCTGAGAGGCGCCGCCTACAGGCGGTGGTAGGCGCGATACCAGTCGACGAACGCCGGCACGCCGACATCGATCGACGTCGTCGGCCGGTAGCCGAGATCGCCCGCGATCGCGTCGATATCCGCCGCGGTGCGGACGACGTCGCCGGGCTGCATCGGCAGATTGTGGCGGATCGCCTGGCGGCCCGTCGCCCGTTCCAGCACCTCGATCACGCGGCCCAACGGCTCCGACCGGTTGTTGCCGATATTGTAGAGACGATGCGGCGCGACGCTGCCGCCGGCTTTCTCCGCCCCGTCGTCGGGCGGTGGATTGTCGTGCGCCGCGATCACGCCGGCGACGATGTCCGCGATGAAGGTGAAGTCACGCTCCATCTGGCCGTCGTTGAACACCGGGATCGGCTCGCCCGCGAACATCGCGCGGGTGAAGATCCACATCATCATGTCCGGCCGCCCCCATGGACCATAGACGGTGAAGAAGCGCAGGCCGGTGAGCGGGAGCCGATAGAGATGCGCGTAGCTTTCGCTCATCACCTCGTTCGCGCGCTTGGTGGCGGCATAGAGCGAGACGGGGCGATCGACGCGATCCTCGACGCGGAACGGTACGGCAGTGTTGCCGCCGTAGACTGACGACGACGAAGCATAGACCATATGCGCGACGCCGCGGTGGCGCGCGACCTCGAGCAGGTTGAGATGCCCGACGAGGTTCGACTGGCCATAGGCCTCGGGATGCTCGATCGAATAGCGCACCCCCGGCTGGGCGCCGAGGTGGACGATGCGATCGAAATCGTGCGGTTCCAGCGCGGACTTCAACGCCGCGGCATCGGCAAAGTCGAGGCGGAGGAAAGTGAACAGGTCGCCATAGCGTTCGGTCAGGCGGGCAAGGCGCGCGTGCTTGAGGGCGGGGTCGTAGTAATCGTTGATCGAATCCACGCCGATCACCCGCGTGCCGCGCGCCATTAGGGCGTCTGCGGTGCTCATGCCGATGAACCCCGCCACGCCCGTCACCAATGTCGTCGGCATCGTCGTCCCCGTTTGCAGTCTGCCGCCGCTCTAGCCGGGGACGCGCGCCGCCTCCACCCGCGTCATCGCGATCGCCGCGAGCAGCAGCGCTCCGGCCGCAAAGGCGAGCGTCCAGATCGGCGCTGTCGGGAAGAAATGCTTGGTGATCGACCCCATCACCGTCGCGACCAGCAGCTGCGGCACGACGACGAAGACGTTGAACAGGCCCATGTAGATACCGAGCTTGCGCTGCGGCAGGCTGGACGCGAGGATCGCGTATGGCATGGCGAGGATCGACGCCCAGGCGATGCCGATGCCGATCTCGCTGGCGAGCAGCCATTTGGGATCGGTGATGACGAAGAAGCTGGCAAAGCCCGCCGCGCCGCACAGCAGCCCGATGATGTGCGTCTTCGCCTGCCCGATCCGCTTGGCCAGTACCGGCAGCAGCGTGAGCGCGGCGACCGCGGCGATGCCGTTATAGGTTGCGAACAGCACGTCGACCCAGTTCGCGCCCTCCTGATACAGCGGGCTCTTCGCGTCAGGCGCGCCGTAGAAGGCGCCCGCGACGATCGGCGTGGTGTTGATCCACATGATGAACAATGCCGACCAGCTGAAGAATTGCGCGACCGCCAGTCGCTTCATCAGCAGCGGCATCCCGCCAAAATCGCCAACGATATGGCCCAGCATGCCCGCCGCATGCCCCGCCCGAGCGCGGGCGATCGCGACGATGCTGGCGAGACCATAGCCGGCCAGCAACGCGCCGAGCAGGTACACCTCCTTCTCCAGCCGCATCGCGGCGACGGCGACGATCACGATCGCCCCCGCGACGATCCAGGCGATGCTGGTGCCGTAGCGGCGCGCGGCGAGGATACGGAGCGTGTGGCCATGGTCGTCCGCCGCAGAACCGTCGAATGCCGCCATTTCGTCGGGCGCATATTCGCGCGTCGTCAGCACGGTCCACAACACCGCGAGGAACAGCGCCGCGCCGCCGAACCAGAAGGCATAGCGTACGGTATCGGGAATGCCGCCGCCCGCCGCCTGGTTGGACACGCCGAGATGTTCGAGCAGCCAGGGGAAGATGGACCCGAACACCGCGCCTGCGCCGATAAAGGCGGTCTGCACCGCATAGCCTGCGGCATGCTGATCCTTGTCGAGCATATCGCCGACAAAGGCGCGGAACGGCTCCATGGAAACGTTGAGCGAGGCGTCGAGCAGCCACAGCAGCATCGCCGCCATCAGCAGCCCCGGGCTTTCCGGCATCAGCAGCAGCGCGATCGCCGCCAGGATCGCACCGGCGAGGAAATACGGCCGCCGCCGCCCCAGCCGGCCGAGCCAGGTGCGGTCGCTGAGGTGGCCGATCACCGGCTGCACCAGCAGGCCGGTCAGCGGCGCCGCGACCCACAGCGCGGGCAGATCATCGAGGCTGGTGCCGAGCGACTGGAAGATGCGGCTCATGTTGGCGTTCTGCAGCGCGAAGCCGATCTGGATACCGAAGAAGCCGAACGAGATATTCCAGAGGCCCGCCCAGCTTTGGCGCGGGCGAGTGGCAGTGGGGGTCATGGCATCCTCCGGTGGCCGTCTAGCGCGGCCTGATGATCTGGGAAGTTGAGCAGGCATCCGCTCAGCAAGGTATCGATTGCGGCAAGGTCGGCGACGGGGGGCGCCGCGCGCAGCCGCGTCGCATCGGGGAAGGTGCCGTAACCGGCGAGCAGCACTTCCCACGACATCGGCGCATAATAGCCGGCAAGGCCCCGCCCCTCGACCACTGCGGCGACGTCGCCGCCGGTGAACCACGCGGTCATGATCGCCTTCAGGTCGTCCGACAGATCGTCGTTGGCGGCGACGTCGCGCCAGAAGACTCCGCTGCGGCGGTTGAGGCGGTAATGGGCGACGATATAGTCGCGGATACCGTCGTAGCGGCGCGCGATCGCGGCGTTGAAGGCGTCGCGGCTGCCGGCCTGATAGGCGCCGATGAAGCCTTCGATCGTGGCCTGTACGATATGGAGCGCCGTCGCTTCGAGCGGTTCGATGAAGCCCTGGGCGAGGCCGATCGCGAGGCAGTTGGCGGTCCAGCTCGTCTCGACGCGCCCGACTTTCATGCTGAGGTGGCGGGCGGCGACATCGGCATCGAGCAGGCCGAGGTGACGGCGCAGCTCCGTCTCGGCCGCGTCGGGCGACAGGTAGCGTGAGGCGTAGACGTAGCCATTACCGGTGCGGCTGGTCAGCGGAATGTCCCAGGCCCAGCCGGCGGACAGCGCGGTCGCCTTGGTCTGGACCGGCAGCGCGCCCTGCCGGGGGGTGGGCATCACCACGGCACGGTCGGCGAACAGCGTATCGGCGAAGGAGCGGAACGGCACACCGAGCGCCTGTTGCGCGATGACACTGGCGAAACCGCTGGCATCGACGAACAGCTCGGCGTGGAGGGCATCCCCTTCGTCCAGCGTCAGTGCGGCGACCTGACCGGCCGCATCGACCACGACGTCCCGCACGCGTCGCGGCAGATGGACGACGCCGCGGGCCAGCGCCGCGTCGCGCAGGACATGCCCGACCTTATGCGCGTCGAAATGATAGCCGTAGCCGATGCGGAACGGGAAGTGTGCGGGCGCGATCGGGGCGCGGCCCGCCTCGGCCAGCCTCGCGTTGAGGAAGAAGCGGTCCGGATGCGCGGGAACGTCGGCGCCATGACGGCGTGCGCGGGTGCTGGCGAAGAAGGCACCTTGCGTATGGAGGTCGATCTGGCCGGCGAAGGGGTGGAAATAGGCGGGCGTGTCGTCGGCCCACCCATGAAAGGCGATGCCCGCCTTGTAGGTCGCGTCGGCGGCCGGCATCCAGTCGGCCTCGGCGAGCCCAAGCGTATCGAACAGCGCCTTGAGCTGCGGGGTGGAGCCTTCGCCGACGCCGACGATGCCGATGTCGGGGGATTCGATGACGGTGATGCGCGCCTGCGGCCATGCCCTGGCCATCAGGCAGGCGGCCATCCAGCCGGCGGTGCCGCCGCCGAGGATGGCGATCGAGGGGGGCGGTGGGGTCATCGGTGAAGCGCCGTCGCCTGCCCCATCTTCTCCGTCACCCCGGACTTGGTCCGGGGTCCACTGTGCAACGGGGGGACGGGCAAGAGGCTCAGGCGTTCCCCCCGCGGACGAGTGGACCCCGGAACAAGTCCGGGGTGACGGAGTGATTGGGGCGAGCGCGCGTCCACTTACTTCCGGCGAGCCTTGCCGCTGGCGACGAAGCGGATTGCCTGACCGCCGCCGGGCGCCAACGCGAGCGTCATCGTGTCGCCCTTCTTCACCTGCCGCTTTTCGATCGCGATCGCGTGGCGGGCGTCGGTGCGATAGTCCGCCCCCGTGCCGTCGCGGTAGATTTCGGCGGTATAGCTGCGGCCCGGATCGAGGAAGTCGAGGGCGACGTTCAGCGTCCGGCCGCTCTCGTTGGTGATGCTGCCGAGATACCAGTCGTCGCTCGCACGATCCTTGCGCGCCACGGTGACGTAATCGCCGACCTCGCCGTTCAGCACACGCGTATCCGACCAATCGACCGGCACGTCGCGGATGAACTGAAAGGCGTCCATGTGCTTGGCGTAGTTTTCGGGCGTATCCGCGGCCATCTGCACGGGCGAATAGATGACGACGTAGAGCGCCAGCTGCTTCGCCGCGGTCGACATCAACGCGCTGCCGCCCTGCCCTTCCAGGCTCAGCATGCCGGGCGTGAAGTCCATCGGGCCGCCGAGCCATTGGGTGAAGAACATATTGGCTTCGTGATTGGGCGGGTTCTTGCCCGGCCAGGCGTTATATTCCATGCCGCGACCGCCTTCGCGGGCGAGCCAGTTGGGATAGGTGCGGCGCAGGCCGGTGTCCTTGACGGGTTCGTGGCTGTCGATCCCGACCTTGTACTTGGCGGCGGTCTGCACGACGCGCAGATAGTGGTTCACCATCCACTGCCCCTCATGCCATTCGCGCTTCTTCGTGCCGTCGGCATCGACGCGTTCGATCTGCGCGGCGTCGGTGACGTAGCCGGTCTTCACGACCGGAATGCCGTGATCGCGGGCATAGGCGAAGGCGCGGTCGAGCTGCGCGTCGTAGTGGCTCGCCGAGCCGCCCGTCTCGTTATGGCCGACGAGGTGGACGCCCTTCGCCTTGGCGTAGCGGGTCAGTTCCGCGGCATCGAAATCGGGCGTCGGCTGGTCGAATTGCATGTCGTTGCCGTTACCGAACCAGTCGCCGTCCCAACCGACGTTCCAGCCTTCGACCAGCACGCCCGGGATTTTGTTGGCGGCGGCGAAGTCGATATACTTTTTGACGTTGGCGGTGGTCGCGCCGTGCTGCGGCCCGGTCGCCCAGGTCCATTCGCCCTTGATCATCTTCCACCACACGCCGACGAACTTGGCGGGCTTCAGCCAGCTGACGTCGCCGAGCTTGTTGGGCTCGTTGAGGTTCAGCTCGAGGTGGCTCATGTAGAGGCCGGGCGCGTCGTCCGACAGGATGATCGTCCGCCACGGCGAGGCGAAGGGCGCCGCGCGCGTGACCTTGGGCGCACCCGCGCCAGGCGTGAGCGAGGCCTTCAAGGTATTTCCCTCGCTGCGCGCGAGGTTCATCGCCGCATAATCGACCAGCGCCGCCTCGTGCAGCGCGGCATGCGTCCCGTCGGCGAGCTTCACCGTCATCACCGTCTGCGCGGTGCCGACCGCGTCGAGCGGCGTCTTGTTGTAGAGATATTCCTCGCGGTTCCACAGATAGGCCGGCTTCCACCAGGCGGTGCCGTTCTGTGCGAAGGCGAATTCGGTCAGCTCGTCCGAGATATTGGCGTTATGCAGGTTCGGCTGGTCGGGGAAGCTGTAACGGAAGCCCAAGCCGTCATCGAACAGGCGGAAGGTGACGTCCATCTCACGCTTCAAACCCGTCTTCTCGCGGAAGCGGAGGGTCAGTTCATTGTGGCGGTCGCGGATCGTCCGCCATTCGCCGAAGGGCTGCGTCCAGCTGCTGTCGCCGCTCGCCTTGGACTGGCCGATCAGTTCGACGTTGCGCTCGATCTTGGGCGCGTCGGTGAACATGATGCCGAGCCGGCTGGGGTTGAGGATCGCCTTGCCCTTGCGGCTGACCGCATAGGTCAGACGGCCGTCGTTATCGAAGGCGATGGTGAGCGCGATGCTGCCGTCGGGCGAGGTGGCGGTGGCGACGGGCTTGAAGCTGGCGGTGGGGATTTGCGCGACGGCATTGGGATCCGTCTGGGCGACGGCAGCGCCCGCCGCCAGCACCAGCGCCATCGCGGCGCCGATCGTGAAATGCCTCATCATGCCTCTCCCGTTCTTTTGGCGATCAATGCGCCATATCCGTCGAAATGCCAGCCCTGCGTCGCAGTCTCGGCGACGGTCTGCCACTGGTCGGGCTGGTCCGGCGCCCAGCGCTGCGGTTCGGGCGACAGGTTGAAGACGCATAGCATCGTCTCGTCCGCGGCACGCCGTTCGATCGCGAGCATGGCGTCGTCCGCCGCGACGATGCGGATGTCGCCGGTCAGCAGCGCCGGATGCGCTTTGCGCAGGGCGAGCACGTCGCGCGTCCAGTGGAGCAGCGCATGCGGGTCCCGCTCCTGCCGGTCCACCGCGAGCGCACCATGATCGTCACCGATCGGCAGCCACGGCTTGGCGGTCGAGAACCCCAGGTTGGGCGCATCGGCCGCCCATGGCATCGGCGTGCGCGCACCGTCACGCGACAAGGTGCGCGGCCAGTTGGCGATGGCTTCCGGGTCCTGCAGATCCTCGAACGGCACGTCGACCTGGGTCAGACCCAATTCCTCGCCATAATAGAGGAAGATGTTGCCGCGTAGGCTTGCCAGCAGCAGCATCTTCATCCGGGCGAAGGCCCGCGCCTGCTCCGGCGCGACCCAGCGCGAGATCGCGCGCGGCGCATCGTGGTTCTCGAACGCCCAGCTCGGCCAGCCGACGCCGTCCTGCTCGGGCCATTTCTCCACCGCCTCGGCGACCACGGCGGGCGTCAGGCCGGGGGCGTAGAGGAAGTCGAAGCCATAGGCGCTGTGCAGACGCCGGCCTTCGGCGGTGAACAACTTCATCTCGCGGTCGCTGTCCGCCCCGCCGACCTCGGCCACGGTGAAGCGCGCGTCATAGCTGTCGAACAAAGCGCGGATGCGTTCGAGGAAGCCGGGAATCGCCTCGTGGCTCTGGTTGTAGGTGTGGAGCTGGTAATCGAACGGGCGCGTGCGCGGGATGCCATCGTCCAGCGGCGCGGGCGGATTGTCGCGGAAGCCGGGATCGAACATCATGAAGTTGATCGCGTCGATGCGGAAGCCGTCGATGCCCCGCTCCAGCCAGAAGCGGGCGACGTCGAGGAACGCCTGCTGCACCGCCGGATGGTGGCCGTTTACCTGCGGCTGCTCCTTCAGGAAGTTGTGCATGTAATATTGGCGGCGGCGTGCGTCCCACGTCCATGCCGGGCCGCCGAACACCGACTGCCAGTTGTTGGGCGGCGAGCCGTCGGGCTTGGGATCGTGCCAGACGTACCAGTCGGCACGGGGATTGTCGCGGCTGGCCCGGCTTTCCTCGAACCAGGGGTGCCGGTCGCTGGTGTGCGCCCAGACCTGATCGATGATGACCTTCACGCCGAGCGCATGCGCGCGGGCGACGAGCGCGTCGAAATCGGCAAGCGTGCCGAAGATCGGGTCGACGTCGCAATAATCGGACACGTCATAGCCGAAATCGGCCATCGGCGACCGGAAGAACGGCGACAGCCAGATCGCCTCGACACCAAGGCTCGCGACATGATCGAGGTGCGCGGTGATGCCGGGCAGGTCGCCGATGCCGTCGCCATTCGAATCGGCAAAGCTGCGCGGATAGATCTGATAGATGGTGGCGCCGTGCCACCAGGCACGGTCTTGGGGGCGGTCCTGGGGAGGTTGCATGTGGCTCATCGTGCTGGGGTCAGCGCGCAGATCGCATAACCGAGCGGCGGCAGCGTGACAGTGAGGCTGCCGGGCGCGGCGACAGCGCCGCATCCGGTGCCGGCGAGCGTCTTGGCGCCGGTGGCGCCGACGCCGATCTCGACCTGACGGGTCAACGGCGTGGTGGACGTGTTGAACGCCAGCAGCACCTCCGCCCCGTTCGTCGGGTCGAAGCGCGAGATGGCGAGCAGGCCCGGCGTGTCCTCACGGGCGCGGAGCAACTGGCGGCCGCGGGTCAGCGCGGGGGTGGCGGTCCGCAGCTTGGCCAGCATCGCGGTCTGGCGGAACAGCGGATTGTCCCGGCCGAAGCTCTCCGTCGCGGTCGTCTTGCTGGTGCCGAGCAGACGGTTGTCGTTATAGCTGGCGACCTTGCTCGCGAACATGTCCTCGCGCGCGTCCTGATCGTTGCCGTCGCTGACGAAGCCCTGTTCGTCGCCCGAATAGATGGTCGGCACGCCGCGCAAGCTCAGCAGCATCGCGTTCGACAGCATCACGCGTTGCAGCACCTCCGCATCGCTCACGTTCGGGAAGGCCTTGCGCACGAAGGTGGAGAAGCGGCCGTCGTCGTGGTTGCCGGTGAAGGTTGGCAGCTGGATCGCGGTGTCATAGCCCTTGGCGTAGAGCGCGTCGCCGTCGAACAACGCCTCGAACGCGTCAGTGCCGCGGGTGCCGGCGACCGTTTCGACCACCGCCTGGCGGAACGCAAAGTCGAGCACGGCGGGCAGCTTGTCGACCACCGTGTGCTGGGCGAGCACGGCGGGGCGGACCTCATGGTCGGAGACTTCGCCGAAGATGTGGAAGTTGGGGATGCCCTTCGCCTTGGCGCGCGCTTCCATCGCGGGAACGAAGGCAGCCCAGAATTCAGGATTGACGTGGCGGGCGGTATCGATGCGGAAGCCGTCGATGCCGTAGCGGTCGATCCAGCCGCCGAAGATGTCGATCATGCCGCTGAGGACGCGCGGGTTCTCGGTCATCAGGTCGTCGAGGCCGACGAAGTCGCCCATCGTCGAGCTTTCGTTGCGATAGGTCGTGTCGCCGCGATTATGGTAGAGCGTCACGTCGTTCAGCCACGCCGGGACCTTCACGTCCTTTTCCTTCGGCGGCACGAAGGGGGTGTAGGCATAGGTCGGATCGGTGAGCTTCGCGAAGTTCGCCGCCGTGCGGTCCTGGTCGCCGACGAAGCCGGGGTTGATCGGCTTGCCCGTCACGCCGCCACGGCGCTGGTAGGGATAGTCGGCGCGGCTGCGATAGGGGCATTCGCGCTGGCCGATGCATTCGCGATACTGGATCACGTCGGCGGTGTGGTTGATGATGATGTCCATATAGACCTTCATGCCCCGCTTGTGCGCGGCGGCGACGAGGTCGGCGAAATCCTGATTGGTGCCGAGGTGCGGATCGACCTGCGTGAAATCGGTGATCCAATAGCCGTGATAGCCGGCCGACTGTTGGCCGGGTGCGCCCTGCACGGGCTTGTTCTTGAAGATCGGGCCGACCCACAAGGCCGTCGGGCCGAGCGACTGGATGTAATCGAGCCGCTTGGTCAGCCCCTTGAGGTCGCCGCCGTGGTAGAAGCCCTTGGCGGTGGGATCGAAGCCGGTGACGGTGCGGTCGCCCGTCAGGCCGCCGCGATCGTTGGAGGGATCGGCGTTTTCGAATCGGTCGGGAAGCAGGAAGTAGATCACCTCGTCCTGCGGCAGGCGCGCGCGGTAATCGGTGGGTGCCGTCTGGGCGGGCGCGGCGGAGGCGGCGAGCAGCAGCGCGAGCGCGGTCGCGGTTCGTGTGGCCAGCTTCAGCATGCATCCCCCAAGTCACGCGCAGCCGATCCGTCGCCGGCCGCATCCGGCCCGCCTTGTGCGGACCCTGCGCCCCCAAGCCAAGCATAGGGCATACGTATTCAACGCCGCTATCCCTACCGCCCGGCTTTGGCTACAGTCCCGCATGGCCGTGAAGAGCAGAGGACGGGGAACGGGCGCGGGCGACAAGCCGCCGACCTCGTTCGACATCGCCGCGCTCGCCGGCGTATCGCAGCCGACGGTCAGCCGAGCGCTGCGTGGCGACCGCACGGTCAGCAGCGCGACGCGGATGCGGATCGAGGCGATCGCGCGGCAGCTGAACTACAAGGTCGACAAGAACGCATCGTCACTGCGGCGGGGGCAGAGCATGACGCTGGCCCTGCTCTTCTTCGAAGACCCGCTGGACGATGGCAGCTTCATCAATCCCTTCTTCCTCTCCATGCTGGGGTCGATCCTGCGCACCTGCGCGGCGCGGGGGTATGATCTGCTCACCTCGTTCCAGCAGCTCTCCGCCGACTGGCACACCGACTATGAGGACAGCCGCAAGGCGGACGGGATCATCCTGCTCGGCTATGGCGATTACGAGCTGTACAAGGCGCGGCTGGAGGCGCTGGTGGCGCAGGGCACGCATTTCGTGCGCTGGGGATCGGTCGACGCGCATCCGATCGGGGTGACGATCGGCTGCGACAATATCGCCGGCGGGCGGATGGCGGGCGAGCATCTGATCGCGCGCGGCGCCACGCGGATCGGCTTCATCGGCGACGCCGACGATCATTATCCCGAGTTCCGCGACCGGTATCGCGGGCTGTGCGCGGCACTGCGCGCGGCGGGTCTGCCGGTCGATCCCGGCCTGCACGCCGATGCGCTGTCGGTCGAGCAATCGGGCTATGACGCGACGAAGCGGCTGCTGGCGCGCGACCTGCCGTTCGACGCGCTGTTCGCGGCATCCGACCTGATCGCGCTCGGCGCGGTGCGCGCGCTGACCGAAGCGGGGCGGCGCGTGCCAGAGGATGTGGCGATCATCGGTTTCGACGACATTCCAGCCGCGGCGACGACACAGCCGCCGCTCACCACGATCGCGCAGGATTATCGCAAGGCCGGCGAGGTGCTGGTCGACACGCTGCTGCGCCGGATCGCGGACCAGCCGACCGATACGGCGCTGTTGCAGCCGCGGTTGATCGTGCGGGCTTCCGCCTGAAGATAGACAACATCAACGCCTTGGGCGAAACGATCCTATACGGGGCGCGGCGACATCTAATGTTCGTCACCCCGGACTTGATCCGGGGTCCCGCTACTCCCGGCCGGTGCAGAAGAAGAAGCGGGATCCCGGCTCAGGGCCGGGATGACGGTGGCGGAATGGGATGACGGGGAGGTTCAGGCCCGGGCGGCGCAGTGGCGGGCGATGACGTCGGCGTGGGGGGGCATGGCCTGGGCTTCGCGGCGGTAGAGCAGGTCGAGCGTTTCCATATATTCACCTAAGTCCTCGACGCCGATCTGATCGGCGAGCGGGTGATAGGCGGCTGCCTGCACCCCCTGCCCCGCCAGCACCTGCAGCCAGCCGTCCTCGGTGAACAGCTCCTCATGTTCGCGCGTGATCGTGCCGGCCTGTTGCCAGAGCGCGATCTTGGCGCGGAGCGTGTCGGGTAGGTCGGCCTCGCGGCGTTCCTTCCAGAACGGCTCCGAACGGCCGTTCGCCCAATAATGGAGGATCAGAAAGTCGCGGATGCGTTCGATCTCGAAATCGGTCTGGCGGTTGTATTCGTCGCGCAGCGCGTCGGCGATCGGGAAGGCCGGGAGCAGCTTCACCAGCCGGGCGATGGCCGACTGGATCATGTGGATGCTGGTCGATTCGAGCGGTTCGAGGAAGCCGCTCGCCAAGCCCAGCGCGACGACGTTGCGGTTCCACGCACGCTTGCGGCGGCCGGTGACGAAGCGAAGGTGGCGGGGGTCTGCCTGTGCCCCGCCCTCGATATTCGCCAGCAGCGCCGCGGCGGCTGCATCGTCGGAGAGATAACGGCTGCAATAGACATAGCCGTTGCCGGTGCGATGCTGGAGCGGGATGCGCCATTGCCACCCCGCCTCGCGCGCGATCGCCCGCGTGTACGGCAGCGGTGCGCCAACGTTCGCGCTGGGCACGGCAACCGCGCGGTCGCACGGCAGCCAGTGCGTCCAGTCGTCATAGCCCGTTTCGAGCGCGCCCTCGATCAACAGGCCGCGAAAGCCGGTGCAGTCGAGGAACAGGTCGCCCGCGACGCGTTCGCCCGAGGCGAGGACTAGCGCTGCGATATCGCCGGTGTCGCCGTTCCGTTCGACGCGGTCGATCTTGCCTTCGGTGCGCTCGACCCCGCGGTTGACGGCGAAGCGTCGCAGGTAAGCGGCGTACAGCCCCGCGTCGAAGTGGAAGGCGTAGGGCATCGTCGGCAGCGTCTGCGCGGTGATCGGCCCGCCGCGGTGCATGCGGCCGACGCGCGCGGCGACCTCGTTGAGCGCATAGGCGTCCAATGGCTTGGCGAGGCCGAGCCGGCGCGCGCGCAGCCAATAATGCTGGAAGGCAATCAGCCCGACGTCGCGGCCGACGTCGCCGAACGCATGCATGTAGCTGTGGCCAGGCTCGCGCCAGCCGTCGAAAGCGATGCCGAGCTTGAACGTGCCGCCGGTGGCGCGGAGAAAGGCGTCCTCATCCAGCCCCAGCGCCTGATTGAACAGGCGGATCTGCGGGATGGTCGCCTCGCCGACGCCGACGGTGCCGATCTCTTCGGATTCGACCAGCCGGATGCGGTAGCCGCTTTCGAGCAGGCCGCCGAAGGCCGCCGCGGCCATCCAGCCCGCGGTGCCGCCACCGGCGATGACGATCGTGGTCATGGGCGTGGTGAGAGGAGTGTCCGCCATGCTGCTGGCCTATCAAGAAAACGGGCTGCCGTCACATGACGACAGCCCGAAGGTTTCCGGGGAAGGAAACGGTAAGGTCCGATCCGAAACCGACGCCCCAGCGGAGACTGGGGCCTTGTGCGGCTCCCGTCCCGCGCCCTCGCCGGGATATCCCAGCCTTCGCTGGGATGACGGCTGGGGCGTCGGGTAAGTCAGTGCGTCTGATCAGAACTTGTAGGTGATGCCGATGTAATAATCGCGGCCGTAGCGCTGATAGTCGATCACCTGACGGACGTCGTTGTTCTGGTAGGTGATGAACGGACGATCGGTCAGGTTCTTCGCCTGGGCGAGGATCGAGAAGCCCTTGAGGAAGCCCTCCTGGAATTCGTAGCCGATCTGCGCGTCGAGGATGCCTTCCGACTTTGCCGTGCGGTAGGTCGGCGAGGCCGAAAGGCCCGCGACTTCGGCGAGGAAGTCCGACCGGTAGCGATAGTTGACGCGCGCCTGGAAGCCGTACTTTTCGAAATACAGCGTGCCGCTGGCGACGACGTCCGACAGGCCTGGCAGCGTGATCGGCGTCGGATTGTTCCGATAGACGATGCGCGAGTCGGTGTAGTTGCCTGTCACGAACATGCCGAAGCCGTCGAGCGCGCTGGTCAGCGTCTTGAATGGCAGCGACAGCGTGGCTTCGACACCCAGCACTTCGCCACGGCCGGTGTTGGCCGGAGCCGACACGTTGCCGATCTGCAGGTTGTTGCGGGTGATGATCTGCTGCTGCGCCGCCGTCAGGCCGCCGAGCAGGCCCGAGAAGTCATACGCATAGGCATTGTTCGGATCGACGAAGTCGGTGAGGTGCTTGAAATAGCCCGACAGAGCGACATAGCCGCCGCCGTCGAAATACTTTTCCAGCGAGATGTCGATGTTGGTCGACTGGTACGGCCGCAGCGCGACGTTACCGCCGTTCGACGTGAACACCGGATTCAGCGCCGGGTTGGTGTTGTTCGCCTGGATGTTGGCAAGGTTGATCGACACATCCTGCGTCACGCGCTCTTGGTCGAGGCGCGGACGGATCATCGTCTGCGACGCACCCAGCTTGACGTAGCCGCTGTCGATCAGCTCGACCGAGAAGGTCGCCGAGGGCAGGACGTTGGTGTAGGTCGACTTCTGGTCGGCGGGCGCGATCGTCACGATGCCGTTGTTGACGCTGGCGATCTGGCCGGTGCCGCGCTGTTCGCTGCGGATGACCTGTACGCCGAGCGCGCCCTTCACCGACTTGCCGCCGAGTTCGCCGTCGATGTTCGCCTGGGCGTAGCCGGTCCACACGTTCTCGGTCACGACATTGTCGCGGACCAGCGCCGAGGGACGGCCGTCGAACGCCTTGTTCAGCGCGTTGTTGTAGACGTACAGCGGGTCCCAAGTCAGCATCGCGGGGATGCCGAGGTAGGTCAGCGGGATGTTGGTGCCGAGCAGCGCGGCGGTGGGTAGCGGCGCGGTCAGCGGGGTGCCGCTGGCGACGGTGCAGTTGGTGCCGCCGCCGGTCGGGCAGAGGAAGTAGGAGGTGTAGGCGCTGGTCTTTTCACGACGGCTGTAGTTGCCGCCGACTTCCCAGCTCTTGATGATGCTGCCGTCGATATCGCCCTTCAGCGCGGCGCGCAGCGACTTCAGGTCGTCGCGGAACTTCGGCTGGTTGAGGAAGCCCGACTGGACGACCGGCTGCGTGCCGTTGTTGCCCCAGCCCTGCGGGTCGGTCAGCTTGAAGATGCTGGTGTTGGTGTAATCCAGCGTCGGCACGATCTTGTAGGTGCCGTTCGCATTCTGCGTCACGGTCACGCGATCGGCGACGCCGCTCTTCGCAAAGCCGGTGCCGGTGTTGGTTTCGAGCAGGAAGTCGGTGCGGTCCGCACGGCTCCAGCTGGCATCGACGTTGAAGTGCAGATTGTCGGCGATCTTGAAATCGTTGTTCCAGCCGAGCGACAGGTTCTCTGCGGTGCGCTTGTTATAGTCGTTGCGCTGCACGGCGAAGACGTTGCTGAACGTCGTCGCGGTGGCGAAACCATTATTCGTCGTGATGCCGCTCTTGACGGGATCCGAGAAGCCGAGCGGGAATTCGATGCCGCGCAGGCGCTGTTCTTCGGTGAAGTGTGAATAGAGCGCATCGAAGGTCGAGTGGAAATTCTCCGACGGGGCCCATTCGATCGTCGCCACCGCGCCATAGCGGCGCAGCTCATTCGACTGGACATAGGGCTTGGCGCCGCCCAGCACATAGGGGTCGGCCGCGGTGCCGCTGCCCGAATAGCCCCAGGCGTTGTAGCGTTCGTCCTGCGAGGGCGTCTGCGTCGCCGACACGCCGATCGCGATGCCGAGCGTGTTGTCGGCGAACTTGTCGATGTAGGTCGCCGAAGCGCGATAGCCGTAACGCGACGAATCCGGGTTCAGATTGTCGATGCCGTTCATCTGGCCGCGCGCGTTGATCGCGAAGACGCGCTGCGACTGATCGAGCGGGCGCAGCATGCGCAGGTCGACGGTGCCCGAGATGCCGGCGGCGATCAGCGTGGCGTTCGCCGACTTGTAGACATTAACGTTGCGGAAGAATTCCGACGGATACTGATCGTATTCGACGCCGCGGTTGTCGCCGACGGTCACCTGTTCGCGGCCGTTGAGCAGCGTCGTGGAGAAGTCGGGGCCGAGGCCGCGGATCGACAGGCGCTGGTCGCGGCCTTCGAGGCGCTGGGCGGTGACGCCGGGCAAGCGGGCAAGGCTGTCGGCGATCGACACGTCGGGCAGCTTGCCGACGTCTTCGGCCGAGACGCTGTCGACGATCAGCGTCGAATCGCGCTTGATCTTCGCCGAATTGGCAAGGCTGGCGCGGATGCCGGTGACGACGATGTCGCCATCATCGGCGGCCGCATTGGCGGCGGTCTGCTGGGCGGCGGCGGCCTGGTTCGGCGTCGGGTCGGCGGCGGGGGCCGGCGCCTGCACCGTCGCGGCGGCGGGCGGGTTGGCGGTCGGCGACTGCGGGTTGGGCGCTTCCTGCGCGAAGGCGGTGCCGCCGGTGACGAGCAGCACGCTGCCGATCGCGACGGTGCTGGAGCGCAGCGCGATCAGCGCACGACGCGAAAAACTGGAATCGATGTGGGACACGAAAATCCTCCCCCTGACGAATGCCATGCCCCCGCCCGCTACCATCGCGGACGATCGGCTGACTGTGTTGCGGGCTTGTGAACGCGAGAGGATTAGGTGCCAAGTTGGCCACATACGTATTCACGGAAGCATGCCTTGCGCCCCGCGGCCGCCGTGTCTTTTACGCAACAGCGGATTAGACGCGCAATTCCAGGAAGCTGTTGACTGTCAGCCGGCCCGTTTCGGGGTCCGGATCGAACGACAGCGTGTCGGGCAGATGCGCGCAATGCAGCGTGTTGGAACGATAGAGGATCGCGCGGTTGAAGCGCCCCTGATGCAGCGCGATGCGCTCGAACACTGGTGTGTCGCCCGCGATATAGGCGGCGTCGGGCAGGCCATGGGCCGCGAGATCGGCGTCGAGCGCGGTGCGATAGGCGGGCAGGCGCGTGGCATCGATCGATTCGAAGCCGGTGCTGCGATGGCGATAGAAAGCGGTGCCGCTCGATTCGTCGGGCGAGAGATAATGGAGCAATGCGAGGCGGCGCGGCGAGACTTCGTCGAAATGCGGCAGGCGCTGGATCGGGGTGAGCGCCGATGGCGGCGTGGTGACGATCGAATAGAATGCGTCGACCACCTCCAGCGCGCCCGCGCCGAACACCTCCGCAGCGATGGGCGCGAGACGCGCGAGGGGATCGCGCAGCATCGGCGGCGCTACCACCGCGCGGATGCCGGGATAATGCGGGCCGATCGGCGCGAACGACAGGAAGGCGGCGTCGTCGCGAAACCGCGCGGCATCGGCAAAGCCGTCGATCACGACGACGGGCTGTTCCTCTGCGCCGTGGCGCTCGACCGATATCTGCCAGTTCATCCTGTGCGTGTGCCGCCGTCGGCGATACGGTTCAACCGCGACGATAAGTCCGGAACGGATGCGTATCGATCGCGTTTATCGATCGACCGCGCTACGAACGCGGCGGACAAGCGAGGGACGATCATGATGCGTGGATGGCCGGTCTTGGTTTTGGGCATAGCGCTGGCAGGGTGCGGGACGCAGGGCGGATCGAACGAAACCGTCGCGGCGAACACCACCGCCACGTCGCAGGGCAGCGGCTATATCGCCAAGGTGCTGGCGCTGCCGCCGCGCCAGCTGAACGGCGTGCTGTACCGCGCGATCGATGACGCCAAGCAATCGTGCCAGGGCATCGCCGACACGCTGCGGCAGATGGATAATAATGGCAAGCCGGTCTGGGCGGTGCGCTGCACCGATGGCGGCGCATGGCTGATCACGATCGGCGACGACGGCACCGCGGACGTGACCGGCGTACCGGCGAAGGCCGGCGGCTAAGCGGCATCACGGGCGAACCCGTCAGCCCAGCGGCATCTGCCGGGCGGCGGGTTCGACCTCTGCCTTCGCCTGTTCCTCGCAATGCGCGGCGGGCATCAGGCGACCCTTCCGCCAGTTGCCATAGCGGTAATAGGCGATCGTCATCGCCATCGACGCGAGCGTGCCGGCGGGGAAGCTCCACCAGATCGCGTCGGCGTGGAGCATCGGCTGCAGCGCATAGGCGATGCCCAGCCGGACCGGGAACAGCGCAACCGCCAGGATCACCAGCGGCCCGACCACGGCGCCGTTCGCGCGCACGGTCGAGGCGAGCACCATCGACACGCCGAAGAACAGGAAGCTGACCGACCCGACGATGTTGATGTGTGCGGCAAGGTCGATCGACGTCGCGTCGCTGCCGAGGAACAGGCCGAGCGCGGTCCGATCGGCAAGCGCCACCGCGCCGATCAGCGCGGCGGTCATCGCGAGGTTGATCAGCACGCCCGCGCGTGTCACCCGCGCCACCCGGTCCCACCGCCCTGCCCCGATATTCTGCGCCGCCATGGCGCTGACCGCCGCACCCACCGCCATCGCGGGCATCTGGATATAGGTCCACAGCTGGTTCGCCGCGCCATAGGCCGCGGTGGTGGTGGTGCCGTAACTGTTGATCAGGCCGATCATCGCCAGCGCCGAGGCGGTTACGACCAGCATCTGGAGGCCCATCGGCACGCCCTTGGCCACGATCGGGCGCAACAGCGCGGGATCGGGGATCAGATAGCGCCATTCGGCCCCGCGCAGCCGGACGACGAGGTCCTGCCGATAGACATAGGCAAGCAGCGCGAGGAACGAGACGGTGTTCGCGACGCAGGTCGCGAGCGCAGATCCGGCGATGCCGAGTTCGGGCGCGCCGCCAAGGCCGCGGATCAGCACGGGGTTGAGCGTGACGTCGAGCAGCGACCCCAGCGCCATGAACTTGAGCGGCGTCACCGAATCCCCCGCCCCGCGCAACGCCATCGACAGCAGGACAGAGAGGAAGCTGGTCGGCATCGAGACGAAGATGACGCGCAGATAGTCGAGCGCGAGGTCGTAGGCGTCGGCGGGCGTGCGCAGCGCGGTGAGGATCGCGGGCGTCGCGAACCAGCCCGCCACCACGACGACGACGGAGAGCAACCCGAACAGGCCGGCTGCGGTGCCGAACACACGCCGCACGCCGTCGATATCGCGCCGGCCCATTGCCTGGCCGATCAGGATCGTCGCGGCCATGCCGAAGCCGAACACCGCGGAAATGAGCAGGAACATGACGAGGCTGGCGTTCGTCGTCGCCGCGAGCGCGCGCTCGCCGAGCAGCCGACCGATCCAGATCGCGTTGATCGATCCGTTGACCGATTGCAGCACGCTGGAACCGAGGGTCGGAAGGGCGAAGAGCAACAGCGTGCGGCCGATCGGGCCGGTGGTGAGGTCACGCTGTGGTTTCGCCATGGTGTGTCCCTGTTTCGTGTGTCGTCGGCCCCTGGAGCGAGGAAGCGGCGGAGCGTCTAAGTGCCCGTCACCCCAGACTGGTTCCGGGCGGACGGGGTTCGCTCAAGCCCCTGCCGCCGCCCTAGCCGAAGAGTGGCCCCTGGAACCAGTCCGGGGTGGCGGGGCAGTTGGGGCGAGCGTTGTCGCCTTCTCGTAGCATTCGGCCAGTCCTCGCTACGTCGCACTCTGCGAAACGCGGTTAGAATCCCATACAACACCCGTCACCCCCGGACTTGGTCCGGGGTCCACCGGGCCGCGGGGGGATGATAGAGCCTCCAGCCATCCCCCTCGCCGCGGAGTGGACCCCGGAACGAGTCCGGGGTGACGGTGGGGGTGGGGTGAGCTGCGCGGTCTTATCGTAGCGATGCGGCCGATCGGTCGATGAGATCACATTGCGGTTTGGCAGGTCGATCGCCGCTATGCCGCCCTGTTCACTCCGCGAGACGCGCAACAGGCACCGCAAATCACCCATCACCCCGGACTGGTTCCGGGGTCCACCGGGCCACGTGGGGACGATAGAGCCTTTAGCCATCCCCTTCGCCGCAGAGTGGACCCCGGAACCAGTCCGGAGTGACGGGGTGGGTGGGGCGAGCGGCAACGCCTTCTCGTAGCGATGCGGCTGATCGGTCGGAGCGATCACGTCGCGGTTTGGCAGGTCGATCGCCGCTCTGCCGCCATATTTCACTCTGCGAGGCTCGCGACAGGCACGGCAAATACCCCGTCACCCCGGACTTGGTCCGGGGTCCACCGGGCCGCGGGGGGACGATAGAGGCTCCAGCCATCCCCCTCGCCGCGAAGTGGACCCCGGAACCAGTCCGGGGTGACGGGGTGGGTGGGGCGAGCGGCGCGGCCTCCCCTTTAGCCCAGGCGCGCCAAGGCGGCTGACAATCGTTCCGCTTCTGCCGCCTTTTCGGCGTGGTCGGCGCGGGCCTTTTCCACCGCTTCGGGCTTGGCGCGTTCGACGAAGCTGGCGTTTCCGAGACGGCCGGCGAGGGCGTCGCGTTCCTTTTCCGCGGCGGCGATGCCCTTAGTCAGGCGCGCGCGTTCGGCGTCGAGGTCGATGACGCCTTCGACCGGCAGCATGAAGGTGGTGCCATCGACCACAATCTGGAGCACGCTGCCCGCGGCGGGTGCGTCGAAGCTGACCGTCTCCGTACGCGCGAGGCGGCCGAGCGTCGCGCTGTTGCGCCCCAGGCGGTCACGCAGTGCGTCATCTGCGTCGACGGTGTGGAGCACCAGTCGCGCACCCGGCGGGACGTTGAGTTCGGTGCGCGCGGTGCGGATTTCGCCGACGAGGCGGATCAGCCATGCGACCTCCGCCTCAGCCGCCGGATCGAGGCTGCGCGCATCGGTTTGCGGCCATTGCGCCACGATCAGGTCGTGGTCGCGCGGGTTGGCGTGCCACAGCTCTTCGGTGATGAAGGGCATGAACGGGTGGAGCAGGATCAGGATCTGGTCGAGTACCCAAGCGGCGACCGCCTTGGATTCCGGGTCGATCTCGCCGCGGACGCCGTCGACGACCTGCGGCTTGATGAGTTCGAGATACCAGTCGCAGAAACGGCTCCAGACGAACTGGTAGATGGCGTTCGCCGCCGCATCGAAGCGCAGGTCGGCGAGCGCGAGGTCGATCGTCTGCACGGTCTGGATCGTTTCGCCGATGATCCAGGCGTTGACGGGCAGGCTCGCCGCCGGCGCCTCGATCGTCTCGCTCGCGCCGATACCGTTCGCCTGGCAGAAGCGCGCGGCGTTCCACAGCTTGGTCGCGAAGTTGCGATAGCCCTCGACGCGGCGTTCATCCATCTTGATGTCGCGGCCCTGGCTTTCCATCGCCGCCATGAAGAAGCGCAGCGCGTCGGCGCCGTAGGTATCGATCAGGCCGAGCGGGTCGACGGTATTGCCCTTGGACTTCGACATCTTGGCGCCGTCCGCCGCGCGGACGAGGCCGTGCAGGTAGAGCGTCTTAAAGGGCACATCCTTCAGGAAGTGCATGCCCTGCATCATCATCCGCGCATCCCAGAAGAACAGGATGTCGAAGCCGGAGATCAGCACGTCATTGGGATAGCGACCGCCAAGCGTGGGGTCGGTGTTGTCGGGCCAGCCGAGCGTCGCGAACGGCCACAGGGCGGAGGAGAACCACGTGTCGAGGACGTCGGGATCGCGGGTGAGCGCAACGCCCTCGCCCGCTTCGGCCTGTGCCTCGGCCTCGGTTTCGGCAACGAACACGCGGCCGTCGTCGGCGAACCATGCCGGGATCTGGTGGCCCCACCACAATTGGCGGCTGACGCACCACGGCTGGATGTTCTCCATCCAGTTGAAGAAGGTCTTTTCCCAGGTCTTGGGGACGATCTTGATCGCCTCGCTGCGCACCGCCTCGATCGCGGGCTGGGCGAGCGTCTTGGCGTCGACATACCATTGGTCGGTCAGCCAGGGTTCGATGACCACGCCGGAGCGGTCGCCGAATGGCGTCTGGATCGTGCGCGGTTCCGCGTCGTGCTCGTTACCGTCCTTGTCGACGTGCGGGATCAGGACGCCGTCGTCCTTCAGGCGGGCGACGATCGCTTTCCGCGCATCGGCGGTCGACAGGCCGAGCAGGTCGGCGGGGATCAGGCCGTCCGCGGTCTGCACGATCTGCGCCTTGGCATCGAGCATGTTGAGCATGTCGCGCGCCTCGATCCCGGCGCGGCGACCGACTTCGAAGTCGTTGAAGTCGTGGCCCGGCGTGATCTTCACCGCGCCCGATCCCAGTTCGGGGTCGGCGTGCTCGTCGGCAACGATCGGGATCAGGCGGCCGGTGATCGGCAGGCGCACCTGCTTACCGACCAGCGCGGTATAGCGCGCGTCATCCGGGTGCACCGCGACCGCCATGTCGGCGAGCATCGTTTCGGGCCGCGTCGTCGCGACCTCGATGGAGCCCGATCCGTCGGCAAGTGGGTAACGCAGGCGCCAGAAGCTGCCCTTTACCTCACGCGTCTCGACCTCAAGGTCGCTGATCGCCGTGCCCAGGCCCGGGTCCCAGTTCACCAGGCGCTTGTCGCGGTAGAGCAGGCCCTGGCGGTGCAGCTCGACGAAGACCTTGAGCACGGCCTTCGAAAAGCCCTCGTCCATCGTGAAGCGTTCGTTGGCCCAGTCCATCGAACAGCCCAGGCGGCGCAGCTGCTGCGTGATTTGGCCGCCGCTCTCCGCCTTCCATTCCCACACCTTGGCGATGAAGTCGTCGCGGCTGAGGTCGGTGCGCTTCTGGCCGGCGGCGTTCATCTGGCGCTCGACGACCATCTGCGTGGCGATGCCGGCATGGTCGGTGCCGACGACCCAGAGCGCATCCTTGCCCTTCAGCCGGGCGTGGCGGGTTAGGATATCCTGCAGCGTGTTGTCGAGCGCATGGCCGATGTGCAGGCTGCCGGTGACGTTGGGCGGCGGGTTGACGATCGTCCAGGGTTCGGCGTTCGGCCGGTCGGGACGGAACAGGCCGTTCGCCTCCCAATGCGCATACCAGCGCTGTTCGATTGTCGCGGGGTCGAAGGTCTTGGGAAGCTCGGTCATGGCAATGCCTGTAGCCATGGCGGACGCATCTGAGAAGAAGGGTGCGTGCAGCACGCCCGAAGCGTCTGGCATCATAGGATTTTGGTAAATGTTTTCGGGGTACGGCGATCCCCCAACGGACCAGAGTTCGCCAGCCGATGCACGATCTGCACCACGACCATGACGAATTGCGAACGCTGATGCACAGCTTCGCCATGGCGATGGACCAATCGACCGGGTTCGACGCGGACCTGCAACGCGCCCGCGTGAAATTCTATCAGACATTCCAGGCGCATGTCGCCCGGGAAGAGGCGTGCTGCCAGCAGCTGCCCGCAGACGACCCGATCCGCATCCAAGGCGCCGCGGACATGCAGGTGCTGATTCGCGACTATAGCGCGCAGGTGGCCGCCTGGCCGCCGCAGCGCGTGAAGGCGGAGTTCCCCGCCTATCGCCGCGCGGTGCTGATGCTACAGGCCAGGCTGCGCCGCCGGCTGGACTGGGAGGAGCGCCACCTGCATCCTCGCCTGTCCGCTTTCAGCCGCGCCGCCTGACCTGCGAGCGCGTTAGCGCTGGTCCTTGGTCCAGCGATCCATCCAGCTCAGCACCTCGCGATACCATTGCCGCGAGTTGGCGGGCTTCAGCACCCAATGGTTCTCGTTCGGATTGACGAGCAGGCGCGAGGGGATGCCGCGGCGCTGGAGCGCGGTGAAGGCGGCGAGGCCCTGCGTGTAGGGGATGCGGAAGTCCTTTTCGCCAGTGATGACCAATTGCGGCGTCTTCCACTGCGCGACGTAGTTGACCGGGTTCCACTTTTCGAACGCGGCGGGGTCCTGGAAATAGGTCTTGCCGCCATGTTCCCATTCGTCGAACCACAGTTCGTCGGTCTCATAGGCCATGGCGCGCGCGTCGAAGACGCCATCGTGCTGGACGATGCACTTGAAGCGATCGGGCCAATTGCCCTCGATCCAGTTCATCATATAGCCACCATAGGACGCCCCGAGCGCGCAGGCCTTGTCGCCGTCGAGCCAGTTGAACTTGGCGGTCGCGGCGGCGAGCCCTGCCTTCAGATCGTCGAGCGGCCAGCCGCCCCAATTGTTGCTGATCGAATCGGTGAAGGCCTGGCCGTAGCCGGTGGACCCGTGGAAATCGACCGCGACGAGGCCATAGCCGGCGCCGGCGAACACCGCGGGGTTCCAGCGATAGGACCAGCTGTTGTCGCTCGATCCCTGCGGGCCGCCATGGACCATGAACGCGACGGGCACCTTGCCCGTGCTGCCGTACGGCTTCACCGCATAGCCCCAGACGGTGTCGTTGTTCGCACCGGTGAAGCTGAAGCGGCTGACGGTCGGCATGTCGATGCCGGCGAGCTTGGTCGCGTTGACCGCGGTCAGGCGCGCGGGCTTGCCCTTGCCGGTGGCGGCGACGGCGTAGAAATCGTCGGGGGCGGTCAGGCTGTTGATCGCGACGACTGCGCCCTTGGGCGTCGGCACGACGGCGGAGACATGGCCGGCTTGAGTCAGGCGCGTGACCTTGCCGGTCGTGGGATCGACGCTGAACAGCGGGTTTTCCTGCGTGTCCTGCGCCGTCACATAGATGCGCTTCGAATCGGGCGACCAGGCGATCGAGCCGACCGACCGGTCCCAGCCCTCGGTCAGGCTGCGCACCTGCCCGGTCGCGAGATCGCGGAGCATCAGCACTTGGCGATCGGCTTCAAAGCCCGGACGCTTCATCGCGAACCAGGCGAGGCTGCGGCCGTCGGGCGAGACGGTGGGCAGATTGTCGGTCGCCTGATTGGCGGCGGTGAGGTTCACCGGCGCGGCGGAACCGTCCGCGGGCGCGGACCAGATGTCGAGGTTGGTCGACAGCGGTTCGGTGGTGCCGGCGACGCGCAGCGCGAAATAGACGATCTTGCCGTCGGCGCTCCACGACACCTCTTCGCCGCCGCCGAAGGGACGCGAGGGGGCATCGCCGTCGAGACCATGTTCGATCGCGACGCCGTCACCCGGCGCGCCTGCGGCGGTCAGCGGCAGGACGAAGAGCTGCGACTGCGTGCCGTCCGCCCACGTATCCCAGTGGCGCACGAACAATTTGTCGTAGACGCGGCCCTCGCCGGCCAGCGGGTCCTTCTTCACCATGGCGGGGGCAAGGCTGGGCGCGTTGGGCTTGCGATCGGCCCAGACGAGAATGCGGTCGCCGGTCGGCGCGACCTTGAAGCCGCCGAAGCCGCCCTGGAAGCTGGTGAGCTTGCGGGGCGTGCCGCCGGTGACGGGCACCGCCCAGATCGCATCCTCGCCGCCCTTGTTCGACTGGAAGTAGACGGTCGATCCGACGATCTGCGGTGCGTTTTCGTTGACCTCCGCCTCGGCGACCAGGGGTTCGGGCTTGGCGCCCTTGCGCGTCAGGTCGAGGCGCCACAGGTCGTAGCGGCCACGATTGGCGGCAAGATCGGTTTCGCGCTGCGCCCAGACCAGCCACTTGCCGTCCGCCGACGCGGTCGGCGCGCCGACCCGGCTGAGCGTGGTGACGTCATCGATGGTGAGCTGGCGGGCGGCGGCGGGCGCGGCGATGGCAGCGGCGGTGGCGAGCAGGCTCGCGGCAAAGAGGGTCTTCATGCGCGCGAGGTTAAGCAGATCGGCCGTGCCGGGGCAACGGCGGGCCGACGGCGGCAGGAGCGGCGTGTCGCGGCACCGCCCCTGCCCGCATCGATCAGAATTCCGACCAGTCGTCCGATGCGGCGACGACGGCGAGGTTGCCCGTCGCCCGGCGCTTGCTCGCCGCCGCGATCTGGCGTCCGGCCACCGCCGCCCGTTCCTGCAACTGCGCGACGGGCGATGCATTGGACGTGGCCCCACCGCCGGTGCGGAAGCGGGTGATCTGGCGAGCCATCGTCTCCGCTTCGGCGGCAAGGCTGCGCGCGGCGGCGGTCGCTTCCTCGACCATCGCGGCATTCTGCTGCGTCACGCCGTCCATCTCGCTGACCGCGGTGTTGACCTGTTGCAGCCCGATCGCCTGCTGTTCGGCCGAGCGCGCGATATCGGCGACCAGGCCGTCGATCTCGGCGATCCGGTCGATGATCCGCTGCAACGCCTGGCCGGTTTCGCCGACCAGCCGCACGCCCTCGTCCACCTGTTGCGACGAGGCGGTGATCCGCGTCTTGACGTCCTTGGCCGCCTACGCCGACCGCTGCGCCAGCGCCCGCACTTCCGACGCGACGACGGCGAAGCCCTTGCCTGCGTCCCCTGCCCGCGCCGCCTCGACGCCGGCGTTCAGCGCCAGCAGGTTGGTCTGGAAGGCGATGCCGTCGATGACGCTGATGATTTCGGAAATCTCGCCCGACGTGCGCTCGATCCCGCCCATCGCCTCTACGGCGTTGCGCACGACGGCACCCGAATGCTGCGCTTCGTCACGGGCGCTGCGCACCGCGGCGTTGGCGCTGCCGGCGCGTTCCGCGGTGGAGCGGACGGTGCTGGTGATCTCATCCATCGCCGCGGCGGTTTCCTCGAGGCTCGCCGCCTGCTGTTCGGTGCGTTGCGACAGATCGTCGGAGGCCTGACGGATGTCGCCAGCGCCGCTGTTGATGCTGGACGCCGATTCGGACATGGCGGCGAGCGTCGTTTGCAGGGCGGATACGGCGGCGTTGAAATCGTCCTTGATGCGCGCGAACGGCCCGGTGAGATCGGCATCGACGCGCGAGACCAGATCACCCTCCGCCAGACGCGACAGCGCCTGGCCGAAGCTGTCGACGATCAACGTCGTCTGCGCCGCCTTCGCCTGTTCGGCGGCGACAAGCTGATCGCGCAGCGCCGTCGTCGCACCCGCGAGCTGGCCCAGCTCGTCGCCGCGACCGGTGGCGGGCACGGCCACCGCCAGATCGCCCGACGTCATCCGGTTCAGGACACCGACCAACTGAAGAAGCGGCGCGACCACATAGCGCCGGCATAGCACGCCGATCGTGCCGACGAGGGCCAGCAACGCCAACGTCGTCGCGATCAGCGACGTGGAGGCGAGGCCGGTGACCCGGTCGGCATCGGCGTCCACCGCGTTCAGATGGGTTTCGAGACGGTTCGACACCGTTTCCATGCCCGATTCCAGGTCGTGGAAGGTGCGCAGGAACGCCGGCAGCATCGTCGATGCGCGATCCTGATCGACGGCGGCCGTCGCCGCGACGGAGCGGGCGCTGGCGATATAGGCGTCGACCTGCGGCTGGATCTGCGTCGCCGCGGCGACGACGTCGGGCGCGGCGGCATAAGCGCGATCGACGGCCAGCGTCTTGCGCAGCGTCGCCACATCCTGTTCCAGCGCCTTGCGATTGTCCGTCAGGCTGAGATCGCCGACGCGGATCGCGCGCAGGATCGACAGCACGTCGCCCCGGATCGCATCGTGCATCATATCCGCGGTCATGTGATTGCGCAGCAATCGGGAGGCCGCGCCGACGCGGTCGCGCGCCGCGGACTGCTGGCCATTGGCCCACAGGCTCACCCCGGCCGAGGCCAGGACGAGGGCGATGATCGCGGCAATCGCCGCCATCATCATCGTGTTGATCGATCGCACCCCTAAATTCTCCCGTTCCGCGTCATGTTCCTGTCATTATGTCGGAAACGGATAAAGTTGGGTTAACCGCGCTGACGGGCTTCGTTGACTGGCATCAGCCGAAATGCTGCCCGGCCATCACCAAGTCAAATTAAGTCCATATTGACCAATAAGGGAAACGCCATCGCCATTACCGCTCCCGTAACCAGTCATAACAGGGAGTAGACATGGACAGGATCTTTGCCATTTGCCGCGTCATGCGGTGGGGCGCCGGAATCATCGCGATGAGCGTCGGCTGTGTCGACGCGGCGATTGCCCAGGAGGCGTCGAGCGCATGGAGCCTGTCGGCCGAATACACGGCCGATCTCGCCGGCGTGGCGTCGGGCGGCATCGAACGCGGCGTGCGCTATCTCGACAATATCGACGTGATCGCCGAGGCCGATCTCGACGCGCTGATCGGATGGCATGGCGGCAAGGCGCATGCGGCGCTGCTCAACAACATGGGCGGCAAGCCCAACGATCTCGCCGGATCGATCCAGGGCATCAACAATATCGAAGTGTCGCAGGGGCGCTTCAAACTCTACGAAGCCTGGGTCGAACAGGCGCTGGCTCCCGGCTGGTCGCTGCGGGCGGGGCTGTACGACGTCAACAGCGAATTCTACCAGAACGATGCCGCGGGATTGCTGATCTCGCCGATGTTCGGCGTCGGATCGGAACTGGCCGCGACGGGGGTCAACGGCCCGGCGATCTTTCCCTCGACGGCGCTCGCCGCCCGGCTGCGGGTCGAGGCCGGCAAGACCTATGGCGCATTCGCCGTGGTCAACGCGCGTGCCGGCACGATCGGCGACGAAAATGGCATCGACTTCACCGGCCGCGACGGCGCGCTGCTGATCGGCGAAGCGGGCTGGACGGGCAACGGCCGCGTCGCCGTCGGCGCATGGACCTACACGCGCACCCAGCCGACGATCATTCCGCCGGAAATCTCGCAAGGGCCCGGTTTTCACGCATCGCGCGGCGTCTATCTGATCGCCGAGCGCCTGCTGGCCGGCAAGGCCGACGCGCCCCGCCAGCTCGAAGGGTTTCTGCGGCTGGGGCTGTCCGAGGGGAAGACGACGCCGTTTCGCGGTGGCTGGCAAGGCGGCCTGCTGCTGAAACAGCCCTTCGCATCGCGGCCCGACAGCGCCGTTTCGATCGGGGCGGGCAGCGGCGTGCTGTCGAACAGCTATCGCAGCGCCAATCCGCCGGAACTGCCTGCACTCGGCCGGGCGGAAACGATCATCGAGGCGACCTATACCGATACGCTGATGAAGGGCGTCTCCCTGCAACCCGACATCCAATATGTCATCAATCCGGCGGCGGACCGCACGATCCGCAATGCGCTGGTGCTGGGGTTGCGCCTGACGCTGGGCTGGTCGGCGCACTGACGCTCGGGCGCACCGCACGAAAAAAGGGGCATCGCGTGCCGTCACGCGATGCCCCTTTTTTTTCTCGTCCGCCCCGAAGGCCGGAGGACAGGCCGGATCAGCCCTTCTGCGCAACGCCCGAAGCTGCGGCGACTTCGGCGGCGAAATCGCTTTCTTCCTTCTCAATGCCTTCACCGAGCTGGAAGCGGACATAGTCGACCAGCTTGATCTCGGCGCCGGCGTCCTTGCCCGCCTTGGCGACGACGTCGCTGATCTTGGTCTTGCCGTCCATCACGAACAGCTGGCTGACGAGCGCATGCTCCTTGCGGAACTTGGCGATCGAACCTTCGACCATCTTGGCGATGATGTCGGCCGGCTTGCCCGATTCGGCCGCCTTTTCGGTCGCGATCGCGCGCTCGCGCTCGATCTCGCCCTCGTCGAGGTCTTCCTCGTTCAGCGCCTTCGGGAAGGCTGCGGCGATGTGCATCGCCAGCTGCTTGCCGAGCGCCTGCAGCGCCTCTTCACCCGCGTCCGATTCGAGCGCGACGAGCACGCCGATCTTGCCGAGACCCGGCGACGCCTGGTTGTGGACGTAGCTGACGACGGCGCCCTTCGACACTTCGAGGCGCTTGGCGCGACGCAGCGACTGGTTTTCGCCGATCGTCGCGATGTTGTTGGTCAGCACTTCCTCGACCGTCTTGCCCGAGGGCATCGATTCGGTCTTGAGCGCGTCGACGTCCCCGCCGGTCGCCAGCGCGATCTGCGCGACTTCGCGGACGAACTGCTGGAACTGGTCGTTCTTAGCAACGAAGTCGGTTTCCGAGTTCACTTCGACCGCCGCACCCTTGGTGCCGCTGGTCGCGACGGCGACGAGGCCCTCGGCCGCGGTACGGCTCGACTTCTTCTGCGCGGCGGCAAGGCCCTTGGTGCGCAGCCAGTCCAGCGCGGCGTCCATGTCGCCGGCGGTCTCGTTCAGCGCCTTCTTGCAGTCCATCATGCCCGCGCCGCTCTTCTCACGCAGGTCCTTGACCATCGCTGCGGTGATATCAGCCATGTCCATATCCTCTATAGTCTGAATGTGTTTGCGGGCGGGGTAGAGCGCACGCCCTGCCCCGCCCGCATGAAAGCATCGTGACGGTGCTTACGCGTCGATCTGACGCTCGGCCTCCGCAGCCGCGCCCGCTTCCGGGGCCGCGGGTTCGACAGTCAGCGCTTCCTCGACGGGCGCGACGTCCTGCGCACCCAGGTCGACGCCGCGGCGCGACTGCTGCTCCTGGTTACCGCGGGTCGCGGCGATCGCCACGGCTTCGCAGTACAGGCGGATCGCACGGCTCGCGTCGTCGTTCGCGGGCACCGGGAAGGCGATGCCGTCCGGCGAGACGTTCGAATCGAGGATCGCGACGACGGGGATGCCGAGCGTGTTGGCTTCCTTGATCGCCAGCTCTTCCTTGTTCGCGTCGATCACGAACATCACGTCGGGGATGCCGCCCATGTCGCGGATGCCGCCGAGCGACAGTTCGAGCTTGTCGCGCTCACGGGTGAGCTGCAGCACTTCCTTCTTGGTCAGGCCGTGCGTGTCGCCCGACAGCTGCTCTTCGAGCGCCTTCAGACGCTTGATCGAGTTGCTGATCGTCTTCCAGTTGGTGAGCATGCCGCCCAGCCAGCGGTGGTTGACGAAGTGCTGGCCCGAACGGCGCGCCGCATCGGCGACGGCGTCCTGCGCCTGGCGCTTGGTGCCGACGAACAGCACCTTGCCGCCGCTGGCGACCGACGACGAGATGAACTCGAGCGCGCGGGCGAAGAGGGGAACGGTCTGCGACAAGTCGAGGATGTGGACGCCGTTACGGTCGCCAAAGATGTAGGGCTTCATCTTCGGGTTCCAGCGGTGGGTCTGGTGGCCGAAGTGCGCGCCGGTCTCGATCAGCTGCTGCATGGTGACGACGGGAGCCGCCATAGGATAAGTCCTTCCGGTTAATGCCTCTGGGAAGCGGATGACGGCGGCCGTTCGGCCACGCGCACCGGGCTATGATGCTTCCCATGCGGGGTTGAGGAGCGCGCCCTTAGCGAACGCCACACGCCAGTGCAAGCCAGAACATCTACTTGACACACGGAACGTAGATGGAACATACAGGGTTCATACGGTGACCCAAGCCCATCCCGCCCCTTGATGGAGATCAACAAGGGGCCGAAATGGGCGAAAATCAGACGTTTATGGGAACTCACCGATAAAACATGGGTTTAGCGAGTTATCCGCAGGGTGCTCGCAACCCTGCGAGGGAGTTGGTTCGATGGTTGCAGTGCTGTCCGGTCTGGTGTTCGTAGGCGCGTTTCTGGCGGCGGCCGGGGTGATGATCGCCACGGTCGTTCCGCAATGGCGCCGTATCGCCCGCCTCGCCTCCGGCCATATCGAACCGGCGTTCACGCCGTTGTCGCAGCTCGCCCATGCCGAGCGCCGCATCGCCGTCAGGCGCTGGGCGTCGGCTCCGGTGCCCGCGGCCGTTCGCCGGCTGCGCGCAGCCGCCTGACCCGGGCGTAGCTGGCGATGCTGAACGGGATCGTCAGCAGATAGCCGAGGCAGATCACGCTGAGCGTGTGCCACGGCGCCGATACCAGCGCGGCGCCCAGGAAGACCACCGCCGCGATCGCCTCGAACCGCACGGTGCGGCGGAGGCGTAGTGAGGTCCACGAGAAGGTCGCGACGCTCGACACCATCAGTAGCGCGACAAAGGCGACCCAGAGGGCGACGAGCCACGGTGACGTGAAAATCGGCTCGTCGGTCCAAAACCAGAAATACATCGGCAGCATGGCGAGGCCTGCCCCGGCAGGCGCCGGAACACCGGTCAAGAACCCCGCCGATTTGTGCGGTTGATCCGTCTCATCGATCTTTGCGTTGAAGCGGGCGAGGCGCAGGGCGCAAAATACCGCTAGCACCAATGCGCTGATCCAGCCGATGCGGGGCAGCGCGGCAAGCGACCAGAGGTAGAGGATCAGCGCCGGCGCCACGCCGAACGAAATGGCGTCGGACAGCGAATCGAGTTCGGCACCGAAGCGGCTTTCGCCGTGCAGCATGCGCGCGATACGGCCGTCGAGACCGTCGAGCACCCCGGCGATCATGATCATCGCAACCGCGCTCTGCCATTCGCCGCCGATTGCGAACCGGACGCCGCTGAGGCCCGAGCACAGCGCAAGGGCGGTGACCGCATTGGGCGCCACCGCGCGCAGCGGCAGGCCCCGCGGGCGGCGAGGCAGGCGACGGCCGGCAAACCGGCCTTGCGACAGCGGGGGGCGCTGCTCCGACGAATCGTCCATTATTGGGCGATGCCGGTGACGGGCACGCCGCCGACGCGGCCGATGACGGTCTCACCGGCGATCGAACGCTGGCCGAGCGTCACCTGAGGGATAATATCGTCGGGCAGGAAGACGTCGACGCGGCTACCGAAGCGGATCAGGCCGATACGCTGGCCGGTCGCGACCATGTCGCCCGGCTTGACGAAGGGTACGATGCGGCGTGCGACGAGACCGGCGATCTGGGTGAAGCCGATGCGACGTCCGTCGCGACCTTCGACGACGATATGCTGGCGTTCGTTCTCATCCGATGCCTTGTCGAGATCGGCATTGAGGAACTTGCCGCTGATATAGACGACCTGGCGGATCGTGCCGGCGATCGGCGTGCGATTGATGTGGACGTCGAACACCGACATGAAGATCGACACGCGGGTGAGCGGCGCATCGCCGAGGTCGCCGACCAGTTCGCGCGGCACCGGCACCTTCTGGATCATCGTGACGAGGCCGTCGGCGGGCGCGATGATCAGCCCCTCGCCCGTCGGCGTCGTGCGCACGGGATCGCGGAAGAAGGTGAGCACCCAGACGACGACCGCGAGCAGTGGCCAGAACAGCACCTTGGTGAGCACCGTGCCGAGCAATGTGATGCCCAGGGCGATGGCGGCGTATTTGTGTCCTTCGGGGTGAACCGAGGGGAAGCGCCACTTGACGGTCGTCGTCGGCAGCGGCGTGTGGGGAGGCTTTTCAAGCGATGACATAACGCGCAGGTGTAACCGTGACGTTCCTGCAACACAACGCTCTCGGACCGAAGGCGCGCGCCGGTGGTTGATCCGCGTGGCGCTTGTGCCTAGACGCACACGCAAACTCCCCTTGCAGGAAGAGCATATGGCCAAGATTCAGGTGAAGACGCCCGTCGTGGAGATCGACGGCGACGAAATGACGCGCATCATCTGGGAATGGATCCGCGAACGCCTCATCAAGCCGTATCTCGACATCCAGCTCGATTATTACGACCTCGGCGTCGAGCACCGCGACGCCACCGAGGACAAGGTGACGGTCGATGCCGCCAAGGCGACGCAGAAGTATGGCGTCGCGGTGAAGTGCGCGACGATCACGCCGGACGAGGCGCGCGTCGAGGAATTCGGCCTCAAGAAGATGTGGAAGTCGCCGAACGGCACGATCCGCAACATCCTGGGCGGCGTGGTCTTCCGCGAACCGATCGTCATCAAGAACGTCCCCCGCCTGATCCCGGGCTGGACGCACCCGATCGTCGTCGGCCGTCACGCGTTCGGCGACCAGTATAAGGCGACCGATTTCCGCGTTCCGGGTCCGGGCAAGCTGCGACTGGTCTTCGAAGGCGAAGACGGCACCGTGATCGACGAAGAAGTCTTCCAGTTCCCGTCGTCGGGCGTCGCGATGGGCATGTACAACCTGGACGATTCGATCCGCGATTTCGCCCGTGCGTCGATGCATTACGGCCTCAACCTCAAGTGGCCGGTGTACCTCAGCACCAAGAACACGATCCTGAAGGCCTATGACGGCCGCTTCAAGGACCTGTTCGCCGAGGTGTTCGAGGCCGAGTTCAAGGACAAGTTCAAGGAAGCGGGCATCGTCTACGAACACCGCCTGATCGACGACATGGTCGCATCGGCGCTGAAGTGGAACGGCGAGTTCGTGTGGGCGTGCAAGAACTATGACGGCGACGTGCAGTCGGATCAGGTCGCGCAGGGCTTCGGCTCGCTGGGTCTGATGACCTCCGTGCTGCTGACTCCGGACGGCAAGACGGTCGAGGCGGAAGCGGCGCACGGCACCGTCACGCGCCACTATCGCCAGCACCAGCAGGGCAAGGCGACGTCGACCAACCCGATCGCGTCGATCTTCGCCTGGACCGGCGGCCTGAAGTATCGCGGCAAGTTCGACAACACGCCGGACGTCGTCCGCTTCGCCGAGACGCTGGAGCGCGTCTGCATCGAGTGCGTCGAGAACGGCCAGATGACGAAGGATCTCGCGATCCTGATCGGCCCGGACCAGCCCTGGATGACGACCGAACAGTTCTTCGAGGCAGTGCGTTCGAACCTCGAGCAGAAGATGGCGAACTGGGCGTAAGCCCTTCGTTTATCGAATATAAAGAAGGCCCGGATGCGTCGCGCGTCCGGGCCTTTTTCGTATCGCGATCAATCGTCCGCGTCGCCGTGATTGCCGTAGCCGGCACCCGATTCGTCGGGGACGCTGGTATCGGGCACCGCGCCGTCAGGGCGTTCGGTGGGTTCGGGCGTGTCGGGATCAGTCATGCTGCGCTCCTGCCGGCCGCATCAGTGCGGGATTGGGGGAACGCACGGACGCACCCGACCTATCCGTCCCGCGCGACAGATCGGCGCGGCGATAGATGGTGATGCCCAGCGCCCGCGCGACCGGGCGATAGTCCGTGGCCAGCGTCGCGTGGATCATCGCATCGGATCGGCCGACGGCGATGGCAGGGGGTCTTGCGGCGAGTATCCGCATAAGCTCGCCACGCGGATCGACGCCGATCGCGCCCGCTTCGCTCGGCTCGACCAAATGCGGCGGGAACGGATAGCGGGTCGGCAGACAGGCGTGGGCCGCGGCGTAGAGCGCGGGCGGCGCATCGAAGACGAAGGGGCAGCCGTGATCGCGATCCTGCTCGAAGGCAGCGGCGAGCGATGCGAGCTGGCGACGGATCGTCGCGGTCTCGCCCCAATGCGGATAACCGCTCAGATACAGCATCACCGCACCGGCCAGCGCCGCCAACCAGCGCAGCGCGGGGCGATCGAGCGCGATGCCGGCCGCGACCGCGAGGGGCACCAGCAACGGCAGCGCATAATGGTTGAAATAGGGTGGGACGAGCAGCCAGCCAATGACAGCGCTCGCCAGCCAGCCGGCCAGGAACCAGCGGCGCTGCCCATGGTGCATCGCGAGACCGCGCACCGCCAAGCCGAACGGCACCAGCAGCACGACGACCGCGCCGATCAGCCGCGTGGCGATCGGATCGCCAGGCGTCAGGCGCCGCAGGAAGATCGACTGGACGTTGGCGAACCACCAGGCACCACCCTGCCCCATGGCGGCATAGACGCCCGCCGCTATCAGGGTCGGAAGCAAGGCGGCGGCCACGTAGACGGCAGCATCCCGGGCGACGCGCGCGTGACTGCGGTGGTGGCGCCATGACGCCACCAGCAGCGTCACACCGAAGAACGCGCCTTCGAACACCACGGTCGGCTTGATCTGGAGCGCGACGCCGACCAGCAGCATCGCCGCGATCCCGCCGCGGCGCCGGCCCGCCAGGGTCTGCCAGGTCAGCCACGCGGCCAGCACCATCGGCAGGCCGTAGAACACCGGCGACTGCCCGCCGCGCCCGCCGATCAGCGACAGCCACACGAGATACAGGATGGCGGCGGCGAGCGCGGCTTTCGGCCCGGCGAAGGTGCGCACGAGCATCGCGATGCATCCCGCCGTCGCCACCGCCGCGGCCAGCGCGACGAGATGATAAGCGACGATCGCGTCGATCGGCAGCCCGGCACTGGCGGCGTAGATCAGGAACAGACCGATCGGCTTGCGATCCCAGATGTCGACATAGGGGATCGCGCCGTCCCACATCCGCTGGCCGACGAGCAGATACATCTGTTCGTCGAGGTCGACGAGCGGATTGCCGATATCGGGCAGCCGCAGCGCCAGTGCGACGAGCGCGAGGATCAGCCAGATGCGGCGCGAGGTCATGGTTCTCCCGATGCGCCCGTCATGGTTAGCGGGTGCCTAACGGCGGCGGGGGCGATCACGTTGGTTTGGCAGGACTGCGTCTGTTGTCCCGGCGTAGGGCGGACGCACTTTCGTTGTTTACCGCGGTCGACAAAGAAGCGGGACCCCGGATCAGGTCCGGGGTGACGAGGGTTGCTTGGCACTCCCCCGTCAGAACAGCTCGCCCTGCGGGCTGGCGGGCGGGCGGAACAGGTCGGTGCGGAGCGTCACGCCTCGATTGGCGAGGCCGTGCTTGCGGCAGGCGATGGCGAAGCGGGTGCGCATCAGTTCGGCCCATGGCCCTGCCCCCTGCATGCGCGTGAAGAAACCGGGATCGTTGTCACGGCCGCCGCGCAGGCTCTGGATCGTCGCCATCACCTTGCCGGCGCGATCGGGAAAGTGGGCGTCGAGCCAGGCGCGGAACAGCGGCGCGACCTCGTGCGGCAAGCGGACGGGGATGAAGAAGCACGCGCGGGCGCCCGCCCCTGCCGCACGCTCGACCAGATGTTCGATCTCATGATCGGTGATCGCCGGGATCACGGGCGCGATCGAGACATAGACCGGTACGCCCGCATCGGCGAGCGCGCGCACCGCTTTTAGCCGCCGTTCGGGATGCGGCGCGCGCGGTTCGATCGTCATGGCGACACGCGGATCGAGTGAGGTGATCGACACCGAAACCGCCGCCAGCCCCTCGGCGGCCATGGGGGCCAGCAGATCGATATCGCGGACCACGCGGTCCGATTTGGTGGTGATCGTCAGCGGATGCCGCGTCTCGCGCAGCACCTCGAGCACAGCGCGGGTGATCCGCCAATCGCTCTCAATCGGCTGATAGGGATCGGTATTCGTGCCGAGCGCGATCGGCGCGACCGCATAGCCCGGCTTGCCCAGTTCGGCGCGGAGGAGCTCCGCGGCCTGCGGCTTGGCGAATAGTCGGCTTTCGAAATCGAGGCCGGGCGATAGATCGTGAAAGGCGTGCGTCGGCCGTGCGAAGCAATAGATGCAGCCATGCTCGCAGCCGCGATACGGGTTGATCGAGCGATCGAAGCCGACGTCGGGCGAGGCGTTGCGGCTGATGATCGTGCGGGGCTGTTCGATCGTCACGCTGGTGCGCAGCGGTGGCGCTTCGCCGTCGATGTCCTCGCGCGCGTCGAGCCAGTCGCCGTCCGTCTCCACCTGCGGCAGGTTGAAGCGGCGGCTTTCGCTGTTGAGCGTCGCGCCGCGGACGGCGCGTCGGGGCTTGGGACCGGCCATTGCCAAAGGCTAGGCGTACACGTAGAACGTATCAAGAACGAAATAGGAGGATTCGATGGCGCGTCTGAACTATCTCGAGCTGCCGGTGGGGGATCGCGCGCGGGCCAAGGCGTTCTATGCCGAGGCCTTCGGCTGGACTTTCACGGATTACGGGCCGGACTATGCCGCGACGACCAGTGGCGACACCGATGTCGGACTGGATGCGGCACCGGATCGCGTCGCGGAGCCGCTGCCGGTGATCGACGTGGACGATCTGGAGGCGGCCCTCGCGGCGGTCGAGGCGGCGGGCGGGCGCGTGACCGTGCCGATCTTCGCCTTTCCGGGCGGCCGGCGCTTTCACCTCGCCGACCCGGACGGACATGTGCTGGCGGTGATGCAACCGGCGTGACCGTCGCACCGGCCGGCTTCGGTCAGCGGCGTGCCTTCGCCAGCTTCTTGAGCACCATGTCGCGCTTCAGGCGGCTGATATGGTCGATGAAGAGCACGCCGTTCAGATGGTCGATCTCGTGCTGCATGCAGGTGGCGAGCAGGCCGGTCAGCTCTTCCTCATGGGCGGCGCCGGTCTCGTCCTGCCAGCGGACACGGCACGATGCGGGGCGCTGCACATCGGCATATTGTTCGGGGATCGACAGGCAGCCTTCGTTATAGGTGCTCATCTCGTCGCTGACCGACAGGACTTCGGGGTTGATATAGGCCTTGGGCGCCTTGATCGGCTTGTCGTCCTCGTCCTTTTCCTCCTGCAGGTCGATGACGAGAATGCGCTGGTCGACGCCGACCTGGATCGCGGCGAGGCCGATGCCATGCGCATCGTACATCGTGTCGATCATGTCCTGCACGAAGGCACGCGTCTCATCGGTGATCGATTCGACGGGCTTGGAGATCAGGCGCAGGCGCGGATCGGGGATTTCGACGATGGGAAGAACTGCCATCGCGCGGAGCTAGGTCCCGGGGCGTTTGCCGTCAAGATTGGGCCACCGCGATCAGTCGACCGGCCGTCTTGCGCGCAGAGCCTGGGCCAACGTGCCTTCGTCGAGATAGTCGAGTTCGCCGCCGACCGGCAGGCCGTGTGCGAGCTGGGTGACGCGGACGGGGAAGCGCTCGATGCGGTCGGCAAGATAATGAGCGGTCGTCTGGCCCTCCAGCGTGGCGTTCATCGCTAGAACGACCTCGTCGATGCCGCCCGCCTCGATCCGGGCGACGAGTGCATCGATGGCGAGGTCTTCAGGCCGCACGCCCTCGAGCGCCGACAGACGGCCGCCCAGCACATGAAAGCGGCCCGGAAACAGGCGCGACCGTTCGAGCGCCCACAGGTCGGCCACCTCTTCCACCACGCACAAGGACCGTTGATCGCGGCGCGGATCGGCGCAGATCGCGCAGGGGTTGGCGGTGTCGACGTTGCCGCAGATGCCGCACGTTTCAAGCCGCTCGTCCACCGCCTCCAGCGCGGCGCGCAACGGGCCGAGCGCGGCCTCGCGTTTCTTCAGCAGGTGCAGCACCGCGCGACGGGCGGATCGGGGGCCGAGGCCGGGAAGACGCGCGAGCGCCTGGGTCAGCGCCTCGATTTCGGGGGATGCCATGGGGAACAGATAGGGGGTTGCGCCCTGCCCCGCCAGCGCGTTGAAGGCCCCCATGCGGATCATCTTCATGGGAACCCCGGCCTTCGCGCGCGACGTGCTGGATGCGGTGCTGGCGGCGCCGGGGCATCAGGTCGTCGCGGTCTATACGCAACCGGCACGGCCGGGCGGTCGGCGCGGGCGCGAACTGGTCAAGTCGCCGGTCCAACTGCGCGCCGAAGCGGCGGGCATAGCGGTGTACGATCCGGTCAGCCTGAAGGGCGCCGAGGCGCAGGCGGCGTTCGCGGCGCTCGAGGCGGACGTGGCGGTGGTGGCGGCTTACGGGCTGCTGTTACCGCAGGCGATCCTCGACGCGCCAAAGCAGGGCTGCCTGAACGTCCACGGCTCGCTGTTGCCGCGCTGGCGCGGGGCGGCGCCCGTGCAGCGCGCGATCCTGGCCGGCGATGCCGAGACGGGGGTCGGGATCATGCAGATGGAGGCGGGGCTTGATACCGGCCCCGTGCGGCTGGAGGGGCACATCGCGATCGAGCGGCAGACCGCGGGCGAACTTACCGATGCGCTGGCGGCGCTGGGCGGGCGGCTGATGGTGGACGTGCTCGACGATCTGGAGGGCCATCCGCCGGTGGCGCAGCCCGAGGACGGCGTCACCTATGCGAAGAAGATCGACAAGGCCGAGGCGCGGATCGACTTCACGAAAAGCGCAGTCGACGTCGAGCGGCTGATCCGGGCGATGAACCCGGCGCCGGGGGCGTGGGTGGAGATCGTGGGCGAGCGGGTGAAGCTGCTCGCTGCCGAGGTCCTGCCCTTCTCCTTCCCCGGCGGCGAGGGGACGACGGTGGATGCGGCGCTGACGATCGCGTGCGGCGACGGTGCGATCCGCCCGACGCTGGTGCAGCGCGCCGGTCGCGGCGTGACGAGCGCGGAGGAGATGCTGCGGGGCTTCCCGGTGCGATCGGGGACCCAGCTTTGACGCGGTTCGCGCTCACGATCGAATATGACGGCCGGCCGTTCATGGGCTGGCAGCGGCAGAAGCACGGGCCGAGCGTGCAGCAGACGCTGGAAGAGGCGGTGTTCGCCGTCACCGGCGAGACGGCCGCGGTGCACGCCGCGGGGCGGACCGATGCGGGCGTGCATGGGCTGGGCATGCGCGCGCATGTCGATATCGCCAAGACGATCGCGCCGTTCCGGTTGATGGAGGCGCTCAATGCGCGGGTGCGGCCGGCACCGGTCGCGGTGCTCGACTGCGTGGAGGTGGCGGACGATTGGCATGCGCGCTTTTCGTGCGTCGGGCGGGCGTATGAGTATCGCATCGTCAACCGGCGCGCGCCGCTGACCTGGGAAGCGGGGCTGGCGTGGCAGGTGCCGCAGCCGCTCAACGCCGATGCGATGGCGGCGGCGGCGGCAGTGCTGGTCGGGCGGCACGACTTTACCACCTTCCGCTCCGCGCATTGCCAGGCCGACAGTCCGGTGCGGACGCTGGATATGCTATCCGTCGAGCGGAATGGCGATCGGATCGCGGTGCGGGCGGCGGCGCGCTCGTTCCTGCACCATCAGGTGCGATCGATGGTCGGGTGCCTGGCGCTGGTCGGGCGGGGGCAGTGGTCGGTCGCCGACGTCGCCGAGGCGCTCGCGGCGCGGGATCGCGCGCGCCTGGGGCTGAATGCGCCGCCCGATGGGTTGTTCTTCATGACGGCAGTGTATTGATTCACGCGAAGACGCGAAGGGGGACACGGACAGGACGGAGGCCGTCCTGCCAATCGCCGACGGTGGCGTCTGCCGATCGCGTCGCCCTAGCAGGACCTCTTTGCGTCTTCGCGGCGTCGCGCGAACCCTTTAGCGAACGAACCGCGCGGCGAGTTCGACGTGGGTGGACCAGCGGAACTGGCCGACGGGCTGGATCCAGTCGATCCGCCAGCCACCCTCCACCATCATCTTCGCATCCCGCGCGAAGCTGCTGGGATTGCACGAAACATAGCCGATAACCTTGGTCTGGGATGCGGCGAGCGCCTCTGCCTGATCGCGCGCCCCCGCGCGCGGCGGATCGATGACGATCGCGTCGAAGCGCTCGAGCTCCGCCACGGTGAGCGGACGGCGAAACAGGTCGCGATGTTCGGTGAAGATCGGGCGCCCGCCATGCGCTGCGCCAGCCTTTAATGCCATGATCGCATCACGCGCGCCCTCGGCGGCGTACACCCGTGCCGGCAGAGCAAGCGCGAAGGTGCCGAGGCCCGCGAACAGATCGGCGATCGTGCCCGCACCCGCGGTCGCTTCGCGCATCGCGGCGACCAGCGCGTCCTCGCCTTCCTGCGTCGCTTGCAAAAACGACGCGGGCGGCAGCGGCACAGGGTGCCCGCCAAGCGTGATAGTCACCGGCTGCGGCTCCCAGCGCGTTTCGAACCCGTCGCCGCTGTCGAGCGTGAAGCGCGCGATGCCGTGTCGCTCGCAAGAAGCGGTGATCGTCTCCGCGGCGGCGAGGCCGTCTGCGGACAGGTTGGTCACAAGGATGTCGGGGCCCTGATCGGACAGGGTCAGGTGGACGTCGCCGCGGCGCTTGAAACCGAGCTTCTGGAGCAAGGCGCGGAGCGGCGCGACCACCGCGAACAGTTCTGGCGCGAGAATGTGGCATTCGCGCACATCGACGATGGCGTGGCTCTTCTCGGCGGAGAAGCCCAACAGGATGCGGCCGCCCTTGCTCTCGACATGCAGCGTCGCGCGGCGGCGGGTTTGTGGCGGCGAGACGAGCGGCGCGCGCAACGGCGCGGTCAGCCCCTGCGCCTCCAGCGCGCTGGCGACGCGATCGGTGACGAAGGCGGCGTAAGATTCATCGTCGAGATGCTGGAGCTGGCAGCCGCCGCATTCGGGGAAATGGCGGCACGGCGGCGTCTGGTGATGTGGGCCGTGGGTCAACGTACCGTCGGGGCCGAGCAGATCGCCGGGCGCCGCGAAGGCGGCATGGCGACCGTTGGCAGTGACGCCATCGCCACGCGCGGCGACGCGGACAATCGTATCGGGGGGCAGAATCGTATCGGAATCGGTCATGCGCCCGCCCTGACGGGCGTCAGCGCATTTGCCAAGTCGTCGGCGATGAAGCTGGCGCCGAGCCGGCGTGCCGCCTGGGCGTGAAGCCAGACGCCCGCACTCGCTGCCGCGAGCGGATCGGTGCCAGCATGGGCGAGTTGCGCCGCGATCGCTCCGGCGAGCACATCGCCGGTGCCGGCGGTCGATAGCCAGGGGTTGCCGCGCGGATGCACGATGGTGCGAGCGGGCGCGGCGACGATGGTCGTGGGGCCCTTCAGGACGACGACGGCGCCGGTGCGCTTCGCCGCCGCGCGCGCACGATCGAGCAGCGAGCCGGCCCCCTCGCCGAACAGCGCCTTGAACTCGCCGGCGTGCGGCGTCAGGATGACGGGGTGGCGTCGCTGGGCGAGCGCGTCGGGATCGAGCAGGTGCAGTGCATCGCCATCGACGACCAGTGCGTGATCGTCGGCGGCGATTAGCGCCTTGAGGCGCTGCCGTGCATCGGTGTCCCGGCCCAGCCCCGGACCGATCAGGATAGCGCCAATCCGCGGATCGGTCAGCGCGTCGGCGTCATAGGGGCGGTGAACGAGCGCGTCGGGACCGCCGCGGCCGCCGTCGCCATATAGCGCGACATAACCCGCTCCGCTGCGCAGGGCGGCGATGCCGGAGAGCCGCGCGGCGCCTTCCATCGCCCCGACGACCACGGCGACCATGCCACGTGTATATTTGTGCGATTCGGGGCCGGGCTGTGGCAGATGCGGCGGCGTTGCGACGACACAGTCGGCGGGTCGCTGGCTGAGGCCCAGGTCGATCAGGCGGACGGTGCCGCAGGCGCTGGCCGCCGGTTCGAGGACATGCGCCGGCTTGAGGGCGCCGAGTGCAAGGGTAAGCGTCGCGGGATGTGCCGCGACCCAATCGGGCACGGCGCCGCTGTCGGCATCGACGCCGCTGGGCAGATCGGCGGCGATTACCACCTGCGCTGCACGGGCAAGGCGGGCGAGCGCTGCGTTTGTGGCGCCGGGCAGCGGTCGCGACAGCCCCGTGCCAAACAGGCAATCGATCAACACCGGCGCGGGCCGTGCCGTGTCCAGCGGCTCGACGTCGCCGTGCCAGCCCCGGCGTGCGGCGGAGGCGGCGGGTGTCCGAGGGGGTTCATCCCCCGCAACGCGTACGCTCAGGCCGAGACGTTGCAGAACCGATGCGGCGACATAGCCGTCGCCGCCGTTGTTGCCGGGTCCACAGAGGATGAGCACGTCCGCGCCTGCGGTCAGGCGGCGCACGGCAGCGGCAATGCCCTCGCCTGCGCGTTGCATCAGCGTCTCGACGGAAATGCCCGACGCGACGGCGGCCTCTTCCGCAGCGCGCATCTGCGCCGCGGTCAGGATCGGCTGGCCTTCGGGCGGGATCATCGTGTCGACGCGATCGTCGCGGGCAGGCGGTAGCGATCGCCGCCGATCGCTACCTCGATCGACTGCGGATCGATGATCGAGATGCGTGCCGCCTCCGCCCCGTCGGCCGCGATGACGCCGCGGCCATCCTGCGTGACAAGCAAGCGGTGAAAACCACCATCGTCGTGGCGGACGGTCAGGATCAGTCCGTGATCCTCCTGCGTGCGTTCCACCGTGCAGGTCCGCCGAAACGCATCGCTGCCGTGCGCGCAGAAGATTAGGTCTGCGTCGTCGGCGGCGCTACGCTGCACGCTTTCCGCGTTGGTCAGCGCTTGGCTATTCGCCGTACCGGAGCCACGATCACCGCAGGCGGCAAGCAGAAGCAGTGTCGTCCCTGCCACCACCCTGCCCGCCACCAGCGGACGATCAGATATCCGCATAGACGTGGCGTTCGGCCTTTGCGCCGGGGTGGGTGACAGCGCCCTGGAAGGCGGGACCGACGTTCTGGGCATAGCGCCACAATGCGCCCGCGCCATAATCGTTCACGCGCGGCGTCCAGGCGGCGCGGCGCGCGTCGAGCGTGGCGTCGTCGACCAGCAGATCGATCGTGCCCGCTTCGGCGTCGATGCGAATCATGTCGCCGTCCTCGACCAAGGCGATCGGACCACCCTCGGCCGCCTCCGGCCCGACATGGCCGATGCAGAAGCCGCGCGTGCCGCCCGAAAAGCGGCCATCGGTGATCAGCGCGACCTTTTCGCCCATGCCGAGGCCGTAGAGCGCGGCGGTGGTCGACAGCATTTCGCGCATGCCCGGGCCGCCCTTCGGTCCTTCGTAGCGGATAACGATCACCTCGCCCTCGTTGATCGCGCGCGCTTCGACGGCGGCGAAGGCGTCTTCCTCGCAATCGAAGCACCGCGCCGGGCCTTCGAACTGCAGGCGGTGCATGCCCGCGACCTTCACGATCGCGCCATTGGGGGCGAGGCTGCCACGCAGGCCCACGACACCGCCGGTCGGGGTGATCGGCGTGGCGATATCGTAGATGACCTTCTGGTCGGGGTTCCACGTCACCTGATCGATATTCTCGCCAAGCGTTTTGCCGGTGACCGTCATGCAATTGCCGTCGAGGAAGCCGCCGGCGAGCATCGTCTTCATCAGCATGTAGACGCCGCCGGCCTCATGCATGTCCTTGGCAACATACTGACCACCGGGCTTGAGGTCCGCGATGTAAGGTGTTGTTTTAAAGGCCTCCGCGACGTCGAACAGATCGAAATCGATACCGGCTTCGTTCGCCATCGCCGGCAGGTGAAGCGCGGCATTGGTCGAGCCGCCGGTCGCGGCCACGACGCGCGCGGCGTTGATGAAGGCTTCACGCGTGCAGATGTCGCGCGGGCGTAGGTTGCGCGCCACCAACTCCATTACCTGAGCGCCCGCGGCCACGGCGATCTGCTCACGCGTGGTGTAAGGAGCGGGCACCATGTTGCTGTTTGGGAGCGATAAACCGATTGCCTCGCCAACACAGGCCATGGTGTTGGCGGTGAACTGACCACCGCATGCGCCGTGACCGGGGCAGGCGACCTTTTCCAGCTCATGCACCTCGGACAAAGGACACGCACCGGCGGCATATTTGCCGACGACTTCGAACACGTCGACGACAGTGACGTCGCGGTCGTGGAAGCGGCCCGGCAGGATCGATCCGCCATAGACGAAGATCGACGGGATATTGAGGCGCAACATCGCCATCATCATGCCGGGCAACGACTTGTCGCAGCCAGCAAAGCCGACGAGCGCGTCATAGCAATGGCCGCGGACCGACACCTCGACCGAATCGGCGATCACTTCACGGCTGACGAGGCTGGCCTTCATGCCCTGGTGGCCCATGGCGATGCCGTCGGTGACGGTGATCGTGTTGAACCGACGCGGCATGCCGCCGCTCTGGATCACGCCCGCCTGTGCGGCATCGGCCTGGGCGTTGAGCGTTGTGTTGCACGGCGCCGAATTGTTGCCGGCGCTCGCCAGCGCGACGAAGGGCTTGGCGATATCCTCTTCGCTGAGGCCCATCGCATAATAATAGCTGCGATGCGGCGCGCGTTCGGGACCGACGGAGACGTGACGGCTAGGCAGGCGGGTTTTGTCGAACTGGGTCATGGCGACGCCCTATGTCGCGAAAGCCACCTTCTACGCAAGCTTGTTACGCGTAATATCGCACGCGCGCCCGGCGGAGAATGCGGTCCTCGATCGAGAAATACAGCGATATCATGTCGTTCTCGACAATTGTTGACGCGGCGAAGGCGATATCAGTCTTGGCGCGATCTTCCGGCGGCGGCGGCAGTATCAGCGGTTCGATACCGCGGCCGGTGACTGCGGCGAAGTCCGGCGAGAAACTGATCCAGCCGATCCGCCAGCGCGCATCCAGCGTCGCGCCATTGTAGAACATCACCGGATCGGCACCGGGCAGCTGGCAGATCGGGCCGGTGGACAGGTGCCAATTGTCCCAGGATTTCGGCCGGATCGGAAACGGATCGTCGAGCGACGTCCAGGGATCGCCCAGTTGGTCCGCGCGGGCGATACCAACGCGCGAGGCGCCGACGCCCTTTTCCTCCGCCGCGGCATATTCGTAGAACAGCCGCCAACCGTCGTGCGGTGTCGGGGCGAAGGTCGCCTCCTTGATATTGCCCTCGCCTTCGGGCGCGGCGAGGACGACGCGGCGCTTGGTCAGCCGGTCGAGCGACGGGCCAGTCGCGGCAATCATCACGCCTTGGCTGCGCTTGGCGTCCACGCCGGTGTAATAGACGACATAGGTGCCATCGTCGGTCCTGAGCACCGTCGGGTCTTCGCAGCCTCCTGCGTCCGGGTCCGTCGGATCGCTGCCCGGAGCGATGGCGATATGATCGTCGAGCGTGAAGCTCAGGCCGTCATCGCTCCAGCCGCTGGCGATGAGGCCGGTCGGATCGTCCGGTCCAAGCGGGTCGGGGACGCCGCGTACCAGCATGCGATAACGCCCGTCCTCGCGCCAGACGAAAGGGCTCATCAGGTCCATGCCATCGAGCGGCGAACCGGGCGCGATCGTGACGTCATCCAGCGCTTCAACGGCATAGGTCGGCATCGGTCAGGCCCCCTGCGCGATGACCAGGCTCAGCGCGCCGTCGATCGTGACAGTCGTCCCGGTGATGTAATCCGCAGCGGGCGAGAGCAGGAAAGCGACGAGCGTCGCGACCTCCTCGGGCTTGCCGGCACGCCCCCAGGGGATATTGGCCTCCAGCGATTGGCGATAGGAGGCATCCTCCATCGCATGTTCGTTCATCGGCGTCAGGATCATGCCGGGCGCGACGCCGTTGACCGCGATCTTCGCGGGTGCGAGTTCGAGGGCCAGCGTCGCCGTGAGCTGGGCCAAGCCGCCCTTCGCTGCGTCATAGTCCACGCCGCCCGGCCGCGGCGCCCGTTCGTGGATCGAGGATATGTTGACGATCCGCCCGCCCTGCCCGGCTTTCTCCGCCGCACGCACGAAGCGACGGCAGGTCAGGAAGGGGCCGTAGAGGTCGGAGCGGATGACGCGGTCAAAATGGTCGAGCGGCATGTCGACCAGCTTGGTGCCGCTCATATTGAGGCCCGCGGAATTGACCAGCCACGTGGCAGTACCGAAGCGGCGTTCAGTGTCGGCAAACAGCGCCTCGACCGCGTCTTCACTGGACACGTCGCACTGGATCGCGTGGACTCGATCGGCGCCCGCCGCCTCGGTGACCTTGGCCGCGGCGTCCGCATCGCGGAAATAGGTGAAGACGACGCGAGCGCCCGCCTTCGCGAGGGCGGTGACGCACGCCGCCCCGATACCGGACTCGCCGCCGGTCACCACCGCGATCGGATTATCTGCCATGCACCTTGCCCCATCGTTGCGTCCGGAATCGACGCTACCAATGCGATGGGGCGGTCAATCGTTCCGGTGACAAATGCGTCATGCCGGACGAAGGGCGTTACAGCGCGGCGAGGGCCTTGGCGACGCCGTCCATCGTGAAGGGCTTCTGCAGCACCGGGCGATCGCGGAAGCGGCTGTCGACGCTGTCGTCGCTGCCGCCGGTCGCGAACACGAACGGAATGTCGCGGGCGGCGAGCGCTTCGGCGACGGGCGTGCTCTTCTCACCGCCGCGCAGGTTGACGTCGAGGATCGCAGCGTCGATGCCGCCGTCCTCCACCCGCGCCAGGGCGCCGGCCACCGTATCGACGGTGCCGACCGGCGTCTTGTCGAGCACCTCGAGGAAATCCTCGAGCATCATCGCGATGAGCGGTTCGTCCTCGACGATGAGGATCTGGGTGAGCGCAGACATGCCCCAGCCCTTACCCGTGGTTGTTACACGCTGACAACCACTCGTTTGTAACGGTGTGCTACCGCGTCGTGAGGACGTCGCGCGCGGCTTCCGCCAATTGCTGCACGCTGAAGGGCTTGGGCAGGAAGGCGACGTTGTCGAGGTCGATCGACTTGCGCAATTGCTCCTCGGCATAGCCCGACATGAAGATGATCGGCAGATCGGGGTAGCGATCGCGCGCGTGGCGGACCATCGTGGGGCCATCCATCGTCGGCATCACCACGTCGCTGATGAGCAGATCTGGCCGGCCATTGCGATCGAGCAGCTCCAGCGCGGCCTCGCCATTCTCCGCGGTCATCACGGTATAGCCCTGCCGCGTCAGCGCGCGTTCGGCGACGGCGCGGACCATATCCTCGTCCTCGACGAGCAGGATGGTGCCGGTGCCCCAGACCTCGACCGGCTTGGCGGGCGCCCGCGGCGCCGGCGCGCGGGTCGCGGTGCCTGCGGCGTGGACCGGCAGGTAGATGCTGAAGGTCGCCCCCTGCCCCGGCTTCGTATCGGCGAAAATCCAGCCGCCCGACTGTTTGACGATGCCGTAGACGGTCGACAGGCCGAGCCCGGTGCCCTTGCCCACTTCCTTGGTGGTGAAGAAGGGTTCGAAGATCTTCGGCAGCACGTCGGGCGGAATCCCGCCGCCGGTGTCGCTGACGATCAGCGCGGTGTAATCGGCGACCGGCAGGATGTCGGTGCCCATCGCGCGCACGTCCGCCGTGGTGACGCTGCGCGTCTGGATGGTGAGCGTGCCGCCACCGCGCGGATTGTGCGCCAGCATCGCATCGCGCGCGTTGACCGCGAGATTGACGACGACCTGTTCGAGCTGCCCCGGATCGGCGCGCACCGCGCCGAGATTGCGGCCATGGCTGACGTCGAGGCGGATCTGTTCGCCCATCAGCCGCTTCAGAAGGTTGGACACCTCCGCCACCACGTCGGGCAGTTGCAGCGTCTGCGGGCGGAGCGTCTGCTGGCGGCTGAATGCGAGCAGTTGGCGCGTCAGGCTGGCGGCGCGGTTCGAATTGGTGCGGATCTGCTGGATGTCATCGTAATCGCTGTCGCCCGGCGAATGGCGCATCATCATCAGGTCGCAATGGCCGATGATCGCGGTGAGGATGTTGTTGAAATCGTGCGCGACGCCGCCGGCGAGCTGGCCGACCGCCTGCATCTTGGTCGCCTGCGCCACCTCGCGCTTCAGGCGGCTTTCCTCGCTATTGTCCTTGAGGCTGAGCAGCACCGCCGCATCGCCCAGGCCACGGGCACCGGCGATGGTGAGCGCAACCGGCTCGTCGGGATGATCCTTCAGTCGCACCGCCATGTCCGACGAATGCGTCGCGCCGCTGGCGAAGCGCCGGATCGCGTCGGCGACCGCCGCCTTGTCCTCACGCACCACCAGATCGCCCGGATAGAGGGGCGCGGCGGCGGGATCGACGCCGGCCGCGCGCACAAAGGCGTCGTTCATCTGGAGGAAACGGCCCTCGCGATCGACCAGCGCCATGCCGAACGGCATCAGGCTGACGAGGCTGCGCACATGTTCGGAGGCGCTGGCTCCGATCGCCGGGGCAGTGTCCACGTCATCGAGCAACGCAATCAGCGTCGGTGCGTCGGGAATATCGGTGAAGGGGACCTCCACAACGCGCAACGGCGTGCCGTCCAGCCCCTCGCGCTCGAAACGGACGAGGCCGCGGCTGTCGGTGATGAGCAGGCGGGCGAAGTCGCGCCCCTCCAGTCCCGTGTCGGCGGCGATCGCGCGCCGGGCGAGCAGGCGGTTGGCGGCACGGACGCGGCCGTCGCTCCCCAGCAGCGCCGCCATGACGCCGGAGGTGCCGAGCCGCTCGCCCATCGCCCCGGTAACCAACGCTTCGGTGGAGGCGGCGGCGTCGTGCTGCCGAACGATGGCGAAGCGCCAGACGAGCATGTCGCCCTCATCGCCCGCCCGCGCGATCTCTGCGGTCAGCCGGTGTGGCCCGGCACGAAGGCCGCGCACCTCGCCGCGCCCGTCGCGCCAGGCGATGCGGCCGGCGTTGCCGAGTTCGGCGACGCCCTCGCCCGCCAGCGGTAGGCCGGGCGGGGTAGGAAAGCCTTCGAACAGAGCCTCATAGGCGTCGTTGGCGCAGACGAGGCGGCCGGCGCGATCGGTGATCGCCACGGCGTCGGTACTCGCCTGCGCAACCGCGCGGGTGAAGGCCCAATCGATCGTCGGTGTCGCCGCGACCCTGGCCGGCGCCAGCATCCGCCACGCGATCACCGCGCCGGCGGCCACGATCCCCGTGGCGACGAACCCCGCCGCGGCGGCGATGCTGCCGACCAGCCACAGCACGAGCGCCGCGGCCGCCACCGTCGCAGCGCCGGCGACGAGCGCAGCGGCCCGGGTGGGGTTCAGATGTGTCGAAAGGGGGAGCGAGGCCATGCCCGCCCGTCATCGCGGGATCGGGCGGGGCGCGTCAAGCGATTGGTGTAGTGGGGTTGCTTCCGCGCCCCATGGCCGTTCGTGCTAAGCCTGTCGAGGCACGGGTTTCGACCTGCGGGACGACGCGTGTGGCGACCTACCCTCCGACAGGCTCAGGGCGAACGGCGGTGATGGTGGCCCCGCTTCCCCCGGCACGCCAGGGGAAGCGGGACGGTATCACCAGATGCGGACGCGCTGGTCCGGCGTCAGCACCAGCTTGCCGCCCGGAGCGGGCTTATAGGCGCCGTACCAGGGATCGAGGTTGCGGACGACCCAGGCACGCTGCTGAGACGGGCTGTGCGGGTCGGTCATCAGCCGCTGCTTCAGGTTCGCCTCGCGATAGTTGCGACGCCACACCTGCGCCCAGCCGAGGTAGAAGCGCTGGTCGCCGGTCAGGCCGTCGATCACCGGCGCCTCGCGTCCGCCCAGCGACGCCTTGTACGCGTCATAGGCGACCGAAAGCCCGGCGAGGTCGGCGGTATTTTCGCCCAGCGTCAGCGCGCCGTTGACGTGCATGCCGGGCAGCGGTTCGTAGGCGTTATACTGGTCGACGAGGCGCTGGGTGAGCGCCTTGAAGCGCGTCACGTCCTCCGGCATCCACCAGTCGGTCAGCTGGCCGTGCGCGTCATACTTCGACCCCTGGTCGTCGAAATGGTGGCTCAGCTCATGGCCGATCACCGCGCCGATACCGCCGTAGTTCACCGCCGGGTCCGCCTTCGGATCGAAGAACGGCGGTTGCAGGATCGCGGCGGGGAAGACGATCTCGACCATGCCGAAATTGGCATAAGCGTTCACCGTCATCGGGGTCATGCCCCATTCCCAGCGCTGCAACGGCTTGCCGAGGTGGCTGATGTTATATTCGTGACCCCACTGGCGCGCGCGCAGGGCGTTGCCGAAGGCGTCGCCCTTGACGATCTTGAGGTTGCTATAATCGCGCCACTGGCTCGGATAGCCGATCTTCGGCGTGAAGGCGGCGAGCTTGGCGTGCGCCTTCACCTTCGTCTCGGGCGCCATCCATTCGAGCTTGTCGATGCGCTTGCCCATCGCCGCAATGACGTTCTTGACCAGCTGGTCAGCCGACGCCTTGGTTTCGGGCGGGAAATATTGCGCGACGTACAGCTTGCTGACCTCGTCCGACAGCGCGCCGCTGGTGAAGCCGACCGCGCGCTTCCAGCGATCTTCCTGCTGCGGCGTGCCCGACAAAGTGGTGCCGTAGAAGGCGAATTGTTCGTCGTCGAACGCCTTCGGCAGCACACCCGCAAACCCGTCCAGGCTGCGGACCAGCAATTGATCCTGCAACACGCCGATCGGCGCGGCGCCGATCAGCTTCGCGATGCCGGTGACGGCGCTCGGCTGCGACACGATCAGCGAATCGACGGGCGTGCCGACGCCCTTCAGATAGGTGACGAAGTCGAAGCCCGGCGCGCTCTGCACCAGCTGCGCAACCGTCATCTTGTTATAGGTCTTGTTGGCGTCGCGGCTGTCGACGCGGCTCCAACTGACCTCAGCGATCTGCGTTTCGAAATCGACGATCGCCTTGGCGCGCTCCGCGGCATTGGGCTCGCCCGCCAGCGTCAGCACCTTGGTCAGGTGCGCCTCATAGGCGGCCTTCTCCTTGGCGTTCTTCTCCTGCAGGTAATAGTCACGATCGGGTAGGCCGAGACCCGACTGGCGCATCTCAACGACATAGGTTTCGGGCGCCTTGTCGTCCTGGCCGACACCGCTGCCGAACGGAATGGCAACGCCGTTACGGTCCGCCTGCGCGAGCAGCGAGGCGTAATTCGCCTTGGTCGCACGCTTGATCGTGTCGAGCCACGGCTTGATCGGCGCGAGGCCCTTCGCCTCGATCGCGCCGGTGTCGAGATAGGTGGCGTAGGCCGTGCCGATCTTGGAGCCCGGCTGCTTGGCCGCGGCCTCCAGGATGCCCTTGGTGCGATCGCGCGACAGATCGGCGAGCGTATCGAACGCGCCGAAGCTCGACTTGTCGGCAGGGATCGCGGTCGTCTTCGCCCAGGTGCCGTTGGCGTAATTATAGAAATCGTCGCCCGGCGCGATGCTGCGGTCCATGCCCGCTTCGTCGAAGCCGAAGGCGCCGATCTGCGGCTTGCCCGCTGCGGCGGCAGTGGGCGCTTGCTGTGCGTAGACGGCGCCGGCAAGCGCCGATGCGCCGAGCAGGCCGGCGATGAGATAGGTCTTCATGGTCTCTCCCCGATGGGTCGGTTCTTGTGGGTCGCGATGGTTCGCTTGGGATCAATGTGCCCCAAAGTGCCCCGCGTGGCGAGCAGGCGAATCATTGCCTCAGACATCCCGTCATGCCGGACTCGTTCCGGCATCCACTTGGCCGCAAGGGAATGGCTAGAGCCTCTTGCCGTTCCCTCGCCGAGGGGTGGACTGCGGAACGAGTCCGGGGTGACGGTGGAACTAGGGTCCGCGTTACGCGCCTCTCATTGGTTGCGATCAGCTATTCCCAAAACAAAACCGCCGCCCGCGGGTGGTCGCGGGCGGCGGCGGCAGGATCACCAGATCTTGATGCGATCGGCGGGGGCCAGATAGAATTTCTGGCCCGGCTTTACGTTGAAGGCCGGATACCAGGCGTCGAGGTTGCGGACGACATAGGCGCGCCACTGGCCCGGCGTGTGCGGGTCGGTGGTCAGCTGATTCTTGATCGAGGCCTCGCGCGCCTTGGTCTGCCAGACCTGGCCGAAGCCCATGAAAAAGCGCTGGTCGCCGGTGTAACCGTCGATGACGGGCGCCGGCTTGCCCTTCAGCGACAGCTTGTACGCGTCATAGGCGACGTTGATGCCGGCGAGGTCGGCCATGTTCTCGCCCAGCGTCAGCTTGCCGTTCACGTGCGTGCCCGGGATCGGCTCATAGGCGCCGTACTGCGCGACGACCTTGTCGGTCAGCGCGTTGAAGCGGGCGACGTCCTGCGGCGTCCACCAGTCCGAGAAATTGCCCTTGGGGTCGAACTTGCGGCCCTGGTCGTCGAAATGGTGGCTGAGCTCGTGGCCGATCACCGCGCCGATCGCGCCATAGTTCACCGCCGGGTCGGCATTGGGGTCGAAGAACGGCGGCTGGAGGATTGCGGCCGGGAAGACGACCTCGTTCATCAGCGGGTTGGCATAAGCGTTCACCGTCTGCGGCGTCATGAACCATTCGCTGCGGTCGACCGGCTTGCCGATCTTGTTGAGCTGGCGGTTGTATTCGAATTCCGCCACGCGGTCGGCGTTGCCGAGCACGTCACCCTTCACGACCTTCAGCGAGGTGTAATCGCGGAACTTGTCGGGATAGCCGATCTTGGGCGTGAAGGCGGCAAGCTTCGCACGCGCCTTCAGCTTCGTCTCGGGCGCCATCCAGGTGAGATTGTTGAGGCGCTTGTCCATCGCCGAAATCAGGTTGCGGACCAGTTCGTCGGCCTTGGCCTTCGATTCGGGCGGGAAATACTTCTGGACGTAGACCTGGCCGACGGCCTCACCCAGGCTGCCGTTGACGAGGTCGACACCGCGCTTCCAGCGGTCCTTCAGCTGCGGCGTGCCGTTCAGCGTCGTGCCGTAGAAGGCGAATTGCGTGTTGACGAAGTTCGACGAGAGCAAAGGCGCGGCGTTCGAGATCGTGTGAAACGCCAGATATTCCTTCCACACCGGCAGCGGCGTGGCGGCGACGATCTTGGCGGTGCCCGCCTGCGCCGACGGCTGACCCACGATCACGCGGCTCTGATTGCCCAGGCCCTGCGCGTCGAGCATCGCCTTCCAGTCGAAGCCGGGCATGGCGGTGGCGAGTTGCGCGACCGGCATCGGGTTGTAACCCTTTTCCACCTGCCGCAGCTCGGCGCGATCCCAATGGACCTGCGCGATCTGCTTTTCGAGGTCGTAGATACGCTGCGCAGCGCCCTGCGGGTCGGGCTGACCCGCCATGCGCATCATATCGGCGATATAGGTAACGTACTTGGTCCGCGCCTCGGCGAACTTGGGATCATCCTTGAGGTAATAGTCCTTGTCCGGCAGGCCCAGGCCGCCCTGGCCGACGTAGACGGCGTAGACGGTGTTGTCCTTCAGGTCCTGCTGCACGCCGGCACCGATCGGCACGTCGATGCCGTGGCGGGTCGCGTCGCCGAAGGCGCGGGCGAGATCGGTCTGCGAATTGATCGCGGCGATCTTCGCGAGATAGGGCTTGAGCGGCGCGGCGCCGGCCTTTTCGATCGCGGCCGCATCCATGAAGCTGGCATAGGTGTCGCCGATCTTGGCGGTGACGGGGTCGCTGCCGGGATTGGCGGCGGCATCCTCGATCACCTTGCGGGTGCGTTCGTCGGACAGGTTGCGCAGGATCGCGAAGCCGCCCCAGCTCGACCGGTCGGCCGGGATCTCGGTGCGGGCCATCCAGGCGCCGTTGACGTAATTGTAGAAGTCGTCGCCCGGTGCGACGCTCTTGTCCATCGCGGTCAGGTCGACGCCGAAGCTGCCGAGCTGCGGCTTGCCGGCAGCGGCGGCCGTGGTGGTTGCGGTCGGGCGAGTGCTTTGGGCGTAGACTACGCCGGATGCAGCGGAGGCGAGCAGGAGAGCGGCGATAACCGGTTTGCGCATCGAAGGTCCCTGGTGAGCGAAGCCGGGATTGGCAGACTCACGATGGGCAGTGTTGTAACCAGTTAAAACGCCTCGTCAAATATGGTTTCCGCTGTGACTATGCGCATGGCGATGCCGCCACTTGCGTGCGATCCACAGACGCCAGCCGAGCGCCGTCGCGGCATAGCCGACGACCGCGCACAGGCTGGTCAAAACGATGAGGCCTAGGCCGAACGCCGGGCCCTGCGCCCATAGCCAGTGGAAGGCGCCGGTGATCGTCTGCAGCCAGCCGGTGGCCTCCGCCGCGGGCTGGGCGATGGCGGGTGCGTCGCTGTGCAGGATCCAGCTGCCGATCTTATAGGCGAGGAACCACAGGAACGGCGTGGTGAAGGGGTTGGTGATGAACGTCGTCAGCGCGGCGACGGGCACGTTGGCGCGGAACGGCAGCGCGAACAGCGCCGCAATGGCGATCTGTGCGACCGGGAACAGGAATCCTGCCACCATGCCCAGCGCGACGCCGCGCGGCACGGAGCGGCGGTTGAAGCGCCACAGGCCCGGCTCCATCACGCGATGCGCGACCGGGCGCAGCAGCCGGTTCGATTCCATCGATTCGCGCGTCGGCATATTGGCCCGCAGCCAGCCGAACGTCTTGTGCATCATACCGGGGCGCCCCGCCGGGCTCAGCCGCGATCGCGCATGATACGTCCGGCTTCCCGCTTCCATTCCCGCTCCTTGATCGCGGCGCGCTTGTCGTGATCCTTGCGCCCCTTGGCGAGCGCCAGTTCCACCTTGGCACGGCCGCGCCCGTTGAAGTAAACGCTGAGCGGCACGAGGGTCATGCCCTCACGCGCGACGGCGCCGTGGAGCTTGTTTATCTCGCGTTCGTGAAGCAGCAATTTACGCGGACGCTTGGCTTCATGATTGAAGCGGTTGCCGTGGCTGAATTCGGGGACGTTGGCGTTGACCAGCCACACCTGTCCGTCACGCACCTCGGCATAGCTTTCGCCGATGCTGCCCTCGCCGAAGCGCAGGGATTTCACCTCGGTGCCGGTGAGCGCGATCCCCGCCTCATAGACGGTATCGATGCTGTATTCGAACCGCGCCTTGCGGTTCTCGGCGACGATCTTCTTCTTGTCGAAGGTGGCGGGCTTGGGACGCGACATTGGGGGCGATGTAGGGAGTGGCGGGGTCGGAGGGAAGCGCCTTACCGTTCCATCGACGCGGATGTTCGGCTGGGGCGGCATAGCAGCACGATCAATACCACCAGTGAGCCGAGATATAGCAGGTTATTGACGAACAGCAGCATGAACCACCCCATGGCGGAATCGGTCGCCGCAAAAACCCGCGACATCGCTCCAATTCCGAGGAACAGGAACGGCACAGGTAGTACACCCAACATGGGAGCGACACCGGCGTCACGCAGCCTCCGCGCCACTGCGGCGGCCAGCAGCGCAACGCCCATCGCCGTTACCAGTGCTATGCCCCACAATAGGTTACCGAAATCTGGCATTAGCTCCGGATGATAACCCTCGACGCGAATAGCGTAGCCAGCTCCAGCCTGAGTGACCTGGGCAAGGTCGGGATGCTCGTTTGCAAATCGCTGCATCCGTTCCATGCTGGACAGTATCGGCGGCATCATGACGACCATCATAGCCGCCATCATCAAACAGACGACAATGCCGGCATAAGGCCAGAATTGCGCCCTGGTGTCACGACCACGAAAATTAAAAAGGTTCGCAAAACCCCGCATAACAGCTGGTCCTCCCACTGCTGAGATGATCGTCTATTGCACGGGTGATCGCAACAACCTCCTCTACAAACCTCTGGCGTTTAAATCAGCCCCGCATGTGCCAGCGCCGCATCCACTGCCGCGCGCGACGCTTCCGACGGCCAGGTCATCGGCAGGCGCAACCCCGTGGGGAAGTCGGGACGGACGCGGGTCATCGCGTACTTCACCGGGCCGGGTGAGGCATCGGTGAACAGCGCATCGTGGAGCGGCCACAGGCGGTCCTGCAATGCCAGCGCGTTGGCATAATCCCCCGACTGGCACGCCGCCTGAAATTCGGCGCACAGGCGCGGGGCGACATTGGCGGAGACGCTGATGCAACCCCTGCCCCCCATCGCGTTGAAGGCGAGCGCCATATCGTCGTTGCCGGACAGCTGGACGAAATCCGGGCCGCAGCCTTCGCGGTGGGCCGACACGCGGGCGATGGCGCCGCTGGCATCCTTCACCGCGACGAACACCTGCGGGAAAGCTTTGACGATCCGCGCCATCGTTGCGGGCTGGATGTCGGTGACGGTCCGGCCGGGCACGTTGTAGAGGACGATCGGCAGCTCAGCCGTCTCCGCCAGCCTGGCGAAATGCTGGTAGATGCCCTCCTGGCTCGGGCGGTTGTAATAGGGCGGGACCATCAGTGCGGCATCGGCGCCCGCCTGTTTCGCGCGCGCGATATTGGCGGCAGCGACCACCGTATCGTTCGATCCGGCGCCGGCGATCACCGGCACGCGGCCCGCGGTCTGGTCGACGCAGACGCCGACGATGTGGAAATGCTCCTCGGCGGTCAGCGTCGCCGCTTCGCCTGTCGTGCCGCAGGGCACGAGCGCCGATGAGCCCTCGGCGATCTGCCAGTCGACCAGCGCGCGATAGGCGGCCTCGTCGAACTGGCCGTCATCGGTGAAGGGCGTGACGAGGGCGGGAATCGAACCTGAAAACATGAGGTAATGCGCGCTCCTGCTGCGTCCGATGCAGCGTTTCGTTCAGGACAGATACGGGCGCAGGCCCTATGATGTCCACATGCACTCCGCCACCCTGCCCGTCAGCTTGCTCCTCGCCACTCTCGCCGGTGTTTCCGCCGCGCCGCAACAAGACGGGCAGATAACCCCGTCCGCGTCGGTGCCCGACGCGCTCGACCGCTATCGCACCCAGATGGCGAACATGTCACCGCAGGCGCCTCAGACCCCGGCGGACGGGGCGATCGCCGCCGCGCTGGCGCAGTGGAAGTCGATCGGCCAGACCGACGCCTTTCCGTTCGACAGTTATGCCGGCTTCCTGATGGCGCATCCCGGCTGGCCGAACGAAGCGGCGAACCGCCGCGCCGCCGAGCGCAAGGCGGCGACCGCCAGTCCGACGAGCGTCGTCGCCTTCTTCACCCGCTTCCCGCCGCTGACCGCCACCGGCCTCGTCGCGCAGGCGCGTGCCCTGCAGTCGCTTGGCCGAACGGCGGAAGCGCAGGCCGCCGCCCGTGCCGCGTGGCGCAAGGGCGTGTTGTCGGCGGATGACGAAGCGGCGGTGCTGTCGGGCTTCGGCGGCGCGTTGACGCCCGACGATCAGGACGCGCGGATGGACGCGTTGTTGTGGCAGAATGCGACCGCGGTCGCCGCGCGGCAGATCGGCTTCACCAGCCCCACAAGGCGTCCGGCGTTCGAGGCGCGGCTCGCCTTCCGCGGCAATGCGGCCAATGCCGCGACTCTGGCGATGACGACGCAGGAGCAGTTCGCGAGCGATCCGGGCTATATCGCCGACCGGGCGAGCTATCTGCGGGGTGCTGGCGCCTCTCCCACGGCGCGCTCCTGGCTCGCGCGGCCGCGCAGCCTCGCCAGCCGGCCGGGCAATGTCGAAAAATGGTATGAGGTGCTGCTGACCAACGCCCGTGCCGCCAACGCCGACAACCAATATCAGCTCGCCTATGACATCGCGCGGCAGATCGACGATGCCTATCCGGCGGGCACCGACGTATCGACCAAGCCCTATGGCGAACGCGACGATTATACCAGCCTCGCCTGGCTCGCCGGGCAGGTCGCGCTGAAGCAGCTGTCTCGGCCGGCAGATGCGATGGTGATGTTCGAACGCTACGGCCGGGGTAGCCAGTCACCGCAGACTCGGGCGAAGGGCTTCTATTGGGCAGGCCGTGCCGCGGAGGCGGCGGGCAAGTCGGCCGAGGCGGCCGGCTATTACGCCCGGGCTGCAGGCTATCGCGACCAATTCTACGGGCAATTGGCGCTGGAGCGGACGGGTCGGCCGCTGACGGCGCCGCCCGCCGTCCCCGCACTCGCCGTGGCGCCTGCGGTGCGACAGGCGTTCGCGGACCGCGAGACGGTGCGCGCCGCGCGTTTCCTGGGCATGATCGGCCAGTATCAGGATCAGACCGCCTTCGTCCGCCAGATCGCTGCG
>NZ_CP015522.1:0-74167 GCF_001638925.1 Sphingomonas sp. NIC1
CGCCAGTCACCGAGAGGATCGCCGTCCACGTTGCTAAACCTGGCGTCGCCTTTGAGGATCGCTCGAGCAGCCCCGTTTTTGTAAGCTCGACCTCCTTAGAGTAGACGAGGATGTATTCCGTTGCTTGGGACACGCGCCGGGTGTTGTTCTTGCTAGTTGTCTTTTGCCAATTGACGATCGCTAGCCGGTTCTCCTCGCCAAAGATTCCGTCCAAAAGTAGTCCAGCGCGGTAAAGCTCGCGATGATCGATGCACATTGCGAAAACCCCTGAAGGCTTTAGCATTTCGCGCATCATCAAATCCGGGGCTCCATGAAACGAAGCCATTTGCTGTGCTTTGAACCATCCTCGTCAGAAACCAGTTTGCCAACATCGGGATCATTGGGATCGGTGTCCCATTTGTCGTTGTAACGGAAATCCCGACCGGTGTTGTAGGGCGGGTCCGTCAGCACCAAGTCCACCTGACTCCGATATTTATACAGACTAACAAGCGCCTGAAGGTTCTCACCTTCAACGATCAGATTGCAATCCTGTTCGTGCTCACCGCCTACGCATAGCTCGGTTTCGATCTTCTGCCGGCGTGGCCGAACCCGACGGACCATGCGCCAGGGTGGGGTCTGTCCCTTGTAGGTAAGCCTGATCCCACCCCGCTCGTTTTCATCTCGCTCCGTCAACTGAGCAATGAGCTGCTCGCGAGTGAGTGTGGCGTAATCCATTCAAAGGCTTCCAAGGTGTCGGGGTCATTTAAGTGCCGGATCTGGACGAGCTTGTCGCGTGATTTTCCAGGACAGCGTCCGACCTCTCAAGATTGCACGGCTTTGGAACATTCGGAGAACCAGTCCCGCAAGTCAACCACTTGGAAGGCGAACCGACCGTTGGCGCCGACCACAAGATGGTGGCTGAAGGTGTGCCACGTGCACACGCAGCAGGTTTGGTGGCACCGCAGCCCTCCCCAGGAGGCCAGTCGGCGCGGGGAACACCAAGGGCGGCTGCCCTTTCGTTCCCGAACGACAATCAGGCCCCGTGTAATCCGCCGAGCGTGGCGCCCGACGCCCCGCAGGGCGTCGGCCACGCTAGGGCGGCTCGCCCGCGCCAGGGACCAGATTCTCGCCTCCCTCCCATCCCGTTCCTCGCCGGAAAGGCAGAGCCGGTTGCTGTTGCGACCGGCTTTCAGCCTCGAAGGAAAGGAAAAATCATGGGACGGATCACCGACAACCGGGCCGACATCTATCAGGACATCACCGACCAGATGATCGCCATGATCGAGGCGGGCACCCGGCCTTGCGAAATCGTGGAACGGCAGCACAGCCCACGATCCCGTTGCGCTGACGGGAGTTCCCTATCGCGGCATCAACGTCCTGACCCTTTGGGTTGCCGCCATGACAAGAGCTATGCCTCCCCGCACTGGCTGACCTTCAAGCAGGCGCTCGCGCTCGGCGGCTCTGTCCGCAAGGGCGAGAAGGGCTCGACCGTCGTCTATGCCAACAAGATCGAGGTGGACGCCGACAAGAGCGGAGAGCGTGCGGAGGACGGCAAGCGTCAGGTGGCGTTCCTCAAGCGCTACACCGTCTTCAATGCCGAGCAGATCGACGGCATCGAGGCGAAATATCCGGCTCCCGCCCCGATCATCAGCGACCAATCCCGACGAGCGGGACGCCGAACTGGACGCGCTCTTTGCCCGCGTGCCGGTCACCCTCAAGCATTTCGGTTCGCAGCCCTATTATCAGCCGAGCGGCGATCGCGTCGTCATGCCGCAGTTCGCCGACTTCCACACCAGCGACGACTATTATTCGACCCTGGCGCACGAGCTTTGCCACGCGACGGGACACGTCGACCGGCTTGCCCGTCCCTCCCTCATTTCCACGAAGCGCGAAGACTACGCCGCGAGGAACTGGTTGCCGAGCTTGGGGCCGCGTTCGTCAGCGCAAATCGGGATCAAGCTCCACGACCGCGAGGACCATGCGGCCTATCTGGCGAGCTGGCTCCAAGCACTCCGCAACGACAAGAAGTGCATTTTCACCGCTGCGCGGCTCGCGCAGGATGCTCCGATTGGCTGCTGAGCCGGATGGCCGTCGAGAACGCCGCAGATATGGACGAAGCGGTGTGAGGCCTCTCCCCCGGCTCGAGAGGGCGGGGATCGCGTCGATACGGCTCCGACCCGGAAAATCGCGCGCCGCCCGCCCGCTGCGCGAGCAGGCGGCGCCGGCAATGCGCTTGCGACTTGGTAATTGAAAATCAGGGCGAATCGATTAAATGGGTTCTCGGAGGCTTTGTCGGCGGAAACGCTAGCATTGCCTTCTTTCGTTTCAGGGCCTCGGCTTCGGCCGCAGATCGTCGATCAGCTTGAAGCCGTAGATCCGATCGCCCCCTTCCGTCTCGCGTGCGAATTGCAACCGGTGAACTAGGTCGGCCAGCGGCGCAGCTCCTCGCGCGCCGGTGCGGTCATGCGCCTCAGACGGAGCCCCCAACTGATGACATAGGCGACGATATCGGCGGTCTGGACCAGCGTCGTCAGATCGCTGTGGACGAAGAACGGCTCCGGAATGATGAGCCGCGACCGACTCCGTCCGTTGCGCGTGTTCACGAAGTAGTTCGACACCTGGCCTAGCAGAATGTGCGCCGCGCTCCGGTCCAGCTCGTCGAACACGAGATAGCCCATCGGGTCGCCGGGTAGGCCGTTGAGGAAATAGTAGAAGCGTTCGAACAGGAAGGCATAGTCCTTGCGGAGCGCTTCGCTCCGTTCGGGGCGCGGTGCCTCCTGCGGCACGATCGTCGCGAAGACCTTCGCGCCGTGGCGACGCGCCAGGTCGAGGCTGAAGCGGCAATACTCGACCTTGGCCTGCCCGAGCGCGGTCAACCGCGCCTTGGTGACGGCCGTTCCGTCGATCAGCAATTCGCGGGCGAGCCGTGCGCGCTCGACATGCTCGATCGGCTCAAGCTGCGCCGCGTGCTTGAACGTCTTCCGATCGAGGAGCTTCTGTGCCTTCGCCTCACGGCCATAGGCCTCGAACAACCGCATCCCGAAGATATGCTGCTGTGCGTCGGACAGATCACGGATCAGCGGCCAGACCTTGCGATCCTCGACAGCGATGCCGGCCAGGACCTCGTAGGGCGAGTGACGCTGATCCTGCCCCGATTCATCGATGAAAAAGCTCCAGCTCATGGCCGTGTGCCGATCCCTTCTCGCACCAACGGTCACACTGCACGACCGCGCCCGCGCGCTGGAGGGCGATGCTAGAACGACGGATGGAGAGTGGGCAACATCCTGAACGGGAAACCGGTCGGGCGCGACCCTGCCGGGCACGGCTCTAGCGGCACGCGTGCCGCGCACCGCTCGAGCCACCGTGCCGGCGTCTCGGCCCTGAGCGGGTGACGATCCTCGCGTGAGGTGTGCCACGTGGCACACCTGCGGCCGCGCCGAGCGGCGCGAACACCGCTTTCGATGCGCCGCAGCCCTCCCCGGAGGCCCGCCGGCGCGGGGAACACCAAGGGCTGCTGCCTTTCGTTCCCGAAGGAAAATAGACGGCCCCGTGTGGTCCGCCGAGCGCGGCACCCGACGCCCTTGGGGGCGTCGGCCGCGCTAGGGCGGCCTGCCCGCGCCAGGCCATCGATTTTCCTCCTCCCTCCCCGTCCCGCTCCTCGCCGGAGAGGCAGACCCGGTTGCAGCGGCAACCGGCTGCGCCTCGAAAGAAGGAGAAGGGACAATGGCTTACACCCGATACAAGGGCGACCCGTACTGGAAGCGTGCCAAGGTGGCCGGAACCAGCCCCGACGGCATCCCCTACGCCAAGGGCGCGGGTTTTCTTCTATCCGCGCACCGGCGCGACCTACGCGGGCGACGCCGCGACCCGCGCATCCGCCGAGTTCGACGAACTGGCGAGCCTCGAAGGCTGATCCTTCCCAAGACACACCAGATCACGGAGCATCATCATGGCTATCACCACCGTAAAGCTGTCGCAGCTTCGCCTCTCCCCGCTCAACCAACGCCGGATTAAGCCCGCCGCCATCGAGAGCATGGCGGACGACATCGCCGCGCACGGCCTGTTGCAGAACCTCGTCGCCTACGAGGAAGACGGCCTGTTCTATGTGTTCGCCGGAGGCGGCGCTACCGGGCCTCAAGGAACTGGCGAAGCGCAAGCGGATCAAGAACGGCGATGCGTTCCCCGTCGAAATCCGCACCAAGGAAAAGCCATCGAGCTGTCCTTGGCGGAGAACTTCCAGCGCGAGGATATGCACCCGGCCGACAGCATCCGCGCCTTCGCGGCGCTGCGCGACACCGGCATGGACGCCGAGGAAATCGCGGCCCGGTTCGGGCAGGCAGTCAGCTTCGTCTACAAGATGCTTCGCCTCTCCGCGCTCGCATCGTCCCTGATCGACCTGATCGCCAAGGACCAGTTGTCGCTTGAGGCGGCGCGCGCGCTCACCCTGACCGACGACCACGACCAACAGGTGAAGGTCTGCAAGCGGCGAACGGCCATGCACACACCATCCGGCGGATGCTCACCACCGAGAAGGTGGACACCACCAGCGGCGCGTTCGTCTTCGTCGGTCGCGACGCCTACGAGGCGAAGGGCGGGACGATCACGGTGGACCTGTTCAGCCAAGGGGCCGAGGGCTTTGCCGACCAGCCCGAGCTTGTGCAGGAACTGGCAGAGGACAAGCTGGACGCCATCGCCGACGAATATCGCGCGATCGGTTGGCATGAGGTCCGCGCCACGCTGGACCGGCCCTACGACCTTTACATGAAGGGCAGCCTGTATCCGGCCACGCGCGAGCCGACCGAGGACGAGGCAGCACGGATCGAGGCTATCGACATCGCTATCGAGCAGATCGCCGAGGCCGAGGTGAGGACAGCTCGGCGCTTGCGCCCCTGTCCGACGAGCGCGACGCGATCACCGAGGGATTGCGCGGGTTCAACGCCGAACAGGTCGTAGTCGGGGCGTGGCGCTATGGGTTTCGCATGACGGATCGCTCGGCAAGAGCTTCTATCGTGCGAAAGCCGAGCCGAAGCGCAAGGCGAGCAGCGGCGAGCCGCAACCGCTCTACAGCAACAGCCTTGTCGCCGACCTGTCGCGGATCAAGACCCGCATCGTGCAGGAGGCAGTCGCGGCCGACCCGGCGCTGGCGCTCGACGTGCTGCTGGACAGCCTTGCCGGTCAGCTACTCCATGGCGCGCACAGCAATCAGATGGCGCTCGATGTGCAGGCCAAGACCATCGCGACCGATGTTGCCGACGATTTGATGGCGACCAGCGACGTGCGGGAGGTCGAGGACACGATGGCCGACCGTTTCGGATCGATCCCCGCCGAAAGCCGATTCGAGGCGATCCGCGCCATGAGCCATGAGGACAAGATGGCGCTACTCGCCGGTTGGTGGCGATGACGGTGGACGGCACCCTGTTCGCGGGTGGTGCCCCCGGTATGCGTCATCATCGTTTCGAGCAGATCGCGCGCGCGAGCGGCGTGGATATTGCGACCCGCTGGCAAGCCCCCATCGCCCTGTTCGACAAAATGCGCCTGCGGCCCTGATCGACCTGCTACGCGCCGATGTGGCGATGCCAGCGCCGATAACTGCGCGACCATCAAGAAGAAGGCGGACTTGGCGGTCAACGTGTCGGGCGGCTCGCTTCGCACTGGCTCCCCGCGCCCATGCAGAGGGGCGTTCGATCAGCCCGAACGCAACGAGCGGACGATCCCGAAGCCGATGCCTTCGATGGCGAAGGCGAGGACATGGAGGCCGACGAAATGGCGTGAACGGAAGCGGGGGCGAGTGACAATCGCCCCCTTCCCCGCAACCATTGCCCGTGAGGCGCCCTGTCGCCGGCGCGCCCGCCCTGCCGCTGCAGGACGGGCGCGCGTGCGTCCCCTGACGGGACCGCGCGGCGCCGCCCGAAAGGTCGGGCGGCGCCCAGGCGACTAATCCTTGGCGTTTCGGATAGTGACCGACGCCTCGTTCAGCGTGGCGAGAGAATCGCGTAAGGCGTTCTGCACTGTCTCGCCCTCTCCCATTTTCTGCGCATGTAGGCGCAGCGCCTCGAGCTGCTTGGCGAGCTTGTCGAACTCGTCTGCGAAGTAACTCATCGATCCTCCGATGTCTTTCCTGACTGATGGACGCCGCCCAACGACCACTGGTTCCCGCCTCAACAACGCCTAGCCCAGCCGACGCATCAGCGCCTTTTAACCCGCCAGAGCTGCCAACAGGTCCCAAAGCGCGCGCCTCCGATAGGCATTGTACCAGCGACGCCGGCGATGCTCGGCCGCGTCGTGGATCATGTGGCAGCGCTGACAGAGCGCGGCGAGGTTGCGCGGCGCATTGTCTGTCGGATCGTGGTTGAGGTGCGCGCACGCGATGTAGACCCGCGTCAGCCGCACCATCGACGCGATGTCGGCCACGGGTGCGCGTATCCGTCGCCCGCGGCCATCGCGCCAGAGGCGGCGATCGGCGTCCCACCATCGTCCGTCGCCGAGGTGGAACACCCGTCGGCCATGCGGACGCCGGCAATGCTCGCATTGGCCTTTCGCGCGCCCGAACCGGATCAGCCGTGACAGCTCGGGCCAGTCGATCGGATACAGCCAACGATGTTCCGGCATGATCGGCATGACGATTCTATGAGTCAGTGCCGAGAAGAACGAAAGCAGAAAATAGAATGCGGACCGCCCTTGCGGGCGGGCCTGGGTTTGTAGGGCAGGTCCGTCAGTCTCTTCCTATCGTGAGGGGCGCGCCGCACCGCCTCAAGGATCAGCGGCCCCCCCCAATTTGCTCCGCAAATCGGCTCCCCCGCAGCCCGGCAAGCCGGCCGCTCCGCGCTCCCTGACCCGGCGCGACGCGCCCCTCCCGCCGTGGACGCCAATCACGGCAAAACGGAGGTTTCCATGTCCCGTCATCGCCTGTTCGCGCAGCTCGAGTTCGAGCGCGCGCTGGGACACGCTGCGCTTGATGCGCTGACCCAGGCCGTCGCCCAGAGCGAGCAGTTCCGTGCCGACGGGCGCGAGCGCGAGCCGATCCATTTCTGGGTTCTCGCCGGCGAGCTGGAAGAGGTCGTGCAAGACCGGCTGAAGGATGTGCTGGACGGTCCCGGACTTCGCGTCGTCGAGCGCGGCGAGCTGTTCCATCAACCGCGGATCGTCGAGCTGGTGCTGGCCGCTCGCGACGCGCGCAGCGCCCCCTCCTGACGGGGCCCGCTTGCGCGCGGCAATGCCGTGCGGAGATCTGCACCGCGCCTTTGCCGGCCGATCGCGCAATGTAGCGCGGTCGGCACCGGGGAACGCCAAGGGCGCTGCCCTTTCGTTCCCGAACGACAATCGGCCGCCCGTGTAATCCGCCAACCGCGGCACCCGGCGCACCAACGCCGGCCGCGCTAGGCGGCTCGCCCGCGCCAGCGGCAGATTCTCGCTCCCCCTCCCCATCCCGTCCTCGCCGGACAGGCAGGGCCGTGAGGCCGAGCGGCCTTACGGCCCATGCCAGAAGGAGGATTACCCGATGCCGACCCCCGAGCAGATCGACGCCATCCGTCGTCTCAACGATGCCGCGCGCCAGCGTCCCGGCTCCGGTTCGATCGCCAACGTCACGATGGGTTTTCAGGCTCTTTCCGATGCCGACCGCTTCGCGGCGCTGGCTGCGATCGTCGCGTTCTCCAAATTTGACGGCGACAACGATCCGTATGGCGAACACGATTTCGGCACGATCTACAGGCTCCCGAGCGGAGTGGGACCCAGAACCGGCCCGAGGAGGCGGAGGCGATCACGCAAACGGTATTCTGGAAGGTGGACTATTACGACAACACACTGACTTATGGCAGCGAAGCGCCATGGGACGAGCGGCAGACCACGCGGGTTCTCACGATCATGTTGGCGAGCGAATACTGATGTTTGTTCGCGAAGGTCGCGCCCGAAAGGGCGCGGCGCATGACCGTATGAGCATCGCTGCACCAAGTGATTTGTTGAGGAATCGCGTCGTGAGGCGTAGGGTTAATGCCGAAAGGATGACGTATGGCTCACATCGATCTCGAGGCGCTTCGCAAGCGTATCCGCTCGATGACCTTCGAGCGCGGCACTCCCGAGCAGGTCGCTTTGTGGCGTGAGGACGTCGCCGAGGCACGTGCCAATCTGGTCATCGAAGACATGACGCCGAGCGATGACGAGAACGCGATGTTCGCCATGATGCTGGACGAAGGCGTTCCGCCCTCGCTGATGTCGTCGATCGTTCTCGGCCTCTACAAACCGGGAACCGGCCAAATCGCAGCCTGACGTTGGCTGACGATCCTTACACCTATCCCGGCACCGATACCCTTCGGAACAAGCTGGGGATCACCGACGACAAGACGCTGACGGAGGCCGAGCGCCGCCTGACTCTCGCGCGCGGTGCCGAAGCCGCGCGCCTTACATTCTCGCCTGACGCCGAGGGCTACCGTGCCCTTCACCGGCACCTGTTCCAGGACCTGTACGAGTGGGCGGGCCAGGACCGGACCGTCAACATCGCCAAGGGCGGCTCGCGCTTCGCGGCCGTGCCCTACATCGCGCGCGAGATGGACAAACTGTTCGCTGACATAAGCGCGAAGAACGGTTTTCGTGGGCTGCCCCGCGACGAGTTTTTCGATCGGCTCGGCAACCACATCAACGAGATGAACGCGGTTCATCCTTCCGCGAAGGCAATGGCCGCACGATGCGTCACCATGCGGCGCAGATCGCACGCGAAGCCGGTCACACCATCCGGATCGCGTCGATCGACAAGACCGCATGGATGGAGGCGTCGCGGCATGGATTCCTGACCGGCGACCACCGCGGCATGGCAACGGTCCTTGCCGCAGCGGCCGTCCGGCGAGACCTCGCGCCCGAGGCGCGTATCGGGCCCGCCGGTATGGCGATGCTGCCGCAGCGCCCGCCTCCCGAGGGGCAGCGCTACCGGGTGACGCTGACGAAGGCGCGCGAAGAGCTGGAACGCTATCTGCCGGCAGCCCGCCAGCAAGCGGCCGACCGGCTGCGCACCCTCGTCAAGGAGGGTGCTCCCACGACCACCATTGCGAACGCGCGGACCGAACTTGCCTATGTCCGGCACGCGAAGGGGCCGGTGTATCAGTCGCACCTTCTCACCTATCTGGGCGTCCGACAGGTGGATGCGGTCATCACACCGCAGCAGACACCCTTGGAGCGGGTTCGCGAGATCGGCGCAGCGCTCGGCGTCCAGATCAATGCGCAACCGCAAAACCATATCCAGCGAGCGGTCCGCTCGCTTGAGAAACCCATCCTCCCACCGGGCCATGCTCCGGGTCAGGAGCGGCTTGCGGCGCAGTTTCTCCAGAACACCGCCGAGAAGAACCATGCCGACCCGCGCCTCTCGCCTGCGCAGGCGATCGTAGATGCCGCCATGCAGACAGCGCGCGAGCGGGGCGAGAGCGCGCGCATGGTCGGCACGATCGGGGAGTCGACGCGCCAGCTCGTCGTCGACCGGATCAAGGCTGGCGGGGAGCTGAACCCTGAGATCGGTCGCGCGGCGCCGTCGCTCGCACCGCGCGACAAGGACCGCAGCCGCTAGTCGGCGTTGCCGTAGCCGGCGCCGCTCGGCTCAGGCGCGACGTCCTCGTCGGGAGCGAGGTCCTTCAGGACGCCCTCTGCCAAGCCGTAGCGCGGCGCCACTGCCATCAAGAGGGCCATTGCCCTGTCGACCGTGGGCCTGTCGAAGCTCGCGAAGCCCAGCGGGACCGGTATACCCGAGGGCGCTCCGATCGGTGCATGCACCACGGCCGCCACGAAGGCGCCTGGCACCAGCAGGAGCTCGAAACCCGCCGGGAACACCAGGCCATCCGACTCGCGCCAGTGTCCAAAGCCCTCTTTGATCCACGCTTCCGGCCGGCCAGAGGTCAGCGCGAGAGGCTGGACCGGTATTCGGGCATTCAGGTCGTCATTGTTGCGGATCACGCGCTCGCGCAGCTGCTCGACCGCCTCCGCCATGATCGACGTGCTCCCCAGAGCGGAACCTGTGGCACGACCCAGAACAGGGTCCGCGCCGATCGCGTCGTCCGCCTGAGGCCGTTGCTCGCCACCTCGACCAGCCGGCGAGCGTTTTCGGTCCCGAACAGGCTGCCGACGATCGGCGTCGTCCTCCGGTCGGCGCGCACGTCACCCTCGCTCGTGAACGCGTTGCGATAGTAGCGCTGCACGCTGAGTCCGTCGCGACGCGTCCACTCCCGCAGGTAGTCCGGCGCCAGCTCGACAAGCAGGCGATAGGCGTCCGCTTCATCGTCGCGCCGCACGATAGGGAGACGGTCGAGCATGCCAAGCACTGAACGGCCGACCTCCTCCCTTTCGTGCACCTCGTGGTCGGACCGCCACGCCGACAGATCGACCTCGGCCTGCATGGGCTTTAGTCCCGTCGACAGGAGGCGGACCCGCACGACGTTTGAGAATCGGTCCTCCGCCCGGACGGCGTCGATCGAGTAGAGCGAGCGCCGCGCCGCTGACACTGGATCCATCCGCGGCGCGAACTCGCGGAAGAACCGCCTGAACCGGGCGGGCACCCGAGCGGTCGCGTCGCTGACCTGACCGGGATCGCAAAGCGGTAGTTCGGGCAGGTTGCGCTCGAACCAGCTTGTCGAGCGTGTATCGGCCGGCGCGAGCGACAGCAGGTCGAAGCCAACACGCGCCGACTTGCGCTCCACTTCAAAGATGAGCGGATCCTCGCTGCCTGGCCGGAAGAGTGACTGGCCGACCTCTGTGAGCACCAACCGCCCGTCGGCGCGGCTGACGTAGTCTGCCTCTTCCACCTCGCCGAGGACGTAGGCCATCTCTCTCCGATCGTAGCCGAAGAAGGTCTGCACCGTCTCCTCCGTGCAACTACCCAGCGCACGGACCAGACGGAGCAGGAACTCGGCCGTCACCGAAATCTTGCCCACCTCGGCGACCTTGTGGTCGACGACGAAGCGCCGGCACGGAAGCGCGAAGTCGTAGACCCCCAGTTCGAGCGGTCCATCCTCATCCTCGTCGACGAGCGTCTCGCGCCTCGGCCGCACTGTGAGGCGGCCCTTCTGCTGTTCCGTCATCGCGCCATCTCCAGTTCGGCCAACGGGGCCTCCCCTTCCGCCTGGACCGGCGTGGACCGTCCGAGCAGCACGTCCGCCCCGATGACTTCGGCGTCCCCACCATCCAGCGCTTCGGCGAAGGCGGTCGCGATCCGAGACATCGGACCGCCGGCCGCCCATCTCCCGCGGCTGCCGACGAGCACGAGGCGGTCCATCGCGCGACTGGTCGCCACGTTGATGCGATTTGGTCGGGACAGAAAGCCGGGCCGGATCGTCGGCTTGCCTTCCTCCCAAGGGCCGGCGGTGTTGTTCCGGACCAGCGAGACGATCACGATGGGGTTCTCCTTGCCCTGATAGCTGTCGATGGTGTCGACCTTAAGGGCGTCCCGCAGAGTCTGGCTGATCGGTGCCAAGGCGATTTTGCGCCTGACTAAATCACGCTGGGCGGAGTAGGCGCAGATGATCCCGATCGCGTGGGCGTGGGTGGTCTGCGAGGCCAGCCAATGGTTGAACGGCTCGCACTCGCTCCAACCCTTTAGCATCGCCACGATTGCGTCTGCCTCCGCCACGTTGGACAGGCTCATGCGCTGGTTGGGCGTCCCCTGCTCACCGCGCCTGCCGAGCGGGACGGTGTCGACCCAGACGAGCGGTTTGGTGAGATCGGCGGGCAGCGCCGCCGGATTTACTACCGGATCAACCCGCCCATGCTCCAACCTTCCGCCGTAGAAGGCGTTCGACACTAGGCGCCCAATCGGCGGGAGCATGCGGTACTGCCGCGTCAGCGTGTGACCTGCGGACCGTCCGTAGTCTGTCCCGAATACGCGCTCGAAGTCGCTTCGGGCGACCTCCGCCTCCCCGACGTTCATCCTCCCGGCCACATCCTCGACCACCGAACCGGGATGCTGGGGTTGCAGCTGCTCGTGATCGCCGACCAGCACGATCCAGCCACCCGCCTGGATGGGCACCGCTAATTCGCTCGCAGTGCATCGAGCGGCCTCGTCCACGACCACCAGATCGAAGGGTGTCGAGGTCAGCCCAAGCGTTGAACGGCCGAGCCCCACGCAGGTGCCAGCGACGATCTGCCTCGTGCCCGCCAGGAACGTCTCGAAGCTGCGGTGCTCAGTTGACACGCTGCCCACGAAGTCACGAGCCAGCGATGCGACAGATTGAAAGCGCGCGACCTTGTCCGCACCGGGCCGCTCGGCGTGCGGCAGCCGGCGGAGCAGCTCGGTGACAACGATCGTCATCATTTCGGAGCCCGGCGCGTCCGAGACGACGATGGGATCGAGGCCGAGCGGCTCGACCTGCAGCGCCACCGTCTCCCGAAGCGACGCCATGCGGGCCGCGTCCTCCGTTCCCGCCTCGAGTTCCGCAATGCGGGCGGCCACGGGCCGAACCGCCATCTCAATACGGGCGAGATTGGCCGCCACTTCTGGCGCGATGCCCAATGCGAGAGCCGCCGCCTCGAGCCGCTCCCGCATCTCGGACCGGAAGCGATCCTTCTGCAGCCGCTCGACCCGCTCAACGTGGAACGGCAGCAGCCGGTCGGAGACCACGCCCTCGGCTCCGATTCTAATTATGCTCGGGACGTCGCCCGCCTTCGCGAAGAGCTTCAGTACCGCCTCCGCCGCGTTGTTGACGGCCTCATGCGCCTGGCTCGCCAGCAGTACGTTGCGCGCCAAGCCTAGGGTCAAGGCCGCATGCACCAGTGTCGCGATGAAGACCGTTTTGCCCGTCCCGGGGGGCCCTGGGTCAGAACTAGCGGTCTGGTGCTCAGCGCGGCGGAGAGCGCGGCGGCCTGCTCATCGTTCAGGTCATAGAGCTCCTTCAGCCGCGCGGGATCGAGACGGTCGGGAAGCGAGCGGGGCAGCAGCCCGGCGCGGGGATCTAGGATATCGATCAGGTTCCGTACGCGGGACGAACGCTCGACGATCCGCCTGACTGCGGCTCGGCGGCGGTCAAGGCTCTTCTGCTCCATCCAGCTACGGAAGCGCAACTCCTGCCCCTGTTCGACGAGCGGAGGCGCGCCCCGCTGGTGGGGGCGGAAGCTGTCGATCCAGATCGAGTCCGACTTCGAACGCTGCAGGTCCAGATGCCCAATGGGGCGCCAATTGCCGTTCCGGTCCTCGCGCTCAACCAGGACGCGGTCCGCACGGTTGAAGTCGAGCGAACCGCCCACGAGGTCGAACTCCAAGCGGTAGAGGTTCACGCTGCCGTCGAAGACTGCGTCCCCGATGGCCTGCCCCTCGTTGATCAGCTCGCCTTCCGCCTCGATCAACGCCTGCCATAGCCTGGCGACGTCGACATCGCCGGTAGGCTGCGGCGACGCGGCGATCGCCTCGACTAAACCGTCCTCCGGGGGCTCGCTTCGCGGCGCCTCGCGCTCTGCGCTCCCATCCGGCTCGTCGACCTCACCCTCCCGCGGCGTAGAGGCCTGGGAAAGGGCGAGCTTCACGTCCTCGCGCTCCATCAGCCACGCGAGCTGCCGTAAGTCGGTGGTGTCGGACTTCTCGACGACGATCGCCGCCTCAAGGTGGCCGAATTCGGCGCGGGCGAGGGATCGTATCCTACCCTGGTCGACGGAACGCCTCTCGAAGCTGACGGGCTGGTCGCTCGGATCGAGGGCGACCTCAATCTCCTCGCACGCCCCTCGCACAATCAGCGAGCGCCTCCACCTAGCCTTCCGCAGGAAGTACCGACCCTCGTCCGGCAGCAGCGCGCCGGCCGAGACATGAGGCGTTAGCAGGGTGATGCGCTCGACCGCCGCCGGCTCTGGCTCTCGATGGGTCGCCGCGTCCAGCAAGGGAAGCAGCGTCGCGTTCGGCACCTCGGCGAGCCTGATCGCCTCGACCGCCTCGCGGACGCGAGCTGCCGCAGGCGTTGAGACGTCCTCAAGCAGCTCCTCGGCGATCCGCGTGACCGCGAAGCAGTCGCGCTCGTAGCGGCCGCCGACCTCCGGCGCGTAACGGCGGGAGACAACGTCACCTTCCCCGGCGGGAGCGAAGTCCACCAGGTCAACTAGCATCGGCCCGCCCCAAGCCGACTTGTCGACGAGCACGTTCGAAGGCTTCAGGTCCCCGTGCGCGAGGCGAAGCTCGTGTAGCCTCTCGACCCGGTCCGCCAGCCCCGCGACGAGGGCAAGTCTTCCCTCCTCGTCGAACTCGGGCGGTCGACCCGACATGACTTGCGCGAGGTCGGGGAGATCGATCCACTCCTGGACCATGACAATGGCGTCGCCCAACCACATCGCGTCGACCACCTTCGGACAGCCCTCGGGCTCGGCCGCGCGGAGCTCGGCGACCCGGTCGAGGAAGTCGAGGATGCGCGGGCCCTCGCGCTGCTGGTCACCCCAGGCCTCGCGCTTCCAGAGTTTCACGAGCAGCTCCCGCCCGTCCCGGCGGGAGCGCCAGCGCGCCCTTGTCTCGTCGTCCAGCAGCACCTCCCCTTCTGGCGGGTAGGCGGCGTAGAGCTGTATCTGCGATCGGATTTTTCCACGGTACCGATCGAGGCCCGCGAGGACCTCCGCCGGAGTGGGACGGACGGCGGTCGCCGCGTTGAACTCGGCAAGCGCCTCGGCGGCGTCGGCCGGGCGGACGCCGGGTTCCCACGCCATCGCGCGCTCGAACCAGCCGTGCAGCTCCTCGAACTCGCCAGCCGCATCCGCCGCCGGATCCCACTCGGCCCAGCCGTTCGCTGCCGCGGGCCACGCGCCGAGCAGGATGCGATGCATAGCGCAGGCGGCAAGGAACACGTCGCGGCGCTTTGGGCCGCCGTCGTCGCCGAATTCGTCCTCGGGAAGCCGTCCGTTCGACAGGAACTGGAACCGCGCCTCACCCAGCGAGCGCACGTCCGGGTAGCTCGCGGCCATTAGGTGCGACAACCTGACCGTGGAGGGGCGCTGCAGCCATATGCTGTGCTGGCCAAGGTCGAGATGCGCGGCCTCGGCGAGATGCAACGCGTTGACCGACGCGAGCAACTGACGGGCCAGCTCGATCCGGTCGCCCCTCGACGCCTCCGCGAGATCTGTGCCGGCCGCGTCGAGCAGCCGGTGCAGGCGACGTCGGCGATCGTACACCTCCCAATACTGTGGCCCGTAATCGGGGTCCCTTGCCCTAGAGTCGACGATGACCTCGTCGCAGTCGTCACTGCGATCGCGAAGATAGGCGATCACCTCCTGCTCGCGGCCCGCGATCTGGCCGCGGCCGGCCTCTGTCTGGAAGCGGGGATCCGCCTTCGTGAAGTCCCAGAGGCGGAGCACGCCGAGCGTCGGGGAGGACCGCTCGTCGCTCGCGTCGAACTCCGCGTAAACACCCTCGGGATGCTCAAAGACCGGCAGGGACGAACTCGCGTAGTAGCCGCCGTACAATCGTCGGCCGGGGGCGAACACGCCCTTTGTTACGTTGAAGAACTTGGAGAGCTGGTCACGCCACGCCTGATCCGTGAGCGGCGTATCGGGTGGAGCGGCGCCGAACGTCTGGATGCGCTTGGGAACGCTCTTCAGCGCGGAGGTGAACGCCGCGATCGGCATGACGCTGCGCAGCTCGCTCTCGGCGATGCCGCTCAGATCGCTGGAGCCGGTCAGGACGACCACTCCCTGCACCTTGGGCACCACGTGCCGCCCTTCACGTGCCGCTTTAGATGCGCCTGAAGCTGAAGGAACACCTCGTGCGCGTTCTTCAGGATCTTGCGGACAGGCGAACGGCCGTTGTCATGCCCGTCATTAAACCAGTGGCCGTCCCTGCTCTCGATCGGCCCCTCCAGTCCTTCAGATCGACCACGAGGATGCGATCCTCGGCGACAATGATGACGTCGATCTCTCGACTGGAGCCGGGTCCAATGGCGAGGTCCAGATTAGTGTAGGCGTACCAGTGGTTCGGCAGCCCGGCGAGCAGCGACACGCCGGCTACCTCGCGGGCGTGAATGCCGGAGCCGCAGTTCAGTATTTTCAAGACCCATTTCCCCAGGTCGGCCGTTGAGCTTCGCAGAGTTCACCAAGCCTGGCACGGGCACAAGAGCGTCCAGCACTGAAACCGATGCGGCGAACGGAAAATTGTCAGGGCCACCGCCTGAGGCGCGAGACGTCGAATGTCGTCGCGTGACAGGTGACCGCCGACGCGCCATCACTCACGCCGCATGAGAGCTGACGATGAACCGACGGGTGACCCCCGCCTCGACGCGCACAAAACCCCGGAGATGCAGAACGACAGGGACGCCCGCGCCGTACTCTCGCCAGCCTACCAGCCAGGCCGAACCGACATTCAGACCACTCTTGTGCTTGCCGCCCCTGGCGAGCATGAGCGGGTCGCCTGGCGGCCAGCGGCAGGACCTACGGGCGATGCGCTCGACATCGTGCTCGCCACGTTGCAGTCCATAGATCCGACGAGCTTCCCGTCGGCATCGAAGCTCGACTACCGGATCGTGAACTCCGTCGACGTCATCATGCGCAAGCCGCGCCCGCTGCCGACGAAGCGTCAGATCAGGCAGGACGCCAACGTCGCCCGATTGCGCGCGCAGCTCTCGAGCGAGGACACGCTGGTGGCGCTAGGTCCGTGCGCGCTCGTCGCCATCCAAGCGGCCGGTCTCACCGCTACCTTTTGTGCCGGGCACCCCGGACTGCAGGGCATCAACCAGCTGCCCGTTGCTGCTTCCGGTACGCCGTCTGAGAACCGCCTCGCACGCCTCGACCTGTACGCCCGACTGCTGCTCGCCTCGCGCGGCCGATGCGATCGAGCCATGCTGGAGCTCAAAGCCTTGAGGAAGATCGAGCAAGCCCGGCGGAAGGAAAAGAACCGGCTACCGGCCTGACGCGGCCTTACTGCCGGGCGGCGATGCCCGACGAGCCACTTTGTTAACGGCGCGGTCCGACTAAGCGGGCCTCCAACGCAGCGAAGCGGGGATGCATCAGTCGGCCGGGATATCTGCGCTTATGGCTTCCTGCTCCGGCGCCGGGAGGTGGCGATACAGCGTAGGGACCGAGACGCCGATCGTTGGCGCGATTTCGCGAATGGTCATTCCGGAGGCAAGGAGCTTGCGCGCCGCTTCAAGCCGTTTGGGGGTCATCACTGTCTTTCGGCCGCCGACCCTTCCCTCACGCCGGGCCACAATCAGCGCCGCGGTGGTGCGCTCACGGTTCAGGTCGCGCTCCATCTCCGCCATCGCTGCCAGGATGTGGAAGACGAGCTTGCCGGCTGTTCCTGCGCTGTCGATCCCGTCAGTGATCGAGCGAAGGCCGATACCGCGTCCGGCCAGCTCGGCAGCTAGGTCGACAAGTCCCTTCATCGTTCGGCCGAGCCGGTCGAGCTTCCAGACCACCAGCACGTCGCCGGAGCGAGCGTGCGACAACGCTTCCGCTAGACCAGCACGATTTGCCTTGGCGCCACTTGCCTTGTCGGAAAAGGTCCGCTCGCAACCGGCATTGCGCAACGCGTCGAGCTGAGGCGTCAGATCCTGTTCGGGCGTCGATACCCGGGCGTAGCCGATCAGCATGAGGCCTTCTCAAAACTCATCTCTCGCGTCTACCACGGGGCTAGGCAATCGAGAAAGTGTTTTGATAAATCGTCCGGCCTTGCTAGACGTTCTCACATGGTCGCGTATCAAAATCGATCGTGGCTGTTGAAAATCTCGCGTTCGAATTGATGTTGCGCGATTAGGGCACTGAGCGCTTTTTCAGGCCCCATTCGGCGGGCGTGTGGTAAGCGTCCGGTGACGGCGTCACCTCAAACGGGCCGGTAGTTCCACGGCAGCAGTTCAGCGACCCGGCGGGCCGGATGGTCTGCGATGCGTCTGATGGTGTCGGCCAGCCAGGCCTCGGGGTCGACGCCGTTGAGCCTGGCGGTTTCCACCAGGCTGTAGATGCTGGCGGCGCGGTGCCCGCCCTGGTCGGAGCCCGCGAATAGCCAGTTTTTGCGCCCGACGGCGATACCGCGCAGCGAGCGCTCGGCGGCATTGTTGTCGATCTCCAGGCGACCATCGTCGGCATAGCGGGTCAGCGCCGTCCAGCGGGTGAGCGCATAGCGGATAGCGACCGCAAGGTCGGAGCGCCGGGACAGTTTCGGTCCCGTTGCATCGAGCCACTGACGGAATGCATCGAGCAGCGGTCCGGCCCTGGCCTGGCGCGCGTGCCGTCGCTCGTCCGGGGGCCGACCACGCACATCCTGTTCGACGGCATAGAGGCCGGCGATATGGTCCAGTGCCTCGCGGGCCGTGGCGGAGCCGGTTGCGGCGTGGACGTCGAAGAACTTGCGCCTGACATGCGCCCAGCAGGCCACCTCTGCGATGCGGTCGCCATAGAGGCGGTCGAACCCGGCATAGCCATCGGCGTGCAGATCGCCCCGGAACCGGGCAAGATGTCCGGCGGGTCGTTCGCCCTTGCGGTCGGGCGCGTAGTGGAACAGCACGGCGGGCGGAGCCTCGCCGCCAGCCCCGCGCTCGTCGCGTACATAGGTCCACAGCCTGCCCGTCCTGGTGCGACCGGCGCCAGGGGCCAGTACCGGCACCGGCGTGTCGTCGGCATGGAGGGTCGCGCCGCCCATGACGTGGCGCTCGAGCGCGTCGACCAAGGGGCCGAGGAGCGCGGCCGAGCGCCCGACCCAGTCGGCCAGGGTGGAGCGGGCAAGGTCGACGCCCTGGCGAGCATAGATGCCCGACTGGCGGTAGAGCGGCAGATGGTCGGCGTATTTGGACACCAGCACATGGGCGAGCAGCCCCGCACCGGGTCGACCGCGCTCGATGGGCATGGACGGCAACGGCGCCTGCACTATGCGCTCGCATGACCGGCAGCTGAGCCGCGGCCGGACGTGGCGCACGACCCGGAACGAGGCGGGCACATAGTCGAGCTGTTCCGTAACGTCCTCGCCCATGCGCCGCATGGCACCACCGCAGTCGGGGCAGACGCACAGTGCCTCATGCACGACCTCGGTGCGGGGCAGATGGTCGGGCAGCGGTTGGCGATATGGCCTGGCGGTCTCCCGTGTCCGGGTGACCACCGGCATCGCCGCAGTGGCGGCTTCCGCCTCGCGCTCTTCCAGCCCGAGCTCCAGCTGGTCAGCCTGGTGCGTCAGCTTCTCCGACGAACGGCCGAAGGCCATGCGCCGCAGCCGCGCGACCTGCATCCGCAACTGCTCCAGCTCGGCGCCGGCAGCAATGAGCATGGCCTTCAGAAGGGCGATATCGTCGGGCAGCGAGGCGGCATCGGGCGACACGCCCGCTTATACCAGAACCCCCGTGCCGATACACGCGAAAGCCGCAGGAAACCTACTTTTTACCAGGCCAAGGTCGGCTGCGAGGACCGGATCGGATGCCGCCAGTCCACCCCTTCGAGCAGCATCGACAGCTGCGCCGGGGTCAGCACCGCGACGCCGTCCGCGGTCGCCGGCCAGGTGAACCGGCCCCGCTCCAGACGCTTGGCATGGAGCACGAGACCCTGACCATCCCACCACAGCAGCTTGACCAGATCGCCACGCTTGCCCCGGAAGGCGTACACCGCACCGCCAAACGGATCCTGGCGCAGCCGCTGCTGTACCAGCGCGGCCAGCCCGTCGAAGCCCTTGCGCATGTCCGTGACCCCGGCCGCCAGATACACCCGGACACCGCCCGGCGGCCCGATCAAGCAAACCCCGCCAGCACGGTCTTGAGCACCCGCGCGTCGATGGGAGGTGCCAGGCGGATGCGTTGCCCGGCCGGGCCGACCACTTCCACCGCACCCGGTCCGAGCGGCTCCGAATGCGGCACGATGGGCGCGCCCGCCACCTCGACCGGAATGAATGCCGGCCCCGGCAACGGCAATGCTTCGCTCGCCACCCCATCGCGCAGCAGCGTGCGTCGCCAGCGATACACCAGCGACGTGCACACCCGGTGTCGCCGCGCCACCTCCAACACGCTGGCACCCGGCATCATCGCCTCCGACACGATCCGCGCCTTGTCATCTTCGCTGAACCGCCGGCGCGGTTCAGGCCCAACCATCTCGATAATTCGCGTCGCCATGATGCCGCACCGGTGTCTGCCACAGTGCCGCACCTGTGGCTTGCGCATCACCTCGTCAGCAAGGTGGAGAAGACCGGACGCTTACGGCGTGTGTTAAAAACCTATCGAACGATCCCGATTTGATGCGCCGGCCCGCCGGGGGGATGGCCGGGCCGGCGCCTGCAGCTGGCTTAGCGACGGGGGAGCTTTGCCAGGGCAGCCTTGTAAGCCGCGTAATGCGTGCCTTCGTCGACCGCGATCTGGCGGAACATCTGCGCCACCTTCTTGTCGCCGGCCGCTTCCGCCTCCTTGGCGAAATTCACGTACATCGTGACATTCTCGTAGTGCTCGCCCTTCATGGCATCTTCGAGGTTCACATTGTTGCTGCTGCCGAGCCGCAGCGCCTGCGCTTCACGATCGAAGTGCTCGTTGGCCTCGACGTTGGCCGATGCGCGGAAGAGCTTGGCGAGTTCGGGCTTTCCCGCCGCCTGCGCCTGGTCGGCGTACCGCAGATACTTCAGGTTGGCATAAGCCTCCCCGTGCATCGCGGCTTCGAGGTTCGCCCGCGTGCTGGCGGCTAGCGGGCGGGTCGGCGCCGACGGCGCGGCGGTCACGCTGACGGCGAAAATGGTCGCGGCACCGGCGGCAGCGACGATCAGGGGGTCGGTTCCGGCTGAGGGCGAAATGACACCCTAAGCGTCGGCGTCTTTCGGCCAGAGGTATTCGCCGGTGAGGAGGATGTGCGCCCATCCGAGCGGAGAGACGTGGGCGAGAAGATGGTCCGGCGTCTCCAGCCCTTCGCGTCGCCGTGCCTCGACAGCATGACCAAGATGCAGGGTGTTCCAGTAGACGATGATGGCGGTGAGCAGGTTGAGGCCGGCGATCCGGTAGTGCTGGCCCTCGGTGGTGCGGTCACGGATTTCGCCCTGGCGGCCGATGCGCAGGGCGTTTTTCAGCGCATGATGCGCCTCGCCCTTGTTGAGTCCGACCTGCGCGCGGCGCTGCATCCCGGTGTCGAGAATCCATTCGATGATGAACAGCGTGCGCTCGATCCGACCCACCTCGCGCAGGGCTGTGGCCAGGTCATTCTGGCGCGGATAGGCGGCGAGCTTGCGCAGGATGCGGCTCGGCGCGACCTGCCCGGCACTCATGGTGGCGGCACAGCGGAACAGGTCGGGCCAGTTGGCGACGACCAGCGCCTCGCGCGCCTTGCCGCCCACCAGCGGGCGCAGTTCAGTCGGCGTGGCGGCAGGGTCGAAGACGTACAGCCGCTTGGACGGCAGGTCGCGGATGCGAAGTACGAGGCGATAGCCGAGCATCGCGCTGATCCCGAACAGATGGTCGGTGAACCCGCCGGTGTCGGCGTACTGCTCCTCGATCCGCCGCCCGGCCTCGTTCATCGTCAGCCCGTCGAGCAGATAGGGTGCCTCGCTGACGGTCGCGGGGATAGGCTGTGATGCGAACGGCGCGAAGCGGTCGTTGACATGGGTATAGGCCTTGATGCCGGGGTCGTTGCCGTAGCGGGCATTGACCGTGTTCATCGCCTCGCCCTGCCGCGCAGCGGGGTAGAACTGGCCGTCGGCCGACGCGGTGGTGCCCATACCCACACCCGCGCCATCGGCAGGTCGCCCTGCGCGGCGACCACGGTCGCCAGCGCCTGGTCGATCGCCTCGCTCTCGACATGCCAGCGCGCGAGGCGGGAGAGCTGCCAGTAATCATGGGTGTTGCACGCCTCGGCCATCTTGCGCAGGCCGAGGTTCAGCCCCTCTGCGAGCAAAACGTTGAGCAGGCCGATCCGGTCGCTGCACGGTATGCCGGTGCGCAGATGGGTGAAGGCATCGGTGAAGCCGAGCGCGGCATCGACTTCGAGCAGCAGGTCGGTGATGCGGACAGGCGGCAGGCGACGGTACAGATCGAGCACCAGTTCATCGATCCCGTCCGGCGGATCGGCGGTAAGACGGTCGATGCGCAGCATCCCGTCCTCGATGCCGCCGTGGGGGATTGTGCCGTTGCGCGCGGCGCGACCGAGGCGGGCGAGGGCATCGGCAAGCCGCGCCTTGCGGTCGGCCAGCCAGACATGCGGGTCGGGCGGGACCGCCAGCTTCATGCTGCGTGCGACCGCCATGGGCACGAGGACATGGCGCAGGTCGCCGTAGCGATGCGAGCGGTCGAGCCAGATGTCGCCTGAGCGCAGCGCGTCGCGCAGGTGGAACATCACCGCGACCTCGCGGAGACGCGCATCGTCACTGCCCTTCACCCGCAACTGACGCCGCCACTTGGAATGCGGGCGCAGGAAATCGTCGGTCACCGGCAGTTCGCCTTTGGCGGCGATGGCCTTCACCGCGTCGAGCAGGGGGCGGGCGACCGGTGCGGCTGCGAGGTCAAGGCAGCGTAGCATGCGCGGCGCATAGCGGCGGAAGCGGTGATATCCCTGATCGACATGCGCCAGCGGATCGTCGCTCAGCGTGTCGGTCAGCGTCGTGGCTGTCGCGACAAGGTAGTCGAGCCGGTCCCAGCCCGCCACGCGCGCGACCGCATCCTCCAGCGACGCACCATAACCATGTGCGTCCAGCAACGACCGGCCGATCGCGGCGAACCCGTCCAGCGTCGCGGTGACCGCGCTTCTGGTTTCCGCGGTGCGGGCATCGTGGAGTTGCTTCGCCTCGCGCCAGGTTCGGCCGACGATGCGGTCATGCGTCTCGATCACCGCATCGGCGGTCGCGGCAGCCCATTCGACGACGCAGACCGCGAGGATGGCGCGGCGCCGGTCGGCGTTCAGATCGCGCAGGCCATCGGCGAAATAGCGTTCGCCCTGCCGGCGCAGCCGGGCGACGCGGTGCGGCGGGACGCCAGCGAGCAGGTCAGCGCCGAGGTTCATCGCGCGGAGAAACTCCAACCGGTCGAGCAGCCGGTTCGCCGCGGCGGAATTGTTGCCCGGCTCGATCCGGCGCAGCCAGATGAAGCGGCTGATCGCGCCTGGCAGCATCTCGGTCGTCAACCGATCGAGCCGGGTGCAGGCGACGCGATCGAGGCGCGCGGCAATCCGCTTCTCGATATTGCGCTCGGTCGCGACCAGCGCGTCGGCGCACAGTCGCTCGATGGTGGTGATCGCCGGCAGGATGGTCATGGTGTCGCGGCAGCGGGCGATGAAGCGCCGGGCGAGATCGTCATTCGAGCGCGCCTGTTCGGCTTGGCCAAGCAGCCAGTCGCGAAACGCGCGTGCCGGTGCGCCCTGACCGGGGAACGATCTGTAGCCGTAGGTCCGTCGCAACACCTCCATGTGCTGCTGGCGGGTCTGTCGGCGGACGGCATAGCGGGCGAGCGTGTCGCCGGTGATGCCGAGCTGGGCGCCGAGGAAGGCCGACACCGCCAGCGGGATGACCTCACCCGGTACCAACATCCGGCCGGGATAACGCAGCGCACACAGTTGCAGCGCGAAGCCGATCCTGTTCTCCGGCCGGCGTCGCCGGTCGATATGGACCAGGTCGTCGTCGGCCAGGATGTAGTGCCGCAGCAGCGATGCCTCGTCGGTCGGCAGGTCGAGCAGCACCGACCGCTGCCGGGCGCTCAGGATATGGCGGCGCGGCATGGCACAGTGTCCCGATTGAACAGAAGTCTGTTTTGGACAACACTGACTCCACGCAAATCAAGGGTTTTCGGGGCCGGATTTCGGGAAGGTTCAATTGGGACAACGCGCTGCCATCTACGCCCGGGTCTCGACCGCCGACCAGTCGTGCGAGCGGCAGTTGCGCGACCTTGCCGGTTTCGCCGAACGCGGCGGTTATGAGGTGGTCGAGGTGTTTCGCGAAACTGCCTCGGGCATGAAGGCCAACCGCTCGGCGCGCACTGAGGTGATGAAGCTGGCGCAGGCGCGGCACATCGATGCGATCCTCGTCACCGAACTCAGCCGCTGGGGGCGCTCGACGCAGGACCTGCTCGATACGCTCAACCGGCTGTCGGGTTGGCGGGTGTCGGTCGTCGCCATGAGCGGCATGACGTTCGAGGTCGACACCCCGCACGGGCGGATGATGGCGACGATGCTTGCCGGCATCGCGCAGTTCGAGCGCGACATGCTGAGCGAACGGGTTCGCTCCGGCCTCGCCGCAGCTCGCGCGCGCGGCCGCAAGCTCGGGCGGCAGACCGGCGACCGCCCCAAGTCCGACCGGCTCGCCCCAGGGTGCTGGCGCTCGTCGCCGAGGGGCGCAGCTATCGCTGGATCGCGCGCGACCTCGGCCTCAGCAAGAACACCGTCACCGCGATCGTTGGGCGGTCGAAGGCGGACAGGTCTCCCGAGATCGAGGTAATAGCATGACCAGCCCGGCAGACGATAATCGCTCCATACCCGAGCTATTCAATGCTGCATTTGAAGGTGACAATGATGCAGCATGGGACGCTGTGGCTGCACTACATTGGCGCGGATCGAAGGATGTGCTGGACCGGGCACTTGCCCTGGCCTGCTCACGTGATCCTAAAGAACGCGGACGGGCTGCCGACATTCTCGGGCAGATCGGCATTCCAGATCGTACATTTCCTGATCAGTGCTTTGCGGCCGTCCTCCGCCTGCTCGCGGATGATGACCAGCAGGTGGTGTTTGATGCCATCTTTGCACTTCATCATATAGATCGGTCACGTGCTGCCCGTACATCATCCCCTTTGCGCACCACAGCTGGGACAACATCCGGTATGCAGTCGCGTTTGCATTAGGAGCTGTTGATAGCGTCGAAGCGCAGACCACTCTGCTATCGTTGATGACAGATCGCGATCCCGAGGTGCGAAATTGGGCAACTTTCGGGATTGGTCAGCAAAGCGACGCTGACTCAGATGCCATCCGACACGCGCTAAAGAATCAACTCTGCGACGCTGATCCTGACGTTCGCTATGAGGCAATCATTGGTCTTGGTCGTCGCCGCGATCGACGTGCGTTGGGTTTCCTCAAAACCATGCTCCACGATGATCCAGATGACGTTTTTGCACGCGAAGCGGCAGCAAAGCTCTTGGGCATAAACGAAAGCGGGGATCGAGCAACTGACGAGCTGCTTGGTTCACTTCAGCGGCTTCAGCGATGGGGCGGCGACAGGAAGACCGATAGTTCATAACCGCTGCTGCAATCAGGCATGCATCGCGTGAAACGGCTTCGCACTTTCTCCAACCATGCTCTTTCGGCTTAGAGTGTCATTTCGCCCTCAGCCGGAGCCGACCCCATCAGGGACTTCATCATGGTCGGATCTCCATTGCCGCCGGAAGTGCGGCTGCGTTGCTATCGACCGAGGTCCTGACGGCGACCTGACGAGCTGACAGAAAACGTATTCTCAAGACGTGGGAAAAAACTCGCTGCGCTGTCAGGTTCCGGTCAGGCGCTCCTGCGATCTCCCCGTCATCAAGGCTATCCCGCCTCTGACAGGAGTTCGTTCGATGACCCGTTTTGCACCCTTGAAGGTCGCAGCCTTTCTCGTCGCCGTCGCAGCTGCGCCGATGGCGATGGCGTCCCCGTCTGCACCAAGGCACCCCAGGCCAAATGGATGACACCGGCACAGATGAAAGGCCGCGTCGCCAGGATGGGCTATCGCGACGTCAAGGTGTTCCAGGTGTCCGGCAGCTGCTACGAGATCTACGCCCACACGAAGGACGGCAAGCGCGCCGAGGTCTATTTTAATCCGGTGAACGGCGCCATCGTTCAGAACAACGTCGACTAACGATGGAACACTTCGCTCCAGCGGCCTCATCCCGAGACCCTGCCCGCAGCCGCGACAGGGTCAAGGTCTGGGACCCGATCGTCCGCATCTTCCACTGGACCGTGGCGGGAGGCGTCATCGCCAACCTGACATTTCTTCGGCACGAGGAGACACCGCATATCTATGTCGGCTACGTTGTCGTCACGGCGCTGGCGATCCGGCTGATCTGGGGTGTTATCGGCCGGCGTCACGCGCGGTTCGCCAGCTTCGTGCCAGGCCCGTTCGTGTTGCTGCGCTATTTTCGCGCGATGGCTGCCCGGCGCGAGCCGCGCTACATCGGGCACAACCCGGCCGGGGGCGCAATGATCGTCGTCCTCCTTGTCCTGCTGGCGACGGTGGGGACCAGCGGATGGATGATGGGGCTCGACCAATTCTGGGGTGTGGGCTGGGTCGAGACGTTGCACGAAACCGCCGCCAATGTTCTGATCGGCGCGGTAGCCCTGCATGTCATCGGTGCGATCGTCGAGAGCGTGCGGCACCGGGAAAACCTGCCGCTGGCGATGGTCACTGGCTACAAACGTGCACCAACGGGGACCGACATCGACCATGCGCCTGCTGCTGATTGAAGACAACGCCCGGCTTGGCAGCCTGGTTCGGGACGGCCTAATCCCGCAGGGTTTCGCGGTCGATTGGGTCGAGACCGTCGAGGACGCCGAGCTGGCGATGAAGGTGGCGACATATGACCTGCTACTGGTCGACCTTGGCTTACCCGATGGAGACGGCTTGGACATCGTCCGCCGTTCCCGCCGGGACAAGAATGCGACGCCGATCCTTGTCCTGACCGCGCGAGGTGGCCTCGACGATCGCGTCACCGGACTCGACGCGGGCGCCGACGACTATCTGGTGAAGCCGTTCCAGATTCCCGAGCTCGCGGCGCGGTGTCGTGCCCTGCTGCGACGACCCGGGGCGTCGCTCGGCACCCGGCTCGCCGCGGGCAACGTCGTGCTCGATTGTGCCTCACGGTCGGCCGAGGTGGGCGGCGTCGCGATCGACGCGACGCCGCGTGAAATCAACCTGCTCGAAGTTCTGCTCCGCCGCGCCGGACACGTCGTCGCCAAGCCGGCGCTTGAGAATACGCTATATGCTATGGACGCCGAGGTAACGCCCAATGCGTTGGAAGCGGCAGTATCGCGGCTGCGCAAGCGCCTGACCGCCGTCGGGGCGGACGTGCAGGTCCGCACCGTGCACGGCGTCGGCTATGCGCTGTTCGCGCCGAGCGTATCTGGTGAATAAGATGGACGCAGTTCGGCCAAGGCGACGGTCCCCTACGCTGTTCCGACAGATTGCGGCGCGTCTGGCGGCGTTCACGCTGCTGTTCGCAGCACTCGACGTCGGGATCGTCGTGTTCACCTACAGTCGCCAGCCCGAATCGCTTGCGCAGGAATTGCTGACGCTTGAAGCGACGAAGGCTCAGGCAGGCGGCGTGCTGTCGCCCGACCTGCTAACCGGACCGCCGGGGGCCGAATCCTGGTCCGCGCGATATGTCGAACCGGGATCACCCGAGCTCCGGCGGGTGGGTCAGACCGGGATCGACGGTGCGTCGACCCTGGTCGACTGGACGCGACGCGAACATACCCCCGCGGCTATCGGATATCGGGCGTCCGCGCGATCGACCGCGGCAGCGAGCGGCGTTGGCTGGCGATGCAGTTCGAAGGCGACGGCATCCGCCCCTATGTGCCGGTGATCGTGAACGAGATCATTCAGCACGTGATGTTGCCGCTGATCCCGCTGTCGCTGTTGCTGTTGCTGTTCAACGTCTTCGCCGTCCGCCGCGTGCTCCAACCCCTTCGCAATGCCGAGCGAGAGGTGGACGCGCTGGAACCCGACAACACCCTGCTTCGCCTTTCGGAGCCGAGTGAGCCTCGAGAGGTCAATACGCTCGTCAGCGCCGTCAATCGGGCGCTCGGCCGGCTCGATGCAGCGATGGCGACCCTGCGGGAGTTCACTGCCAACGCCGCTCATGAGCTGCGCACACCGTTGTCGATCATGCAGCTATCGCTCGACCGGCTTCCGGCAGGCAAGCAGCGGGACGAACTGCGAGCCGACGCGCGGCACCTGACCCGCCTCGTCGAACAGATGCTCGATCTTGCCCAGGCCGACGCGCTGGCCATCGATGGTCACGTGGCCATCGATCTCGCCGACATCGGTCGAGAGGTAGTGGCCGCGATGGCGCCAAAGGTGTTCGCGGCGCAGCGTGATCTACGTTTCGAGAGCTTCGGCGACACCGCGGCGATCGGGCACCCGGAAGCGATCTTCCGCATCTATCGCAACCTGATCGACAATGCGCTGTCACACGCGCCCGGCGTCACGCCCATCGACGTAAGCGCGGGACCCGGTCCACAGCTGACGGTCCGTGACTACGGGCCGGGGATTGCAGAGGTCGATCTTCCGCACGTGTTTGACCGCTTCTGGCGCAAGGATCGCCGCAGCTCTACCGGAGCGGGCCTAGGCCTTGGCATCGTGCAACGGTTGACCGAAGCGCATGGTGGAACGGTCAGCGTCGAAAACGCGACAGGCGGGGGTGCTTCGTTTCGCGTCCGACTCGAGGTCTAGACTTGAAATTACGGGAGCCATCGCTTTCGTCAGCTGTTCGTCAGGCCCGTGCCGCAACGCACCTGGCGTAGCTACATCGCTCCATCATCCCTGCACTGCTGTCCGGAGCCAAATACAATCCAATTCCCGCCCACTCGGCGGCTCACCGAGTTCGACATACTTTAGGATAGCCAATGACGACCGACGCCATCGATCACGCGCCAGGAGAACATCATCTCGTCCACCGTACAGGCTGGCTTCGCGCAGCGGTGCTCGGTGCCAACGACGGAATCATTTCTGTTTCAAGCCTGATCGTCGGTGTCGCAGCCGCGCCAGGCTCGACTGCGAGCACAGTCCTTGTTGCGGGGGTAGCAGCATTGGTCGGGGGTGCACTGGCGATGGCGGCGGGCGAATATGTTTCGGTCAGTTCGCAGGCGGATACCGAGAACGCTGACCTTGCGCGGGAATCGGCCGAGTTGGAACGTTCGCCCGTGACCGAAACGCGGGAACTGGCCGCAATCTATGAAGGGCGTGGCGTCGAGCCGTCGCTAGCGATTCAGGTGGCCGAACAGATGATGGCACATGACGCTCTGGGAGCGCATCGCCGTGATGAGCTTGGCCTTGCTGACGACGGCGCATCGCAGCCGATGCAGGCCGCGGTATCCTCGGCCTTGGCATTTGCCGCCGGCGCGATCCTACCCGTGATCGCTGCATTAGCACCGCGTAGCGCTGTGCTTTATGCGGTACCAGCAACGGCATTGGTGCTGCTTGGCGTGCTGGGTGCGCTTGGAGCGAAGGCGGGCGGCGCCCCGATCGGGCGCGCCATGATCCGGGTGGTTTTACTGGGTGTCCTTGCGATGGGGATGACGGCCCTTATTGGGGCTTTCACCGGGGCGGTGGTTTAAAAGCTTTTCGTTGCCCGCGGCGATGCGACACTAGTCCGCACCGCTACGTCCCGAAAACGAGTAAGCAAACGCATCGCCACCCACGCCTATGGTCAGCCCCCCCCTTTCGCAAAGCTGATCGTATCCGGCACCACGCTAATTTGTTGCCGAAGTTTCCCGAAGCCTCCACCGTAACTGTCTTTGGCCGTGAAGCGACGGGGCACTCACAGCGCACACCAACCGCCAGAAAAACGACCGGTTTTCTGGCGATTGCTGTTTTTGCCTCGTCCCCCTGCCTTGTGGTCGGAATACCCGTTGCGGAAACCACCAGCACATTGCAGGGTGTCAGATATCTTTTCTGGCAGGGTGGCGATGCTCATCGGATATGTGAGGGTGTCCAAGGCTGACGGATCGCAGACGCTGGCACCGCAGCGCGATGCGCTGCTCGCCGCAGGCGTCGATGCCTCGCGCATTTATGAGGATCTCGCGTCGGGTCGTCATGATGCACGTCCCGGCCTGACTGCCTGTCTCAAGGCATTGCAGCCCGGCAATACACTGGTGCTCTGGAAACTGGATCGCCTCGGACGCGACCTGAGGCATTTGGTCATCACCGCCGAGGCGCTGCGTGAGCGCGGCATTGGGTTGAAGGTGCTGACCGGCGCCGGCGCGCAGATTGACACCACCACCGCCAACGGCCGCCTGGCCTTTGGCATCTTCGCCGCTTTTGCAGAGTTCGAGCGCGAGTTGATCGCCGAGCGCACACAGGCCGGCCTTGCCGCGGCACGCGCGCGGGGGCGCATGGGAGGGCGACCCCGCAAGATGGACAAGGCAACGCTGGCGATAGCGATGGCCGCCATGTCCGATCGCAACGCGATCGCAGCCGATGTCGCGCGCCGTCTCGGGATGACGACGACGACACTCTATATGTACGTGAACGGTGACGGCACGCCCAAGGCGCCGGGCCAGGCACTGCTCGACGGTGTGCCATACCGCAAAGAACGGCTGCAAGCCGCGTGATAGATCACGCCGCGCCTCAGCGATCAGGCATATCGTCGAGCAGGCGAGGCGATCACGTCGTGTTCAATCGACCGGGCCGAGATCGCAGCCGGCGTCAGCGCTGCGGGGACGCATACTCCCCGGCGCGGCTTGCCCGTCAGCCGCTGGGGTCGCGCCAGGACCATCAGATTCATCACCGCCGCGCCGATCAGGAACTCTTCTTCCGCTCCGCGGATACCGCGCAGGTGAAGCCGCCTCATGCCATGCTTACCCTTGGCGTCAGCGAAGAACCGTTCAACCCCGCGCCGCAACCGCATAGACCGCTTGTAGAGCCCGGTTTCCACTTCGGCTCTGGCAAGATCGCGGACGTCCTCATCGTCCAGCCGAACCAGGGTACGACGCCGCGCCGTCGTGCATTTCTTCCGAAGCACGCACGCCTCGCAGTCACGCGCATCGGCTGCATAACGGTGTACGCCGGTGGGCAGATGGAAGGCATGATGTCGGAGCGGCTTTCCGGTCGGACAGGTAAAGCTGTCAATGTCACGATCATAGCTGAAGGCCGTTCGCGGCAGCTTGCCCTTGGTCTGTTGCGTACGGTCGATTACCGGAATGTGCGGGATTGCGCCGTGATCCCTTACGAAGCCGAGGAAGTTGGCGCTGCCATAGGCTTTGTCGGCCGCAACCCGCTTGGGACGATAATCAAAGCGATCGGCCGATCGCTCGAGCATGACGCGCCCCGCATCAACTTCCTCCGCGAACCGAGCCGGTGTCGCCTTCACATCGAGAGCGACGCCACTCGGGGTGTCGACCAGCGCATTCAGGGCGTAGCCGAACCGGCCACGCACCGTTCGCGCCGACCAAGCCGCGGCAGGGTCCGTTCGAGAGACGCCTTGGCAGCTTTTCGAGCGCGCCATTTCAAAGACGGCATCTCCAGTGTCGTGCACCCACTCCCTAACCGCGCGCGACGCGTTGGCGACATACGGCAGGTAGCCAGGAACGGTCTTGCGCTGCCAGCTCGCATCAGCCGCTATGAACGATGCATCGATCGCGGCGTCTTTTCCGCCAATCAGTCCTTCACTGATGCAGCGTCGGACCGTGCTTTCGAACAGGATCCGGAACACGTCGGCATCGCGGAAACGACCGTGCCGGTTCTTGCTGAACGTCGAGTGGTGCGGAACCTTGTCTCCCGGCGCGAGACGGCAGAACCAGCGATAGGCCAGATTGTAGCGCAGCTCCTCACACAGGCGCCGTTCGGACGTGATCGCGTAAATGCGGCCGACCAAGGCCATGCGGATGAGGAGTTCGGGATCGATCGATGGCCGTCCCCTTGCGCTGTAGTGACCGGCCAGTGCCTGTCTCAACTCGCCGATGTCGAGACATCGATCGACGCGACGCAGCAGGTGGTCTGCGGGCAACATGGCTTCTATGGTGCGGCGGGACGCCCCTTCCCGCTTACCGCGACAGGCTGGTCCCATCATAGCGACGCTCCTTTCGGCAGGGGTGAAACGAAGGAGCAACCCGGCATGTCCGGCATTTTTCAACAGGCCCGATCGTTTGAGAGACACTCGGGCGAGCTGGTTGTGAACGGTCGCCGAAAGCACGAACGCTTCGCGGCAGCGAGGCAAACGGTCGCCGAAAGCACGAACTTTCGCGATCTATCGACCCTCCACAGGGGCGCGCTGGCGATAATCCGCCCCATCTTCGTGCTTTCGGCGACCGAGCGGCGCGGTTGGGGATCGCAGGTCGCATGACCGACGCGGCATCCAGCCAGGGCGACCTGTTCGCGCTCGACAGCCCTTTGCTGACCGGGGTTCGTGGCGAGCGGTCGCTGATGGCCTTCCCCTTTTTCGCGCTGAGCAAAGGTAGGTGGACCAAGCCACTCGCCTACAAGACCGAAACGGTTTCGATCGAGATCGTCGCGACTGCCAAGGGTGTGGCGACAATCTACGACAAGGAGATCCTACTATACATCGCGAGCCTGATGGTAGCGAAACTGGACGCCGGTATGGAGGTTTCCCAAGACTTCTATTTCACGGCACATGATCTTTTCCGCGTCACCGGCGTCAACGGCTCGGCCCGCTCCTACACTCGCCTGTCAGATGCGCTTGAGCGGCTCCAAGGCACACAGATCAAGACGAACATCGAGGCCGGGGGCGAGGGCCAGGCCGGTTTCTTCTCGTGGCTGTCAGAAGCCCAGCTCACCTACACCAAGACCAGGACCGGCGATAAGCGACTGAAGGCCGTCAAGGTCCGGCTTTGCGACTGGCTTTACAGGGCGATCCAGCGTGACCGGAGGGTACTCGATTATGCCCCGAGCTATTTCCAGCTCGGCCCGATCGAGCGCCGGCTTTACGAGGTCGCGCGATCGGCCTGCACGGATGGGCCGATCGACGTAGACCTCGAAGAGCTGCGGTTGCAGCTCGGCTATCAAAGCTCGCTCAAGCATTTCCGGTATGAGTTGAAGCGCATTGCCGACGACAGCACCATCCCCGGCTTCACGTTCGACTTGGTTGAGACACCAACTTCAACCGTGAAAGGCCGTTCTCGGCGAAATGCCGGCGCAGGGCGCGTCAAGATTACTCCCAGACCACTTCTACCGAGCGCCTGATCCGGATTACTATTTGGACCGCGAATCAAGCGATCAGGGGTCGGTACACAGAACGGACCCAGATATACGCTAAGGTTTTGCCGTGCCTTCGACGGCGCGCATCTGGCGAAGCGGTCTGAGCGCGGTGGATGGCGCATCGGGATCGGTCCAGAGGTAATCGCCGGTGAGATTGATATGCTGCCAACCGAGCGGTGATAGGTGTTGCAGCAGGTCCGGCGGGACCGGCCGGCCGAGGTTGGCGAGATGCATCCGGGCGGCTTGCAGGTAGGTCGTGTTCCACAGGACGATGGCACCGGCGACGAGGTTCAGCGCGCTCGCCCGATGGCTTTGGGCTTGCAGCGCATGATCGCGGATACGGCCGATGCGATGGAAGAAGATGGCGCGTTTCAGGGCATTTTCCGCTTCTCCCTTGTTGAGTTCGCGGGTGGCGCGGCGACGCTGTTCGGGCTGCTCGATCCAGTCGAGCGTGAACAGGGTACGCTCGACGCGACCGATCTCGCGCAACGCCAGTGCCAGGCCGTTGGCGCGTGGATAGGAGCCGAGCCGTTCCAGCATGATCGAGGCGCTGACGACGCCTGTGCGGATCGAGGTTCCCAGTCGCAGCACGTCGTCCCAGTGTGCCTCGATCAGACCTTCGTCGATGCGGCCCGCGACCAGCGGCGCAATATCGGGGCCGGGTTCGATGCCGTTAAACAGGTGCAAACGGCGTGCGGCGATATTCGGGATACGCGGCGCGAACCGGAACCCAAGCAGATGACATAGCGCGAACACATGGTCGGAGACGCCCCCGCCATCGACGTGATGCTCTTCGATGTGCAGATCGGCGCCGTGGTGGAGCAGCCCGTCGAGCACCTGTGCCGCCTCGCTCGCCGAAGCGGAGATAACTGTGGAATGGAACGGCGCGTAGCGATCCGAGACGTGGCTGTAAAAGGAGACAGCCGGCTCTGTCCCCTTGTGCGGATTGACTGCGCCGGTTGCCTGGGCGCGGCGGTCGAGCGGAAAGTTCTGACCGTCTGAGCTGGACGAGGTGCCGGACCCGAACAGCGCGGCCAGCGGCGCGGTGTGTTGGGCGTCGACAAGCCGGGCGAGCGCGCGACCGTAGGTTTCCTCGCGCAGATGCCACGAGGCGAGCCAACCGAGTTGGCGCTGGGTCACGAGATTGCAGGCTTCCGCCATGCGCGTATGGCCCAGATTGGTGGCATCGGCGAGCACCGCCGTGAGGATCGCACGTGGTTCATCCGCGGCACGGCCACTTTGCAGATGCGTGAAGCACTGGCTGAACCCGGTCCATCGATCGACTTCGGCAAGAAGGTCGGTGATGCGGATCGCGGGCAGATGCGCATAGAGCGGCGCAAGGGCGGTATCGGATTCCTCGGGAGTAATCGCCTTCAAGGGCGAAATCCGCAGCCTGCCCAAGCTGAGCTGCACGTCTTCCAGCGCGTCCGTCTCCGCCTTTCGCTCGACCTCGGCCAATCGACGGGCGAGGCGGGCGCGTCGTTCGGCCAGCCAGATATCGGCCGTATCCGGTGCCGGTATCGGCAAGGGGCCGGCCGCGCGCATGTTGGCGAATACGGGGCAGGAATGAGTTGCTGCTCGACAGCACGATAGCGTCGGCTTCCCTCGACCCACATGTCGCCGGCGCGAAGCCGGTCGCGAAGCTCGACCAGCACGCACAATTCATAGATCCTGCGATCGGGAATGCCGGTGCCGATCGCCCGACGCCAAGCTTGCCGGATGAAGCCGACTGGCGTGCCTGCAGGCAATTTGCGCAGATGACCAAAATGAAGGTCGCGCATGATCGCGACCGCTCGCGCGAGCGCATGGCAGGCTGGCACCGCCCCGAATGTGAACGAGGCGATGAACGAGGGACCGACCTGTCGGAGGACGGGGTAATTGGTCGCGGCGACCGCGACGGGATCGACCGAATCGGGGCGGATCAGCTTGCGGGCTTCATCGACCTCGCGGCCGAGATCATTCCATCCGATCGCTGCCTCGACCGCAGCGCCGATATCGCCACCTGATATCTTGGCGGCGAGCAAGGCAGCGCCGAGTTGGGCAAGCAGCCGGATTTTGCCGTTGATGGTGCGCCGGTTGCGCTTGAGTGTCGTGTCCGCGCTGTTCTGTTCGCGCCGGAACATCTGCCCAAGCAGGCGATCGAACATCAGCACCGCATCGTCGGTGAGGGTAACGATGGTTTCGAGGATGGTCGCCACCAATGTGGCGCGACGCCGCGTCGCTTGCAGCGTCCGAACATGTTGCGCGGTCAGCCGCACGCCTTCCTGGCACAGGCGTCGGAGGCGCTCGGGATGGACGCCTACGGCGATATCCGGATCGATCCCGATGGCCCGAAGCAGTGTCAGTCGCTCGATGATGGCGGCGAATGTCTTTCGGCCGGGCTTGCCGGGTGACTGCCGCACCCAGGCCAGATCGCTCAAGTTCGTGCCTGTGTGGGCAGGAGAAGCGCATCGAGCAGCCGGCGCTGTCGAGCATCGAGTCCTCGGGTCAGATGCTCGGCGACATGGCGTTCGGCATCGAGCAACGCCTGTGCGACCATCCGCTCGACCGAACTGATGCCCGGCACAATGATGCGCCGTCGCCGGCACTCATCCAGCATCACGCGCGCCAGCCTAGCCCCGCTGGTCGTCGTCAGCGCGATCGGCAGGAGCCATTCCTGCAACGTCGTTCGCAGCGGCCGACTGAGCGGCATGAAGCCGAATGCATCGCGCAGTGCATCGAGCTGTTCGTACCGGGTCGGGCCGCGCGTCGCGTAGTCGGCCAGCACCTCGGGTCCGACCTGCAATTGCTCTGCGACGAACGCGAGCGGCGTATCAGGGATCAGTTCACCGGGTCGCAGGAAACGGCCAGGATAGCGCAGCGCGCAAAGCTGGATCGCGAAACCCAGCCGGTTATGCGGTCGCCTCCGGCGGACGATGATGGCCAAGTCGTCCCGGCTCAATGTCCAGTGCTGGACGAGCAGGGTTTCGTCGTCGGGAAGCGCGAGCAACGCCGCGCGTTGCTCGTCCGACAGGACGGCGCGACGCGGCATCGGCTTAGACCTTGGCCGGTGCGGTCCAGCCGATCCGGGCAAGCGTGCCGAGAAGGGTCGAACGCGGCACCTTGAAGGTCCGGCAGACGGACGCCTTGCTGGCCCCGCCATCCAGCGCGGCGGTGATCCGCTCGAGCGTTTCGGCGTCGATCATCGGCGGGCGGCCACCTTGGCGTCCCCGGCGTTTGGCAGCAGCCAGTCCCGCCATCACCCGTTCGCGCGTGAGCGCACGCTCATATTGTGCCAATGCACCGAACAGCGAGAACAGCAATTCGCCGTGCGGCGTGGTCGTATCCATCTGCTCGGTCAGCGACCGGAACGCGATGCCGCGCGCCTTCAGATCGGTGACGATCGTCAGCAGGTGCGGCAGCGAGCGTCCGAGCCGGTCGAGCTTCCACACGATCAGTGTGTCGCCCGCGTTCAGATAGTCGAGGCAGGCTTTCAGGCCTGGTCGGTCGTCGCGCGCGCCGGATGCCTTGTCGGTATGGAGATGCCGATGATCGACCCCGGTTGCGACGAGCGCGTCCCGCTGGAGATCGACCGTTTGGCGGTCATCGGTCGTTGACACCCGCATATATCCGACCAGCATGTACGACAAACCCTCGAAAGCATGTTTTCGAACACCCTATCAAAGCGACAGGGTTTGTCGATCGTTATGGGCTGAGGCGGGTATGGTTCGGCAAAAGCGCAGGTCCGGAGCGTCGCCTATCACCTGTTTGCCGTCACGCGTCTGCTGTCCGTATGGACGCAAGTAGAAGGCACGCTGATGCCGCAAGAAGCACCAGGTCCTTCAACAGGAACTGTCCGGTTCCGGCCGAAATCGCCGGGAACCCGCCAGCGGTCGGCTCGGCGACGCCAGGCGTGCTCAGGAAAAACGTCAGTGTCACGGCATAAGTCAGGCATGACATCGCCGCGCCGAGAGCGGAGGCCGTCTTGTTGAAAGCACCGATAATCAGCGCAGCGGCCGTCGCGAGCTCGACGGTGCCTATAAAATAGCTTCCACCCTGCACCCCAAAAACGGCCGGAATCCAGCTCATGATCGGACTGTTCTTCATCAATGGCGCGATGCCCATCGCTTCATAGCTCGTGAATTTCATGCAACCGAACCAGAGAAAGATGACCACCAGCGCCCAGCGCAGCAACGCGAGAGACCCGCGAGAGCCGGTCGTCTTTTCAGCTATGTGTAATGTCGAAAACATGGTGCCTCGCTTTCATCATGGCGCATGACCTGCCTTCATGCTTAGACAGGCGTGATATATGCGCTGCGCATACACTATACGCCGTCAATGAATGAGGCAACCCTTTGAACGTACTCTCGGACCGGCTCGTCAATCTGTTCGGCGCCCTCGCAGTGGGCATCACCGATCGAATTAAGAAGGCGGCATTCGACCCGACGATACCCGGCGGTGGCGAAACCACCGCGGCGATCGTCGTCATCGGTCACGCGACCGGTCTTTCGATCGACGAATTAGGACGGGTGCTAGGCTTGTCCCACGCGGGGACGGTGCGGCTTGTCGATCGATTGGTTGCAGCCGGGTTCGCCGTTCGATCCAAAGCGCTACGGGACCGTCGTGCAGTAGCGCTGATGCTCACTGAGGCAGGCGAGACTCGCCTATCTGCGATCCTGCAACGAAGAAACGAGACTTTATCCGAAATCCTTAGCCATGTCTCGAATGCTGACCGCCTCGTGCTGGAACGTATTGCCGAGACAATACTTGCGCAGATGTCTGACGACGCTGTCTCGGCGCTGACGATATGCCGGCTCTGCGACGAGAGGCGATGCTACAACTGTCCGATGGATGCCTTTGGAATGCTGGAGTCGTCGACGCATAGAGTCGACCCATAAGTGCGCGCAGAGACGCTTAGCGTATATCTGTGCCCGTTCTATGTCCTGACCCCGATCAGACGCTTTTCCGATCGGTCGCCGAAAGCACGAACTCTGGTCGCCGAAAGCACGAATTCCGGTCGCCAAAAGCACGAATGGCCGGGATGACGGTCGCCGAAAGCACGAACTTTTCCGGGCCTCGGTCGCCGAAAGCACGAATAGTAGCGGTTTCCCGGCTCCGCTGATTTCGCCACAAATACTGTTGAGCTGATCGCATCGCGTGATCGGCCAGTCAGGGAGCGGCCGTGACCACATAAACGAATGCCCGGCACGAAGGCCGGGCACCCTGGAACGTGATGAGCGATGCTTGGCGGCATCGATCGGGACGTAAGACACCCTCTCATACCTGTTCCCGAACCTTGGTTCAAGGGAGCGCGCTTCGCGCCACGCTTTAGTTTTGCCTGGTCCCGGCCCTACGAAGGGGACGGAAGATGGGAGCTGTTACCCTCGCGAAAGCGAGCTTCATGGCGCTCGACCGCATCGAGCGGGCGCGGCCGAGATCGCGATCGGGCGCGGCAAACCCGACCCGCGCGCATGTTCACCCGAACAGCCGAAAGGCCGGCACGTTCGAGGATGACTTCTTCTACAGCTACGCCAAGGGCGAGACCGATCGGCTCTACAAGAAGGCCGTGGAGCTGCTGAAGCGCAAGAACGCGATCCGTCGCCTTGCCCGCTCCGAAGGGCGGCAGCTCACCGATGACGAACGGCTTGTCACGCTGATAACCCCCGCAGCGGTCCGCGTGTTCGAGCAGCTTACCAATCTTGCCCGCAACTGCGCCGGCAAGGTGTTCCCGACGTGGGAATGGATCGAGACGCACACCGGCCTCTCTCGCGCGAGCGTCGGACGCGGCCTGTCGATCCTCGCCAAGATGGGCTTGCTCGACAAGCAGCGCCGGTGCGTGCCGATCGATCCTCCCGCCGATCGCCCGAAGGCTCGCAACGCACAGACGTCCAACGTCTATCGGATGAGCTTTCCCAACCGGCTCGCTCGCTTCCTTCCGCGCTTTCTCCGGCCCGTCCCCCTCCCGGATGACGTGGTGCAGCGCGAGGCCGACCGTATTGAGCAGATTGAGGAAATGCGCCTTTGGCGCTCCCCCCGTCAGGTTGTCGCCGAGGAGATCGAGGACGCCGGCTTGCGGCAGGTGCTGGACCGCCTTGCCATCGCGATTGAGGAGCAAGAGTCTCAAAAAAATGGTCAACCGCTCCTAGATTCATATGTTCTAGGGACCAATGGAGTTGGCCTAGTCGGCCAACGCCCTGACGCCTAACGGCGAGACAATCCTAGCCCAACCGTAATCACACAACCGCCAACCTCAGCACCTCGCCGAGCCGTCGGACGCGCCGCTTCGCGTCGCGATGCTCCCGAGAGGAGCAAGCGTTTACCGTCGCGCTCAATTTGTCGCCTTCGTGCCTGGTGCAGCCGTTTTTCGTCCATCAACGCGACCGTAGCGTCAGTCTCCAGCGCCGGGTCCGCGATCAGAGCCGGCGTCTTCTCTCTCGAGCGTTTTCCAATCCCCTGTTCTCCGGAGGCCGTGGCGAGCTGGTCGACCATCATCATGTGACGCCGCGATCCACATCCAGGCCGGCGAGATCCCCGCGCGAGTTCCAAGGCCGGTCCCTTCCGGCGGCTATCCCTGAAACGATGGGAAAATGGGCGCTGGCCGCCTTCTACGATCAAGCAAATAACCGGCTGTGCCTACGGTTTCCGCTATGCGGACCCTCCGTTTTTTTGCTTGATCGCGACGTCTGCACTCCCCTTCGATTCCCATCAGGAATGAGCCTGATCGCTCGAAAGGACAGGACCATGCAGAACATTGCGGAGTTTCGGATCATCGGCCGGGTCGGGAAGATCACGGAGCATGACAAGGTGGCGAAGGTGAACGTCGCTGCCAACTACAACCGCCAGGAGAATGGCGAGTGGATGACGGACACGCACTGGAATGAGGTGACGCTGTTCGGCAAGCTGATCGAGCGCGCCACCAAGGCGCAGAAGGGCGATCTGGTCCACATCACCGGTCGCGTCCGCCAGAACTCCTACGACACCGCTGAAGGCCGGCGCTACACGGTCGAGCTGATTGCCGACGGCTTTGCTGTTCTCGCCAAGGGATCGGAGGACCGAGACTAGGCGCTGCCGGGGCCGCCTACCGGCGGCCCCTCTCGCCGGCGTAGCTCCAGCTCTACCGCCTCGCGCACGAAATCAGCCTGACTCTCGCCATCGCGGAGGACGGTCTTGATCCGATCGAGCGTGCCTTTGGGAAAGCGCCCCATCGTCTTATCCTCCATCGGAGGGCGACCGACTGACCGGATATTGCTAGACGTCATGCAATGCCCTAATTACCGATACCGCATATTGACGGGATTAGCGGTATCGTATATTACAGGTTCGGCCTTTCATCAAGGCAGTGTCGGAGGCGAAGGCCATGTGGGATAATCTGCTGACGATCGGACTGTTCGTCCTGATCGCTTGGGCCGTCCTCCGCGGTGGTGGTGGATCGAGGCCGCGCATCTGGAGCGGTGACACCCCCGATGAAGAGGCGCGCCGCAATACGCGGACGGACTCCAACTATTGCGGTTACGAGCACTGGACCAACAATTCCGACCGAGGCTGGTAAGGCGTGAAGACCATTGCCATCAACGTCGAGAAGGGCGGCGCCGGCAAGACGATGATCGCCTGCCATCTGGCATGGGTTCTCGCCGACGCCGGCCATCGCGTGCTGTTCCTCGACCTCGATCGACAGTGCAACGCGACCGACGCGCTCGCAGATTTCGAGAGCTTGGGACGTGCAAGCCGCTGTTCGAGCCGAACTATGTGCCACCGGCCACCTTTCCGCGCCTCGCGATCTACTCTAATCGGATGGGTGGAGAGTACGACGCCGATTACCCCCGCGCGCTCTCTGCGCTGAACGCCAATTTCCCGGCGCTCGATTCTTATTTCGATTTTTGCGTCATCGACACGCCCCCCTCTTGGTCCTGGATTAATTTCGCCGCGCTCTTGGTGTGCAACCACCTGATCGTTCCGGTCGAGCTTGGACCGTTTGGGCCGGCAGCGACCAAGCAGGTTTCGGATTCGATCCAGACGGTGAACCAGCGTCGGAAAACGCCGATCCATGTCGTCGGGCTCGTGCCGAACCGGGTTCGGGCGAACGATACTCACCAGATGAAGATGCTTGCTGCGATCAAGGAAAAGATCGGGCGAAACCTATTCACCAACTACCTTCCCGAGCGGGCTCACTACAGCCAGGCCATTCAGGAGCATGTGCCGGTGTGGCGGTTCGACAAGGACGTGCGGACTTCGCTTCCGCCAATGCGTGCATTTCTCGAGGAAGCCATGACCCGGATCGGGAGCCATAAATGACCGACTTCTCCGGTTTCGACGTTTTCAGCGAGAAAGCAGCGGTGGCGGATGCCGATCGCGTTCAGCTTCTCGACCCTGAGCTGGTCTATCCCGATCCCGAGAACGTCCGCAGCGAGATCGATCCGGCCAAGATCGATGAAATGGCGGACACGATCAAAGAGCGCGGTCAGCTCCAACCGATCACTGTTGCCCCGAAAGATGCGGAGGGCCGCTATCGCATCATGTTCGGTGAGCGGCGCTGGCGGGCGTGCCAGAAGCTGGGCGTGCAGGTCCGCGCGATCGTCAGTAAGACGGATGACGTTGAGCAGGTGCGGATCGATCAGTTCATCGAGAACGACCAGCGCGAGGATCTGTCGACGGCCGACATGATCCGGTTCGTTACCGGCCAGGTCGAGAAAGGGCGCTCGCTCGCCGAGCTGGCGCGAGCGACGGGCCGCAACCGCACGTTGCTGACTCGCTATCAGGGGCTCGCAAAGGCGCCCGACTACATCGCCGCGCTGTTCGCCGACATATCGATGCGGAGCGCGGTCGCACTCGTCCAGGCTGCGAAGACTGACGACGCGGCAACTCGTGCCTTTGTCGCCAACACCGCGGCAGAGGATATGACGGTGCTGGCGTGCGAGCGGTTCGCGCGCGAGGTAGGGGCGAAGAAATCGGCGCCCAAGTCCAACACGTCGAGCCAAGCGGAGGCACCCGCGCGCCCTGCCGTGGATGATACGGCGGCGACCGACGCGGGCGAGATGACGCCGACGACAGACGCGATCCGAGACGAGGAAGCCGGTCGGGCGCTGGACGAGACGCCCGTGCCAGAAGGCGCGACGCCGACAGACAGTGCCTCGCCCGAAACCCCCGCCCCTGCACCCCGCTCGCCGGCCAAGCCGAGGACGGCTAAACAGAAGGTCGAGCGGCCGACGATCGAGATCGAGGGCAAGCGCGCAATGATTGTGGAGGCGTGGTTGCACTTCGAGGATGAGGCGGAGCCGCGCATGGTGAGCTGGCGCTGATCGCGCCGGTTGAACGGAGAGCGCCGGCAGCGGCCGTCGCTCGCGCTCAAGCCCAATCCTTCCTTCCGCGACTTCATCACTTTCAGTCGGATTGGGTGTGCCACTGGCACACTTGAAGGCTGATTTTGGTGGAAAATGTTTGATGGCAGGATAGGTGTTGCTGCGTTTTCTGTATTACATTACCTTCCGGCTATGTCGCTCGCGCCGCAGCCTTCATCCCCCACCAAGGGTTCAGCGATGTTGACGGCGCGCGTTGATCGCGAGCTGCTTGCCGCGTTCGACGCCGTGGCAGAGGCAGGGAGGGCGCAGCGCGCTCCTGCGCACCGTGCTTCAGCAATCGTTGAAGCACGTGGCCGACGCTCCCCGGATCGCCCCCCGCGCCGACAGCGCGGGAAATCGCGTGTCGCTGACCTTCACGGACGTCGAAACGGCTGTCCTCGATCACCGGGCGGCCGAGCGGGGCGTCGATCGCGCCGGATGGATCAAGGCGCTGGTGCGCCGGCACATCGCCTTGAAGGCCGGCGTCGACGATGGACTTCGCGACGCAGTGGCGCCGATCCGGATGCAGCTCCAGCGCATCGGCCGGAACCTCAATCAGGCGATGAAGGCCGGCAACGCGGCGATGATGGCGGACAGCGGCTTGCAGATCGACCGCGAGCTGCGTCGCATCGCGGACATGCGCGAGGAGATCAACGAGCAGATCGAGGCGCTGGCGGCCGTGCTGCGCGGCGAAACCGCCTTCTGGGAGGTCGCCGACTAATGCCGTTCGGGACCGCGAGGATGAGCTTTGGGAGGCGATGAAGCCCAGCTTCAAGCCACGTCTCGTCAGCGATCCGAATTTGAAATACGCGCGGCACCTGGTCAACGGCACCGGGCCGTTCGCTACGCGGACGCCGGCGACGTCGCACGTTAGAGGGGATGCCCGGGCGACGCTCGCGCGAGTCGTGCGGCGCACCCCCGAGGTGCTGGTCAAGGTGACGGGTCGAAAGAAGGGTGCCAAGCATCTCGCCGCCCATCTCGATTACATCGGCCGCCACGGCGACATTCCCCTTGAAACGCGCGACGGGGAGCAGATCGCAACGAAGGAAGACGCGCAGCGGATCGCCGACGAATGGTCGGACCCGCTTTATTGGCGGCAGGGCACGACCGTTTCGGCCGTGGCGATGGTGTTCTCGATGCCGGCAGGAACCGACCCCGAGACGGTGAAGCAAGCCGTGCGCGAGGCGGCCGAGCGCATGATCGGCGACAACCACGACTATCTGATGGCGCTCCACACCGACACGCCCCGGCCGCATGTTCACCTGTCGGTCCAAGCCGAAGGAGTCGACCGCAAGCGGTTCGATCCGAGGCGCGAGGATCTGTTCCGCTTCCGGGAGGCGTTTGCCGAGGCGCTGCGTAGCCGCGGCATCGAGGCCGAGGCGACGCCGCGCTACACGCGCGGCCAGGGGAGGGCCGGCACCAGCATGGCACTGACGCAGTTGCGCGCGCGGATACGCAGCGGCGCTTCCCGTCAGCCGACCGAGGCCGATCTACGTCAGGCACGAGAAGCCATGCAGATCGCGCTTGGCAAGGCGCAGCAGCCCGCGTTCGTGTCGAAGACGCGCGCGCGTTGGCAGGACACCAAGCGGCGCTATGAGGTCGCGGCCGAACGGCTCGATCGCAGCGCCGATCGCGAGGACCGCAAGCTGGCCCGCGACGTGCGCCAATTCATACAGGAGCGCGGGAGCATCGAAACGGTGCCCGACCGGATGTTGCGCGAGGCGGAAACCCGCGTCCGAGAGGCACAGGAGCGGACCCGGACCCGCCCGTCGCCGGATCAAGGTGCGCCACGTGGCACACCCCCGCCGCCAAGCCGCAGGCGGTAATCATCGAGCCGCTTTCCCGATTGGGATGGTATTTCGGGATTATGGAAGTAGATCGGTTAGCCGGTTCCACCTGAGACATCAGGAGCCACTTTGGGGTCCGGGTCCTGCGCCTTGCCGGTCGCGGGTGCCACCTTCTGGCTCGGCATAGCGGTGAGATAAGCAACGATCGCATCGACGTCCTTCTCGGCCACTGGCGCCTTATACACCTCACGCATCTTGGTGACGGTCGCCTTCCACTGATCCGCCGATAGCGCAGGCTGGGTCAGCGCCATGCTGGCTGAGTGGCACGAGGTGCAATTGGCATTGATGACGTCGGCGTGCGGACCGTCGGGGTAGGTCGCGTCGTCGGCCGGCAGGTCGACGCTGGTCGAGGCAAGCGAGAAGCCGCGCGCTGACACGCTGGCGGCCGGTGCCGGCTCAGACATCTCGGAGATCGGAACGGGCGCCTTGCGGCTGCTCGGCGCGCCGATCGAGACGAGGATGATGCCGGTCAGGCCGATCAGGCCAGCAGCCATCATGCCGGGAGACGGAGTCTTCATGATTTGCTCGCTCCTCAGGCCGCGATGATGGTGGTGGTTTCAATGTTGCCGCGCATGAACCCGCCGGGATTCCAGATCGGCTTCATCGGCTGAGCGACACCGTTGGTGTTCCAGCAGCGCACCATGATGGGGTTAGGCCCGCGTCTCAGCGGCACCCGCCCGTCCCAGCGCCGGAAGCTGTACCTGCCCTCGTCCGCTCCGAGCGTCGTCCTGTACCAGGTGCGGCCACCGTCCGACGACACATCGACCTTGGCGACGCCGCAATCGCCGCCCATTGCGATGCCGCCGACCGGGATCGACGCTTCATAGGCGATCGCCTGACCATCGGGCAGGCTGGTCATCCAGCTACGCGGGATCATGCGATTGATCGGTACGGTCGGGAAGTCCTTGGCACCGGGCGCGACATTCGCGCCGGGTGTCGCGGGGATCTTGTAGGCCTTGGCCATCCAATACTGGTCGTCAGGGCCGGGCAGTACCTCGATCGCGTTCAGCATCTTGACCCAATAGGTCGAGTACCAGCCCGGCACGATCAGCCGGCAGGGAAAGCCGTTGAGGAGCGGCAGTTGCTCGCCGTTCATGCCGAAGGCGATCATGACCTCGCCGTCGCGGGCATGGTCGATGTCGAGTGCCTTCTCGAAGTCAGGAGCGCCCGCCACGACCGGCTGATCGAGAGCGCCGAAGCGCACCTGCACCGCGCCTGCCTTGACCCCGGCGAGGTCGAGCACGTCGCGCAGGCGAACGCCGAGCCACTTGGCGTTGCCCATCGCGCCATTGCCCCATTGCGCGCCGGCGACGCGCGGCTGGAACAGCCCGCGGCTGTTGCCCGAGCACTGGTTCACCGCCGCCATCTCGACCCGTGGAAGGCGCAGCAGCTGAGCGAGGCTGATCGACAGCGGCCGATTGACGTGGCCGAAGACGTTGAGGCGGAAACTTTCGACGTCGATCGAGGTCGGTATGTCGGCCCAGTGCCAGCGGACGAAGAACTGGTCGTTGGGCGTGAACACCGACTTGTCGAAGACCTCCATCGGCGTCTCCAGCAAGGGTGGATGGACGCGCTGGAGGATCATGCTGCCCTTGCCGGGAAAGGCGCTGGTCATCGGCCGCTCGGCATTGCCGCCGGGCAGCTTCAGGTCGACGAGCTGCTGCGCCAGTGCCGGCGCGGCGGCAAGGCCGGCGGTGCCGAGCGCGGCATGGCTGAGGAAGCGGCGACGGCTGGTCTCACTCGCCAGCCCGGCGTCGAAATTGTCCATGACAAGGCTCTCCTGTGGCCAGTCACGCTGGCGGATCAAAGGGGCATTCTGCAAGTGATCGGACCGGCTGATCCGATCATCATGGCGGATCAGTTCGGGGTGGCGATGCAGGGCGAGACGAACAGGTTGCCCCGCCATGCACCGGCTAGCGTCTTGGCACCGACCAGCAGCCACATCGCCGCGAGCGCAACCGTCAGCACCGTGCCGACGATACCGAAAAACATAAGGTTCAGCGTCGTGCCGAGGCGGAAGGTGGCGACGGTGTAGACGCCGAGCGGGAAGGTGTAGCCCCACCAGCCGAGGTTGAACGGCACGCCCGCGCGCCAGTAGCGGATGGTGATAAGCGTCGCGAGCGCCAGCCACCACAGGCCGAAACCCCAAAGGCAGAGCCCGGCGACAACGCCGATCCCCTGCGCGACGGTGCCGACGCCGGCTAGCCCGTGCGCGGTGAGGATCGCCGGCGCATCCGCGCCGAGCACCAGCATGCCCAGAGCACCCGTGCCGATCGGCCCCAGCGCCAGCCAGGAAGATGCCGCCATGCTTTCATGCGGCAACTTGTGGAGTGCCATGCGCAGGATGAGGATGGCGAGGATGCCAAACGCGACCGGCACCGAATAGGCCCACAGCACATAGGAGGTCGCGAGCGTCACTATCTGCGCGTGGGGATCGGTTAGATGCGGCGCGAGCAGCCCGCCGCTGGCGCCCGCCACTTCGGCAGCGACGACCGGCAGCAGCCATACGGCGGTCATGCCGTCCAGGCTGTGCTCGTGGCGGGTAAACATCAGGTAGGGGATCAGCACGCCGCAGGCGAGCGACATGGCGACGTCGATCCACCACAGGACGTGTGCGACCGGCACAATGCCATCCCCGAACCGCGCGATGCCGAAGGCGAGGCAACCGTTAATGATTGTCGCCAATCCCATTGGGATGGTCCCGATAAACATCGACACGGTGTTGTGCCCGAAGATGCGCCTCGCCTCGTGCCCGAACATGGTCCAGCGCGCGCCATAGAGACCGGCGAACAGCGCGAAGAGCGCGATGTTGAAGAACCACAACACCTCGCCAACCGGCTTTAGCGAGGGGCCGATGCCGGGCACCTGCGGCAGCGCGAGCGCGAGGATGCCCGTGCCCATCGTCGCGGCGAACCAGTTGGGCGTGAACTGGCGGATCATCTCGCGGGGGTGATCGAGCCGGCTGAGCGGCTTGAAGCCGCTTAGAACGGAGTGCGTGTCGGCAGTCATGCGACCTGCTCCTTGATAAGGTCCGTCAGCGCGTCGGCCGCGCGGGTGCGATAGCGTTCCTTGTGGCGCAGCGCGTGGAAGGCGCGGTCGGGCAGCCCGAGCGGCAGCTCGACCAGATCGCCGGCCTTGAGCGCGCGTGCGACGACCAATCGCGACAAGACGGCAACGCCGGCACCAGCCTCGACCGCGGTACGCACGGCCTCGTTGGACGGCAGCGTCATCGCGACGGTCAGCTGGGCCGGATCAAACCCGCGCGTTCGCAGTACGTCCTCGAAGGTCGAGCGCGTGCCCGAACCCTGCTCGCGGACGATCCAGCGTGCAGCGCGAAGCCAGTCCTCGTCGACGCGCCCGGCGTCCTCGCGGCCGACCAGCACCATCGGGTCACGCCCGACATTCCAGTGGGCGAGCGCCGGTTCGTCCACCTCGCCCTCCACGAAACCGAGCTCCGCCGCGCCGCTCAGGACCTGCGCTGCCGCACCTTCGGTGTTGTCGATCGCCAGTTCGACCGCGATCTGCGGGTGGCGTTCGTGGAAGGCGGCGAGCTTTGCCGGCAACCAGTAGCTCGCGATCGTCTGGCTTGCGACGATCCGCAACGAACCACGGGCAAGCCCGGCATAGTCCGCCAGCATCGTCTCGGCATGCGCTGCCCGCCCCAGCACCGCGCGCGCTTCCTCCAGAAAGCCGCGGCCTGCTTCGGTCAGCTGGATGCCACGCCCGACACGGTGAAACAGAGGTATCCCGTAGCGCGCTTCGAGGGCCGCGACCGCGCCGGAGGCAGCAGACTGCGTGACATTCAGCGCTTCCGCTGCCTTGGTGACGTGTTCGCGCTCGGCGACACCGACGAAGATTCTGAGCTGCTCCAGGGTCATGCAGCTTATATCGCGCAATCTGATCGATACGACCAACCGTTTGATCTGTTTATTCCAATCTGGATATCGGAATGATCGGCAGCCTTTCGTCTGTGATGGTCTCCAAGACGTGAAGCAATACGCGCATGCGGCGCGTTTGATCGTCCATGACCGATATGATCGAGCGCAGTTCCGATCCCTACAACGCCGAGCCAATGCCAGGTGCGTTGATCGAGCGGTTCCTGACGCCGCAGGCGCTGTTCTACGTGCGCAGCCACGGGGCGGTGCCCGACCTGCCCGCTGATCATCGGATCGAGGTGAGCGGGAGGGGCATGGCGAGCCGCTTCTTATCGGTGGAGGAACTGAAGAACGCGTTTGCCACACGCACGGTGACGGCGGTGCTCCAGTGCGCCGGCAACCGGCGCACGGATCTCCAGCAGGTCGCCAAGACCTCCGGCGACCCGTGGGACGTTGGCGCGATCGGCAATGCGCAGTGGACCGGCGTACGACTGTCCGACGTGCTGGATGCCGTCGGTGCGCCGGATGCGTCCGACCTGTTCGTAGCATTCACCGGCGCGGACGAGGTGGACGTCGAAGGCGAGGAAGCATTGTTCGGGGTCTCGATCGCCATGGACAAGGCGCGGCAACCCGACGTCCTCATTGCCTGGGCGATGAATGGCGAGCCGCTGACGCCCGAACACGGCGCACCGCTCCGCATGGTGATACCGGGCTATGCCGGGGTGCGAAGCGCCAAATGGCTGACACGGATCGAGGTGCGCGACACGCCATCCGACGCACCGATCCAGGCACACGACTACAAGCTCTTTCCTGCCGATGTGACGAGCAACACCGTCGACTGGAGCCAGGGTCTGACCATCAATGCCATGCCGCTCAACGCCGCGATCTGTGCGCCCGGCTCTGGCGAAAGCCTGCCGGCCGGGGAGGTGCGGATCGAGGGTTATGCCATCGCCTATGATCGCCGCATCTCGCGCGTCGAGGTGTCGGTAAACGGTGGTCGCGACTGGCAACAGGCGACTTTTGCCGATGATCCGGAGACCCATTGGGGTTGGCGACGCTGGACCCTCGACGCCACGCTCGCCAAGGGTCGCCAGCACCTCGTCGTGCGCGCCTTCGACGAGGCTGGACAGGGACAGCCCGAACGGCCGGACACGATGTGGAACTTCGCCGGCTATCTGTGCACCGCCTGGCATCACGTGCACGTGCTGGTCGAATGATCGAAGCGTCAGCGGCATCGGACATCGGCTTCTGGATCGATGCGATCGGGCGGCTGGTGGTGGCGACTGCGGCCGGGATGGTACTTGGTTGGGAACGCTCGCGCGAGAACCGGCAGATCATGGGCTTGCGGACACTGGGTCTGGTCGGTCTGGCGAGCTGCATCGCCGTGCAGGCGATCGTGCATAGTGGCTTGCCGAACGTGAACGCCGATGCCGCAGGACGGGCGATGCAGGGCATTCTGTCCGGCGTCGGCTTCATCGGTGCCGGCGCGGTGCTGCGGGTCGGTCAGGGTCAGGAAGTGCATGGACTGGCGACCGCCGCGTGCATCTGGGTCACCGCCACCATCGGCGCGGCAGCAGGGTTGGCGGTGTGGCCGCTCATCATCGGCGGGTTGAGCCTTGCGATGCTCGTACTGTTCGTGGGCGCTCCGCTCGAACGCCGCATCCGCGAGCGGGCCAGGCTGACGCCAGCCGAGGCCGACAGGAAGGACGCCGAACGAAAGCCGTGATCGCGCTGGACAGCCCGGTGCCTGTCGGCGCCGGGAAGCGGCAAGGCGCTATCAGGACACCAGCGCGGCACCTGCCTGGCGCCGGACTTCATCGGCGATCGGATGCAGCTCGGCCGCGGGGCGCTCGCCCACCACACTGTAGCCGATCCCGTCGACCGCCCATGTGATCCGGCCCATGGTCCCGCTGGACGTACTGGTCATGCTCGCGGTCTTGTCGATCTGCATGGGCCTCGTCAGCACCGCGAGTTTCGACGCTTGTGGTCCATCGTAGAGGAGCAGCGCCGCAGGGCCGTGGGGTGTCGCGACCAGTCGCCCTCCGCCATAGCGGTAACCGGCTGTGCTGAGGTCCGGGATGGTCACGCGCTCACCCAGTCGGGCGGAGGTCCACCGGATCAGCATGGCGCGCTGGTCGGGGCCGATTTCCGCCGGTCGTATCCGGTCGGCGGCATAGACACGGAAATTGTCACTCGCCTCGTTGGCCAGCGCCGCGATGCCCGCGCGAGGTTCGCCGCTCCACCGCGCGCTCGACCAGCCCCCGCCAAACCCGACCGCCACGAGAAGCGACGCGGCGATGGCGAGTTGCCAACGCGGTTGGCGTTGCCGTCCCCTGATGGCTGCGACGCGCATCGTCGCCGGGATCGGTTCATCCGCGATGGGAGCGAACAGCGATGCAAGGGCTCGCGCCTGCTCCGCCTGCTCCCGCAAACGGGCATGCACGTCCGGCTGGCCTTCAAGGTAAGCGTCGACCAGGCGCTGCCGCTCGGGCGACAGCCTGCCATCGATCCACGCGGCCAGATCGTCCTCGCCGATCGGGCTGGTCATTGCACGCTCCTCAATCGCGGCCGTTCACCCTCCCGGAGGAGCGTCGCCAGACGGTCGCGCCCCGCGATATGCGCGACATCACCGTGCCCAGCGGCACCCCGACGACGGCAGCGACCTCCGCATAGGGCAGCCCCTCAACCGAGACGAGGAGCAGCACCGTTCGCTGTTCCTCAGGCAACGCATCAAGCGCGTGCAGCAGGTCGCGGTGGTGCAGGCCTGTATCCTGATCGGCCGGGCGGCCGAGCGCAGCGTCGTCCACGAGGTGGAGCGGAACCGCCGTGCCTCGCCGGTTATGCTGCCGCTGATGGTCGACCAACAGGTTGTGCAGGATCGTATAGACCCACGGGCGCACCTCCACGCCGCGTCGCTGTCGCCAGCGCCCGACTGCGCGCTCGAGGCAATCCTGCACCACGTCATCCGCCATCGCCCGATCGCGCAACCACGATCGGGCATAGCGGCGCAGGCCGGGGATCAGGGGTTCGATCGCGGCGGCAAGCGGGTCCATCTCAGTCGCGCTGCACCTGCACGATGCGACCCGGCGCGCCGTTCACCACCTCCGCGACAGCCAGAAAGCGCCGGGGCGCCGCGGTGCTGCCCTGAACGATCTGCCGGATCGGCCCCGATGCGTTGACGATCGCCGCACCTGCCGGGTTGCTCATGAAGTTCGCAAGCGGCTCTACCGCACCGCTGCCGTCCGCGTTGGCGGTCAGCACGAGCATGTAAGGCTTTTTGGGCTGCAAACCGGTAACGGCACTTTGCACGACCTGGATGATGCCCTGGTCGAAGAGGGTGATGCTGCTTGCCGCACCATTGCCGCCAACCGGCCCCATGGTCAGATGCACCGCCTTGCCGGCCGTACCGAGCGGTTGGAGATTGTCGGTGCCGGGGCCTGTCGGGACAGCGTTCGGCACATAGGCGATCGCCTGCGGTGCCTGTCCGACCGGCACGGTGGCGACCACCTTGTTGCCTGTGGTGTCGATTGCGGCGAGTTCATCGGCATTCTCCAGCCCGACATAGATGCGCCGGCCGTCGCCCGATGGCCAGACGCCGTGCGGCATCTTGCCGACCGGGATGGTGGCGACGGGCGCGAAATCGGACGTGCGGAACACCTTCACCGCGTTTTCCCCGCCTACCGTGACGTACGCGAACTGTCCCCTGACCGTGCGGGCGAAGTTGACGTGATTGGTGATCGGCCCGGTATCCAGCACCTTGAGGATTGCGAAGGGTGGCCTGGCATCGAATGCGACCGTCTTGCCGATGTCCTTCAGCGTGAACCACACCTGCTTGCCGTCCGGCGTCGCGGCGATGTTGGGACAGAATGGGCTCGGCTGTGCCACCTGTCCGACCTGCGCGTGGGTTGCGACATCGAACACGGCCAGCACCGGATTGAACGACGAACAGACATAGCCGTATCGGCCATCGGGCGAGAAGATCGTCATACCCGGACCACCGGGCGTCTTGATGCGCCCGGTTTCCTTGTACGTCGTAGGGTCGAGCACGGCGATATAGTCCTCGCCGCGGACGGTGACCCAGACTTCCTTGCCGTTCGGTGTAAAGAACGCCTCGTGCGGACTGCGCCCGACATAAGTCGTATGCTTGACGGTGTTGGTGGCGGTGTCGATCCACGACACGGCGTTCGATGCGATCGACACGACCGCGAGGGTCTTCCCGTCCGGCGAGAAGCCGAGTCCGTGAACCAGCACCTGCCCCTTGTAGAGCGGTGAAAAATTCATCGGCTGCGGATCGCCAAGCTTGATGACGCCGAGCAGCCGGTTGTCGGCCGGGTCCGTCACCGACACCGTGTTGGAGAATTGTTCGGATGCATAGACGCGGTCGCGGTGGCTGACAGGCACGTCCCTGGCGTTCCACGGCGCCTGCTGGGCCATGGCGATGCCCGGTGCGGCGCTTATCAGCAAGGCGGCCGAGCGCAGGATGGTCCGGATCATGTCAGTGCTCCATATGGCTGTGGTGGTCACCGCCCTGCGTCGGGGCTGGCGTCGAAGGGGGTAGCGGCTGACCGATCGCCAGCTTCATGGCGGCGATCTCCTGCTGCTGATCGATGATGATCTCCTGTGCGATGCGCTTGAGCTGCTCGTTATGACCGTAGCGCAGCTCCGCCACCGCCATATCGATGGCGCCCTGATGGTGCGGAAGCATCATCGCGACGAAGTCGCGGTCGACGTCGCCGGACGGCTTGACCATCATGCCCGCCATCATCCGGTCCATCGCGGCAGACACCATGCTGGCGTAGCCATCGGCAGGGGCGGCCGCGGCTGCGCCGGTGAGCAGGGCTAAAGCAGTCAGACCCAGCATCCAGTTTCGTCTATGCATAAGCCTCCGGCGCATCGGTCTCGAAAGCGTAGACGATGCTCGTCGGGGTTTATTCCATGGGCGAGCCAATTATTTATCTTCACCAAAACAACGGTCTCATCGTGACCCTGCCGTGGTTGACCAGGTCGCCGTCGGACAGCATATGCTCGGGCACGGCGATGGATTTCCGCCGGGCCATTCGGCCGAACCGCCCTCGCAAGGGCCGATGATTCCTACCAGGCGCCGCAAGGCAGCAAGGAGGAATCGTGCACGCGACGTTTCGCAATCTCTACGACCAGTTCAACATGGCAGCGTTCATTCGCGAGCGCCGCACCCATGCCATGTCGGTGCTGCGGTGGACTTTGATTCTGGTCCCGATGGCCGCAGCGGTGGGAACGCTCTGCGCGGCCTTCTTGTGGAGCCTCGATGCCGTAACCCGGCTTCGCTATGCCTTTCCCTGGCTGCTCTACCTGCTGCCGATCGGCGGGTTCTTGGTCGGACTGCTCTACCATCTGACAGGGCGTTCGGTCGAAGGCGGCAACAACCTCATCGTCGAGCAAATCCACGAACCGGGGGGCGGTGTGCCGCTGCGCATGGCCCCGCTCATCCTCTTCGGCACGGTCGTGACGCACCTGTTCGGGGGATCGGCGGGGCGTGAAGGCACCGCCGTGCAATTGGGCGGCAGTCTTTCCAGCGGGTTTGGGCGCGCCCTCAAGCTGGATGCGGAAGCGACACGCACCCTCCTTATGACCGGAATCGCGGCGGGCTTCGGCGCGGTCTTCGGGACGCCGATCGCGGGCGCGGTCTTTGCACTGGAGGTTCTGGCGATCGGCCGGGTCGAGTATCGCGCGCTAGTACCGTGCCTAGTCGCGGCACTGGTGGGTGACTGGACCTGTCTTGCCTGGGGCATTCATCACGGCGCCTACCATGTCGATGCGATGGTGCCGGTCGACGCGTTGCTCGTCGCCAAAGCCGGCGTCGCGGGCGTTGTATTCGGATTGGTCGGGCTGGCCTTTGCAGAGGCCAACCATGCGCTCGGCGGATGGCTGAAGCGCGTGATACCCTATGGCCCACTACGACCCGCTATCGGTGGTGTCGCCGTGATCGCGCTGGTCTGGCTATTTGGCACGCGAGACTATCTCGGCCTGGGCACGCTGGCGGCAACGCCGGGCGACCTGACCATTGCCAGCTTTTTCGGCCCCGATACGCACCCGTGGAGCTGGGCGCTGAAGCTGCTCTTTACCGTCGTTACCCTGAGCGCTGGCTTCAAGGGCGGAGAGGTGACGCCGCTGTTCTTCATTGGCGCGGCGCTCGGCAATGCGCTCGCGCCCATGTTCGGAGTGCCGACAGGGGTTTTCGCGGCGATCGGTTTCGTCGCGCTGTTCGCGGGCGCGGCCAACACGCCGCTGGCTTGCACGTTCATGGGGATCGAGCTGTTCGGCGCGGCCTATGCGGTGCCGATCGCAGTCGCGTGCTTCGTCGCCTATCTCTGCTCAGGCCACAACGGCATCTACCTGTCGCAGCGCGTCGCCGTGCTTAAGGTGCCTGCCGCACACCTCACACCCGACGCCACCCTGCGCGATGCCCGCACGCGCCGCGCTTCTCGCCGGCGCGCGCGCGCCTGATCCCGCTTCCTGTCGAAAGCTCTACCATGCCCGACCTTTTCACCGTTCAGCACCGCGAAGTCGGGATGCTGCGCATCTATCTGAAGCCGTCCGACAAGATCGGCCCGCGTCGCTTCTGGGGGGCAAAGCCGCTCTATCGCGAGCTGATTCGCACCGCGAAGGCGGACGGCATCATCAACGCCGTCGCGCAAAATACCCATTACGGCTTCAGCAATCACGAACCGATCCGGGAGAACGGCTCGGAAATTGCCGATCCGCATCTGACGATCTGTGTTGAACTGGTCGGTGATCGCGATCAGCTCGACCTTTTCTGTCGCCGTCATGGCGATCTGCTCGGCGACAAGGTGATCGTCTACAACTAACTGGAGCATTGGACGATCACGCGCCAAACTGAGCGAGCCAGAGCTTGATCGGCGTTCCCGGTTGGGAAACGACCAACGACATGGCCAAGGCTTCCCCGCAAGGATCGAATTTTGGGAAAGGCGGCGTCAGCCCACCGCGATCTCGAACGTCGGTGAGTATGTGACTGGAAAGTTCACCGAGCGGGCAATGAAGCAGTAGCGGTGAACCTCGTGGTGGATCGCCTCTGCTTGCGGAATGTCAGTACCTTCCGCAACGACGATCGCGGGCCGCAAAGTCGCTCGAAGGAATTGCCCGGACCCATCGGCGTGGACCTCTCCGACGCCAAGCGGATCATCGGTGTAGCGATGGACCACGATCTTGGCGCTGCTAGCGAGGTGTAGATACCAGAGCATATGACAGCTCGACAACGAGGCCAGAAAAAGATCTTCCGGGTTTGGCAGGGTCGGATCGCCACCTAGAAGGGGATCGTTTGAACAATGGATAGTTGGCTTGCCGGGCGTCACCACATCCCAGGTGCGATCGTAGCCTCGATAGGTCCGGGTGCCGTCCCCACGATTGCCGGTCCAGTCGATGCGGCAGGTATAATCGTGTTCCTTGGCCAACTCGCTTTACCCCTTGTCGAACGTAATCGCCCTCGCCGGGGCGATAGCACGGCCTTCCCGCAAACGAACCTGTAGTGAGAAAGGCGGGGAGGGGCATCCGCTGACTGCCACCTTCAGGCGCCATTTTCCCGAAACCTGTTCCCAATTGCCTTGTATCAAAACCGGCGTTGAAGGCTGGGGAAGCGGGAAGGTGTGCCACGTGGCACACCCCGGCGTCAGCGCCCACCGATTGATCGCGACTTCTGCAGGATTTGATCCTGCGCCATCTCGCGCACGCGCTGTTCCTGCTTCGTCTTGACCTCGATGCCGGCCACGGCCTCGCCGCGGCCGAGCCGCGCCGCGACCTCTTCCTTGCGTTCCGCCACGAACTCGCGCCGCTTCTCGTGATCGTTGGGGAAGCGTTCGGCCGCGACCGCCATCGCGAGCGCGACGTGGCTTTGCGCCTTGCGCAGCTCGGGGTCTTTGGCGTTCTGGACGTCCGATTGCCGGCGAAATCGCTCGGCCAGATCGGTGCGCGGCTCGGCCTGTTTCCGCGTGTCCCGGGCCTGGTTGGCGGTCCGTGTCGATCGCGCCTGGTTGTCGGGAACGCCGCCCTGACGCGCTTGCTCGCGCTCGGCCGCGACCTTCGTCTTGTCGTCGGGCTTATAGCCGTCGACCTTGATGCCCTGCGCCGATGCGGCGAGGTAGGCCGCTCGCTGGAACTCGGCGTCGCCGCTGACCTTGATCGCTGTCCACCCGTTTTCCTTCGCGAGCCGGATCAGATCGGGGAGGGACTCACGGTCCTTCGCCTTGATGCGATCGGGCGTGATGGTCGCGACCGGCTGTTTGTCATGCGCGCTGCGATAGAGCTTGTCGCCGACGCGGAGGAACCGGGAGTCCAGCTCGGCGGGCACTTCCATCGATCGCCGGCGCCGACCATCACCTTCTTTGCCAGCGCCGGCAGCTTCGACATTCTCAGCCATGTCATCGCTCCTGTTCGATTACACCAACGACCTCGTTGCCGCGTTGCTCGGCCGCCACGTCTATGAGCATGTCGGGATGATCCTGGGTGACGACGCAATCCATCGCGAACGCGAACGGGTCAGGGTCCGTGAGCTGATCGAATGTCGGCATCGCACAGTCGGGCAGGTCTTCGTCGTCGCGCAACGTGCGCGGGATCGGGGGACTTCCGGCGCCGGCTCGACGCGCCCGCGAAATAGCCCGTCCGCATAGTAGCGTATCTTGTCGCCGTGGATCGGCGGTATGCCGCCCCGGAGGAGGAGCAATTCGCTGTCGGGAAACTGCATCAGCTCTTGCGGGAGCAGGAGCGCGCGGCGCTGGTCCGACATGGATTTGGAGCGGTTCGCCAGGACGCCGTGTATCGTCAGAGATTTGGTGACGGACTCCTGCCCGATATAGCCGATCCGCTCGGATAGCTCGTTCGCCACGCGCAGCTCTTTCGGCGTGAACGCGACCTCGACGCCGCAGTTGGCGACGATCTCGTTGGCGATATGCTCGCCATAGACGGCCCGGAGCTGCGATCGGGACTGGATGACGGGCAGGAGGCGGATGCCGTAGCCGGCGACGTAGGAGAAGGCGCTGGCAATCACCTGCGCCCGCCCGATGCGGGCGAACTCATCGAGGATGACGAGTATCTTCAGCGGCGTCGCCGTGTCGGGCAGATCGCGCACATTCAGGTCGATGAGCTGCTGGAACAGAAGGTTATAGAGCGGCGCTACCCGATCCAGTTCGTCGGGCGACACCCCGAGATAGATCGACATGCGCCTGCTGCGCAGCTCGCGCAGATCGAAGTCGGATGCTTCCGTCGCCGCGTCGACGCGCGGGTTCAGCCACAGGCTCAGCTTCGACGTGACGGTCTGAACGATGCCGGCAAACGTATTGTCGGCGCCCGACGTGAAATCCGCGAGCGCGTTCCGGCACCCTTGCGACAGATCGAGGGAGCGATCGTCGAGGACGCGCTTGAAGAAGCCGCGCGTGTCGCCCGTCGTCATCAGCCGATAGATCGAGCCGATGGTGAAGGGCTGATCGGCGACCGCGAGGTATGCGCCGACGCCGACGAAGGCGGTCCGCGCCGAGTCCGTCCAGAACGGCTCTCCCCGCTCGGGAGGCACGAACAGCATCGTCGCGATCTTCTGCAGCTCGATCACCACCTGATCGGGGTCTGCGCGATCGATATAGCCGAGCGGGTTGTAGCGGGCGGTCCGCCCTTCCGGATCGGTCGGGTTGAACAGGTAGACCGCCTGCCCGTATTTTTTGCGGAAGCCCGCCGTCGCGTTCCAATTCTCCCGCTTCACATCAAGAACGACGACCGAGTCCTGCCACGACAGGAGATTCGGGATGACGATGCCGACGCCCTTGCCCGAGCGGGTAGGGGCCTCGACGATGCAATGTTCGCTGCCGCCGAAGGTCAGGAACTTGCCGCCCTTTTTGCCTAGGACAATGCCGTTGTCGGCGCGGAAGCCGGCGTGGCGGATCTCGCCTTCCTTCGCGAAGCGCGCGGCACCGTGGAGGGGCGGCTTCCGCTTGGCGACCCACCACAGCATGAGGCCTGCGATGATGGTGCCGACCAGGGCGCCCCCGGCGAGGGCTTTCAGCACCACCGGATCATGCCGGTAATACCAGAAGAACGCCGGCATCTTGAAAATATCGAACTTCGCGCTGGGGAGACCCAGGTAAATCCACGCGACGACCGAAGTGATAAGAAACGCGACGACGATCCCGACCGGGATGCCGAGCGCGAGGATGGCGCCCCGTTTAGGCGGCATGGCGCCCTGCCGGATCATAGTAGATCTCGGTCATCCGGAACTTGCCGTCGACCTTCTTCATCTGAACCACGACGTCGACGAGAATCTTGAGCAGCGAGCGTATGTCCTCGCGCGCCAGGTCCGCGCCGCCCTCGCTTTCCTTCACCAGCAGCGTCAGTTGCTCAAACGCCAGCTCGGCCGAGTCCGCGTGTATCGTGGTGATCGAGCCGGGATGGCCGCTGTTGACGTTGCGCAGGTAGAAGAACGCCGTCCCGTCGCGCAGCTCCTGGAGCAGGATGCGATCGGGCCTCATGCGCAGCGCGCTTTCCAGCAGCTCCTTCGCCGTCACCTTGGCGGTGCCGGTGCCGTCCTTGCTGTAGATCATATGGACGACGTTCTTGTGAGGCACGACCAGCTCGCGCGTGTCCTCGATCGTCAGCAGCCGCTCATTCTCCGGGATCAGCTTGATAAGCCCCTTCGAGAACGTCGTCTTGCCCGAGCCCGTGGCGCCGGAGATCAGGATGTTGAGCCGGCTGCGCACCGCCAGCTCGAAAAACTCGACGTGCTTCCCCGTGTTGAGGAGGCCGAGCAGGCGTTCCTCGACCGGGCTGACCCGCTTCGTGGCGACCTTGGTTTCCGCGAACAGGCCGTTCGCCTCGAAATCCGCCATCGTCATCGTCTTCGTCGACGGCTTGCGAACCGTGATCGACACGGTGCCGTCGGGCACCACGGGCGGAAGCACGAGCTGGACGCGCTCGCCGGTCGGGAAGATCGTCGAGCAGATCGGATTCTCGCGCGTGACGTCCTGCGACGTGAACGCGGCCGCAGCGCGCGCCAGTTGATTGAGCGCGTCGAGCGTCAGATCATCCTCGCGCTCCCAGGTCCAGCCACCATGCCGCTCGACGCCGACGACCGACGGCTCGTTGATGACGACTTCGGTTACACCGTCGTCATCGAGATACTGGCGCAGCGGCCGAACAGCGTGATCGAGTATCGCGGTGTTGCGGAACGGGGCGTTCACTTGAGCCCCAGCCCATAGACTTGCGAGAAATCGAAATCCTTGGCGACGGTGATCGCCAGCTCGGTTCCTTGGTTCACGCGCACGATCGGACGGATGTTCTGCGTGTCTTGCAGGACTTGCGACGTGGTGTCGCCGGGGGTGCGGAACACCGTCGAGCCTTGCGGACTGACGGCCTGACCCGCAATCTGTCCGCCCGCATCAAGGACGCTGAACAGCATCGCCGCGCCGAACCGCTGCCAGAAGAACCGATCGATCTTGCCGGTCACCCCGGCGCGACCCAGCGGGTCGGAGGCCGGCGAGCTAATGTCGATCGCGACGCCGCGGGGTGTGACGGCCCGCGTCCACATCGCGAACAGGCGATTTTGGCCGCGCTGCAATCCGCCCTGATACTCGCCGAATACGCGCGTGCCTTTCTCGAGCAGCACGACGCGGCCGTTATCGGAATACACGTCCCGAGGGATGATGCAGGTCGCATAGCCCGGCACGGTGCTGTCCATTGCGGTCTGGAGCGTGCAGGGGATGATTGCGCCAGCGGTGACGAGATAGTTGCGATCGCCGATCATGCGGGCCGTTGCGGTGCCGATCGTCGAGGTTTGTTTCAGGTTGTCGAGGTTGGTCCGTGTCGGAGCGCTGTCGCCGTCGCCTTGGGCGTTGCCGGCGCCGGCAACGTCGCCGAGCGCACGCCTGACGCCTTGGTCGCCATTGTAGGCGATCAGCGTCGATCGCCGGGCATTGTCGCGCAGCTCGCGGGCTTCGTTGGCACGCCGCTCCGCCTCGCTGACACCGCGGCTCTGCTGCTGCCCGCCCGCCGATCCGTAGGGCGTGATCGGCTGACCATCGGGGCCGATCGCAGGCACTTGCTCGCCGGTGAGCTGCACCGGGGCGTTCGGATCGCGGGGCGCGGTCGCGAGCGTCGGCGCAATGACGGAGTTGGGATCGTAAGGCGCCTCTACAGCCGGAGGCGGCGCCTTCCTCGCTTCGAGGGCCTTGTTGTCGCTGCCCGACCCGGAGACGAGTGACAGGACGCCAAAGACGATCGCCCCCGCCAGCGCCGCGCCCACGACCATCTTCTTGTTATCCCACTGGACGGCATTGAGCGCCGGCATCTTGCTCGGGCGATCGACCGCCGGGGTGCGATCAATTTCGTTCACGTCGGGCGTCGCATCGACGTCGAATCTCTTGTCGGACACGTCAGTTCTCCGTCGTGCGCTCGACCGCTTCCGAGGCCGTGTCCGTCTTGGGATCGCGACCGTAGAAGCTCGGGCTTTCGTTATAGATGCACAGCACCACCTTCCCGCGGCGCAGGCGCATTTCCTTGTAGACGCCGTGGACGACCACGAACTCGTCGCGCACGTCGAACGAGGCCGTGGCCTCGCTGCCGTCGGGGTTGACGGTGAAGATCGCAGGAATTTCGCGCTGGTTCGGGAAGCGCATCACCGTGAACTGCCCGTTGTCGCTGACTTCGGACGGTTGCAGCTCGGACGAGCCCTGAACCTTGTAGTTGAGGTTCCGCGTCCCTTCGAGAACGCCAATATCCAGCGCCGCCTTGATCGCGCCGTTCTGGGCGGCCAGCGCTGCGGCGAGCTGGGCGCGCTGTTGCGCCAACCTGGCCTGCGCGGCCTCGTATTCGGGATAGCGGAGGCGCACCTTGAAGAAGGTGCCCGGCGAGCGCGCCGTCGCGACCGTCGACAGCTCGAAAGTGTAGTTGCGCTTGGTGCCCTGGAAGTCCGTCACGACGATCAGGTTCGTCGCGCCGGCACGCTCGCGCGGCTTCACGAACAGCGAATTGTCGGCCGGCGCGACCTCCCACGACACTGTGTCCCCCATCGCCACGAACTTTATGACCTCGCCGGGGCGAACTCGATCTGCGTCGCCGTGCGGAACGCACTCCGGATCTGGATCACGTTGCCGTCGGTATAATTGACCTCCCGGATACGTGCATCGGGGCCGCGGGCGGAGGGAGTCTGCGCCAGCGCCGGCGCTGCCGACACGGCGCCGATCGCAGCGGCCAGGAGCAGGATCGTCTTCATCGCGTCGGAACCTCCACGTCGGCCCGGTATGTCTTCACCTGAAACCCGAGCGGATTGGCGTATCGGCCGGATTCCGTCTCCGGCTTCGACAGCACGTCGAAAGTTATGGTCGCGATGGCCGGCGTCTCGATTATCTGCTGGTCACGCTGGAGCCGCTTGATGAAGCGGACCTGCGCGACGTTCGGCGAGATGAAGGCCACGGAGCGGATCGCCACGAACACCGCGTCATTGGCAGTGAACTGGTTTTGCGGGGAGTCCGGATTGTCCTTCTTGTAGAAGGCCGTCCAACGGTTCTGTTCCTCCCGTGCCGACAGGGCCAGAACCTTGCGGAAGAACTCCTCGCGCGCTTGAGGAATCCACCCCTCGCGGGCGCGCACGTAATCGGCGAGGAAATACTTACGGATCGCCTCGTCATAGGTGATCGTCTTATCGCCGCGCAGCTCCTGGGTGACTTCCGTGGCGCCGGTCGAGCGATCGACCGTGACGACGTAGGGAACGACCGTCTTGAGCGGTGAGAGCGCCAGCACCGCGGCTGCGCAGATGGCGGCGAATACGATCGCGACAGTGGCGACGATCCAGGCAATGCGACGCGACCGGACCGCAGCCACGAACCGATCGCGATCCCAGCTTTCCGCTTCCGCGAAATATGCCTTCAGATCCTCGTCTTTGTCCCTCACGCCGATAGCCATTTCAGCAGCTCGCATATGTGGTTGAGAGAGCGGCGATCGGGCTGGCGCTTGAACTGAGCGTGCCGATCGCCGGCACCTTGCTCGACGTGTTCGCCCCTTGCGAACCTGGCGCTGCATCGTCGGGCGGAAACAGGTTTGTCGCCGGTGTCGGTGCAGATTGAGGTGTGCCACGTGGCACACCCCCGTCTGGAGGCGTCACAGCGGCCGTAGGAGCGGTCCGCGACGGGATCGACGGCAACACCGTCCCGTAGAGATTGGCGGGCCGCTTCTGTCGGCCATTGCAGCGGGGCAGCTTTTCATCCTTCGCCGCGAGCGCCGGGACCGGGGAGTAAGAGCCGCGAGGGCGAGAAAGGCCAAGGCCGAGCCGAGCTTCATGCCGGGTCTCCGATTAGCTGTTGTTGTAGAGAGAGCCGCCACCCCCTCGCGCCGCGCGAGAGGATCGACCAAGCCTCATTGGCAAGCTGGCGATACTCCCCGGAGCGGAGGTCAGGGCGCGACCCGCGTTGGGGACGACGTTGCCGGTGGAGGCGTTCGCAAACTGCGTTGCGAGTGATGCACCGCCACCACCCAACCCGGCAGCAAGGCCCGGGATCTGGAGGAAGAAGAAGAACCCCAAGACGTAGAAGGCGATAGCGCGGATCGCGATGACGGAGATGTTTGTGTCGCCAGCGAAGGCTTGGCTCATAAAGTCCTCACCCGTGTTCCGGATGAAGATCGTCAACAACAGCGCGAACGCGACAAGCATGAGGTAACTTATCGCGGAGCCCAGCCAGGCGAAGAAGAAGGCACGAGTGGAATCAAACAAGAGCGCAGCGACAAAGATCGGTCCCACGGCCGCGAGCAGGGCCAAGGCGAACAACGCGAACGCGCAGATGGTGAAGCCGAGGGCGGCCGACAGGATCGCCATCACCATCAGAACGAGGCAGTAGATGCCTGTAAAGAATATCTCGACGATGTTGTTCGGGAGCCCGACAAGGTTCTTGCCCGCCGCGGCAGTCCTGGCGTCTTGAATCTCCGTAATCTTCGCGACCGTCGTGGAAGCGCCTCTCACGATCTGATCGAAGAAATCGCCGAGGCCGGTGACGTCCGACCCTCCTACGGCCTGCGCTACGTCTCGCGGCAGACCATTCATCGCGAACAGACTGACCGATGCGCCGTAGAGCGTCGTGACGGCGAACACGAGCGCAGCCAGCTTCATCCCGCGATAGACAAACTCACGGAAGGGATACTCGACCGCCCCGCGCAGGATCGCGAAGCCGAGGAGGATGATGTAGATCGTCACCCCGACGCGAAGCGGGCCGGAAATCCAGCCCACGACGCCGGCATAGACAGCGATGATCGCGGCCAAGGCGTCGTTGAGGTAGGTGAACATCGACTGGAAAAGATTACCCATTCTACCTAACCTCTAAATCCAATGCAGCGGGGAGCCGCAGACTTAAATACCCATGCCCTTCTTGAACTCGTCTCGATCCTTCTTCGATTGGATGAGTTGGTTGGCCGTATCGACGTTGTTGCAGTTACTAACTACAACTGAGGGCCAGCTTGCTGGGGGCGTTGAGACGCCTTCCACTTCTCGCAGATACCAGCCATTTCCACGCGCTCTTGTTCATGCTGCGTGAAATAGGTGGCATCCCGGAGCGGCATGTCGGACCGGAGATCATCCCCGGTCTGCTGCCGCTCCGATGGCGAGCAGGAAGCGAGCGTAACGACCGCCAAGCTGACGAACGCGGCTCGCATGGTGCGCAGCATCAATCGATCCCCATCCCGGCTTTGAAGCTGGCGCGATCCGATTGCTGCATGGCGACGTATCGCTGGTAATCGGCCTCTGCCTTCGCGCGACGCTGAAGCTCGATCGCCTGTAGCGCCATCTGATCGTTCATCATCTGCGCCTGTTCGAGCTGGAGCCGCGCCGACATATCGGCGCGCTCCGCAGCCGAGTTGGCGCTGGCGAGGCGGCTGCGCAGCTCTTCGAGGCCTTGGCGCCGGCTCGTCACCGCGTCGCCCACGTTGCTGGCGAGCCCCGTCGTTACCGCCGCTTCGCGCGAGCCTTGCTCATAGGCGGCGCGCTGGTCGGCAGTCATGTTTTGCGAGCCGCGCCCGATGAGATCCTGGTAGACGTCGTTCGCCCTGCCGCGGAGGCCGCCGATGACGTTCAGGTCGCCATTGGTGTAGCCGTCGAGCGAGCTGGACGACACGTTGCTGGTGCGGAGCACGTCGTTCTTGAGCTGCTGGGCGACGTTGCCGATGTCCGTCATCTTGTTGAGGTCTTGATAGAGCCTCTGCGCTTCGCGGAGCTGGTCGGCGCCCTGCTGGATCACCTGAACGCCCTGCTTTACCTGCTCGATCTGCTGGAGGATCGAGCTGACGTCGTGGACCGGGATGCCCTGTGCGTGCGCCGAGCCGGCCAGCATGAGCGCTGATCCTGACAGCGCGAGTGCGATTGCCTTCATTCTACGCATGTCCTCTCTCCTTCAGCTTGGCCGACGGCGTTGGTGGAATACGGGGAGCCAGTTGGCGGGATCGGGCCGAACTCGGCCGCGACATGGACGGCAATCGGCGTCGTCTCGGCGCGGCCCGACAGCACCGCCAGCTCGTCATCAAGGCCGGTCAGGTCCAGTTCGACCACAACGCTGTCATGGCCCTGCTTCACGAGGAACTTGCGCGATTCCGGCGACAATTCCTCGCGGATGAGGTGGTATTCCGCGTCCGTGAGCGAAAAGCCGTCCACGTAGTCCCGGCGTGATCCCTTGGGTTGGGAAGCATCACCTGGGTCGCGACCTGTTCGAGGATCGAGTGCGCTATGTCGCTCTTGAGCGCGTCGGCCGGCGACTGCGTGGCGAACACCATCATCGCGTTGCGCTTCCGGTATGTCTTCAACCCGTCCTGCGCGAAACTCCGGAACGCATCGTCGCCGAGCGCCTTCCAGAACTCGTCGACGGCGATGATGGTGCGCTCGCCGGTCAGCAGCTTGTCGATCCGGTGGAACAGGTAGAGCATCAACGGCGTGCGGACGTCGGCGTTGTCGAGGAAATCCGTCATGTCGAACCCGATGAACCGGGCATCGAGCGTCATTTCGTCCGCAGCGTTGTCGAACACCCAGCCCATCGAGCCGCGCGAGGTCCACTTTTCGAGGCGGGCGCCAATGCCGCCCGCGTCCGCCATGCCGAGCATCGTGCGGAGCGCGTCGAGCGATCGATCCTCGCGCGGGAGCCGCATCACCGCGGCGATCCCTTCATCGATCATCCGCTCTTCCTGGACCGTGATCGGTCGGCTTTCGGTGCGGACGAGCTGGCGGACCCACAGCGACAGCCAGGCCCGATCCTCCGGCGTGTTCTCCAGCGCCTTCAAGGGCGCGAAGCCGGTCGGCTTGCCGTTCTCGAGCGTCAGATAGGTGCCGCCCGAGGCCAGCACGAAAATCTGCGCGCCGCGATCCTTGTCGATGAATATCTGACGAGCGCCCGTCTTCTCGGCCTGCGCCATCAGGAAATTGACGATGACCGTCTTGCCGCCCCCCGTCGGGCCGACGATCAGCGTGTGGCCTATGTCGCGCTTGTGGAAGCTGAAGAAATAGGGCTGCGCGCGCTGGTCTTCATCAGCGCGATCGCGTCGCCCCAATGATTGCCGGTGGCGAGCCCGGCGGGATAGGTATGGAAGGGCGAGAACGCCGCGAAGTTGAGCGAGGTGATCGGCGCCGGCCTCGCACGCCACGCGAAATTGCCGACGAGCTGGCTCCAATAGGCCGCTTCCAGCGCCGCGCCCTCACGCGCCGCGACCATGCCTGTATCGGCGAGCGCAGCTCGCGCGATCGACATATTGTCGCGCAGCCCCTTGAGACTGTCGGAATAGACCGCGAGCGTGAAATGGTGATCGCCTAGGACGAAGCGGTTGGACATGAGATCGTCCGCTGCGTCGACGAGATCGAGCATCTGACTGACGGCCCGATCGTCCGCGTTCTCCATCTGCTTCTGCCGCAGCCGGAACCGCTCCGACGCCGCAGCGCGGCCAAGGAAGGTGAAGGATTGCGTCAGCACGAACGCGAAATCGACCGCCAGCAGCGACTGGAACTGCGTCGGGGTGGTGGTCGCCGGATACTCCCGGATACCGAAAATACCGCCGAAGGCGCTGCGATCGGCGTCGCGGACCTCGACCGTCTCCCCGCCGAACACGACGCGCTGGCGATAGAGGGCGCTGCCGAGGTGCCCCCGGATCACGGGCACGCGGCGATGCCGACCCGTCATCACCATTTCCGCGACCTCCATCGTCTCGGAAAACTTCAGGCCGTTGTACCCGTAGATCGACAGCCGGCGCGGCGAGCAGCGATCCATCAGCTTTTCGAAATCGCGTGCCTTGTCCTCCAGCGCCTCCAGCAGATCGGCGTCGATCGCGTCGGCCTCCGACTCCGCCCGCGCCTTGTTCTTGAAGAGCTGGACGAGCTTGTCGGCACCGTGGACCGATGGGCGCAGCACGAGCGTCACGAAGAAGCGGTTGATGAACATCCGCTCCTTGTTCATCCGCGCAAAATAGGCGGCATCGAGATCCCGCGCGAAGCGGGAACGGAAGTTGCCGCCCGGATATTGCTCGACCCGTGCGCGGACGAGGTGCGTCCAGATCGACAGGCGATCGTCGTGCAGGTTGCGCAGCATCCCGTTGAGCTTGGCGTGCCAATCGTTCAGGTCGCGCACGTCGGCCGTCTCGAAAGCCCGGCCTTGCAGCTCGAACGTCAGCATGATCGCGCCGGAGTCGAGCACCACCACTTCGTCGGTGACGTGCCGCGCATACGGCAGGAACTTGGTCGGCATCACTTCCTTGAGCGCGACCTTCATCGGCACCTGTTCGGACAGGCGATTGGCCCTAGCCATTGCGGCCGAACCCCTTTCGCTTGATGCCTTTCAGGGGAGCGGCGTGTAGCTCGACCCGCCCCAGAAGACGCGGTTGCGGTTGGCCGCCTTGGTGCGGCCCCACAGGAAGATCAGGCGGAAGGCGTTGACGTCGTGGCGAACAACAAGCCGCGAAATGCCGAACATCACCGCGGCGACGACGCCGCCATAGATCGGGTTCGTCGTGCCGATGAGGGTAATCACCGAGGCCAGCAGGATCACCACGGCCGCCTCGATCGGGATGCCCGCGAACAGCGCAGGCCGCGTCACCGCCAGGAACAGCGTGTTGCGCGCCATCGCTTCCCGTTCTTCGTCCACGCTACGCCCTCCATGAAACAGGCGGAAGCGGAGCGTGGGGACGCCCCGCTTCCATAAGGATCAGCCCTGGAGCTGATCGACGATCCACGGCGCCGAGAAGATGATCGCGATGCCGATGATGACGGTGACGAGCGCCCCTGTATTGACCCGACCTGTCAGCCATCCGAAGCCCGCCGCGATCAGCGCGAGGATCGCGACGATGCGCAGCAGACCGTTGCTCAGCAGCCCGAGGACCGCGTTGCCGAAGCTCTCCAGATTGGTTTGCGCGAACGCCGGCTCGGCTGACAGCAGCGACGTCAGCGCCACCAGACTGAACATCGACAGCACCCGCGAAACCTTCCGCTGGCGCGGGGTCATCGCGTCGACGTAGCTGGTGACACGGGCTCGGAGGGCCAGCGCCGGCCCACCGAAAGATGCGAGAGTCATCGGTTTTCTCCTTCTCCGGCGAGCCGCGCTCGCTCATATTCCGCCCTCGCGAACACGTCCCACGATGGCGGCGGTGGGGATGGCGCAGCTTGTCGCTGCCCCGCAGCGGACGTGTTTTCGTCGACCAGCGCGGCGAGCTGCGCAGCCGCGCTCGAACTTTCGCCGGTATCCGGTGCGCCGGTGAACGCGCTCACGCGGACCGCGAGGGCTGGATGCCGTCGGCGAAGCCGGCGTTGCCGACGACCTTTCCGACATAGCCGTTGGAGAAGCCACGCGACTGCGACCCGGTGTTGTACATGGAGAGGGCGATGCGCAGCGCGCGCTGGGGTGAAGCCCCGCGCGCACGCTCCGATAATTGCCGGACAGCACCGCACCCGCAGCGGCGATGTTGGTGCAGGGATCAAACACGTTGTCCCACGTCATGCCGAGGGCCTTCATGTTCCGCGAGTTGATCTGTCCGAGGCCGAGATCGACCGAATAGCCCTTGTCGACATAGGAGCGCGCGGTCTGCACCGCCTGCGCGACGCTCGTTGCCGGCGCGGGCTGCCGGGCAAGGCCGTTCACCCCGATCGCCAGCTCGAAACCCCGGCTTTCCGTTTGCACGATCGCCGCAATGGTCGCGGGTGCCACATCAGGTGCGCATTGCGCCGCGAGACCCATGATGACCGCGGCGGGGAGCGTCATTACCGCTCCTGACTACTTGAGCCGAGGGGCGACCCTGGAAGTGCCGTGGCTTCCGCCTGCGCGACCTGCGCGCTGGTCGGCACCGTGTAGCGGGTCCGGGTGCCATCGGTCATCGTCATCACGACATAGCCGGGGCGCCCGTTCTTGGGCTTCGTGTAGTCGGCTTTCCGGACCCCGCCGGCGCTGCATGTTGGAAAGCCTCCGCCCAACGCGAGGTGGGAGATGAGCTTGCGGATCGGCGGGACGCATTCCGCGAACTGCATCCATCCGCCGGGATTGCTCGCGCAGAGCAGCACTTCGCAGGCCAAGGTTGAGTCGGCTGCACGAGCCGGAGCCGACGCCATCGAAGCCGAGGCGAGGCCTGCAACTGCCAGATACGAAAACAAGCGATTTGCCATGTTTTCACTCCTTGAGTGAGAACAAGCTAAATCGCCTTATTGCAATTGCCTAGCCCGAAAATGACAATTGGTTCATTCTGCAGGCAACATTCTGTCGTGCTAAAAGGTCGCTTGGTCCTTCAAGCCGGGCCACGGATGGACGTGGATCACATCCTCGTACCCATAGCCAAGGACAACATGTCGAATAGCCGATGCGGCCTTTTTATACAGGCGAATCCGCTTCTTATCGTAAAGGCCGACGTGGAATAATGCTGTGCCCCGCCAGCTCACGCGGACGTTGATGTGCCACCTGCCGCAGTCGCGCTGACATACATGGACGTCGGTGATCGTACCGCCGGGCGGTCGCAGCGTCGTCAGTTCGCGTTCGAGCAGCAGTTCCAATTCCACCCTGTTCCCCCGTAGTGATTCATGCGCTTTTCGCTGGTGCTTTGCGGCTTCCCCCGATAGCCTGTAAGCGTCCTGCACCGGGGTGTCATAGATGGCCCAACGTCAGACTGCCACGATCGAGGAACAGGCAGACCGCATCGTTCGCCAGCTCGGCGGTAAGTGGCACGGAGCATCGGCCATGTGCCGCTGTCCGGCTCATGCCGACGGCAAGGCCAGCCTGTCGATCCGCGTCGGCGAGCGCGCAGTGCTGTTCCATTGCTTCGCCGGCTGCACGGCAGACGCCATCATGTCGGCGCTGCGCTCGGGCAAGATCCTCGCGCCCGTCGATCACGACCCTGGCCAGCGTCAGGAAGGCAAGGCGGATCTCAACAAGCTCGCGCTCGCGATCTGGCGTCACGCCGAGCCCTTCGCCGGCACCCTCGCCGATCGTTATCTGCGCGAGGGCGCCTTATCGTTCCCGACGGATCAACGCCCGCTTCGACCCGCGCTGTCAGTGCGGGGCCGGTGCCGCCAAGGCGTTCGCGCCGGCGCTGATCGTGCCGATCGAGGAGGATGCCGGCGTGGTCGCGATCCACCGGACCTTCTTAACGCCGGATGGCGGCGGGAAGGCCGACATGGACGAGCCCAAGCGGATGCTCGGAAATCCTGGCGTCGGGGCGGTCCGCTGGGGCGGCACACCGCTCGACGGTATCCTGCGCCTCGCCGAAGGCGTCGAGGACGCCGCGAGCGTGATGAACCTGCTCGGCCCTGGACACTTCGTCTGGCCCGTTCTCGGCATCGAGCGGTATCAGGCGGTCGCCATCCCGGAGAGCGTCCACACCGTCGTCATCTACAGCCAGCATGGGGGCGAGGCGGGCGCGCGCTATCGAGCGCGCCACCCCGCACCTGACGGCCAAGGGCCGCCAGCTCGTCGTCAAACTGCCGCCCCATGCTGGAGACTGGAACGACCTCTTGCGCGAGATCCGTTCGCTATGAAGCTGTTTCCCGGAGCGACGCGGTTTCAACGCTGGACGATGAGCGCGACGTTCCTGGTCGTCGCGACCTATGCGATCTCGCAAAACAGGCACTCCTTGGCTGAAGTCTCGAAGACGCGGCTGTCGTCGCCGACACCGAGGATCATCGATGGCGACACGATCGACTTTCCCAACGGGCGGGTTCGGGTTGTCGGGATCGATGCGCCCGATGATGACCTGCCCCAGTTCAAGGCGATTTCGACCGAAGTGTTGCGGGGTCTGGCGAGCCGTGATGGCGGAATGGACTGTTCCGTGTCGATGTTCGACTACGCCGAAGCTCGCAGAGGTGATTGAAACCTGCTTGGACAGCCGATCTTAGTTATGTGTCGGCAATTAAGTCCATCTCCCCCGAAGCGCGTCATTGAACTCCACGGCAAGCACGACAGCACTCGTCGCGAGCGCGACGAGTGCTAACCAGGCGAGCCGCGCCGGGATGCCGAGGCGGTGTTTGCCGGTGTCGGTGATGGCGATGCCGGCCCCGATCGCGAGCGCAAGGACCAGCGCCGGCCCCAACTCGTAGAGGACCAGGCCGGGGAGGCGGTTGGGGAGCAGGTAGGGGAAGTTGCGAACAACCCGACCGGCCAGGACAGCGCCGATGACAAGGGACAGCGCCATGCCCCAGCGGCCGATCAGGACTGCAGCGGGAGAACCGCGCTCAAGCATTGGAGCGGTTCCCGCACAAGGCCCGCCCACCCGGGAGGGCGGTCCGTTGCAGCCTAGTCGATCGTCACCCGTATGGGCGGAAACCCGATCGCGGGGTTCCGCGGAGCGTCGTGACAGCGGCGCGGAGTAGAGCGCGGGCCGAAGGCAGGCCCCGCTTACTGCTTGATCGTTCCTGTTTGCATCCCTGCGGCACCCTGTCTCTTATGTCTCGCGGATCTTCCGTGTTCGTCAATACCAAAAAAGCCTGAACCGCTTTGTAACAATGACGAAGCGTTTCCGCGTCCATCGCCCTCGAGTAATAAGCCGAACAAACAATCCTTCTTGGCCCACTATCATCACGAATACCAAGAGCTCCGGCCAGCGCATCGCCAGTAAGCTCGCCCCTTAGGAATCAAGCGCGAAAACAGCATCCTCTTTCCAAACTAGGAAATCCGAAAAACAGAGTTTCGTGCCGGCCGCGGTCAAGAAGCGAATCAAAGCCACCTTGAGCTTGGATTGCGCAGCCAAGGAGTCCATAGCCCGTCCAGATATTGGGCAAGCATTGCTCCTCATCAGGGTTAATGTCGCTGTACCCCTCATGCAACGCATGAGCGAAAGGTAACTTAATTTTCGCGGGCGCAAACAGGTCCGACGCATGCGGATTTTCATTTCTTCACAGACTAGCCCGCGTGTGAATCGACGGTAGAGGCTACAAGTCTATCGGGCCGTCTGCCGAGCTCTTCGCAGCACCTATTTATCTCATCCGACAATCAAAACTTGGGTCGGCCGGAGTTTAAAACTATATTCAACGCGGATGCTGAGCTTGCAAAGCGCGGCGCAGAACTAACCGAGCAAAACCGGATGCTATGTCGTCCGTCTGATCTCCTCGACCCTAGGCGGGGCAGAGCCAATCTCTTGCAGAAGCCCCTGAGCTGCGTACCCTCGGCCTACAGTATAGACTGGATCCAACATAATCGCGACAATTGGCCAATAACCCGGCGATCGGAGTCGATAGCCTCCTCAGGAATCCCGAGGTACCTTAATGTCTGCACCTTCGTTCGTTCGAGCCGTACCTCGTCCGACCCGTTTGCCCCAGATAAGCCAGTAAACTATTTCTGGTGCTCATGCACAAGTTTGAGCTGCCACGAGTTTTGAGGATTCCCTGTGAACGCTTTGACCGACATCCATCCGACACGAAGAACTCGGCGTGTAAGATCAGGATCTCTAATGCTTGCGCACCTGGCTGGCGCAGAAACTCGCCCGATTGACCTCTCAATCTGGACATTGGAACCCATGCTCTTATCAACATAGGGCCATGCAGCACTCAGGGTCATCCCACCCCTCCGCAGGCAATTTGGAATATGATTGCATAATACCTCCGTAACAGGGTGTAACATTATCTCCCCGCCGCTGAATCAATTGAAACTCATCGGCCTTGATAACTCTTATCAACTTCAAGTCGCAATTAGACTGCAACTCCTTCGGATCGACTCCCAGCTTGTCTGTCCAGATAGCGCCAATCAGAAATGGGGAGGTTGCGCGTCGTTCGGAGAACGGCTTGGCAGGGTTATCAAGCGGACCCCATGCGTCCTTGACTGCGGTTTGTCTGCCATTACCGTAAAGATGGCTTTTGACGGAATTGCCCTCCGAACTCCCCGCTTTACGTTTCGACGTTGCGGAAACCGGCCTCGAGCAGCGGATCGAGCGTTGAGCTCCATCGAAAGGTCTCGTACCCACCAAGCCGATTTGCGTCTTTACAACCAGCGGCAACCACGTCGCTGTTTTTGAACGATTGTGAAGGCCGCTCTTCGTTCCAACCCGTTCCGCCGAAGCCGATCGATTCATCCGCATCCCAGCTTGGGAGCTGTGCGAAGCGTCGCACTCGCGGACCAGCAACGCGGTGGTTCCAAGGCCATCAAACAACTCGTTTGTTATCCGACAGATTATGCCCCTCAATCGTAGGCGATATGAGAGGCCGACCGCTTCCATGGCTGAGGTCGACTGCGCAAGGCCTCCCATAGGGGGCCGGCAGCGGTCGTCAGGACTGCTTGTGGGACCTTCAGCGATCCATCGCCCCTTACCTTTTGATTGAACTAGCCGGTTGTCCCAAGCAGCAATCAGGAGTCGTCGCGTCGTGCCAAAACCGTCGCACGGGAGTTCTGAAAGTTTAGTGACTACGAATCCCTCAAGCAATCTCTCGTACTTGCCCCCGCGTTGAAATTAGCGAGCGTCCTGCTCACACAACACGATGCTTTGAAAACCACCAGAACAAGCGGTTCGACGACAATGAGCTCGCATTGACCACTGCGTCCCGCCAAGATCGCGTTTTCCCGCTCCCCGTTAGTGCTGAGATGCTATATAGAAACGTGTCCACTGGCGCGTCATCGTTGGCGCATTAGGATCCGCCAGCAGTTCGGCCAAAGCGATCAGCTATCGATTGCGCAATCTGCTGAAAAATTCAAAAACTGAAGCCGGTCATACCGCATCCTCCTCGACCGGCTCAATCTCTGCGAGAAATCGGATCGGTTGACGTTCATCCCTAGCTTTCCAGAATGCGATCGGGTGATCTGATAGAAACTTCAACATTTGTCCATCATAGCTATTAGCCGCCCATAGACGCCGGAAGGGGCGCGGACACAGTCATGGCTCTTGCTTCACGCGCCATCTCCTTGAAGAGAGCGCTTTAAAGCGGTTTTCGCATCAGCCCCTGCCCAAACAGGAAACCCGGCCAATACCATCTATACCAAACAGGTCTTCGCCACTTCCTGCGGCAAGCGAACGCAGGGAAAGACCACCACCGATCACCTTGTCCCCAATGCGAGGTCACCAGCAAGTCAATCATCTCCCTCGCGCTCTAGGGCCAGAACGCCTGAGAATCGCTAGATGCTGAGGCGTGTGAACCTAAAACCCGCCGGACAGCGGCGTGCGAGCACTGCAGCTTCCAGATTTATCGACCCGTTCACCGTGACCGGCATGCTTGAGGCGGACAGCGTCAAGTTCTCGCTTAATCATCCGCCTTGTTGCGGCCCTGCCTCGATCAAAGCACGAAACCCGTCAGCTCCTGTCTCGTGATTAATTCGAAAGAACGGCGTGCGCCAGTAGTTCCCGAACCTGCAAACGGTCCAGCACTAAGCGGTTACCGGACACCATATCTGGGATCCAGCTTCCGAAACAGCTTCAATGGCGTGGACGTGTCGAAAGCCGTGTCCGCGCCCGACGATTCCCCATTGAATCTCCTCGACCCCTCGCGTTGCGGCCACTTCTGTCCCGCGAGCCACGAACAGCACCGAAGTCGGTCGCCTTTCGTCCCCCTCTACCCAGAAAGAAGACGCACACCAGCCATTGACCTCCTCCTGTAGACCTGACCTTTGGCTTGCCTGCCGTCTCGAACACCGAAGTAATGCGCGGCCAAAGCGGCTTTTGCTTGCTCTTGCAAGCTGCTGGCCTCCTCGACATAGCTCGTGCCCGTTGAAACGACGGGGTCGTTCCGCTGGTGCCCCGTCGACATGTCGCCCCTTTCAACACGAGTGCCTTTCTTACGTCCGCCCCAGGTCGCGCCTCGACATACTCGACGCCCCACTCTCCAAGATTACTGTGTATCGGCGCTTCTCCATGCCCCAGCACCGCCCCTCAGCGGCGGATGCAGAAGCCTTGAACGGGGATTGATCTGGAAATCATCGTTGAGTGCTGCCCCCGGGCGCCAGAGATCCAGCT
>NZ_CP015523.1:0-177851 GCF_001638925.1 Sphingomonas sp. NIC1
GGCGGGAGCCGACGACTATCTGGCGAAGCCATTCGCGGCGACCGAGCTGCTCGCGCGGATCAATGCACTCGCCCGGCGCCCCCCGATCTTGGAAGTCGCTGCCGCGATTGCGGTCGGTGACCTCGTCCTCGACCGAATCCGGCGCAGCGTCACGCGCGCGGGCCAGCGGGTGGAATTGCAGGCGCAGGAATTGAAGCTGCTCGAATATATGATGCTGCACGCGGGCGAGGTGGTGACGCGCACGATGCTCCTCGAGAATGTCTGGTCGTTTCACTTCGATCCCAAGACCAACATCATCGAGAGCCACATGAGCCGGTTGCGCGCCAAGGTCGATCGGGTTTCGGACGTGAACTGATCCATACGGTGCGGGGCGCTGGATACCGGATCGATGCGGGTTAGGTCGTTCATGCCGGCCGCATTCGGAAGCGCGGCCTTTCGCTTCGCGCTGATGCTGGCGGTCGTCGTGGCGCTCGGCGCAGGCGCCCTGTTGTTCACCGTGGAGCGGCAGGTCGGTTATTTCGCCCGAGAAGCCAGCGATGGGATGCTGCGAGCAGAATCGTCGGTCCTGGCCGCGGAATATGCCCAGCTGGGTCTCTCGGGACTGACGGATGCCATCGCGCGACACCGGGGAAGCGACGCTGATCCGCCCTATCGATATCTCCTGACCGACAAAACGGGACACCGACTGTCCGGCGACCTGCCGCTGCAAGCCGCCAGGATCGGTCAAGGAAGCGTTGCGGTGCCCGAGGATTTCGACGGCTCGCGACACGTCGAACGTCTCGCGACGCAAGTAACGCAGCTGCCAGACGGATTGCTGCTCGTCGTGGCGACCGACAGCTTCGACGTGCAGCAATTGCGGCACCGCCTCGGACGCTTCACGATCTGGAGCGGCATCGCCATCGCCGCCTTTGCATTGATCGGCGGGTATCTGGTGGGGCGCGTCTTCCTGCGTCGGCTCGCAACAGTCAATCGCGCCATCGACCGGATCATCGATGGGGACGGCGCGGAAAGGCTGCCGATGATCGGGTTCGGTCCGGAGTTCGACGACCTCACCCGGAACCTCAATCGCATGCTCGAGCGGAAGGCCGCTGCGATGGAGGCTTTGCGGCAGGTGTCGACGGATATCGCGCACGATCTGCGCACGCCACTCACCCGGCTCCATCAGCGGCTCGAACGACTGCAGGTGGCAGGTGCCGGCGATCCCGACAGTATCGATGCGGCCGTGAAGCAGACCAACGGACTGCTCGCGACGTTCGAGGCCCTGCTGCGGATCGGGTCGATCGAGGGAGGTGTCGGGCGACGTCGTTTCGCGACCGTCGACCTGACCGAACTGCTAGACCGTATCCATGCGGCCTATGTGCCCGTGGTCGAGGACTCCGGGCAGACGTTCATTGCCAACCATAGCGCAGGGGTCACAGTCACCGGCGACCCTGACCTTCTCGCGCAGCTATTCACCAACCTGATCGAGAACGCGATCGTCCACACCCCGGGTGGAACGCGCATCGTTTCCCACCTGCGCACCGTCGGCACCGAAGCCGTGGCGGAGATATGCGACAACGGTCCCGGTATCCCCTTCGATGAACGCGAGAAGGTGTTTCGACGCTTCTACCGGCGGGATGCCAGTCGCAGCACGGAAGGCGCGGGTCTTGGCTTGGCGCTAGTATCAGCCATCGCCGCCCTCCATCAAGCGAAGTGCACCATCCCGGGCGGCCCAGAGGGCTTGTGTGTGCGGATCGCCTTCCGTCTGCCTTCTGCGATCGATCAGGTAACCGACGCCCCGAAGCACCATGGCTTACCGTGATCGCCGATGCCTGGACGATCGGGAGCATACCCACGGCCCGTAAGGGGCACGAACATTGCCCAGCCTAGAGAACATGCGACGGCGCTACCGTCAGCCTGCTTCGTGAAGACCTCCAGCCGCTCGGTCGCCGTGGAGGGGCCGATCGGCATCACCAGGCGCCCGCCGGTCCGCAACTGATCGAGCAGCGGGGCCGGAACGCTCGCGGAACCCGCAGTGACGATCACCGCGTCGAACGGCGCGCGCTCGGGCCAGCCTGCGAAGCCGTCCCCGACGCGGGCGTGGACCTCTCTATAGCCGCGCCGACGCAACGCCTTGGCCGCTTGGCGTGCCAGCTGCGGGACGATTTCGATCGTGTATACTTCTGCACCCAACTCGGCGAGGATCGCGGCCTGATAGCCGGAGCCCGTCCCGACCTCCAGAACGCGGGACCCGCGCTGCACTTGCGCCGCGGCCGTCATGATCGCCATGACGTAAGGATCAGAAATCGTCTGCTGCCACCCGATTTCCAACGGTGCCCCGATATAGGCTCGCGGTCTGGCGGCGCGGGGCACGAAATCCTCACGCGGAAGCTTTGCCTCCACCGCGACTGCCGCCTGGAAAAAGCGGTCATCTCGCAGTGCCGGAACGTCGGCGGCCGCTGCCTTGATCGAGCCGATCATTCGCGCACGCTCACCTGCCCGGTCCGGAGCGGCGGATCCGATAGTCGCCGCAGCGGCCAACAGGTAAACCAGGCCAAGAGAAATCTTCTTCAGCACGCCGATTACGGCTCCATCGGAAACTGCCGGCTCACCAACGATACTACCTGGCGATGCTGGCTTGCTGACGTGCTTACGCCTACGAGATTACCTGACGATCGCAGTGGCTATGAGATTTGCCAATGTTGGAAGGCTCACCGATCAGTGCGTCGCCGTGACCGCGCGATGCATTCTCAATTGGGAACCTCCAACGGGACGACCGGCACCGGCACAAAAACGCGCCCTATCCTCGCCGGGGCTTTCCCAAAATATGTTCCCGAAATATGAGTCCCGAAATTCGCTGTTTGAGATGGGATAACGGGACTCATGCTGGTTGGTTATGCGCGCGTCTCGACCTCCGACCAGGACCTGACGCTATAAACCGATGCACTGACCAAGGCTGGCTGTGAAAAGCTGTTCACCGACAAGGTGAGCGGCGCGAAGTTGAACCGTCCCGGTCTGACCGAAGCCCTCAATTTCGTGCGGGCGGGTGACACGCTGGTGATATGGAAGCTCGATCGCCTTGGCCGTTCGATCGGGGGCTTGATCGAACTGGCGGCCGACCTGTCCGCTCGCAAGATTGATTTCCGATCGCTGACGGACGGGTTCGACACGGCCACTCCATCCGGGCGGCTGCTGTTCCATATCCTCGCTTCCGTCGCGGAGATGGAGCGCGAGCTGATAAAGGAACGGACGATTGCCGGTTTGGCAGCGGCACGGGCCAAGGGCGGCACGGGCGGAGGCCGCAAGTCAGTCATGACGCCCGACATGCTCGACACCGCCCGCAAGCTGCTCAAGGCTGGCGACAAACCAGCGAAGGTCGCGAAGCTGCTACAGGTCGGCCGTTCCACCTTCTATCGCCACTTCCCTGCGACCGAGCGCGAACCGTAAGCGTCCGGTCTTCTCCACCTTGCTGACGAGGTGATGCGCAAGCCACAGGTGCGGCACTGTGGCAGACACCGGTGCGGCATCATGGCGACGCGAATTATCGAGATGGTTGGGCCTGAACCGCGCCGGCGGTTCAGCGAAGATGACAAGGCGCGGATCGTGTCGGAGGCGATGATGCCGGGTGCCAGCGTGTTGGAGGTGGCGCGGCGACACCGGGTGTGCACGTCGCTGGTGTATCGCTGGCGACGCACGCTGCTGCGCGATGGGTGGCGAGCGAAGCATTGCCGTTGCCGGGGCCGGCATTCATTCCGGTCGAGGTGGCGGGCGCGCCCATCGTGCCGCATTCGGAGCCGCTCGGACCGGGTGCGGTGGAAGTGGTCGGCCCGGCCGGGCAACGCATCCGCCTGGCACCTCCCATCGACGCGCGGGTGCTCAAGACCGTGCTGGCGGGGTTTGCTTGATCGGGCCGCCGGGCGGTGTCCGGGTGTATCTGGCGGCCGGGGTCACGGACATGCGCAAGGGCTTCGACGGGCTGGCCGCGCTGGTACAGCAGCGGCTGCGCCAGGATCCGTTTGGCGGTGCGGTGTACGCCTTCCGGGGCAAGCGTGGCGATCTGGTCAAGCTGCTGTGGTGGATGGTCAGGGTCTCGTGCTCCATGCCAAGCGTCTGGAGCGGGCCGGTTCACCTGGCCGGCGACCGCGGACGGCGTCGCGGTGCTGACCCCGGCGCAGCTGTCGATGCTGCTCGAAGGGGTGGACTGGCGGCATCCGATCCGGTCCTCGCAGCCGACCTTGGCCTGGTAAAAAGTAGGTTTCCTGCGGCTTTCGCGTGTATCGGCACGGGGTTCTGGTATAAGCGGGCGTGTCGCCCGATGCCGCCTCGCTGCCCGACGATATCGCCCTTCTGAAGGCCATGCTCATTGCTGCCGGCGCCGAGCTGGAGCAGTTGCGGATGCAGGTCGCGCGGCTGCGGCGCATGGCCTTCGGCCGTTCGTCGGAGAAGCTGACGCACCAGGCTGACCAGCTGGAGCTCGGGCTGGAAGAGCGCGAGGCGGAAGCCGCCACTGCGGCGATGCCGGTGGTCACCCGGACACGGGAGACCGCCAGGCCATATCGCCAACCGCTGCCCGACCATCTGCCCCGCACCGAGGTCGTGCATGAGGCACTGTGCGTCTGCCCCGACTGCGGTGGTGCCATGCGGCGCATGGGCGAGGACGTTACGGAACAGCTCGACTATGTGCCCGCCTCGTTCCGGGTCGTGCGCCACGTCCGGCCGCGGCTCAGCTGCCGGTCATGCGAGCGCATAGTGCAGGCGCCGTTGCCGTCCATGCCCATCGAGCGCGGTCGACCCGGTGCGGGGCTGCTCGCCCATGTGCTGGTGTCCAAATACGCCGACCATCTGCCGCTCTACCGCCAGTCGGGCATCTATGCTCGCCAGGGCGTCGACCTTGCCCGCTCCACCCTGGCCGACTGGGTCGGGCGCTCGGCCGCGCTCCTCGGCCCCTTGGTCGACGCGCTCGAGCGCCACGTCATGGGCGGCGCGACCCTCCATGCCGACGACACGCCGGTGCCGGTACTGGCCCCTGGCGCCGGTCGCACCAGGACGGGCAGGCTGTGGACCTATGTACGCGACGAGCGCGGGGCTGGCGGCGAGGCTCCGCCCGCCGTGCTGTTCCACTACGCGCCCGACCGCAAGGGCGAACGACCCGCCGGACATCTTGCCCGGTTCCGGGGCGATCTGCACGCCGATGGCTATGCCGGGTTCGACCGCCTCTATGGCGACCGCATCGCAGAGGTGGCCTGCTGGGCGCATGTCAGGCGCAAGTTCTTCGACGTCCACGCCGCAACCGGCTCCGCCACGGCCCGCGAGGCACTGGACCATATCGCCGGCCTCTATGCCGTCGAACAGGATGTGCGTGGTCGGCCCCCGGACGAGCGACGGCACGCGCGCCAGGCCAGGGCCGGACCGCTGCTCGATGCATTCCGTCAGTGGCTCGATGCAACGGGACCGAAACTGTCCCGGCGCTCCGACCTTGCGGTCGCTATCCGCTATGCGCTCACCCGCTGGACGGCGCTGACCCGCTATGCCGACGATGGTCGCCTGGAGATCGACAACAATGCCGCCGAGCGCTCGCTGCGCGGTATCGCCGTCGGGCGCAAAAACTGGCTATTCGCGGGCTCCGACCAGGGCGGGCACCGCGCCGCCAGCATCTACAGCCTGGTGGAAACCGCCAGGCTCAACGGCGTCGACCCCGAGGCCTGGCTGGCCGACACCATCAGACGCATCGCAGACCATCCGGCCCGCCGGGTCGCTGAACTGCTGCCGTGGAACTACCGGCCCGTTTGAGGTGACGCCGTCACCGGACGCTTACCGCGAACCTGGTTAATTGGCGTCAGAAGATCGTCGCGTAATAGGATTGCTCGAACCGGCCCCGGCTGATCCGGGCCATGTGGTCGATGCGTTCCGGCACCGGAGGCGGGCGGCGGGTCCGGGCCGGTTGCGCATCGGGGCGGGCCAACAGCACGAGATTGGCAATCGTCGCACCCAACAGAAACTCTTCCTCGGCACCGCGCAGGCCGCGAAGGTGCAAGCGAGTCAGTCCCCGCTTGCCCTTCGCATCGGCAAACACCCGCTCGACGCCTCGACGCAGCCGCATCGACCGCTTGAACAGGGGCGTCTGCATCTCGCCGCGCACCAGCTCGCGCACGTTCTCATGTTCGCTGTGCGTGACCGACCTGTTGCTGCCTGCGGTGCATTTTCGTTTGAGGTGGCAGGCGCGGCAATCGGCAGGACTAGCGCTGTATCGGAGGAAGCCGGCCCGACGATCGGCACCGCGAAAGGCCAGTATCTTCCCAGCGGGGCAGACATAGCGGTCCTGCTCCCGTTCATAGCGGAAGGCTTCGCGGGGGAATTTGCCCTTGGTCTGTTCGGATCGTTCCAGCACCGGGATATGCGGGATGGTGCCGCGATCGGTGACGAACGCCAGGAACGCGGCGCTGCCATAGGCGGTGTCGGCCGTGACACGCTTTGGCCGGTAGCCGAACCGATCATCGGCCCGTGCCAGCATTGTCCGCCCCGCATCGACTTCCGCCGCAAAGCGGGCGGGGCTGGCCTCCACGTCGATCGTTACCCCTCCCGGCGTGTCAATCAGGACATTCAGGGCATAGCCGAACCGGCCCCGCGCCGTGCGCGCAGACCATGCCGACGCCGGATCGGTGCGTGACACCTCGGCCGGCTTGCCACGCGGTACGCCATGTTCCTGCGGTGGAGCATTGGCCTGATCCGCCAGCCATTCACAAACCGGGCGGGGAAGTCGGGGCGCGGCCATATCGGCATCCCGCATCTTGCGCTGCCAGCTTGCATCGGCCGCGACGAACGATGCGTCGATTGCCGCATCCTTGTGGGCGATCAGCCCCGCGTCGGCGCAGCGCCGCACCGTCTGCTCGAACAGGATGCGGAAGATGCCGGCATCGCGGAAGCGGCCATGCCGGTTCTTGCTGAACGTCGAGTGGTGCGGCACCGGCGCGTCGAGCGGCAATCGGCAGAACCAGCGGTAGGCGAGGTTGAAGCGGACTTCCTCGCACAGATGGCGTTCCGACGTGATGCCATAGAGGCGAGCGATCAGCGCCATGCGGATCAGCAATTCGGGCGCGATCGAGGGACGCCCACGGCGACTATAGTGCGGCGCGAGCGCATCGCGCAGTTCACTCAGGTCGATCAGCCCGTCTATCCTGCGTAGGATGTGATCGGCGGGGATCATCGCTCCCAGCGCCCGCCAACCTGCACCCTTGCCGCCTCGCTGTTGCTCACCCATCATGGCCGCTGCTCCCGATGTGTCGAAGCAGGGAACCCGTTAGGAACGCGATCGGATCACCCCGCCTTTTTCAACGGCCCCGGTCGTTTTTCTGGCGGTCTGGCTTTCCGTTTTGCCACGCTCGACAAGCAGTTCGGGAAACGGCACCCGCCTTGCCGTCTGTCGTGCAACTCGCGCATTGGTCGTGAGCAGCCCCCACCGGGTGGTCCGGGTAGATAGTTAGTGCATTGTCGTCTCCGCCGCCATTGCCGGGCGCAGGTGGAGCGAAGCGGAACCGGAGGCCGGCAATGGCGGCGTCGCCGCTTCTGGTGCGGGTGGGCGATAGCCCAGGCTGCTATGTGGCCGGATGGTGTTGTAGTGGCGCCGCCACGCCTCGATCAGCACTCTGGCCTCGGCGAGGCTGTAGAAGATCTCTCCGTTAAGCAGCTCGTCACGCAGCGAGCCGTTGAAGCTCTCGTTGTAGCCGTTCTCCCACGGCGAGCCTGGCGTGATGTAGAGCGTGTTCACGCCGACCTGCCCAAGCCATTTTTGGACTGCAGTGGCGATGAACTCGCTGCCGTTGTCCGATCTGATATGGGCAGGCGGGCCCCGGTCAATGAACAGCTCGGCCAGGGCCGCCAGCACATCTTCGTGGCGAAGCTGACGGGCGACCATTAGCGCCAGGCACTCGCGGCTGGCCTCGTCGATGATCGTGAGGATGCGAAACTTGCGCCCGTCATGCGTCCGTGCCTCGACAAAGTCGTACGCCCAGATGTGCCCGGGATATTCCGGCCGCAGCCGAATACACGAGCCATCGTTCAACCACAGCCGACCGCGTTTCGGCTGTCGCTGAGGCACCTTCAGCCCCTCGCGCCGCCAGATCCGTTCCACCCGTTTGTGGTTCACCGACCAGCCGGCCGCATGCAGCAGTGCGGTTACCCGGCGATAGCCGTAGCGCCCGTACTGCCTGGCCAGCGCGACGATGTCGTCGGTCAGCGCCTCCTCGTCATCTGCCCCACACGGCACTTTGCGCTGCGTCGACCGATGCTGCCCGAGGACGCGGCACACCCGTCGCTCGGACACATCCAACACCTCACGCACCTGGTCGATGCACCGCCGACGCCGTGCGGGGCTCAGAAGTTTCCCCGCGCCGCCTCCTGCAGGATCAGCTTGTCCAATGTCAGGTCCGAGATCGCGCGACGCAGCCGCAGATTCTCCTTCTCCAGATCCTTCATCCGCCGCGCCTGATCCGTCTTCAGACCACCATATTCCTTGCGCCATCGGTAATAGGTCTGCTCGCTAACTGCGATGCGCCGGCATGCCTCGGCCGTCGTGCCGCCCTGGCCCAGCATGATCTCAACCTCACGCAGCTTGCCGATGATCTCCTCGGGCTTGTGCTTCTTCGCTGGCATTCGTCGTCCCTTCCTCGATCCAGACTGTCATAGTCGATGGACCACTCAGAAGGGGCAGCTCAGTCGTGTTGGCCGCCCTTTCCAATCGGGATGGGACAAACTGAAAGTCAGGCGATCGTATCCACCACACCGCCGTCAACGCGTAGCGCCGCACCGGTGGTCGCGGACGCCTGCGGAGAGGCGATATAGACGCACAGGTTGGCGACTTCCCCGACCGTGGCAGCACGCTGAATAATCGAGGACGGTCGGTGCGCCCTGACGAAATCCGCGCCGGCCTCTTCCAACGATTTGCCCGATGCGACCGCGTCCGCCAGCATCTCGGTCACGCCCTCCGACAACGTTGGACCGGGAAGAATGGCGTTCACCGTCACGCCCGTGCCCGCCATGCGCTTGGCCAGCCCACGCGACAAGGCAAGGTCGGCCGTTTTGGTCACGCCGTAGTGGATCATGTCCGCCGGATGTTTAGGCCGGATTCCGAGGACAGGAACAGCACCCGACCCCAGCCTTTGTCCCGCATCCCCGGGAGATAGGCCCGGGACAGGCGTACGCCCGACAACACGTTGACCCGGAAGAAGCGCTCCCATTCCTCATCGAGTGTCTCGAAAAAGTCCTGCGGGCCGAAGATGCCGGCATTGTTGACCAGGATGTCGACCTCCGGAAGCGCGGATACGATGGCATCACATCCGGCTTCTGTGCCGACGTCTCCGGCCACACCGCGCACATCGGCATCCCCGACCTCACGCTTCAGCTTGGCCACCGCCTCCTGGGTGCGGCTCTCGTCGCGCCCGTTCAGGACGACGATCGCCCCGGCTGCCGCCAACCCCTTCGCGATCGCAAAGCCGATGCCGGCGGTCGAGCCGGTCACGAGCGCCGTCTTGCCGGAAAGGTCGATGTTCATGCGCTATCTCCAGGGATGATCTTTATCGGTCGGGGTTGTCCGTAACGTCAGCCCTGCGCGGCCAGTTGCGCCTGCACCGCATCGGCTAGTGGCGTCGTCGGACGTCCGATCAGCTTCGAGAGCTGGTGGCCGTCATCGAACAGCGCGCCCTTCGAGGCATCGATGTCCCATGCCGCAAGTCCGTCGGCGAAGCCGTCGGGCAGGCCGACCTGCTTCAGGATCGCGGCGTAATCTGCCTGCGGCAGATCACGGTACGGGATGTCGCGACCCGTCTGGCGCGAGATCTCGGCGGCAAGGTCGGCAAGCGTCACCGCGTCGTCACCGGCCAGCTCATAGGTCTTGCCCTCATGACCCCCGCTGGTCAGCACGACGGCTGCGGCCTCGGCATAATCGGCGCGGGTCGCAAGCGACAGGCGTCCCTCGCCAGCGCTGCCTACGAACGCGCCGTTCTCCAGAGCTGCCGGGATCGAGGCGGTGTAATTCTCGGTGTACCAGCCATTACGCAGGAGGGTCGTCGCGACACCTGAAGACGCCAGCAACGCTTCGGTTGCACGGTGCTCTTCGCCCAGGCTGATCGGCGAACGGTCGGCGTGCAGCAGGCTGGTATAGACGATACGCTTGATGCCCGCCTGCTTGGCGGCCTCAATGACGTTGCGATGCTGCGCCTCGCGCTGCCCGACCTCGCTCGATGAGATCAGCAGCAGCGTGTCGATCCCGGCCAGTGCCGGAGCAAGCGTCTCGGGCTGCGCGTAGTCGAAAGCGCGTGCCTCGACGCCCAGAGCGCTGGCCTTCTCAGGCGAGCGCACCAGCGCGACGATCGGCTCGCCGGTCGACTTGCGCTTCAGGCTCTCGATGACGAGGCGGCCAAGCTGGCCGGTCGCGCCGGTGACGGCGATGGTCATGACAACTCTCCTTCGGTGACGCGGTGAGATCAGTTGAAACGGAAGCCGGACATGGCGGTCGACAGCACTTCCTCGGCATAGACCCGGGCGCCTTCGCCTTCGGCCGCGCCGGCCGCGACCATCAGGGGCAGCAGATGCTCCTCCTTGGCCGGGGGATGCGCGAACCGCGCCGAGGGCGCATCCGCCCAGTGCGCCAGACGCTCGGCCCGCTGCGGGCCGTCCAGCTCCATGCTTTCGGCCAACCACTGGTCGAACGCCTGCGATCCCGGTGTCGAGCGCGGATCGCCATAGGCACGCATGTTGTGGAAGCTCATGCCCGAGCCGAGGATCAGCACGCCCTCCTCACGCAGTGGCGCGAGGGCGCGGCCCGCAGCAACATGGAGGGCTGGGTCCAGCCCGCGCTCGACGGACATCTCGATCAGCGGAATGTCCGCATCCGGAAAAGCCACCTTGAGGGGGATGAACACGCCGTGATCCAGGCCCCTCTTTACGTCGACAGAGGAAGGGATACCCGCATCCTTGAGCAGGGCCGCGGCACGGGCGGCGAGCGCGGGTGCGCCCGGCACGTCGTAGCGCAGCTGATAGGTATGGGGCGGGAAGTTGTAATAGTCGTAGATCAGATCGGGCCGTTCGGCGCCGGTGAAGGCGAAGCCGTCCGTCTCCCAGTGTCCCGAGACGACGAGGATGGCCTTGGGCTTTTCGGCGAGCGCATCTGGCAAGCTGCGCAGGAACGCTTCCATACCGCTCCACACGCCGCGTGGATCGTCCATGAAGAAGCAGGGGCCGCCGCCATGCGGGATGAAGTAGGTGGGCTGGACGCTCATGGTCATACACTCCGGTGCAGGCGCCGAGGAGGCGGCCTGGATCATCGTTCGATCTGCTGACCGGAATATGTGCCCTCTATCGCGCGATGATAATCTGCCGAGTAGAAGGATCAGCTTCAACCACGGGTAGGAAATCATGGCGGATCGGTTGACGGGTATGGACGTGTTCGTGCGGGCGATCAGGCTCGGTGGCATCTCTGCTGCCGCACGCGATCTGCACATGTCGCCTGCGATGGCGGCCAAGCACCTGGATGCTCTTGAAGCGCGGCTTGGCACAACGCTGGTCCAGCGCTCGACGCGTCGGCTGTCGCTGACCGAGGCAGGGACCGACTATTTCGAAAAAGCCGAACGCATCCTGATGGAGATCGGTGAAGCCGAGGCGGAGGCATCGTCGCGGTCGATCACCGCGCAGGGGCTGCTGCGCGTCAGTGCGCCCGCCACCTTCGGCGTTCTGCACCTTGCCTCACTCATCCCTGCTTTCTCCGCACGTCATCCCGAGGTGACGATCGAACTGAGCTTCAACGATCGTTACGTCGACCTGCTGGAAGAACGTTGGGATGTCGCCGTACGGATCGGGCGCCTCGCCAACAGTGCGCTTGTTGCCCGCAAGCTCGTGGCGATGCGCGTCGTGTTGTGTGCCGCCCCTCTTATTTGGCGAGGCGGGGAACGCCAACCCGCCTGGCCGATCTCGGCGATCACGATTGTCTGGGCCACACCAACGCGTCGCTTGCAGGAACGACATCGTGGGCGTTCGGCAAAGACGGGACGATCAAGGTGCCGATCTCAGGATCGATGTGTTCCGACAATGGCGAGGCCTTGGTTCGCGCTGCCATCGCGGGCCAAGGGCTGGTCTATGGGCCACGCTTTATTGCGGCAGAGGCGCTTCGCGCCGGCCAATTGAGCGAGCTTGAGCTGGACGAGCCGCCTATGATGCTGGGAGCGGCATATGCCATCACACACCCGACGCGGCGCCCCGCCGCCAAGACGCGGGCGTGGATTGACTTCTTAGCCGAAGCACTCCCCGCTCTTGGCACCGATTGGTGAGAGGCCGAGCTAGCAGACGTCCCGAGTTTTCACCCGAGCACCGCGTCTGCTATCTCAAAACATCACGGTCTTTTATGATTGTAGATATCAGTGACCCAGCGAAAGCGACGCCCACAACCGCACATGGCTGGCATCGATAACGCCGAGGCTTGGTCCCTTTCAGTTGGTGCAGCGGGGGCTGCGGGCACGGCGGACGTTGCGGGTGAGCGTGAACCGCATCACTGCCAACCCTCGATGACGATCTTGCCGCGTGCGGAAGTGCTCTCAAGCGCCTGGTGCGCACGCTTGAGGTTCGCGGCGTTGATGGGGGAGAACCGTTCGGTGAGGGTGGTGCGCACCTCGCCGGCGTCCACGAGGCTGGCGATGGCCGACAGGATCTGACCCTGCGTTTCCATATCAGCGGTCTCGAACATGGACCGGGTGAACATAAACTCCCAGTGGGTCGACACTGATTTTCGTTTGAACGGGACGACATCGAGTGTCTTGGGGTCGTCGATGAGTGCAAAACGTCCCTGCGGGGCGATCAGCTCGGCGATCTGCTCGATATGCTCGTCGGTGTGCGTGGCCGAGAAGATGAAAGCCGGCGCGCCAATGCCGAGATCCGCTACCTGCTGCGCCAACGGCTGACGATGATCGATGACATGGTGGGCGCCGAGCTCACGCACCCAGGCTTGCGTCTCGGGGCGTGATGCCGTTGCGATGACGGTGAGATCGGGAACCTGACGGGCAAGCTGGATCGCCATCGATCCGACCCCGCCGGCACCGCCGATGATCAACAGCGCAGGTGCTGCACCAGCTACAGGAGTCCGCACGGACAATCGCTCGAAGAGGGTTTCCCACGCGGTAATAGCCGTCAGCGGCAACGCCGCTGCCTCTGCCCAATCGAGGCTGGCCGGCTTCCTTCCGACAATGCGTTCGTCGACCAGGTGCAGCTCGGCGTTGGTCCCATCGCGGCCAATGCTGCCCGCGTAGAACACCTCGTCGCCCGGTTCGAAGCCGCGCACTTCAGGGCCAACGGCGCGAACGACACCAGCGGCATCCCAACCCAGCACACGCCAGTCGCCGCGGATCGGACCCGATCCGCTGCGGACCTTCGTATCAACCGGGTTTACCGAGACGGCCTTTACCTCGACGAGGAGATCGCGCCCAGTGACTACGGGATCGGCAAGCTCGATGTCGACGAGAGCTTCCGTGCGATCGATCGTTCCGGGCTGCTGGTAGCCGATTGCGCGCATGATAAATCCTATCGTCAGGGGCTGTATAGCGAACTTTGTCGCGTACGGGATACGCACAAGCGACATCGCGGTTCGACATCGTCCTCAGGCTGGCGACGGCGTGATTGCCGCTGCCGTCTTCCCCGTGAGGTCGGTGATGATCGCGCCGATCAGCGTGCGTAACCAGCGGTGTGCGGGATCATGCCGATAGCGGACGTGCCAAGCCATTTCCACGGGAAAGCTGCCAAGGTCGACCGGAGCCGGCAGGATCTTCAGCCGGGGGTCGTGCATCAGCCGCCGGCAGATGAGCGAAGGCAAGGTGGCGCAATAGTCGGTCACGGCCACCATCTCGGCTACCGCGAAGAAGTTTGTCACGGAGATTGCGACGTCGCGCTTCAGCTGCTGCTGCGCCAGCGCCTGGAACAGCCCGGCGCGCATCCGTCCGGGCGGCACGATGTTGACATGCTTCATCGTCTCGAACTGCTCGCGCGTCATGACATCGCCGACGCCCGGATGGTCGGCACGGACGGCGCAGGCGAGCCCTTCGTCCATCAGGTGCTGGACGACGAGGTTGTCGGGCGGATCGACGATGCGGCCCAGCACGAGCGCCGTCGTGCCTGACACGACGCCTGTTTCCACAAGATCGGGGTCAGGACATAGAACGGGCACAGATATACGCTAAGCGTCTCTGCGCGCACTTATGGGTCGACTCTATGCGTCGACGACTCCAGCATTCCAAAGGCATCCATCGGACAGTTGTAGCATCGCCTCTCGTCGCAGAGCCGGCATATCGGGGTCGTTTGCGGGAGGGGGCGAAATCCTACGCTAAGCCGAGGACGCGCTTTCCGTAATCTCTGAGTTCACCCTTGGGACCGACATAGCGGTAGAGAGTGACGCGCTCGATCCCGAGTTCCTTGCATAGCCTTTCAAATGCGGGGTGGTGGTGTGGGCCGGACGCGGGATACGTCCGGCCGATTCGGGTCAGGCCGCGAGGGCGAGGTCGACCTTGGGGAAGTCGATGTCGGTGTGCGCGACGTTGTTCATGAAGTTGGTCATCGTGTTGAGCGCGACGGCCGCCACGATTTCGACGATGCGGGCATCATCGAGCCCGGCAAGACGTGCAGCGGCGAGCTGCGCATCGCTGATCTGGCCACGGGCTTCGATCAGGTCGTAGGCGAGTTTGGCGATAGCATGATCGATCGCATCGGCACCCTTGCCGTGGCGTGCGGCGGTGATGGCGTCGGCGGAAAGCCCGGCACCCTTGCCCATCATCGTATGGGCCGACAGACAATAGGCGCAGCCATTGGCCTGGGCGACGGCAAGCGCCACGATTTCGCGCTGCTTGGCGGTCAGTTTGCCGGTTGCCAGCCCATCGGACAACGCGAGATAGGCGTTGAGAACGGCAGGTGACTGGGCGAAAGTGCTGAACAGGTTAGGGACCATGCCGATCTTGGCTTTGACGGCAGCGAGGGTAGCCTGAACGCCGGTGTCGGCAGTGGCGAGATCGACGGGAGCAATACGGGGCATCGGGATTTCCTTCGAAAGCGGTGCGAGGTTGCACAACGCTTCTATCTGCGACTATCGATGCACATTGGTGCCAATTATATTGCAGATCGTTCAGATGGATCTTTTCGCTGCGCTCTTTGCGCATACCGCCCGACCGCTCAGACGTTCTTTTCCGGCAATCTGCGCGCCACGGCGCAGTTTACCGAACGCGGCCATCTCCATCTGCTCAAAGCGGGCGCGCTGACGCTCAGCCAATCGGGCGCGGCGGACATCGTGGTCAGCGAGCCCAGCTTGCTGTTCTTTCCCCGCGGGCGAGCGCATCGCTTTACCGGGGCAACCGAAGGCGGCGCCGATCTCGTCTGCGCGACCGTCGATCTGGGGAGCGACACCGGCAACCCGATCAGCGAGGGGTTGCCCGACCTCATAATCTTGCCGCTGGCGTCGCACCCGGCGGTGGGGCCCGTGTGCGCCTTGCTCATTGCCGAAGGTTTTGCCGAGGATGACGGGCGTCAAGTGGCCATCGATCGCTTGTTCGACTATCTGCTCATCCTGATCGTGCGGCATGTCGTCGCGGGTGGCCTGGTCACCGACGGCGTGCTGGCCGGGCTAGCCGATCCGCGACTGGCCAAGGCGCTGACGGCGATGCACGAACAGCCCAAGCGGAGCTGGACGCTGGACGATCTGGCGGAGGTGTCGGGCATGTCGCGTACCCGCTTCGCCACGCATTTTCGCGTCGTCGTCGGGCGGACGCCGGTCGACTATCTGACGCGCTGGCGGATGACGCTCGCGCATCAGCTTCTTGGCAATGGCAAGCCCGTCAAGGCCGTGGCCGGGCTGGTCGGCTATGATAGCGCTGCGGCGTTTTCGCGGGTGTTCGCAAGGGTCACCGGGGATACCCACGCGAGGTGAAGCTGGCCCCAGGCTGGCCAATCAGCCGCCTCAACTCTGAATTTGCGCTAGCGCGATGACAGCCGAGCAGGGCTGACGCAGCGGCATCGCCACATGGCGCGCTGCTCGATCTGGCGGGACGTGCGCGTGGCGATGATGCCGACGATGTGCTGGCGCTGTGGAAACGGCGCGGCAAGCGCGCGTTCGACGCGGAAGGCGAAGGGAGCGAAGCGCAATGAGCGATTTCGATATCGAGGCGGTGCGCGCCCAAGTCCGCGCGATGGATTTTGTGCACGGATCGCCCGCTGAAATCGCCATGTGGCGCGAGGACATGGCGGAGTCTCGCGCCAACCTCGTGATCGAGGACATGATCCCGACGCCCAACGACGATGCGTTTTTCGACATGCTGCTGGGTGAAGGGGTGTCCCCTCCCCTCGTGTCGCAAATCCTGCTCCGGCTGCTCGATCATCCCGACGCCGATCGATCCTTGCCGATCACGCCAATGCCGGAGTGGAAAACAGCATGACCGCCGCCAAGCCTTTGATCGTTGCCAGCCTGGCCGTCCTTGTAGGCTGCACCCTGGTCGCGCCGCCGCCAGTGGTCCAGTCAGCGGCTCCTCCGGTGATGGCCGGAACGAATGCCAGCATCGTGACGGTGCGAGTGGACTTCGCGTTACAGGCGCGCTGATGACGGGGCCGCTCATCGGCGGGTAACGCCCGTTAAGGGGTCAGGACATAGAACGGGCACAGATATACGCTAAGCGTCTCTGCGCGCACTTATGGGTCGACTCTATGCGTCGACGACTCCAGCATTCCAAAGGCATCCATCGGACAGTTGTAACATCGCCTCTCGTCGCAGAGCCGGCATATTGTCAGCGCCGAGACAGCGTCGTCAGACATCTGCGCAAGTATTGTCTCGGCGATACGTTCCAGCACGAGGCGGTCAGCGTTCGAAACATCGCTCAGAAGAGCTGATAAAGTCTCTTTTCTTCGTTGTAACATTGCAGACAGGCGATTCTCTCCTGCTTCGGAGAGCATCAGCGCCACTGCACGACGGTCGCGAAGTGCTTTCGATCGAACGGCGAACCCGGCTGCAACCAATCGATCGACAAGCCGCACCGCCCCCGCGTGGGACAAGCCTAGCACCCGTCCTAATTCGTCGATCGAAAGACCGCTCGCGTGACCGATGACGACGATCGCCGCGGTGGTTTCGCCACCGCCGGGTATCGTCGGGTCGAATGCCGCCTTCTTAATTCGATCGGTGATGCCCACTGCGAGGGCGCCGAACAGATTGACGAGCCGGTCCGAGAGTACGTTCAAAGGGTTGCCTCATTCATTGACGGCGTATAGTGTATGCGCAGCGCATATATCACGCCTGTCTAAGCATGAAGGCAGGTCATGCGCCATGATGAAAGCGAGGCACCATGTTTTCGACATTACACATAGCTGAAAAGACGACCGGCTCTCGCGGGTCTCTCGCGTTGCTGCGCTGGGCGCTGGTGGTCATCTTTCTCTGGTTCGGTTGCATGAAATTCACGAGCTATGAAGCGATGGGCATCGCGCCATTGATGAAGAACAGTCCGATCATGAGCTGGATTCCGGCCGTTTTTGGGGTGCAGGGTGGAAGCTATTTTATAGGCACCGTCGAGCTCGCGACGGCCGCTGCGCTGATTATCGGTGCTTTCAACAAGACGGCCTCCGCTCTCGGCGCGGCGATGTCATGCCTGACTTATGCCGTGACACTGACGTTTTTCCTGAGCACGCCTGGCGTCGCCGAGCCGACCGCTGGCGGGTTCCCGGCGATTTCGGCCGGAACCGGACAGTTCCTGTTGAAGGACCTGGTGCTTCTTGCGGCATCAGCGTGCCTTCTACTTGCGTCCATACGGACAGCAGACGCGTGACGGCAAACAGGTGATAGGCGACGCTCCGGACCTGCGCTTTTGCCGAACCATACCCGCCTCAGCCCATAACGATCGACAAACCCTGTCGCTTTGATAGGGTGTTCGAAAACATGCTTTCGAGGGTTTGTCGTACATGCTGGTCGGATATATGCGGGTGTCAACGACCGATGACCGCCAAACGGTCGATCTCCAGCGGGACGCGCTCGTCGCAACCGGGGTCGATCATCGGCATCTCCATACCGACAAGGCATCCGGCGCGCGCGACGACCGACCAGGCCTGAAAGCCTGCCTCGACTATCTGAACGCGGGCGACACACTGATCGTGTGGAAGCTCGACCGGCTCGGACGCTCGCTGCCGCACCTGCTGACGATCGTCACCGATCTGAAGGCGCGCGGCATCGCGTTCCGGTCGCTGACCGAGCAGATGGATACGACCACGCCGCACGGCGAATTGCTGTTCTCGCTGTTCGGTGCATTGGCACAATATGAGCGTGCGCTCACGCGCGAACGGGTGATGGCGGGACTGGCTGCTGCCAAACGCCGGGGACGCCAAGGTGGCCGCCCGCCGATGATCGACGCCGAAACGCTCGAGCGGATCACCGCCGCGCTGGATGGCGGGGCCAGCAAGGCGTCCGTCTGCCGGACCTTCAAGGTGCCGCGTTCGACCCTTCTCGGCACGCTTGCCCGGATCGGCTGGACCGCACCGGCCAAGGTCTAAGCCGATGCCGCGTCGCGCCGTCCTGTCGGACGAGCAACGCGCGGCGTTGCTCGCGCTTCCCGACGACGAAACCCTGCTCGTCCAGCACTGGACATTGAGCCGGGACGACTTGGCCATCATCGTCCGCCGGAGGCGACCGCATAACCGGCTGGGTTTCGCGATCCAGCTTTGCGCGCTGCGCTATCCTGGCCGTTTCCTGCGACCCGGTGAACTGATCCCTGATACGCCGCTCGCGTTCGTCGCAGAGCAATTGCAGGTCGGACCCGAGGTGCTGGCCGACTACGCGACGCGCGGCCCGACCCGGTACGAACAGCTCGATGCACTGCGCGATGCATTCGGCTTCATGCCGCTCAGTCGGCCGCTGCGAACGACGTTGCAGGAATGGCTCCTGCCGATCGCGCTGACGACGACCAGCGGGGCTAGGCTGGCGCGCGTGATGCTGGATGAGTGCCGGCGACGGCGCATCATTGTGCCGGGCATCAGTTCGGTCGAGCGGATGGTCGCACAGGCGTTGCTCGATGCCGAACGCCATGTCGCCGAGCATCTGACCCGAGGACTCGATGCTCGACAGCGCCGGCTGCTCGATGCGCTTCTCCTGCCCCACACAGGCACGAACTTGAGCGATCTGGCCTGGGTGCGGCAGTCACCCGGCAAGCCCGGCCGAAAGACATTCGCCGCCATCATCGAGCGACTGACACTGCTTCGGGCCATCGGGATCGATCCGGATATCGCCGTAGGCGTCCATCCCGAGCGCCTCCGACGCCTGTGCCAGGAAGGCGTGCGGCTGACCGCGCAACATGTTCGGACGCTGCAAGCGACGCGGCGTCGCGCCACATTGGTGGCGACCATCCTCGAAACCATCGTTACCCTCACCGACGATGCGGTGCTGATGTTCGATCGCCTGCTTGGGCAGATGTTCCGGCGCGAACAGAACAGCGCGGACACGACACTCAAGCGCAACCGGCGCACCATCAACGGCAAAATCCGGCTGCTTGCCCAACTCGGCGCTGCCTTGCTCGCCGCCAAGATATCAGGTGGCGATATCGGCGCTGCGGTCGAGGCAGCGATCGGATGGAATGATCTCGGCCGCGAGGTCGATGAAGCCCGCAAGCTGATCCGCCCCGATTCGGTCGATCCCGTCGCGGTCGCCGCGACCAATTACCCCGTCCTCCGACAGGTCGGTCCCTCGTTCATCGCCTCGTTCACATTCGGGGCGGTGCCAGCCTGCCATGCGCTCGCGCGAGCGGTCGCGATCATGCGCGACCTTCATTTTGGTCATCTGCGCAAATTGCCTGCAGGCACGCCAGTCGGCTTCATCCGGCAAGCTTGGCGTCGGGCGATCGGCACCGGCATTCCCGATCGCAGGATCTATGAATTGTGCGTGCTGGTCGAGCTTCGCGACCGGCTTCGCGCCGGCGACATGTGGGTCGAGGGAAGCCGACGCTATCGTGCTGTCGAGCAGCAACTCATTCCTGCCCCCGTATTCGCCAACATGCGCGCGGCCGGCCCCTTGCCGATACCGGCACCGGATACGGCCGATATCTGGCTGGCCGAACGACGCGCCCGCCTCGCCCGTCGATTGGCCGAGGTCGAGCGAAAGGCGGAGACGGACGCGCTGGAAGACGTGCAGCTCAGCTTGGGCAGGCTGCGGATTTCGCCCTTGAAGGCGATTACTCCCGAGGAATCCGATACCGCCCTTGCGCCGCTCTATGCGCATCTGCCCGCGATCCGCATCACCGACCTTCTTGCCGAAGTCGATCGATGGACCGGGTTCAGCCAGTGCTTCACGCATCTGCAAAGTGGCCGTGCCGCGGATGAACCACGTGCGATCCTCACGGCGGTGCTCGCCGATGCCACCAATCTGGGCCATACGCGCATGGCGGAAGCCTGCAATCTCGTGACCCAGCGCCAACTCGGTTGGCTCGCCTCATGGCATCTGCGCGAGGAAACCTACGGTCGCGCGCTCGCCCGGCTTGTCGACGCCCAACACACCGCGCCGCTGGCCGCGCTGTTCGGGTCCGGCACCTCGTCCAGCTCAGACGGTCAGAACTTTCCGCTCGACCGCCGCGCCCAGGCAACCGGCGCAGTCAATCCGCACAAGGGGACAGAGCCGGCTGTCTCCTTTTACAGCCACGTCTCGGATCGCTACGCGCCGTTCCATTCCACAGTTATCTCCGCTTCGGCGAGCGAGGCGGCACAGGTGCTCGACGGGCTGCTCCACCACGGCGCCGATCTGCACATCGAAGAGCATCACGTCGATGGCGGGGGCGTCTCCGACCATGTGTTCGCGCTATGTCATCTGCTTGGGTTCCGGTTCGCGCCGCGTATCCCGAATATCGCCGCACGCCGTTTGCACCTGTTTAACGGCATCGAACCCGGCCCCGATATTGCGCCGCTGGTCGCGGGCCGCATCGACGAAGGTCTGATCGAGGCACACTGGGACGACGTGCTGCGACTGGGAACCTCGATCCGCACAGGCGTCGTCAGCGCCTCGATCATGCTGGAACGGCTCGGCTCCTATCCACGCGCCAACGGCCTGGCACTGGCGTTGCGCGAGATCGGTCGCGTCGAGCGTACCCTGTTCACGCTCGACTGGATCGAGCAGCCCGAACAGCGTCGCCGCGCCACCCGCGAACTCAACAAGGGAGAAGCGGAAAATGCCCTGAAACGCGCCATCTTCTTCCATCGCATCGGCCGTATCCGCGATCATGCGCTGCAAGCCCAAAGCCATCGGGCGAGCGCGCTGAACCTCGTCGCCGGTGCCATCGTCCTGTGGAACACGACCTACCTGCAAGCCGCCCGGATGCATCTCGCCAACCTCGGCCGGCCGGTCCCGCCGGACCTGCTGCAACACCTATCACCGCTCGGTTGGCAGCATATCAATCTCACCGGCGATTACCTCTGGACCGATCCCGATGCGCCATCCACCGCGCTCAGACCGCTTCGCCAGATGCGCGCCGTCGAAGGCACGGCAAAACCTTAGCGTATATCTGGGTCCGTTCTGTGTACCGACCCAAGATCGTTCCCGTAGGGCGTCAGACGAAGCTTTATGCCGGGGGCGACCTTCTCCAAGCGCGCCACGATAGCGGGGACGAGGACGAACTCGACATAGCCGTTTGGCGCGATCGTGAAGAGCCGTTCGGCCTGTGCGGGGTCGAAGGCCTGCTGACCGAGGACCGCGTCGTCGAGCTGGGCGAGTGCCTCGGCGATCAGCGGTGAGAGTTCAAGCGCGATCGGGGTCGGCTGGATGCCGTAGCGCTCGCGGACGAACAGTTGGTCCTGAAGCATCAGTCGTAGACGCGATAGGGCATTAGACAGGGCGGGCTGTGTCATGCCCATTCGCTCGGCGGCCCGCGTGACGCTGCGCTCCTCCATCAACGCGACGAAAATCGGCAGCAGGTTCAGATCGTAGCGCATGCAGTCATCCTGTCAGACGTATATCTGACATCAAAAAGATAAACTTCTAGAATATATCAACGAGGCCCATTTCCCATCCATCGGCGACGGGCGCCGCGAACATGGAGGTTCAGATGAGCAAGGGTCAGGTTCTCGTTCTCGGATCGAACGCGACACAGCTCGGTCTGCGTAGCGGCAGTACCGCAACGGTCGGTCAGTATCTCAACGAGACGGCAGTCCCCGCGCTGGCACTGCTCGACGCCGGCTATGATATTGTTCTCGCTACGCCCAACGGGACCAAGCCGCACATCGACGCCGGCTCCGACACGAAGGACCACTTCGGCGGTGATGAGGCGGCATACCAGCGCGCCAAGGACTTCTTCGCCAGCCACCCGGCCATGAACGACGTCCGCACGCTGAAATCGGTTGTCGACGAGGGTCTGGACGGCTTCGTTGGCGTGTTCGTGCCGGGAGGTCACGCGCCCATCGTCGATCTGATGCAGGACCGCGATGCGGGCACGATCCTCCGTCACTTCCACACGGCGGCCAAGCCGACCGCGCTCCTCTGCCACGGACCGGTGGCCGTTGTCTCTACGCTCGACGATGCTCCGGCCTTCCGCAAGGCGCTGGAGGAAGGCGATGACGCTGGCGCGGCCGACCTGGCGCGAGACTGGATCTACTCAGGCTACCGCATGACAGTCTTTTCGGCGAGCGAGGAAAAGATCGCTGAGGAGCAAGTGCTGAAGGGCGAGCTCTTCTTCGACATGGAAAGGGCGCTGCGGTCGGCCGGTGGCGACGTCTCTGTCACCGACAAGAACTTCGCTTCGAATGTCGTCGTGGACCGGGAACTGATCACGGGTCAGAATCCGGCGTCGGACCGAGCCATGGCCGACGCTTTGATCGAAGCCCTCGATCGCGCCGCTGCGTGAGTACCAGGATGACGGGCGGGGCGCTCAGGATGCGCCCCGCTTCGGATATAACCAGGACAGGATATGGTGCCATGACCGCCCACGTGAAGATCGTCGCCGTCCTCACCGCGCGTGCGGATACCGTCGACCGCCTGCGCGCTCTGCTCGACGCCATGCTAAAGCCAAGCCGTGCCGAACCGGGCAATTTGCGCTACGATCTCTGGCAGGACCAGAGCGATCCGAACCGCTTCGTCCTCGACGAGCTGTACGCGGACGCGGATGCGGTTACCGCCCACCGCGCGACGCCCCACTTCCAAAACTACCTCTCTCAGATCGGCGATCTGGCCGAGCGCGGCGCGTTCGTCCTCAACCCCGTCTCCGCGACCTAGGGGTGCTGCCATGGGCAAGCTTAAAGAGTGGGTGGGGTCGGCGCTGCTGGCACAACCGTTCTACATAGAGGAGCTGCGGATGATCGGCCTGTTGGCACCTGCGCTTCGCCTGGGCCTTATGAGCCTCGTTCATCCACGCGGCTACCGCTGGCGCGGGGCCGCGACCCAGCGAAACAATCAACATCTGAAGTGAAGGAAACACAGTCATGACCAAAGGTATCGAAGGCAAGGTTGTTCTCATCACCGGCGGCAGCACCGGCATCGGCGCGGAAACCGCGCGGCTTCTCGCCGAACGCGGTGCGAAGGTCGCCATCGCCGCACGGCGCAAGGACAAGCTCGACGAGGTCGTCGCGCAGATCGCCGAGAACGGCGGAACGGCACGCGCCTATGCGCTCGACGTCACCGACAAGTCGGCGGTCCAGTCGGTCGTCGCCGCGATCGTCGCCGACTTCGGCCGTCTCGACGTACTGATCAACAACGCCGGTCTGATGCCGATCCGTCCGATGGCCGAGGTCAACACCGACGAGTGGGACCAGATGATCGACGTCAATCTGAAGGGCACGCTCTACGGCATCGCCGCGGCCCTTCCCGGCTTCCTGGAGCAGGGCAGCGGCCACATCATCAACCTGAGTTCGGTTGCGGGCATCAAGGTCTTCGCACCGGGCGGCACGGTCTACTCCGGCACCAAGTTCGCCGTCAGCGCGATCAGCGAGGGCTTGCGCCACGAGGTGGGGGAAAAGGTCCGGGTCACGTCGATCGAGCCCGGAGCTGTCGAAAGCGACCTGAAGTTCACGACGTCGGGTACGGCTGCCGAGACGGTGCTGGACTTCTACAAGCAGGCCATCCCGGCGGCATCGGTGGCGCGTGCTATCGCGTTCGCCGTCGAACAACCTGATGACGTCGACGTCAACGCGATCGTCATCCGGCCGACCGCGCAGGAGTTTTGATTTCGACGAGGAGGCGGGGCCGCGTGTGCTCCGCCTCATGGGGAACGTGCCGGCCCGCTCGTCCGTTACTTTGCCGAATGATATCTGTCCGTTTCACTTGAGGAGTGATTTATGCCCAAACTTGCCCTGTATGTTCCACTGAAGGCCAAGCCCGGAAAGGAGCGCGATGTCGCCGATTTCCTGACCTCGGCATTGCCGCTCGTTCAAGCTGAGCCGGGCACTCTGACCTGGTATGCCATCGAGGAAGGTCCCGGTGCATACTCGATCTTCGATACGTTCGACACGGAGGAGGATCGGCAGGCCCATCTTGACGGCAAGGTTGCCGCCGCACTGATGGACAAGGCGGACGAACTGTTTTCCGAACAGCCGCAGATTCACAAGTTCACCCTGCTGGCCGCGAAATAGCGGGAGCAGTCGGCACCCTAGCGCTTCGCTCTCATCGCCCGCGTGGGGGCAACTGTGATGTTCACCCGAGGGCGATAGGCTGTCGCTTACGGATCATGGCGTTGAGGATGACGAGGAGTTGCCGTGCGACGGCGATAAGGATGGTCTTTGGGGCCTTGGCTTTGGCGCGCATCCTGTCGCGCATGGCGGTGAGGACGGGAATGCGCCGTGAGGCATTGAGGGCGGCGATGTAGAGGGCTTCGCGGACCTTTCGCCGTCCACCCCAGATGCGCCTGGCGCCGCGCCATGTGCCACTTTCGCGGGCGTGCGGGGCCAGGCCTGCGAGCGAGGCGATCTTGCGACGGCACAGCGTGCTGAGTTCGGGAAGTTCGCCGAGCAGGGTGGCGAGGACGGTGGGCCCGATGCCGGGAACAGCCGTCAGCAGCCGGGCCTGTTCGGACAGGGCCTGATCCTGGGCGATGAAGCCTGCGATCTGGTGGTCGAGCTGGGCAATCTGCTGGCTGAGCAGGTCGATCATGGCCTCGATGGCTTGTACGATTTCGGGCTGACCTGCGCTGTGGCGATGCAGCTTTTCGGCTTTGCGCATGTCGACCAACTGTCTGCGACGACGCAGGAAATCGGCCAGGCGCGAACGGGCTGGGCTGAGCGGGATGGTAGCGGGCAGGTCCAGCGCCGCGCCCATCTGCGCGAGCACGCGGGCATCGACGCGGTCGGTCTTGGCCAGCGTCCCGGTGGCTCTGGCGAACTCGCGCGCCTGACGCGGATTGACGCGCGAGAAGGGATGGCCGCGTGTCGCCAGCGCAGCGATCAGGTCGCCGTCGCAGCCGCTGGTCGCCTCGAAGACGAGGCGGATGTCGCGGTCGAGCGTGTCGAGCCAGACGGCGATGGCCTCGGGTGTATTGGCGATCTGCCCGATCCGGCCTGATGGCAGCTCGCAAATGTCGATGACGGCACGCGAAAGGTCGCAGCCGATGACGGCTTGTGGCATGGTATAGGCTCCTGTCCATGTCGTGCGGGATCAGCAGTCCCAAGCAACTGTTCAGGGTTGTGACCAACGCGGAAGGGACCCTTGCTCCCTATCGGGCTCCAGACCCTCGGGGGGGACGGGCTCCCTTCCGCAACACCTTCATACCACCGTCGCATCAGACAGGGGGGGGGCGGGCGCGGCGGTGTTGAGCGGTTTTCCCCGAACTGGCCACGGAGACACGTCATGCACACCATCCAGACACTCGACCTGAACGACGCGCGGACGATCATCGATGCGGGGATCGCGGAGGCCGAGCGGATCGGCAGCCCGTCGAACATCGCGGTGGTGGACGCGGGCGGCTGCCTCCTGGCGTTCGCGCGGATGGACGATGCGTGGCGCGGCAGCGTCGACATCGCGATCAGCAAGGCATGGACGGCGCGCGCGTTCGACGTCGAGACCAAGGCGCTGGCGAAGCTCGCCCAGCCGGGCGCCGACTTCTACGGCATCCATGCCTCCAACGGCGGCAAGGTGATGATCTTCGCCGGGGGCGTGCCGATCAAGGAGGGCGAGACGGTGATCGGCGCGGTGGGCGTGTCGGGCGGCAACGGCAAGCAGGACCAGGGCGTGGCCGAGGCGGCGGCGCAGGCGTTCGCGCGCGGCTGAGCCCTTGAGCGCGGTGCCGGGCGCGGCGGTGCCGGCTCAATCGACAGCGGCGGGCGCGCCTCGCGCTCGTCGCGGGTCGCCTCCGTTTAGCACGTTATTCGGCCGTTCTGGCCCGGTCATTCAGAAAGCGGCCGTGAATCCATTTCAGGATGGCCCCAACGCGACGGAACCTCTCCGGTGGCGGAAGATTGAGTAAACTGCGATCACTTGAAAGGTGCCATGTCCTCCGCCGTTGCTATGAACAGGATCATGACCACGCTCCCGATCTGATGACGCGTTGAAAAGAGCTGCGAAAGGAAAGATCCGTGAAAGCTGTCGTGTACAACGGGCCCAAAGATGTTTCTGTTAATACCATTGACGATCCCAGGATCGAAAAGCAGACCGATGTTATCATCCGGCTCACCACGACCAATATCTGCGGGTCGGACCTTCACATGTATGAAGGCCGTACCAGCTTCGAGAAGGGCAGGGTCTTCGGCCACGAAAACCTTGGCGAGGTCATCGAAGTCGGTTCTGCCGTAGATCGCATCAAGAAGGGCGATCGCGTGTGCATGCCGTTCAACGTTGGTTGCGGCTTCTGCGAAAATTGCGAACGCGGTTTGACGGGTTTCTGCCTCACGACCAACCCTGGAACCGCCGGCGCAGCGTATGGCTTTGCCGAGATGGGTCCGTGGCAAGGTGGTCAGGCCGAGTTGATGCGCGTCCCTTATGCGGACTTCAATTGCCTGAAGCTGCCTGAGGACGCTGAGGAGAAGGAGGATGACTATGTCATGCTCTCCGACATCTTCCCGACGGGGTGGCATGGCGTCGAACTGTCAGGTTTCCTTCCTGGCGAAAGCATTGCGATCTACGGCGCCGGTCCGGTCGGTTTGATGGCCGCGCACTCGGCGGAAATCCGCGGCGCCTCTCAGATCTTTGTCGTCGATTCTCACGATGACCGTCTGAAACTGGCCGAGGCGATGGGTGCTATTCCGATCGACATGCGCAAGGGCGATCCCGCCCAGCAGATCCTTGACGCGACCGGCGGCCTCGGGACCGACCGGGGGTCGAGGCGGTCGGATATCAGTGTTGCGATCGCCACGGCAAGGAGCGCAGCAACTACACGATGAACTGCCTCGTCAAAAGCACGAAGGCCACCGGCGGAATCGGCGTCGTCGGCGTGTTCATTCCGGAAGACCCGAACGCACCTGACGATCTCCAGAAGGAAGGCAAGATGGCGTTCGACTTCGGCAACTTCTGGTTCAAGGGCCAGAAGATCGGCACCGGCCAGTGCAACGTAAAGCACTACAACCGGCGACTGATGAAGCTTATCGAGAAAGACCGGGCCAATCCCGCCCAAATCATCTCGCACCGACTGCCGCTTGATCAGGCACCAGACGCCTACAAGCACTTCGACGAGCGCGATGTTGGCTGGACGAAGGTCGTGCTCAAGCCGGGCACCTGACCTTAGTCTTCGAGGGAACAGGAAATAGATTATGACTTTGGAAGGCAAATCGGTTGCCATTCTGATCGCACCCCGCGGGACGGAAGAACCAGAATTCTTGAAGCCCAAGCAAGCTGTCGAGGACGCTGGTGGCGAAGTGACCGTGGTCGGTTTTGAACCGGGCGAGGCTCGCACAGTCAATAGCGATCTTGACGAGGGCGCCAGCTATACTATCGACAAGACGTTTTCCGAGGTGCAAGCCGACGATTTCGACGGACTTGTTGTTCCCGGAGGGACTGTCGGTGCCGACAAGCTGCGCGGCAGCGTCGAGGCAATTGGTTTCATCCGGGCTTTCTTCGATCAGAAAAAACCTGTTGCGGCTATATGCCATGCACCCTGGACATTGATCGAGGCGGGCGTGCTTAAGGGTCGCACCTTGACGTCCTACCCGACGCTGAAGGTCGATATCGAGAACGCCGGCGGTGTGGATCGGCGTGGAAAAGGGACCCCGTTAGCGGGGTGATCGGCGTCGAAAAGGGACCCCTCATCCTGGTGTTCTAGGCTGTTCGCTTGGCGGTGTGTCAGGCGGCGAGATCGGGATGCTGGTATTGGAGACGGTGTTGAGGATCCGGCGCGAGCACGCGTCGGGCAAGGCCATCAAGGCGATAGCGCGGGACCTGCACCTGTCGCGCAAGGTGGTGCGCAAGGCGATCCGGGCGCCGGAAGCGGACATGGGTTATCGGCGAGAGGTGCAGCCGCTGCCGAAGCTGGGGCCGTTTCAGGCGCGACTGGATGCGTTGCTGGAGGAAGATGAGGCACGGCCGCGGCGCGAGAAGCTGCGCCTCACGCGCATCCACGACCTGCTGCTACGCGAGGGGTTCGATGGCTCGTACGACGCGGTTCGCCGTTATGCGGCGCGCTGGCGGCAGGCGCAGCGTCGCGACGTGATGAATGCGCCGGCGTTCATCCCGCTGCTGTTCCGGCCGGGCGAGGCTTACCAGTTCGACTGGAGCCACGAGGACGTCGAGATCTCGGGCAAGCCGATGCGCGTGAAGGTCGCGCATGTCCGGCTGTGCGCGTCGCGGGCAATGTATGTGCGGGCCTATCCCCGCGAGACACAGGAGATGCTGTTCGACGCGCATGCACGGGCGTTTGCTTTCTTCGGAGGCGTGCCGACGCGCGGCATCTACGACAACATGAAGACGGCGGTGACGAGCGTGTTCACCGGCAAGGAGCGGGTCTTCAACCGTCGCTTCCTGGTCATGGCCAACCATTACATGGTCGAGCCGACCGCCTGCTCGCCGGCGTCGGGCTGGGAGAAAGGTCAGGTCGAGAACCAGGTGCAGACCGCACGCGGTCGCTTCTTCCAGCCGCGCCTGCGATTTACCGGCCTCGAGGAGTTGAACGGCTGGCTGGAGGCGGAGTGTCGGCGCTGGGCAGAGTTGCACCAGCATCCCGAGCAGAAGGAGCTGACAGTCGCCCAGGCATGGGCAGCAGAACGGGCGGTGCTCCAGCCTGTTGTCGCACCCTTCGACGGCTTCCACGAGAGCGAGCATGCGGTAAGCGGCACATGCCTCATCAGCTTCGACCGCAACCGCTATTCCGTTTCTGCCAGGGTGGTGCGACGTGCCGTCCAGGTCCGCGCCTATGCCGACCGCATCGTCGTGCGCTGCGACGGTGAAGTCGTCGCCGACCATCCCCGGTTCTTCGGCCGCGACCGGACCATCTACGACCCGTGGCACTATCTGCCGGTGCTGGTGACCAAGCCGGGTGCCCTGCGCAACGGCGCACCGTTCCAGGGCTGGGAGTTGCCGCCTGCGCTGGCACGACTGCGGCGCAAGCTTGGCACCGGCGACGATGCCGACCGGCGGTTCGTGCGGGTGCTGGCAGCGGTGCTCGACGACGGGCTGGAGGCGGTAGAAGTGGCCGTGCGCGAAGCATTGCTGGCCGGCGTCGCCAGCGACGACGTCATCGTCAACATCCTGGCCCGCCGGCGCGAACCGCCGCGACCGCTGACTATTGTCACGCCAGAAGATCTGGCGCTGCGCCATCCGCCCCGTGCCGACTGCAACCGCTATGACAGCCTGCGAGGTCTCCATGCAGCGGCATGAGATGATGACGGCCATGGCCGAGTTGGGGCTGAAGGGCATGGCTGGCGCCTTCGACGAGGCGGTCACTACCGGTCTCCAGCGCAAGCGCACGACCATGGAGGTCCTGACCGACCTGCTGCGTGCCGAGGCGACGCACCGCCATGCAGCCTCGGTCCGTTACCGGATGTCGGCCGCCAGGTTACCCGCGGTGAAGGACCTCGACGCCTTCGTCTTCGGCGACACTCCCATCAACGAGGGACTGGTGCGCTCGCTGTACAGCGGCTCGTTTCTTCCGGGCCAACGCAACGTCGTGCTGGTCGGTGGAACGGGTACCGGCAAGACGCATCTCGCCACCGCCATCACTGCCAATGTGGTACGAGCCGGCGCCCGCGGACGCTACTTCAACACAGTGGACCTGGTGAACCGGCTCGAGGAGGAAACGCGCCTCGGCAAGGCCGGCACGCTGGCGGCCCAGCTTTCGCGCCTCGATCTCGTGGTGCTCGACGAGCTTGGCTACCTGCCGTTTGCACGCTCGGGCGGTCAACTGCTCTTCCACCTCGTCAGTAAGCTCTACGAGAAGACCTCGGTCATCGTCACCACCAACCTGGCCTTTGGTGAGTGGCCGACCGTCTTTGGCGACCCCAAGATGACCACCGCGCTGCTCGACCGCATTACCCACCATTGCGACATCGTCGAAACCGGCAACGACAGCTGGCGCTTCAAACATCGAAGCTGAAGCCTGGGGCACCGGCAGAGAACGCTTCGTGCTGGTTCGCCTCCGGTCGGGCTACGCCCGCCCTACGCCGCAACCAGCACGAACAGTGCGCCCGTCATACCCGTTACGCTGCTCGACGAAGGGGGTCCCTTTTGCACGCCGATAGGGGGTCCTTTTTGGACGCCGATTGACAGCGAGCCGGCGAAGCGAGGCGCGCACCCGCTCAAGCTCCTCGATCTTCGCATCCAGTTCGGCAATGCGCTCGCCCGCGAGCTGGCGCGCGCGGGCGCGATCGTCGGTCGCATCCAGCGCCAGAAGCTCACCGATCTGCTCGAGCGTGAAACCGGCTGCCTGCGCCGAGCGGATGAAGCGAAGGCGGCGGGCGTCATCGGTGCCGTAGCGCCGGATGCCGCCTCCGGCGCCAGCCCCGGTCGGCCGGTCTGGCTCGTCCAGCAAACCGCGACGCTGATAGTAGCGCACCGTTTCGACGCCGACGCCGCCCTCGCGCGCGAGCGCCGCGATCGTCATGCCGGTCATGCCTTGAGTCCGTACTATGGTACGGACCCTATATAGGCGGGGCGAGGATATTGGAGAAGCGGCATGGCGAGCGCCCCCGCCAAACAGGCGACGATCTACCGGATGGTGATGCCGGAACATACCTGCCCTTTCGGGCTGAAGGCGAAGGATCTTCTGCGCCGGGAAGGCTATGCGGTCGATGACCATTGGCTGATGACGCGGGAAGAAACCGACGCTTTCAAGGCGAAGCACGGCGTCAAGACGACCCCGCAGATCTTTATCGCCGGGGAGCGGGTCGGCGGCTATGACGATCTGCGCCGCTTCTTCGGCAAGATGGTCCGCGACCCCAAGGCCGTCACCTATCGCCCGGTGATTGCCGTGTTCGCGATGACGGCGCTGATGGCGCTCGCCGCCAGCTATGCGGTACTCGGCACGCCCTTCACGGTGCGGGCGGGTGAATGGTTCATCGCGTTCTCGATGTGCGCTCTGGCGATGCTCAAGCTCCAGAACGTCGAGAGCTTCTCGAGCATGTTCCTCAACTACGATCTGCTCGCGAAGCGCTGGGTGCCCTATTCCTATGTCTATCCCTACGCGGAAGGAGCGGCGGGCGTCCTGATGGCAGCCGGCGCGTTGACCTGGCTGTCGGTGCCCGTCGCGCTCGTTATCGGTACGATCGGCGCGGTGTCGGTGTTCAAGGCCGTCTACATCGACAAGCGTGAGCTGAAATGCGCGTGCGTGGGCGGGGACAGCAACGTGCCGCTCGGCTTCATCTCGCTCACCGAAAACCTGATGATGGTCGCGATGGCGCTGTGGATGATCGCTGCGCCGCCCGTGCTGGCGATGGCGCACTGACGCGAAGGTCGGCACGCGTCGTCAATGCGGGCTGATCGCCGTAACTTCTGCCGTCATACCCTTCGCCTTGGCGGTGAATGCGACCCGCTGCCCCGACCGCAGTCCCTTGAGCAGGGTCGGGGGGGATGCCCGGAAGGTCATCGTCATTGCGGGCCAGCCGATCGTCGGGATCGGGCCGTGCTTGATGGTTACGGTTCCACCTTTCGCGTCGACGGCAGTGATCGTCCCCGATCCGCTGCCGGATTTTACAGCCGATGCAGCCGGCCTGCTGCCTTGAGCAAGAGCGCTCGCTGCGATCGGCGTGACTAGTAGCATGAATGCGGCGCGCATGGAGAAAGTGGCTTTCATCAGATCTTCCTTTCGGGGCGGGTTGAAGCTCGCCGCCGCAAGAGCAAGTAGGCGGCTGGCAGGATGAACATGGAGAGGAAAGGGGCGGTCAGCATTCCACCGATCATCGGCGCGGCGATCCGGCTCATCACCTCCGATCCGGCGCCATGCCCGATCAGCACGGGGAACAGCCCGGCGACGATGACAGCGACGGTCATCGCCTTGGGACGTACCCGCAACAGCGCGCCCTCCCTGATCGCTTCCGATACTTGCTCGCCCGACGGTGACGGCCCGCGCTCGGCCAATGCGTGTTTCAGGTAGATCAGCATGACGACGCCGAACTCCGCCGACACGCCGGCGAGCGCGATGAACCCGACACCTGTGGCGACCGATTGCGCATAGCCGAGCAGCCATAATGTCCAGATGCCGCCGGTCAGCGCGAAGGGCAGTGTGCCCATGATAAGCGCCGCCTCGTCGAGGCGACCGAAGGTAAGGTAGAGGAGAAGGAAGATGATCGCGAGTGTCGCCGGCACGACGAGCATCAACCGAGCCTCGGCACGCTGCAGATACTCGAATTGTCCGGAATAGGCGATCGAGACGCCGGGGCTGAGCCGAACATCTTTGCCAACAGCACGGCGCAGATCGGCGACCGTGGAGGCCAGGTCGCGCCCGCGCACGTCGACATAGACCCATGTCGAGATTCGACCATTTTCCGTCTTGAGCATCGGTGGACCTTCCGCGATCGACACGGATGCGACGGTGCCGAGTGTGATCTGCTGACCCGATGCGGTGACGATTGGGAGAGTTCGCAGTCCCTCCAGACTGTCACGCAGCTCGCGGGGGTAGCGGACGCTGATCGGGTAGCGGGCAAGGCCCTCCACCGTCTGGCCGATCGTCTCGCCGCCGATCGCGCCGGACACAATCTCCTGCACATCGGCGATGTTGAGACCGTAGCGCCCCGCGGTCACCCGATCGATATCGACATCGACATAGCGGCCTCCGGTCAACCGTTCTGCCAATGCCGAGCTGACGCCCGGCACGGTCCTGGCGACACGTTCGATGCTGCCGGCGATGCGGTCCAGCTCGGAGAGGTTGGACCCCGACACTTTCACCCCGATGGGACTCTTGATGCCGGTCGCGAGCATATCGATCCGATTGCGGATCGGAGGCACCCATACGTTCGTGAGGCCGGGCACGCGCACTGTGCGGTCCAGCTCCTCCACCAGCTTTGCCGGCGTCATCCCCGCGCGCCATTGATCGCGCGGCTTGAATTGGATGGTCGTCTCGAACATCTCGAGCGGTGCCGGGTCGGTCGCGGTCTCGGCGCGCCCGGCTTTGCCGAACACGGTTTTGACCTCGGGAACGGTTTTTATCAGCCGGTCTGTGCGCTGGAGCAGGGCCGAGGCGCTCGCGGCCGAAAGGCCGGGAAGCGCGGACGGCATGTAGAGCAGATCGCCCTCATCCATCGTCGGGATGAACTCGCCACCCAATCGGGTCAGCGGCCATGCCGTCGTCGCCAGTACCAGGGCGGCGATGCCGATCGCCGCCCAAGGCCGCGCCAACACGCGGTCGAGCGCCGGGCGATAGGCACGGGTGAGCACGCGGTTGATAATGTTGTCGTTCTCGGCCGGAATGCGTCCCCGGATCAGCCATCCCATCAGGACCGGCACGAGCGTTACCGACAGGATCGCCGCTGCCGCCATCGCATAGCTCTTGGTGAAGGCGAGCGGGGCGAACAGCCGTCCCTCCTGCGCTTCGAGCGTGAACACCGGCACGAACGACAGCGTGATGATGACGAGGCTGAAGAACAGCGCCGGCCCGACCTCGGCCGCGGCCTCGGTGATGACGCGCCAGCGTTCCTCGCCCGCCAGCGCCACGCCCGGATGGTCGTGTTCCCATCGCTCGATCCGCTTGTGCGCGTTCTCGATCATCACGATCGCGGCATCGACCATCGCGCCGATCGCGATGGCGATACCGCCCAAAGACATGATGTTGGCGTTCACCCCCTGCACACGCATGACGAGCAAGGCCGCGAGCACCCCCAGAGGCAAGGTGACGATCGCGACCAGCGCAGACCGGACATGCCACAGAAACAACCCGCAGATGATCGCGACGACGACGAACTCCTCGATCAGCTTGCCCGTCAAATTCTCCACCGCGCGGTCGATCAATTGCGAGCGGTCATAGGTGGTGACGATCTCGACGCCGGGGGAAGGCTCGCTTTCAGTTCCGCGAGCTTGGCCTTGACGGCTTCGATCGTCTGCCGTGCATTCTTGCCCTGACGCAGGATGACGACTCCGCCCGCGACCTCGCCTTCGCCGTTCAGCTCGGCGATGCCGCGGCGCATCTCGGGGCCGATCTGGATCGACGCGACGTCGCCCAAGGTAACGGGGACGCCGGCACCGGCGACCTTGAGCGGGATCGCGCGGAAATCGTCGACGGTGCGCAAGTAACCTGACGCGCGCACCATATATTCGGCTTCGCCCAGCTCGAGGACGGACCCGCCGGCCTCCTGATTGGCGCGGCGAATGGCATCGACGGCCTGAGTGTGCGTGACACCGAATGCGGCGAGCCGCGTCGGGTCGAGCAGCACCTGATATTGCTTCACCATTCCGCCGATGCTCGCCACCTCCGCAACGCCGGGCAGCGTTTTCAGTTCATAACGTAGGAACCAGTCCTGCAAGGATCGGAGCTGCGACAGGTCACGGCGGCCGGTGCGGTCCAACAGCGTGTATTCATAGACCCAGCCGACCCCCGTCGCATCAGGACCCAGCGCGGCCTGCGCGCCTTGGGGAAGCCGTCCCTGCACCTGGCTCAGATACTCCAGCACGCGTGAGCGCGCCCAATAGAGGTCGGTCCCATCCTCGAAGAGGACATAGACGTAGCTGTCGCCGAAGAACGAATAGCCGCGCACGGTTTTCGCGCCAGGCACGGACAGCATCGTCGTGGTGAGCGGATACGTCACCTGGTTCTCGACGATCTGCGGGGCTTGGCCCGGCCAGCTCGTGCGGATGATGACCTGCGTGTCGGACAGGTCGGGGAGCGCATCGACGGGGTGGCACGCATTGCGAACACCCCGGCCATGGCGAGCGCGATGGCCGCCAGGACGACGAGGAAGCGGTTCGCGACCGACCAGCGGATGATCGCGGCAATCATCGCCCAGCCTCGCGCGTCATGCGGCGCAGCGTTGGACCATCGGCGGGTTGATCAAAGCCGAACCGCACCCGCTCACCCTTGCGATACCCACGCACCAACGCGGGATCGGCGACGCGGAACGTCATTGTCATGGCCGGCCAGCCGATCGCCGGAACGGGCTGATGGGACAGGGTGACGGAACTGCGATCGATCGCCTCGATGCTGCCGACCGTCTCGTAGATCGACGCGGTGGGTTTCACGGCCGGCTTTGTTGCGGGTGACGCTTCGACACCAATCGGACGCGCATCGAGGCCAGCGAGGCTCGCTTCGGAGTCGATCAGGAACTGGCCCGACGCCACAACCTTCTCACCCTCGGTCAGGCCGGCGACTATCTCGGTTTTGCCGCCGCCTTCTGCGCCAGTGCGAACCTCGGCGGGTCGAAAGCGTCCACCCGGCCCTGCCAACATGACGAGTGTGCGCCGGCCGGTCCGGATCACGGCCTCACTCGGAACAAGGAGTGCATCGCGGCTCCCCTGGTCGAGCGCCACGCTGGCGAACATACCGGGGCGCAACCGGCCGGCACGGTTGGGGAGCTCGACGCGGATTGTGAGCGTGCGGCTCGCTGCCTCGGCCTGGGGCAGGATCGCAGCGATGCGGCCCCTGAAGCTTTCGCCCGGGAAAGCCGCCAGCGTGGCGATGACGGGCGTGCCGATCCGCAGGTTTCCTGCGAGGGCCTCAGGGACAGCCGCGTTCAGCCACACGGTGGCGAGGCCGTTCACCTCCGCCAGTGTCTGTCCTTGCGCGACCGTCATCCCCTGTCGGACGCCGAGCGTCTTGATGACGCCCCCCACGGGCGTGCTGATCGTCGTCACACCTTGCGGTCGGCCGCGCCACTCCGCCGATGCAATCGATCCGGCGGGCATCCCGAGAAGCAACAGGCGCTCTCGTGCCGCCCGCGTGAGCCCGGCATCCCCGGTGCGGCGCACGGCGAGATACTCCGCCTGCGCGCCCGCCCATTCGGGCACAAGGATATCGGCGAGCGGGGCGCCTGCCGGCACGACATCGCCTGGCGCGCGCGCATAGACGCGCTGAACGAAGCCGCCGCTGCGTGCCTGCACGACCGCAACGTTGCGGTCATTGAACTCGATGCTGCCGGTTGCCGAGGCCGAGTTTGACAACGATCCGCGTTCGACCGTGACGATCCGCGCGCCGAGCCGCTGGAGGCTGGCCGGATCGATCGCTACGCCCGGTGCGGCGCTACCGCCTGCGCCCTCGTCGGCATAGCGGGGATCAGTTTCATCCCCATCGACGAGAGACCCGGGCCGTCGTGCCGCTCCCCCGGGATCATCGGATCATACCAGTAGAGGATCTTCTTCTGCGGGGCTGGGGATGCCGTTTGATCGGCAGCCGAGGACGTGCCAAGTTTCGCGAGCCCGAAGCCCACGCCCCCTGCGACCAGCACCAGCGCGCTTACCGCGGTGACAAGGCGGGCGCGGGTAATGGTAGTGTCGCTCATCGATCGGCGCTCCCGAAGGTAATGGTGAGGCGGACAGAGTCTGCGGCGACGAGCGCCTCACGGTCGAGCACGGTCAGCTCGGCGTCGGCGAGCGCGGTCTTGGCTTCGATGGCATCCGCAAGACTCGCGCGACCGGCAGAGTAGCTCGCTATCTCCAGATCGGCTCGCTTCCGAGCGAGCGGAAGGAGCACGTCGCGCGCGCGCTGCCATTGGCTGTGATGCATTTGGTGGTCCGCCAGCGCGGCCTCCAGATCGGCTGCCAATGTGCGCCGGGTTTCTTCGCGCGCGGCCTCGGCCTGCGCCTGTGCGGATTTGCGGGCTTCGATGCGCGGGTTCTGACGCGATCGAGCGAACAGCGGCAGGCTCATCGAAACTCCCGCCGACACCATGTCGCCATACCGGGGGTCACGGCGTTGATAAGCTACCTCTACCCCCCAATCGGGTCGCTTCTCCGCTCGCGCCGCATCCACGTCGGCCTGGGCGCGCTGAATACCGGCCTCGGCGAGAACCATGTCGGAGTGAAGGCTGAGCGCGTCCCGCAGCCGCGCCGGAGCCAGATCGATCGCGGGCATATCGCCGGCAATCTCGGGCGCCGATACGCCGGTCCAGCGAGCCAGCATCGCGCGGGCGCGCGCAACGGCGGCCATCAACTCGTCGCGGCGGTCGTCGAGTGCCGCGATCTCCTGATCGGTCGTCAGTGTCTGACCAGGGCGGACCGAACCGGTCGTCACGGCGGCCCGCGCAGCGGAAGGGAGAGATCGAAGAAATAGCAGAACGGTGTCGAGGGCAGCTAGTCGACGCTCGGCATAAGCAAGGTCGATCCATGCCTGCCCCGCTCCCAATCGCACCTCCCGGAGCTTGGTCGCTTGCGATGCTTCTGCCGTTGCGATCACGGCGCGTGCCTGCGCTTGCGCGGCATGACGCTTGGCAAGGTTGGGTAGGTCCTGTTGGAAACCGACACGCCCCATCGTCATGTCGTCTCTGGATAGGGAGAAGGCGGGTGGCCCAGAGACAGGATAATTCTCGATTCCGATCGACACACGGGGGTCCGGAAGGCTTCCCGCCGCACGTGCATCGGCTTGGGCGGCGCTGACCCCCGCGCGACCGGCAACCGCTCCCGGGGCGTTGGCAACCGCATCGCGCAGCGCTTGGTCATAGGTAAGTGTCTGCGCGTGCGCGGCGCTCGTCGTGAGCGCGGCGACCGCGAGCATCATGGATGCGCGCATCCCTCTAGTCCCTTCATGTCATAATGATGGCCGGGCTCCAAATGGTTGATCGGAGCCCGGCACCTGTTCAGGCTCGCCAGCTTAAGTTGACTGGCCGCCCTTCATTGACATGCAGGCGTCGCGACCGCGTTCCATCATCGGGCACACGCAGGCGCTCGACTGGGGAACGTCCGTAACCCATACGCGACGTGGGGCTTGAAGCGGCGCCCGCGGGCCCGGCTGGTAATTGGAACGCCACTCCCAATGACCATTGCTTTTATTTTCAGATGTGGCCGCCGTCGCTGCCGACGCGGCGAGGCTAGCGGCAAATACCGCCAAGATGAACGTTTTCATGTCACTTTCCAATTTGATCGAGATTTAAAATCGGCAGAGCCGCAACCGGCGAACGGCTGCAGCCTGACACGGTTTGACTCGATCAAACGGTAGGCGGTTCGGGCTCGGGAGCGACCTTGAGGCCGGCAAGTGCCCGGCTGGCAGGCCAGATAACGATTTGAGATGCGATCGAGCGCTTCAGCACTCTTGCCGGCTCCTCAAACGTCATGGGAACAACGCATCCCATTTGGGCGATACACGCCAGCGTCAGTCCTTTGCATGGGTGTTCCGATGACGGATCCGGGGTCGCCATACCCGCGCAATCCATGCGGGATGGGGTGACATGGCTCATCGCCATCTTGGGTGAGAGCGATGGGCCGGCCGCATACGCAATTCCTTGGCCCAAAAGGCCAAGCAACGCTCCAACAAGAAGCAAGAGAGAAAGACGAGCTTTCAACACCCGGATACTATCCCAATTGTCAACGCCGAGGTCAATACGGGTGGTTTGCCGGGTGCCGTAGTGCCGGCATGAAGCGCCGGGGAAGATTTGCCGCTCACAAGACAACCTGTCGTTTAGGCGCCGTGGCTAGCAAAGACACGCCGGCCAGCGGCACCGAACGCAATGACGTCATAGGGCTGGGTTCTCATGCCGGGCACCTCCATGCCCGGTGAGCCCATCGGCATTCCGGCCACGGCCAAGCCGCGCACGCCTTTAGGATGCTGGGCCAGCGCGCGCTTCATGTCCGCGATCGGGACATGTCCCTCAAACGCCATGCCGTCGATGATCGCGGTATGGCAGGACGCGAGGTCAGCGGGCAGGCCGATCTTACGCTGCAGCACCTCACGGCGATCATCGTCGATGATCTGGACCTTGCGGCCGAACTGCTGACGCACCTGCGCCGCCCATTTCTCGCAACAGCCGCAACCCGGATCGCGGTGCATGGCGATGTCGGCCGCGGCCGATGCGACCGCTGGGATGGTCATTAGCAAGGCGGCGACGGCGCCACGAACACCATTCTTCATCATCAGCTCCTAAAAGGAAATCCCCGCCCTGCCGGGGGTAGGGGATCGACAGGGCGGGCAGCGCTCCCTTATTGCGGGCGCTTGCCGTGCTTGCTGAGCCACGCCTGCAGCTCGGCAATATCCTTTTCCTGTTTCGTGATCGTCATCTGCGCCATGCGCTTGGTCTCGGCGTCGCGCGCGTCACGCACCGCAACGCGCGACATGGCGATGGCGCCTCGGTGATGCTCGATCATCTTGCGCGTCCACATTTCGGCCGCGTCGCCCTGCTTGGCCGCCATCATCTTCTGATGCATGTCCATCTCGGCCTGGCCGTAGGGATTGCCGGCCATCATGCCCGCCATGTCGTCGTGGTTCATGCCGGCCATCTGACCGTGGTTCATGCCCTGCATTCCGCCGCTCTGCTGCGCGAGGGCGGGCGTGGCGAGCAGCGCCAAAGCTGCGAATGTTGGTGCAAAGCGCATTATTGATCTCCCTGGGTTCTAAGACTTCTACGCGTGCGAGGCGGCTATCCCTCACCCGGGGTGCTAGAACGCGCGAGAAATTGTCAGGAAACAGGACTTTATTTCCGAGGGCTACGCTCCTGAGCCGCGTATATTATGCCTCGATCACGATGTTGCGACGCCGCGTTTTGGGCCATCGCATGTAGAGAAGCACTGCCCCCCTAACCAAAGCGCAAGCCCACCGATCGCGAAGGCGAGCAGCCAGGGCGTGTTGAAGTTCTCGTGATTCGTCCAATCCATGATGTGAAGGCCCCAGAAGAAGTCGTAGAGCCGCCAAGTGCCGGTTCGGACAGCCGAGATCCGACCGGTGTCGGCCGCGACAAAGACGCGGGTGGAATCGAGGTCGGCGAACGCGACGCGCCAGGCGGGGAGCGTGCCGCGATATTCGGGGCTGGCGCGCTCGATCCGCTCTACCTTCGCCGCTGGTCGAGCACCGCCACGCCATGCCAAACGCGCGATCTCCTCGGCCTCACGAGCCGTTGGTGCTGGCAGCGCTTGGCCCGTCGCGGCGTCGAACAGGCGCGTTCCCTTGGCTGTCGCGACCTCGGCGACCGGGCGGCCAAGCCACATGCGATAGGTGATGGCCTCGATGGGCGCATCTGCTGCGCCTACGATCGCCGATGGTGGGGCGAACGTGCTGCCGCGGGGAAGGGGCGCCGCGGCTTTGCGGTCAACGAGGTGATCGCCATGCACCCGATCGATCGGCAGGAAGCTCATCAGGGCGCCGCTTGCGAACCATAGCAGGAGCTGCGCGCCGATGATGATCGCGAGCCATTTGTGCGTGCGGCTCGCGAGTAGATGCAGCCTCAGTTTCGCGCTTTTCAGAACCACTCCTCCCTCAACCTCGTCGCCGGGGTCACTTCATACCCGGCATGTCCTTCATCATCTCGTCGTGATCGGCCGGGGCGCTCGCGACCAGTGCCTTATACTGTTCGGGCGTCATGCCGGGGAGCTTGCGGACGAACGCGACCATATTCCAAATTAGGGGTCGGGATGCGTCTTGCCCCATGCCGGCATGGCGCTGAGCTTCACCCCGTGCTTGATGATCCAGAATTGCTGGGCGGGGGTGAGATCTTGAGCGCGCGCGAGTTCCGGCGCCTGTGGATAGAGGCCCTGGCTCATCTCGGATTTCTCGACGCCGGGGCCGAGATGGCAACCGGAACACATTTCTCCGTAAAGGCCCGCGCCGACTGACACGCGCTGCGCCGATGCCAGATCGGCCGGGGGTGTTATGCCGCGCGCGCGTGCCTCAATCGACCGATCGCGCAGGCGTTCGAGCATTGAATAGACCGCCGGCGTGTGCGGTTCGTCGGCCGCGATGTTATACACGCCAAGGTAGATAAACGCGGCTGCGCCCAGCGCCAGGACGATCGCCAGGGCGCCTACGAACGGCAGGCTCGGGAAGTGCTGCCTTATCGAGCGCCTGCCGTCTTGAGCCATCTGTTCCTCCATCGATCAGAACCAGACACGAACGCCGGCGACGATGCTCTTGGACGTTGCACGATCCCCATCGGCGCGCGCGTAGCGGGCGGTGTCGCCGAAGCGGCGATCCCATGACACGCCGACATAGGGGGCGAACTCGCGCCGGATCTCATAACGCAGCCGCAATCCAAGCTCGGCGTTGGATAGGCCCGATCCGATCCGGTTTTCCGGCACGTCCTGCGCAGCGAAATTGAGCTCGGCGCGCGGTTGCAGGATCAGCCGCTGGGTGATGCGCTGGTCGTAATAGCCCTCAAGCCGCCCTAGCAGGTCGCCCTTGTTGGACAGGAATACCGCGCCCTCTAGCTCGAAGAAGCCCGGTGCCAGCCCCTCCAGCCCGACGGTCGCATAGGTGCGTTTCGGGGACGGCCCCAAATCCTGGCGGACACCCGCTTGTAGATTGAAATAAGGGCCAATGGTCCGGCTATAGAGCGCCTGCACCTCGGCGCTCTCGATGCCCTCGCGGAAGGCTCCCTCGCCCTCAGACTTGATGAAGAGGCGGTTGATGTCACCCCCGAACCACGCCTCGCCATCCCAGCGATAGCCGTCACGACCGTTGCGGAATTGATACTCAGCGAGGTTCAATAGCACCTGGCTGAAGTTTTGACCGCCGTGATGCTGCTGAAGGTGATGGCGACCCATCGCCATCGCGTCCGCGCCGTAAACGCTGTCGGCCGCATGGTCGGTCGGCAGGGGCGGGGCGGGGGCGTTTCCTGCGGGAAGCGCGGTGCCAGTCTGCTGCACCCCATCGGCCGCCATGCCTGGCATTCCGGCCATTCCCGACATGCCCTGCATGTCGTGGCCGCTGTGCTGGTCGGCTGGCATGGTCATCCCCGGCATCGCCGAATGGTCCATGCCCTGCATCGGCCGCTGGGAGCCCTGAGGGACCGTTTGGCCGTTTCCGGGCATCTGCATCCCCGGCATGGCTTCCATGCCCTGCTGTGAGCCCTGCGGAGCCGCATGGTCCATGCCGGGCATAGACGAGTGATCCATGCCCGGCATGGTCCCGTGATCCATACCATTCATGCCGGCCGTTGGCGCGGCGCGGCGTTTCGTCGTCGAAGCTGATGGTCGCCTCGCAGGAGCTGACCTAGTCTTGGCCGGCTTGCCTTTGGCCGTGGGCTTCACCACCGGCTTCTTTTTCGCAGGCATCGGCATGGTCATGCCCGGCATTGCCGAATGATCCATGCCCTGCATCGACTGAGCGGCGACAGGACCGGCGATGCCGAGCATGGTGGTGGCGGCGAGCGCCGCGGTCAGCCGGTTCATGCCGCCTCTCCCGCGAACGGGCGAACGGTGACGACGCGCATCATGCCTGCGGTCATGTGGTAGAGATTGTGACAGTGGAACGCCCAATCGCCGGGTGCATCGGCGGTCAGATCAAAGGTCATCTTGCCTCCAGGCGGCACGTTGACGGTGTGCTTGCGCGGCGCATGATTGCCGTGCCCCGTCACCAGCTCGAAGAAATGGCCGTGGAGATGGATGGGGTGCGGCATCATCGTATCGTTGACCAACGTCACCCGCGCCCGCTCGCCTTTGCGGAACGGGATGGGGTCGGCGGGATCGCTCAGCTTCTGCCCGTCGAAGCCCCACATGTAGCGCTCCATGTTACCGGTCAGATGGATCTCGAACTGACGCGACGGCGCGCGCACGTCGGGGTTGGGCGCGAGCGAAACGAGGTCGCGATAGGTGAGGACGCGGTGATCCAGGCCCTCCAGACCCTGGGGCGGTTCACCGCTACGGTCCTTCGGCATCGGGGAGATGGTCTGCACGCCCGGCCCCATCTTCACGCCCGGCGCATTCTTCGGGTCGCGCATGTTCATGTTCATGCCGCCACCCGACCCGTGGTCCATCCCGGCCATGCCGCCAGCCTGGCCCGATCCGCCCGACATGGCACTATGGTCCATGCCGGCCATGCCAGCACCGCCCGCTGCCATTTGGCTATGGTCCATCCCGGGCATTACAGCGCCGCCCATCTGGCTGTGGTCCATGCCCGACATGCCGGACATGCCCGCCATCGCTGCGCCTGCCGCGACCGTCCCGTGATCGGTCGGCCCCTTCCAGCCCGTCAGCTTCCAAAGATTGCGCGAGGCGTTCTGCATCAAGGTGGGGTCCGGCCCGCGCGTGGCGACCGGGCTCTCGTCCTTCATGCCGGACATGCCCTGCATCCCGCCCATGCTCCCCATGTCCATGCCCATATCGGTCATGGTCAGCAGCGTGCGCGGACGAAGCGGCGGGACCGGGGCGACCATCCCCTCACGCGGGGCGAGCGTCGCCCGGCCCATGCCGGAGCGATCGATAGCCTCGGAGACGAAGCTGTAGGCCCGGTCCTCGGGCGTCACGATCACGTCGAACGTCTCGGCAACGCCGATCTGGAACTCGTCGATCTTCACCGGACGGACATTCTGCCCATCGGCCTGCACGACGGTCATCGGCAGGTCGGGGATGCGGACGTTGAAGTTGGTCTGCGCCGCGGCGTTGATGATCCGCAAGCGGACCCGCTCGCCCGGCTTGAACAGCCCCGTCCAGTTGTCATACGGCCCGTAGCCGTTGACCAGGAAGGTATAGGTCGAGCCGGTGACGTCGGCGATGTCGGCGGGGTCCATTCGCATCTTTCCCCACTCGATCCGGTCCTTGAGCGGCATTTCCCGACCCGCGAGCAAGCCCGCGAGGGTCGGCCGCTGATAGTTGAAATAGGCGCCGCCCATCTGCTTCAGCTTCCGGAAAATCTGCTCGCCGGTCATCTGGCTGTGGTCGGACAGCACGATCACATGCTCGCGGTCGAACGCGATCGGATCGGCACCGGCCGGGTCGATCACGATCGGCCCGTAAAGTCCGCCCTGCTCCTGCTCGCCGGAATGGCTGTGATACCAGTAGGTGCCCGACTGGATGATCGGGAACTCGTAGATGAAGGTCGAGCGCGCCTTGATGCCGGGGAAGCTGATGCCGGGCACGCCGTCCATCGCGAACGGCACGAGCAGCCCATGCCAGTGGATCGAACTGTCCTCGTCGAGATTGTTGGTGACGGAGAGGCGGACCTTTTGCCCCTCCTTCAAGCGAATGAGAGGGCCGGCACCGTGCCGTTGACGCCGATTGCGGGCGTCGACTTGCCGTCGACGGGAAGTCTGAAACTGTCGATCGTCAGCGCGATGTCAGTGCCCGAGACGGTCGGCAGCGGTTTGACGATCCCGCCCGAGACAGGCTGCGCCCACGCGGGCATATAGGCGGTCAGCGCCATGCCACCGCCAGCAAGGGCGGCGCCGCGAAGCATCTGGCGGCGATCGATAGTGCGGCTCATACGGTCCTCAAGGCTCTCGAACGGGAGTGTCCCTCTAGCCTTGATACGCAGCTCAGGGCGCTATCCCTCAGCGCCCGCCCAATCGCTCCAGCAACTTCGATCGCGCGCGATAGAGGCGGGTTTCTACCGCCTTTTCGCTGATCGACAACACTGCCGCGGTTTCAGCCTGGCTCAACCCCTCGATCGTGCGCAGCACCAAGGATTCCTTCAATGCGGTCGGCAAGCCCGCAATGGCGCGCGTCACGCGGTCGAGTTCCTGTCGGTCGCCCGTCGCGTCATCGATCGCCACCTGGTCGTCTGCAATGGCTTCGGCTTCCGCGCCGATCGGTGCGGCGAACGCCAGAAAGCGCCGCACGGTGCGCTTGCGCCCCCAATCGCGGCACTTGTTGATCGCGATCGTCGATAGCCACGCGCGCATCGATCGATCGCCGTCGTAGCGGGGCAGGGCCTGATGCGCCGCGACGAAGGTCTCCTGCAGAAGGTCCAGCGCCTCGTCGGCCTCGCCGACGCACGCGCGCACCATGCGGAAGATTGACTGCCGATGGCGGCGCATGATCTCGGCGAAGGCGGCTTCGCGCCCGGCGATGCTGAGGGTCGCCAGCTCGCCGTCCGTAAGCGTGGTCCAGTCGAGGCTCACGCGCCGAACCTCAACGTGCGTCGTCGGTGAGCGCCTTCACCACGGCCTGATCGAACTGGCCGGTCTGATTGGGCCGCAAGAGCTGGCGCATGGCGAAGATGTGCGCCAGCGTCGCTTTCTGGAGCTCGCCCATGACGGCGTGGCTCTGGTCGACCGCTGCGGCGACGCGCGGCCCGTTGCCATGCTCGGCCTCGATCGCTTCAGCGAGCCGGGCATTGTTCGCCCGCAATTCCAGCTCGAATGCGCGCCGCTGCACGGCGAAACGCTGCTCCAGCACTTCAAGTCGCGCTTCCTGGTTGGCGTCCAGCGCCAGCTTATGATGCAGCACGTCGTGCAGCTCCGAGCCGGGCTGGGCACGTGGCGGAAGTAGCGCCCGCCCCACGAACACACCGATGATCGCGGCGATGAAGCACGCGACAATGCCAAGCAGAAGGCGGATGCGGCCGCTCATTGCACGCCGACGAGCAGCGTGGAGGGCGCGAGCGGCGACACCGGCCCCAAGGGCGATAGCGAAGCCGCGCTGGCTTCCTTCGCGGGCACACCGGCACCGAAGATGCCCATGACGAGCGCCGCAGCGATCGTCATTGCCCCAACGCCTAAGCCGGCGCGCGCCGCTGGACGTGCGGCGACCCGCGCCAGCACGCGATCTTCCATGCCATCAAGGCTCGCGGGCACGGGTGCTTGCGCCAGCCTCATCAATACTGCGTCGAGGTCCATGTCGTTCACTCCACCCCTCTAGCATGGATTACGCAAGCGACGCGCCCATCCCTCAAATCCATCCGTGAGGGGTGGTCGATCGGGGCGCGTAATGAAGGACAGGAACCCTCCTGTCGAAAGGCCCCCTATGCGCCGCCTATCCGTTCTGACTGCTGCTGCCGCTCTCGTCATGTTCGCCGGAACGGCGAACGCCCATCCTAAGCTGGTGTCGGCATCGCCGGCCGCCAATGCGACGGTCGCGAAGCCCGCTCGTATCGAACTTCATTTCAGCGAGAAGCTGATGCCAGCCTTCTCCAAGGCCGATCTCACGATGGCAGCGATGCCCGGCATGGCAGCCATGAAGATGGCCAGCGCCTCCGCGCTCTCGTCCGATGGCCGGACCCTCGTCATCACCCCGAAATCGCCGCTCCCATCGGGTCGGTATAGCGTCGCGTGGAATGTCGTCTCGACCGACACCCACAAGGTCGCAGGAACCTACGTCTTCGCGGTGAAGTGAGGCGATGGGGACTGGTCGCTTATCGGCGTCCGCTTCGCGCTCTACGTGACGCTGGCTGCGCTGTTCGGCCTTGCCGCATTCAGCCTTTATGGGCTGCGGGCGCGCGAGCGCGGCGACGCGCTCGCGCTGCGTCCCTGGTTCATCGCCAGCGCTGGCCTGAGCCTGTTGTTTTCAGGCGCCTGGGTCGTGCTGATGGCCTCCTCAATGGCCGGAACGCCGGCCTGGCCGATCGACCGTGAAGCAGTCGGCGCGCTGCTCACCGGCTCTGCGATCGGAGCAGCATGGAAGCTGCGCATGGTCATGGTGGCCCTCGCGGCGCTGGCAGCGCTGGTCGCGGGCGGGCGCGGCATCTGGCTGAGCATCGTCGCGCTCTGCTCGGCCGTGGCACTCGCAACGCTGGCGTGGACCGGACACGGCGCGATGGACGAAGCCGTGATGGGCTGGGTCCACCTCATCGTCGACATTCTCCATCTGATCGCCTCGGGCGCTTGGGTTGGCGCACTACTGGGGCTGCTCCTGCTCGTCTCCCGACCCGCGGCGCGCGTAGACGCGGCGCATCTGGGGCTGACGCACCGCGCGCTGCACGGGTTCGGCGCGATCGGGACGGTTGTGGTCGGCACGATCCTCGTCACCGGCCTGGTCAACGGCTGGATGCTGGTCGGGATCGGCAACCTCGCCACGCTTCCTGCGACGCTCTATGGTCAGCTCCTGATCGCAAAGCTGGCGCTGTTCGTCGCCATGCTAGGGCTCGCCTCGCTCAACCGCTTCCGGCTCACGCCGGCATTCGAGCGGTCGATCGCAGCGGACGATCACAAGGGCGCCCTCGGCGCGCTGCGGACAAGTCTGGCGATCGAAACCGCCTGTGTCATCGCGGTTCTCGGGCTGATCGCCTGGCTCGGGACGCTCGCGCCGCCTGCATCGGCGATGTGATGCGCGGCCGGGGAGCCCTCGCGGTCCCCGGCCGTTCACGGGCCGCGCCTGATGGATCAGTCGATCCTGCTCGACGAGACGGGAGGATGCTGGCCGTGGCCGGCCTGATCTGCGTGGTGCTGCTCGTGCCGATGATGATCGTCGGGCTGATAATCAGCATCATCCAGGCGGCGACGTCGATTAGCGAACAGACGCTGAGCTTCGTGCCTAAGCTGATCGCGCTAGGCGTATGTTTGGTGATTTTCGGGAGCGCAGCGACCGAGCTCCTGACCAAGTTCACGGCCGAGCTGTTCGCTGTGATCGCGAGCATGGGCCGTTGATATGCAGATAGCTGCGCGGGCGGGCGACCGCCCGCGCAAGCCCCGCTATGCCGCCATCCGATCGCAGGAATCGGCGCACTTCCGGCACGCTGCCACGCAATCCTCCATGCCGCCCAGGGCCTCGCAGCTCGCTGCGCAAGCCCGGCAGATCTCGGCACACTCGCGGCAGATATGCTGATGGTGGGCGGACTTGCGCGCCATGAAGTCGATCGCAACCGCGCAAATTTGCGCGCAGTCGGCCATGATCTTCATATGCTCGGGCGCGGCGTGCTGGCCGCCCATTTCGAGGCAATGGTTCATCGCCATGTGAAGACAGGTCACATGGCATTCGTGGCAGGCGTCCATGCACGCCTTCATGCCGGGGTCGATCTGGTGCATCGCATTATCTCCGTATGAGCCCCCGCCTGTTCCTAGATACGCGCGCCGCGCGATCACCCCTTGCCGCGATCTCCGTCGTTCGCGGCAAGTTACATGGCCCACCGACCGAACAGCGTCGCAACGATGATGCCCGCGCCAAGCATGATGAGCGTCAACACTGTCATCGCGGCGATCTGAGGTCCGGTCACGCGCGCGCCGGCCGCCATGCCGCTCATCCCTGCCATTGCGTCGTGTCCCATGTCCGGCATCGGCGTGGCCGATTGCCGGTCCGCGCCGACTTCGTGTCCGCCATGCCCCAGCGCGCGCACCGTGCCCATGCCGTGCTTCAAGCGCACGCCAACCAGCCAAAGGTTGATCGGATAGGCGACTGCGAACCCGACGAGTGTCGCCAGCGACATGACGCCCCAAAAGCGGAGCGAGCTGGCGTGCATCGCGGCCATGTCGCGGCTCATCAACACCACCATCGTCGGGATCATGCCGGCCATGACGGCATTCATCGACAGCCATTCGGGGATGAACGACATGCGAAGCGCGCCCCAATAGGAACCGCCCGCCATGTCGCGCATGAAAAGCGCCTGGAAAATCAGCAGTCCGAACGCGAAGCCGAACACATATTCCGCGATCACGTCCTGCCACATCGGCAGGCCGAGCGCCGTGGTGATCGCGGCTGCGGCGATGACGCCGGTTGCATCGCCCGCCATGCAATGGATGGCCGAGCCGAACGCCTGCTTCCAGAGCGGTCGAACGAAATCCTCGTGCCGCTCGTTCGCCGGCTCCTGGCAGGACAGGACATAGGCCGCGGCCATGATCGGGCCACCATAGAGCGTGACCAACAGCCACCCCCATTTCATCACGCGCAGCTCGGGGTTGCGGGTGAAGGCATCCCACGCGACGTAAGCGACCGAAAGGGCGGTCAGCACGAACCACCCGATCAGCACGGCGTCGAGCCAGGGGCCGGGGATGGCATCGTCACGGCAGCACTCCTCTACATGCTAGAGGATACGCGGCTCTCCGGATCATCCCTTGCGCGGAGCGGGCTAGGCGAGCTTGCTGGAAACGGCCTTGATCGCTTTCAGTCCCGATCCGAACCGCGCGATGGCCTCCCGGTTCTTCTCCAGCTCGCCATAGGGCAGGTAGGATATGTCGAGGTCGGCTACGCGGCTGAACGCGGGCCGCTGCAACTGCGCGCGAACGTCCGTCTCGCGCGCGTCGGGCGCGACAAGGAACAGCCCCGCGGTCGCGTGAAGGTCGCCACCGCTCAAGGCCAGGTCGAGCATCCTGACGATGCCCGAATAGATCGAGGTCGAATGCTCCACCTCGAACGCCGCGGCGACATGATCGCCGGCCTTCTCAAGCCACAGCACGTCGATCAGCCGGATCGAGTCAGCGCCCTTCGACGTCGCGATCGTGTCGGGCAGGCGCTCAAGGCATCCTGCGCCCAAGGGTGATCCGTCGAAGGCGCGGCTGCGGTCGTTCGCGGCGATCCATACGTCATAGCCGAGCGCCAACCCTAGATCGCGAAGCCATGCCTGGATTTCGGTATGGGTGCGCTCGTTCTCGCCCTCGCGCTGAGCGGCCTTGCTGAGCGTGCGCGCTTCCTCGCGCGCCGCCTCAAGCCGCTGCCCCCAGCTCGCCAGCGTCGCGCCGCTCACGTCGAGGGGCGGAGCCGGATAGCGATCGGAGCCGATGTCGAACAACAGACCGCCGATCGCGCCTAAATCATTCGATAGCAGCTCGCGGAAGCGGTCGTTGAGATCGAGGATGCCGGTCCGCATCGCCAGAAAATGCTCCCAGCTCCCGAGCTTCACATTCGCCCCCGTCAGCGCGTTGTAGCCCTTAACGATTGCGGTGTTGAAGGGCGGCACCAGCGTCGGGTGAAGGAAGTAGAGGAGGTTGGCGACCGCCGGACCCAGCCCCTTGATCTTCAAACGGTCGATCGCGTGGATATGGCTGATGATCTCCTCGGCCGTGTCGCAACAGGAACAGGCGTCGAGCAAGCGGCCGAACGCGCGCTGATTGTCGGGGCTCTCGTAAATGTCGGGATGCGGAGCTTCGGCTTCCAGAGGAACGCATGGTCCGCGCCCTTGAAGATTTGCCGCTGCTCGGCGACGGAATGGACGACGGTTTCGAGCGACGATCCGCGGTAGGCGACGCCGAACGTGCCGCGCTCGATCTCGCCGACAACCTGGGTGATGCCGCGCCGGATTGATCGGAAGTTCTTCAACCGCTCGTCCCAAAGAAACCAGCTCCGATAGGTCGCGCCCTGATCGTCACGCCAGCGGGCAATTAAGCGGCGCACCAGGCCGTCATGGTCGGTGCCAGTAGAAAGACTGTCGATCTGCGCTGCCATATGTCCCCGATTGCCCCCGGCCCGCGTTTGGCGAGCTAGTAATAGACCTAAGCTGCGGCCCTTATGACGTCGAGGGTGTAGAGCTGGCCCCCGCAATATGAGGGCAACGCCGCTCCCGCGCGTAGATTCAACATACACGCCAGCGGTGCCGACAGGGCCTTGACCCTAACACGGTGTCATACCCTACATGCTCTCGGGTCGAAGGAGTCTTGCCATGAACGACCCTCATTCCCATTCCCAAGCCGGGGGTTGCGGCTGTTCGAAGCCTGCGCCTGAATCGGTCTCCACGCCCTCATCCTGTTGCGGGGCGGCTCGGCCGCTCCCGCAAAGGTCGAGCACGAACATCATCACACCGAAGCGGGCGGCTGCTGCTCGGGCAGTAAGGACAACGATGCCGCAGCAGCAGTGATCGACGCGGTGTGCGGCATGACGGTCGATCCCGCAAAAACGACACACCATGCCGAGCACGCTGGTCATGCCTATCATTTCTGTAGCGCAGGATGCCGGAGCAAGTTTGTCGCCAATCCTGACGCCTATCTGAGCGATAAGCCGAAACCGGAGCCGATGGCGACGCCGGGGGCGATGTGGACGTGCCCGATGCACCCGCAAATTCGCCAGGAAGGGCCGGGAACTTGCCCAATCTGCGGCATGGCGCTCGAACCCGAAGAACCGTCGCTCGACGATACTCCCAACCCTGAGCTGGTCGACTTCACGCGCCGACTGTGGGTGGCGGGCGCGCTCACGATCCCGCTGCTCGTCGTCTCGATGTTCGCGGAAATGTTAGGCCTGCATGTGGTTAGCCCTGCGGCCTCGCCTTGGGTCCAGCTCGCACTCACCGCGCCGATCGTGCTGTGGGCGGGCTGGCCGTTTTTCGAGCGGGGGTGGACATCGCTTCGTACCCGCCATCTCAATATGTTCACACTGATCGCGATCGGCGTAGGTGCCGCCTTCCTCTATAGCGTGGTCGCGACGCTCGCGCCGGGCATCTTCCCAGCGACCTTCCGCACGCATGGGAGCATGGTTCCCGTCTATTACGAGGCGGCCGGCGTCGTGGTGACACTGGTGCTGCTCGGGCAAGTGCTCGAACTGCGCGCTAGGGCGGCGACAGGGCGCGCGATCCGCGCTCTCATGGATCTCGCCCCCAAGACGGCGCGACGCTTGCAGCCTGACGGTTCTGAAGAAGAAGTCGGGCTTGCCGACGTGGCAACCGGTGACCGGCTGCGGGTCCGCCCCGGTGAAGCCATCCCGGTCGATGGCGTCGTGGTCGAGGGTCGTTCGTCGGTCGACGAAGCCATGCTCACCGGCGAACCCGCGCCGGTCCTCAAGGAAGTCGAGGCGATCGTTACCGGGGGCACCGTCAACGGGACGGGCAGCCTGGTGATGGAAGCCCGCGCGGTTGGTTCGGACACGATGCTCGCGCGTATCGTCCGCATGGTCGCGGAAGCGCAGCGAAGCCGCGCCCCGATACAGGCGGTCGCCGATCGGGTTTCAGGATGGTTCGTGCCGCTCGTCGTGCTGATCTCGATTGCGACCTTCATCACTTGGTCGCTGGTCGGCCCTGAGCCGCGCATGGGCCATGCCCTGCTTAACGCCATCGCAGTGCTGGTGATCGCCTGCCCGTGCGCGCTCGGGCTCGCCACGCCCATGTCGATCATGGTCGGCACGGGACGCGGCGCTCAGGCCGGCGTGCTGGTGAAGAACGCGGAAGCCTTACAGTGGCTGGAAAAGGTCGATACCCTTGTCATCGACAAGACGGGTACGCTCACGGAAGGCAAGCCCAAGCTGATCGCGGTCGAGACGGTCAGCGCGGTCGGAGAGAACGACATGCTCGCGCTTGCCGCGGCCGTCGAAGGCCAATCCGAACATCCGCTCGCGCACGCAATCGTCGTTGCCGCCAAAGAACGAGGATTGCAGCTCGGCACAGTCGCGGACTTTGCCTCGCAAACCGGGCTGGGTGTCAGCGCCAGGGTGGGCGGCCGCTCGGTCGTGATTGGCAATGCGGTGCAAATGAGCCGGATCGGCGCTGATCTCAAGCCGGTCGACGCCGCGGCCGATCGTCACCGTGGCGAAGGCGCGGGCATCATCCTCGTCGCGATCGACGGGGCGCTCGCCGGTCTGCTCGCAGTCGCCGATCCGGTGCGCGCATCGGCGCGCGACGCTATTGCCGCGCTTCGCAAGGAGGGCCTGCGGGTCGTCATGCTCACCGGCGACAATCGTGGGACGGCCGATGCTGTCGCGCGCGCCGTGGGCGGTCTTGATGACGTGCGCGCCGATCTGCTGCCGGAAGACAAGGCGCGTATCATCGGCGAGCTGAAAGCGAGCGGCGCAAGGGTCGCAATGGCGGGCGATGGGATCAACGACGCCCCGGCGCTCGCCGCCGCGGATGTCGGCTTGGCGATGGGAACGGGAACAGACGTGGCGATCGAAAGCGCCGGCATGACGCTCACGCGCGGCGATCTCTCGGCGATCGTGCGCGCCCGCAAGCTCGCTCGCGCGACGATGCGAAATATTCGCCAAAACCTGTTCTTCTCGTTTCTGTTCAACGGGATTGGTGTGCCAGTCGCGGCGGGAGTCCTCTACCCGGTAGCAGGCATCCTGCTGTCGCCGATGCTGGCCGGTGCAGCGATGGCGATCTCGTCGTTCACCGTGGTCCTGAACGCGCTGCGGCTCAACGCGGTAAAGCTGTGAACATCGGAGCGGCGTCGGACGCCAGCGGCGTCTCCCAACGCATGATCCGCCACTATGAAAAGATTGGCTTGGTGCCCGCGCCGCCACGGCGCGGGAGCTACCGGGACTATGCCGACGCTGACGTTCATCGGCTGCAATTTATCGCCAACGCGCGCGACCTGGGGTTCCCGATCGAGGAAATCCGCACGCTGCTGGGGCTATGGTCGGATCGCGATCGGTCGAGCGCGGAAGTCAAGACGCTGGCGGAAGCCCGCGCTGCCGAACTGGGCCGCAAGGTCCGCGTCTTGGACGCCATGCGCCGCTCGCTTACCGGGCTCGCCCAAGCCTGTCATGGCGATGATCGGCCTGATTGTCCGATCATCGAACGCTTGGCTGAATAACTTGCGCGGCTAACTTTTACTCCACTTGAGCGTGATCGTGCGTCGCACCGTTTCACGCGTTTCGCGCTGCGGCTTTGCCGCACCCCTCGATCGCCGCGCGGTTGGCCGTCACGATCCTGTCGGCCCCGACGATGGCGCGGAACGCGGTGGGACTGGCGCTCTGGATCATACGCTGCCCGGCTTCCCAGCGGGGCAAGTCGAGCGTCCGCGCCGCCATGCGCTCGGGCCATTGCCAGCTCGCCGGTGCGATCTCGCGCGCGACCAGGCCCGGCACGATCGCCCATGCGAGGATGCCGGCCGCCACCCCACCCAGGGCAAACCATAGCTGCCGATTCTTCTGGTCGGCGCGTGTCCATGCGGACCCGGCGATGGCGCGAAGATCGGCCATGATGCGGGCCTTGTCCTCGCCCGCCTTGGCGAGCGCCGCCTGATCCTCGCGCCGGGCGGCGCTGCCCGCCGCGGCGATGCGCTGCGCCATCTGCTCCGGCGTCATCGCCAGCGCCGGGGCCGCTTTCAGGAATTGGCCGATGCGCGCGACGTTCTCGCCTGCCGTGTTCACGTTCTGCTGGAGCACGCCAAGCGTCTCGGTATGGTCGGGTATGTCGATCGCCGCGCTCGGCCGCCAAGCCCTCCACGGCGCAGCGCCAGCTCGCCGCGCATGGCCTCGAACGCCTCGGCCGCGCCTGCTCCGCCCTGATCGTCCTCGTCCGTCACCTGTCGTGAGCCTGCAACCCGTGATATTTCTCCGAGTTAATCAAAGGAGACCCAACAATCACCGGACCGTTCATGCCTAAGACACCACACACGAAAGGCCCGGACGAAACCCTTTCTCTCCTCGCCGATCCCTATCGGTTCATCTCCAGGCAGTGCCAGCGCCTAGGCGCAAACGCTTTTGAATCCCGTTTCCTGCTGAAAAAGACCACCTGCCTTAAGGGGGCCAAGGCCGCCGAAATCTTCTACGATACGACCCGCTTCATGCGCGAAGGTGCCATGCCGGCCGCCATTCAGAAGACACTGCTGGGCCAAGGCGGCGTTCAGGGTCTGGACGGCGGGACCCATCGCCACCGCAAGCAGATGTTCATGAGCCTGATGACGCCAGAGCGCGTCCGGGCGCTGGCGCAGCTGTTCGAGGCCGAGTGGCGCAGGGCGGTGCCGGGTTGGACGCGAAAAGGAGAGATCGTCTTCTATGACGAGTTGCATGAGCCGCTGACGCGGGCGGTATGCGCTTGGGCGGGAGTTCCTCTTACGGACGATGAAGCCAGCAACCGCGCGGGCGAACTGCGGGCGCTGTTCGACGCCGCCGGCTCGGCGAGCCCGAGGCATCTCTGGTCACGGCTGGCCCGTCGTCGCGTCGACGCATGGGCGGCGCGGATCATTGAGGACATTCGGGCCGGGAGCATCGGCTCGGGCTCGGAGACCGCGGCTTACGCGATAGCTTGGCATCGCGACCGGCACGACGGTCTCCTTTCGCCGCACGTCGCAGCGGTCGAACTGGTAAATGTCCTTCGCCCGACCGTCGCGATCGCAGTATACATCACCTTCGTCGCCCACGCGCTGCAAACCTGTTCAGGGATAAGGGCGGCCTTGGCTCAGGAGCCGGACTATGCCGAGCTCTTCGTCCAGGAGGTCCGCCGATTCTATCCCTTCTTTCCCGCTGTGGTGGCGCGCGCGCGCCAAGATTTCGAGTGGGAGGGGATGGCCTTTCCGGAAGGGCGTCAAGTGATGCTGGACCTTTATGGGAGCAATCACGACGCAGCGACCTGGGCCGACCCCCAGGAGTTTCGCCCTGAGCGTTTCAGGGCTTGGGACGAAGACTCCTTCAACTTCATTCCGCAGGGCGGCGGCGATCACTATCTCGGCCATCGCTGTCCCGGCGAATGGATCGTCCTCGCGATCATGAAGGTGGCGGCACACCTCCTCGTCAACGCGATGCGCTATGACGTACCGGACCAGGACCTGAGCATCGATTTCGCCAGGCTGCCAGCGCTTCCGAAAAGCGGCTTCGTGATGCGCAGCGTCCACATGGGTGGCTAGCGCCGCGTGCCGTGGTGATGGTGATCGGCTCCGTCATCGACCGTTTGCGCGGAACCGGCGCGCGATGCGACATCTACCCAGACGAAGGTTGGTCCAGCAAGTCGATCACGGCGCAACTCGCCGCCCCGTCGCCTTCGCAACGGTCGATGGTCGCAGCCAGCAGGCTTTCTAGTTGCGCCAGATCCTCCATCTTAGCGCGCACACGCTCTAGATGGTGAGCCGCGATCTCGCGGACCTCACTGCATGACGCCTGCGCAGAACCGCCAAGAGACAGGATCGCGCGCACCTCGGCCGGGGAGAAGCCGAGTTCGCGCGCGCGACGGACGAACCCAAGTGCGCGGACGTGACCGGTCCCATATACCCGCCGCCCGCCGCTTGTGCGGGGTGGCGTTGCGAGAACACCAACGCGCTCGAAGTACCGGATCGTCTCGATATTCACGCCAGTCCGGCGAGACAGCTCGCCGATCGCAATGCTTTCCTCAACGCGCATATACCGCTTGCTCCTGTAGTCACTACAGGATGCATAACGGGCTAACCCGCTAGAGGCGATAGATGAACCAAGAGAGCATCCCGCGTGAAACCCTAAGCGCACCAACGTCACGACGTCGCGCCGACACGGGGCTATCCGCCCTCGGCGCGCTTGCGAGCTTAGCCGCTGTTCTAGCTGCGGCGTCATGCTGCGTCCTGCCCCTCGCACTCGCGGCGCTCGGCCTGGGGGCGGGCCTGTCCAGCAACTTCGCCGCGCTGATGCCACTAAGGTGGCCGCTAACGGCGACCTCGCTCATCGGCTTGGCTGCTGGGTGGTGGGCCTACGCGCAGCGTCGGAGGTCCTGTGCTGGGGACCGGTCCTGCACAATGCCGCTGCCCTCGCGCGCGACACCTATCCTGCTCGCGATTGGAACGGTTCTGACGCTTATCGCGTTCGCCTGGGACCTCCTAGAAGCGCCGCTGATGAACGCGCTTTCCTGATGCAGCTCACCTCAACCCTGACCTGTCCCAAATGCGGCGGGGTGGCCACCGAAAGGATGCCCACCAACGCCTGCCAGTTTTTCTATGATTGCCGGCATTGCGCGGTGGTGCTGCGGCCCTTGGCCGGCGACTGCTGCGTGTTCTGCTCATTTGGCGATGTCCCATGCCCTCCAATCCAGGAGGCGAAAGCAAACGGGACTGTGACGGGCTGCTGCGGGTGAGGCGATAGCTTCACGTTCCTTCGTGAACTGGGGTCCTGCTCGCCCAAGGTCGCGCAAGCGGAAGTTGCCTACTTCGGTCTTATTCGACCGGTTCTGACCTGCCTCAACTGCTCATTTTCGAGAGGGCATTTGAACAGGATAGCATTTCGGGCGCTTAAAAAGCCCTTGCTCCTCCAGTGGCTGGAGCATGTAACCGCAATTTGCTCTCCTGCGGACGGGGGCTGGAGGTGGCTTTTTGACGGCCCGTGCTGAAGCAATCGGTATGTCTCGACGCTCATTAGTGGCGCGGCTGCTGGCCTGTGGAACCGGCTTGGTGCTCGGTTCTCCAACGCTCGCGCGACGGACTTCCCGGTCTGCGGGCTCGTGGAACTTTGGCGCGGCTCACCTCGAATGGGAGCCGCTGGAAGTCGGCACGGGTGATACCCTCCTTGTTTTGGCGCAAGTGGGCGGCGTGCCGGTGCGGGCGGTGCTCGACAGTGGCAGCGGCGCGTCGATCATGAGCACGGCGCTCGCGGCGAAGCTCGGCTTGAACAATGGTGAGCGGCGCATGATTAGCGGGCTGAGCGCCAAGGCCCCGGTGCTGCTGGTCCGCGACATCGACGTACAGCTCGCCCGCGAAACCCGTCGTCTCCCCTTTGCTGTTGTCGGTGATCTAGGTGCTGTGTCGGCGGCCTTCGGACGACCGATCGATATTCTCCTCGGTGCCGATATGTTCACGGGCAGCTGCATCGCGCTCGATTTCGCGAACAGGCGTATGGCGGTCGTCAAGTCGGGGACGTTCCTCGCCGGCCCTGATTGGCGCGCTGCCGCGCTCGGGCGCGGTGCCAAGCAGGAGCTGTTCATCCGGGCCTCCGTCGAGGGCCTGTCTCCCGTGCCCTTGATGATCGATCTTGGCAGCTCGGCCGCGCTGATGCTCTCGTCGGCCTATGCCCGCGATCAAGGGCTGTTGAACGGTGTCAATCGGCGTCCAAAAAGGACCCCTATCGGCGTGCAAAAGGGACCCCCTTCGTCGAGCAGCGTAACGGGTATGACGGGCGCACTGTTCGTGCTGGTTGCGGCGTAGGGCGGGCGTAGCCCGACCGGAGGCGAACCAGCACGAAGCGTTCTCTGCCGGTGCCCCAGGCTTCAGCTTCGATGTTTGAAGCGCCAGCTGTCGTTGCCGGTTTCGACGATGTCGCAATGGTGGGTAATGCGGTCGAGCAGCGCGGTGGTCATCTTGGGGTCGCCAAAGACGGTCGGCCACTCACCAAAGGCCAGGTTGGTGGTGACGATGACCGAGGTCTTCTCGTAGAGCTTACTGACGAGGTGGAAGAGCAGTTGACCGCCCGAGCGTGCAAACGGCAGGTAGCCAAGCTCGTCGAGCACCACGAGATCGAGGCGCGAAAGCTGGGCCGCCAGCGTGCCGGCCTTGCCGAGGCGCGTTTCCTCCTCGAGCCGGTTCACCAGGTCCACTGTGTTGAAGTAGCGTCCGCGGGCGCCGGCTCGTACCACATTGGCAGTGATGGCGGTGGCGAGATGCGTCTTGCCGGTACCCGTTCCACCGACCAGCACGACGTTGCGTTGGCCCGGAAGAAACGAGCCGCTGTACAGCGAGCGCACCAGTCCCTCGTTGATGGGAGTGTCGCCGAAGACGAAGGCGTCGAGGTCCTTCACCGCGGGTAACCTGGCGGCCGACATCCGGTAACGGACCGAGGCTGCATGGCGGTGCGTCGCCTCGGCACGCAGCAGGTCGGTCAGGACCTCCATGGTCGTGCGCTTGCGCTGGAGACCGGTAGTGACCGCCTCGTCGAAGGCGCCAGCCATGCCCTTCAGCCCCAACTCGGCCATGGCCGTCATCATCTCATGCCGCTGCATGGAGACCTCGCAGGCTGTCATAGCGGTTGCAGTCGGCACGGGGCGGATGGCGCAGCGCCAGATCTTCTGGCGTGACAATAGTCAGCGGTCGCGGCGGTTCGCGCCGGCGGGCCAGGATGTTGACGATGACGTCGTCGCTGGCGACGCCGGCCAGCAATGCTTCGCGCACGGCCACTTCTACCGCCTCCAGCCCGTCGTCGAGCACCGCTGCCAGCACCCGCACGAACCGCCGGTCGGCATCGTCGCCGGTGCCAAGCTTGCGCCGCAGTCGTGCCAGCGCAGGCGGCAACTCCCAGCCCTGGAACGGTGCGCCGTTGCGCAGGGCACCCGGCTTGGTCACCAGCACCGGCAGATAGTGCCACGGGTCGTAGATGGTCCGGTCGCGGCCGAAGAACCGGGGATGGTCGGCGACGACTTCACCGTCGCAGCGCACGACGATGCGGTCGGCATAGGCGCGGACCTGGACGGCACGTCGCACCACCCTGGCAGAAACGGAATAGCGGTTGCGGTCGAAGCTGATGAGGCATGTGCCGCTTACCGCATGCTCGCTCTCGTGGAAGCCGTCGAAGGGTGCGACAACAGGCTGGAGCACCGCCCGTTCTGCTGCCCATGCCTGGGCGACTGTCAGCTCCTTCTGCTCGGGATGCTGGTGCAACTCTGCCCAGCGCCGACACTCCGCCTCCAGCCAGCCGTTCAACTCCTCGAGGCCGGTAAATCGCAGGCGCGGCTGGAAGAAGCGACCGCGTGCGGTCTGCACCTGGTTCTCGACCTGACCTTTCTCCCAGCCCGACGCCGGCGAGCAGGCGGTCGGCTCGACCATGTAATGGTTGGCCATGACCAGGAAGCGACGGTTGAAGACCCGCTCCTTGCCGGTGAACACGCTCGTCACCGCCGTCTTCATGTTGTCGTAGATGCCGCGCGTCGGCACGCCTCCGAAGAAAGCAAACGCCCGTGCATGCGCGTCGAACAGCATCTCCTGTGTCTCGCGGGGATAGGCCCGCACATACATTGCCCGCGACGCGCACAGCCGGACATGCGCGACCTTCACGCGCATCGGCTTGCCCGAGATCTCGACGTCCTCGTGGCTCCAGTCGAACTGGTAAGCCTCGCCCGGCCGGAACAGCAGCGGGATGAACGCCGGCGCATTCATCACGTCGCGACGCTGCGCCTGCCGCCAGCGCGCCGCATAACGGCGAACCGCGTCGTACGAGCCATCGAACCCCTCGCGTAGCAGCAGGTCGTGGATGCGCGTGAGGCGCAGCTTCTCGCGCCGCGGCCGTGCCTCATCTTCCTCCAGCAACGCATCCAGTCGCGCCTGAAACGGCCCCAGCTTCGGCAGCGGCTGCACCTCTCGCCGATAACCCATGTCCGCTTCCGGCGCCCGGATCGCCTTGCGCACCACCTTGCGCGACAGGTGCAGGTCCCGCGCTATCGCCTTGATGGCCTTGCCCGACGCGTGCTCGCGCCGGATCCTCAACACCGTCTCCAATACCAGCATCCCGATCTCGCCGCCTGACACACCGCCAAGCGAACAGCCTAGAACACCAGGATGAGGGGTCCCTTTTCGACGCCGATCACCCCGCTAACGGGGTCCCTTTTCCACGCCGATCCACAGTTGAACGGGAAGCTCGTCTCGACCGCGGCGATCGGCGGCGTCGATGGCGTGCGAGTCAACGATGCTTTCACAACCCAGAACATCAACATTGAAGGGCTTGGCGTCTCGAACGTCCCCACACTCGGGATGAGAGCTTGGCTCTCCACCAGCACGGTTGGCAATGTCGGCCTACCGCTGATCGCTCAATTCGACGTGGTATTCGATGTGACGGCCGGGTTCGTGTGGCTCCGGCCGATCGATCCTCGTCACCGTCTGCCGATGCTGAAGGATCGTAGCGGTCTTGGCCTCGCAGCTTCACCAACGGCGCTTACCGTCGTTCATGTCGCGGCGAACAGTCCTGCGGAAAAGGCTGGCTGGGCGGTCGGCGACCGGATCGTGGCGGTGAACGGCCATTCGATCGATGCGAACTATACGCGTGGGGAGCTCTGGCAAGTGCGCTCCCGGCCTGCTGGCACCCTCGTAAAGCTGACGATGGCCTCGGGTGATGTGCGCGACCTCAGGCTAGCCGACTATTACTGATCGGCTTGAGGGTGGCCTTTGCCGATCGCCTTCATGATCCGACAATCGGCCATGCGCGCCTTGGTGCAGCTCTGGCTGAGCATTGCCAACTCATCCCGCAACACCGCGAGTTGCGCCAGCCTCTCCTCCACATCCTTGAGGTGCTGAGCAGCGATAGCTGAGGCGGCACCACAATCCTGGTCCGGGTTCTGCGCCAGCCCCATCAACGATCGTATTTCGTCGACCGAAAAGCCGAGCCGGCGACCGTTGCGGATGAAGTGCAAACGCTCGATGTCGCTGGCATCATAGGTTCTACGGCCCGACGCCGTGCGCGGGGCGGAGCGCAGCAACCCGATCGACTCATAAAACCGGATCGTCGTCACTTTTGTCGACGTCTCGCTGGCGAGCTGCCCAATCATCACCGGCTTCATCATGCCATCCTTGCTAATGCGAACGTGTCGCACATTTCGCTTGCTTCTACAGCGACTGGAGGTGGTAAGGAAGGCCGCATGAATGCTTCTACCGAAAGCTGCGGGTGCCACGGGGAGCCCGCGCGCGCGCAAACCGATCCGGCCTATCGCCGTGCGCTGCTGACCGTCGTGGTGCTCAACCTCGGCTTCGGAGTCGCCGAGCTGTTCGGCGGGTTCATCGCCGATAGCCAAGCGCTGAAAGCGGATTCCCTCGATTTTCTCGGGGACGGGTCGATCAGCCTTATCGGTCTTCTCGCGCTTGCCTGGTCCGCACGGGCGAGGGCAAAGGTCGCGCTGACGCAGGGGTTGTTTCTCGGTGCGCTTGGCGTGGGCGTAATCGGTTTCGCGATTTGGCGCGCCCTGAACGCAACCGCGCCGGATGCCGAACTGATGGGCACAATCGGCGTTGTCGCGCTCGCGATCAATGTCGTGTCCGCCTTGGTGCTTGCGCGTTTCCGGGAAGGGGACGCCAATGTTCGCGCGATCTGGCTGTTCAGCCGCAACGACGCGCTCGCCAATGTCGCGGTGATCGCCGCGGCCGGTCTGGTGGCGTGGACAGGAAGCGCCTGGCCGGACCTCGCCGTCGCCGGCCTCATCGTCCTCCTGTTCCTCCACTCCGCTTATGAAATCGTCACTGGCGCTCGGCGCGAACTGGGAGAGCGGTAGTGCGTCTGCTCACCTTGATCCGGGCAATGCTCTCGCTGCGGCTGCTCGCCGCGCTCGCTGCGCTGCTGATCCCTGCTGCGGCATTCGCCGAACCCGGCGACGTGCAAACCGCATGGCGGCTGCTCGACTATATGGCCGTCGATTATGGAGGCGCGGTCGCGAACGGTCGGATCAAGAGCGCGTCGGAATACGCCGAAATGAATGAGTTTGCCGCGTCGGTCTCGACACGGCTTCAAGGCCTGCCGGCGAAGCCGGAGCGCCAAGCCCTCATTCAGCGGGCCGCCAACCTCCAAGCGGTAATCGCGGAAAAGGGATCGACTGAACAGGTGGCAACACTGGCGCACGGGCTCGCGGCCGATCTGCTGCGCGCCTACCCGGTGCCGCTCGCGCCCGATAAGGCTCCGAACCTCGTCTCCGGCCATGCCCTGTTCCAACAATCCTGCGCGTCCTGTCACGGCATGACGGGCAACGGCCGTGGCCCCGACGCCGCCAAGCTCGCGACACCCCCGATCGCCTTTACCGATGCCGAACGTGCGCGCCAGCGCAGCGTCTTCGCGCTCTATCAGGTGGTGACGCAGGGCATCGACGGGACGGCGATGCAGAGCTTCGCCGATCTGCCGAACGATCAGCGCTGGGCGGTAGCATTCCGAGCCGGGAGCTTCGCCTTCACGGACGCGCAGGCGCGCGAAGGCGAGCAGCTTTGGAAATCCGACCCGACACTTCGCCGGCGCATTCCGGACCTGAAAGCCCTGGTCGCGCTCACCCCGGCCGGGCTCGGCGCGGCAATCGGCGGCGCCAAGGCTGAAGCCGTGCTCGCGTTCCTGCGTCGTCATCCCGAACAGGTGATGCAACAGGCTCCCGGCTCGCTCGTGGTCGCCCGCGCCAAGCTCGCCGAAAGCGTGGCCGCTGCCCGGCGTGGCGATGCGCGCATGGCGAAAGAGCTGGCGCTCTCGGCCTATCTCGATGGGTTCGAGCCGATCGAACCAACGCTCACCGCGCGCGACGCGACGCTGATGGGCCGAATCGAGGGCGCCATGGGGGAGTTCCGCGCCGCGATCGACCGGGGCGCATCGCCCGATGATCTCGCGGAGAAGGTCACGGTGCTGGGCGGCTTTTTCGATGATGCAGAAGCGGCGCTCGCGCCCGATGCCGCCACCGAGGCGTCCACGTTCCTGGGCGCGTTCACGATCCTGCTGCGTGAAGGGCTTGAGGCCCTGCTCATCGTCGTCGCCATGATCGCATTCCTGCGTAAAGCCGACCGCGGCGAGGCGCTGCGCTACGTTCATGGCGGCTGGGTCAGCGCGATCATCGCGGGCGGAATCACCTGGGCGGTCGCCACCTATGCAATCGGGATCAGCGGCGCGAGCCGGGAGCTGACCGAAGGGTTCGGCTCGCTGTTCGCCGCGGTCGTGCTGCTCTCGGTCGGGATTTGGATGCACGGTAAGGCGCAAGCCGATCAGTGGCAGCGCTATATTCGCGAGAAGATGTCGCGGGCGCTCTCGGGCGGGTCGGGCTGGTTCCTGTTCGGACTCGCCTTCGTGGTCGTCTATCGCGAGGTTTTCGAGACGATCCTGTTCTATGCCGCGCTTTCGGCGCAAGGTGACAACGGGATGCTTCTCGCGGGGGCCGGGTCGGCGATTGGACTGCTCAGCCTGATCGCTTGGGCCATGCTTCGCTACAGTCGCAAGCTGCCGATCGCGCAGTTCTTCCGCTATAGCTCCTGGCTCATGGCCGTTCTGACCGTCGTGCTTGCGGGTAAAGGCGTCGCCGCGCTCCAGGAAGCCGGCCTTATCAACATCGCACCGCTCGCGGACGTGCCACGGCTGTCGATGCTCGGCGTGTTTCCCACTTGGCAATCGGTGCTGGCGCAACTCCTGATGGCGGTCGCCATTGCGGTCGGGTTCGCCTGGAACGGGCGCGACCGATCCCGCTCGGGTTCCGGCTCAGTGACCCTTGGTTCGAATTAGTGCAATGACATGAAAACCCTTCCGTGATAGAGGCAAGCTAGTGCGAGCCTTTTTGCCTTTCCTGACATGCCTGATGCTGGTCCTGACCAGCTTCTCCGGCATGGCCCATGCCGCCGATCTGGCGGGGGGAAGCATCGCGGGCGTTGAGTTCACGGTCCATACCGCCGGTGACATCGATCAGGTGCCATCGGACTCGGACAAGAATGTCCCGCATCATCACAATTATTGTCACGGACACGACGTCGGCGCGCCTGCGCGCACGACGATGGAATATACCCCCGTCCTCACAGTGCCCAAGCCGACAATCTCCGCCTCTGCGTCGCTCGACGGCCGCACCGGCATGGTCCATTTGAGGCCCCCCAAGCCTGACGTCCGATTTGGGCGTGCGTTGGCGCGCCCTGTCGATCATCGTCAGGAGTCCTATTTTCATGAATCGTATCCTCGCGGCCATGCTGGCCGCAGCGTCTTGCGCCACGATGGCGCAGGCGCAGGTCGGACCGTCCGCGCCTGTTGCGCAGGATGCGCCGGTCTACACGCTTGACCAAGCGGTCAGTGCAGCGGGCGGTTCGGCCCCTGCTGCGGAAGCGGCGACAGCTGGAATCGACGCGGCCCGTGCAGGTCGCACAGTCGCCGGCTTGCGGCCCAATCCGGTGGTTCAAGGCCAAGTCGAGAATGTCATCGGCTCCGGGCCGTATCGGGGGGTCCGCAGCGCGGAAACCACGGTCGGCTTTGCGATCCCGATCGAGCTAGGCGGCAAGCGCGGCGCCCGCGTCGCGGTCGCCAATGCGCAATTGTCCCGGGCCGAGATCCAGGCCGCGATCATCGCGGCGGATGTCCGGCTTCAGGTAACGCAGCTCTATGTCGAAGCGGTCGCGGCCGATCGCCGGGTAATGACAGCCCGCGATCAGGCCCGGATCGCCAGCGATGCGCTGCGGGCCGCGAGCGTTCGCGTGCAGGCAGGGCGGGCATCGCCACTCGAGCAACAGCGCGCGGATGTCGCGCGTATCAATGCCGACGCCAATGTGGAACGGCAGCTTCGCTTGGCCGAGGCGGCCCGCGCCAATCTGGCGCGTCGGATCGGACGGCCGATCGACGGCCTGCTCGATGACACGCTGCTCGATCGCCTTCCCGGTGTGAACGTCTATGGGCCGTTGGCACCGGTCAACACGACCGGCACACTCGCGCTGGCGGCAGCCAACGCGGATTTCTCCATTGCCGAAGCCGGCGTGCGGCTCGCGCGCGCCAATCGCGTGCCTGACCTGAACGTCGGGCCGTCGATCCGCCGCCTGGAAGCGACCAACGACATGGCGGCGGTGTTCAGCGTGTCGATCCCGATCCCGGTGTTCAACAATGGTCGCGCCGCGATTGCGCAGGCGACCGCGCAGCGGACCCAGGCGGATGCGCAGCGCCGCGTGACCGCGCTCGACATCGAACAGGCGATCACGGACGCGCAGGCGCAGGCGGCCAATGCCGCAACGACGGCTCGTGCGGCGTCGGGGCCGGCGCTGGCGGCTGCACAGGAGGCCGCCCGCATCGCGCGGATCGGCTATCGCGAGGGCAAGTTCGGCCAGCTCGAATTGCTCGATGCTGAACGCACGCTCGCCGAAACGCGGGTCGCCGCGATCGACGCGCTTGCCAATTACCAGAATGCCCGCGCGCAAGTGGAGCGACTGACCGCTCCTGCGCCCAATGGGGGGAATCAGTGATGAAGAGCTTTTATCTCGCGGGCGCGGCGTCGCTCGCCCTGCTCTTGGCTGCCTGCGGCGGCAAGGATGGCGGAAACGAGGCAACTGCCGAAGGCGCAGCTGCCAATGAGACGGCAGCGGGCACGGAAAAGGGCGGTGCTGAAGGCGGTCATGCCGGTGAAGGCGTTGTCACATTGGGTGCCGACCAGATCGCCACAGCGGGCGTCCAGGTCGGACGGCCGATCATCGGCGGGGCCGGGACGATCGAGCTGCCCGCGATCATCGAGGGCGACCCACAGGGAACGCAGGTCGTCTCGGCCGCAATTGCGGGACGCGTGGTCGCGCTCACCCGTAACCTCGGCCAATCGGTCGGACGCGGCCAGACCATTGCTGTCATCGAAAGCCGCGAGGCGGCGCAGATCAAGGGCGAGGTCGAGGCGGCGCGGGCGCGGCTTCAGCTCGCTAATTCGAACCTCGCGCGCGAACAGCGGCTGTTCGCGCAGAGAGTCTCCCCTGAACAGGATCTGATCGCCGCCCGCACAGCGGCGACGGAGGCGCGGATCGCCCTGACGCAGGCGCAGAGCATGGTTTCGGCGGCGGGTGTCGGCGGCGGCGGGCTCAACCGGCTCGGCATTGCCGCGCCGATCTCGGGCCAGATCATTGCGCGCCCCGTGACGCTGGGACAAACGGTCGCGGCGGATGCCGAACTCTATCGCATCGCCAACCTGAGCCAGGTGTCGATCGCGCTTAATCTCAAGCCCGAGGATGCGGGCCGGGTGCGTCCCGGCAATACGGTGCTGGTGAAGGCGGCAGGCCGTCAGGCGACCGCCCGCGTGACCTTCGTGTCGCCGGCGCTTGATCCGCAGACGCGGCTCGTGCCGGCGCTCGCCACGCTCGACAATCGCGGTGGCGAATGGCGGGTCGGCGAGCCTGTGACGGCAGCCGTGCAGCTCACGGGCAGCGGCGGGAGCGGGGCGGTCCGCGTGCCGACGACGGCGGTCCAGAGTTTCGAGGGCAAGTCGGTCGTGTTCGTGCGCACGCCCACCGGCTTCAAGGCGACCCCGGTCCAGCTCGGCGATGCGTCGGGCGACACGGTGATCGTCCGGTCGGGCCTGACCGGCAACGAACAGATCGCCACCACCGGAAGTTTCACGCTCAAGGCCGAGATCGGCAAGGGCGAAGCGAGCCACGAGGATTAAGCCATGATCGCCCGTATCGTAACCTGGGCGGTCGAGAAGCGCTGGCTAGTCCTGCTCCTCACCGTCATCGTCGCCGCCATCGGCGCCTTTTCCCTCTACCGGCTACCGATCGACGCGGTGCCGGACATCACCAACAATCAGGTCCAGATCAACGTCCGCGCGCCTGCCCTCTCGCCCGAGCTGGTCGAGAAGCAGGTGTCGTTTCCAATCGAAACCGCGCTCGCCGGCACCCCGGCCTGGAATATACGCGCTCGTTGAGCCGCAACGGCTTCGCGCAGATCACGGCGGTCTTTTCGGACGCGACGGACATCTATTTCGCCCGCCAGCAGGTGGGCGAGCGTCTGCGGGGCGTGCAAGAGAATCTGCCCGACGGCGTGAACCCTGAAATGGGTCCGATCGCGACAGGCCTGGGCGAGGTGTACATGTACACCGTTCGTCTCGATCATCGCGAGGACGACAAGCACAAGCCCGGTGAACCGGGCCAACAGCCCGATGGCAGCTACATCACGCCAGAGGGCGAGCGACTGACGACCGAAGAGGACAAGGCGACCTACCTGCGCACCGCGCAGGACTGGATCGTGACGCCGCTTCTGAAGACCACACCGGGCCTCGCCGGTGTCGACTCGATTGGCGGTTACGCCAAGCAGTTCCTCGTCGTGCCCGACGTGCAGAAGCTGGCCTCGCTCGGCATCACGCTGACGGACCTGGGAAATGCGCTGGAGCGCAATAACACCAGCGTCGGCGGTGGCTTCGTCAATCGCAATGGCGAAGGTCTGGCTGTTCGCTCGGATGCGCTCGTTCGCAATGCCAGCGAGTTGGCCAGGACCGTGATCGCGACACGTAACGGCGTGCCGATCACGGTCGAACAAGTTGCGACTGTGAAGACGGGTCAGGCGATCCGCATGGGTTCGGCATCGGAGAACGGTACCGAAGTCGTCGTCGGCACGGCGATCATGCGGATCGGCGAGAACAGCCGCATCGTGTCGACCGCGGTCGCTGAGAAACTGAAGACGATCAACGCTTCGCTGCCTCCTGACGTCGTAATTCAGCCGGTGCTGAACCGCACCGAGCTAGTCAATTCGACGATCAAGACGGTCGCGAAAAACCTGTCCGAAGGCGCGGTGCTGGTCATCGTCGTGCTCTTCCTGCTGCTCGGCAACTTCCGTGCGGCCCTGATCGCGGCGCTGGTCATCCCGATTACCATGATGCTGACCGGCTTCGGGATGCTGCGTGCCGGTGTCTCCGCCAATCTGATGAGCCTCGGCGCCTTGGACTTCGGTCTGATTGTCGATGGCGCTGTCATCATCGTCGAAAACGCGCTGCGCCGGCTTGCCGAGCAACAGCATCATGAAGGACGATTGCTCAGCGTCAAGGAACGGCTCGCGACCGTGGCTTCCGCTGCGCGTGAGATGATCCGTCCCTCGGTGTACGGGCAGGCGATCATCATCCTTGTCTATGTGCCGCTGCTCACGTTGACCGGCGTGGAGGGCAAGACGTTCGTGCCGATGGCGCTCACCGTCATCATCGCGCTCGCCTTCGCCTTCATCCTCTCTCTCACCTTCGTGCCGGCGATGATCGCGATCTGGCTATCGAAGAAGGTTGAGGAGAAGGACGGCCGCATTATCACGTGGCTGAAGAAGCGCTACGAACCTGGTCTTGATCGGGCGATGAAGCGTCCGACCGTGACGATCGGGGCGGGTGTCGCGAGCCTTGTGGTGGCGGCGCTGGCCTTCACCACGCTCGGCTCGGTGTTCCTGCCGCAGCTCGATGAAGGCGATTTGCTGATCCAGTCGCTCCGTATTCCGGCGACGTCGGTCCAGCAGAGCCAGGCGATGCAGGTGCCGATCGAGCGAATGATGTCGAAGCAGCCGGAGGTGCAGTTCGTCTATTCCAAGACGGGCACCGCCGAGCTGGCGGCCGACCCGATGCCGCCGAACGCAACCGACATGTTCGTTATCCTGAAGCCGCGCAAGGATTGGCCGAATCCTGAGCTTCCCAAGGAGGAGCTGGTGAGCCGGATCGAGGGTAAGCTCGCGAAGATCCCGGGCAATGCCTACGAGATCACCCAGCCCATCCAGATGCGCTTCAATGAGCTGATCGCCGGCGTGCGCGGTGACATCGCGGTGAAGGTGTTCGGGGACGACTTCAACCAGATGAACCGGACGGCCGAGCAAATCGCTGCGACGCTGCGTAAGACGCAGGGTGCCGCGGACGTGAAAGTCGAGCAAACGACAGGTCTTCCCATGCTCGACATCCGCGTCAATCGTGACGCGATGGCGCGCCTGGGCGTCACGGCGCAAGACGTGCAGGACACCGTGACTGCCACGATCGGCGGGCGGACCTCGGGCCAGATCTTCGAGGGCGATCGTCGCTTCCCGGTGGTGATCCGCCTGTCTGAGGCGCAGCGCGCCGACATCGGCCTGCTCCAGCAGGTGCAGGTGCCGGTCGCAGGCGGCGGCTATGTGCCGCTGTCCAGCGTCGCCGAGATCAAGGTGGTCGACGGTCCCAACCAGATCAGCCGCGAGAACGGCAAACGGCGCGTGGTGGTGCAAGCCAACGTGCGTGGCCGCGACGTCGGATCGGTGGTTGCGGATGCGCAGGCAGCGATCGCCAGCCAGGTTCGGCTGCCTGCCGGTACCTATCTCGAATGGGGCGGCCAATTCGAAAACCTGCAATCGGCAAGCGAGCGGCTGAAGCTGGTTATTCCGGCCTGCTTCATCCTGATCCTGTTGCTGCTCTATGGCGCATTGGGATCGGTCCGCGATGCCGCGATCGTCTTCACCGGCGTGCCCTTCGCGCTGGTGGGCGGTGTCCTGCTGCTCTTCTTGCGAGGCATGGACTTTTCGATTTCGGCGGCGGTGGGCTTCATCGCCCTGTCGGGCATCGCGGTCCTCAACGGCCTCGTGATGGTCAGCTCGATCCAGGATCTGATCCGGTCGGGGCTATCGCGCGAAGAGGCGGCCCATGTCGGCGCAATGCAGCGTCTGCGGCCTGTCGTCATGACCGCGCTTGTCGCCAGCCTCGGCTTCGTGCCGATGGCGCTTGGCGAGGGCGCGGGCGCGGAGGTGCAGAAGCCCTTGGCGACCGTCGTCATCGGCGGCCTGATCTCGGCGACGCTGCTGACGCTGTTCGTTCTGCCGACGCTCTATGCCCGGTTCGGGCAGAAAGTGATCGAGAATCCCGAGCACTACAATGAGGAGCATGAAGGGGACGACCACGGTCAGACCTTCGTGAACAACTTGGCCTGATGGGTGAGCGGGGCGGTCCGCGATCGCCCCGCTCATCTCTGGGAGATGGGGATATGCCTCGCACCATAACCAGCTCAATGCTTCACGGCGGGCCACTGCGGATCTGGTCGGCGATCACCGATCCGGATCATCGTCGGGCTTGGAGTCCGCTCGCATTCCTCGACAACCCGTGCCTGCTTGGCGAGACGGAATGTACCTTCGCGATCCAGGGCATCACCCGGCCAATTCGGACGCCGGCCCGGGTCGATCAATTCGATAAGCCGCACGCCTTCGCTTGGTCCTGCGGCATCCCTTATCTGTTCACGCTCGAAGAGCGGTACGAGCTGGCAGGGGACGACGGTGGCACCAGGCTAACACATAGCTGCACGCTGCGCGGGGCGCTCTCTCTGCCGTTCGCGGCGATGATGTTGCGCCGCCTGCGGTCCCTGATGATCGAGGCCGACGACCGCCTCGCAACCTATCTGCGCTGGCGGGTGGGTCAGCCTGCCCGTGAGATCAATCGTCAGCGCGTCCCCTCCCGCTACAGGAGGAAGGCGCGATGATGCCTGGGATCCGGGTACTACCCGCCCTCATCCTCGTTGCCGGGTTGGCAGCTTGCTCGGAAAGCAAGCCGCCGGCTCCCCCAACGGAGCAAGAAATCCATTCGTCCGACAGCGCTGTGGCGACTGGGGAAATGGGGCGACACCCCTATCGCTGTTCCGACCGGGAACCGCTGTTCGTCGATTTCAAGGACAACGGCCTGCAGATCGATTTGCGGCGTTCTGGCAGCGGGACGCCCGTGACACTGACCGCTCCAGCGCAGGGCCTCCAGTATGTCGGCGAGACGGCCACCGCGACCTTCAAAGGAACGCAGCTCACCATCGTGGAAGGCGATGGCCGGACCCGGACCTGCGAACGGGAGGGCGCCAGATGAACCGTCCTGTCTTCCGACACGTCGCGCTGCAACGGGAGAGAAGCGATGTCTGACACGTCGATCTCGAATGTGATGGTCATTCGCGCCGAAGTGATCGCGCGAAGCCGCGCTTTGCGCGAGGCACAGCCGACGGCACCGCCCGGCGTGACGCCCACCGCTCCGGCGTCGAACTTCGCCGACACCCTCAATGCCGTGGTCGCGAAGGTCAACGAGACCCAGGAGCAAGAGGATGTCGTCACGGAAGCATATGAGCGTGGCGAAACCACCGACATTGCAACCGTCGCGCTCATCCAGAGCCGCGCATCCATAACTTTCGAAGCGACCCTGCAAGTCCGGAACAAGCTGCTGTCCGCTTATCGGGACATCATGAACATGCCGATTGGATAACGATCGCAAAGGGATTTAGGGCAAAGTTGATATGATTGTTGGCGCGAGACCACGGTTTAGGCAGATCATTGTCGAGGTTTGGAAGCCGCTCACGATCTTGTTCGTGTGGGACGTAGCCGTGACGGCATTCCACATAATGACCCCGATTAAGGAACCGCCTTTGCCGACGGCGCTTTTCGGCACTGCCATCGCGCTCTTCATGGGGTTCCGCACCAACGCTGCTTATGCTCGCTGGTGGGAAGCGCGAACCCTTTGGGGCGCGCTCATCAATGCGTCGCGCAGCCTGGCCCGGATCACGCGCAGCCTGACCAAGGGGGAACCCGAGGGCAGTGAGATGCGGCACAACATCATTCTGCGGCAGATCGCCTTTGCGCACTCGATGCGCTGCCAGCTTCGCCGACAGTCGCCCTATGAAGAGATTGCTCGGGTCGCCGGAACGGACGTCGCCGATATGGCGGTCGGTCGCCTGAACCCTGCCAACGCGCTCTTGGAAGACATATCGGGCATCTACGCCGACGCGCTCGCGGAAGGTCGGACCACTGAGATCCAGCAGGCAACTGTCGAGCGCGTCCTGATCGACATCGCCAATGCCCAAGGCGGCATGGAGCGGATCAAGAACACGCCGCTGCCTAATGGCTTTAGGTTCTTCCCGAACCTTTTCACGCGCGTGTTCTGCGTGCTGCTCCCGATCGCGCTGGTCGAATCTCTGGGCCTTGCCACGCCGATCGGATCGACGCTGATCGGACTCGTCTTCCTCGCGGTGCTGAGCATCGGCGAGGATCTGACCGATCCGTTCGCCAATAGCGTCCACGATGTCCCACTCACGGCCATGTGCCGCACGATCGAGATCGACCTTCTTCAGACGGCGGGACTGCCAGCCCCTGAGCCGCTGACGCCCGATCACGGCGTGCTGTGGTGAGTGCGGTGCGCGCTTTGCGTTACCTGCCTTGCCTGACAGCCGCGCGCATCGGCGCCGTTCTGTTCGCGGGTATGGTCGCCGGAGCGTGCAATCCCGCGCCGAGCGAACCTGTCGAGCCGGCGCATGAAACGCATCTGACGCCCCGATTGATCGCGCAACGCATCATGTATTGCGACGACGGATCGCGCGCCGATGTCGACTTCATCGACGACGGCCTGAAGATGGCTGTCACCTGGCTGCCCAACGGCAGGACCGAGATCCTGCACGCGCAACGAACGGGCGATGAGTTTCGCGGCGACCGGTCGCGGGCAGTCGTGGCGGGTGGGTCGATCGCCTTCACGCAGGGCGGGAAGATCCGCGTCTGTCACCGAACCCCGGAGGGATCATAGCATATGCAAGCATTGCTCTACACGCTTGCGCCTGTGCTGGCGGTCGTGCTCGGCGCGATCATTGCGAGCCGCACCAAGTTGAATCCTGGCCTCGTGGCGGGCCTACAGCATCTCGCCGCCGGCGTCGTGTTTGCGGCGGCAGCGACCGAAATCCTGCCGCAGGTCAAGCATGAGGCTTCGCCCAGCGCGACGCTGATCGGTGGGGCGGCGGGTGTCGCGACGATGTTGGGGCTCAAGGCTTTCGAGGCCCGCTTCAAGGGACCGATGGCGTTGCTGGCGGCGATCGGCATCGACATTCTGGTTGATGGCCTGGTGCTCGGCCTCGCGTTCGTCGCGGGCGAGAAGGCAGGGTTCCTGCTGACGATCGCGCTTACGCTCGAAGTGCTCTTCCTGGGTCTGACGCTGACCGACGAGCTGGCGGAAACCTATCGCTCGCGCCTGCGCATCATCGTGATCGTTTCGGCATTGGCGTTGCTGCTGCCGATCGGCGCGCTCGCGGCCGTTCCTGTCGCCACGCTTTCGCCGGTAATGGTCGCTGGCTTCCTGAGCTTTGGTCTGATGGCGCTGCTCTATCTCGTCACGGAGGAGTTGCTGGTCGAGGCGCACGAGAAGCCTGACACCCCGCTCATCAGCTCGATGTTCTTCGTGGGGTTCCTCGCCCTGCTGACGCTTGAGGAGATCATGGGATGATCCCGAACAATGACAATAATGGCGGGCGAGAGCGTCGTACGCTCTGGATTGTCCTGCTGCTGAATGCGGCAATCGCGGCTGGCTTCTTTATTTCCGGCTTCTTCGCGGATTCGAGCGCGCTGATCGCCAACGGCGTCGACAACCTGTCGGATACCGCCGTGTACGCGCTGAGCCTCGTGGCGCTCACCCGGGGCGAGACATGGAAGACGCGAGCGGCGACGGCCTCCGGCGTCATGCTGCTGATCTTCGCGGGCGGCATCCTGATCGACGTTGGCCGGCGCTACCTTCAGGGCAGCGAGCCGATCGGACCGACCATGATGGTCATGTCGGCGATCGCTGGCGTCGTGAACTACCTGTGCCTGCGGCTGCTCCAGCGGCTCAAGGATCCGGACGTCAACCTTCGGGCCGCCACCACCTTCAGCTTCAATGACTTCATTTCCAATGGCGGCATCCTGATCGCCGGCGTGCTGGTGCTGTGGCTGGGCACCAACTGGCCGGACCTGCTGGTCGGCTTCGCCACTGCCATCATCGCCATCAAGGGCGGTGTCGAAATCCTGCGCGACGCGCGCGCCGAAACCAAGAAAAGGGAAAGGAGGTCGTCATGAACGACAAGCTCGAACTCGATATTCCGGTCCTGCTGCCCGACCTTCCTGACGCGGCCGACGCTTGTCTGGACCGTCTCGTGTCGACCCTGTCGAAACGCGAAGGCGTCGAGCGGGCCCATGTGATCTGCGTCGACGGCGACACGCCGGCGGCGCTGTGCATCCATTTTGACGCCGCCAAACTGCCGCTGCCCGCTTGCGCGAAATGGTGCGCGCCGCTGGTGCCGAAATCACCGAACGCTACGGTCATGCGATCTGGCAGGTGACGGGTATCAATCACGCGCGCCGGGCGCGGACCGTCAGCGATGCGCTGTGCGCCTTGCCCGGCGTCGTCCAGGCAAGCGCCAGCACCAGCGGCTCGGTTCGGGTCGAGTATGATCGCCGGGAGACCACCGAAGAGGAGGTCCGCGCCGCACTTCGCAAGCTGAAGGTCGGTGTAGGCAAGCGGGTCGCGGCTGACGACCATGCTGGCCATGACCACGGGCCGGGTGGCCACGGCGCGGACGAGGAGAAGCACGGTCCTGGCGATGGCCACGACCATAGCCATGCCGAGTTTCTTGGCCCCAACACCGAGCTGATCTTCGCGCTCGCCTGCGGCGCACTGCTGGGGATCGGCTATGCGATCGAGAGGCTGGTTGCCGGCGTACCGGAGTGGCTGCCCACCGCCTGCTATGTCGCGGCCTATTTCTTCGGCGGATTCTTCACGCTGCGCGAGGCGATCGACAACCTTCGGATGAAGAAGTTCGAGATCGACACGCTGATGTTGGTCGCTGCCGCCGGCGCCGCGGCGCTGGGCGCATGGGCCGAAGGCGCGCTGCTGCTGTTCCTGTTCAGCCTTGGCCATGCGCTTGAGCATTACGCGATGGGCCGCGCCAAGAAGGCGATCGAGGCGCTGGCGAAGCTCGCGCCCGAAACCGCGACCGTGCGACGCGACGGGCAGACCAGCGAAATCCCGGTCGAGCAGATGGTCGTCGGGGACATTGCCATCGTCCGCCCGAACGAGCGCCTGCCTGCTGACGGCTTCGTCATCAAAGGCACCAGCGCGATCAACCAGGCCCCGGTGACGGGTGAAAGCATCCCGGTCGACAAGGTGCCGGTCGCCGATGCCGCAGCGGCGCGGGCAAAGCCTGATGCAGTGGACGCGGAAAGCCGGGTTTTTGCCGGTACAATCAACGGCGGCGGCGCGATCGAGATCGAGGTGACACGCCGTTCCAATGAAAGCGCGCTTGCTAAGGTCGTGAAGATGGTGAGCGAAGCGGAGACGCAGAAGTCGCCGACGCAGCGCTTCACCGATCGGTTTGAGCGGATCTTCGTACCTGCTGTCCTGATCCTGTCGGTGCTCCTGCTATTCGCATGGGTGGTCGTCGACGAGCCGTTCCGCGACAGCTTCTATCGCGCGATGGCGGTGTTGGTGGCGGCAAGCCCGTGCGCGCTCGCAATCGCAACGCCGAGTGCCGTCCTGTCGGGCGTTGCCCGTGCAGCGCGGGGCGGCGTGCTCGTGAAGGGCGGTGCACCACTCGAAAACCTCGGGTCGCTCAAAGCGATCGCTTTCGACAAGACGGGCACGCTGACCGAAGGTCGTCCGCGCATCACTGATGTCGTGCCCGTCGATGGTGCCGATGAAGGCGAGCTGCTGGCGCTGGCCGTCGCCGTCGAAGCGTTGAGCGACCATCCTCTGGCCCAAGCGATCGTCAAGGACGGCCGCGAACGTTTGAACGATCGTGCCGAGCCGATTGCCGGCGACCTCAAAAGCCTGACCGGTCGGGGCGTCACCGCGAGCGTGGATGGCAAGACGGTGTGGATCGGCAAGGCCGAGATGTTCGGGAAGGAAGGTATTCCGGCGCTGGGGCAGGGGGCGCAGGACGCGATCGCGAAGCTGCGCGAGAACGGCCGCACGACGATGGTCGTCCGCAAGGGAGATCGCGACCTGGGTGCGATCGGCCTGATGGATACACCCGCGAAGCTGCCAAGACCGCGCTGCGCCGGCTGCACGAGATGGGCGTGTCGCGGATGATAATGATCTCGGGCGATCACCAGAAAGTCGCCGAAGCGATCGCCAACGAAGTCGGGATCGATGAAGCGTGGGGCGACCTCATGCCTGAAGACAAGGTTGCCGCGATCAAGAAACTCGCCGGCGAAGATAAGGTCGCGATGGTGGGCGACGGCGTGAACGACGCGCCAGCGATGGCAAGCGCCACAGTCGGCATCGCGATGGGCGCGGCGGGGTCGGATGTTGCATTAGAGACAGCCGACGTTGCCCTGATGGCTGACGATCTGGCGCACCTGCCATTCGCGGTGGGCCTTAGTCGGCATACCCGTGGAATCATCCGGCAGAATGTCTTTGTCAGCTTGGGTGTCGTCGCCTTCCTAGTGCCTGCCACCATCCTCGGTCTCGGGATTGGGCCGGCGGTAGCGGTTCATGAGGGATCGACACTGCTCGTCGTCATCAATGCGCTCAGGCTGCTCGCCTACCGCGATCCGGCGACTAACGCTGCTTGAGGGCGCGCATCTAACATGGCGACCCTGCTGAATTGCCTATTGCAAATTGCATTCAGCTCTGGAGTAATCACAATGCAAAAGATTTCTCTATTTGCATTACTTATTATCTTCACCATCAATGTAGCATGCTCGCCTTCTATATTAACTGAGCGCATAAATACCAGCAAATATCCCAACATGGTCATTTCATCAGAAATACATGCGAAGGGAAATGGCATTAAGCTTATTGGTGACGTTCGTCACTCTATCGGACACTATCCGACTCACGGATATATGAGAGCTTGCGCCACGTGGTCCTCCGGAAATCGCGAATGCAAAGAGCGTTTTATATTGATGGTTGATGGTCCCCGTCGACGGGAAATCGGATTCTCGTTCACGTTCAACAAGTCGCCTTATGAATTGGTGAGTATGAAATTAGACTTTATTGGACCCGAAAAATCTCGGTCCAAATGAAGTCTATTGATCTGCTGACGGGCTCGGGGACGAACGAATCTAATCGAACGATATGAGGGCTGAAGCGGAGAGAGGCCTGAAGGAAAGGGAGTGTAGAATCGTGACTGAGAGAAAAGGACCGCCCTTGAAGGCGACGTTCCGGAACGCTGCCGGATCTCTCGGTCAATCCGGACGGCGCAACAGCAATCAACGTGACCAGAAGAGGGGTGGACAGACATGTTTCAGAGCTCTTGGGGGGAGATAACCACTCATATCGTCAGCCTCGCCGTGGCCTATGCGCTCGCTTTTCCTGTTGGCTGGGATCGCGAGAAGGACGCCCGCAGCGCAGGCATCCGCACATTCCCGTTGGTTGCCATCGCCAGTTGCGGCTTCGTGCTGGTGGGCATCGCGATCCTCGGCCGCACGTCTCCAGCGCAAGCCAGGTTGCTCGAAGGTCTGATTACGGGCGTCGGCTTCATTGGAGGCGGCGCGATCCTGAAAAAGGGCGGCAAGGCGTCAGGCACGGCGACGGCGGCCAGTCTGTGGGCGACTGGGGCGCTCGGCGCGGCCGTGGGCTACGGCCTATACGACATCGCCTTCATCCTGAGCGCCACCACCTTCCTCACCCTGCGCTGTTCTCGTCCGCTCAAGCGCGCCACCAATGGCAACGTCGGCACCTCGGCGAGCCCATGACGACCTCTTGGGCGAGCCGATGGATGTGGCCTGCGCGACCCCTTACCCGGCGCCGGGCACCGGCGAGGACCACCGCGGCGCGGGACCGCCAACATCGCTTGCTGCGCTGGGCGACACTGCTGGAGCGCGATCCCCACCAGATCATCGGTCTGCTGTCCCCTCTTGGGCGTGCGGTGACGCGCGCGGCGCGATGGTCGATCGGCTGAGCGCGATCGATGTCGCATGGAACGACGTGGTGCTGCGGGTGATGGGGTCGGCGGGACGACCGCGCGGTGACGCGAAATCGTTCTTCGGGTTGTCGGATGCCGAGCTGGATCGGATCGTAGCCGGTTCGTGGCGGTGTCCGGTCCGACCCGCTTGGCAGGTCGCCGCGCGGATCAGCAACGTGGAATGTCCGCGCCTGGAAAATAGGATCGTCGGGTCGGTCGTCGCCCTTCTGCTCGTGATTTGCGCGATCTCCTATTGGATCTTCTGACGAGGCTGGTTTGTGTTTGACATCATAACATCGATCCTCGCGTCACTCGGCGGCTTTGGCGTTTTCCTGTTGATGCTGGCCGAGAACGTCTTTCCGCCGATCCCGTCGGAAGTGATCCTGCCACTTGCCGGCTACACCGCTGCGCAGGGGCGCGGCTCACTGTGGGTGGTCGCGATCGCTGGCACCCTCGGCTCGGCTGCAGGGGCGGTGCTGTGGTACTATGTCGGCCGTTGGATCGGCATCGATCGATTGAAGCGCTTTGCTGCCCGTCACGGCCGATGGCTGACGTTGACGCCCGTTGAGGTCGATCATGTCGACCGCTGGTTCGACCGCTACGGTCGTCGGGCGGTTCTGTTCGGGCGCATGGTTCCGGGGGTCAGGACCCTGATTTCAGTACCCGCAGGGGTCAGCGGGATGCCCCTCGGCCCGTTCTTGGTTTCGACGCTCGCCGGCTCGGCCATATGGACCGTTATCCTCGTGCTGGCGGGCTATGAGTTGGGCGAGCGCTATAGCCAGGTGGCGAGCGTCATCGAACCGATCAGCAACGCCGTGCTCGCGCTGGCTGCCATCTGGTATCTTTGGCGGGTCGCGATGTTCGGGCGATCAAGGGATGGCCATTAATGGCTGGCCTACGGCCGATGTTTCCTGCCGGCCTTTGGCTCATGGCAGCTTCGATGCTTATCCGCATCACACGTTTCGCTCGTGCCTTTCGCCTGATCTCCCCAACTAACGCGATCGTTCTTATCAGGTGGGTTGGAAGGCTTCACCGCAGCGGATTTCAATCATGGCGTCGCAACGGAGGAAAGTGGCGTTGGGCCGGGATATGGAGAGGATCAACATAATGGGAAACAGTAAGTAGCGGGTGCTCATCACCGCTGAACCCTTCTCGCCCTTGCGGACGCAGCCGCCCGTCGCAAGCGCCTGCACGAGGGTCGGCCAGTGCGGCGAGGGTGCCGCTGACGGAGTTTTGCGAGTTCACGTCTGACAAGCACGACTTGGGCGACGGCAAACGGCCGCTGACGACCCAACACGTTCGTAGACTCGATCCACCCAAGGCGATAATTACGATCCTCGATCCCGAGGACATCAATACGTGGCTGCACGGTACCTATGACGAGATCGTCGCCCTGCAGAAGCCCTATGACCCCGCCAGGATGACGGTACGCGGGCCGGTCTTTCCGACCCGACGCCCCGAACGCTAAGGCGAAGCCTAACGGCTCCGATCCTTGCCACGATCCGGGGGCGGCGTGCTCCGGTCGGGCGGCGGGGCGGACGCCCCTTCGAGCGCGGCCCCGATCTTGATCCGGTCGGCGACAAGCTGGCGAGTGGATTCCCCGACCGTGTTGACCATGCGCGCGCTTTCGCCGCGCTCGCGCGCCTTCTGCATGGCGTCGTCGACGATCGTCTGGGCGGGCGCGAGACGTGGGTCGGCGTGGTTCTTCTCGGCCGTGTTCTTCAGGAACAGCTCGGCGAGCCGCTCCTGACCTGGTGAAGCCCCAGGCGGTAGGATCGGCCGCTCCAGCGAGCGAACCACGCGCTGGAGCTGCGCTGGCTGCTGCGAATTGATCTGGACGCCGAGAGCCGCGCCGATCTCGCGGACGCGCTCAAGCGGGGTCTGCTGCGGGGTGATGACCGCATCGACCTGACGCACGCCAAGATAGGTGAGAAGGTGTGACTGGTAGATCGGGCCTTTGGCGTGGCGGACATAGGCCAGCTCGGTGCGGGCGTTGGCGATGACCGGGGAGGAGGCGCCTTCTCGAATGAGGCTGCGTAGCCGGTCGGCCGCCTGCTGGCGGGCGCCGGGAGATAGCGATCCAGTTCCTCGCGGGCCTTGGTCAGCGTCACCCGGTAGCGCTGCCCTTCGGGCGGCGCACGTTGAGGCAGCAAGGCTATCCCGGCGGGACCGATCCGCGCTTCGGGCGCAAGGTCGCGACGGATCGCCGCCTCGGCGAGCACCGCGGCCATAGGCCGATGATCGCCGGTGAGGAAGCCATGCCGGGACGCGTCCATCCACGCGGTCTTGTCGATCGAGGCGATCCTGATGGGATGGCCGGCATCGCGGGCGAGCTGCGCCGCGTGGTGGCGCATCGTCCGCCCGTTTCCCTCGCGGAAAGGGTGGATGGCATTGATCTCGTTGATGTGGTTGCCGAGCCGGTCGAAAAACTCGTCGCGGGCGAGGCCCTTCAGCGCATCGCCCGCCCGCGTATCGGCAAACCGCTTATCGAGCTCGCGCGCGATGTAAGGCACGTGCGCGAAACTGGAGCCGCCCTTGGCGATATTGACGGTGCGATCCTGACCCGCCCAGTCGTAAAGGTCCTGGAAGAGGTGCCGATGTAGGGCGCGATAGCCGTCCGCCGTCGCTGGAAAGGTGAGGCGCGCGGCTTCTGCGCCGCGCGCCAAGGTCAACCTCCGCTCGGCCTCCATGAGGGTCTTGTCGTCCGTGATCCCAAGCCGGTTCCGGAGCGTGTCCGTACCGGGGTAGGTGTAGGGATCGTCTGCCAAGGTCAGGCCGCGATCTGGTGGGTTCCTGGCTTGTAGAGGCCGAGGATGATGGACGGCATGAGCGAAGGGGGAACACCCTCATCGAGCATCATGGCGAACATGGCATCTTCGTCACCGGTCGGCGTCATGTCCTCGATGACGAGGTTGGCGCGCGCCTCTGCTACGTCCTCGCGCCACAACGCGATCTGCTCGGGGGTGCCGCGTTGGAAGTCCATGGAGCGGATGCGCTCGCGCAGCGTGTCGAGATTGATCTGGGCCATCGCGTCATCCTTTCGCCGTTAACCCTACGCGCTCCCTCGCGATTTCTCAACAAATCACGTTGGCGAAGGTCCGTTTCGGCAGGGTTGATCCGCGCTCAATCGAGCGCGGATCGCTACGCCATAGGCGTTAGTATTCGCTGGCCAGCATGATCGTCAGCACCCGTTTAGTCTGCTCGGAATTCCACGGAGCGTCACTGCCGTAGGTGAGGCTCGTGTCGTAATAGTCGATCTTCCAGAACACCGTCTGCACGATCGCCTTTGCATCGTCGGGCGGTCCTGCGTCCACGCGCCGCTTGCGAGTTTATAGACCGCGCCGAAATCGTGCTCACCATAAGGGTCGTTGTCGCCGTCAAACTTCGTGAACCGGGTGATCGCGAACAGCGCGGCGAAACGGTCCAGCTCGGAGAGTGCCTGGAACCCCATCGTAACGTTGGCGAGGCTCGCGAGGCCGGGGTGGGTACGCGCCGCGTCGTTGAGGCGCCGGATGGTGTCGATTTGCTCGGGGGTCGGCATCGGGTGATCCTCCTTGTTGGCATGGGCCGCAAGGCCGCTCGGCCTCACGGCCCTGCCTGTCCGGCGAGGACGGGATGGGGAGGGGGAGCGAGAATCTTGGGAAGCTGGCGCGGGCGAGCCGCCCTAGCGCGGCCGGGGCTTCACCCCGGGTGCCGCGCTTGGCGGATTACACGGGCGGCAAGATTGTCGTTCGGGAACGAAAGGGCGGCGCCCTTGGCGTTCCCCGCGGCGTCTGCCGCCAACAAACGAGCCCGCCTCGGCGGCCATCATGGTGCCGGTCGCCAATCCGGGATCGCGCGGGTATTCACACGATCTGATTTGGGAGAACACCATGAACAATGCCGAACTCGCCGAAACGCTGGTTGCCAATCACGCCTTGAGCAAAGCCGACGCCCGTAAGGCGGTGGATGGCCTGCTGGCGGCGATCGTCGCGGCCGCGGCGAAGGGGGAGGAAGTATCCTTGTCCGGCTTCGGCAAGTTCAAGATCAAGGATAGCCCGGCGCGCGAGGGCCGCAATCCCTCGAACGGCGAGACCATCCAGATTGCCGCCTCGAAGAAGCTGACGTTCGTGCCGGCCAAGGCGGTCAAGGACGCGCTGAACGGCTGAGCCGTATGTGGCTGCGTGATCTGCGCAGCCACCTTCGCCAGCATACATTTTCTGCTTTCGTTCCGCCCGGTCCTGACTCATAGAATCGTCATGCCGATCATGCCGGAACATCGCTGGCTCTACCCGATCGACTGGCCCGAACTGTCGAAGCTGATCCGGTTTGGCCGAGCTGGAGGGCGGTGCGAGCATTGCCGGCGGCCGCATGGGGCACGTGTCTTCCACCTCGGCGATGGCCGCTGGTGGGATGCCGATCGCCGGCAGTGGCGCGATGGGCGAGGGCGTCGCATCCGTGTGGCAGGCGCAAATGTCGCCGAAGCGGTTAGGCTGACGCGGGTCTATATCGCCTGCGCACACCTCAACCACGACCCGACCGATAATGGGCCGCGCAATCTCGCTGCGCTCTGCCAGCGCTGCCACATGATCCACGATGGGGCCGAACATCGTCGGCGCCGCTGGTACAATGCGTATCGACGTCGCGCGCTGGGAGATCTGCTGGCGATGCTCGACGACCGGGCAGCGTTGCCGATCACAGGTGTACCACGTGGCACACCTGTGCGTCTCACCGCCTGAGTGCGAAGTCACGAGAAGTCACTTTCGGAGCAACAGCCTAGCCTTCCTCCACATATCCGCTATGCTGGATATATGGAAAGCGAGTCGGCGATTGTGGCATTGGGGGCCTTGGCGCAGGGCACGCGCCTGGACGTGTTTCGTCTGCTGGTCCGGCACGAGCCTGCCGGCTTGGCGGCGGGGGAGATCGCCCGACAGCTCGATGTGCCGCAGAACACGATGTCGGCGCATCTGGGTATCCTGGCCCGTGCCGGCCTCGTCCGCTCCGAACGGCACAGCCGCTCGATCATCTACCGCGCCGACCTCGGCGGGCTGCGCGCGCTGACGCTGTTCCTGGTCAAGGATTGCTGTGCCGGCAACGCCGAATTGTGCGTCCCGCTCGTCGCCGAACTCGCCCCCTGCTGCTGAAAGGAAGCCCCATGAGCCGGACTGACTCGGCCGTCGATATCGTCATCTACCACAATCCTGAGTGCGGCACGTCGCGCAACGCGCTTGCCATGATCCGCAATGCCGGCATCGAACCGCACGTGGTCGAATATCTGAAGACCCCGCCCTCGCGCGCGATGCTGGTCGAGCTGATCGAGCGGGCGGGCATCTCGCCGCGCGACCTCTTGCGGGAGAAGGGCACACCCTATGCGGAGCTGGGGCTCGGCGACACTTCGCTGTCCGACGAGGCGCTGGTGGACGCGATGATGGCGCACCCGATCCTCATCAACCGCCCGCTGGTCGTCTCGCCCCTGGGCGTGAAGCTCTGCCGCCCGTCCGAAGCCGTCCTCGATCTGCTGCCGAGCAGGCAGCTCGGCGCCTTCGCCAAGGAGGACGGCGAACAGGTGGTGGACGCGTTCGGCGAGCGGGTTGGCTGAGCCCATGTCGACGATCGCCCCCGTCGCCGGACCTGCGCCGGCGCGCCCCGGCATCGGCACCTTCGAGCGATACCTGACGCTCTGGGTGGCGCTCTGCATCGTTGCCGGCATCGGCCTGGGGCACCTTTTGCCCGGCCTGTTCGCGCGCATCGCCTCGGCCGAGGTCGCGCGCGTCAATCTCATCGTCGCGGTACTGATCTGGCTGATGATCGTGCCGATGCTGCTCAAGATCGACTTCGGCGCGCTCGGGTCGATCCGCCAGCATTGGAAGGGGGTGGGCGTCACGCTGTTCATCAACTGGGCGGTGAAGCCCTTCTCGATGGCAGCACTGGGCACATTGTTCATCGGTTGGCTGTTCGCGCCGCTCCTGCCCGCAGGGGAGGGGCCGTCCTACATCGCCGGCCTGATCCTGCTCGCTGCGGCACCGTGCACCGCCATGGTGTTCGTATGGTCGAACCTGTGCGAGGGCGAGCCGACCTATACGCTGTCCCAGGTCGCGCTGAACGACGTCATCATGGTGTTTCTGTTTGCGCCGCTCGTCGGGCTGCTGCTCGGCGTTGCCTCGGTGACGGTGCCGTGGGACACGCTACTGATCTCGGTGCTGCTCTACATCGTCGTGCCGGTCATCGCCGCCCAGCTCGTTCGCCGGGCCGTGCTGGCAAACGGCGGACAGTCAGCGCTCGACCGGCTGCTCGGTCGCCTCGGCCCGGTATCGCTCGTTTCGCTGCTGGCGACGCTCGTCCTGCTGTTCGGCTTTCAGGGTGAGGCGATCGTGGCGCAGCCGCTGGTGATCGCGCTGCTCGCGGTGCCGATCCTCATCCAGGTCTATTTCAATGCAGGGCTAGCCTACTGGCTGTCGCGCCGCTTCGGCGTTGCATGGTGCGTGGCGGCGCCTGCGGCGCTGATCGGCGCGTCCAACTTCTTCGAATTGGCCGTCGCGGCCGCCATCTCGCTGTTCGGGCTCACGTCGGGCGCGGCGCTGGCGACGGTCGTGGGCGTGCTGGTCGAGGTGCCGGTGATGCTGTCGGTCGTCTCGATCGTGAAGGCGTCGCGGGGCTGGTACGAGCGCGGTGCGCGCGCGTGACCGGCCTCCGCGTCACGTGTCTCGCGCCGGGCGCGCTGGATGATCTGGCCGGCGCGCTGGCAGCCGCCAAGCTGCCGACCGCCGACCTCGCCGAACCCGGCCGCGCCTTCGTCCGCTTCGACGACGACGCTGGGTTGGTCGGGTTCGGCGGGATCGAGGGCGAAGGGTCGGACCGCCTGCTCCGCTCGCTGGTTGTCGTGGCCGATCACCGGGGCGCCGGCATCGGCCGCGCGATGCTGGCGCTGCTCGAGGGCGAGGCGCGCCGGCTCGGCGTCGAGCGGCTCCGCCTTCTGACCAACACCGCAGCGCCGTTCTTTCGGGTGAACGGCTATGCCGGGGCCGATCGCGCTGCGGCACCGCCCACGGTTGCCGCCTCGCGCGAGTTCACCGCGCTCTGCCCGGCGTCGGCCACCTATCTCGTGAAAGCTCTTTGATGCCGCTCCGTACGCTTGCCGATCCCGACCTCCTGCCGGCACTCGATCCAGCCTACATCCGCGCGCGGCCCGCGTCGGGGCTCGGACCGCTGGAGCCGGCCCCCGGATATACTTCTGCTTTACGGCAGCTTGCGCGAGCGCTCCTTCTCGCGGCTCGCCACGGAGGAAGCGGCGCGCCTGCTGCAATCCTTCGGCGCGGAAACGCGGATCTTCGATCCCTCGACGCTGCCGCTCCCGACCAGGTGGCAGGCGACGATCATCCGGCCGTTCACGAGCTGCGCGAACTGGCGATGTGGTCGGAGGGCCAGGTCTGGTGCAGCCCGGAGCGGCACGGCCAGATCACCGGCATCATGAAGGCGCAGATCGATCACCTTCCGCTCGAGATGAAGGGCATGCGTCCGACCCAGGGCCGCACGCTCGCGGTCATGCAGGTGTCGGGCGGATCGCAATCCTTCAACGCGGTCAATACGCTGCGCCTGCTCGGCCGCTGGATGCGCATGTTCACGATCCCGAACCAGTCCTCGGTAGCAATGGCGTACAAGGAGTTCGACGAGGCCGGACGCATGAAGCCGTCAAGCTATTATGACCGCATCGTCGACGTGATGGAGGAGCTGGTCCGCTTCATCGTGCTGCTCCGGCCGCACACGACGCAGCTCGTCGACCGCTATTCGGAGCGCAAGCAAGCCGGGGTGGCGGTCAATCCGGCTTTGGACCCATCGGCGATCGCGATCGGCGCATCGAGCGCCCGGGCATGATGGCGACGCGGCCCGCTTTCCCCTCGAAGGTAGGGCGGCCGTCAGCCGCCCGTTGCCGCGCGCGGGCCGAAGAAGATGATCGCTGCTCCGACAAGGCAGACTGCCGCGCCGATTAGATCCCAGCGATCGGGCTTGGTACCCTCCGCGATCCAGAGCCACAACACGGCCGACAGGATGTAGACGCCCCATACGCCGCATAGGATCGGCCAGCCTGATCGGACGCCGGTAAGGTGAGCAGATAGGCGAATAGACAAAGGGACAGGATGCCGGGCGCGACCCACCAGGGCGACTTGCCGAGCCTGAGCCACGCCCAGAACGCGAAACAGCCGGCGATCTCCGCCAAGGCGGCGCCGAAGAATGCAAAAGCGGTCATGGGGGCTTATATCTCAGCACGCTGCGCTCACCGGAAGTTGAGAAGTTGTCCACGGCGCTGCCCGACCTCGTGTTAGGCGGCGCTACGCGGGCTGAAAGGGGAACGGGCGCGCCGGCCCTACAAAGGCCGAGTCATCGCGCCGGGGCGACTCTTCCCCTCAAGGTTGACGCTGGTGGCATGCCGACCACGGCAGTGGCGCTATGGACGCTGACAGCGCATCGGAGCAGGCAGAGTGTGCCACGTGGCACACCTTTGCTGGCCCTGGTGGCCTGATCCGACGAGCGACGCGGCCCAGCCTCGTCATGGACGGTCAATCGTGGTAAAAGGCGGTCATCGCCGACCAAGGCCCGAGCATGTCGGCGGCTGAGAGCAACTGGAAAGCTCCCGCTTCAAGACGGAGCTCTTCCCATGCTCGATTTCGACTATTGCGGGCGCCGCGCGCGCGACGAGCGTGCGATCGCCCTCGCCAGCCCCTGCGCGAAGGCGCGCGCGATCCATTTCGAACTTGCGACGCTCTACGATCGAAGGGCGCAGCAGCCACTCCGCAGTCTTCGCATCCTGGTCGTCGAGGACGAATATCTGATCGCGAGCGAGATCGAGGAAACCCTGGCCGGGAAAGGGGCCGAAATCGTCGGCCCTGCCGGTTGCGTGGAGACGGCCGACGAACTTCTCTCCGCCACGGCGGTGCAGGCGGCGGTCGTCGACCTTCGTCTCGGCGGCGAGATGGCGTTCGATCTGCTCGACCGTCTCGCCGATCGCCGTGTGCCTGCCGTGTTGGTCACCGGCTACGACAGGGAAGCGATCCCTCCGGCCTATCGGGCGCTCCAGCTTATCCAGAAGCCCATTTGCGCGGATGCCCTCACTGAAGCATTAGTGGCTCCTGCCGGCTTGAGGTTCGACAACCTCGATCTTCGTGCTTTCGATGACTTACATTCGGCGCGCGACCTGAACGGTGCAGCTTTTGTTAACAAGAAGGCCGCCCCTTGATGCGTTCAGCATCAGAGGGGACGGCCATGTTAGCGTCCTTATATCTCGTCACGTGAAGACTTGAAAGCCGGCCGTGAACCAATCTGGCTTTCAATCGACCACCTGCCTACTCCGCCTTGGTCGCGATCAGTCCAGCTCCGCTGCCTGCCGCGCTATGGGCTTGAGGAGATCGATACGTTGATCGAGGCGCAGTCGGCCCTTCAGGGCACCGAGACCTCGAACGATCACAGTCCTTCCTGTCCTCGAGTCTTGCACGGGAGCAGGGTTGGGAGCCTGAGTCATCGAACGAGCCTACCACAGTGCCGAGCAATGCTTTTTTCATTGAGCACCTCAGGGCCCCCAACACAACTGCGCTGACGGTTGGCGCGGCCCGGCCGCGACCGGTCAACAAAAGCACGAAGTCGCGAGCGGTTTGGAGCGTCGCCTAGTATGAGAAAGGCAGCGGCACGCTGCAAGGTTCGTGCTTTCATTGACCGCAGCCAAGCTGGTAACGATCTCGCGTCCGGCGTCGCTCGGCGGCCGGTCGCCAAGGCTACAGCGGGGCGAGCTTATCTCCTCTTTTAGAGCTCGAGAATGATGGATGGCATTACGGACGGGAACGCCTTCGTCGAGCATCAGCGCAAAGAGATCATCGTCGTCCGAAGTCGGCGTCATCCCCTCGATGACGAGATTTGCACGGCTATCAGATATATCAGCACGCCAGAGCGAGACTTGCCGAGGGGTGCCGCGGTCGAACGCCATCACGCGGATCCGCTGACGAAGCCCTTCGATGTTGATCGGGGCCGGATGCCTCTCGTTCATTGAATGTACAGTTTCCACCAAGCCCGCGGCTCCAGATTCGCTATCCCGCTTAGGGCGTTAAGGGCGCCGCTGCGTTTGATCTACATATCGAATCGAGATCGCTGGTCCCGGCTAAGTGGCGCCCATCCTGAGCTCAGATGCCGACGAGAGCACGGCTGCAGGCTTGCGGCCCCAGGCCATTCAAAAAACACTGCGAACCCAGAAACAGCCTTTGACCAAGGGCGCCTAGTTTAACATAATAAATGTTATCGGACTGCGAGCGTAACGGCTCAGGGGCGCCTCAAGCTGCCCCAATCGCGGCCGGCGCTTCGATCAGCCATCGCCCGACGACCCGCTCGAAATCGACATACGGGATCCGATCTGGGTGAAACTCTAGCACGGCCGCCAGATCGGGCAAGTCGGCCAGAAACGCCTTATAGACGCGCTGCACGCGGTCGGCGCTCGGCAGCTCGCGACGCGACACGTTGGCGAGCCAATCACGCGCCTCGCGAAGTGCTCGAGTCGGGTCGCCCCCATGCTCGTGGATGTCCATGCCAGCCAGATCGGAGATGAAACGCTAGTAGCGGAACTGCTCCACGTCGAGGATCAGGATACGCTTGACCTTCTGATGTTGGCCACCGTAGCGCTTGGCCCAAGGAACAGCCCGAGTTCGAGCGGCATGTTGAAGCGCGGCAGGTTGTTGACCGCGTCCAGCTCGGTGGGTGACAGGTCATGAATGCCGTAGCGGCACTGCTCGATCAGAGCGAAGATCTTGTCAATCCGAGTCTGGCCACCGTCATCCAGTTCGCGCGCCGAGCGCGGGCGAAAGCCGCAGACGAGAATGGCGAAGATCAGTGCGCGGAACGTCGGCGCGAACGCATCGTCGAAGGGGCAATTGATGAAGACGTCATCCGTCGACGTCTGAACGACCGGCAAACTACTTCTTCTTGGCCAGAACGCTCTTCACTGCCGCGGCGATACGCTGGTCGGAGACGGTCGCCTTCATGGTTGCCACCGGCGCCAGAACGTAACGGCCCGTCGCTGCGCTGCGCCCGAGCACGCCTGGCTTGCTCCCCTTGGTGGTAATCGTATCGGACCGGGTCGCCATGACAGTAATATGCGCCTCCCCGTCTCGCCGCGCAAGCGGCGTCCATGGCACCGGCCCGACTAGCGCGATCGTTCCCGTCGCGAGGTCGAAGCTGATTGCATCGGCAAAGGGTCGGAGCACCTCGCTTGGACTTGCTTAGGTGATCGGCAGGCTGACTTCGCCGACGGTCAGACCGCTCGTCACCAAGGTCAAGCACCGCCCTGTTTCTCGGATCGCGCACGACTCCCCCGCTGATCCCGTCCAGCGCCACCGAGCTGATCCGTAACAGCCTGATCTCGCCGCGCTGGATGGCTGAGATCACAGCGCTTCTTAAATCATAAGCAGGAGCCGCCGAGAGCGTACACTCGAGCGGCTTCTGGACTGGCAAGCAATTCCTGCCGGCGGGTCTCGCGACAGTAAGCCTAGCTCACGGGCAAGCTCAAGAGCGTCAAATTGCCATGCGACCCTGATCCAGCAGACTGAGGGTTGTCATGACCAGCGCAGATTTAGCTCTACGCCTTGCCTAGTGCGCGCATCGTATCGGGCAATAACGTGTACACCGCCTCGCGCCGGGCGCCTCGATTGTGGTGATCTACTCGCCAGCCCTCATAGTGGCGCCGGACCAGCCCTGCCCGGACCAGCTCGGACACCGCCCGGCTGACATTACACCGGCCGGAGCGGCGCACCCGCTCCAGCACCACTTGCTCCACTAGTCGTGACGCTGCGTCAGGGTCTCCTGGCAGCTGCTCCTGCCCTGCCAGTTCCACCCTCACCTGCTCGGCCAGCGCTGCCCGCTTATGATCGCGGGCTGCCATGGGAGCGAGGGAGTCGCACAACCAGTCGCGCAGCCGAACGGCCTGCCCCTGCCGGAGGACGTAGGGTCCTGCCTTGCCCCCTGCCCTGCCGCGCGCGCGATCAGGTTCAAGACCATGAAGGCGTAGCGCGGCCGGGTCGACACCTGCGCGATAACATCGATGATCGACGGCAGACCCTCGGCTAAGGGCGTCTGGGACGAAATCCTCGGCGGGGCCACCGGGGATGCGGAGAACAAGTCACCTTGAATCATGGGAACAGGAGAAGCACGAAACGGGAATCGTGTGAATCCCTTCCGGTTCGGCCGGCGGCGTTTCTGTCGGCTGCGACACTTTGCCGCTGGGCAAAGTGTCACGATTGGCATTTCCAAACTATCTACTTGTGGGCGTCCACACTCCTGATCGGCCTACACGCAATCAGTACCCGTTTTCGCTCGACCGGAAGCCATTCGGCTGCGCGCGGTCCGCCGTTCTGTCGTGGAGCGGCAGCCCGAACTCTACGCCAAGCGCTAACTGTCGTCGGCCCTCTCGCCGGTGTCCGCGGCGTCCGGTTCCAACCGCCTCCACGACCATCCCGCTACCGCGAGCGCTCTGTCGATCCAAGTGGCAACGTGCCCTGGCTCGCCGCTGCAATACCAGGTGAGATAGTCTCCCTCCTCGCGCACCCAGGACACCACCTCGCCGGCCCGCCTGAAGCCGTAGGAGACGTCCATGCCATCTGGACCGGACCAACGAATGTTGGCGAGCGCACACCAGAGGTCGACAGCGCACGCGCCATCCGCTCTCACCCGTTCGCCGAGAACACGGTCGAGGATGATCTCGAATGCCTTGTAGGGTCGGTAGACACGGCTGCTGGGCTGACCCTGGAAGTCGTTGCGGCTGAAGAACGGGAAGGTTGCCTCCGTCGAGTTGATCCGCATCATCGCGGTCACGACACCTTACCATTGGCCGCCCCGTGTCGCACCGCTGATGATTCCAGCGGCTGACGCAAGCCGCTACGCGCTTCTGGGAACAGTCCCGGCATCCAGCGCCCCGCCAGCGTGGCAGGAAAGGCGATCTGCAGGGGCGCCCGGGAACTGTCGGCCGTCAGCACGCCGAGACTCGTCAGCGCGGAGGTAACCCGGCGCGCTTGGCGTTCGCCAGTGCCGACGATACTCTCTACCTCGCCGCGCGGGAGCTCGCCTCGGTACAGCGCTGCGTCAATTACCTGGATGGCCTTGGCCGGCAGCCTTCCCCGTCCGTCTCTTCGGCCGCCCAGCGCCGGATGCGACTGCGCAGCTGGTCGGGCTCGACCAAGCCGGCCATGAAGTCGACTTGGTCGATGCAGGTCTTCAAGAAGAAGGTCGTGAAGCTCGCCAGCTCCTCCTCGCTTAGCGAGCCCCGCCCATCAAGGTCGTTGCGGCGGGGTAGGTCGCAGGCGGCAAGGTGCCGCTTATAGGCCTGCACGTTGCGGCCGAGGCCGCGCGCGATGGACCACACGCCGCCCGTGTCGAGCGCGTCGAGCAGCATGGCGTGCGACATGAGGCGGGCGACCCGCCCGTTGCCGTCGAGAAAAGGGTGAATCCAGGCGAACCGGTGATGCGCGGCCGCGAGAGATACGATGGCGTCCGTCGCGCCGCGCTTCTGATACGCCCAGGCGAAGTGCTCGAGAAAGCGCGGCACCGCCCCGGGGCTGATCGCAATGTGCTGCCCGACCCGGACATCGCGGGTCCGCAGGGCACCGGGCTCGACCAGAACGCGCTCGCCGCCCTCGACCGGCTCAATCCAGAGCATCGACTCGGGCAGATGCTCGCAGAAGCGTCGGTGAACCTCTTGCAGGCCCTCCACGCTCGTCGCCCGGCCCGCCAGCCCTCCCCGTCGATCCAGCCCTGGACCGCGAAATGGGCGGTCGCCTCGAGCTGCAGGTCCCGCTTGGCCGGGTCATTGCTGAAGTCGTTCTTCAGCGCCCGCTCGATATCGACGGGGTGGGTATCATGCCCCTCGATCAGGTTGCTGTAGTAGCAGGTCACCGTTCGGACGAGACCGGCGAGCCCAGCCCGGAGTGCGGGCGGCAGACTGCTGCGGAAGGCGGCAGACTTGGCGGTCAGCTCGATCGCGAGGTCGACGGCGTCGCGGTACCGCGGCCCGCCCTCCCCATTTTCATGGGCTGCACGGCGCCGATGCCCTCGCCCCGGTCGGCGACCACCCGAAGTCCGGTTCGTTGGCCATGTCCTGCAGCATCTGGATTACCTGCTTGCCTCGCTAAGGTCGTCCGATCTCCGCCGTCCTTGGCCGCTACGATGTCCGCTTCGACGGCCGGCAAACCCAGATCATATGAGCAGGAACGAAACTGATCCGCCCACCCGTAATCGCAACGCGATGTCTCACATGTCGAAGTCGTAATCGTGGTCGATCTCGATCTCCGGCTCCTTCACCAGCTCTCTGACCGGAACCGGCGCCTGCCGAACAGCCTCCGCCACCGGCTTGGCAGGCTCGCTGCCGATGGATCGGAGGGCGGCACTCATCGCCTCCAGTTGGCGGCGATCGCTCGCGCCAGGATCGTCTAGTCGGGGCAGCTCGCCCGTGGCCGGATCGAATCGCTCCCTACCGGACAACGAGAGCTCGGGTGCCACATCGCTCGCGTGCGGAACGTCACCGCGATGTGACTCGATCGCGTTGGCGAGCGCTTTCTTGTCGTCGGTGTGCAGCGACACGTCCTCGCGCGCGCGGGTCTGGAGCACGTAGTAGAGGCTCTCGCTGTTCAGCAGCCTGTCGCGGCTGTCCATCACCGTGATCGCGCGATCGACCGTCATCCCTTGCGCACGGTGCATGTTGATGACAGCGCCATGGCCAAGCCGCTCGCGCATCGGATCGTCGGGCCCGATCACATGATCCCGGTCACGGCCGGACAGGTGGAGCGTGTCGCCATCGATCGCGGTGAGCGTCATCGCAGCACCGTTCGCCATCCCGCGCTTCAGGTCGCTGGCCGTGAAGACCAAGCGGTCACCTTCGCGAACTTCGATCTCTCCGGGAACGGAGAGCGCGGCCCCCTCCCCTCCCGATCGGAGGCTTTTGGGATCGAAGAGCCTGGTTTGACCGTCACGGGCGAGCTCGAGCATGCCGCTCGCCCGATCGATCAAGCCAACCTCGTAGGATCCCGGCACAAGCCCTGACTGGTGGCGGTAGATGTCGAGCCGCATCCCCTCCGCCCAATGCCGGATCTGGCGCAGCTCCTCGCGGGTCAGGTTCAGCGTGTCCCAGCTGCGCAGGCTCAGGGCGTCCGCGCCCAGCTTTCCTCTAGCCAGCAGCTCGGCCCGAACCGTCTCCAGCACGGCTTCGCGCAGCACGTGCCCCGAAGTGAGCAAGGCGGTGCGGTCGCGTTCTTCGGGCGAAAGCTGCAGATATTCTACAACGGCCGCTCCTGCGGGATGAGCGTTCTCCTGGACCTTGTTCCCGAGCCGTTCGAAAGCAGCAGCGACCCTGCCCTCGCGTGCCAGGGAGGCGGCCTCACGGAGCACATCGGTCTGTTGGCGCCGGTTCTCGGTCAGCCGCACCGTCGGAGCCTCCGCCTCCTGCAGCAGCGCGAACGGCCGCCCGGCCTCTACGGCGGGTATCTGCTTCACGTCACCGACCAGCACCAGCTTGGCGGCCTCGCCGTTCCGGGCGACCTCGAACAACCCGGCAAGCTGACGCGAGGACACCATCGAGGCCTCCTCCAGCACCACGACCTTGCCCTTCATCAGCGCCGACAGCTGCTCGTTCGGCTTGGCCGGGCCGACCCGGCTAGCATGCTCCTTCAGCACGGATGCGAGCGAGCGCACCTCCAGCCCCGTCCGGTCAGGTCATCCATCAACTTGTTCTGCGGGACCAGCACCAGCATCCCCGCCCCTACTTCCGCGCCAACCTCCCGTACGAGTTCGAAGAGGAACGACTTGCCGGTACCGGCATCGCCTTGGACGACCTGGATGCGGTTGGTGCCGGACAGCATGGCGTGTACCGCGACACGCTGTTCGCCGGACAGCGTGACCTCGCGCCGACTGGCCGCGCGGTCGAGTGCGGTGTCGACCGAAGCGGCCTCGAGGATGGGTGTCCCCTGCCCCACCCCGCCATGCGCGGCCGCAACCAGCGCCTTTTCCGTCGCCAGCATATCGCGGGTCGTGAGCCGGTCTGCGTGCAGGCTGCCGCGCGGACCGGCGATGAGCACACCTGCCTCGCGCAGCCGCTCGATGCGCTCCTCGATACCGCGCACCGTCGCGCCCTTCTCCGCCATATCGAGGCTGCTTTTCAGCAGGTTCGCGTAGGTGAAGCTCGCTTCGCGTTCGCCGAGGTGCCGAACACCGGCCGCGACCGCATAGCCGCTCGCCAGCTCGGCGCTCCGGCGCACCGCATCCGTGCCGTGAAGCAGCGGCTCGGGTCGTGGCCCGAAGGCATGCGTGATCCGCTCAAGCAAGGCGGCCCCCAGGCACGCACGGCATCGAGTACCGACCGCGGCCGCTCGATTCCGCGCGCGGCGTCCACGACGGCGGAGATGGCAGCACCATGGACCTCGGCCTTCTCGGCCCACATGACGCGGGCAACCGTGGCATCGCCCGCCTGTTTGGCGTCGCGAGTACTGACCGCGATCGTCTCCATCGCCTTCGGGCCGGAAGCCCCAAGCTCAGCCGCCCGGCTAAGGATCTGTTCGCGCCGTGCGCTGAACGCATCGATGGCGGCACGCGGGATACCGCTGATCTCGAACTGACCGTGCTTGCCGGTGATCTCGATCCGATAGCCGAGCTGCTCCAACCGGGCACGGAAGTCGGCATGGAAGGCGGCGCCGATCGTGCTCGAATGCTTCCACAGCGCCGGATTGTGGAGGGCGACCCAGCGACCGTCACCCCGCTGTGCGGCATTCGCCACGACGACATGAGCGTGGGCCTGCGGGTCGAGCTTCCGGCTAAGGTCATGGTAGAAGATCGCGTACACCAAGCGACCGGGTTCGATCACCGCGCCGGCCTTGCCCCACCGCACCTCCCCGAACCGCTCCTCGGCCCACGCCATGGTGCTCCGGATCGCTTCCGCAAACGCTGGCATGACCCGCTCATCGCGGCCGATCATGGCGACCAGCGATACCGACTTCGGCGCGCTGAACGTCAGCTCGAACCCCGGCGCCCGCTCGCCATTGCCCCTCTCGCAATAACGGCCCCGTTGGGCAGTTTGCCGTCCAGCACCTCGGCGAATTTTCCGGCATTCACGGTGCCGGACAGACCGAGTTCCTCGGCCCCTCCCCCGCCCCACTCGGAGGGCCCTTCCTGCTCCCCGGTGTAGTAGTTGTCGGCCGCATAATAGCCGGCGGCATCACCGCCGCCGGCGATCGAGTTGGGCCGGACGGTCACGGCGTCGTGCCGAGCAGAGGCGGAAAGGTGAGCCGGCACGGAAACGGCTTCTTCATGCGCTTCGCGTGGTCCACGCATTCGGCGTACCGGACCCGGTATGTATCATCGCCGAGAAGGCCTTTGGTCTCCGCCATCAGCTCGCCTTTCGTGCGCCCATCGCCTGCCAGGCTCCATGCCGCAGATGCCGAGTCACTCTCACCCAGAAGGCGGATGGAAAGCCAGCGCGTCGGCGCCGTATTCGCGAAAAGTAGGCAGATCAGAACAAGTCCGGCGATGCCAAGGGCGGCACCTGCGCCAAGCTTTGTACGCGTACCCGACTGACGCTTCTCGATGCGATCGAGCTGCTTCCCGAGGCTCTTCGCCTGCTCCTCGGCGGCTTTGGTGACATTGAGAACCGAGGCGGCCAGAGCGCCCTGCGCTTCCTTGAAGATGGTCGTAAATTCGGCCTGGAACTTGGCGATCATGTCGCGGAGATGTCCGGTCCCGCCGGTCTCCTTGATGGTCGTCTTGATCGCGTCGAAGCCTGCGTTCAACGCGCCGGGCAGATCCTTCGTTTGCTGGGCGATCAGGGCCGAGACGCGGCGCGTGATCTCGCCGATTTGAGCGGTCTGTTCTTCCATGCGATCGGCATGGCGGCGCTCACGTTGCTGACGCACCGACAGGGCTGCTTGTGCCTCCCTGTCGAACATGGTGGTGACCGCCTGTTCGACGAGATCACGGATGGGAATATTGCGCCGTTTGGATTCGGCATCCAGGCGGCTGTGGACCTCACTGGAGACGTCGATCCGCCTGCGGCCGGCATCGGTCATCGCCGCAGCATCCCGCGCGCTTCGGCCAGCATCCGGGTTGCCAGGTCGGTCCGGCGCTGCCGCATCTCAGCCAGCCCCTTCTTGCTCTCCGGGCCACGCCCGACCTGCACTTCCGCGACGACTTCCAGGCCGGCACGAACCTTGGTGAGCTGGTCGAGCAGGATCTCGTCGAGCGGCAGCAGCTCGTCCTCGAGTGAGCGCACCAGCGTGTCCGCCACCCAGGCGCTGCGCGTCTTGCCGACCTGGCCCGCGCGGCGCTCGATGCCGGCAAGCTGGTCGGGTTGCAGGTACACCGTGATCGGTACGCGCGCCATGCGGACCCCTTCTACCCCGGAAGGGAGTGTGCATTGCGCATAACGGGCGCGCAAGGAGGAAGTGCAGAGCAGCGCCAGAAGAAACGCTGCAAATCCGTGCGCTAGATGCTCTGTGGACCACCATGGACCAGACGGTCCGAGCACAGCATCTGCGTCGGACCATGCCGCTCAAACGACGCGCATCTGCCCTTTTTCGCACCCCGTCAGGGTGCATCGGGTGTGCCCCTACCCTTACTGCTCAGTAAGCTGGCCGCCGTAGATGATGTGGTTCTTTCGGGCGCATCCCCGGATTCCGGCGGAGCACACGGGCCGGCGCATGAGCCGGCCAGCCGACTCAGTCTTGCCCCGCCTGACGCAGGCTTGCCCGTAAGGCTTCGAGCGCCTCCTCGCTCAGCGTTTCAGGCGTCAGCACCAGCCGGTCCCGCATGGCACGGCGCGTCAGCCGTATGAGGAAGGCCAGTTCCGGCGCCTCGAACGGGTCGTTTACCGCCAGCTCGCGCGACCGCTCGCCGTCGGTGATCGTGAGATGGAAGATGCGGGCTTCCAGTGCCGGCCAGGCCGGATCGGGTCGCGTGAAGAAGTCGATCGCGTCGGCATGGGCGAGGAGGTTGGACCAGTCCTCCGGAGCGATCTCATCGAGCGTGCGAGCCTCCTCATGGTAGAGGGTTCCATGCGGGGTGAACCATCCCGAAATCCCAAGCGTGATGAGGTCCGTCATGGGTCGGTTCCCTCCCCGTTGTCGGTCGGGCGCTGATGCTTGTGCCGGTCGTGTTCAGCACCGCTCGGAGCGTCAGGATGGCGCGGCATTGCGGCGGCCCCCGGATCGTTCCAAACCATGTCGAACGCATGCTGAAGGCGAGCTGCAACAAGGGTGCATCCAGCCCGGTCGAGCAACGCCAACGCCAGGCGCATCAGCGCCAATGCCGTCCTGACATCGTGGTGTTCGACGTCGCTCATCGGCGGGCGTGATCCGGGTTAACGACGGGCCGATGGACATTGCCAGAGCCATCCTGTTCCGCAATCGGTCTGAGCTCGAGATGCGGCATCAGGTTGCGTCGGATCTGGTCGTCGGTGCCGGGGCCGTACCAGCCGGCGCAGCGGTCCTCTTCCGAGAACCGGTGCCACGCCATGAACGCGACATCCTCACTGATGGCGATGCCGTCGGCAGCCAGGACAGCCACGATCCGAAGTACGTCATCACGGTAGTCGACGCGCATCCGCTGCTCCCATTCGAGCGGCTTCAGAACCGCCTGGTAGCGTAGCCGTTCGTGCCCGGATCGATCGGTCATTCGCCCTCTCGCGTGCCGCTTATTCCTGAGGGGATCCCGAGCCGCTCACGCTGCTCGTCGCGGGTCGCGTAGCGGTCGGACCTGATACCTACAATTTCCGTCCGCGAGCCATGTCCAGCGGTCACGAGAGCGGCCCGGATCAGCTCGCCGACGTCATGCGAGCCGGCCTGCGCTTCAAGGCTGGCAAGCATGGGGTAAGGCAGGTCCAACATGACCCGGATCATCCAATCTCCCGCCTCGGTGCGGGTCGGGTAGCCGCCGTGTCCTGGCTCGCTCCAGTCGGTGCCGGCGAGGAGCAACCGCAGGTCCGTCGAAGGGTCGGCCGACGCATAGGGCGGGGTCTCACGGGAGGGCAAAGGCGTTAGTTTGAAGTCGCTCAGGTCGATGGTCATGGCGGGTCTCCGTTCAGGGTTTCCAGTTTATGCAAATCGGGCAGATCGGCTCCTCAGAGTCCGTAGGTGCACGGCGTCGAGAAGGTCGGCGCCGCGCATCACGCCGGGACCAGAAGGTGGATTGGCCGTTGGGCGTTAGCGTGGTCGGGGGCACCGCGATCTCGACCATGGGACCGCGGATCTGGACTACCGTGCCGCAGTTGGTGACGGTTCCGATCGCGATGTCGCGTCGGAAGGCTTCGTGCCGGTTCTGCTCGGCCTCTCGGTCGGCGACGTAGCTGTCCTGGGTGCGTTGGAACCATGCCGCAGAGCGGATCTGGTCGGGGCGGCAGGCATAGACGGCGGTGCGGGTCAGGACCATCAACACGCGGCTCATTAGCCGGCTGCCCAGGTCGCCTTTCGTCGCCACCTCGGTCGTGTCGAATGTGATCGCGACGAAGCCTCCGAGGACCTGGTCCGGTCCACGCGAGCACACGGTCGACATGCCGGACCAGAAGTGCTTGAACTCGCCCCGGGGCGGCAGCCTGCGGCCGAGCGCGCGATCGCGGAAGGTGCGTGCTGCGTCCCCCTCCTCCGGCTCGAGCCGACCGCCCTTGGCGCTACACTCCTGAGCGAAGGCATCGCGGGCGCGCTCGGCTGTCGCCGAGCCGTTGGTGGTAATCTTCTCGGAGAAGAAGGAGTAGCCGATGATCTCGTCAGCGTCGTCGAGCAGCGGGAAGACCTGCGGCGACGGGCGGGTCCGAAGCGACCCGCTGGTCTTCACGTGGGTATCGCCGCCGATGGTGGTGAGAAAGTCAGCGACACCGAGTGATTGCTGCGCCATGGCCGGAACGCCCGCCAGAGCCGCTGTGAGCGCCGCTACGGCTCGAAACGTACCCTGCCCTGCCATGACCGCCTCCCCGTCGTCTGGAGGCGTTCTCCGGCCCGTGAGCCGGGTGTTAGCAACCCTGCATAGCACAAGGCGCCGCCACCTTTAGGCGGAGCCCTGGACATGCGTGACGGCCACCCGGCCAACACCTAATTGCTGACCGGCTGCTATGTCTTGAGGTTGCTACGCCTCACCGCCGGGACTGACCGGGCGGCGAACGGACGCTATCACGTCGGGAGCGCCGAGCAAATGCGAAGCGTGGTGTCTCGCCCTGCCCGATAGGCAGCAGCGCACGGTTCTGATCAGCTGCGCCAGCTCCGGTGCTTCGAACGGCTCCGGGACGGTCAGCACCCGTGAGTGGTCGGCATGCACGAGACGTATGCTGTACGTGCGCGCGTCAGGGCGGACAGGCGCAGTCCCATTCGGAACCGGGCGGGTGAAGAAGTCACTCGCCTCGGCCGCGGTGAGCAGCTCGGCGACCAGTGTCGGGTCGAGATCGGCGAAGTGGCGAACTCGCTCGCCAGCCCGGCCGGGAAAGTGCGCGATCCCGCCGGAGATCGTAATGCCGACCAGATCTCCAACCGTTTCCGGCTTAGAGCCGGTCACGCAGGCGCCCTGCCCTGCCTGGCGGCACGCCGCTCACGAGCACGACGGCGTCGTTCCTCGTCGCGCGCGACCTGAGCGGCGTCGATCACCGGTTCTTCGACAAGGCGAAATCCTTCCGCTCGCCGTGCAGCTTCCCTTCGTCGAGCTCGCTCTGCCTGAACCTCGAATCTCAGATCGGAGCGGGTGACCACGTAATCCAACTCGTGCTCATGCTGCCTGATCAGCGCGGCCAGCGCATGGACGGTCACCTCGTGGCCCACTGCCGCATCTAAAGCTTGTAGCCAGCGAGGTGACGCGTAGCGGTGACGTTGGACCCAAACATCGCGGCCGAGTTCCAGGCCTACTACCAGCGCCCATGCAACCGCATAGAGGCGGCTCGCTACCACAGGCGTCGTTCCGGTCACCTTGTCGACGACGGTGAGCGCGATCAGCCCGGCCCAGAAGGTTAGGATGCTGACCACCGGACACGGGTAGGTCCGGCTGACCTCCAGGCGAGCGACGAAGCGATCCAGCACCGGTATGGAAGCTTCCCTGTCCGCCAATGCACACTTCTCAGCAATTCGGTCGTCTTCCATCGGATCGCGCTCGCAAAAAGCTAGAAGCGTGATATACGCTTTACGTATACTAGGCAAATGGTAGATGCCTGGTATGCGTTCTCCTGCTTCGTCTGACCTGCATTGTCGCATCGTGCACCTGCTCACAAAGGCACGCCGTGATGCCAAGCTGCGGCAGGTCGATCTCGCTGGGCGGCTAAGTTGGCAACAGGCCTACGTGTCGCGGTACGAAACCGGCGAGCGCCTGCTTGGCGTTGACGAGTATGTTGCCGTGGCATTGGCTATCGGGGTCGATCCGGTCTTGTTGTTGAAGCAAGCTCTCGAGATTTCAGTTGGTAAGAGGGTTGACGAGCGACCAACTGAATAGCGGGCATCCGCTTGGTAGGTCGTGCCGGTGCGATCGACGAGGAGCGAGGCATGGACATGGTTCGTCGCAGACGCCGACATTACCCATCCGTCCTTCGTCACCGCGTTACTGCACTGACTGGGGCCTGGATCGATCGAGCAAGTCGCTGCCCGGTCCTGACGATTTACGCTAGCGCACGGCACTGTGGACGCAATGCGACGCTAGAGCCTGCCTTTCTGAATCTCCAAAATTCAAAGAAAATTATCTCGCGGGGTTAGAGGGTTCAATGAGAGGTTAAGAGGTTAGGGGTGCCGCTGTAACTGCTCAAGTCAGCGACTTTCCACGATTCGCTTTCGAAGGTGCGTTCCCGGAGTATCGTTGCGGCGTTCCTGAAGGATCGATGCTCGCGTTCCCGATGTATCGCCTCGCCGTTCCGGGAGTGTCGATTAGCGTTCCCGGAGTATCGATGATCGACGGACGGGTGGAAAAGGAGCACTCTCATTGAATCAGTTTGCGATGGCGTTGCGCCGGCGACGTTCAAATCGTCCGAATCTGCGGTGCGCCACGAGGCCGTAGGAAGGATCTGTCACTCGCCACGCGATACATCCGGAACGCCATCGTCCTTGCGGATAATCTCGATGCCCGTGGAACGCGGCTTTTGCGGGACCAGTCTGCTGCAATGGACGTCGACCTCTTGCCGCTCTTCGGATCCCTCCACGACGCGGCAACAGCTCTCGCTCACCAGGGTCGGTTCGGCGCCCTGCAAATCCAGGCTGTAGCGGAAACCACCGTACATTTCGAACTCCGGGAACTATCGATCCCCGAAGGTCTCTAGCATGGGTGCCAGTCGTAGCAGGCGGAGTCCGCTTTTCGCCTCCAGATCGCCGACGCGGCTACGGATGACGGCGTGAACGTTCGCGCAGGCTCCGCCAAGCGCCCCGCGTGATCAGAGCCATCGCCACGGATGACGGTCCACCGCCATGCGCCACCTGATGCAGCGGCGCGAAGCCGGATGTGCTACCCGGCCGCGTAGTGTTGGCGAGCGCGGGCATTGCCCGGACCTTTTCAACAATCGTCGTCTAGTTGTAGCTCCGTGCCGCGTCTGCCAAAGGATCGCGTTGCTGCTCGATGTTCGGACACAGAACCCCGCGCTGGCGACGCCGTCCTATTCGGTGGCCACGAATCGCAGGTGATCTCTCTATCGCAGCGTATGCCGATTCTTAGCATCAAAGCGCCGCACGTAGCCGATGAAGGCGTTCTGATAGCTCACCGGGGTCCGGCCTGCGTCCGCCTCTATCCAGGTGCGGAAGTCAGCGTGGAGTGTCTGATAGTCCCAGCCGGGGCATTCGGCGCGCAGCGTTGCCAGAGTCGCGTCGGTGATCTCGCCGAAGGTGGCGCGGCCCGACAGGCTCTTCACGCTGCGGCGGATCAGGGCGGCGGCATCGACGCCGGGCTCGGCCGTCGGCTCAAGAGCGGGATCGGGCTTCGGGGCGGGGGAGGGTGCCTTGCCAGTCTTCGCTGCCTTCGCTGACGGCGCCGCCTTCGTCTCGCCTTCGCTTCGCCGGCGCATCCGCAACGCGGGTTCGCGCTTGCCATCGGGCTGCTCTATCGTCAGGGCATAGCCGGGCAGTTCGTCGCGCTCGGCGATCTTGGCGATCTCGAACTTGAAGCGGCGATACTGGCCCTCGGCGCCCGACTTCTCGAACAGCGTCGGCATCGAGATGGCGAAGCCCGCCTCGCCGGCGCCGCCCGCATGCTTGCGCGCGACCTTGTACAGCCAGCGCTCGCGCCCGCCGGTGATGTCGAAATAGGCGCGGTCGATCGACAGCACGCCGCCGGTCATCATCACGCCTTCCCAGAACCAGTTCGACAATTCGATTGTCATGCCACGCGAGCGCTCGGTCTTCTCGTCCACCAGCTGCGTCCAGCCGTCGAGCCAGCTGAACGTCGCCTCGCGGCGGTTCTCGGCACGGATATTTGTCTTGACCGTGGTCGACACCAGCCGGTCGAGCGCCTGGCCGAGCAGCTCATAGGCGCGACCCGTCGGCTGCCGCCCAATCGCGCGCAGCAGGTCGTAGGGCATCAGGTGGAGCTTGCGCGGCACGTCGTTAACGCCGCGGCGCGCCATGTCGGCGAGCATCGAGGCACAGTAGATCAGGATGTCCGCGTCCCAGATCGTCGCCATGCCGTAGTCGGGATTGGCCGAGACGTGGACCCACAGCTTGCCGTCCGGTGATCGGTAGTCGATCGGCTTCACACGCTTCGACTTTGCGAGGCTGAAGAAAGGCCGCTCCATCATTTCGCGCTGGTCGCGCAGCGGCAAGTCGGCAAGATAGGGGAGGAACAGCTCGAACTGCTCGGACACGGCCTCCCGGCGCGCGCGGGTCATGCGATGTTTCCCCGGGGAAACATCGACCAGCGGTTTACAAAACCGATGCTCCGCCCCTGCATGTTTCCCCGGGGAAACATCAGCGCTGGAGTCCTTTCCCGGTCGCCTCGAGGTGGGCCAGTGCATCGCGCAAGGCGGTCATCAACTCGTCCGTGTCTGCGCCAGAGCCCGCGTGGAGGCGGATCGTCACGCCTTGCCGGTTAGCCGACTGTACCGTCAGTGCGGTGCGCCCGTACTTGGTGGCGTAGCGGTACGGCTCCGGCCTTTCGTCACCGGACAACGCCTTTGGCGCGTCGAGCAGCCGCCGCAGCACGTCCGTGGCGGGGGAGGGGGGGGCGCCCGCCTCGCGACGTGCCGCCTGTTCCTTGGCGACCTGCCGCGCCATGGCGGTGATCGCCTTGGCCATGTCCTTGTCGTCTAGCGCCTGGGCGAGTGTATAGGCCGGCTTCAGCTGCACGTCGCCCGGCGAGGGGAAGGCGGCAATCACCGCGTCAGGGATCGTGGCGACCTTCAGCATCTTGGACAGCCAGCCCTTGGACAGCTTCAGCCGTTCGGCCATCCGCGTCTGGTGGTTGCCGTAATGCGCCTTCAGCGCGTCGAGATAGTTGCGGGCCCGCTCCAGGTCGGACACGTCGGCCCGCGCGCGGTTTTCCAGATCCGCCAGCCGGAAAGCCGCCTCATCATCCAGCTGCGCGACCTGCGCCACGAACTGCATGTCGGGATAGCTGTGCGAACGCAGCCAGCTGATCGACCAATGCCGCCGCGTGCCGGCGATCACCTCGAAATCGTGATCCGGATCGCCGTCGACGCGCCGCACCACCGCCGGCACCTTCTGTCCGCCCTCGGCGACGATCGAGTCGATAAGCTCGCGGCAATTCTCCTCCGAGAGGTGCGCGTAAGTGCGAGCGTTGCCCGGCCAGATGCGCACGCGCGCGGGATCGAGCAGCAGTTGGGTGACCTGCCGCACCTCGCCGCTCGCCACACGCGCCAGCGCGGACTCGCGACCGAGCAGCGTGGTCGTGCGCGCGCGTTCCGGGGGAGCCTCGCGCGCCGGGGCAGGGAAGGGGGCATTGCCTTGTTCGGACGCGTCATCTGCGAGCAGCGCCGCCAGATAGTCCGATTGCTTACGCGCCATGCCGCACCTCCCGTGCAGAACGTAAGTAGAACATGGCGTTGTAGGAAAGGTCAGGCCGCGGCATGGATCACCGCCTCCTCGCTGGCCGGTTCGACACGCCCCAGCTTTGGCGCACGAGCTGCTCCACCTGCCGCAGCGCCTCGTCCAGATTGGCGCGGCTGCGCTTGTGCGTCTTGGGCGTGCCGATCGGCTTTTCCAGCTCGTAGACGGTCATCATCCGCATCGCCGCATGGCTGATCTCGGCCGATTCGAGGATCGGCACCGGGAGCAGGGCAGAGCCGAAGCTCTGCTCCATGATCGCGCGCACCATTGCGTGGCTGGGATCGTTGCCATCGAACTTGGAGCAGATCAGCCGGACGAACTGGTAGTCGACCTCGATGCCGGCGCCCGTCAGCTGGTGCAGCACCTGATCCATCATCGACAGGAATTGCACGGTGGAGCAGAAATCCGGCGTGGTGGCCGCCAGCGGCACCAGCAGCGCGTTCGCCGCCTGCATCACTGCCAGGCTAATCGTGCCGAGGGCAGGGGGCGGATCGAGCAGAACGATGTCATAGTCGCGCGCGAGGTCGGACAAACCGCGCTTCAGCTTGCGAAACCGCGCCGCCAGCACTGATCCGCCATCGCTGCCCGCTGCCGCCAGCTCATATTCAACGTCGAACAGTTCGAGATTGGACGGGATCAGGTCCACGTTCGGCCACGGCGTCCGCTTTACCGCGTAGAGCAGGTCCGCCTGGGTTGGGTCAATCGAGAGATACGGGTAGAGCGTCTCTTCCCGCGTAATGTTGAAGTGTGGGTTGAAGCCGAACAGGGTCGTCGTCGTCGCCTGGCTGTCGCAATCGACCACCAGCACGCGATAGCCCTGCACCGCGAAATAATGGGCTAGGTGCGTGGTGACGGTCGACTTGCCAACGCCGCCCTTGAAGTTCTGCACCGCGATGATCGCCGGCAAGTCGAGCGGGGCGCGGGCAGGGACGCGCCCAGCACCTCGCGCATCCGCAGCATTTCCTCGACCGTGTAGCCCAGCCGGCGCCCGCTCTCGGAGGCGGGGCAGGGGGCAATCTCCCGTCATCTTCCGCCATGCGGATGCGGTTGGTAGAGCAGCCGAGCAGCTGTGCCGCCTCGGCGATGCCGAAGCGAACGTTGAGCCCCTTGCGGCTCTCGGGCAGAAACGCTTTGCGCCGGAGGCGTTCGATCATCCGCTCGCCAGCCTCGGCGAGGTCGCCGATCTGCGTCAGCACTGCACCATCATGTGCCAAGACAAAGCCCCTTGAACCTTTTCAGCAACGAACATGCCAGATTTCATTCAGGGCGGCAAGAAGGCGGGCGAAGGGGACACAATGCCGATCCTGCACTGGCTGACACGCGACCGCGACGTGAAGGCGGCGGATGCCGTACCGTACCGCCTGCTGGAGCGCGACGCGGCGCTTTCCGCCGGCGCGCCCGGCAGCGGCAACATGCTGATCCAAGGCGACAATCTGGAGGCGCTCAAGAGCCTGCTGCCCAATTATCGCGGACAGGTGAAGTGCATCTACATCGACCCGCCTTACAATACGCGGTCGGCTGTTTCTGTCCATTATGACGACACGTTAGAGCACAGTCAGTGGCTGGCGATGATCTATCCGCGGCTTGAACTACTCCAAAAACTGCTCGCTGAGGATGGAAGCATCTGGGTGTCAATTGACGATCATGAGGGGCATTACCTCAAGATCGTGATGGACGAGGTGTTTGGTGACGTCCTCCCTGTTTTTTCATCCATGTTGAGTGAGAGTTTTCCGGCCCTTTGAAGCCTGCGGGCGAGGAGCTGGGACATGAAGAAGACTAGGCACACCGAGGAGCAGATCGCGTTCGCGCTGAAGCAGGCGGAGACGGGTACGTCGGTGGCGGAGGTGATCCGCCGGATGGGGATCTCGGAGCAGACGTTCTACCGCTGGAAGAAGGTCTACGGCGGCCTCGGTGTAGGCGAGCTGCGGCGCCTGAAGCTGCTCGAGGAGGAGAACCGCAAGCTGAAGCAGCTGGTCGCGGACCTGAGCCTGGACAAGCACATTCTGCAGGATGTGCTGTCAAAAAAGCCCTGACGCCTGGACGACGGCGCGAACTCGTCGCGCACGTCCAGGCGTCCCATGGTGTCAGCGAGCGACGCAGCTGCCTGGCGCTGGGCGTTGACCGGTCGTCGGTGCGCTACGTGTCGCATCGACCGGACCAGGCACCGCTGATGCTGCGCATCCGTGACCTGGCGGCGACGCGGACGCGGTACGGCTACTTCAGGATCTACATCCTGTTGCGCAGGGAGGGATGGTTCGTGAACCATAAGCGCGTCTACCGGCTTTACCGGGATGATGGACTGAGCCTTCGGCTCAAGAGACCCCGGCGCAACGTCAGCGCCGCCAACCGTGACCGACAGCCTGCCGCTGCGGCGCCGAACGAGATGTGGTCGATGGACTTCGTCTCGGACGCGCTGTTCGATGGCCGGCGCCTGCGCGCGCTGACGGTGGTCGATGCGTTCACCCGCGAGGCGCTAGCGATCGACGTCGACCAGGGCATCAAGGGTGAGCAGGTGGTCGAGGTGATGGCGCGGATCTCGTCGATCCGCGGCGCGCCCAAAACCATCCGGGTGGACAATGGGCCGGAGTTCATCTCGAAGGCGCTCGATCGCTGGGCCTACGAGAACGGCGTCACGTTGGATTTCAGCCGTCCGGGCAAGCCGACGGACAATGCCTTCGTGGAATCGTTCAACGGGCGCCTGCGGGACGAATGCCTGAACACGCACTGGTTCCTGTCGCTGGCGGACGCGCGAGCCAAGATTGAGGCCTGGCGGCGGGACTATAACGAGAGCCGTCCTCACACATCGCTTGGCTGGCTGACGCCGGTGGAATATGCTGCTGCCGCGGCCAAGATCTCGGCCGAATGAACGCCGGAAACTCACCCTCGACCTGGATGAGAAACCGGGGGACCCTCAAAGACAAATTAAGCGACTCTCAATCTTTTGTTGAAATGTACGCCGCAAAGACGTACATGTGCGTGAAGGTTGGATGAGGTGTGCCATGCTTGGCTTTCAGGATCAGGTCGGCGCCGTTGGGGAGCGCAGCAGCGAGCGGATGAACTTCCGTACCAAGCCGCGCATCAAGCAGGCGATTCAGCAGGCTGCCGCTCTTTCCGGTGTGGACGATTCCGTCTTCACGATGAACGCGGCCTATCGCTCTGCGATGGAGACGATCGCGGCGCACGAACGCACCACCCTGCAGCCGGTCGATCATTCGCGCTTCTTTGCGGCGCTCGACACGCCGCCGGCACCCACCGAGCGACTTCGGGCAGCATTCGCGCGGCATCGTGAGACGATCGTCAGCAGGTGACGGCGACAGAGGACGCAAAGCTCTTCACCATCGAACCGCTCGATCCTGCCAAGCACGATCGAGCGGCCTTTTCCTGTGGCATCACGCAGGTCGACAACTTCTTCCGCCGGACCGCGAACAAGCTCGCCAAGGCGGATAACGTCCGCACCTTCGTGATGGTCGGTGCCGAGGGCGAGCTGATCGGCTTCTATGCCACCAACGCCCATGCGATCGACTATACCGAGTTACCCGATCGGTTCGCCCGCAACCGCCCTGCGCATGGCAGTATCCCGGCCGCCTACATTTCGATGATCGGCGTCGACAGCCGCTTTCAAGGGCAAGGCTATGGCGGCGATCTGTTGGTCGATTGTCTCAAGCGCCTAGCCTTGGCGGCCGAAGCGTTGGGGATCGCCGTCGTCATGCTGGACGTGTTCAACTGCGGCGATGCCGAGAAGGTGGCGAAACGCATCGCGCTCTATACCGGCTATGGCTTTGAGCCGCTGCCCTCCAACGGCTTGCGGTTGTTCCTGCCGATCGCGACGGTTCGGACTCTTACGCAAGCGGATGCGTAGGCTGAGAATTGCTGACGCGTAACTTGCCCAGTTCAAAGCCCCATGCTGCGCGGTCCTAATCAAGCATTTGATCTTTCAGCGTCAGAAGGGCGAGCACATCATTCCCAAAGCCTTTGACGCACTCCTCGGTCAGCTCAAACCTATCGGCGCCCCGGCGATCGAACCATGCGTCCGCCCCGATGATCGTCGGCCGCCACCGATCAATCTTCCATACAGCACGTCCATCGCGTCTGACTCAGGATCGAGATCATCACGGGGAAACCAGTGATCCGGAATGCCGCCATTGCGTCGAAACCATCGGCGTCCGTTCTGACCGTGGCAAACGATCATACAGGGCCAAGGACTATGGTCGATAAACCTTTGCGCCGTCGCCAACCGGCTGGTGGAAAAGGGGGCACCACAAGGTTTGTCACACGGACAGCGGCAAGCTGAACAAGTGGCGAACGCGGCTGCTCAGGCCACCTTCGCCCCGGGCTCGTTCGGCAAGTTGAGCGCCCGGTAGCCGTCCCGGTCGAGGTCGGCCGCGGCGTTCTGCCACAGGTAGTCGCCCGTGAGGCTGATGTGCCGCCAGCCGAGCGGGGCGACATGGGCGAGCAGTTCGTCGGGCGCGGGCTCACCTCGCTCACGCAGGTGCTCGACCGCACGGCCCATATATAAGGTGTTCCAGTACACGATCGCGGCGGTGACCAGTGTCAGCCCGGACGCTTTCAGAGCCTGGTTCTCGAACTGCGCGTCGCGGAGCCGCCCCTGCTTGTGGACGAACACGGCCTGGGCGAGCGTATGGCGCGCCTCGCCCTTGTTCAGCCCCGCCTGGCACTGCTGGCGGAGCGCCTTGGACTCCAGCCAGTCGAGCGTGAACAGGGTGCGCTCGATCCGGCCCACCTCCTGGAGCGAGAAGTCGAGTCGGTTCTGACGACGGTGGGCGGCGAGCTTCCTGAGCATGACAGACGGCAACACCGCGCCGGCCTTCACGGAGGCGGCGAGCCGGATGATCTCGTCCCAGCTCTCGCGTATGGCGGCGACGTTGAACGGGCGGCCGATCAGCGCAGTTAGGGCCGGGTAGCGGGACGAACCCGCGAAGACGCCGAGCTTGCGGTCGGCGAGGTCGCGCAGCCGCGGCACGAACCGGAACCCGAGCAGGTGGGCGAGCGCGAAGACGTGATCGGACGCCCCGCCCGTATCGGCGTAGTGGGTCGCGGGTTCGATCCCGCACCCGTGCGCGACCAGCCCGTCGAGCACGTAGGGGGCTTCGGCCGTCGTCGCCGAGAGCAGCTTCATGTGGAAGGGCACGTAGGTGTCCGCGACATGAGCGTAGATCTTCTGCCCGGGCTCCCGGTCATAGCGGGCGTTGACGGTGCCCGCGGCGCCACGCCTGCCCGACCGGAAGAACTGCCCGTCCGAGCTCGATGTCGAGCCGTCGCCCCACACGCGCGTAAGCGGCAGCGCGGCCTGCGCGTCGACCAGGTGACGCAGACCAGCCGCGTAGTTCTCCCCGATATGTACCAGCCGTGCGTCCAGGCGAGCTGAGCATAGGTGACGCCCTGGCTGGCGTTGGCCATGCGCTCGATGCCGAGGTTGGTCGCGTCCGCCAGGATGGCCGCAAGCACGGCTTGCGGGTTGGAGTGGGCGCGGCCCGAGCGCAGCTCCGGGAACGCGCACAGAAACCCGGTCCGGCTCGCGACCTCGGCGAGCAGCTCGGTGATGCGCACCTTGGGCATGAGCCGGTCGACGGCCGCGTCCAGCCTATCGGCCGTGGCGGGGGTGACTGCGGATAGTGGGGTGACGCGGAGTTCGCCGCCCCGCAGCTTCACCCCGTCGAGCGCGCCGCGTTTCAGCGCGCCCGCGAACCGGCGCAACCGCCAGTCGAGTAGCTTCATGCGCCCGTCCAGGTAGCGGTCCACGTCCGTATCGAACGGCAGCCCGGCCGCGACCTCGGCCGCTCGCGCGGGTGATAGCAGATAGCTGTCGAACCGCTGGTGGTCGCGCGTGCCCTCAACCCAGAGGTCACCCGACTGGAGGCGCTCGCGCACCGTGGCGACGGTTGCGGTCTCGTAGCGGCGACGGTCGATGGCGCCGCCCTCGGCAATCGCCGCCTTCCACTTTTTGGAGAACGGCATGGGGGCGTCCGCCGGCACATCACGCCGCCCGCTTGCGTTCAGCTCGCGGACGACCCTGATCGCGCCAAGCACGCCGTCGCGCGACCCGGCCGCCTTGAACCGAAATGCGTCGAGGAAGGCGGGCGCGTAGCGCCGGAGCGTCATGTAGCGGTCGGCCGCCCGGATCAGCGGTTCGTCGCGGGCCATGTCGGCGATGGCGGTCGCCTCGTCCTCGGCGCCGAGAAGCTTGCTCCAACCGACACCCGTGTCGAGTGCCTCCCAGACGTCAAGCCCGTCCTCGCGCGCGACCCTGAGCGCGCCAATGGTGGAGCCGAACAGGCGCATAAGCCGGTTCACATCGCGCGACGTCGCCTCATACTCGCGCTTCTGGGCCGCCCTGGCCTTGGCGAACAATAGCCCGGTCTGTTTCCCGAACATCTCGATCGCGGCGTCCGCCAGCCGGCTTTCCAGGTCGAGCAGGGCCGCAGCGAGGGTGGCACGCCTGCGGCGAGGCGAGTAGTCGGAGAGTAGAAACGCGGGCGCGACCTGGCCCTCGCGCACGAGCTGCTCGAACCGGTGTTCGTGGACGGCCCCGGCCATACGTGGATCGAGCTTGAGCGATCGTACCCGGGCGAGCCGGGCAAGGATGCCGGCCAGGTTGCGCGCAGATGGGCTGTCGGAGGTGTCGCGCAACCACGCGAGCGGCGTCTCGCCATGCTCGGGGTCGACGACCAGCAAGGCATCGAGCGCGGCGATCTGCTCGTCCGTCAGCGCGTCCACCACGGCGTCGGCCGCGAGCCGGCGCGCCATAGCGCGGCCAGCCACCCCAATCCGCTCGATGCGGGCCGGCGCGGGTAGCACGATGCGTGCGGCACGGAGCTGCTCGACAACGGCCGCAGCGATCAGGCGACCGCGCTCGGTCGCGTTCGCAGCGTGTGATGCCGCTCCGAGCGCGCCGGCGACGTCGGCCGCCTCGAACGCGCGCAGCCCCAAATGGCCCATCGCCTCCCATGCGTGCTCAAGCCGGGTCTGGGCACGGCGCGCATAGCCGGTGAACACGCCCGCGCCGATCCCGAGCTGCCCAGCCACATGGCGCACGAGGAAGTCAGGCACAATGTCGTTATGGCGCATCCCGAAGCCGGGATGCCGGAGCAAGGCGAGGTGCAGCGCGAAGCCGAGCCGGTTGGCGTCGCCGCGCTTGATCTCGATCAGCGGCCGGTCTTCGTCGGCTACCGTATAGAACTTGGCGAGCGATGCGCGGTCGAGCGGCACGCCAAAGAGCGCACGACGCTCGTCGCCCGTTAGAAGGTCGCGTCTGGCCATTCTACTCACCCCCGGGCCGGGAGCGTATCGCGTCGTCGGTCGCGGGGCGAGGTGTCGCGCAACTCTCAAGTTCCGCGACAGCCATCCTGACCGGTCCCGCTACGAGGGCGAGCGCTGTCGCAAATGTCTGTTGCTAATTGCGGGCGTTTCGATGCACATCTGCGACATGCTGATCGGCTACGCGCGCGTGTCCACCGACGACCAGGACCTCACTCTCCAAAGCGCGGCGCTGAAGGACGCGGGCTGCCGCCGCACGTTCAAGGAAAAGGTGTCCGGTGCGAAGCGCGCCCGGCCCGAACTCGACAAGATGCTGGAGCAGCTGCGCGACGATGACGTGGTGGTGGTCACTCGCCTCGACCGGCTGGCGCGCTCGACGCGCGACCTGCTCGACATCGCCGAGCGACTGAACGAGGTGGGCGCGGGGCTGCGCTCGCTCGCCGAGCCATGGGCGGACACGACCACACCGGCCGGCCGCATGGTCCTAACCGTGTTCGCCGGCATTGCCGAGTTCGAGCGTGAGCTGATCCACCAACGCACCAGCTCCGGGCGTGCCGCGGCGATGGCGCGCGGCGTCAAGTTCGGGCGCAAACCCAAGCTCACGTCCGATCAGGTCGCGCTCGGGTCGCGCCTCGTCAGCGAGGGCACTTCGGTTCGCGAGGCAGCCAAGCTGCTCAAGTGTCACCACGCGACCTTGTACCGGGCGCTGGAGCAGGCCGCATGATCGGCCCGCTTGGTAGTGTTGCCGAGCGGCAACAACCGGACTTTCTTATCTTCGGGTGTAAATATCTGGCCCGCTGAAATGAATACTGCTTTTTGGGGGGAACACGATGCCGACATTTGCCCGCTCGTTCGCGGTGAACGCCCTTGCCGAGTGGGAGGCGAACAAGCCCGGCAACGCAGTCCGCACGCTTTTCGATCGTTGGAGCTTGCCGGGCGAGGTGTCGGCCGGAGCAGCGGTGCTGAGGCTCGGGTTGCGGGACGGCTATCTCAACTTCTACATTAAAGGGCAGTCGGTCGCTAAGCTGTCCGTCGGCCGGGGCGGTCCGAAACTGTCGGTCCACAGGGCCTATACCTCCGGGCGTCGAAAGGAGCGGGTTGGCGACGGCGCTCCTCCCGTGCAGGGCTATCAGGATTACGACGCCCAAGCCCTGGCCGCCCCGGCAACCGGCAGCTTGGTGGCGGGCTGGATCGAGACGGCGGAAACCTACGCCTCCGCGGAGAAGCGCTTCGTCGATGACCTTATCGCCGCCAACCCGGGAGTAATCGACCTCGAGATGGGTCTGCCAGCAAGCGATACGCCCGGCAGCGAGCGGGTGGCGCCCCGCATGGACCTCGTGATCGCACAATGCCCGAAGGGTGAACCGCCTTCGATCGCCTTTTGGGAAGCCAAGTGCGCCAACAACCCGGAGCTGCGGGCGAGCGGGGATGCCGCGCCGAGGGTTCTTGAGCAGCTCGGGAAATATGTGCGCTGGATGGAGGAGAGCGACCGCATCGCCCAGGTGCAGCAGGCCTATCGGAACACCGCGGCCGATCTGCTGGGCTTGCACCGCGTGTTCCGCGATGGCGACGCGAGCGACCCGGAGTGCGTGACGATCTGGAAAGCACTGGCTGAACTCGACTCGCCAGCCGTGGTCGTGCAGCCGGGCATCGTGGTCGGAAACTACTGGCCGGAAGGCTCCACGGAGGGGATCGCCAGCAGCCGGATGGCGCAGGCGGCAGCGAGCTTCGCCAGAAACGAGCACCGCCTCAAGCTCGATCGGGCCGGTATCCGGGTGCATGAGGTTGGTCCCGACCATGACGGACCCGTTCTGCCCTCCTCCCGACTACCCCGGTGTCGGCGTGACGCTCACACTCACTGTTCATCGAGGAACGCAGTCTATCGGAGGATCGTGCATCGAAATTGCAGGGGACGATGGAGAACGCCTGATATTGGATGCGGGACGCCCTCTCGACGCGCCACGCGAAGCGACCGGGCTGCTGCCGTCGACCCTGGACCTCAGCCGACCGGCGACGGTGCTGTTCAGCCACTCCCACATGGACCATTGGGGCCTGATCGATGAGCTGCCGGCCGAGTGGCCGATCTGGACGGGCAAGAAGGCGGCAGAGCTGATGCGCCTGTCGGCCGAGCTGTTCGGCGGCAGCATCGCTCGCCCTATTTATACATGGGACAGCCGCTCGAAGCCGTTCGCGATCGGCGGCTTCACGATTACCCCTTACCTGACCGACCATTCGGCGCCCGACGCCTATATGCTGCTCATCGAGGGGGCGGGCCGGCGCGTTCTGTATAGCGGCGACTTCCGCGCGCACGGTCGCAAGGCTCGGCTGGTGGAGGCGATGATCGCGGCGCCCCCGAAGGCTGTCGACGTCCTCATCATGGAGGGCACGAACCTGGGCACGGATAAGCCCGTCATCAGCGAAGCCGAGCTGGAGAACGCCTTTGTCGAGTTAGCGCAGCAGACGCCCCGGCACGTCTTTGTACAATGGTCGGCTCAGAACATCGACCGGACCGTGACCCTGTTCCGAGCCGCCCGGCGAACGGGCCGGAAGCTGGTCGTCGATCTGTACGGCGCCGATGTGCTGCGCCGGATCGCGAACGGGACGCAGCTGCCGGTGCCCGGCCCCGACTTTCCGGAGCTGAAGGTGGTCATCACCCCTGGAGGCAAGCGCCTCTACGCCCGGCAAGGCCGGGAAGCATTTGTCACCGAGATGGCGACCAGTCCGTTCGCCACGTCGCGGGCGCGTTTGGTCAATGATCGAGCGATCATCATGCTGCGGGACTCGATGGTGCGGGATTTTGACCGCGCCGGCCTCGGCTTCACCTCGGAAGACGCATACGCCTTCTCCAACTGGAGCGGCTATCTCGATCCCGACGACGCGAACTCGGGATGGGCGCACGCGCAGGCGGCCGGTGCGAAGACGGTCAAGCTGCACACGTCAGGCCACGCCAGCCCGAGCGACCTTTCCCGCTTCGCGGCCGCAATCGCGCCGAAAGCCCTGGTCCCTGTCCACGGCATAGCCTGGGACGAGCCGACCATTCCGCTGCCGCCATTTCGCCGGCTCGCCGACGGCGAGCCTTGGGCCTTGCCGTGAGGCGACGCTGATGACGGGAGCAGTCGGCATATTCTGGATGGTCGACGACGTGCTCGTCGCTGCCGGATGCGAGCTGGAGGACGCAGCTCGATATGGTGATTGCCTCACCTTCGATGGCGGCCATGCGGAACACTGGGAGCGCTGGCAGGAGGCGGGCGGCCATTGGCTCGCCAAGAATGGCCTTCCGGCCAGGATTCTGACGACCGAGTATGACGAGCACCCACGTGGCCGGATCGTGAAAGAGCCGGGCGGCTTCGTCCTCTACGCTGACCAACGGCTACAGAGTCCTGCTCGCATCACAGCGATATGCGAGCGCTTTGGCCTTGGCAGGGCCGCGGTTTTGGTGCGCAGCGACCCTCATTACCGGCGAGCGGAAGCCGCATAACATAGTTGCCCCTACGTTCCGCCTAGCGCTGTTCGTGTAACAAACCTTGAGGTGCCCCCGAAAAGGCAGCCGCCAGAGCGTCGATTGCTTCGAATGACGGCCGCCGGTGAGCGGCAGCAAGCGGTCGAAACAGATAGGCCGGCATCAACAGGTCGGCGGCATAATTATCAGCTTGCCGCTCAATGCCGGCACCGCCCTGGGAGCAGGCGGTGCGCCGATGCCGCCTCGGCCGATTTCGCACTGTCTGCTGCCTCGGCTTCCTCTCGGGCGCGCCGTTCATAATATTCGGGATTGTCGTTGGTCACGTCGCCCTCTTCAGTCTGATCCAGCTACTCTCCACACGAAGGCTACGACAAGATGACGCCTAGTGGCTCGCCATCGGCACCCTGATCTCGAAACACTTTGATCCGTTCGCGGGCAGAATGACGAGCCCGCCGATCGACTCGAGCAATCGCCGTACAAGTCCGAGCCCCAGTCCACCCGTCGTTCGACTTGCGATCTCGGGGAAAGGGAGACCGTCATCATCGACGATGATCGTCAGACTTCGGCTGTCGTGCGGGCGCACGACGATGCGGATGCGACCACTTCGGTCCTGTGCGAAGGCGTGTTTTATGGCGTTAGTCGCCAGCTCGTTGACGATCAGCGTCAGTGTCGTGACCTGAACCGCCGACAAGCCGCTCACGGCGCTCGCCGTTTCCAGCGACAGGAAGATGGAGCGCGGCTCGGCCTGGCTCTGCAACGCCTCGCACACCTGCCGCAATGCCGCCTCCAGCGTCGGTCGGCGTTCTTCCTTGAGCGACGCTCGGGCACGCGCGAGGATAGCGACCCGCTCCATCGTGTCGATCAGCGCCTGCCGCGTCTCGTCACTTGCCGCCTTCCGGCTCTGAAGCGCGAGCAGGCTCACGACGAGCTGGAGGTCGTTGCTGCACCGATGATTGGTTTCGCGCAGCAGCAGCTCGGCTTCCGGCGACAGGGCCCGATAATCGGCAGAAGGATTGGCGTAGGCCGTTGCCATCTCGGAATCGTTCATGGCGCGAGGTGGGCGGATGCTCGCCCGTCCTGTAGATAGGCAGGATCGAAACCCGCGATCTGACGAAGCGCGTCCATGTCGGCGATCATGACAGTGCGCCCTTTCGTCTCGATCAGGCTCTCGGCGCGCAGCTGCTGGACCGTGCGATTGACGTGGACAGAAGTGAGGCCGAGCACATCGGCGATCTGCTCCTGGGTCAGCGGCAGCTCGAAGCGGCTCTCCCCATCGTCCAGATCGCCGAGCCGCGCGCTCATCTCGCACAACAGATGCGCCAAGCGCTGCCGGGCTGACAGCCGGCCAAGGCAAAGCGCCCACTGGCTGAGGATCGCGTTCTCATTCAGCGCGAGCCAGCCGAGAGTCTTGGCGATGCCGCTGTGCTGCTCGGCCAGCGCCAGAACGCGGTCGCGCGGAAGGGTGTGGATCGGCGTGGAAAAGGGACCCCGTTAGCGGGGTGATCGGCGTCGAAAAGGGACCCTCATCCTGGTGTTCTAGGCTGTTCGCTTGGCGGTGTGTCAGGCGGCGAGATCGGGATGCTGGTATTGGAGACGGTGTTGAGGATCCGGCGCGAGCACGCGTCGGGCAAGGCCATCAAGGCGATAGCGCGGGACCTGCACCTGTCGCGCAAGGTGGTGCGCAAGGCGATCCGGGCGCCGGAAGCGGACATGGGTTATCGGCGAGAGGTGCAGCCGCTGCCGAAGCTGGGGCCGTTTCAGGCGCGACTGGATGCGTTGCTGGAGGAAGATGAGGCACGGCCGCGGCGCGAGAAGCTGCGCCTCACGCGCATCCACGACCTGCTGCTACGCGAGGGGTTCGATGGCTCGTACGACGCGGTTCGCCGTTATGCGGCGCGCTGGCGGCAGGCGCAGCGTCGCGACGTGATGAATGCGCCGGCGTTCATCCCGCTGCTGTTCCGGCCGGGCGAGGCTTACCAGTTCGACTGGAGCCACGAGGACGTCGAGATCTCGGGCAAGCCGATGCGCGTGAAGGTCGCGCATGTCCGGCTGTGCGCGTCGCGGGCAATGTATGTGCGGGCCTATCCCCGCGAGACACAGGAGATGCTGTTCGACGCGCATGCACGGGCGTTTGCTTTCTTCGGAGGCGTGCCGACGCGCGGCATCTACGACAACATGAAGACGGCGGTGACGAGCGTGTTCACCGGCAAGGAGCGGGTCTTCAACCGTCGCTTCCTGGTCATGGCCAACCATTACATGGTCGAGCCGACCGCCTGCTCGCCGGCGTCGGGCTGGGAGAAAGGTCAGGTCGAGAACCAGGTGCAGACCGCACGCGGTCGCTTCTTCCAGCCGCGCCTGCGATTTACCGGCCTCGAGGAGTTGAACGGCTGGCTGGAGGCGGAGTGTCGGCGCTGGGCAGAGTTGCACCAGCATCCCGAGCAGAAGGAGCTGACAGTCGCCCAGGCATGGGCAGCAGAACGGGCGGTGCTCCAGCCTGTTGTCGCACCCTTCGACGGCTTCCACGAGAGCGAGCATGCGGTAAGCGGCACATGCCTCATCAGCTTCGACCGCAACCGCTATTCCGTTTCTGCCAGGGTGGTGCGACGTGCCGTCCAGGTCCGCGCCTATGCCGACCGCATCGTCGTGCGCTGCGACGGTGAAGTCGTCGCCGACCATCCCCGGTTCTTCGGCCGCGACCGGACCATCTACGACCCGTGGCACTATCTGCCGGTGCTGGTGACCAAGCCGGGTGCCCTGCGCAACGGCGCACCGTTCCAGGGCTGGGAGTTGCCGCCTGCGCTGGCACGACTGCGGCGCAAGCTTGGCACCGGCGACGATGCCGACCGGCGGTTCGTGCGGGTGCTGGCAGCGGTGCTCGACGACGGGCTGGAGGCGGTAGAAGTGGCCGTGCGCGAAGCATTGCTGGCCGGCGTCGCCAGCGACGACGTCATCGTCAACATCCTGGCCCGCCGGCGCGAACCGCCGCGACCGCTGACTATTGTCACGCCAGAAGATCTGGCGCTGCGCCATCCGCCCCGTGCCGACTGCAACCGCTATGACAGCCTGCGAGGTCTCCATGCAGCGGCATGAGATGATGACGGCCATGGCCGAGTTGGGGCTGAAGGGCATGGCTGGCGCCTTCGACGAGGCGGTCACTACCGGTCTCCAGCGCAAGCGCACGACCATGGAGGTCCTGACCGACCTGCTGCGTGCCGAGGCGACGCACCGCCATGCAGCCTCGGTCCGTTACCGGATGTCGGCCGCCAGGTTACCCGCGGTGAAGGACCTCGACGCCTTCGTCTTCGGCGACACTCCCATCAACGAGGGACTGGTGCGCTCGCTGTACAGCGGCTCGTTTCTTCCGGGCCAACGCAACGTCGTGCTGGTCGGTGGAACGGGTACCGGCAAGACGCATCTCGCCACCGCCATCACTGCCAATGTGGTACGAGCCGGCGCCCGCGGACGCTACTTCAACACAGTGGACCTGGTGAACCGGCTCGAGGAGGAAACGCGCCTCGGCAAGGCCGGCACGCTGGCGGCCCAGCTTTCGCGCCTCGATCTCGTGGTGCTCGACGAGCTTGGCTACCTGCCGTTTGCACGCTCGGGCGGTCAACTGCTCTTCCACCTCGTCAGTAAGCTCTACGAGAAGACCTCGGTCATCGTCACCACCAACCTGGCCTTTGGTGAGTGGCCGACCGTCTTTGGCGACCCCAAGATGACCACCGCGCTGCTCGACCGCATTACCCACCATTGCGACATCGTCGAAACCGGCAACGACAGCTGGCGCTTCAAACATCGAAGCTGAAGCCTGGGGCACCGGCAGAGAACGCTTCGTGCTGGTTCGCCTCCGGTCGGGCTACGCCCGCCCTACGCCGCAACCAGCACGAACAGTGCGCCCGTCATACCCGTTACGCTGCTCGACGAAGGGGGTCCCTTTTGCACGCCGATAGGGGGTCCTTTTTGGACGCCGATTGACACGGAAGGGTGAGAACCTTGGTCGGGGTGAGCGTACGCACCGCATAATGCAGGCGCGTGAAGAGCAGAGCGTCCAGGTTCGCCGCTTCGCCGGGGGTCAGGAGCGCCACGATCTGACGGTGGCCGTCTCGCGTCATTTTGTAGCGGCACGCCCACCCATCGATCAGAACCTCGATGTGGGCGGCGCGCTCGCTCTCCCGCAACAAGTCCTTGCCGGCTGCGACCGACCTTGCGGGAAGCGCGACTCTCTCAAGCGCGAGCCGGTCCTCCGTCGAAAGGAAGGGAGACGCGGCGAACCGCGTGCCTAGCAGCGTCGGGTGAGACGAACGCTGGTGTGAGAGGGTCCCGCTGGACCGAAACTTGTCAAGCATGTTCCACCTGCCTCGCCGGTTCCACGGAGGCGATACGATCGAGATAGGCCTCGGCGAGCCGGTGGTGCGCCGCTACGACTTCAGGCTTGGTCGCCCGCTGCGCCAACTCCAGTTCGGCTCCGGCGCGACGTTGGAAATAGAGGACATCATCTTCGGTCATGCCTTCCTCCACCTACCATTCACATGCGATACATATTCCGGCATCTTCTCCATGTTAAGTTCTATCGGCTGGTCTGTCGGGAAGGCGACATGACGTGCTCCCCAAAGCTCTACCAGTTATAACTGGAGTCCGGGGTTGGTTTGAGCCTCACCCCGTCTCTGGCCCGGTCTTTATGAGAAAACCGGCTCTCTTTTCGTCAGGGCAGGCATGCCTGCCCTGACGAAAAAGCGCGCTCCATCGGGGTCTGGTTGCCGAGGGAGCTATGCGGACGGTGCTCGTTGTAATCGCGCCGCCACGCCTCACATTTTATCCGTGCGTCGTCCAAGCTCAAGAACCAGTATGCGTTGAGGCATTCGGCCCGCACCCGGCCGTTGAACGCCTCCGCGAACGCATTGTCGGTTGGCTTTCCAGGCCTGCTAAAGTCCAGCACCACGTCATGCTGGTATGCCCACAGGTCGAGATCCTTCGAGATGAATTCCGGGCCATTATCCAGACGAATGCGCTTGGGACGACCATGTACCGCGGCAATGCGCTCAAGCGTCTCGACCACGTCAGAGCCGCGATAGCTCGTCCGTACGTCGAGCGCTGGCGACACACGGGTGAAGTTGTCGACGATCGACAGCACGCGGATCTTGCGCCCGTCGAACAGCTGGTCCGATAGGAAATCCATCGACCAGCACTCGTTGGGTGCCGTCGCCGGCGTCCGGTCATCGCGCAGCTTCGCCTTCACCTTGCGCTTGGGCGTCTTGTTGCGCAGCTGCAGCCCGAGCTCGCGATACAGCCGATAAGTGCGCTTGTGGTTGATCTCCCAACCCTCCCATCGGAGCAGCACATGGATGCGTCGGTACCCATAGCGAACACGGGTCGCAGCCAACTCCTTGATCCGCATCTTTAGGCCGGCCTGATCGAGGCGGCGGGGCTGATAGCGCTGGGTCGATCGATTGATCGGAAACGCGCCGCAGGCTCGCCGTTCGCTAACCTGGTAGCTCGCCTGCAGATAGCTGACGATCTCCCGGGCTCGACCAGGCCCTACATTTTTCGGCGGATGACATCCTGCAGCATCTCTTTGTCCAGGCTGAGGTTGGCCACCAGCCGCTTCAGCCGGACGTTCTCCTCCTCCAGCACCTTCAGGCGCTTCATCTCCGACGGCATCAGCCCCCCGTATTTGCTACGCCATCGATAGTAGGTCTGGATCGATATGCCCGCCTTTCGGCAAACCTCCTCGACGGTTGTTCCATCCTCGGCCTGCTTGAGGATGAACGCTATCTGCTGCTCGCTGAACCTCGACTTCTTCATGGGCAAATTCCCTCGTCCGGCACCTGCCAAACCTAACCGGGAATTTCTCTCAAAGAATGGACCAATCCGGAGGGCTCAGGTCACCCAGCTGTACGGTTTTTCGGCCATCCCAGTCCTGCTGTTTCGAGCTCGTTAAAGCGCCGCGGTAAAGCCGGTCGGCATCTCATCCCACGTCCGACCGCGGTACTCGCGCCCGTTCGCCTTTTTGGAACGCCGCTTGTTGTCCTTGCCCCAAGTGCCCCATTGCTTGAAGAAGAAGGCGGTGTCGTAGGCGAGGCATTGCTGGTGGAGTTCATCCACCCACGCCTCCCGAATGGGTCGCGCTGACCGACCGCTTTCGCCGCCCACGATCGCCCAATCAATTCCGGCGAGATCGATGGTGCCAACCGGCCCGATCAGCGGCTCGAACGAAATGAAGCGGATCGCAGCGGGCACCGCGCGGAGGTGGTCGACACGCGCTACAACCTCGGCGTCCTCAATACTGGTGCCCAACCAGACATTCGGCAGCACGTCGCCTATAAGACGGGTGACGACTGCCGCCATGCGCTCGGGGCGTTTGGTGAGGATCTGATAGTGGTGGCGCGGCGTTTCGCGCATGACCTGCCATACCGCTTGGATGAACGCGTCGCTGACACCCTCGTGGAACAGGTCGCTCATTGAGTTCACGAAGATCTTGCGGGGCTTTCTCCATCGATAGGGGATCGTCAGCGCGGCCCGGTCCTCGCGCACCATGCCCTGCCAAATGATACGTCGACCACTACGCCGCGTCAGCCCTGCGTACTTGCCGACGCCCATCGCCTCGAGACGACGGGCCATCTCCATCGCGTAGCAATGGCTACATCCGGCGCTCACGATCGAGCAGCCGGCGACCGGGTTCCAAGTGGCGTCCGTCCATTCGATTTCGGTGTCAGCCATGGCTCGTCGGTCCTGCCCGCACTGTGCCTAGTGTACCGCCGAAAGAACAGAGAGGGAACACAGAAGTTTCATTAGGCGTTGAAAGGCGGATCCTAACTACGTCAGTTTGCATCGCAACCCCGCCGAAGGCCGCTGTTGAGCAGACCGCGTGCGATTGGCTTACCCCCGCTGTTCAGTCACATAGACCCTTTCTGCGCAGCCATCGGTTCGCCGCACCTAAAAGCACGAACGTGCGACTACCCGCAAGCGGCCGCACATTGGTGATGGTGATGCCGACATCCGCGCTCGCCAGAGGTCCGTCCGTCGTGAACATCTCAGCCTGCAGGTCGATCGCCAAGGCAAGGCACGCTCGATCGCCGAGGGACAGACCGAGAGCCTTCGTCCCTGGCCGGAGATCACCTACCATGAGTGCCTGGGCAGGAGTGAGCGGCCGGACATCGAGATGCAGCCCGCCAAGCGCCTCACGTACCTCGTCGAGTGGCAATCCCCGGTCTCGTAGCTTCGAGACGACCTCTGCGAGGTTGGCTGTTCCGATGATGCTGCGGGTCAGGACGTCGACTACCCTATCCGCCCCGGGTTCATCGTTCAGAAGGCAGAGCAGGGCGGAGGCGTCGAGTACGACTTTGCTACTCACGCTCCACCTCACGCCGACGCTCCGCGATCAGCTCATCGGCCAAGCCGACGCCTTCGGGCACATACTTGCGCAGGATGGCGCGAGCACGTTCAAGTGCTTTAGGAACGGAACGTACTCGCAACTCGCCATCGTCCACATCGACGAGAACGGTGTCCCCGTGGTGATCCCGAGCTCACGGCGCATGGCCGCCGGGATCACGAGCTTACCACCGTCCACGATCTTAACTCTCTGTGCTTCCATCTGCACCAAATCCGCTACTCTGACCTGTCCAACGGACTTATACTGGAAAGCAAAGTCGGACGCCAGCGTTGAGGCATGAATCGATGGACGGCCGGTCACCGAAATCGCGTTCATCGATGATGGAGCAGCTACTTAGACCCGGTCCGCTTAGCTAGGCTACGTAGAACCGGCAGTTGCCGTTCTGAGCCGACCGCTGCATAACCGGCTCACAAGGGTATAGGTAGATTGGCCATGAAGAACGACAGCACACTTCCACTAGTACGCGCTGCACGGGTGTACCTACGAGTCAGCACCGACGAGCAGGACCTGTCCCGGCAGGAAGCGATTGTCGCCGGCGCACGCGCGGCAGGCTATTACGTCGCGGCGGTGTATCGCGAGAAAGCGTCGGGCGCGCGGTCGGACCGGCCAGAGCTGCTGCGCATGGTCGCCGATCTGCAGTCAGGTGAGGTGGTGGTGGCCGAGAAGATCGACCGGATCAGCCGCCTGCCTCTGCCTGAAGCCGAACTGTTGGTGGCGACGATCCGAGCCAAAGGCGCGCGGCTCGCCGTGCCGGGCATTGTCGACTTGTCCGACCTGGTTGCCGACAGCGCCGGTGTCGCGCGCATCGTGCTCGAGGCGGTGCAGGACATGCTGCTGCGCGTTGCACTGCAGACCGCGCGTGACGATTACGAGACGCGGCGCGAGCGCCAGCGTGAGGGGATCGAGATCGCCAAACGGGCAGGTCGGTACAATGGCCGAAAGCCGGACACGGCGCTGCACAAACGTATTGTGGGGCTACGCGAAGCGGGGATGAGCATTGCGCGCACCGCCGATTTGGCGGGGTGCAGCATCGCTCAGGTGAAGCGTGTGACGGCGCTGCATCGGGCTACAACGCAGACGGATTGACGCAGTGCAGCATGACCGTCAGTCTGATAGGATTGAAAGGAACAGCATAGCTTGCGGATCGTCATCGTCGATGACAGCGGATTGCGCGCGACCGTCCTCGAGGAGGGTCTACGCGAGGCGGGCTATGACGACATCCACCTCGTCCCGCCGCGGGGAGCGTTCGTGGCGAGGATCGAGCGGATGGCGCCGGACGTGGTGCTGATCGATCTGGGCAACCCGAGCCGCGATACGCTGGAAGAGATGCTGACCGTCAGTCGGGCCCTGGCCAAGCCGATCGCGATGTTCGTCGACCAATCGGACGATACGATGATCGAGGCCGCGATCGATGCGGGCATCTCCGCCTATGTCGTCGACGGGCTGCGCAAGGAGCGGGTCAAGCCGATCATAAATCTCGCTGTACGCCGCTTCAACGCATTCGCGCGGATGCAGACCGAGCTGAACGAGGCCAGGACGGAGCTGGCGGATCGCAAGATCATCGATCGGGCCAAGGCGATCCTGATCGCGACACGCGGATTATCGGAGCCGGACGCCTATGCGGCGCTCAGGAAGGCGGCGATGAACCAGAACAAGAAGATCGTCGATGTCGCATCGGCGTTGATCACCGCAAGCGACCTGCTCGGAGGCGGCGTATGACGCCGGTTTTGATCGCCTTTCTGCAGCTCACCGACGCTGCGCCGCTGATCGTGGCACGCGAATACGGCTTCGCGGAAGCCGAGGGTATCGATCTCACGCTTGTCCGCACGACGAGCTGGGCGACGCTTCGGGATCGGCTTGTCTACGGTCAGGTCCAGGCGGCGCAGATGCTGGCGCCGCTCGCCATCGCCGTGACGCTGGGGCTCAGCCAGCAGCCTGCCGCGCTTGCAGCGCCCTGCAAGCTGAACGTCAACGGGAACATGGTGGTGATGTCGGGCGACTTCGCCGCGGCGCTCGCACCCGACCTCGGGCAGAGGCTCGACGATCCGCTTGGCACCGCGCACGATTTTGCCGCGGCAATCGGGCTGTTCCGACGCAAGCCGGTGATCGGCGTCGTCCATCGCTTCTCAAGCCATGCACTGATGCTGCGGTATTGGCTGGCGAGCGCCGGGATCGATCCCGATCGCGACGTGGTGCTGCGCGTCCTGCCGCCGTCGCTGATGGTCGAGGCGACGCGTGCCGGCGAGATCGACGGCTTCATCGCCGGCGAGCCGTGGGGCAGCGTGGCGGTGAAGGGCGGCCTTGCCGAAGCGGTGGCGATCGGTGAGCGGATCTGGCGGCGTGGAATCGAGAAGGTGCTGACGTTCCGGCAGGATTGGCTGGAGGAGAATGGCGACACGGTCGATCGGCTGGTGCGCGCCGTGGCGGCTGCGGCGGCGTGGTGTGACGCTCCCGACAACCATGCCGCTCTGGCCGCCCTCTTGGCCCGGCCGGACTATGTCGATCAGCCGAGCGACGTGGTCGAGCGCGCCATAGCTGGAACGATGATGCCCCGAGTCGGTGAAGCGTCGCTTCGATTTCCGGACTTCATGCTGTTCTCGCGGGAAGCGACCGGCTTTCCGTGGCGCAGCCAGGCGTTATGGATCTATTCGCAGCTGGTCCGCTGGGGAATGATCGAGCGAACGGACGCCGGCGAGGCCGCCGCAGGCAGGGTTTTCCGCCCCGACGTTTACCGCCGTGCCCTGGCCGGTAGTGACACGCCCATGCCGGGTGCCAGCATGAAGGTGGAAGGTGCGCTGGGCGCGCCACTGCCGGTGGGGTCCTCTCGAGGTGCGCTCACGTTAGGTCCCGACCGCTTTTTCGACGGACGGGTGTTCGATCCCGATCGGATCGAGGATTATCTGGCGGGTTTCAGCACCCCCTGATCTTTGCCGTTGCAAGATGAATCGTTTCGCGCGATGATCGATCGCCACGCGCAACGATGCGCGCGCGATTGGACGGCGTGTCCCAGGGCCGGGACGCAGGGCCGTTCTTCCTGATGAAGCAGCAGAGCCGCTGACAGGGTGCCGCCTACGCGCGTCCCCGTCATGCGGCTTTTTTCATGTCCATCCCAGATCGGGGGATCACCATCATGGCAACGGCATATCTGGACGGCGCATCGCCTGCCGTCCCCGCGAACGAGAAGAGCTTCTGGCGCGCAGGTCACAAGCCGACGTTGATCGCCGCCTTCCTCTACTTCGACCTCGCGTTCATGGTCTGGGTAGTGCTCGGACCGTTGGCGCCCGAGATCAGCAAGGCACTCGCCCTTACGCCGGCCGAGAAGGGTTTGATGGTGGCGACGCCGACGCTCGCCGGGGCCGTTCTGCGCGTCGTCAACGGTCTGCTGGTCGACCGGATCGGGCCGAAACGTTCGGGTGCGATCAGCCAACTGATCGTGATCGGCGGGCTGCTCTCGGCCTATCTGCTGGGCGTCGACAGCTTCGCCGGCACGCTGGCGCTCGGCGTCATCCTGGGCTTCGCCGGCGCCAGCTTCGCGATCGCGCTGCCGCTCGCGAGCCGCTGGTACCCACCCGAGCATCAGGGCAAGGCAATGGGGCTTGCGGGCATGGGCAATTCGGGCACGGTGTTCGCCGCGCTCTTCGCGCCTACCCTCGCCAAGCTGTTCGGCTGGAATGCCGTGCTCGGTCTCGCCTGCCTGCCGCTCGGGCTGGTGTTCGTCGCCTACATGGCGATGGCGAAGGACGCGCCCAATCCGCCCGCGCCCAAGCGGATGGTGGACTATTTCACGCCGCTCAAGACCGCCGACGCCTGGTGGCTGATGGCGTTCTACTCGGTGACCTTCGGCGGTTTCGTCGGGCTCGCCGCCAGCCTGCCGATCTACTTCACCGATCGCTTCGGCCTGACGCCGGTGATGGCCGGCTATTGCACCGCGGCCTGCGTTTTCGCCGGCTCGCTGGTTCGGCCGATGGGGGGCGCGCTTGCCGATGCGGTCGGCGGGGTCAAGGCGCTCTCGGTCGTGTTCGTGGTCGCGGCAATCGCGCTGGCGTTCGTCGGATACATGCCGAGCGTCCGCTCCGCGCTGGCGATCTTCGTCGTGGCGATGCTGGCGCTGGGCGCCGGCAACGGCGCGGTGTTCCAGCTCGTGCCGCAACGCTTCCAAGCGGAGATCGGGGTGATGACGGGGCTGGTCGGCATGGCCGGAGGCATCGGCGGCTTCTATCTCGCCTCGTCGCTCGGCTTCGCCAAGCAGCTCACCGGCAGCTTTTCCCCAGGCTTCCTGATCTTCGCCGGGCTGGCGCTGCTCGCGCTCGCCGGACTCACGGCGGTCAAACGCGGCTGGCGATCCCGCTGGGGCAAAGCTGCCCGCATCTGACGCACGCGGCCGAGGGCGGGCGCACGGACGCCTGCCCGGCCTGGTCGGAGAGGGTCCATCCCGAGGGGGGATCACATGAGAACGCTATTTGCGACGACGGCTGCGCTGGCCGTCGCTGGGCCGGCCTGCGCCCAGGACATCAAGCTCACGCCGTTAATCGACGGCCGCGTCCGCTACGAGCATGTCGATCAGGACGGAATTGCGCGCGACGCCGACGCGCTCACCGTTCGCGTGCGAGGTGGCGTGCAGGCGACGAGCGGCCCGTGGAGCACGCTGATCGAGGCGCAGGGCACGCTGGCGGCGATCGACGACTATTATGATGGCGTCCAGGGCGCCGCCACCCGCCCGCTGGTCGCGGATCCGGAGAACGTCGCGCTCTACCGGGCGCAACTCCAGTATCGGACGAAGGCGTTGGCGGTCACCGCCGGGAGGCAGCGCATCGTGCTCGACGACGAACGTTTCGTCGGCAATGTGGCCTTCCGCGACAATGGCCAGACGTTCGACGCGGTGCGCGCCGAGGTGACGGCCATTCCCAAGCTGAAGCTCGACGTCACTTATGCGTGGGGCGTCCGGACGATCTGGGGCATCAACGGCACGGGCGCGCGGCAGCAGGCGGTGAGTGGCGACAACGTCTTCGCCAACCTCTCCTATGCGACACCGATCGGCAATCTGGTCGGTTTCGCGTATCTGGTCGACCAGGACGAGGCGGCGGTGCAGGGGTTTCGCCTGTCGAGCCAGACATACGGTGCAAGGCTTGCAGGCGCGCGCGTGCTGTCGAAAGCTATGAAGCTCGCCTACCAGCTCAGCTACGCCCGCCAGAGCGACTGGCACCGCAATCCCAATCGCTACGGCGCGGACTATTATCTCGCGGATGCGACGCTGGGGATGGGCGGCTGGTCGCTGAATGGCGGCTATGAAGTGCTCGGCGCTGACCGGGGAATGGTCTTCACAAGCTTCCAGACGCCGCTCGGCACCAATTTCAAGTTCCAGGGCTGGGCCGACAAGTTCCTGACCACGCCGCCGAACGGCGTGCGCGATCTCTATGCGGGTGGCGGCTATGGCTGGAAGAAGGCGCTCGGCGCCGATACGATCGCGCTCTCGGGCACATGGCACCGTTTCCGCAGCGGTCGGCTCGGTCAAGCGTACGGCAAGGAAATCGATCTGATCGCCGGTGCCAAGGTCGGACGCACCACCGTTTCGGCACGCTATGCGCGGTACCGCGCGGACGCCTTCGCCACCGATACGGAAAAGGCCTGGGTGCAAATCGACTGGACCTACTGACGAGACGGCTTGAGCAGGCCTGCAATTTGCGGTAATGCTGCGCTGCAGGAGGCATCGCTGCCTCAACAAGATAGCCGGGACGGTCCAAGGACGGATCGCGACGGTTAAAACAGATGGCAAGGCCGCCATCCGGGCTCCGCAACGTCGGGGTCGGGATGGCGGCCTTTTTCGTTTTGGAGCACGACGGATGGACTTTCACGACCATCGCGAACCCGAACGGGACGACGCACCCGCACCGGTCACGGCAGTGGATCGCCCGCCCCGGCATCTGGTGGTGATCGGCAACGGCATGGCGGGCTGCCGGGCCGTCGAGGAGCTGATCGCGCGCGACGCCGACCGCTACCGGGTGACGATCTTCGGCGCGGAGCCGCACGTCAATTACAACCGGATCATGCTGTCGCCGGTGCTGGCGGGCGAGAAGACCTTCGAGGAGATCGTCATCAATGGTCACGACTGGTATGCCGACAATGGCATCGAGCTGATCGCCAGCGACCCCGTCGTTGCGATCGACCGCTCGAACAGGACGGTGACCGCGCGTTCGGGCCGCCAAGTCGGCTACGACAAGCTGCTGATCGCCACCGGCTCCGATCCCTTCATCATTCCGGTGCCCGGCAAGGATCTGCCCGGCGTCATCTCCTTCCGCGACATGAAGGACGTCGACCACATGCTGGCCGCCGCCGAAGACGGCAAGGCGGCGGGCGGCGGCCAGGCGGTGGTGATCGGCGGCGGGCTGCTCGGGCTGGAGGCGGCGCACGGGCTGACGCTGCGCGGCATGAAGGTCACGGTGCTGCATATCATGCCGATCCTGATGGAACGCCAGCTCGACGAGGCGGCGGGCTGGTTGCTGAAAACCGAGCTGGAGCGCCGCGGCCAGACCGTATTGACGGGGGCCGACACCGCCGAGATCTATGGCGACGGCAAGGTGGAGGGCGTGCGGCTGAAGGACGGGCGCGAGATCCCGGCCAGCCTCGTGGTCATGGCGGTCGGCATCCGCCCGTCGATCGCGCTGGCCCGCGACGCCGGACTGGACGTCGGCCGCGGCATCAGGGTGGACGATCACATGGTGACGTCCGACCCCGACGTGCTCGCGGTCGGCGAGTGCGTGGAGCATAACGGCACGGTCTACGGTCTCGTGGCGCCGCTCTGGGACATGTGCCGCAGCCTGGCGGACGGGCTGGTCGAGCGGCACAGCGGCTATCGCGGATCGGTCACCTCGACCAAGCTCAAGGTGTCGGGGATCGACGTGTTCTCGGCGGGCGACTTCTCGGGCGGCGACGGGGCGGAGGATATCGTGCTGCGCGACGCCTCGCGCGGCATCTACAAGCGTGTCGTCGTCAAGGACGACCGGATCGCGGGCTGCGTGCTGTACGGCGACACCGCCGACGGCAACTGGTATTTCGACCTCCTGAAGAAGCGGGAGGACGTGGGCGCGATCCGCGACCTGCTGATCTTCGGCCAGGCCTTTGCCTCCGGAGGTGGGCAGGCGGACCCTAAGGCGGCCGTTGCGGCGCTCTCGGACGATGCCGAGATCTGCGGCTGCAACGGCGTTTCCAAGGCAAAGGTCTGCCAGGCCATCGTCGACGGTGCGGCCAGCCTCGACGCGATACGCGCCACCTGCAAGGCGTCAGCGAGTTGCGGGTCCTGCACCGGGCTGGTCGAGCAACTGCTGTCGATCACGCTCGGCAGCGATTACGGCGGCGAACGGTCGGTCAAGACGCTGTGCAAGTGCACCAGTTTCGGCCACGACGATGTGCGGCGCGAGATCGTCGCGCAGAACATGCGCTCGATTCCCGACGTCATGCAGAAGCTGCACTGGTCGACGCCGGACGGCTGTTCGGCCTGCCGCCCCGCGCTCAATTACTATCTGCTCTGCGCGCTGCCCGGCGAATATGTCGATGACCAGCAGAGCCGCTTCGTCAACGAGCGCATGCACGCCAACATCCAGAAGGACGGCACCTATTCCGTGGTCCCAAGGATGTGGGGAGGCCTCACCAACCCGCGCGAGCTGCGCGCCATCGCCGACGTGGTCGACAAGTTCAACGCGCCGATGGTCAAAGTGACCGGTGGCCAGCGGCTCGACATCTTCGGCATCCGCAAGGAGGACCTGCCCGCGGTCTGGGCGGACCTCAACGCCGCCGGCATGGTGTCGGGCCACGCCTACGGCAAGTCGCTGCGCACGGTGAAGACCTGCGTCGGGTCCGAATGGTGCCGGTTTGGCACGCAGGATTCGACCGGGCTGGGCGTGAAGATCGAGCGGATGACGTGGGGATCGTGGATGCCCCACAAGTTCAAGATCGCCGTGTCGGGCTGCCCGCGCAACTGCGCCGAGGCGACGATCAAGGATTTCGGCGTCGTCTGCGTCGACAGCGGTTATGAGCTCCACGTCGGCGGCAACGGCGGCATCAAGGTGCGCGCGACCGACCTTCTCTGCAAGGTCGCGACCGAGGAGGAGGCGATGGATTACTGCGCCGCCTTCATCCAGCTCTACCGCGAGGAGGCGCGCTACCTTGAGCGGACCGCGCCGTGGATCGAGCGCGTCGGCCTCGATCACATCACGTCGCGCCTGCTCGACGATCCCGACGCCGTCCCGGCCTATGCCGAGCGGTTCCGCTTCTCGCAGCGCTTCACGCAGAATGATCCCTGGGCGAAGCGGGTCGCCGGCGAGGACCGCGAGCAGCACGCGCCAATGGCGTCTTTTAAGCCGCAGGTGGAGGAACCGGCATGAGCGGCGATTGGCTCGACATCGGACGGGTCGATGAAATCCCCGTCCGCGGCGCGCGAACGGTGACGATCCCCGGCGACGAGGAGATCGCCGTGTTCCGTACCGGCGACGGCCGGGTGTTCGCGCTCCTCAACCGCTGCCCGCACAAGGGAGGGCGACTGAGCCAGGGGATCGTGCATGGGCACACGGTGGCCTGCCCGCTCCACAACTGGAACATCGCGCTGGCGACCGGCGAGGCGCAGGGGGCGGACAGCGGCTGCACGCCCGTCATTCCGGTGAAAGTTAGCGGCAACCGTGTACTGATCTGCCGCGCGTCGGCACTCAAGGCTGCGGCCTGACGTGAGCGATCCTGTCCGCACCACCTGCGCCTATTGCGGCGTCGGCTGCGGGATCGCCGCCTCCCGAACGGGCGAGCGCACGGTCACGATCGCGGGCGATCCGGCACATCCGGCCAATGCCGGTCGGCTCTGCTCCAAGGGCACGCACCTCGGCGAGACGGTCGGCCTCGAAGGTCGCCTCCTTCACCCGATGGTCGGTGAACGCCGCGCCTCCTGGGACAAGGCGCTGGACCTCGTCGCCGGTCGCTTCCGCGATGCGATCGAGCGTCACGGGCCGGACAGCGTCGCCTTCTACGTTTCGGGTCAGCTCCTCACCGAAGATTACTACGTCGCGAACAAGCTGATGAAGGGATTCATCGGCTCGGCCAACATCGACACAAACTCCCGGCTGTGCATGTCGAGCGCGGTGGCCGGGTACGTCCGTGCCTTCGGCGAGGATGTCGTGCCCGCGAGCTACGACGATCTCGATGCTGCCGACCTGATCGTGCTGGTCGGATCGAACACGGCCTGGTGCCACCCCGTCGTCTATCAGCGGATCGTGGCAGCCCGCGCCACGCGCGGCACCAGAATCGTCGTCATCGATCCGCGCAGGACCGAAACCTGCGAGGACGCCGACCTGCACCTGCCGGTCCGGCCGGGCACCGATGTCCAGCTGATGAACGGGCTGCTCGCCTGGTGCCGCGAAGCCGGCGTCGTCGACGAGGCGTATCTCTCGGCGCATGTGGCGGTCCCCGACGACTTCTGGGCTGCGCTGGGGGAGGGAAACGACCTCTGGTCGACCGCGCGCACCTGCGACGTGCCGCCGGCCGATCTCCGCCGCTTCTACGAGCTTTTCGCTGCCACGCCGCGCACCGTCACGCTGTTCAGTCAGGGGATCAACCAGTCGATCCGCGGGACAGACCAGGTCAACGCGATCGTCAACGTCCATCTGGCCACCGGCAGGATCGGCAAGCCGGGCGCGGCACCGTTCTCGATCACCGGCCAGCCCAACGCGATGGGCGGTCGCGAAGTGGGCGGGCTCGCCTCGACGCTCGCCGCTCACATGGATTTCGCACCCGAGAACGTCGCTCGCGTCGGTCGCTTCTGGGCGGCGGCGCGGATGGCGACCCGGCCCGGGCTGAAGGCGGTCGATCTGTTCCGCGCGGTCGGCGAGGGGCGGATCAAGGCGTTGTGGATCATGGCCACCAATCCGGCGGTATCGCTGCCCGACGCGGGTGCGGTGCGCGAGGCGCTGGCCGCGTGTCCCTTTGTCGTCGTCTCGGACGTGATGGAGACCACTGATACGTCAGTCCACGCCCATGTCCGCCTGCCGGCCGCGGCATGGGGCGAGAAGGACGGCACCGTCACCAACTCGGACCGTACCGTCTCACGCCAGCGCGGGCTGCTGCCGCTGCCGGGCGAAGCGAAGCCTGACTGGTGGATCGTCTCGCAGATCGCGCAGCGCATGGGCTGGGTCGGCGAGTTCGCCTACGGCCGCCCGGCCGACATCTGGCGCGAGCATGCCCGGCTCACCGCCTATCAGAACGAGGGCGCGCGCGTGCTGAACCTGAAGCCGCACACCGCCATCGGCAACGCCGCCTATGATGCGATGGAGCCGTTCCGCTGGGGAGGAAAACCGTTTGCCGACGGGCGTTTTCCGACGCCGGATGGACGGGCTAGGCTGGTCGCGGTCAAGCAAGCGCCGGTCGCGGCACCGCTCGTCTCCTGGCCGATGACGCTCAATACCGGTCGCTATCGTGACCAGTGGCACACCATGACGCGTACCGGACTCAGTCCCAAGCTCGCCCGTCATCGCGAGGAACCGCTGGTGGAGGTTCATCCCGCGGATGCGACGGCGCTCGGCCTCGCCGATCACGGTCTCGCCCGTGTTTCGACGCCGCAAGGGAACAGCCTGTTCCGGGTGGCGGCCGCCGATACCCAGCGCCAGGGCGAACTGTTCACGCCTATCCACTGGACCGACCAGCAGGCGACCGGCGGCCGCACCGGGCTGCTCCCGCGTCCGCTGACCGACCCGCATTCAGGCCAGCCCGGGTTTAAGGCGACGCCGGCGCGGATTGAGCCGGTCGCGACCGAATGGCGCGGTTTTCTGATCGTGCATGGTGACATCGAAGCGCCGAAATGCCTGTGGGCGACAAAGGTCCGCGTGCCCGGCGGTTTGTTGTGGGAGGTGGCCGGCAACGGCGATGCCGCGCGCCTCGAACGCGCGTTGCCCAAGGGCGAGCGGATCGAGGCGATCGATCACGCGCGCGGCACGCGCCGTGTCGCGATCCTGCGCAACGGCAGGCTGGCCACAATCCTATTCACGACGCGCTCGGGCGACCTTCCGCCGCGCGATTGGCTGATCGCCCAGCTGGACATGAGCCACGGCCCCGCGGTCCTCGCCGGTCGCGCGCCGGGCCTGCAGGCTGACCGTGGGGCTGTCGTTTGCGTCTGCTTCGATGTCGGCATGAAGACGATCGTCGCCGCCATCGCGGAACAGGGCCTTGTCGACGTGGCCGCCGTCGGCGCTGCGCTCGGGGCGGGAATGAATTGCGGATCCTGCCGCCCGGCGCTCGCGCGGTTGATCGCGCAATCGAGGAAAACTGCCAATGGATGATCTCTTTCCACGCGGCATGGTCTGGCTCGTCGGCGCTGGCCCCGGCGACCCGGACCTCCTCACCCGCAAGGCGGAGCGGCTGATGAGCCAGGCAGACATCGTCTTCTACGATGCGTTGGTGGGCTCCGGGATCCTAGCGATCGCGGCACAGGCGGAGCTGGTCAGCGTCGGCAAGCGGGCCGGGCGCCACTCCAGGGATCAGGCCAGCATCGACGAGCTCATTGTCCACGCCGCGCACGACGGCCGGCGCGTCGTCCGTCTCAAGGGCGGCGATCCGTCGATCTTCGGCCGGTCTACCGAGGAAATCGAAGCGTGCGCTGCCCATGGCATACCGGTAAGGATCTGCCCGGGCATCACCGCCGCAAGCGCCGCCGCGGCAAGCGGCATTGCCTCGCTCACTCTGCGTGGGCTCGCGCGCAAGCTGACCTTTCTCACCGCCCATGCCCGTGCCGGTGAACGGCTGGAGCACGATTGGGCAGCTCTCGCTACCGGCGACGCAACGATTGCCGTTTACATGGGGCGCGTCGCCGCACCGGAGATCGCGCACGCCCTTATCGCGGCCGGACGCGCGCCCGAAACTCCCGTGATGATCGCGGTCGACGTGTCGTTGCCGACCGAGCGACTGATCCACGGCACGCTCGCTGCCCTGCCGTTCCTGGTCCGCACGATCGCCGATGACGATCCGACGCTGCTGCTGATCGGTGAGGCTGCGCGACCATTGCTGGCCGCTTCGTACAGACATCATCATCCCGAAGATTTGGCAGCGGCTCACCGTTAGACGCATCAGTAGCAATGTCCCGCATCACCATAGCCTCGATCCTGTTCGCTCGACCTGCGTGCGGGTGGCGGCGCTTCATGCTGTACACGCTTGTCTGTTGCCCGCTGTGCGCGGCTGCAACCCTGCCATTTCTTGGAGCTTGAACGCGGCCCCAAGCCGATGTTCGACAAAGCGAAAGCGATGATCCTTATCCTGAACCGGCGGTCATGCCGTTCAGGCTCGAATAATCACCAGATTACACTTCGTTCTCGGCTCCGATGAGCTTGTCGGGTTCCATTTAGCCGGTCGCTTATTTGAGTATATCCAAAAACGCCTCATAGGAGCGACGAACTGATGGTAGATGGCGGTGTGCGAGCGGCGCGGGTGTACCTGCGGGTGAGCACGGACGAGCAGGACCTCACGCGGCAGGAAAGCATCGTCGCCGGTGCTCGAGCGGCCGGCTTCTATATCGCTGCCGTCTACCGGGAGAAGGCGTCCGGCGCTCGACCCGACCGGCCGGAGCTGCTGCGCATGGTGGCGGACCTGCAGCCGGGCGAGGTGGTGATCGCCGAGAAGATCGATCGGATCAGCCGCCTGCCTCTGTCTGAGGCCGAGCTCTTGGTCGCGACTATCCGGTCGAAGGGCGCGCGCCTCGCGGTGCCGGGCATTGTGGACCTCACCGACTTGGTAGCGGACAGCGCCGGCGTCGCGCGGATCGTGCTAGAAGCGGTGCAAGACATGCTGCTGCGCGTCGCGCTCCAGACTGCGCGGGATGACTATGAAACGCGGCGCGAGCGGCAGCGGGAGGGCATCGAGATCGCCAAGCGGGCAGGCCGGTACACCGGCCGCAAGCCCGATCTTGCCCATCACAGGCGGATAGTTGGGCTGCGCGAGGCGGGCATGAGCATCGCGAAGACGGCGGTCCTTGCCGGATGCAGTATCGCCCACGTCAAGAGAGTGACCGCGCTCCACCGTGCAAAGACAGCTGCGGTCGCGCCGACCTCATGAACCGAATGGACCATGTATCCATGGCTCAACCTCCCCTGTTGAAGCCGTAGTCTACAATCCGGAGTACGCGATGTACTTCGACTGCGGTGCTTCGCCCAATTCTGGTCCCATGCTTAGTCGCGGTCCTGCAGGGTGCAAACGCCTTGCTGCGTGATTCGAACGTGAGCAAGAGAGGAAACAATGAGGATGCCGGTGAGCGGATGGTAAAAGTCGTACGCTGAGCACGGTGGCCGTCCCGTTTGGAATTATGGTCAGGACGGAGCCGCAGAACTTCAGGAAGGTGCTTCGCCCTCAACCGTACACCTACAGTTCGCCGGAAGTCAGCTCCGCCGACCTGACTTCGGCAGCTGCAAGCGCAAGCTGGTTTTATCAGGCCGAGACTCGAACGACGGTTCCGCGCGTCACGAACACGATCATACCCTCCGAGATGCCGGTTACATGAAGGTAGCGCTTCACCTGACCGCGATACTGCTCGGTGGCGGCGGGATCCGGATCGACATCACTCTTCCAGTCGATCGCCGCGCGCGGCTGTCCGGACTCATCAAGATGCAACGCATCTACGATCCCGGCGGTGACGACTTCTATGCCGTCGACCTCCTCCGAAGCGAGAACCGGAAGCTCCGGCACGAGGCGGTCACGCATCGCTACGATCTCGGGGAGGGCCAGCGTGCGCACAACAACCCGTGCCACCTCCTGTTCGGAGATGCCGGTAGCCGCGGCCCCGGCCGGCTCAAGCCCGAGTTGCACGATCAGCTCGCGTGCCCGGTCTGCGAGGTGCGCTTCCTCGTCCAAGATTTCACCCGTAAGCACCTCCTCGAACAGCTTGTGGATGATCAGCCCCGCTCGCGCCCGCCTTGAACCGGTCCCGATGGAGCAGCACCGGCCACCTCTCCGAACACCAGCTCGGGTTCAGCCTGCGAGTGGTCATCTACTCCGCGCCCTTCGTCCCTGCTCGGCGCGCTCCAAGCGATTTTCGCGGTAGCGTCGACGATCGCGGTTGCTTCTTCCGCGAAGCGCTCCCGGGTCTGCTGATTGTCGTCCTCGTGGATGCCGGAAGGCGCTTGGTCGGGATAAGCGTCGAAGTCGAGAACCTCGAGCTCATTAAGCCCGAAGTCGATCAGCCCCGACCAGCTGTTCGAGCCTGCCGCGACGTCGAGCCGTGGAAACACCAGCAGCTCGCGCGCGCGGGTAGCAGCCACATACCACAGGCGCGTGCGTTCGCGGTCCTGCTCGGCCTTCTCAGCACTGTGCACGTCGGCGTGGCCAGAGGGTAGGTTGCCCAGCACCGGCATGAACAGGATGCCGGCGTCGCGATCGATGACGGTGTTGTCGGCCGCAATCGTCGCCGTCATGCAGTTGATCGGGACGACAATCGGCCATTCCAGCCCCTTGGATGCGTGCACCGTGAGGAGCGACACCGACTCCTCCTGTGCGTCGGGCCGACCTTCGGCCGAGCGCGCCTCCCCGGCCCATGCGTCTGCCATCGACTGTGCAAACGCCCTCAGGCCGCGAACGCCGAAAGGCCGGGCGAGGCTCAGGAACAGGTCGACGTTGGCGAGTGGACGTTCGGCTTGGCCGCGATGGCGTTGCAGCAGGATCGCGCGTACGTTCAGCGTGTCGATCGCCTCGGCGATCAGTTGATGCGGAGTGGTCGCGTTGATCCGGCGCCTGAGCCCCTGAAGCTTGCCCAGCACGTCCCTCGCGAGGGGATGCGCGATCGCGTCCAGGTCCATGTTGACGTGCAGGCGAGGAAGAGCGTCCGGTCGCTCCGGTGCGCGCGGCTGCGTCCAGACAAGGTCGAGCAGCTCCTCCTCGGTCAGCCCGACCAGAGGTCCCCGGAGCAGCGCACCCAATGCGAGCGTGTCTCGGCCATCAGCGAGCACGCGCGCGATCGCGACCAGATCCTGCACCTCCTGCCGCTGGTAGAAGCCCTTGCCGGCCTGCGTGGCGACCGCGATCCCGCGTTGCTCCAGCGCCTGCTCGTAGCGCCACAGGTCCTTGCCGGTTGGCGCAAGGAGAGCGATGTCGCCGGGTCGGCACGGACGCTGCACCCCGGCCCGACGGTCGGCGATCTCATGGCTGCCGATCAGGCGTGCGACCAGCTCCGCGACGGCCTCGGCCTCACAGTCGCGCTTCCGATCGGCCGACGCTTTGCCGTCCTCGCCCGCGCACGCGACCGGCAGGGCGGTGACGCACAGGCCGTGGGCGGGATCGGGATGAAAGGGATCGAGCGCGGTGAACCCCGGCTGCCCCTTGTCCTCGCCCATATGCGGTTCGAACCGTTCGTTCACGAAGGAAAGGATACCCGCACAGGACCGGAAGTTGGTCGAGATGCTGAGCAGATCCTGCGCGCCCTGAGCGCGGATCGCGTCGCGTGCCCGGACATAGGCGGCGACATCGGCACCCCTGAAGCGGTAGATCGCCTGTTTGGGATCACCGACGAGAAACAATGCGCCGGGCCTGATCCGATACGCCTGCCAGTCGGCGGGATCGGCTCCGTCCATCGGGTTGCCGCACAGGCGCCAGAAGATCTCCAGCTGTAGCGGGTCGGTATCCTGGAACTCGTCCACCAAGACATGCGCATACCGCGACGCGAGTGCCTGCCGGACAGGCTCATGATCGCGCAGCAGGTCACGCGCGGCGAAAATCAGATCATCGAAGTCGAGCAAGGCCGCTGCGCGCTTGTAGTCACGGAACCCGTCCGCCACGGGCGCGACCGCGGTCAACACCTCCGAAAGCACCCGCGCTGCGACCGCGCCCTTGAGGTCGATCCAGGCATCACGCGCAGCGTTGTGCAGACGCTCAGCCTCGGTGTTCAACTCGCCACCGCGTGCCTTGGGCAGGCCCTTCAGCTTGACCGCAGCCTCCCACTTCCCCTTCTTCTGATACTTGCGCCAACCGGAGCCGGTGAGGAGCGAAGCGTCGGGCTCGGCGGTGAGTAGCGCCACCAACGACCTGAAGTCCTGGCCTTGCCCGGCCGCCAGAAGCCGTTCGCTCATGCCGGCGAACGCTTCCGCTGCCGCTATGCTCTCTTCTTCCCGCGCGGGAGTGGTGGTGACGAAGTCTTTGTAGGCATCGGCCGCGTCGCGTGCGGCGTCGATCAGAGGCGGGAGGGCTGGAGACGGCGGTCCTGTCAGCACGCGATGTCGACGCAACCTGTCGGCAACCTCTCGCACCAGAGCGAGTCCCCCCACCGGCTCGTGGTACACCAGCTCCGAAATTAGGCTTGGCAGAGCGCCGTCCAGCGTCGCACGCAGCCAGCGATCCAACGTGTCACCGAACGCAAGTTCCGCTTCGACCGGGTCCACGAGGCTCGCGCCCGGATCGATGTTGGCCTCGACGGGGTAGGGTTTGATCAGGCGCTGGCAGAAGCCGTGGATGGTCGAGCAGGTGACCTCATCGAGGTTCTCGCACGCACCGGTCAGCGCTTGGCGCTGTTCGTCCGAGAGCCCGTGAGGGAGCGCCGCACTTAACTCGCGCGGGATGCGGTCGGATAGCAGCTCTTCCACGAAGTCCTGCACGCGCGCGAGCAGTTCGCTGGCGGCGAGTTCGGTGAAGGTCACTGCGGCAATGCTTTTCGGCGCGACGCCGGCGGCGAGCATCAGCGCCACTCGCCCTGCCATCACGGCGGTCTTGCCCGAGCCTGCGCCGGCTTCGACGAGCAGCGATCGGTCGTGAGCGGTAAGCGCGGTCAGCCTTGCCTGGTCATCCGCAAGCACGGGTGCCATCACGTTCATCACTCCGCCTCCCAGACGAGGGTGGCATCGCCGAGAGCTACCGTCGCCGCCTCCTGCTTGCGGCGGCACCAACCCTTGTCCGCCATTGCCGGCAGAGCGAAGGCGAGGTCATCATAGTCGCCGCCCGTATCCGGGCCCGGCAGCGCTCGCCCGGCCATAAGGTTGGCACGTGCCGCGCGCAGATGTCCGGCCAGCGTGGCAAGCGTGCCGTTCGCGTCCTGCAGCGGCCGGGTCACCCCCGCGCGCGGATAGACGAGCGCCGCCTCCACCTCCATGTCATCGCCCAGAAGCGAGCGAACCGCATAGGCGTATAGACAACGCTGGAGTTCGCTTCCGCCGCCCAGCGTTACAGCGTCCTTCGGGCACTTGCCGCCCTTGTAATCGGTGACACGCGCCTTTGTGCCACAGTCTGACAGGTCCAATCGGTCCACGTAGCCGGAGATCCGGAAGCCGGTATCAGCGACTTCCACGACCGTGTCGGCCGCCCAGGGCAGGGCACCATCGGACTTGGCGGTCTGGCCGCCGAACGGCGCTTCGGCAAAGGAGCGTTGGCCGGGCAGGGGCTCGGGTCGGCCCTCGAGTGCAGCGAGCGCGACTTGCCGGGTGTCCGCCAAGGTCCGCTGCCAGACAATACCGGGCGGCACGGCCTGACCCGCCTCCCACATCGCCGCGACGTCCGCACAGGCCGCATCGAGCGCTGACACGCAGGCCTGTTCGTCGGCACTGGCCAGCCCCTGACCGGCCTCGAGCCGCCGCACGGCGTTGTCGAGCAGGTGGTGCAGCAACTCGCCCGACGCTCGGGCATCAAGCACGAGCGCTTCGTCGGCTGTGGCCGGACCGCGGAGGCCGAGCGCATATTTCCAGCTGAAGCCGAGCGGGTTTCGCAGGAGAAGCTTGAGCGAGCTGGCCGACTGAACGCGGTCCAGCGCTGCGGCCAGCGCGGGGTGATCCGGGCGGACCTGTCCGTCGTGTGGCGTCACGTGCGACGAGCGCCAGTTCGTCCAACAGGTTGCAGCGGAGGCGGCCTGCGCCAGTTCTGAAGCATCGCCCGGTCGGGCTCCGAGCCGGTCCGTCTCGCTCATGGCGTGGTCGGGGCGCCGGTTCCGCCGCAGATAGGCAGGCGGCGGAGTTCCCCGAAGCAGCGGACTGGCCCCTACCAGGCGTCCTTCCTCATCACGCCGCGCCCGGCTGAGCACGACCTGGCTGGCGGTGGTGGCCAGGATCGTTTCGAAGTCACGCCGGTCAGCAGCAGAGACGGGCAGGGGATCAAGGTCTGCCAGCGGCACGACGTGGTCGGGCACGAGTCGATCCTCACTGATACGCCGCGGCCACTGAGTTGACGTCAGACCCAGCAGGCGAACGAAAGGCCGTGGTGATGCCGCGAGCGCCTCAGCCGGCATCCAGGCGACCGATGAGCAGGGCTCGCTTTCGTCCTCGAGGCGGAGTTGCGCAATTGTGATATCGATGGCGGCCGGACTGCCGAGACCAAGCGCGCGCCGCCAGATGCGGCGTGCCGGACCGCTAAGCAGCTTCTCGCCCGTGTCCGCCGCAAGCGTCGTACCTTTGGCCAACATCGCGATGATGTCGCGTAACTCAGGCGCATGGTCGACACCGTCGGGCCAGTCTTCCGCTGTAAGCCGGTCGATCAACCTGTCCCAGGCACCGGTCGAGTTGAGCGGCGCCTCACCCGGGAGCAGCCGCGTCCAGCCCGCGGGCAGCTGGGCCACCGGTCCCGCCTCGCTGCCGAGCAGTGACGCCAGCCGGCGGATGCGCGCCTGCGACAACCCGCGCACGAGGACATCGGCGAGGGCGGCCGCTGCCTGGCCCGGCCGGGTCGATACAACGGGAACGCTATGAACAAAGTGGAGGTCGAGATTGGCATCGGCGCGCAGCGCGAGGAAGACATCGTCATAGGCGGCTGGCGCCGCGGACGCGATGGCGATCTCGTGGGGGCGGGCAACACCGCTGGCAATCAGCTCGCGTGCCCAGCGCATCGCCTCGACCGCCTCATGATGACCGGTTGCACAGGTCACCGCTTCAAGGCTCGGACTGGCGGCGTCGGATCTGAGCACCTCGATGGCGGACCCGGCAAGCCAGTCTGGCACCGAACGGGGCCAGCATGCCAGCGGACCGCTACCGCGTCGGCCAACAGGAACAGCAGTTCGCGCCAGCAGGGCGAGAGTTCGGAGTGACCGACGATGTCGATGCTCCCGAACAGGGCAGGGGCATGAGCGAGGCGCTCGGTTGCACGCGTGACGAGATCGCAGGGCCGCAGCATCGAGTGGGGAGACGGCCGATGACGGCATCTTCCAGCGCGGCAATGGCGGCGAGGCGCGGGTCCTCGCCCGCACGAGCCGAGAGATCCACACCAGCGCGCCATGCCTTGTGCAGCGTGTCAGCCGCGGCACTGACGAAGCCGGGCAGGGCCTTGATGTTGTCGAGCTCGCCCAGGTCGCTGTCGGTCACCGACGCCTGGATCGCGTCGCGCAACGCCTCCGGATCGATGCCGGTGATGAACCCACCCGCCAGTCGAGCCGCAAGCTGCTCCAATGTCATGACCTGGACGCCGTGCCGCTGGGCACGCGCGGCTTCCAATCTGATCTCACGAGCAGCCAGCCTGCCATGGGAGACGAATGTTTGGCGCTGCACTGACCACCCCACTTTTACGGCTATCGGCGTTTTCGCCGTTCCCGGCAGTCTAGCGGCAGCGGAACATAGCATCAACGCCAACTGCCCCGAGGCGGACTGAAGGCTTCAGAACGGACGAGGTCCGGGGCCCTGAACAAGCGGATTGCCGTCAGCCCGGTTGACATTATACCTAAATGGATATAGGCCTTCTTCCATCGTCAACGGAGATGGAGAATGCGCGAACTGGAGTGGATGGGTAGTAGCAGGGACGACCTGGTCGACATGCCCGAGGATGTCCGAAGCGAGTTTGGACACGGCCTCTACCTAGCCCAGCTTGGAATGAGACACGTCAACGCCAAGCCGTACGGCTCGAGTATCGAGCTAATTGAGCGGGACGACGGCGACACCTATCGCTGCATCTACAACGTCAAGATCGACGACGATATCTACGTTCTCCACGCCTTCCAGAAAAAGTCGACGAGCGGCATCGCCGTTCCGAAGCACCAGAAGGAAACGATCGAAGCTCGACTGAAAGCGGCTCAAAGATTGGCTGCCGAGAAGAGAGCGCTACGCAAACAAGCCTTATAAAGGACCCCGACATGGCAGTCGAGCATGTGACCTCCAGTGGCAACGTCTTCGCGGATCTCGGCCTTTCGGATCCGGAAGGTCGTTTGGTGAAGTCCAAGCTCGCCGCCGCTCTTCAGCGAAGCATGGGCGAACTGGGGCTGACGCAGACCGCTGCCTCTGCTCGCATGGGCATGCCACAGCCCAAGCTTTCCAAGATCCTCCGCGGCCGTTTCGACGGCATCAGCGAAGCTTACATCACCGACGGGCTCCGGAAACTCGGCCACGATGTCGAGATTTGGGTCCGGCCGCGACATGAGGGGATCGGCGCGGTGCGGGTGCTGGAAACAGCCTAACCGCGTCGATCTGTGAGCGGCTCTCCTTGTGGGCGGCTAGAGAGTCTGGGGGTGACGCTTGGCGTCTTTTGGAATGACCTATCTGTCGCCGGACGCGATGCGCGAGGCGCGCAAATTCATGAACTCGGACCAGAAAGGGATTCGGGACGAGATCGGGTTCCTGATCGTCCACCAGCGTTACGCCGATCGGTTCTTTCCCGGCACGTCAGTCCTGCATACCCGCTTGCGCTATGTCCTCTTCGTGCCCTGGCTCTACCGCGATGAGCACCTCAAACCAGCCAAGGGGCAACGCGCACAGGAAAGCGTGAAGCGGCGCGAATATTTGCTTACCGGGCGCCTGATCAACGAGCCGGGCGGTGTGATCGGCAGCCGCAACTATCCCTCTCCGGTCGAGCAGCGTCCCAGCCAGGTCTATTGGGGTGCGCTGCAACGCTGGGGGCTGGTGCGCGAGCAGGAAGGCAGCGGTCCGCTTAGCCGCTATCAGGTCGAGCGGATGGTCGCGGGTAAGCCGGGCGCGCTACTGAAGGACGACGAAGGGACGCCGCTCGGAGGAGGATCCTGGCCGTTCGTCGTTCCGGAACCGGCCGACGATTGGTACGGGGAGGGCGAGGGTACGCTGAGCTTCGATCTCACTCGTAGCGAGCGGAAGTTCCTCGCCAAACGCCTGCGAAGCCTGACGTCGCCCAGAAATCCCGGGGCGAGATCGATCTTCTCGCTGCTGGTCGGGCACGACGTGTCGTCGAGCCGTACTGCTTGGGGTCCACAAGTCCGGGACCTTGCGGAAACCGAACGGCCAGCGCTTGAGCGGTCCGGCCACGCCGCTGCTCTCGCCGCGATCGGCCGCGGAGTTTACGCCGCTCAGGTGGAGACCCTGTGCGAGGAGCTAGACTGTAGCAAGCGCTCAGATACGCAACGCGCGGCACTGACCGGCATCGTCCAGCGCTGGAAGTCCCAGGCTGCTCGCTTGGACTGGCCAGCTTTTCTTGACGACATGAGGGACCGGACCGAGTTGGCTCCCGTCGTCTCTGTTGCACTTCACGACACGCTCGCATGGGTACGCGCCGGACACACCGATCCGATGCGGTTGGAGCGCGTGTACCGTGACGCCGAAGAGGCGCGAAAGGGGCGACGAGCGCGGCTCTCACGCAGCCAATTCGGCGTCGATCAGCGTGCGGACTGGGACAATGATCACCATCCGCAGGGTGCGCCGCTTCATTACCGCTGGGATCGGGTGCAGATGCTGCTGCAGGACCTCGTCGGCGCATGAGAACGGCGCCGAAGGACTTCCCTGGCCAGGCCTTTCTTGAGCTCCTGCGGCCACCCAAGCTGACCAGAACCCACTTCGCTCTGTTCGCCGCCTACTCCGCCGACCCGATCGTTCTTGGGGCGCCCTGTTGAACCTCCACGCCCGCGGCCGCGACAATGCGAGCGGCAACAAGTCCGACTTCGCCGGTGCGATCGAAGCGCTGCGCGAACGGGTACGCTTCATTGTCCAGCGTGGCCGCATCCATCGTGGACCGAGGCTCCCGAAGATCGCGGCCGTGCTCGACCAGTTCGTGGTGGAGATGCCCTATCGGGAAAGCGCGAACAGCTGGCACCCGAAAGCCGCGCTTATCTGCTACCAAGCGGAGGGACCGCGACGGTTCTGGCGGCTTTGGGTCGGCAGCCGCAACCTCACCATGAGCCGCGACCTCGATCTCGGATTGGTGTTGGACGGCGAAAGCCGCCGCAGAAAGGGGAGCCAGATCATCGGCGGCATCGATGCGCTGGGTGCAACCCTCGCGCGCGCAGCCGAGCTGCCGAGCGTCGATCCGGACGATCTCGCGGATGAGCTCGGGACCGTGCGCTGGATCGCGCCGGACGGCATCGAGGTGTCTCGGATCGACCTCTGGACGCGCGGCTCGGAGCCGGTCGCTCCGCTCAATGCGGCGTCCGGAGACAAGATCGTCGTCCTGAGCCCGTTCCTCTGCGATGCTTTTGCACGATCTCTTGCCGACATGACCGAGGCAAGTGCGGACCGCACTCTGGTGACGACGCTTCCGGCGCTGCGCAAGCTCAGCAAGGAAGGTCGCACGGGCCTCGCCGATTTCAAGCTGTTGGCGCTTGGGGCACCCCTCCCGGACGGCGACGACGTCGCTGAGGTTGAGCAGACAGACCGGGAGCCAGCAACGGACGAAGAAGACGACGGTTCGGGCGGCGCTACGCATTCGGGGCTCCACGCCAAGCTGTTCGCGGCGATCCAGGGCGATCGGATCAAGATCGTCGCCGGCAGCGCCAATGCCACCGACCGGGCCTGGTCGGGCCGTAATGCGGAAGTCGCTGCCCGCTTTACCGGCGGCGGCGGCGAGATCGACGGCGTCCTAGCGATCGTCGGGTCCGCCACACCGGTTTCCGATGCTCTCCTGCAGACGCTGACGGAAACAGAAGCTGACACAGCCGAACTTGCTCTCGAAAGGCTGCGCTGGACGCTTGCGGACACGTCGCTCAGCCTGGACCGCAACGGCAAGAAATATCGTCTCACCTCTGGCGAAGCCCTGCCGCTGACGCCCTCAGTTCAGTTGGACGTAGGACTCGCCACGATGGCGCTCCACCGCTGGCAGCCCGGCGTGACGCACATTGAGCTCGGGGAGGTTCCGTTGTCCCTGCAAACGGATCTTGTTCAGTTTCGGCTGACGATCGGGGACCTGCCGCCGGCGTCATGGCTCCTGCGCGTGCCGGTCGTCCCGTCGATCGACGCGGAGCGGGACGCTGCCGCGATCAGCCGCTTTCTGAGCGTCGCCGGCCTGCAGGCGTGGCTGCGCGAGATGCTCGAGGGTGGAGCAGGGGCGGGGAGCGAGGACGACTGGGACACGGAGCCGGAAGCGGTTGCGCCCAAGCGGAGCAGCTGGAAGCATGACGGGCTCGCGCTCGAGGATATCCTGACCGCCTGGGCCAAGGACCAGACCAACAAGTCCGGTTCGTTGAAGCGTGTCGATGCCGTGATCGACCGCTATGTGGCTGCGGTCCTGGCTCATGGCGAGCACCTTACGCAGGCGGACAGAGACGATTTGACCGCCCTCCAGCAGACTTGGCGCATCGCGCGCGAGGTCCTGATCGCAAGATGAGCAGCACGCCGCGCGCCTTTCAGAACGCGACGGTAGGCGCTGCCGTAGCCGCGCTGACCGGTAAGGGCAGTCGCCGCTTTCTGGTGGCCGACGAGGTCGGCCTCGGCAAGACGACAGTCGCTCGGGAGGTCGTCCGGCAGCTGTCGCGTGGCGGTAGGAAGAAGTTCACGGTCTACTACGTCACCAGCAATGCTCGTGTCTCCGACCAGAACGCGGCGCGTTTGGTCGATTTTCTGGAGGACAAGCGCGCCAGGCTGCGGGCCCTTTCCAAGGTCGATCGGCTGTCGATGATCCCGCTCGATCAACGGCCGAACGACAAGGAGCCGCCATCGCCGCTCCGGCTCTATTCGCTGTCTCCTCAGACCTCCTTCCCGCCCGAAGGCACACGACCGACACCTGGCGCTGCGGTCGAGCGTGCCTTTTTGAGTCTACTGCTCGAACGCGCCGTGCCGGGGATATTGGAGACACTCCCCGAGCGCTTCATCCAACAGCGCGCGACCGTGAGCTGGGACGGCGCCTGCCGTACTGCGCAGCGGCTAATGGGCGGCATCGATCCGAAGCTTGTCGGCACCTTCCGCACCGCGCTCAAGTCGCGCTTCAATCCGGAGGGTAAACGGCCGGGTCTTCGCGAACGCATCGCGACAGCCGCACAGACAAAGCCCGAGGCGCGGACGCTGACGGTGTTGCGCCGCCTTCTTGCGGAGGCATGTCTCGAGGCGACCCCGCCGGACCTTATCGTCTTCGACGAGTTTCAGCGCTTCCGCGAGATGCTGGCACCTTCGAAAAGCGACCGGCTGGGGCGCGCCCTTCTCGGGATCGGCTCGAAAAAGCCTGCCATGCTGCTTTTGTCGGCCACACCCTATCGCCTGTATGGCGAGTCCTGGGACGGAAAAGACGGTCCTCAGGCTCACGAAGAGCTTTTCGACACGATCGAGTTTCTGACGCGCAGCACCGCCGTGCGGGAGGACGCCGAGCAGCTCTTTGCCAGCTTCGGCGAGATCCTGCGTGCGATCGGTGACGCAGAGGGCGACACCATCGATCCGCTTCTGAAGGAGCGTGCGGAAGCGACGCGCGACCGGATCGACCGCCTTCTGCGCCCCTGCATAGCACGTACCGAGCGCCCGCCCGCTATCGGCCTCGATCACCGCACCCAGCGCGATCCGCTGGCCCTTTCCCCCGGCGATCTTCATACCTTCCGGCACTTCGCCAGCAAGGTGTCAGACCGGAACAAGACCGCGGCCTCTGCCTACTGGCTGTCCGTCCCACTACCGGCGCAGGCGCTCGGGTCCCGTTACAAAATCGCCGACAAGGTCGAGTTCAGCCGCCAACCGGGCGTGCCGGTGCTGCGCTCTGCTCGACGCACCGGCGACGGCAAGGACGGCTGGGGCAGCCCGAAGCTCCGAGCCCTTCGCGAGATCTCGCGAACACCCGATCTCGCGCTCCCTTGGGTTGCCCCTTCCATGCAGTGGTGGCCGCTTGCAGGTCCCTGGGCGCACAGCCCGGCGCAGAAAACGCTTCTGTTCAGCCGTTTTCGCGCCACCCCGCAAAGTGTTGCATCCTTGATCAGCCTCGGTGTCGAGGACGCTTACCTCGACGTCGGGCCAACCGCCCGCCGGCGACCGTGGGAAAGCAAGCGGCTGGCTCCGCAGTCCGGCCTGCCCGTGATGTCGTTGTTCCATCCGTCGCCGTTCCTAGTCCGGGCGACCGATCCTTTGAAGGGCAACCGTTCGTCCGCCCGCTACGCGCTACGCACGGTCACCGGACAGTTACGGAAGGCGCTCAGAGCTCAGAAGGTCGAGATCCGCAGCAAGCCGAAAAAGGACGCCGAACGCGCGCGTCCGCTTTGGAACCTCCTTGCCGCGAGCGAGCGAAAGTCCGGCGATTTCGCGGCATCCCAGACGGCATGGAACGAGACGGCGGGGGCTGAGGCAGTGCTCGGGCGCATCGTCACCGAGCGCAACCACGTCGAGAGTATCGACTGGATCAGCGCCAAGGAGCTGCAACGCTTGGGCATACGCGACGATGCGGCCGCGGAGGTGGAAACGGTGCTGCGCGGTGGCCGCGTCCATGGTCAATCGTCCACCGCGCTGCCGATGCGCTACCTGCGGTCGCGTGACAACCAGTGGCGAATCGATACGGCCGACACGCCCGGTCTGTCGGCGGAGGCGGTGCGCGCGCATCTGGGGACGGTTCGCGCCGCGGTAGAGGACGGGCGCCACCAGAGCACCGATCCGGTGACGCTGTTCCTTCCCGCCGACCACTTTGCCGTGGGTGAACCAGCGGTGCGCGTGTCCGTGCTGGACCTGCCCGGCATCGCCGCGGCCGCACCCAGGGAGCGGTTGCTGGTCGAGCGGATCGCCCGTCGGCATCTGCCCGCCGCCAGCCTGATCCTGCTGGTCGGCCACGCGTCTAAGCTCGGCATGCTGGACCCCGTTGAGTTGGGACGCCAGCTGGAGGAGCTGAAGGGCTGGATGCGCTCGCGGCTGCGCTACCGTCTGGTGCTAACCTACACATTCGACCAAGAATCAATGGAGCGCCGATTCAAAGACATGCCCGACCTTGAGGCGGTGCGCGCGCACTTCGTGGAGCAGATCGGGCTGTTCGGTTTTCCCGTCGAACCGACGCTGAGCAAGCGGCTCTACCCATTGGACTTCGGCAAGAGCTGGAGCGATCAACTCGCGAAACCGGGGGCGTATCGCGACTGGGCGGCGGCGGTGCGGGCGCAGGGTCTGCACGCGCTGGAGGAGGATATCGCCCGATCCTGCGAAGGCGACACCCGGTTGCGGATCAGCCAGGAGGTGGGCGAGCAGACGGTCTGGCGTGTCGAGATGCTGCGCCAGGAGCGGACGGACGCGCTGACGGCCGCACGGAACGACCTGCGCCGGGGCCGAGCAAAGGTGCAGGTGGTGCAAAGGACAAAGACGCGGTGGGAGCGACGGCTGGACGACGCCACAAAGGCGCGGGACACGCTGAACGCCGCGCTGGCCGGGATCGAGGCCGTGGTTCGGACGCAGGTGACCGCGATCCCCATTGCTGTGAGCTACGCGCCCGACGGAACGCTGGCCCTGATGGACGAGGAGGGCAAGCCGGTATTGCCCCATGTCGACGCGCTGACGGCGTGGTTGCAAGCCGACCAAGACAAGCTCGTTGACGCGTGCGAGTGCATCGCGAGAACGCTGAGCGAACGGGCAGGCCTGCATCCCCCCGTGTCTGCATCAGAGTGTGTTGAAGCGATGAAGCAGGCCTACGACGCCCAGTGTGCGCAGCTTGGCGCGGGCAAGTACTGGACGTGGCTGTCCGGGCAATTCGCCGAGGATTGCCAGAGGCTGCAAAAGGCTGCCTTGGAGCGTCGTAGGGTGATCGTTAGAACCCTGCCCGCGCAGCTTCGCGACGCGGTACGGGAGGAACGGAGCAGGCGTGCCCGGCGACAACGGCAAGCGGTCGTGCGCTGCAGTAACCTAGACAAGCTGAAGCTTCGGCTGACGGCAAAGCTGGCTGATTCGCGCGCAGATTTCAGGCGCACCTGGAACGATCTGCGACAGAAGCGCGATGCTTTACGTCATGATCAGAAACGACTCGCTGACTTCGACGCGCATATGGCGCAAGGCTATGCCGCGGAAAGCTTGACGATCGGCAAGAGGATCATCGCAGCGACGTACGAGGGTAACGCCGCAGTGGTGCTGGCAAATCTGTGCGGCCTGCGCTTGGCCCGTCAAACACACCTTCTCATTTGTCCAAATGCTGCATGACCGACGCTACCGACCCCGACATCGAAGCATTGGAGAAGCTGCTGGAAAAGCTGATCGCCACTCCCGTCGAGAAGGTGATGAGTGAGAAGTTGAAAAAAACGCAGGGCGTTTTAAAGGCGCTCAGCAGCGATCTTAACGACATGAAGGATGGCTTGGACACATCCGGTAGGCAGGTCGAGACCATTACAATTAGCCTCAACCAGTTGGGCGATCAACTAGGATGCGTCGCCATGCAACATGAGCATTGGCACGCCGAATTGCGGGCGGCGCTCGCGACCATGACGGAGCAAAGAAACGCCCAGAATGAGTCGGCGGTACTCTCACAACGCAAACAGCTTCACCGCCTGCTCCTGCTCATGCCGAGTGCCGGTTTGCTCTCAGCTGCAGCGGTCGAACTAATTCATCAATTGCTTTAGGTAGTTAGCTCCGTATGCATAAAAATTAGAAGGCCGAGAAGAAATCTGAACGAAACTGAAGGCTGTTAAGCGTCTTATATTTAGATGGCCGCGATATTTTCTCGGCCATAATGGGTCGCAACTTGCTCAATCAGCCAACGGCTCGCGAGGCTATACCCAAGAACGCCAAGCAGGAGTGATGAGTAGGTGGCAGGCAGCGGAGCGAAGGTAGCGCGCGTCTATCTGCGGGTGAGTACGGTCGATCAGGACCTGGCGCGGCAGGAGAACATCGTGGCCGGCGCCAAGGCGGCCGGCTTCTACGTGGCAGCGGTGTACCGGGAGAAGGCGTCGGGCGCGCGGCCCGACCGGCCCGAGCTGTTGCGCATGGTAGCGGACCTGCAGCCGGGCGAGGTGGTGGTAGCCGAGAAGATCGACCGGATCAGCCGCCTGCCGCTGCCGGAGGCGGAGCTGCTGGTGCAGACGATCCGGGGCAGGGGGGCGCGCCTCGCAGTGCCGGGGATCGTGGACCTGTCCGACCTGGTGGCCGACAGCGCGGGCGTGGCGCGCATCGTGCTGGAGGCAGTGCAGGACATGCTGCTGCGGGTGGCGCTGCAGACGGCGCGCGACGACTACGAGACGCGCCGCGAGCGGCAACGCGAGGGCATTGAGGTCGCGAAGAGGGCGGGGCGTTACACCGGACGCAAGCCGGATCTCGCCCACCATCGACGCATCGTAGGTCTGCGGGAGGCGGGCATGAGCATCGCGAAAACTGCGGAGCTCGCCGGATGCAGCATAGCTCACGTCAAGCGCGTGACCGCAATCCATCGCTCGAGGGCGACTCCGCCTCAGCAGGGTGACTGAGTTCATGCATGTCTCATCGCCGATCGTAATGTTCTAAACAGCATCGCGGATCGGGCAAGGCGCTAGGGTCAGGATCTGTGCGGTACCGCCCCCTACCGCATCGGCAACGTTGATTATCCTGCCGGGCGGCATCGATCAATCTTGCGCGAGCGCAGCGAACACATGTCGCATTTGTATAGAGGGAGGGGGATCGTTGCTTTCCTGAAGGGTCAAACCGGACCACAGCGAAAGAAGGATGCGCGCTAGTTGAATGCTCGGTATGACCGGCGTCAGGCCGGTACGCCGTAGCAGATGGGACATTACACCGGCGAAAGCGGACTCGTACGCGATCTTGACCGGTTCGAAGCGAGCACGGAACGCGGCGTTGCGACGTGCGTGAAGGTGAAGTTCGACCACCAGAACCGAATAGCTGGCGTCGACGGACAAGGCATCCAGACTGGCACCGATCGTATCCAGGATGGCTTCCGCCGTTTGATACCGGGTGTCTGCCACCAACATGTCGAACTTTCTTGCGAGGTTCGCCATATGCTCTTCGACCAGCGTGAAGAGAAGATCGTCCTTGCTGGCGAAATACGAATAGAATGCGCCCTGCGAAAAGCCGGCGCGTTCGCAGATGCCTCGAATCGAGGCGGCTGCGACCCCTCCTGCAACGATCAGCCCTATCGCGGCGTCGAGCAGTCGTGTCCGCGTCTCCATCCGCATCTCGGGACGCTTCCTGCGGCGTGGTACCGTCTGCGTCGTCGGTGTCGTCTCATAATCCACCGACACCAGATGCAGCCCGTTGGCGTCAAGAGCAACAGTCACACAGGTATTGCAACTAATATATCGCTTGATATGTTAATGACGCCCGCCTCAATGAAAGCCGTCATCCGTGACCACCCGCCGCCCCATCGCCTATCGCGACGATCTCGAAATCGAGCAGCCCGACGAAGCTGCGCTGACGCGTGAGATCGTGGCTCGAATGGCGGCGACACAGGCTGCTCACGCAGAGCGGCATCATCATGCGCACCGAGACGCACATGCGAAGAGCCATGCGATCCTGAAAGGGCGGATGACAGTCCATCAGGATCTGCCTGCCGAATTGGCGCAGGGCATCTTCGCCCACCCTGGCGAACATGAGATCGTAGCTCGACTGTCATCGGCGCCGGGTGATATTCACAGCGATGCAGTGCCGGCCCCGCGCGGCTTTGCGGTCAAGGTCATCGGCGTTGGGGGCGAGCGCCTGTCACCCACCCTCGGGGGGGCCAATCAGGATTTCCTGATGGTCAATTTTCCAACGCTCGCCTTTGGTACGATCGCCAAATACAAGGTCATGCTGGGTCTGCTTGAAAAGAACGCGGACGCGCCTGAGGCGGCGCAGCGGCTGATCGCCGCTGCCGCGCGTGGCGTGAAGGGCGCTGTGGAGGCGCTAGGCGGCAGCCCTAATGCCACGCTTGACGGACTGGCGCGCGACCATGCGAACATGCTGGGCGAGACATTTTATACGCAGGCGGCAATCCGCTACGGCGATCATGTTGCGAAACTGTCGCTGGCGCCGGTCGGGGGGGTGGCCGAACTGACCGGACGGCAGGTCGAGGCGGGCTTCTCGACCATGCGTGACGCGGTAGTCGACCATTTCCGGCACGCCGGCGCCACCTACGAATTACGCGCGCAGCTATGCGTCGACCCGGATAAAATGCCGGTCGAGGACGCGGCGGTCCTGTGGGATCCTGCCCTTTCACCGCATCGCGCGATCGCAACGCTGACCTTCCCTCCCCAGGATGCCTATGCCCCGGCCAGACAGGTGCATGGCGACGACCATCTCGCCTTCAACCCGTGGAACGGGGTCGCGGCGCATCGGCCGCTCGGCGGCATCATGCGAATCCGCAAGGCAGCGTATGAATCGTCCTCCAGCCAGCGGCACAGGCTGAATGCCGTGGCTCGGCGCGAACCACGCTCGCTTGATGAAATTCCGGACTGATCCGAACCAGAAGGAGCCGTTCATGGCCGACAGTAAAGATCCCAGGCTTGATGACGAAACCCGTCTGCAAGAGTTCCGTCGCCTCGCCGCAGAAATCGCCGCCGATGCCCCACGCTGGCCAGGATCGCGATCGAAGGCTTGATCCGCAACCACAACCCTCTGTTCAAGGGCACCGCCGGGTCGGCGGGCCGGGCCGGCCGGCAATCGGGCAATGTGTCCGAACTGACTGCAATCGCCAAACTCAAGCCTGGCGGCGGCGACCGGCTGCGTCGCATCTTCAACCTGACCGGCGGCAATTTCGACGGCGCCCAGAAAGTTTCGACGCTGCATGACATGCGTTTCGTCCTGTTCGACGACGACACGCGCATCCTGTTCGCTACGGCGTACGACGGTGACTGGGATACCTATATCAACGACTTCGCGACCAAGATCCCTGACCTGATGGATCTCTTGTTCGCCAATGTCGAAGGGTGGCCGGGGATTGCCTCGCCTGACGTGAAGGATTTCATCGCCGATCACCAGATCGACGCGGCCGGTTGGTTCGTCGCCAACCCGCAGGTGACGGTTGTGGACGTGCGGCGGCTGCAGCGGATGGAGACGGCGCTCGATGCCTTCCTCGATACAATGGCCGGCAACACCGCTGTGGACCCCGCGACACGGGACGCGCTGGCCCTGCTGTCCAAGCAGGTGTCGGTGCCGCACGGAGTGGATTACTGATGGGTATCCTCCAGCACCTCAAGGACCGCTTCCGCCCTGACCGCGTGACGCTGCAGCTGGACGACATTCAGGCGTTGATCCTGCGCGCGCGGCCTGAACCGTATGTCGGCATTCACGCAATGCTTCACGTCGACGACGCCGCGGGTGGCCGCGATCTCCTGCGGAGGCTCGCGCCGCATATCCCTGCCGCAGCAGACTGGACCGAAGAGCTGACGGCATGGACCGGTGTGGCGATCAGTCACGCGGGTCTGAAGGCGCTTGGGGTGCCCGAAGGCTCGCTCGCCAGCTTTCCTCTGTCGTTTCGTCAGGGAATGGCGGCGCGCGCCGAGCAGCTGCGTGACGCGGGAGAGAATGCTCCCGATCAATGGGAGGAGGCGTATCGCGACAATCGCTGCCACATCGCGCTCACCATCTTCGCTTCGGATCAGGCCCGGCTTGACGAAGCCACCGACCGGGCAATGTCCGAATATCATGCATCGAGCGGCGTGACGCTGATCGGAACACATCGTTTCGGAGCCGATGCGGATGCCAAGAACCCGTTCGGCTTTCGTGACTCGGTGTCGCAGCCGACCGTCGCGGGTGCCGGGGTCGATCCACAGCCGGGGCAGGAGCGCGCGATCGCGCCGGGCGAGTTCATCCTGGGCGAGGACAGCGAAACGGGAGCGCCGCTGGAGATACCGCAGCCTGACGCGCTGGGGCGGAACGGTTCCTATGTCGTGCTGCGCAAGTATGACAGTCGACCGGGCGCATTCAACGATTTCGTGCGCGGCCAGGCAAACGATGAGGCGGCGCAGGAGCTGCTGGCCGCCAAGATGTTCGGCCGCTGGCGATCGGGGGCACCGCTGATCCTGTCGCCGACCCGCGACGACGAAGAGCTGGGCGCCGATCCGGCCCGGCGCAACGACTTTGATTTCTCGGGCGACAAGGCGGGAATTGTCTGTCCGCATGGCGCGCACATGCGCCGCCTCAATCCGCGCGGTGAGCGACTAACGATCCTGACCGACGAAAACATCCACCGGATCATCCGCCGCTCTTCCACCTTCGGTCCGAAATGGTCGGCCGACCTGACTGCTGCCGACGATGGCGAGGACGATCGCGGCATCTTCTTCATCTTCATTTCGGCACGTGCGTTCGACACGATCGAGTTTCTGCAGCAGGAATGGATCAATCGCGGTAATTTCATCGACCTGGGGAAGGAGCGTGATCCTGTGGTCGGCCTGCATGAGGAACCCGGACGCTTCACCGTGCCTGCCGAGCCGGTTCGTCGCCGTATAGACGGTGTCACCACGTACAACCGGCTGCGTGGCGGCGAATATATGTTCATGCCTTCGCTCACCGCTTTGCGATGGATCGCGGCAGGATCGTGGAACTGAGATGCCTGACCATGGTCCGGGCCGCTACGTTGAATATCGGCATCCGATCAGGGTCGGTCCGGGAGCGATCGACGATCTCGATCATGTGAACAACGCCATCTATCTCATGTGGATGCAAGAAGCGGTCAACGCCTATTGGCGCAAGACCGCGCCGCCAGAACAGGTAGAGACGCTCGCCTGGATCGCGCACCGTCATGACGTGGTCTATCACAGGCCCGCCGTGCTGCACGATCTGATCGTCGCCGTAGTGCGCGTCATTGGTCATCAAGGATGTCGTGCCCACTTTGAAACTCGCTTCGAGCGAAACGGCGAAGACGTTGCCATAGTTGAGTCTACGCTGGTGTGCATCGATCGCGGGTCCAGGCAACTTGTGCGTATTCGTCCCGATCTTGCTCAGCATTTCTATCTTCGTGACACTGAAGCAACTACGGCTAGTGGAGCCATGCGATGACCAGACAGATCCTCCGCGCCGTTACGATAGCCGCAATGGCGTTTGTCAGTGGATGTACCACGGTGGAGCGCGTGCCGTTCACCGGGGCGCAAAGTGCCGCGGCCGCTATTGCCGGTGCGCCGGAGGTCCGTTTCTGGGCGGATCTGCCGGATGCCGCGCAGCGGATGCGACCCGATGTGCCGGCCGGGCAGCCGGTAACGATGCTGGCCCTTTCGGGTGGTGCTGACGAGGGTGCCTATGGCGCCGGTGTGCTCAACGGCTGGACGCAGAGCGGCACGCGTCCGGAGTTCAGCGTTGTCACCGGGGTCAGCACCGGGGCATTGATCGCTCCCTTTGCCTTTCTGGGCAAGGAAGGCGATGCATCGATCGCCCGGTTTTACACCAGCGTATCCGCAAGGGACATCTTCCATCCCCGCTTCCCACTTGCGATACCGGGATCGACCAGTGTCGCCTCCACCGCACCGCTTGCGAAACTGATCGCACGTGAGGTGACACCGGAACTTGTAGCGCGCATCGCGGAGGAGCAGGCCAAGGGGCGCCGCCTGTTCGTCGCCACCGCCAATCTCGACGCGCAACGCAGCGTGATCTGGGATATGGGGGCAATCGCCGCCAGCATGTTGCCGGACAAGGTCGAGCTGTTCCGGCGGGTATTGCTGGCATCGTCGTCCATTCCTGTGGTGTTTCCCCCGGTGGTGATCGACGCGTCCAGCAACGGGGCGCCCGTACGCGAGCTTCATGCCGATGGCGGGACGACCGCTGGCATCCTCGCAATCCCGCCGCAGCTCGCGGTCAGCGACGCGCCGATCGGGGACGCCGCCCGGCTGCACGTCTACCTGTTGATGAACAGCAGGCTTGGCGGCGATTTTCAGATGGTGACGCCGCGGCTCGTCCCGATCCTGAAGCGCGCCTTCGCGCTCAACCAGCAGGCAGCGCTGCTGACACTGGCGGAAACCAGCTACGTCTACGCGCATCGCCACGGCATCGACTGGAACTTGACGTTCATCGGGAACGACGTCGCACCCAGCGACCGCCTGTTCGAGAAGACCTACATGCGACGCCTGTACGCCTATGGCGTCGAGCGGGGACGCACTGGTTCGTGGCGCAAGACGCCGCCCACCCCGGCCGATCTTGCCGTCGCGGATCGTCTCGATCATGAATAGAACAGGATCATCGCGGTCGTGGTTCGTCGATTGCCGCGTATGGCCGGGATTACAGAATTGACGATGATCGGTGGCTGGGCAGGGTTCGGGATGGCACGCGCGACAATAATCGCGGCATCGCTGATGCCAATCGCTGCCGGCGCGGCAGCACAGGACGTCGCCATGACGTTCGATGCGGCAAGCCGACGCCTGGAGACGACCTCGCCAGCGCTTGCGGCCGCCGACCACGCAGAAGATGCGGCGCGCGAAACGGCAGCCGCGGTAGCGACGCTCAGGCGTCCGGTCGTTACCGCGTCGGCGCAGTACATTGAATATCAGAAGACGCTGGCGGTCGATCTGACCGGACAGAAAGAGGATGCGCGCGATGCGACGCAGGATTTCCTGTCCGGCATCCCGATGACCGTCCCGCCTGCGTTTCAGCAGATTGCATCCGACATCGTGGGCAGGATCGGGCAGGCTTTGCCCGGCCTGTTTACCGCGATCCCCGACCAGCTGAGCTATCGCTACCGTGACGATGTGTTCCGTCCAACGGTGCAGGGGGTACTGCCGCTCTATTCCGGCGGAGCGATACCTGCGATCCAGCGCGGCGCCCGCGCAGCCGCTGAGATCGCCGCGGCGCGCGCGGCGCAAGGGCGCGACCTCGCGCAGCTCAACCTCATCCGCGTCTATTTCGGCGAACAGGCCGCTGCGGCGCTCGCCGCGTCGGCGCGGGAAAGCCGCGACGCACTCGACCGGCTGCTGTCGGACGTTCGCAAAATGGAGGCCGCGGGGGTCGTTCCTCACGCGCGCACGCTCGAGGCGCAGGTCGCGCGCGACGGCGCCGAGCGAACCTGGCAGCGCGCCGCGATCGCCCACGATGGCGCCCGGGACGACCTTGCCCGCCTGCTTGAGGTGGACCGGGTACGCCCCACCACCGGTCTCTTTGTCGTCAGCCATCCGCTTGCGCCCGCGGGCAGCTTCACCGGCGGCGAGGCAAGATTACCACAGACGCGGCAGGCCGACGCGGCAGGTGCGGTCGCCCGCGCCGGCGTGGATCTTGCGAGATCGCGCTACCGCCCGCAGGCGTTCGCGTTCGGCGAATACAATCTCAACCGATCGAATGCATTGCCGACCGAGCCTGACTGGGTGGTCGGAGTCGGCGTGCGCTACACATTGCTGTCCAACGTCGATCGTCGCCATGCCCTGAACGCAGCAAAGGCAAACGCCGCGGCCGCCGACGATGCCGCGCGTGAAGCGCGCAAGAGCGCGATTACCGCGACGTTGCGCGCGTGGGATCTGGTCGAATCGGCACGGCGCGCCTTTCTGCTGACCGACAGTTCGCTCGCGGCTGCACAGGAGAATTTGCGAGTGCAGGAGATTGCGTTCCGCGAGGGAGAAGCAACGATGACCGCGGTGCTGGCCGCGGAAGCCGCCCTTGCCACGGCCCGCACGCAGCGGGCGGCGATCGCCTATGAATATGACCTCGCGCTGGCGGCGCTCCTGTCGGCATCGGGCCAACTCGATACGTTCGCGGATCATATCGCCGGCGCCGACATCCATCTGGCCACGGATGCCCGCCCATGACCGATCCGGCAGTCGACGTCGATCCTGCCGCCCCTCGCGCCGCGCGCGCTGGTTGCTGTGGATCGGCATCGCCGTCGTCGTCGTAATCGTCGGCCTCGGGCTGTGGCTGGCGAGCCGTCCCGCGCCCGAACAATGGCAAGGCGAGGTGGAGGCAGATGAGATCAATGTTGCTACCAAGGCGCTGGCTCGTGTGGAGACGCTGGCGGTGGACGAGGGCGACCGGGTCCGCCGCGGGCAGGTGATGGCGATCCTGTCGGCGCCGGAGATCGATGGTGGTCAGCAGCAGGCGCAGGCGGCGCTCGACAGCGCACGGGCGCTGCAATCGGTGGCGATCGAAGGGGCCAGGGCGGAAGACCTGACCTCGTTGCGTTCCACCTGGCTGGCGGCACAGGCGACGGCCGACCTGGCCGCGGTGTCGAGCCGCCGTGCCGACACGCTTTATGCGCAAGGCGTTATCGCCGCGCAGCGCCGCGACGAGGCTCATGCCGCGCGCGACAGCACCGGCCGTGCGGCGGAGGCGACAAAGGCCCAGTACGACAAGGCACGCGCCGGCATCAGGCCGCAAAATCGCGCGATCGCCGACGCGCAGGTCCGCGCCGCCGGAGCCGCGACCGCGACCGCTGCCGCACTGGAGCGCGAGAAGCGGCTCGTGTCTCCGATCGACGGCGAGGTGTCACGCCGGTTGCTGCGCCCCGGCGAGATCGTGAGCCCGATCCTGCCGGCGTTTCAGGTGATCGACGTCGATCACCCGCACGTTGCGTTGACCGTGCGCGAAGATGCCTATCACGGACTGACGCCCGGTCGCCTTCTCGTCGGCCACGTCCCGGCGCTCGGCCGCGACCTACGGTTCCGGATCAGCCACATTGCGCCGCAAGGCAGTTTCGCGACATGGCGCGCCACGCGCCAGTCGCGCGGCTATGACGTCCGCGCGTTCGAGGTCACGCTGAAACCCGAAGGCGGGGCGCAAGGGTTGCGGCCGGGCATGAGCGTCCTGTTCGAACCGCCGGCGTGACGCCCGCGATGGTCACCCTGTTTAATGCGTGCCGGAGCGAATGGGGCCGCATCATTTCGACGCCCGTCGATCTGGCGTTGCTGACTGTCATGCCGCTAATCTTGCTGGGCGCGATGGCAGCGATGCTATCTGCAGGATCGCCGCACCATTTGCCCACCGTCATTGTAGATCGTGACGGCGGCGTGCTGGCCCGGCGCATCGTGCGCGCCATCGACGCCTCCCCAGGCCTGCGGATTGTCGGCCGGGTGCCCGACGTCGCTGCCGCGGTGACGATGATGCGGCGCGAACAGGCGGTCGCCGCCGTGGTGATCCCCCGGGGCGTCGGAACCCGTAATGCCGGTCGCGCCCCGGTCGAGATATTCCATCAGGCGGCGTTCCTGTCGACGGGGGCACTCGCGGCGACGAACCTGCGCGTTGCAGTCGCCGCCACGCTGGCGCAGTACGGGGCGTCCACCCACGGCCTGGCGGGACTGGCCGCGATCGATCCGGCGTTGCTGCCCGGCGTGCAGGTGACGGTGCTCGGCAATCCATCGCTCAGCCTGGAATGGTATCTAGGACTGCTGCTGGGCCCGGGGTGTTGCACCTGCTGATCGCGGTTGCCTGCGTAGGAAGCATCGGGGTGCTGATGAACGATGGCTCGTTCGCCGCGTTCGCCGTACGGGGTGGCGTTGCGGCAACGCTGGCCGGGCGGCTTTCTCCTCATGTGATTGCGGGAACGTTCTGGGGTGTTGCGTGGCTGCTATGGCTCACGCTCGCACAAGGCTATCGCGCAGACGGATCGCTGCTGCTGATCGTGGCGGGGCAAGCATTGCTGTTCGTCGCCACCGCGGCGATCGCGCTATTGCTCGTCGCTGCAACGCGCAGCATTGCCACCGCCTTGTCGGGCGCTGTCATCGTTGCGGGATCGGCGCTCGCCTATTCGGGCGCTTCGCTGCCGATCGATGGCGCGGGCCTGTTCGCGCGGGTCTGGCACCAGGTGTTGCCGCTGACCCACTACATGACGCTGCAGATGGATCAGGTGCTTGGTGCCTCCGCCGGGCCGTTCCTGAAGGCAGCGGGAACGCTGCTGCTGTATCCGCTGGTCGCAGGCGGCCTGGGCATAATCCTTATCCGCCGTGACCGGGAAGGCCGATGACGTTTCGCGCGGCTCTCGAACACACGCTATTGACGATCGTCACGACGCGCGATCTCCTATCGCTCGCGATATTGTCGGTGCTGCTCTATGCCTTCTACTATCCAGCGCCCTATGCGCACCAGTCCGCCCGCGCGCTGCCCGTGGTGGTTGTGAACGGCGACGGCGGGACCGCCGCGCGCCGCCTGCTCGACGATCTTGGCGAAACGCGCAGCGTCCGCGTCGTCGGCGAGGTTCCCGACATGGTCGCAGCGCGCGGTGCCGTGCGTGACCGGAAGGCGGACGGCATCCTGCTGATCTCGCGCGATTTTACCGGCGGCGCGCTGACGGGTAGAGGTACGGCGGGCATCGCATTGTGGCTGAACGGGACGTATCTGCTGCGTGCGCAGAGCATCGGCACCGGCGTCGCCGCGACGCTGGCCGGCGCGATCGACCGCTGGCGCGCGGCGCAAGGCGGTGCCCGGCTTGCGGCGATGCCGACGATCCTTGTCCACCCGTTGTTCAACACCACGCTCGGCTACCGCGACTACATTTTCCCGGCGGTCGCCAACATCATCCTGCAGCAGACGCTACTGCTCGCCTGCGCCCGGCTGATGGCGGAACGCCAACGCCGCAGGGAACGGCGGATGTCCGTCGCAGCCGCGCTTGGCATGTGGGCGGCATGCACCCTTGTCGGCGTGCTGTCCGCCTTGCTCTATTTCGGAATGATCTATTGGATCCAGGATATCCCGCACGCTGGGGCGCTGCCGGCGCTCCTCGTCGCAGTTCCTGTCTTTGCGGCAACCGTGGCGGCGCTCGGGCTGTTGCTGGGTAAGTTGTTCAACAGCGGCGACGATGCATTGAAGATCCTGTTGCCGACATCTGTGCCGCTCGTGTTTCTAGCGGGTTTTGCCTGGCCACTCCACGCAATGCCGGGCTGGCTTTCTGCGCTGGCCTGGTTTTCCCCCGCCACCTGCGCCATGCATATTTTCGTTCCTTTAAATCAGATGGGTGCAAGCTTGGAGGACGTATTTGGTCCACTGGCCAAGCTTATGGCACTCTTGGCGCTTTATGGAGGGCTGAATATCTGGAGTAGCACCAACAGCGCGCGTTGAATTTTTCATCAGCCACGATCGGGGCTGTTGAAAAATGCGCCGCTGGCGCCCGGTACGGTTGGGGCGGAATGACACCCCAAGGCATAGCGATCCCGTCCCACAAGGATGGTGAAATGGGAAAGGCCGGTCGTTCTCAAAACCCGGTTTTGACGGGGTTTCAAGAAACCTTGAGGGTCGGAATCATCCTTATCGACCGCTCGCAAGGCGAATGGTGACGCCGAACCCGCTTCCGCTCTCCGACAGGATGGCATTGCCGCCATGCCCGACAGCGATCGCACGGACCAGCGCGAGGCCAAGCCCGTGCCCATCGGTGGTACGCGACGCTTCCGCGCGGGCGAAGCGCTGGAACAGGCGCTCCGCGTCGGCGGGAGAAACGCTTGGTCCGTCGTCCTTCAGCGTCACCTCGATCGCGTCGCGCGTCGTTCGGGCGGACAGCGTTGCCGTTGTGCCGGCCGGGGTATGGCGCAGCGTGTTCTCCAGCAGATTCGATAGCGCCTGCGCCAGCAGGCGACGGTCGCCCTCGATGCGAAGACCGGGAGCGACATCGGTCTCGAGGTAATGACCGGTGGCTTCGAAGTCGGGGCGGTACGTGTCCGCCATATCGTCAAGCAGCGCCGACAGGTCGATCGCGGCGAACGCGCGGCGTTCCGCCAGTCCTTCCACCTCGGCGATACGGAGCAATGCGGCGAAGATCTCCAACAGGTCGTCGGCTTGCCGGCGGGCGGCATCGATCGCCTCCGCATCGCCGGCCGCTGCGCGATCGAGCTGATTGCACAGGCGGGTGAGCGGCGTGCGCAGGTCGTGCGCAACGTCGGTCGAGACCTGCCGTAGATTGTCCATCAGCGCCGCCATGCGGTCGAGCATCCGGTTGAGCGTCGCGGCAAGGCGATCGAACTCGCTGTCGGACCTGTCGCGCGGCACTCGCTGCGTCAGGTCGCCAGCGATGATTGCCTGCGCCGTGGCATCGATCCGTGACAGGCGGCGTCGCGTCAGCCATCCGACCAGTACCGCCGCGCCAATCCCCAGCGCCAGCACCGCGCCCAGCGCTCCGGCAAACAGCGCCGCCAGCGTGCTGTCGATCGCGTTCAGGTCGCGACGATCAGCGACAACGACGAGAAGCCCACCGGCCAAGGGCGTGGCGAGGGCCTGGCCGACGCCGGTGGTATCGCCGCGGCGAAAGCCGAAATGCTCCTGGTAGCCGGGTTCGGGCGGCGCGAGCGCGGCGATGGTGGCGGCGACCGTACGCCCGTTGCGGTCGACCAGCAGATAGTCGAGACTGGCTTCGTTCCGCGCATCCTCGCGCAGGCGGATGGCTTCGGCCACCCCCGCCATTCCCGCTTCGCTCGCCTCCGCAGCGAGCGCGCGCGTTTCCACTGCGACGCGGTGGTCGAGCTGTTCCTCCAGCGCCTCGTGCGTCACCTCATAGGCGACCGCGCCGATCGCGAGCGTCGCCGCGGCGAAGGCCAGCGCGACCAGCACGACGATGCCGAAGGTGGATCGCCACAGGCGGCGGATCATCGTCACGCGTCCCGGATCATGTAGCCCGCCCCGCGCACCGTCTCGATCGCGTCCACGTCGAACCCGGCGTTGAGCTTGGAGCGCAGCCGGCTCAGATGCGTCTCGACGATGTTGGTCTTCGGATCGAAGTCGAAGTCCCAGACGCGTTCGAGCAGCATGGTGCGGGTCATCACCCGACGCGGATTGCGCATCAGCTCGGCCAGCAGCGCGAACTCGCGCGGTTGCAGGGTCACGCGCCGTCCCGCCCGCTCAACCGTGCGGCGATGCAGGTCGAGCACGATGTCGCCGACCCGGAGCAGGTGGGCATCATCGCCGCGCGGTGCCGGCCGGCGCGCCAGCGCATTGAGGCGCGCCGCCAGCTCGGAAAAGGCGAACGGCTTGACCAGATAGTCGTCGGCACCGCCTTCCAGTCCCTCAACCCGGTCCGCGATCCCGCCGATCGCGGTCAGCATCAGCACCGGCGTCGCGTCGCCGGCCGCGCGCAGCGCCTTGACCAAGGCGAGGCCATCAAGGCCGGGCAGCATCCGGTCGACCACGATCGCGTCAAAACCGCCGCCGGTCGCCTGGAACAGCCCGTCGCGGCCATCGGCGCTGACCGCAACCTGATGTCCGGCCTGTCCCAGACCCTGCGCCACGAAGGCGCGGGTGTCGGCATCATCCTCGACGATCAATATCCGCATCGCCCGACTATCGCGTGCCGGCGTCGGTTCGCCAACCGCCGCCCAGCGCACGGAACAGCGCGACTTCGTTCTGCGACACCGCCAGATCGGACTGGACCTGTTGTAGCGTCGCCGACGCCGTGGCCCGCTGCGCGTCTACCTGGAGCAGACCGGGCGCATCGCCGAGGCGGACGCGCACACCCGTTCGCCGCGCATAAGCCTGCGCCTCGCGCGACGCGATCGCCAGATCGCGATTGCGGCGTGTCTCGGCATCATAAGCCGCCAGTGCGGTCTCGACCTCGCGCAAAGCGCGGAGCACGGCCACGTCCCATCCGGCGAGCGCCGCGCGCTCGGTCGAGCGGGCCTGCTCCAGGCGAGCGCGGGCGGGCGCCTGATTGGGGAACGCCCAGCTGACGAGCGGCGACGCGACGGCCTTGAACCCGCCCGACAGCAATCCGAGCGCTCCGCCCAGATTGACGCGCGGGTAGAGGTCCGCCCGCGCCACCCCGATCCGCGCCGCGGCAGCGGCAAGGCGGCGCTCCGCCTCGCGGACGTCAGGGCGCCGGAGCAGCAGCGCGGTGCCGTCGCCAACGGGTGCAGCGGTGCGCAGCCGGGGTGCGGCGGTGCAGACGAAGCGATAGCCCCGTGCTTCCGCCGGGGGCGGCCCTGCAGCGTCGCGAGCCGATACAGCGCGTTGGCGCGCTGTGCCTCGAACGGTGCGATGGCCGCGCGGGTGGCAGCAGCGATGGTCGCAACCTGCGACACCTCCAGCGGCGACACCTCGCCGGCGCGCAATTGTTCGCGCACGAGCGCGACCGACCGCTCCTGTGCCGCCGCGACCTCGCGCGCGGTCGCGATAGCGCGGGTCGATCCGCACAGGTCGACATAGGCCAGCACCGTGTCGGCGACCACGGCGACGCGCAATCCATCGACGACCGCGGCCTGCGCCTCGGCATCTGTGCCCGCCGCGGTCGCGGCCGATCGCAGCCGGCCGAACAGGTCGAGATCCCAGCTTGCTGTCGCAGCGAAATCGTAATCCGTCGTCGGCACGTTGCCCGACGCGCTCGGTTGCGAGGCGGGGTTGTCGACTCCCAGCGCGCTCTCGATCGTCGTCTGCGGCAGCCGCGCCGCCCGTGCCTGCCGCAGCGCGGCGCGCGCGCCGTCCAGATTGGCGTAGGCGACGCGCAGATCGGCATTGGCGGCGAGGGCCGATCGCACCAGTCCGTCGAGGACAGGATCGTCGTAGAGCCGCCACCAGTCATCCGGCACCGACGCGATCGACGCGACGGGAAGCCGGGCGAACTCGCCCGTCGCGCTGGGTGGGGCGATCGTCGGCGGAGGTGCGGGCACGCTCATGCACGCGGAGGCGAGCAGCGCGACGGCGGGAGCGAGGCGACGGATCATGCCAGCACCTCCTTGGGAGCGGTGGCAGGCGGCACGGTGCGGTCCTCGCCATAGCGGGCATAGAGTGCGGGCAGCAGCAGCAGGTTGAGCGCGGTCGACGAGATGAGGCCCCCGAGGATAACGATCGCCATCGGATGCTCGATCTCGTGCCCCGGCGCGTTGCCCGCCACGATCAGCGGCACCAGTGCCAGTCCCGCGCAGGCGGCGGTCATCAGGATCGGCACCAGTCGCTCCTCCGCGCCGCGCAGCACCAGTTCGCGCCCGAAGGTCATGCCCTCGTGCCGTTCGAGATGCTGGTAGTGCGACAGCAGCATGATGCCGTTGCGCGCGGCGATGCCGATGACGGTAACGAACCCGACCAACGAGCCGAGCGACAGCACCCCGCCGGTGAGCGCGACGGCGACTACCCCACCGACCAGCGCGAACGGCAGGCTGACACCGACCAGCGCGGTGATCCGGCGCGAACGGAACTCCAGCCAGACCAGCAACAGGATGCCGACGAGGCAGAGCGCGCCGATACTCCACAGCCGGCTGCGCGATTCCTTCAGCGCGGCATATTCGCCGAGCACCTGCGGGTGATAGCCGGTCGCGAACGGCACCTTCGCGACCGCGGCGTCGACCGCCTGCGCGACCGTGCCGAGGTCCGCGCCCGCGACGTTCATCGTCACGTCGAGCCGGCGCTGGCCGTTCTCGCGCTTCACCTCGTTGGGCGCGGGTGCGATCTCGATATCGGCGATGTCGCCGAGCCGCACCGGCGCCCCGGCGGCCGCATTGCCGGGCAAGGGCACCTGGATCATCAGGTCGCGCAAGGCGTGGACGCTGTTGCGCACCGCCGGCTCGCCCCAGACCGCCACGTCGAAGGCGCGCTGGTCGCGGTAGATTTCGCCGACCTTGGCCTGCGCGACCAGCACCTGCGCCTGGCGGCGCACCTCGCCCGCGGTCAGGCCGAACCGCGCCAGTTCGCTCGCGCGTGGCCGGATGCGGATTTGCGGCACCAAGACCTGGGATTCCAGCTTCAGGTCGGAGACGCCGGGGATGCTACCGATCGCCTCGCGGACGCGGGCACCGGCCGCACGCAGCTCCGCCTGGTCCGGACCGTAGATGCGCACGACGATCGTCGCGCCGGCGCCGGTCAGCACCTCCTTGATCCGCTCGCGCAGATAGGTGAGCACGTCGCGATAGAGGCCGGGGTAGCCCTCGACCACGTCCTTGATCCGCTTCACCGACGCATCGTAATCGGCGTTCTCGTCGAGGCTGATCCAGAGTTCGGTGAAATTGGGACCGACCACCTCGTCGGCTTGTTCGGCGCGGCCGATATGCGCACCGAAGTTGCGGACGCCGGGGATCGCGCGCAACTCCTTCGACGCGCGGATCGTGATCCGGTCCATCGCCTCGATCGACGTCCCCGGCTTCTCGACGAAGTGCATCAGGAAGTCGGTTTCGCGGAAGTCGGGCAGGAACTGGTCCTTGAAGGTCGCATAGCCGACACCGGCGAGCAGCAGCCCGCCCGCGACGATCCCGACCGTCATCGCCGGCCTCGCGACCACGCGCGGCAGGAAGCCGACGTAGCGGCGCTTCATCGCCGCGACGAAGCGGGTGTCACGCTCCGCCTTCAGCGGCGCGTTCGGGAGCAGGAGCAGGCACATCGCCGGCGTGACGGTCAGCGCGACTAGCAGCGACATGCCGATCGCCAGCACATAGGCAATGGCGAGTGGCTGGAAGAAGGTGCCGGCAACTCCGCCCAGGAAGAAGATGGGCACGAACACCAGCATCACGATCAGCGAGGCGAAGACGACCGCCGAGCGCACCTCCAGCGAGGCAGCCAGCACCACCGCGAAGGCCGGCTTGGGATCGGCCGCCTCGCGGTTCAGACGCAGCCGCCGTGTGATATTCTCCACGTCGATGATCGCATCGTCGACCACCTCGCCCAGCGCGATGACGAGCCCGGCAATAATCATCACGTTGATCGTCGCGCCCGACCACAGCAGCATCAGCCCCGCGCCGAGCAGCGACAGCGGGATCGCGACGAGGCTGATCGTTGCCTGCCGCCAGTCGCGGGTGAACAGGAACAGCACCGCCGCCACCAGCGCGCAGCCGATCATCAGCGCGCGGGTGAGATTGTCGATCGAACGCTCGATGAATGTCGCCGGGCGGAAGATGGTCGTGTCGACCTTGACGTTCTTGAGACCCGGCTTCAGCTCGGCAAACGCGGCCTCAACCGCGCGGGTCAGCTCCAGCGTATTGGCGGTAGGCTGCTTCTCGACGATCAGCATGATGCCCGGGCCGTCGTCGATGATGGCATTGCCGATCGGGGCATTGAAGCCGTCGACCACGCGGGCGACGTCACCGATCCTGACCGGTGCTTCGCCCGCCTGCTTGACGACCGCCCGTGCAAGCTCGGCCGCGGTCTGCACCGTGCCCGTCTGCTGGACGGCGAGGCGCTGGTTGGGCGTGTCGACGAACCCGCCGCCTCCCACCAACACCGCGTCGCCAGCAGCCGCGCGCACCTCCGCCAGCGTCACGCCGGACGCGCGCAGACGATCGGGATTGACCAGCACCTGCAACTGCCGGTCGCGCTGCCCCCAGACCGCGACGTTGGCGACGCCGGGGACCGCCATCAGCCGCGGGCGGATCGTCCAGCGCACCAGCTCGGACAATTGCATCTGGTCGAGCTTCGTCGACGACAGCCCAACCTTCATCGCCCGGCTCGTGGAGGACAAGGGGGCATCAGGACCGGCTGACGCGCCGCTAGCGGCAGGCGTGGCTGCACCTGCGCGATGCGCTCGCCGACCATCTGGCGGGCGCGGATCACGTCGGACCCGCGCTCGAACAGGATTTGCACCGACGACAGGCCCAGCACCGACTTCGATCGCAGCGTCATCAGGCCGGGCACGCCGTTGACCGCCGTCTCGATCGGCACCGTCACCAGGCTTTCGACCTCCTCGGTCGACAGCCCCGGCGCCTCGGTCTGGATTTCCGCCATCGGCGGTGCAAACTCGGGGAATACGTCGAGCGGCACGTCGCGCCCGGCGCGAACGCCGAGGATCACCAATAGCGCGGCGAGCGCGAGGACGAGGACGCGCTGCGCCAGCGCGAAATGGACGAACCGGCCGAGCATCAGTGCGCCGCCCCGAACTCGGTGCCGAACAACTCCGCCGCGCCATTGGTCACGACTTGCGCGCCGGCCGTGAGCCCGCGCGCCAGCAGCGCCCGTCCGCCGCTTTCCGATGCTACCTCGACGCGCTGGCGCACGAAGGTGTCGGGCGCGGTCCGCTGATAGACCCACTCGCCACCGTGGATATCGCGCAGGATCGCAGCAGACGGTACCGACAATCCCTCGGTTTGCCCGGCGAGCGGCAGGTCCACCGCGACACGCTGGCCGACGCGGAAGATACGATCGCGATTGTCGACGGCGTAATACAGGTCGACCGTGCCCGCGACGGTGTTGGCCGAAGGCGGCGCCTGCACCGGACGGGCGCTGCGCGGCGCGCCGGCGTCGCCGAGCGTGCGGACCGTCGCGGCGGCCTCTCGACGCACATTGCCCATGTCACTGCCGAACACCGACGCACGAACCCATAGCACTGCTTGCGAACCGAGCGAGGCAACCGCAGGCCCAAGCAAACGACGCTGCTGTCGTGCCGCGCCCAGCGCCGCCTGCGCTGCTGCGAGGGCTGCTGCGGCTTCGTCGCGCGCCCGGACACTACCGGCTTCCTCGCGCACAAGACTCTCGGCCCGGTCCAGCGCGATCCGGGCGAGGCGGGCCTGCGCCGATGCACGCGCCAGTTCGGCATCAGCCGCAGCCTGCTGGCTACCGATCTGCTGGAGATTCGTCGTCGAGTTGACCGGCACACCATTGGCGCTGATCGGCGGGACCACGATTTCGCCGGCTACTTCACGCGTTGCGGTAGCGGATCCTCCGCCGACGCGCACCAGGCTGATGCCCAAGCGATGTTGCGCCTCGGGCGTCAGCGTAAGCTTTAGCAGCTCGCTTTCGTGCGCGATCGTCTCGGCATGGGCAGGCGGTGCGGGCGGCTTCGCGGCCTTCTCGCCGCAACCGGCAAGCAGGATCGGGATAAGAAGGAAGGTCTGGCGCATCGTGACGGCTTAGTCACGAAAGCATGGGCGCTGCTGGAGCCGACTATACAAAGTCCCAATGTAGCGGCACCCCGCTCTGATTGAAGACGAAGGGACCGAAGGTCATCCCCGACTCTCATTCGGTTTCTGCGGCCCGTGAATCTCGCACCCCCGTCAGGCGACGCCGCACGAACCATATTGCCGCCAATACGACCGCGCCCAGCAGGAACAGGTCAATCTTATGAAACAAGGCCGACAATCGCGGGTCCGTGTTCCAGCGGCTCCCGAGCACTTGGCCGGCATAGGCCAGACCTAGGCACCAAGGCAGTGACCCTATGAACGTGTAAAGGTGAAAGCGCACCAACGGCATCTGGGCGATCCCCGCGGGTAGCGCGATGAACGAGCGGATGCCTGGCAACATCCGACCTATCAGAACAGCCGCACCGCCGAAGCGGTCGAAAAACCGTTCCGATCGGTCGAGATCCTCGGATGTGAGCAGGAGCCAGCGTCCGTAACGCTCGACCATGGGACGGCCGCCGTGACGTCCCGCCTCATAAGCAAGGGACGACCCGAGATTGCAGCCGACCGCCCCCGCAATCGCTACCAGCCAGAGGTTCAAACGACCGGTTGAGACCAGATAACCGCTGAATGGCATGATGATTTCAGACGGCAGCGGGATGCAGGCGCTTTCGAGAGCCATCAAACCGATGATCCCAATATATCCGGTCGCAGCGATCGCGGCGACGATCCAGCCCGCCATCGTTGCAACTAGGTTGCTGATCGCAGTCATATCAAAGTTCCTACATGCGGATCGCGATCGTCGGGCTTAGACAACCGAGCGAGGGCAGTATCCAGGCTGATTGGATGTGAGAGCATCACGCCGCAGATATCTGCGACAGTGCAAGACCACAGGACAAACTGTCGTATGGCGTCGCCGCGTACGACGTTTGCGTCCGCGACGTGATGGCGCGCACGTCAGCGTGATCGCCGGGAAACACGATTGCGAGATCAAGTTCGGCGGCGGTTCGCACGAGTGAGAATAGACGCTCAGGCTCGTACGAGACGAGAATCACGGCATCGAACACGCTCACGTCAAGGTTGGGGTCAGGTCGACTGACAAGAATGCGACGATTGCGTCGACGCCCAGCGCCCTTGCCCAATGTTCGAGCCGGCGCCTGTGTCGACCATAGCCGATCATCGTCAAGCGATCACCCAGCTTCCCGCTGAGAGCAAAGGCCCGGATGGCAGTGACATAGCCCCGGCGATCGCCAGCCTTGCCAACGGCTAGGTAGCGCGTCGGCGTGCATGATCGCCGACGTGCGCCATCCGGGCCGTCGCCACCTCGCACCAAGTGACGACACGCTTGCGCAGCGAGGTTTGATCCAGTCTGGACAGTCGGTCCAGTTTGGCTTCGAGACGGCGCAGGAACCATCCACTGTTGGCTGCGGCAATTTTCATCTTGCTGGACGTGTCTTCCGGCTCGGTCCGGCTGATCGTGCTCACAATATTCGCGCCGATTTCCAAAGAAGCGTACCAGCCAGTTCACTTGGGTTCACTCACGCGCAGCGTCTGCTTGCCGAAGGTTGGTGATCCTCCGCCAATCCACCGGGCGAAAACCCGTGTAACGGTAGCCGTCCAGCACAAGCCGATTGCCCAGCCAGCTGCAACATCCGTTGGCCAGTGGACGCCAAGGACGATCCGCGACGCACCGATAGCAAACACCAAAAGCATGGCAGCGACGACGACCAGATTCCAACGACGTCCGCCATCAGCCCCTGCCACAATGGCGATAGCTATCGAGCCATAGACGAAGGCGGAGTCCATGGCGTGCCCGCTTGGAAAGCTTGCAGTCTGAACATCCACGAGATGCGAGACTACCGTTGGCCTGGGCCGGCCCACCGCCGTCTTGATGGCACTGATGATGACGGCCCCGCCTGCGGTCGTGCCTGTGAGATAAGTGCACCACTGCCAACGTCGTCTTATTGCGCACACTGCGATCGCAACCGCGGTCGCGATCCACAGGGTGGCATTATTTCCCATCACCGTCACGACACGCGAAAAGGCGATCAACCAACCATGATCGCCGGTGTGCCTGCGCATCCATAGTAGAATGGCCGGATCGAGGCCCGTTACGCGGCCCGTCGCGAACAGTGATGCGACGACTAATAAAAGCCCTCCGCCAAGCGCGAGCAGCGCGGCCTTGGCGAGAATTTGTGCCGGCATCGCTGTCCGGGTCATTCCATAAGCCCCGGTCACGCCGGCTTCACAACCAGCACCTTGAACGTCCCAGGCGTCGCGACCGGGCGAGCGCCAGGTTTGGCTGGCGGGCCAAACGACGCTGTCGGCAGGTAGATCGCACCGCTGTCCGGATCGAGCGCCCCCGTCCTGGCACCTTCGGCAGTCTTGATACGTCCCACGCGCTTCACGACGGCGCCCTCGAGAGACAGGACGTCCAGCACTCCGTCCTTGCCGCAGGGAATGAACGCCAAGCGACGCTGCGGATCCAGAATGACGGCATCGGGGCCGATGGCGATGTCGACCAGCTGCGAAAGTTTGCGGTTCGAGCCAGTGACGATGGCCGCCTTACCGTTGGCACAAGCGGCGATGAGGCGATCCGTTTTCGCGTCATAGGCGAGGCCAGATGGCTCGGTGCACCCTGGCAAGGCGATCGGCGCAGCGGCCGTACCGCGTCGGAGATCGACGACCTCGATCTCGTTTGCGTCCTCGTCATTGACGAACAGCGTGCCGTTCGGTGTCAGCGCGGCATATTCAAGGCCGGGCTTGAGCTGCACAGTGCGCAACGTACGCATCGCTGTCGTGTCGATGATCGATACCGAGCCGGCCTTGGCATTCATGACAAAGCCGATCTTGCCATCAGCGGAGACGATCGCAGCGTCGGGTTTTTCGCCGACCGCGACACGGCCCAGCTCGCGACCATCGGAGGTTGAGAGAAAGCGGACCGAGGCATCGTCGCCGCTCGTCGCCATGAGGCGCCCGCCGGAAAGCGGTACGACCGCATGACCGTGCGCAATGGTGCCGATCGATCCGACTGCCCGCTCACGTCTGGTGTCGATCGCGGTGATCGAGGTCGACCGCGCGATGTAGAGGCGGTGATCGACGGGATCGACGCGGGCATAATCCCATCCCCCGCCGTCCGGACCGGAGATCGTAGCTGCGACGCGGTAGGCAGGCACCCGCGGGGCAGCCCCCGCCGCAGCGAAGGATGCCATCGCCAAGATGGCAGTCGTCAGTACGCTCTTCATGGTGCGGTTCCCTGTTCTGGAATGGCAGGATCATCGTCGGAATGCGGTAGAGTCAGCCGAACGAGGATCGGCATTGCCAAGAGCACGAGCGGATATTGCAGCAGCAGGCCGGCGATGATCGCGATCGCGAGTGGTTGCTGGATGCCCGAGCCCTGACCGATCGCGAGCGCCAGCGGCAGCAACGTCAAAATCGCCGCCAGCGTCGTCATCGTGATCGGGCGCAGGCGATTGCGGCTTGCCTCGCGCGTCGCGACGACGGGCGGCATGGTGTGGCAGAGCTCCTCGAACTCGGAGACGTAGAATATCGCCATCTCGGTGCCGATGCCGATGATCATCGTCATGCCCATCAGCGCCGTGATGTTGAGGTCGACGCCGGCGAGCCATAGGGCGGTGAACACTGCCGTGGTCGACAGCAGGGAGCAGCCGATGATGATGACGGGCAACCAGAACCGCCGGTAGAGCACAAGGAGCAACACCAGCTCAGCGACGAGGGCTGCGCCGAATACCTTGATGAGGCCTGCGAAGGCGATCTGCTGCTGCTGATAGAGGCCGCCCAGCTCGTAGCGGATGCCGGGCGCCAGTACGCCTGGTTGGTCAAGGGCCTTGGTAACGTCGCCAACGGCAGCACCGATCCCACGCCCTTGGATGCGACCGGTCACGGCCACCATCGGTTCCAAGTTCTCGCGGGCAATCTGGGGCTGGCCGATAACCGCCTCGATGGATGCGACGCGCGACAGCGGAAACACATGGCCGTCGGTCGCACGGATGGGCAGTTGCGCAAGCTCGGCCTGGCTGATCGTCATCGCCTGCGGAAGCCGGACGCGCACGTCGATGGCCTTGTCGGGTCGAGCAAGGGTCGTGGCGACAGTGCCGCTCAGGGCGGTAGACATTTGTGCCTCGACGTCTGACGGCGCGACCCCTTCCACGCCGGCGCGGACCGGGTCGACGCGGACATCGAGTGCGTCACCAGCTAGTTGAACGCCGTCCTTCACCTCGACGACGCCATTGATCCTTTCGATCAGGGCAGCGACCTTCTTCGCCTGGGCATCAAGCACGGTCGGGTCGGACGAGTAGAGCTTGACTTCGATCGGTTGTGGGACGGCGGTCAGATCGCCGATCAGATCCTCGATGAGTTGTGCGACCTCGACCTGGACGCCTGGCACCTTGACCCCGATCTCGTCGGCGACGCTGGCGGCTACCTCCTCGGTCGGGCGGCTGTGGTTCGGCTTCAGCCGGACGAAATAGTCGCCGTGATAGCTCTGGCCGAGATCACCACCGAGGCCGGTGCCGAGCCGCCGCGAGAAGGTCAGCACCTCCGGATTGGCCTGGAGCAGCCGGTCGATCTGCCCGACCTGCCGCCCACTTTCGTCCAGCGAGGTGCCGGGCGCGGTGTAATAATCCATGACGAAGCCGCCTTCGTCGACCTTCGGCATGAAGCCGGTCGGCACCTTGGAATAGCCGATATAGCCGACCGCCAGGAGCGGGACGAGGATGACAAGGAGCAGCCACGGTCGGGCCGAAAGGCGATCAAGGCCTTTGTCGTGGATGACGGCGAGGCGTCCCTCGCCGGCGACCCCGGGGTCTCGCCATGTGCGGAAGTCCACCAGCCACCGCACGAGGACCGGTACGACGAAAGCGGTCATCGCCCAGGAAATGGCGAGCGCCGCGGCCATCGTCACCGACAGCGCCTTGGAGAAAGCGCCCGTGACGCCGGTCAGGAAGGACAGCGGCAGGAACACGATCAGCGTCGCGAGGCTCGACCCCGTCAGCGGCGCCATGAATTCGCGCGCCGCGGGAATGACCGCGGCATCGCCGGCCACCGTACCGTCCGGCCGCACCTCGCCGGCGCGGCGGGCGATATGCTCGACCATGACGATGACGTCGTCGATGAGCAGCCCGACCGCCGCGGCGATCCCGCCCAGGGTCATGATGTTGAAGCTCATCCCGAGGATGCTCAGCACCAGCACCGTCGCCGCCAGCGTGGCGGGCACGACGATGACGGCGACCAACGTCACCCGCCAGCTGCGCAGAAACAGAAGCAGCACCAGCGCGGCGAGAACGAGGCCGATCAGCACAGCGTCACGAACGCTTGCAACCGATTGGGTCACCAGCTCGCTCTGATCGTACCAGTTGACCAGCTTGACCCCGGCCGGCAGCTTCACGCCTGCCAGTTTTGCCTGCACTTGCCTTGCGATCTGGACCGCATTGCCGTCGGGCTGCTCATAGATGTTGAACAGCACCGCGGGTTTGCCGTCCTCGACGATCCGCTGCCAGACGGGCACCGCACCGGTCTGCACGGTCGCGACATCCCGTACCCGAACGACCCCTGCCGGCGCCGCCTTGACGACGATGTCGCCGACCTGCGCGGCGCTGGCGACGCTGCGATCGGCAATGACAAGCGAGAGCCGACCACGATCCTGGACCTGCCCGACCGCACTCAACACGTTGCCATTGCGGATAGCGGCCGCAAGGTCCGCCATCGCCAAGCCGTAGCTTGCGAGCCGTTGCGGGTCCGCGAGTACCTCGACCTCCGCGGTGTCGCCACCCTGCACACCGACCTTGGCGAGACCGGTGATCGAGGACAGCAGCGGGGTGATCTGAAGTCGCGCGAAGTCCTGGAGCTGGGCCGGATCCGCTGTATCGGATACCAGGGCATAGGAGATGATTGGGAAAACGGTCGGGTCCATCCGGCGGACATTGTACTGCGCGCCAGCAGGCAGCGATGGCAGGATGCGGCCGACCGCGGTGTCGACCAGCAGCGTGCTCGCGATCATGTCGCGCCCCAGCCGAAGTCGATCGAGATCTGCGCCGTCCCGCGCGCAGTCTCGGAGCGGACGTTGTTGACGCCGGGGATGGCGCGGATCGCTTCTTCGACGGGGCGGGTGACGGTCAGCGCGGTCTGATCGGCGGGGCGGCTCCCGGAATCGAGATCGACGACGACCCGCGGAAACGACACCTGCGGGAAAAGGCCGATCGGCAACGATAAGGCTGCGACGATCCCCGCGAGCGCCAGCGCCAGGCCGACAAGGACGAATGCGCGCGACTGGGTGCGCAGGAGACGCTCGAGCATTACCGGCTCCGGACCGCGTCGCCGTCAGTGACCTGATAGGCGCCTGCGACGATCAGCGGGAGGCGCGGTGAGAGGGCGCCGTCGACCACGTCGCCGGCGTCCGAGGAAAGCCGGACGACGACCGGAACTGCCTTGGCCTTGCCGCCCCGGATCTGGAAGATGCGCGGGCGACCGCCCGCGGTGACTACCGCCGCGTGCGGCACGACCCATCCGCCGACCTCGCCGGTACGGATGTCGACCTGCATCGGCTCACCCGGCAGCAACGCCCCCGCCGGAAAGGACAGGTCGACGTCGACCATCTTGGTCACGGCGTTCAACGCGCCGTCGACCCGGACCACACGACCCTCGAGCGTGCCGCCCCGGACAGGCGCTTCAACGACGCACCTTGGCCGACGGTGACGCCTCCACGCTGCGAAGGATCGATCCCCACGGTTACGACGATCCCGCCTGACCGCGCGACCGCCAGGATCGTGGCGCCGGCAGCGGTGCGATCCCCTTGCGCCACGGCCACGGCGGTGACGACGCCAGAAAACGGTGCCGTGATGGTATGAATCGGCGCCCCGGCGCCCTCTGCCCGAAGCGCGGCCAGCACTGTTCGGGCGTCGGACACCGCCTTGTCGGCCTGCACCAGCTGATCGGTTGTTGCGAGCTGCTGCGCTAGAAGCTGCGCCGTGGTGGCGCGCGCCTTCTGCGCTGCGGCGAGAGCGCTCACCGCTTGTTCGTAGGTGCTGCGCGAAGTTGGCGCAGTGACGAAGGTTGCCAGCGGCTGACCCATCTTCACGGCGCTGCCGGGCGCGACGAACAGCCGCGTGACCTGGCCCGGCTGCGCCTCGCTGAAGGTGCGGGTGCCGATCTCGGACGGTGCCACGGAACCGTAAGCGGTGACGATCGCCGGCAGCGCACCCTGGCGGGGTGCGACGGTGCCGACGAGGACGCTCGGCGTCGGGGTATCGCTGGCATCCGGCGTGGTGGACGTTCCGCTGCACGCTGCGACCAGCAGCAGAAGAAGGGCAGCGGAGATCCTCGTGGGTATGGGAGTCACCGGACCGTGCCCGCTTGCTCTGGCGGCAGGTCGGCCGTCGGCAGGCCGTCGCCGACCAGCGTCTGGATGGCGATCTGCCGGTCGAACAGCGCGAGTTCCAGGGTCATGATCTCCTCTTCCTTGGCGAAGCGGTTGGAGACGAGGTCGACATAGCCGCGCTCGTCGATGTTGGAGGCGCCGAACGCCGCCTGCGCCCGGGCCGCGGCGGTACGAGCGGCAGGCAGATCACGGCGCGCGATCGCGAGTTGCGCCGCAAGCTGTTCATATTCCCGCAGCAGCGCGCCGACCGTCCCGGTAGCGGCCGCCAGCCGCGCCGCGTAATCGGCGTGAAGCTGCGCCCGCGTTGCCCGCGCGACCGCGACATTGCCCTGGTTGTGATCGAAGATGGGCAGACCGACCTGCGCGTTCGGCCCGCCGTTGATGACCTTCGAACTGTCGCTCGATGCGGAGCCGCCAAGGATCAGGTCGGGAAATTGCGATAGGATCGCGACGCGCAGTTGCTCGTCCGCGGCGTCATAGCCGAGGCGTAGCGCGAGCAGATCGGGCCGGCGATCGGGGAGTGTCGCAAGCCCGGCACGGATCGTGGCAGGGTCGAACCGCGGCAGGTCGGGCTCGGTTGCGAGCGGCACGACCGCGTCCGGCGTCAGGCCCAGCAGGGCGTTCAGCTGGTGACGCTGTGAGAGCAAAGTCTGGTCAAGCGTGTTGAGCGATGTCCGCGCCGCCTGAAGCGCGACACGGTCTGGGGCGACGGTGACAAGCGTCACGGTTCGCGCCGCCAGCGCGCGCTCGAGCTTGCCGTTCCGGTCAGACAGGAGATCGTAGGCCGCGACATAGGTCGGGCGGCTGCGCGTGCCGATGATGATGTCGGTGGCAAGCTGGCGCGCCTGTCCGGCAACCTGCCATTCCTGCCAGACGAGATCGGCCGCGACCTGCCGGGTGCTCGCAGTGGCAGCGCGGCGTCGCGCACGATAGGTGACGAGGCTCTTGATGTCCTGCGCCAGCCCTAGATTCCAGGCCGGGACAGTGCCCGCCCCGAAAGCAGAGGCAGGAAAGCGCCCGACAGGGACGGATTGGCGAGGATCGAGGCTTGCGTCGCCTGGCCCTCGGCAATGCCCCGCTTCAGGCGCGCAGCGCGAAGGTCCGGGTTGTTCGCCAGCGCCAACGTAACGACATCGCCAACCGACAGCGCTCCATGATCCTCCGCGGCCCCCTGGAGCGCACCGATTGACGGCGCGAGCGGTAAATCTCGCGTGAGCGGAAGTGGGGTGTAATGCGCGCATCCCGCCAGCAACGCTGCGAGCATAACGGGCTGAACGCCCTTCCTGGTCCCCCTGATCAGCATCTTTCTGTCGCGCCTCATGACCGGTGACGCTGGCCAATGCGCCGGCATCTCGATGTTGGTCAGTCCGGGGTTTTGCTCTCCGCAACATTCTCGAGGATCGCGCCGCTTCGCGCATCGATACCAACTTCATAAGGCTTGCCGTGGCTGGTGATGTCGAAGGAATAGCGCAGGCCGCTGCCGCCCTTCTCTTTTTCCAATTCCTGGTCGGTAATCTTGCCGGGACGCGCCTTGAGCGCGGTCTGCCGAGCCGTCGCGAGAGAGACTTTCGCCTCAGCGGCGTATTGGTGTCCTTTCAGTTTCGTTGGTGCCGCAGCGGCTGTCCCACTCACCGCTGCGACGGACAGCACACCCAGCATCAATCGCACCTCTTTCATGACACACACTCCTTGAGGCAGGTTACACCGTGCCCTTCTAGGAGCGGCAACCTTCGCCGCAGGTGAGGACAAGATTGATTATGCCCAACTTGCCGTCTCCGGCGCGAAACCGGATTATCCGTCGATGAAGCTCTTGTTGCTCGAAGACGATGCCGTGACGCGTGAGGACCTGCAGCGCGTGCTGAGCAGTGCAGGCCATGTCGTCGACGCCTGTACGACCGGGCAGGACGCGATCTTCCTGGCGTCTTCCAGCGATTACGCCGTTCTGATCCTCGACCGGATGGTGCCCGGCATTTCCGGCCTGCCGGCGCTCAAGGCTATCCGGGCGGCGGGGATACGAACCCGGCACTCTTTTTGACGGCCATGAACGGCGTCGAGGACCGGGTCGAAGGGCTCGA